>NZ_BMIG01000008.1:110000-188059 GCF_014641715.1 Polaromonas eurypsychrophila | reverse complement strand
CGCGGCACCAAGCGCGAAGACGTCCAGCGCGGTCAAGTCCTGTGCAAGCCCGGATCGATCAAGCCGCACACCCACTTCACCGGCGAGATCTACGTTCTGTCCAAAGACGAAGGTGGCCGCCACACGCCTTTCTTCAACAACTACCGCCCCCAGTTCTACTTCCGCACGACGGACGTGACCGGTGCGATCGAGTTGCCAGAAGGCAAGGAAATGGTCATGCCAGGCGACAACGTGTCGATCACCGTCAAGTTGATCAACCCGATCGCCATGGAAGAGGGCCTGCGCTTTGCCATCCGCGAGGGCGGCAAAACCGTCGGCGCTGGTGTTGTGGCCAAGATCATTGCGTAAGCGCTGACGAACGCTGATATTTTTGCGAGGTTTGACGGAGGGGTATAGCTCAATTGGCAGAGCGTCGGTCTCCAAAACCGAAGGTTGTAGGTTCGATTCCTACTGCCCCTGCCACCCGGCTTTGACAGGTGTCGATGCCGCCGGTGGTTAGAAAAGACGGTAAAGCGAAGCCCGCCGGGAGTCTCAGGACCCCAGGTGGGCTTAAGCGTCTGAAAAGACGCATGAAGATTGAACAGGAATCAGGCGCTCATGGCCACTTCTCAAGTCGAAACCGTCAGCACTACCGCTGACAAAGCCAAGCTGGCGTTGGCCATTGCTCTGGTCGTGGCTTCCCTCGCGGGCTTTTACCTGCTCGCCAAGCAGGGTCAGATCGCCCAATGGGGTGGTTTGATCGTGGGTCTGGTGGCGGCCGTGGTCGTGTTCATGACTTCGGAGCCCGGCAAACAGTTTGTGGCTTTTGGCCGTGATTCCTGGCGCGAAGTCAAAAAAGTCGTTTGGCCCGCCCGCAAGGAAGCCATGCAGATGACGGCTTACGTTTTTGGTTTTGTTGTGGTGATGGCGCTCTTTTTGTGGCTCACGGATAAAACGCTTGAATGGGTGTTTTACGACCTGATTTTGGGGTGGAGAAAATAATGAGCGATATGAACGGTGACGTGATCAGCGAAGTGGCTGCTGGCACATCGCTGCAGCCGACACCCGGCATGCAGTGGTATGTCGTGCATGCCTATTCCGGCATGGAAAAAGCCGTTGAACGCAACATTGTCGAGCGCATCAACCGCGCCGGCATGCAGGCCAAGTTTGGCCGTTTTCTGGTGCCGACCGAAGAAGTGGTCGAGATCAAGAATGGCCAGAAGAAAACCACCGAGCGCCGTTTCTTCCCCGGTTATGTTCTGGTTGAAATGGTCATGGACGATGAAACTTGGCACCTGGTGAAACACACCAACAAGGTCACGGGTTTTGTCGGGGGTGCAAAAAACCGCCCGGCCCCGATTTCGGAAGAAGAGGTCCAGAAAATCGTGAACCAGATGCAGGTCGGCACCGAAAAACCGCGGCACAAGGTGGAATTTGAGACCGGCGAGTATGTGCGCGTCAAAGACGGCCCGTTCACCGACTTCAACGGTACGGTCGAAGAAGTCAACTACGACAAGAACAAGGTGCGCGTGTCGGTCACTATTTTTGGCCGCGCTACGCCTGTTGAGCTGGAGTTCAGCCAGATCGAAAAGACCTGATCTTTCGGTTGGCAAAAACATTCGCGCCTTGCAACTCGGCGCGGAGCGGCTCTCCGGGGCCTGATTGAGTTGTGTAACCCCCGGGGAGCCCGGGCCTGTTTATACAGCGCCTTGGCGTTATGACCCGCAAGGAGAAAAGTATGGCGAAAAAAATCGTCGGCTTCATCAAGCTGCAAGTGCCAGCTGGTAAGGCCAACCCGTCCCCCCCGATTGGCCCGGCTTTGGGTCAGCGCGGCCTGAACATCATGGAGTTCTGCAAGGCATTCAATGCCCAGACCCAGGGTGTTGAGCCCGGTCTGCCACTGCCTGTGGTGATCACGGCATTTGCCGACAAGAGCTTTACCTTTGTTATCAAGACACCTCCTGCGGGCGTTTTGATCAAGAAGGCCATCAAACTCGACAAGGGTTCGGCTACACCGCACACGGTGAAGGTTGGCAAGATCTCCCGCGCACAGCTGGAAGAAATCGCCAAGACCAAAATGAAAGACATGACGGCTGCAGACCTCGACGCTGCAGTTCGCACGATTGCTGGTACGGCTCGCTCCATGGGCGTGTCGGTGGAGGGTGTTGTATGAGCAAGCTGACAAAGCGCCAAAAAACCATTGGCGACAAAATCGACAGCAACAAGCTGTATGCAGTGGCTGATGCCCTGGGCCTGGTGAAGGAATTTGCAGTTGCTAAGTTCGATGAATCCATCGACGTGGCCGTGCAACTTGGCATCGATGCCAAGAAATCCGACCAGGTTGTCCGTGGCGCCGTTGTGCTGCCCAACGGCACCGGCAAGACCAAACGTGTGGCTGTGTTTGCACAGGGCGCCAAGGCTGAAGAAGCCAAGGCCGCTGGCGCCGACATCGTCGGCATGGACGATCTTGCGGCCGACATCAAGGCCGGCAAGATGGATTTCGATGTCGTGATCGCATCGCCTGACGCCATGCGTGTCGTCGGCACCCTGGGTCAGATCCTCGGCCCACGCGGCCTGATGCCGAATCCGAAAGTCGGAACGGTGACCCCTGATGTGGCAACGGCGGTTAAAAACGCCAAGGCCGGCCAGGTGCAATTCCGTGTCGACAAGGCCGGCATTGTGCACGGCACCATCGGTCGCCGCTCCTTCGACACCGACAAGCTTCAGGGCAACCTGGCTGCACTGATCGATGCGCTGACCAAGGCCAAGCCTGCGTCCAGCAAGGGTGTGTATTTGAGGAAAGTGGCGGTTTCGTCAACGATGGGTGTAGGCGTTCGCGTCGACACGCAAACCATCGCGGCTTAATCGCAGGAATTTGACCCGCCCGAAGGGGTGGGTCGAAGTGGTGGGCTGCCGGGGTTTCGGCTCCGGCAGGCCATCCAGGACCGTTGGTGCGGTAGGACGCAAGTCCGCCGCTTAATCGTCGCAAGACAACCAACGCAGATGGCGGTCCCGCTGCTGAATGGTTTTGAAAAGAATCTGAAACAGTTGGTCGCTGAACATAGGCGTGTTGATTGGAAGGCGCGAAGGCGCGATCTGAAAAACACATTATTAAGGAGTAGACCTTGAGTCTCAACCGCAGTGAGAAACAAGCCGTCATTGATGAAGTGACCGGCCTCGCCGCTAAAGCTCAAACGCTCGTGATGGCGGAATACCGTGGCATCACGGTCGCTGACATGACCAAGCTTCGCAGCCAAGCCCGCGACAAAGGCGTGACCCTGAGTGTGTTGAAAAACACCCTGGCTCGCCGTGCCGTGGCAGGCAGCGCGTTTGATGTCCTGTCCGACCAGATGACCGGTCCGCTGATCTATGGCTTTTCCACAGACGCTGTCGCTGCCGCCAAGGTGGTTGCCGACTTCGCGAAGACCAACGACAAGTTGGTGATTCGCGCAGGCGCCATGGCAGGAAAAGTCCTGGACGTGAACGGCGTCAAGCAGCTTGCGAACATCCCTTCGAAAGAAGTGCTGCTCGCCCAGTTGTGTGGCTTGCTGATGTCGCCCATTTCGCGTACAGCCGTTGTGCTGGGCGCGCTGGCGGCGAAAAAGGGCGGTGGCGAAACCGACGCGTCGAGCGAAGCCCCCGCAGCAGAGCCTGAAGCTGCAGCAGCTTGAATTTGTACCAACTTTTAGGAAATCAAAATGGCATTCGATAAAGACTCATTTTTGACCGCGCTTGACAGCATGACGGTTCTCGAACTCAACGAACTGGTGAAAGCCATCGAAGAGAAATTTGGCGTGAGCGCTGCAGCCATGTCGGCTCCTGCTGCTGGCGGCGGTGCCGCTGCTGCAGTGGTTGAAGAGAAGACTGACTTCAACGTCGTTCTGCTCGAAGCCGGCGCCCAGAAGGTGCAAGTCATCAAGGCGGTTCGCGAAATCACCGGCCTGGGCTTGAAAGAAGCCAAGGATCTGGTTGACGGCGCTCCCAAGAACGTCAAGGAAGGCCTGCCTAAAGCCGATGCAGAAGCTGCCAAGAAAAAGCTCGAAGACGCTGGCGCGAAAGTCGAACTCAAGTAATCCTTGTGGTTCGCGAAGGCTGGAAGCCGGTTTCGGCTTCCAGCCTTTCGTACTTTCAAGGAGCTGCGTTAAAAGCACCGCGTGAGCGGGTTTTTCAGCTCTTTGGAACCACTGGCAAGCAGATTTGACAAAAATCTTCTTGCCAGTGCTTCCTGACCCCGACTGCAGGAAACGCCTTGGTTCGGGCAACGTGCAATGCGTTGCCGTCCGCCATGGTTGGTAGTGGCCAACCACCAAGTCTGTTTGATTACGTGGTGTATTCATTCAAGACAGTCGCCAGAGCTTAACAAGCCGGTTGCCCGTACCGGTTTGTGTCCCATCAAAGCGGAGAACTCATGGCCTATTCCTATACCGAACGCAAGCGAATTCGCAAAAGTTTCGGCAGCCGCGAAAGTGTGCTGAATGTTCCTTACCTGCTGCAGATGCAAAAAGATGCCTATACGGCGTTTCTGCAAGCCGATCGTGCGCCGCAAAAACGCACCATGGAAGGCCTGCAGGCTGCATTTGAAAACGCCTTCCCCATCGTCTCGCACAACGGGTTTGTCGAGATGAAATTCATCGAGTACAACCTGGCCAAGCCCGCATTCGACGTGCGCGAGTGTCAGACCCGCGGCCTGACCTTCGCGTCGGCCGTGCGCGCCAAAGTCCAGCTGATCATTTATGACCGCGAGTCCTCGACGTCGCAGTCCAAGGTGGTCAAGGAAGTCAAGGAGCAGGAGGTCTATATGGGCGAAGTACCGCTCATGACTGACAAGGGTTCCTTCGTCATCAACGGCACCGAGCGTGTCATCGTGTCTCAGCTGCATCGCTCGCCGGGTGTGTTTTTCGAACATGACAAGGGCAAGACCCACAGTTCGGGCAAGCTCTTGTTCTCGGCGCGCATTATTCCTTACCGCGGTTCGTGGCTGGACTTTGAATTCGACCCCAAGGACATCCTGTATTTCCGCGTTGATCGCCGCCGCAAGATGCCGGTCACCATCCTGCTCAAGGCCATCGGCCTGAACCCCGAGTCCATCCTGGCGAACTTTTTCGTGTTCGACAATTTCCGCATCATGGACAGCGGCGCGCAGATGGAATTTGTCGCCGAGCGCATGCGCGGCGAGGTGGCCCGTTTCGACATCACCGACAAAAACGGCAAGGTTGTGGTTGCGAAAGACAAGCGCATCACCGTGCGCCACACACGCGAACTTGAGCAGAGCGGCACGTCGACCATCAGCGTTCCCGAAGACTTCCTGATCGGCCGTGTGGTCGCCAAGAACATTGTGGACGCCGAAACCGGCGAGATCATCGCCAAGGCCAATGATGAGTTGACCGAAGTGTTGTTGAAGAAACTCCGGCTGGCCAATGTGCAGGACCTGCAGGTGCTGTACACCAACGAACTGGATCAGGGCGCCTACATTTCCCAGACCCTGCGCGCCGATGAAACGGCTGACGAATTTGCTGCCCGTGTTGCCATCTACCGCATGATGCGCCCCGGCGAGCCACCGACGGAAGATGCTGTCCAGGCCCTGTTCCAGCGCCTGTTCTACAACCCGGACACCTACGACCTGTCCAAGGTCGGCCGCATGAAGTTCAACGCCCGCGTGGGTCGCGATACTTCGACCGGCCCCATGGTCATGACCAACGAGGACATCCTCGCTGTCGTCAAGATCCTGGTGGACCTGCGCAACGGCAATGGCGAAGTCGATGACATTGACCACCTCGGCAACCGCCGCGTGCGTTGTGTCGGCGAACTGGCTGAAAACCAGTACCGCACCGGTCTGGCACGTATTGAAAAAGCTGTGAAAGAGCGTCTGGGCCAGGCCGAGCAGGAACCGCTGATGCCGCATGACCTGATCAACAGCAAGCCGATTTCGGCCGCGTTGAAAGAGTTCTTCGGCGCCTCGCAACTGTCGCAGTTCATGGACCAGACCAATCCGCTGGCCGAGATCACCCACAAGCGCCGTGTATCGGCCCTTGGCCCCGGTGGCTTGACCCGCGAACGTGCCGGTTTTGAAGTGCGTGATGTGCACGTGACCCATTACGGCCGCGTCTGCCCGATTGAAACGCCGGAAGGCCCGAACATCGGCTTGATCAACTCGCTGGCCCTGTATGCCCGTCTCAACGAATACGGCTTTATTGAAACGCCGTATCGCCGCGTGATCGACAGCAAGATCACGACACAAATTGACTACCTGTCCGCGATCGAGGAAGGCAAGTACGTGATCGCCCAGGCCAATGCGGCGCTGGACGATGGCGGCAAGCTGACCGGCGACCTGGTCTCTGCCCGTGAAAACGGCGAGTCCGTGCTGGTTGGTGCAGAACGCGTCCAGTACATGGATGTGTCGCCTGCGCAGATCGTCTCGGTGGCTGCATCGCTGGTTCCTTTCCTGGAGCACGATGACGCCAACCGCGCGCTGATGGGTGCCAACATGTCGCGTCAGGCTGTGCCTGTGCTGCGTCCCGAAAAGCCACTGGTCGGCACCGGTATCGAGCGTGTCGCCGCGATTGACTCCGGCACCGTGGTAACAGCCACTCGCGGCGGTATTGTTGACTATGTCGACGCCACCCGCATCGTGGTGCGTGTCAACGACGCAGAAGCCCTGGCTGGTGAAGTTGGCGTGGACATCTACAACCTGATCAAGTACCAGCGGTCCAACCAGAACACCAACATCCACCAGCGCCCCATCGTCAAGATCGGCGACAAGCTGGCCAAGGGCGATGTGATTGCCGACGGTGCATCCACCGACCTCGGCGAAATCGCCATCGGCCAGAACGTGCTGATCGCCTTCATGCCCTGGAACGGCTACAACTTCGAGGACTCGATCCTGATCTCCGAGCGTGTGGTGGCGGAGGACCGCTACACCTCGATTCACATCGAGGAACTCGTGGTGATGGCCCGCGACACCAAGCTGGGTTCGGAAGAGATCACGCGCGACATTCCAAACCTGTCCGAGCAGCAGCTCAACCGCCTTGACGAGTCCGGCATCATTTATGTCGGTGCGGAAGTCCAGCCGGGTGACACACTGGTCGGCAAGGTCACGCCCAAGGGCGAGACCACGCTGACACCGGAAGAAAAACTGCTGCGCGCCATCTTCGGCGAAAAAGCCAGCGATGTGAAAGACACGTCGCTGCGTGTGAGCCAGGGCTCGCAAGGTACGGTTATCGATGTGCAGGTCTTCACCCGTGAAGGCATTGTTCGCGACAAGCGCGCCCAGCAGATCATTGACGACGAACTGAAACGCTTCCGTCTGGACCTGAACGACCAGCTGCGAATTGTGGAAGCCGATGCATTCGACCGCATCGAAAAACTTCTCAATGGCAAGGTTGCCAATGGCGGTCCGAAAAAGCTGACCAAGGGCACCAAGATCGACAAGGCCTACCTGGCCGATGTCGAGAAGTACCACTGGTTCGACATCCGGCCTGCGGATGACGAGGTTGCCTCGCAACTCGAAAGCATCAAGAACTCTATGGAGCAGACGCGCCACAGTTTCGATTTGTCTTTCGAGGAAAAGCGCAAGAAGCTGACACAAGGCGACGAATTGCCTGCCGGCGTGTTGAAGATGGTCAAGGTTTACCTGGCGGTCAAGCGCCGCTTGCAGCCTGGCGACAAGATGGCCGGCCGTCACGGAAACAAAGGTGTGGTTTCCAAGATCGTTCCGATCGAAGACATGCCGCACATGGCCGACGGTACCCCATGCGACATCGTGCTGAATCCACTGGGCGTGCCATCGCGCATGAACGTCGGCCAGGTGCTGGAAGTGCATTTGGGCTGGGCTGCCAAAGGCCTGGGCCACCGCATCGGCGACATGCTGCAGGCCGAGGCCAAGGTGCAGGAGCTGCGCAAGTTCATGGAGACGATCTACAACAAGTCCGGTCGCGCTGAAGACCTGACGAAATTGTCGGACACCGATATCCTTGAGATGGCCAGCAACCTGACGACCGGCGTTCCGTTTGCGACACCGGTGTTTGACGGCGCCTCAGAAGCCGAGATCATGCAGATGCTGCAGCTCGCCTACCCTGACGACATCGCCAAAATCAAGGGCCTGACCGCAACACGTACCCAGGCCCAGTTGTATGACGGCCGCACGGGTGACGCATTTGAGCGGACGACGACGGTGGGCTACATGCACTTCCTGAAACTTCACCATCTGGTGGATGACAAGATGCACGCACGTTCGACGGGCCCGTACTCGCTGGTGACCCAGCAGCCTCTGGGCGGCAAGGCGCAATTCGGTGGACAGCGGTTCGGTGAGATGGAAGTCTGGGCGCTGGAAGCCTACGGTGCTGCCTACACGCTGCAGGAAATGCTCACCGTCAAGTCCGACGACGTGGTGGGCCGTACCAAGGTCTACGAAAGCATTGTCAAGGGCGAGCACGCGATCACGGCCGGTATGCCGGAATCGTTCAACGTGCTGGTAAAGGAAATCCGCTCGCTCGGTATCGACATCGAACTCGAACGCAGCTAATCAACAGGAAAGAAAAGGATTTAAGACATGAAATCATTACTCGACCTGTTCAAGCAATTCACGCCAGATGAGCATTTCGATGCCATCAAGATCGGCATGGCTTCGCCCGAGAAGATCCGTTCGTGGTCTTTCGGCGAAGTGAAGAAGCCTGAAACCATCAACTACCGCACCTTCAAGCCTGAGCGTGATGGTCTTTTTTGCGCCAAGATTTTTGGCCCCATCAAGGACTATGAATGCCTGTGCGGCAAGTACAAGCGCCTCAAGCATCGCGGTGTCATCTGCGAGAAGTGCGGCGTTGAAGTCACACAGACCAAGGTTCGCCGCGAGCGTATGGGTCACATCGACCTGGCCGCACCGTGCGCGCACATCTGGTTCCTGAAGTCGCTGCCGTCACGTCTGGGCCTGGTGCTCGACATGACACTACGCGACATCGAACGCGTGCTGTATTTCGAAGCTTACGTGGTGACCGACCCCGGCATGACCCCGCTGAAGAAATTCAGCATCATGTCCGAAGACGACTACGACGCCAAGCGCAAGGAATACGGTGACGAGTACACCGCCAAGATGGGCGCCGAGGGCATCAAGGACCTGCTCGAAGGGCTGGACCTCGACGTCGAAATCGACAAACTGCGCAACGACCTGACCGGTTCCGAAATCAAGATCAAGAAAAACGCCAAGCGCTTGAAATTGATGGAGGCGTTCAAGAAGTCGGGCATCAAGCCGCACTGGATGGTGCTCGATGTGTTGCCTGTGTTGCCACCGGACCTGCGTCCATTGGTGCCGCTCGACGGTGGCCGCTTCGCGACCTCCGACCTGAACGACCTGTATCGCCGCGTCATCAACCGCAATAGCCGCCTGCGCCGCCTGCTGGAACTGAAAGCGCCGGAAATCATTGCCCGCAATGAAAAGCGCATGCTGCAGGAAGCCGTGGACAGCTTGCTGGACAACGGTCGCCGTGGCAAGGCCATGACGGGCGCCAACAAGCGCGCGCTGAAGTCCCTGGCCGACATGATCAAAGGCAAGTCAGGCCGTTTCCGCCAGAACTTGCTGGGCAAACGCGTCGACTACTCTGGCCGTTCCGTGATCACTGTGGGCCCAACGCTCAAGCTGCATCAGTGCGGTTTGCCCAAGCTGATGGCGCTTGAGCTGTTCAAGCCTTTCATCTTCTCGCGTCTGGAAGCCATGGGCATCGCGACCACGATCAAGGCTGCCAAGAAGGAAGTCGAATCCGGCACGCCGGTGGTGTGGGACATTCTGGAAGAGGTTATCAAGGAGCATCCGGTGATGCTCAACCGTGCGCCTACCTTGCACCGCCTGGGCATTCAGGCCTTTGAGCCCATCCTGATTGAAGGCAAGGCCATCCAGCTGCACCCGCTCGTTTGCTCGGCATTCAATGCCGACTTTGACGGCGACCAGATGGCTGTCCACGTGCCGCTGTCGGTGGAAGCGCAGATGGAAGCCCGTACTTTGATGCTGGCGTCGAACAACATCCTGTTCCCAGCAAGCGGCGAGCCGTCCATTGTTCCTTCGCAGGACGTGGTGCTGGGCCTGTACTACACAACGCGCGATCGTACCAACGGCAAGGGCGAAGGCCTTGTGTTTTCCGACACCGGTGAAGTCCGCCGCGCCTTCGACGCGGGCGAACTCGACCTGAACGCCCGCATCAGCGTGCGCCTGACCGAGTACACCAAGGACAAGACGACTGGCGACTTCACGGCTTCGACCAAGCTGTGGGAAACCACGGGTGGCCGAGCCCTGCTGTCTGAAATCCTGCCCAAAGGCCTGCCGTTTGCCAACATCAACAAGGCGCTGAAGAAGAAGGAAATCTCCAAGCTGATCAACGTGTCTTTCCGCAAGTGCGGGCTCAAAGAGACGGTGGTGTTTGCCGACAAACTGTTGCAGTCGGGTTTCCGTCTGGCGACCAAGGCCGGCATCTCGATCTGCATCGATGACATGTTGATTCCCAAGGAAAAGCCAAGCATCATTGCGCGCGCCCAGAAGGAAGTCAAGGAGATCGAGCAGCAGTATGTCTCAGGTCTTGTGACTGCCGGCGAGCGTTACAACAAGGTGGTTGATATCTGGGGCAAGTCGGGTGACGAAGTCTCCAAGGTCATGATGGCCCAGCTGTCCAAGGAAAAAGTCCTGGACCGCCATGGCAAGGAAGTCGAGCAGGAGTCCTTCAACTCGATCTACATGATGGCCGACTCCGGTGCTCGCGGTTCTGCGGCGCAGATTCGCCAGGTGGCGGGCATGCGCGGTTTGATGGCCAAGCCGGATGGCTCCATCATCGAAACGCCGATCACTGCCAACTTCCGCGAAGGTCTGAACGTGTTGGAGTACTTCATCTCCACCCACGGCGCTCGTAAGGGCCTGGCTGACACGGCGCTGAAAACCGCCAACTCCGGCTACCTGACCCGCCGCCTGTGCGACGTGGTGCAGGATCTGGTGGTGACCGAAGAGGATTGCGGTACGCAAGACGGTTCGGTGATGCGCGCCATTGTTGAAGGCGGTGAGGTGATTGAATCGCTGCGTGACCGTATCCTCGGCCGCACAGCGGTTGAAGATGTCTTGCATCCTGAAAACCGCGCTGTCCTGGCCAAGGCCGGCGTGATGCTGGACGAAGACCTGATCGACGAACTGGAAGTGGCGGGCGTGGACGAAGTCAAGGTGCGTACGGCGCTGACCTGCGAAACCCGCTTCGGCCTGTGCGCCAGGTGTTACGGTCGCGATCTGGGTCGTGGTGGCCTGATCAACATCGGCGAAGCGGTCGGCATCATCGCCGCGCAGTCGATCGGCGAGCCGGGCACGCAGCTGACCATGCGCACCTTCCACATCGGTGGTGCGGCATCGCGCGCAGCGATCGCGTCAAGCGTCGAAGCCAAGTCCAACGGCGTGATCGGTTTCAACGCGCCCATGCGTTATGTGACCAACAGCAAGGGCGAACTGGTGGTGATTGCCCGTTCCGGCGAGATCGTCATTCATGACGAGCATGGCCGCGAGCGTGAGCGCCACAAGGTGCCTTACGGCGGTATCCTGAACGTCAAGGCCGACCAGCAAATCAAGGCCGGCGCCATTCTGGCCAACTGGGACCCGCTGACCCGTCCCATCATTACCGAGTTCGCCGGCAAGGTGCTCTTCGAGAATGTGGAAGAAGGCGTTACGGTGGCCAAGCAGCTCGACGAAGTGACCGGTCTGTCCACCCTGGTGGTGATCGACCCGAAACGGCGTGGCGCGACCAAGGTTGTTCGTCCGCAGGTCAAGCTGATCGACGCGTCTGGCAACGAAGTCAAGATTCCCGGCACCGATCACTCGGTGACCATCGGCTTCCAGATCGGCGCGCTGGTCCAGGTGCGTGATGGTCAGGACGTGGGCCCCGGCGAGGTGCTGGCGCGTATTCCGGTCGAAGGCCAGAAAACCCGCGACATCACCGGCGGTTTGCCGCGTGTGGCCGAGCTGTTTGAAGCCCGTACGCCGAAAGACAAGGGCACGCTGGCAGAGATGACCGGCACCGTGTCCTTCGGTAAAGAGACCAAAGGCAAGATCCGCCTGCAGATCACGGATCCTGAAGGCAAGGTCTGGGAAGACCTGGTTCCGAAGGAGAAAAACATCCTGGTGCACGAAGGCCAGGTTGTGAACAAGGGTGAATCCATTGTGGACGGCCCGGCCGACCCGCAAGACATCCTGCGTTTGCTGGGCATGGAAGAGCTCGCCCGTTACATCGTCGACGAAGTGCAGGACGTTTACCGCCTGCAGGGTGTGAAGATCAACGACAAGCACATCGAAGTGATTGTTCGCCAAATGCTGCGCCGTGTCGTCGTCGAAAGCGTGGGCGATTCCAGCTACATCGCCGGCGAACAGGTCGAGCGCTCGGTCATCCTGGACGCCAACGACGCGCTGCGCGCCGACGCCAAGATCCCGGCGACCTTCAGCAACCTGCTGCTCGGTATCACCAAGGCATCGCTGTCGACCGACTCGTTCATTTCCGCGGCTTCCTTCCAGGAAACTACCCGCGTGCTCACCGAGGCTGCCATCATGGGCAAGCGCGACGAGTTGCGTGGTTTGAAAGAAAACGTGATCGTTGGCCGCCTGATCCCTGCCGGTACCGGCATGGCCTACCACGAGGCACGCAAAGCCAAGGACCAGATGGACGACGCCGAGCGCCGTGCCATCGCCGAAGCCGAAGCGGCCGAGCTGGAAGCCCTGCCCGAGCAGACCAGCGAAGGTGCAGCCAGCGAGTAATCGCTGCTTTTTGACGCTATAAAAAGCGTAGCGCCTCACGCCCTTGGAGAAAGGGCGTGAGGCGTTTTTCATTGTGAATCCAGAAGCCCGGCACACGTGCCGGCGTGTGCCGGGCACGCTCGCGCTGTACAGCAACCGCGCTTGTCAGCTACAGTCGCGAAGCCGCCTGACGGCCGCAACACTGTCGCTGATTTAGGAGAAAAGTCGCATGTCCACCCAGTCCTTGATCCTCATTGCCATGTTTGCCTTGCTGCTGTTCTGGGCCGTTGGCGCTTACAACCGATTGGTGCGCTTGAAAAACCTGATTGCCAATGCGTTTGGCCAGATCGATGTGCAGCTCAAGCGCCGTTACGACTTGATTCCCAACCTGGTGGAAGCCGCCAAAAAATACCTGTTGCACGAGCGCGAAACGCTTGAGGCCGTGATTGCCGCGCGCAACCAGGCGCGCGCTGCCAGTGACGCAGTGCGCAGCAGGCCTACCCATGCGCCGGAAGTTTTGGCGCTGGCGGTAGCCGAGCAGGCGTTGACTGGCAGCCTGGACCGGCTGTTCGCCCTCAACGAAGCCTATCCAGAGCTCAAGGCCGACGAGAGCATGCGCGAGCTGAGCGAAGAGCTCACCAGCACCGAAAACAAGGTGGCTTTCGCGCGCCAGGCCTACAACGACTGCGTGCTCGACTACAACAATGCGCAGGCGCAGTTTCCCGCACTGCTGGTCGCCCGCCTGTTTGGTTTTGCGTCAGCCGCGATGTTGCAGGCCACCGAAAGCGCTGCCGAACGGCAGGCCGTGCGCATCCAGATGTAGTCGGCTGTTAGCCTTTAGTCATGCGTTTTTTCGAGCAACAGCACCGGGCGCGTGCCCAGACCCGAAAACTGTTGCTGCTGTTTGCGCTGTCGGTGTTGCTGCTGGTACTGGCGATCAATGCCGCGCTGGCCTTGACCTGGCGTTTGGTGACGCCAGGTTTCAGCAGCTACCCAGCCTATTTTTTCACCGTCAACACCGTCATGACCCTGGTGTTTGTGCTGGGCGGCTGGTGGCTGGAAACGTCCAGCCTTGAAGGTGGCGGCGAAAAGCTGGCGCGACGGGCCGGTGCACGGGAAGCCTGGCCGTCCAGCCGCTTCGACGAGCAGAAGCTGTGCAACATTGCTGCTGAGTTGGCCATTGCCGCCAGCATGCGCACGCCACAGGTCATGGTGCTGGAGCGGGAAGCCAGCATCAATGCTTTTGCCGCCGGCTGGGACCAGGAGGACTCGGTGATCGCGGTGACGCGCGGCGCTCTCGACGGCTTGAGCCGCGACGAACTCCAGGGGCTGGTGGCGCATGAGTTGAGCCATATCCGGGAAGGCGATACACGCCTGAACATGCGGCTGGCCGGCATGGTGTTCGGATTGGAGATGATTTTTAACTTGGGCGCGGGCATGTGCGAACGTGGTGACGACGACCGGCGTTCTGCGCTGGCGCTGCCGGGGCTGGCCATCATGGCAGCCGGTTTTCTGGGTTGGGTTGCGGGCCGTGCCCTGAAGGCGGCTGTATCGCGGCAACGCGAGTTTTTGGCGGATGCGCGCGCGGTGCAGTTCACGCGCAGCAGGGAGGGTCTCGGCGGAGTGTTGCGCAAGGTGGCGGGCGGGCGGGGCGCTGGCGCAACGCGGGGCTTTCACCCCGCGGTCCAGCACATGCTGCTGGTGGGTCAACAGGCCGGCGCGCACTGGCTGGACTCCCACCCGCCGCTGGCCGAGCGTATTCGCCGCATTTACGGCCGGGCCATGCCGGCGCTGTCGCCGGAGCCCCTGTCCGGTCAGGATGAGTTGGCGCCGACGCGGCCTGGCGCCATGTTATGAGCGCGGCTGCGATTGCGCGAATAAGCACATCACAAAAAATTCGAACCGCCGGACGCTTGCGTCGGGGCTGGGTACTGGATACTCCCTATGGCCCGTCCCGCGTGCCGCGTTAAATTGTGTTCCTGTCGAAACTGTGAGGAGAAGCCGTGAAGATTTACTTGTCAAGCACAGCGCTGGCGCTTTGCGCGCTCGCTGCGTCATCCCTGAGCCATGCCCAGACGGCACCGGCGCAGGCACTGTATACCCGCAGCCTGGCTGCCACCTGCGCCAACTGCCATGGCACGGACGGCAGGGCGGTTCAGGGCTCCAGCGTGCTGCCCCTGGCCGGCATGGACAAAAACTACCTCGCAACACAGATGAAGGCCTTCAAGTCCGGTGCGCGGGCGGCCACTGTGATGCACCAGATCAGCAAGGGCTACAGCGACGCCCAGATCGACATCCTGGCCGGCTATTTTGCCGCGCAGAAGAAATAAGGAGAACATTCATGCAAAGACGTTCCTTTCTCCAGTCTTCCGCCGCCCTCAGCCTGCTCGGCCTAGGTGCCTGCGCCACCACTTCGATTCCGACCAAAGCCAAAGTTGTGGTGATCGGTGGCGGCTACGGCGGCGCCACCGCAGCCAAGTATGTTCGGTTGCTGTCGGACTACAAAATCGACGTGGTGCTGATCGAGCCGCAGGCCGCGTTTATCTCATGCCCCATCTCCAACCTGGTGCTAGGCGGCAGCAAGCAGATCGGCGACGTCACCACGGCCTACACCGGTCTCAGCAAAAACCACGGGGTCACTGTCGTCAGGGACATGGCCAGCGCGATCGATACCGCCAAAAAGACCGTCACACTGGCCGGCGGCGCCACCATCGCCTATGACAAGCTGGTGGTCTCACCCGGCATCGACCTGATGTACGGCAGTATCGAAGGCCTGCAGCAGGCGCAGGCCGCAGGCCAGATTCTGCAGGCCTGGAAAGCCGGTGCCGAGACCGTGGCGCTGCGCAAGCAACTCGAAGCCATGCCCGACGGCGGCGTTTATGCGATCACGATTCCCGAAGCGCCTTACCGCTGCCCGCCCGGCCCGTACGAGCGGGCCTCGGTGATTGCCGGCTACTTCAAAACCGCCAAGCCGCGCAGCAAGGTGCTGATCCTCGATGCCAATCCGGATGTGACCTCCAAAGGCCCGCTGTTCAAAAAAGTCTGGGCCGAGCAATACAAGGGCATCGTCGAATACCGCGGCCAGCACAAGGCCACGGCCGTCGATGCCAAAGCCGGCGTGGTCAAGTTCGACGTGCAGGAGGACGTCAAGGCCAATGTGCTCAATGTGCTTCCGTCGATGCGCGCTGGCGCCATTGCGGTGCAGACCGGCCTGAACAACATGGCCAACAATCGCTGGTGCGGCGTTAACTACCAGAGCTTCGAGTCCACCGCCGCCAAAGACGTGTTTGTACTCGGCGATTCGATCCAGATTGCACCGGCCATGCCCAAAAGCGGCCACATGGCCAACAGCCATGGCAAGGTTGCGGCGGCGGCCATCGTGGCGCAGTTGTCGGGTTGGGAGATCAACCCCGCACCCATGCTGACCAACACCTGCTACAGCTTTGTGGACAACAAGAATGTGGTTCACGTTGCCAGCGTTCACGAGTACGTCGCGGCCGAGAAAACCTTCAAGACCGTGGCTGGCTCTGGTGGCGTCAGCCCAGGCCCCACCGAACTCGAAGGGGTGTATGCGCTGAACTGGGCGAGCAACATCTGGTCCGACACCCTGGCCTGAGATTGGCCCCGGGCGGGCCACCACAGCGATCCCCCGAATTGCAAGCAGGGGCCGCGGGATCGGCTTTGCCGGACCGCAGGCGCAGCGGCCCACTCGGGGGGCAGGGCGCTACACGCAGTGAGCAACCGTGGGGGCTGGTCTAATAAGCTGCATGCAAGACACCCCTTCCCAAATCCCCCTGTGGCGCCAGCTCCAGGGGGCTGCTTTTTTACTGATGGCCGTGCGCGCGGGCCGCTCGATGACCGCCGCGCTCGAAGACGTGGACGCTGCGATCCGGCCGGGCGTCCAGGCGCTCGGCTTTCACGCCTTGCGCCAATTGGGACGCGCCGAGGCGCTGCGCCAGCTGCTGGCCAGCCGGCCGCCGCCGCCCGAAGCCGATGCGCTGCTGTGCGTGGCTTTGGCGCTGATCTGGACCGAAGAGGGTGCGCCCTATACCTCGCACACACTGGTGGACCAGGCCGTGGAGGCCGCCAAACACAGCGAGGACACCCGCCACCAGGCGAGCTTCATCAACGGCTGCCTGCGCCGCTTCCTGCGCGAGCGTGATGCGCTGGTGGCGCAAACCGAAAAATATCCGCAAGCCGTGTGGAACCATCCGCAGTGGTGGATCGACCGGGTGCGCAAGGATCATCCGGCGCAGTGGCAGGCTATTCTGCGGGCCAACAACACACGCGCACCGCTGATTCTCCGGGTTAATGAACGAAAAACGACTTTGGCCCACTACCAACAAGCGCTGGCAGCTATCAATATAGGAGCAACTCTTGTAGGCAGCCATGGCCTGGTTTTGGTGAATGCGCAGCCGGTGCCGTCTTTGCCGGGCTACGCCGAAGGCCACTTTTCGGTTCAGGACGCAGCGGCGCAACTGGCCGCACCTTTGCTGCTGGACGGGCTCAGTGCTTCGAAAGGAGGTCGCTTGCGGCTTCTTGACGCCTGCGCTGCGCCGGGAGGCAAAACAGCCCACCTGCTGGAACTGGCCGATGCCGATGTGACGGCGCTCGACATCGACGCGCGCCGCTGTGAACGCATCGTGCAGAACTTGCAGCGCCTTGGGTTGCAGGCCGATGTGCGAGTTGGTGACGCCGCGCGTCCAGATGGCTGGTGGGACGGTCAGCTGTATGACGGCATCCTGCTGGACGCGCCGTGCACTGCTTCGGGCATCGTGCGCCGGCACCCGGATGTGCGCTGGTTGCGCCGGCCCACCGATATCGCCCAACTCGCGGCCTTGCAAAGGCAATTGTTTGACGCCTTGTGGCCGCTGCTCAGACCCGGCGGGCGGCTGCTGTACTGCACCTGCTCGGTTTTCAGGGCCGAGGGTGAGCAGCAGGCGCAAACGTTTGTTACGCACCACAAAGACGCTCATTTAATGCCATCCCCCGGTCATTTACTGCCCCAAAGTGGCGTGACCGGGACCGTCTTCCCGGACAATTTGAACGGTGAGAACGACGGCTTTTATTACGCAATTTTTGAAAAACACGGGATTTGAACCTGTGTTGCGGCGGGCACTGGCGTTTTGCGTCTGCGCGCTGATGGCCTGTGCCGGCCCCGTAACGCTGGCGGCCGAGGTCGTGCAGCTAAAGATGGAGCGCTCCGACGAATCGGTGTATTTGTCGGCTGCCGTCCGATTCGATTTGCCGACAGTCGTCGAAGACGCCCTGCTCAAAGGCATTCCCCTGTTTTTTGTAGCCGAGGCCGACATTTACCGGGACCGCTGGTACTGGACCGACAAACGTATCACCACGGCCACCCGCACCATGCGCCTGGCCTTTCAGCCGCTGACCCGGCGCTGGCGCCTCAATATCCTGCCCGGTGCGATCAGCGTGACCGGCCTGCGTGCGTCCTTGAGCCAGAACTACGACAGCCTGTCCGAGGCCATGACCGCCATCCAGCGCATCTCTCGCTGGCGCATTGCCGATGCCGCTGAAATCGAAGCCGCGTCCCGGCACAATGTCGAGTTCCGTTTTCGGCTCGACCTGTCGCAGCTACCGCGGCCTTTCCAGATCGGTGTGGCGGGGCAGCGCGACTGGGCCATTGCGGTGGAAGAAAGCCGGCAATTGCTGGCCGAGCCGATCCGCGACATTCCTCTGGCGCCCGACCTGACCAGGGAAGTGACCAAAGAGGCGGTGAAGTGAACCTCAGGCACCAGGTGTCGTCCGTGAAAAGCAGTCCTGCCTTCCGCTGGACGGTCGGCGTCGGTGTGGGTGTGATGGCGGCGCTGGGCTTGGTACTGATGTTCCTGTTGACCCAGGCCACCGGCAACAGGGAAATGTACGAGCGCAACTACGTCCTGTTGTTTGCGCTGAATGTGGCGGTGGCCGGCTTGCTGCTGCTGGTGATCGGCTGGATTGTCCTTCGTCTGGTATTGCGCCTGCGCAAGGGCAAGTTTGGCAGCCGCCTGCTGGTCAAGCTGGCGGCGATTTTTGCGCTGGTGGGCCTGATGCCCGGCATGATGATTTACGTTGTGTCTTATCAGTTCGTGTCGCGGTCCATCGAAAGCTGGTTCGACGTGAAAGTCGAAGGCGCGCTGGACGCCGGCCTCAACCTGGGCCGCGTCACGCTCGATACGCTGGCGTCCGAACTGGCCAATAAAACGCGGGTGGCGGCTGGTCAGTTGGCGCAAACGCCTGACGCTACCGCGGGTCTGGCGCTGGAGCGCTTGCGTGAACAGCTCGCCGTCAGCGACGTGGTGTTGTGGACGGCCTCCGGCCAGATGATTGCCAGCGCCGGTGATTCACGTTACTCGATCAAACCGGAGCGGCCACCGGGGCAGCTGCTGCGCAACGCGCGCGCCCAGCGCGTGGCCACACAGATTGAGGGGCTGGACGAAGTGGCCTTGCCTGGGGGCGAAGTACCAGGCGTCGAGCCGGCACCCGCCGCCGCACCTGGTTCAGCAGCAGTTGCTGCCGCCGCCCCGAACACCGCTCCCCGCATCAAGGCGCTGGCGCTGGTCAGCAGCGCGGGCGTGGGCTTGTTCGGCGAGAACCGCTTTTTGCAGGTGACGGAGCTGCTGCCCGCCAGCTTTGTGGCCAACGCCATTGCGGTGCAGGAGGCCAACCGCGAGTACCAGGAGCGCGCGCTGGCCAGGGGGGGCTTGCGCAAGATGTACATAGGCACACTCACGCTCAGCCTGTTTCTTGCGGTGTTTGGCGCGGTATTGCTGGCAGTGGTGCTGGGCAACCAGCTCGCCCGCCCGCTGTTGGTACTTGCGGAAGGCGTCAAACAGGTGGCCCAAGGCGATCTGACGCCCAAGGCCGCGTTGCAGGGCAAGGACGAGCTCGGCGGACTGACCCGCTCCTTTGCGGACATGACCCAGCAACTGGCCGACGCGCGCGGTGCTGTGCAGAAAAGCATGGACCAGGTCGACGCCGCTCGCGCCAACCTCCAGACCATCCTCGACAACCTCACTGCGGGCGTTATGGTGCTGGATCTCAAGGGGCGCATCCAGACCAGCAACCCCGGCGCCACCCGCATCCTGCGAGCGCCACTGGCGGCGCATCACGGGCGGCCCCTGAGCGAGGTTCCCGGCATGGCTGCCTTTGCACAGGGCGTCCAGGCGCAGTTTGACACCTATTTTGGGGAGAACACCCTGCACGGCATCGAGCATTGGCAGCAGTCCTTCGAGCTCAATGCCGCTCAGCCAGGCACGCCCGACAACGCCATCACACTGATTGCCCGCGGCGCCAAGATGCCAGGCAACGAATGCCTGCTGGTGTTCGACGATGTGTCCGAAATGGTGTCGGCCCAGCGCGCCCAGGCCTGGGGCGAAGTGGCCAGGCGGCTTGCCCATGAAATCAAGAACCCGTTGACACCGATCCAGTTGTCGGCCGAACGGCTGGAAATGAAACTCACCGGCAAGGTCGCCGAGCCCGAGCAGATTTTGCTGACCAAATCTGTCAAAACGATTGTTGACCAGGTCGATGCGATGAAGCGGCTGGTCAATGAGTTCCGTGACTATGCGCGCCTGCCGGCGGCCGAACTCAAGCCGGTAGACCTCAACGCGCTGGTTAATGACGTGATCCAGCTGTATGCCAGCGACAACGCGGTGGTGCCGGTGCAGGCGGAGCTGGAACCTGGCTGTCCCGAGATCAAGGCGGATTCACAACAGATTCGCCAGGTCATTCACAACTTGTTGCAAAACGCTCAGGACGCTCAAGAGGGGTTGCCGGCAGGCCGTACTGCGATGGTCACGCTCAAGACCGAATACTCGCCCAGCTCGCGCCGCGTGCGCCTGACGGTGCGCGATAACGGCATCGGCTTCCCCGAGCACATCCTGAAACGGGCGTTTGAGCCCTACGTCACAACCAAGGTCAAAGGCACCGGACTTGGCCTTGCAGTGGTCAAAAAAATTGCCGACGAACACGGCGCCCGCATCGATATTTCAAATCGCACGGTCGATGAGGTCGTGCAGGGCGCCCAAGTATCGTTATCATTCGCGGTTGTGACTTAACAACACTTGCGGGCGCAGAGCGGAAGCGCTGCCGCAAGATCGATAACTGCTGGTTAGGGATAGCGATTCATCATGGCAAATATTCTGGTGGTTGACGACGAATTGGGCATACGCGATCTGCTGTCGGAAATTCTCAACGACGAAGGCCATCAGGTCGAACTTGCAGAAAATGCGGCCCAGGCCCGCGCTGCCCGCAACCGCGCCCGTCCCGATCTGGTGCTGCTGGACATCTGGATGCCTGATACCGACGGCGTTACCTTGCTCAAGGAGTGGTCCTCCAGCGGCCTCTTGACGATGCCGGTCATCATGATGAGCGGCCACGCCACCATTGACACAGCTGTGGAAGCCACCAAGATCGGCGCGATGGCCTTCCTCGAAAAACCCATCACCCTGCAAAAACTGCTCAAGGCGGTGGAGCAGGGACTGGTCAAATCAGCGGGACGCAAACCACTGGCACCGCCAACCACCCTGCTGCATGCGCCGGACCTGACCGTAGAAGTCGCCATGACCGGCGGTATCGCCGCCGCTGTGGTCGAACTGGGCCCGCAGGCGACGCAGAGCTTTCTGCTCGAAAAACCGCTGCGTGATGCACGTGATGAATTTGAAAAAGCCTACTTTGAATTCCACCTCGCCAAGGAAGGTGGCTCCATGACGCGCGTGGCTGAAAAGACCGGCCTGGAGCGCACCCACCTGTACCGCAAGCTCAAGCAACTGGGCGTGGACCTGACCCGGGGCAAGCGCGCAGCCTGATATATAATCTTAGGCTCAGGCCCGGTAGCTCAGTCGGTAGAGCAGAGGATTGAAAATCCTTGTGTCGGTGGTTCGATTCCGCCCCAGGCCACCAGTATTCATGCGCCCCAGCGCCCTTTTCGGGTTCTGGGGCGTTTCTACAAACGTGGAACACTTTCTACAAAAGTGAGGCCGTGATGTCAGCGACTACGATAGGGCGCCGATATGAACGCCTGCTGTTCTGGGCCGGTCCCCTGGCCTTTATTAGTGTTCTGGTGATGTTCGTAGCATTGGCATCCGAAAAACAGGATGAACGACGCCAAGCAAGGTGCCTACGCTCCGGTGCGGAAGTGGTTGCACAAAATCTAAGCGGTTTGGAGCAAGCGCGCCAAGGAAAAAGTGTCGTCATAAATGGGAACGTTGCAGCCAGCTACTGGTCAGCGACCCGTTTTGCGATGATCCCTTGGGAAGTTAAAAATCCGGAATGCGAGCAGCATCCTCGGCGCTACGACATTGATGACAAAATCCCTGCTCCTCAACCCTTGCTTGAGGGTATTAAAAAACAGGCGGCGGCATTAGAAGCGAGGCCTCTGACTTTGTACGGCGTGGAGCTTCCAGAAAAGGCTACGCTTAGCCTAGTTGGTACGCCCATAAAAATGGACTTGTTGACCTTAGTCCGTGTGATGCAGGTGGCACTTGGCCCAATGCTTCTTCTATGGCTTGGAAGCCTATACAACACCCGACAAAGAGAGACGCTGTACATCGCAAGAATGACGGACGTAAGTTTCCTATATCCGCACTTGATAAATGTTTATCCAGTAATTTTGCGAGGCGACGCTGCGTGGGATACCCCTCGAAAGAAGAGCTGGACGAAGTACGTGTTCGAGTTTTTTGCCTTCCCTGCACTTTATGCGTTGCTTCGAATTGGCCTGCTGGCCGCATTTGTCGGGCCGCCCGTTGCCTTTTATTTGATAAGTGTCTACATGCTCAGCGGTGATGCCTACTCTCTTGTTTCCACGGTTATGGGCTTTGTAGTTGCCATATTCGCGCTGGGGAACGTGCTGTGTGAGGGCCTTCCTTGGCATGTGCGAAAGCGGTTTGTGGTGCCACGACGGTCTATCTGAGCGGTTTAACGCGAGCGCCGGTCCGAGTTTTCACGTAGTGCTCGGTCATCTCACAATTTTTATGCCCTAGCAGCATCTGCGAGTGTGCTAAATCCCCCGTGTCAGTTGCTGCCTTCGCTCGAATATCCCGAAACTGAAAATCCACCTTCGCGAGCGTGCGCGCTTTGTCAAAGCGTGAGCGCAAAGCGCACTGCGTCAGCGGCTGGCCGTTTTCATCCTGGATCAGATATGCGCTGATCGCCTGACGTGGACGCTCGTTAATTCTGGCGATGACGGCCGCCTGCTCGCCGGTGATTTCGACGCCCAGGCGCTGGCCCGTTTTGTTCTGGACGATCCAGAGAGCCCCGTCCCGGATATCTGTCCTTTTGAGTTTCAGCACGTCTGCGGGTCGCTGCCCGGTCAGTAGCGCCAAATCCATCGCGTCGATCACCGTGAAATGGGCTTGGGCCTTGACCTGGTCGAATTCCGCATCCGTGATGTACCTGGAGCGCCCGGTCTCCTTGAAGCCCTTAACCCCCTGGCAAGGGTTCTGGAGCGCTGTATAGCCCCATTCGCGGGCTTTGTTGAAGATGTGCGAGAGCAGGGCCTTCTCGCGGTTGGCGCGCACCTTGGCGGTTTGGCCGCGAATGTCCATGTACTCGCGGACGTGCATGGGTGCGATGGCGTCAATGGGCATTTGTGTAAAGAGCTTGAGGAGATTGGCTAGCTCCTTGTCGTTGTCTTTCCGGGTCTGGACGCTCTTAGTGGGGAATATCTCCCGGACGTAGCGACGGGCAACAACCGAAAACAGTTTGGTGGAGTCATCCTCGCGCACGCATTCCCGCTGTGCCCATAGCCGGAGCGCTTCGGCCCGGTCGCTGGACAACTTCGTCCATATCCGAGGCGTCAAGGCGGATGCTCTCGACTATCAAAGTACTGAGCAACTACCAATGGTGGTGCCTGAAATTAGGCGAGATCGTTAAAATTGTCACAAACAAGCCGCCTAAGCCATTGATGCCCTGCGTGCGAATGGTACTGCTCATGCCATTGCTTACGGATAGGGAATGGTGCAACAAAAAATGGGAGTTGCGCAATGCGCAAACCGGCTTGCGAATACACCATGGCCTCGGCTAGGCGCTGCGACAGGTTGACCAACAGATTGGAACTAGCCACTATTGCGGGTAGGCCCAAAAAATGCGCGGCGGCAGATAATGCGGTGTATTCAGGCAGTGCCGTGTACCAGTCGCTCAAACAGATCGGGCGTGCCCATCTGCCCGCCCTTCAGCGCAATTTCGGTTCCGTCCAGTGTCGGGTTGTCGCTGTGCAACCTGCACAGCGACACACCGGGCGCGAGCGCCTCCAGGTAGGATAGCCCCCAGGCGTCAAGCGCCTGGACGGCATGGCTGGAGGTGTCTCCGCCGGCCACGCCCACGCGCGCCAGAGGCGCGGCGTTCAAGACCTGGGCCAGCAGGGCGCCTCCCGCCAGAGCCAGGGCCTGCGCATCGATTGATCGCTGCACAACCTGCCCCGGCGCAACCGTGCAAGCCAGCACGTGCCGGCCATCGCGTAGTAACGCTGCAATGCGCTGGGCGCCGTCAACAAGGTAGTCAGGCGTGGTGATCAGCGCCTCTGGGTTCAGCCAGACGGTTTCGAATGAAGTCGCATTGCGCACTTGCTCGGCAGTGACCGGCGATAGACTGCCGGCCAGCACCAACACGGGGCCGCACGCCGGGATGACAGGAGCTGACGTTCGGGCGACCCGGGCGGGCGCGATGCAAGGTGCCAGCGCCTGCACCACACCACTGGCGCCAGCTACGAGGAGGGGCGCGCAGGTAGCCTCACGCCAAAGCAGCACTCCGATTTGCTCGAGGTCGGTGTTGTCCGCCACGTCGAACAATACGGCGTCTCGTCCGGTTTGGACGAGCGCCTGCCACCGTGCCTGAAGCGCCTCGGGAGGGCCGCGCAGGGTAGTGAGGGGGACCAGCGCAAGCCGCTCGAGCCCCTGCAGGGCCAAGTGGCGGCGCAGGTCGGCCTCGCCCATTGGCGTAACCGGGTGGCGGGCCATAGTGGGATGACGGTCGATGCGGTGCACTTCGCCGGCGCTTCCTGCGCGAGCGAAGAGGTTTCCGAACACGCAGTAACGGCCAAGATCGGGCTGTCCGCCGACGATGGCGGTGCGCGCACCCGGAAGCGCTGCGCTGAGGATCTGCAGCGCCAGGCCGACGCTGCCTACGTCCGGCGCGCTGTCGAATGTCGAGCAAAGCTTGTAATGAAGCACGCGGGCGCCAAGTTTGTGAAACAGCGGCACGACGGGTGCTAGTTCGGTGCGCATGGCGTCAGGCCCCATTGAGCGAGCCGCGCCGGCCAGGCCCACGCAGTCCAGGGGGCCAGCCGCGATCAGTTGGGCGTCAGTCGGCATCCGAAGGAAGAGCAGGGCGCGCAGGCCAGCGCGCGCGGCCGTGCCCAGCGTGTCGGTGGCGCCCGTGAAGTCGTCGCCATACCAGAGCAGGGCGGGTGAAGTTGTCACGTCGTGCCGAAGAATGCCAGGGCCTGAGCCAATTCGGGAGCCTGACGTGCAGCCTCATGCACTGGCACGCCGTCCCGTGCTGCGGCCCAGGCCTGCCGAATGCTGGCCACGCCCGCAGCCGCACCGCCTGGGTGCGCCAGAATCCCTCCGCCCGACATGAACAGCAAGTCGTCGCGGCCTACGGCGGCCCAGGTCGGTGCCACGGTGCCAGCCCATTGCCCTGACGAAAACGCGGGCATCACTGCATCGTCCAGCCCTTCAGCCAGTGGCGCGTAGCAGTCGTGCGCCGAGCTGATGACTTCAGCGTCTGCCTGGGCGAATTTGCCGGCGAGCCCGTGCACGTGCATGTGGTCCACGCCGGCCAGGCGCCACATCACCTGGTAGGCCTGGTAAGAGATACCCAGCAGCGGATGGCGCGACAGTGCGCCAAAGCCGTTGCGGTGCCCGTGCAGCGCCAGCGGCGTGTGCCTGCGCAGCGCCTGGATGGCAGAGAAGCCGCACCAGTTCAGGCTGGCCATGACGCAACTGCCGCCTTCGCGCTGCACCAGATCGGCGTGGCGCCGCATGGCGTCCACCTCGTCGGTGATGTTGAAGGCCACCATGACCAGTTTGCCGGTGCGCTGCTGGTGATCGCGCACGACGGCCATGACGGCCGGCACGCGCGCGGCCAGTGGTGCGTGGTCCGGGTTGGCGCAGACCTCGTCGTCCTTGATGAAGTCGACGCTGGCCGCGCAGAGGCGCGCCACGAGTTCAGCCGTCTGCGCGGCGGAGAAACCGACGTTGGGTTTGATGATGGTGCCGACCAGGGCGCCGTGCGCCACGCCGGTGGACACGCGCGTGCCGGCGATGCCCACGCGCGGCAGCTCGAAGCGGCGGCGATAGGCAAGCGGCACGGACATCGTGTCCAGCCGCATGCCGGTGCTCTCGCCGAGGTCGTACAGGTTGCCGGCCACGGTCGCGGCCAGCGTGGGCAGGTTGGCACCGATGTTGGCAACCGGGAACGACAGGTGTACACGTGCCCGCCGCCAGGGACCGAGCGTGCGTTGGCGTTCCAGCAGCGCGTTCGGCAGGCTGGGTGCGTCAGCGCTTTCCAGTTCATCGATGCGCTCCACCGTTGCCCGTGCGCGGGCGCGCAGTGCGTCAGTCTCGCCTTCTACGCGCTTGAAGGTGCCGCAGGATTGCTCGCCGGCCATGACCTCGGCCACGGCGGCCGGCTCCAGCGGCGTCTCGATCAGGTAACTCGCATGGATGCGGTCGCTCATCAAAGTTTGCCCAGGTCCGGGAACGGTCGCACAGGGTCGGTCATGCCGTCCCAACCCTCGGAGGCTTCACGGATCAGGTCGAACATTTTGCCCTTCGGCCCCGCGACCTCCGACAACTCGATCACCGTGCCTGGATGGAACTCGGTGTCAAAGTACACGAAGCGCCCGCGCTCGCCGACCTCACCGCTCATGACGGACTTGAAGCCCTCCGCTGTGAGCCTTGCCAGGTCGGCGTCGTAGTCGCTGGTCCAGTACGCCACGTGCTGCAGCCCCGTGCGGCCAGCCTGCAGAAAATCGCGGTACATCGACGGTACGTCGTTGCGCGTCTGGATCAACTCGACCTGCACGTAGCCCGAGTTAGCCAGCGCGACCGAGTTGTGCGGCTGGTGCGCCTCGCCGCGGTACTGGTAGTTGACGATGGGAACGCGCGGGTTGTAGAACCACGGCCCCACGCCCAGCGTGCGGCTCCAGTAATCCATGGCGGCTTCAATGTCGTTGACCACGTAGCCCAGCTGCCGGATGGCTCCGAAATGACGGCTCATGAATTTTTCCTTGTGCTTATTTGGCGCCGTTGACGATCTCTGCAGGGATCGGCACGCCGGCAAACTTCACATGGATGTCGTTGAGCTTGCCGTTGGCCAGGTTGGTCCTGATCCATCCGTTCACCGCGTTCATAAGTTCTGGCTGGTTCTTGCGCATGGCCACGCCCAGCTGGTAGGACTGCAGCACGAACTTCACCTCGAATTGACGCTCCGGGTTGCGCTTGGCGATCGCCGAGATGATCGGCGGCGTGATGGCAACGATGTCGGCCTGTCCAGTCGCTGCAGCCGTGATGGAGGCAGCCTCGTCGTCGAAGCGCACCACCTTAGCCTGCGGCGCGCGTTCGCTGACCAGCTTGTCCTGCGGCCCGCCTCGCGTGACCGCAACGGTCTTGCCTGCCAGATCTTCGATGCTGGCGATCTTCAGGCTCTTGGGAGCGCCAACGGCCGCCTGGATGGCGCCATAAGGAATGGAGAAGTCCACCGCCTTTTGGCGCTCGGGTGTGATCGACAGCGACGAGATGATCAGGTCGACCTTGTTCGACAGCAGGTTCGGAATGCGCGCCGAGTTTGTGGTGTTCACAATCTCCAGCGGGATGCCCAAGTCTTTCGCCATCAGCCGTGCGGCCTCTACGTCCGAGCCCGTCGGCTGCATTTTGTCGTCTACGAAACCGTAGAACGGCGCGCCGAAATCGATGCCTACACGCAGCTTTCCAGCCGATTTGATCTCGGCCAGGTCGGCCAGGGCGGGCAGGCACAGCGTGCCAATTGCAGCCGCAAGCAAGCCGCGGCGAAGGATGCGAGGAAGGGTCATGGTGGTCTCCGGTTAGTGGGTCAAAGTTAATGGGACAAAAATTCGCGCAGCTCGGCCGTTTGTGGGGCCTGCAGCATGCTGCCGGGACCGGTCTCCCAGACGCGGCCCTCATGCATGTAGATCACGGTGTCAGCCAGGCGCGCCGCAAAATCCATCTCGTGCGTGACCAGCACCATGGTCATTCCGCCCTCAGCCAGTGCCTCGATCACGCGCAGCACCTCGCCGGTGAGCTGGGGGTCAAGCGCCGAGGTCACCTCGTCAAACAGCATGACCTGCGGCTCCATGGCCAACGATCGAGCGATCGCCACTCGCTGCTGCTGGCCGCCGGAGAGTTGTTCGGGGTAAGCCTGGGCTTTTTCCAGCAGGCCCACCTGGCGCAGCGTGCGCTCGGCAATCACGCGCGCCTGGCCTGTGGGCTGGCCCTTCACGGCCTTGAGCGCGAGCGTCACGTTCTGCTCGACCGTCAGGTGCGGGAACAGGTTATAGCTTTGGAACACGATGCCCACATCCTTGCGCAGCGAGCGAATGTCCAGGCCCGGGTCGTGCACCGCATGGCCGCAAACGTGGATGGTTCCGCTGTCAATGATTTCCAGCCGATCAATGCAGCGCAAGGCCGTGCTCTTGCCCGAGCCGCTTTTACCGATGATCGCAACCACCTCACCCTTGGGGATGGCAAAGGACACCCCCTTGAGCACCTGGTTGCTGCCGAAGCGCTTGTGCACGTCCTTGAGTTCGACAACAGGTTTCATGGAAGAATTGGGCTTTCGCTAAAGGGTCGGTTGTCGAATTGCAGCCGTTGCTCCAGCCTGCGGCTCCAGACCGACAGCGGATAGCACAGCGCAAAGTAGAAGATCGCAATCAACAGATAGACCTGGAACGGCAGGAAGATAGAGTTATTGATCATTTGGCCTGTGCGCACCAGCTCCACGAAGCCGACAATGGAGGCCAGCGACGTGTTCTTCACGATTTGCACCATGAAGCCGACGGTGGGCGGTGTTGCGATGCGCACGGCCTGCGGCAGGATCACCAGCCGCATGCGCTGGGCGCGCGACAGGGCCAGGCACTCGGCCGCCTCCCACTGCGTGCGCGGCACGGCCTCAATGCAGCCGCGCCAGATCTCGCCCAGGTATGCGCTGACGTAGACCACCATCGCGATGCCGGCGGCCACCAGCGCCGGTAGTTCCAGCCCGAAGATCGACAGGCCAAAGTAGCAGACGAACAGCACCACCAGCAGGGGCGTGCCCTGGATCAGCTGGATCCAGGCGATTGCGATCCAGCGTACCAGAGGGTTTGGACTGATGCGGCAAAGTGCCACGATGCCGCCAGCCACACCGCCGCCGAGGAAGGCGATCAGGGAAAGGCAAACCGTCCACAGGGCGCCAATCGCCAGGTACTGCACATGCAAGAAGCTCAGGCCACCGCCGGTCATCGTGGCGCCCCCAGCTTACGCCTGCGCGTGAAGGCCACTTGCCCGAACAGCCACAGCCCGATACGCATCAGCAACGACAGAAGAAGATAGGCTCCTGCCACCAGGATGTAGGCCTCGAACGGTCGGAACGTTTCGGACTGCACGCGCGCAGCTGCGGCCGTGAGTTCTTCGACCGAGATCTGAGAGGTGATTGACGTGGCCAGCATCAGCAGCACGAACTGGCTGGTCAGGGCTGGGTAGACTTTCTCCATTGCTGGCCGCAGGATGACGTGCCAGTACACCTGCCGGCGCGTGAGGCCTAGGCATTCAGCAGCCTCGATCTGTCCTTTGTGGATGGAGTCCATCCCGGCCCGCATGATCTCGCACGAATAGGCGGCCACATTAATGATCAGTGACACAAGCGCGGCGGCGAAGGCCGACACCTTCCACCCCAGGCTGGCCAAACCGAAGAACACCAGGAACACCTGTACCAGCAGCGGCGTGTTGCGTATGACCTCCACATAGGCGCCGCAGGCCTTGCGCAGCCAATTCGCAGGGCTGCGCCGGCCCATGGCCAACAGCGTACCGAGCCCGAAGCCGACTACCGTGGCTGGAAACGAGAGCTGCACCGTCAACCAGGCGCCCGCCAGGAAAAGCGGCCACGCCTGCAACACTGCAGTGAAGTCAAACTCGTAGCCCACCTTGTCTCCGGTATTGCCGCTTGTTGCGGCTATTTGTTGATTGAATCTGATGCTTTGAGGCGCCAGTCACGAGTGATAATATCCGCCATGATCTCCTGCTGCCACCCTCATTACTTGATGTAATTTGATGGAACCCGGCAAGTCTCCCCGTATCCCGGACATTGCCCGGCTCGCCGGTGTATCCACGGCCACGGTAGATCGTGTGCTGAATCAGCGTGCCGGCGTGCGCGTCGGCACGCAGCAGCGAGTGCTGCGCGCGGCGGCGGAGTTGGGCTTTGCAGAGTTGCCGGTTCTGCATGCGATGGCGGCTCCCGTGGTGCCGCGACCCATGCAGTTGAGCTTTCTGCTACCAGCCGGCAACAACCGCTTTATCCGCATGCTGGGCGACATGGTTGGTTACTCACAGGAGCACTGGACGCCATTCAACGTGCGCTGCCGTACCGAGTTCATCGACAGCTTCGACCCGCAGGCGCTTGCTGCCGCATTGCGTCGCCACGGCAAGCGTGCCGACGGCATTGCGCTGATGGCGCTTGAGCACCCCGCTGTGCGTGAGGCCGTGCAAGAACTCGTGGCCGCTGGCGTGCCAGTGGTCACGCTGATCTCTGACCTGTCAAACTCGCCGCGCACTGCTTATCTCGGCCTTGATAACCGCGCCGCAGGGCGCACCGCTGGCTACCTGATCGGACGCTTCATTGGCCAGCGCACAGCCAAGGTCGCGCTGATTGCCGGCAGCCGAAGTTACCGCGCGCACGAGGAGCGCGAAGCCGGTTTCTTGCACGTGCTTGCCGAGTTGTTTGGCCAGCTCGAGGTCGTAGGCTTGCGCGAAGGGCACGATGATTCTGAGCAGAACTTCGCGCAGACCGCCTCTTTGCTAAAGCAGCACCCGAACCTCGCTGGCATTTACAACATCGGAGGTGCCTCTGATGGCGTCGCGCGCGCGCTGAAGACTGCGGGCCGCGACCAGAAGGTCGTGCTGATCGGCCACGGGCTCACGCCTGACACGCGCGCGCTGCTCATCGACGGCAGCATGGACGCGGTTATTACACAGAGCCCTCAGGCCGCACTGGCCAGTGCGGTACGCATTTTTGTGAACGTACGCGAAGGCCGACCTCCACTCGCCGGCGTGGAGAGCACGCGCAGCCAGGTGATATTTCGAGAAAATCTACCTTGACTTGGTCGAGGCAGCCGCAGTGTGAAGAGATAGGGGTCATGGCTCCTTTTGCCGAAAGCAGCACTTGGACGTGCAGCGGCATGCGCTACGCGCTGAGGCTCGCGCATGAGGTGTGACATAGTCAATCAAGGCCTTCAGCTCCGTCAACTGGTGCCCGGGCCTGCTTTCGCCGGCACATCTATCACGCAGCGGCCTGAACTGGGACACGGTTGATCTAAGCGTTGAAGCGGAGAGAGCGCTTGGGCAGCTCGCCGAAAACGATGCGTCGCGTCGGGTGCGGATCAAGGTCGAGTCCGACCTAATTTTTGCGCAATGTGAAATCGTTCGGGTGTGAATGCGGGGAGGGCGACTGTGGCGGTTGCAAAGGCGCCGGGTGCTGGGAGAAGCGGTGCGTGCCTGCCGAAGCATGGTTCGAGTCTGTCGAGGGCGGCCATGAGATCCATGAGCATTCGATCCGCTTTGCCGAAGGGGTGTACACATGCTACACGTCAGCGATGAAGATCTCCTGCGGAAAAGTCTTTCGGCGAAGCGTTCCGGCCGGTGCACGCGAGAATGATGCGAATGCCCTCTGTATCGGAGAGACAATCGGTCGCTGCCTCGGGGCTTGCGCGGGTACCTGCCCTAATTCAGATAGCTTGGTCGGGTATGTCGGTGGTTCGAAGCCAAGTTTGCCCGCCAACTGATAGTCAGTTTGGTGTACCCCAGCGTGTACCCTCGCGAAGATGGACAGTTGCGAGATTGAGGATTAATCTGGTCTGTGGCGGTTTTTTCGATTCCGCCCCAGGCCACCAGATGCCCAAGCCCTTGATTCTTAACGGATTCAGGGGCTTTTTGATTGGGGCGACGGTTTGCTCGTTGACCTCATACCGTCGGTGAGAGTACTTTTTGCTGTGCTGTAATTTCCGGCCGTCTCTCGCGGTCGTCCACGAAGTTTAAATAAAATTGGACTTCCGCCCGAGTCTGATGGGCTTCTGCAGCTATCAAAAGCAGAGCATAGTCAATCCGTTAAACCGCCCTCCAGCACGGCCAGAATTCACCCATGTTCTGGTTGCGTTTCTTGGCGGATCACACGGTGGGCTCCTGGCTGACGACGTCAAATCGACTGGCTGCAGGCCGTCCGGCGCATGCTGGTCTCCGAAGGAGGCTTGGCGACGTGCCCGGCGCGCACCGGAGCCGCCAATTCACTGGGCTCGAAAAGATGGGCAACTAGGCCGCCTGGCCGGACGCGCTAAAAGTGACGGCAAAAAACAGTCTCGAGAGCGCCGCCATCGATGCGCAGTCGGTGAGTGCCACCTTGTTGAAGCTGACTGTGTGGCCTCAGGATGTCGGCGCCGGGCCCCGATTTGTACTTTTCCTGCTGGCCGCGGTGCCGAAATTTCAGAAAAGTAACAAATACAATACACTTTGCCGTCGTTCTGACCCATGTCGATTGCGGAGACTTCTGCTGATCCGCATGCTTTTGTTACCCGGTGCTGAAATCGGCAGGAGAGTTGTGTTGTTGCCAACCTGGGGTCGTGCCGGCTCCTGCGCCTGGTGCGATGCCTCTGGCTGCAACTGCTGCATGCCGGTTGCACCTCGGAAATGCCCTTTCTGCACGTGTCGCCGCAACATGAATCAGGATTTGATGATGTCGTACAAAAGGCAAGCGCAACAGCATTTGCATCGCCCTTTGAGCAATGGGTGGAAAATTTTTATCCTGGCGCTGGTCTGGGCTGCGTGCTTTGTACCGGCGCTGGCGGCTGGCCCACCGGCGCCAGTTGCAGCGAAAACGACAGACGCGCCAGTGCCGCCGTCAACGCTGGTGAAGGTCGCCGACGGCCGCTTTTTGGCCCCCGGCATTGCCCGCATCGTCAATCGGGGAGAGCTGGTAGTCGCCATGCTCGGCGTGGATACGCCCCCTTTCTTTTACATGAAAAATGGGGAGCTGGTTGGGCTGGAGGTTGACCTGGCCAAGGCAATTGCCAAGGAACTCAAAGTCAAGGTGAGGTTTGACCGCAGTGCGCGGACCTTCAATGAGGTGGTCGATATCGTGGCGAGGCAGGAGGCGGATCTGGGCATCAGCAAGTTGTCCCGGACACTGGCGCGTGCGCAGATGATCAGTTTCACCGATCCGTATATCCGTCTTAATCATGCCTTCATCCTGAACCGGGTGAAGTTCGCGGAACTGGCCAGGGACCGGCCCCTGCCCGTCGTCGTGCGTGAGTTCAAGGGTTCCATCGGCGTGATCGCGAAGTCCTCCTTTTCCGACTATGCCAGCAAAAATTTTCCGCTGTCCGAGCTCCGGGAATTTCCAACCTGGGATGCCGTACTGAAGGCGCTTGAAAAGGGCCAGATCATGGCGGCCTATCGGGATGAATTCGAGATCAAGCGGATATTGAAGAGCGATCCCACGGCCTCATTGACGCTGCGAACGGTCACCTTCAAGGATCTGGAAGATACGCTGGGCATTGCCGTTGGCATTCAGGACCCGACATTGCTGGCTTACGTCAACCAGTTTTTATCTGAGGGCTCGGAAAAATTGACCATCGACAAAGTGCTGAAGGCGCTGGACAAGTAGTCGACCAACCAAGGTGCCGTGATGATCAATCTGAAAAAACTTTATGCGTTTGCGCTCAACCCCTGGGTGGTGATCGCCAGCTTGGCGGCGGGCTTCCTGCTTGGCATGTACATGCCGGCCTTGGGACTCCGGCTCGGTTTTGTGGGTGACGTCTATGTGGACCTGCTCAAGATGATTGCCTTGCCGTTCATGGTGTCGGCAGTGATCTTCAGCCTGCAGCGGCTTTTTCGTGAAGGCGGTGCCGGTGGGTTGATGGCGCGCGTGGCCATCGTTTTCGCCGTGTTTTCCGTGGTGGTCGCATTGCTGGGTGCGCTGACCCTTCTGGTGATGAAGCCGGGAGAAAACCTGTCGACCGAAACCATGCAGACTTTCGGAAGGATTGTCGGCAACGATCTCAATTCCAGTGACACGATCATGAGCCTGCAGGGTGTCGATGCACCCGTCAAATCCGTCAATTTCACAGAGGTGCTGGTCAGCTTGGTTCCCTCCAATATTTTTGCGGCACTGGCCAATGGCGATACCTTGAAGGCGCTGGTCTTTGCCCTGCTGTTTGGGTTTGCAGTGGGACAAGTCCCCTCGCGCGTTTCCGACGGGCTGACGCAGTCGCTGGAAACCATTTACCACTCGTGTCAAACTCTGATGCGATGGCTGAACTATCCCTTGCCCATCATTCTTTTCTGCATGAGTGCGGCCCAGATGGCCAAGACCGGCCTCGGCCCCCTCCAGGCCATGGCCCAGTTCGTTCTTGCATTTTTTGTCGCGTCGATGCTGGCGCTGGTCATTGCCACCCTCATCATCTGGAAGCGGTCAAACTCGACCTTCGGCCAGACGCTGGATGCTTTGCGCGGGCCTTTTGCCCTTGCGCTGGCCACCCGAAGCAGCGCCACCTGCATGCCGATCATGATTGAGAGCCTGGCCGATCGCCTCGGATTCGCACGCTCGCGCGTCGAACTGATGGTGCCATTGAGCGTTTCCCTGCTGCGTATCGGGCCTGTCATCTACTATGTGGCCGCGACCGTGTTTGTGGCGCAACTCTACGGCAAGCCGCTGGGAATCACCGAACTGGCTGTGGTGCTTTCCGCGTCCATACTTGCCGGCTTTGCCTCTGCCGGCATGACAGGGTTGCTGACAGTTTCCCTGGTGGGACTGACCTGCAGCTACCTTGGACTGCCCTTCGAAGCGGCATTCATTCTGTTTCTCGCAGTAGATCCGATCTGCGACATGCTGCGAACTCTTGTTCTGGTGATTGGCAACAACGCAGCGGTGTCGCTGATTTGTCCTCGGCCCTTGAAAATCTAGGCGACATCCATGTCGCGCATCGGTGTATTTGGGGGAATGGGTCCATTGGCGACAGTCGACTTTCTGGACAAGCTCGTCAAACTCACGCCTGCTTCGCGCGATCAGGATCATTTGCCCGTGATCGTGGCCAGCCTGCCGCATGTCCACGACCGGTCCAGTGCCATCCTCGGCCATGGCCGGGACCCGCTGCCACAGTTGCTGGCGGGCATCGACACCCTCAACCGCGCCGATGTCGGCGTCATCGTCATTCCCTGTAACTCATCGCACCACTGGTTTGATCAAATGAGCCGGAGCAGCAGGGCACCTGTACTGCACATCGCCAGGTCGTGCGTTGCGGCGATTTCCTCGCCGGCTGGATCGCGCGTGGCCATCTTCGCCACGCGGGGCACGCTGGCATCAGGTTTTTACCAGCGCGAACTTGTCGGGCGTGGCATGGACTTCATGACCCCGGAGTCCGACGGTGCGCAAATCCAGGTGGACGCCTGTATTCGTGAAGTCAAGGCCGGGCGGACAGAGCTCGGGGCGGAGCATCTCACGCAGGCGTGCCAGCATCTTGTCCGGTGCGGTGTCACCACGCTCATCATGGGATGCACCGAGATTCCGATGGCCAGCCGATACGCTGACGTATCCGGCCTGGTGCTGATCGATAGCACGCTTGAACTGGCTCGAGCCAGCGTGGCTTTTGCCATGGCCCGAGGGTGGAACAGGACTGGATGGGATTCCTGATGCGTTTTACCCCTCGCCGCTGGCGCTCTACCAGTCCACCAGGCTAGGGCCCACGCTCAGCACGTTGCGGCGCCGGTTGTAGTCGACCAGGCTGTCGCCGTAGCCGCTGAACAACTGCACGTGGTAGCGCAGGGCCGCGCTGTCGGCGATGGCGGTGGAGGCTTTCATCCATTCCAGCTTGACCGAGCCGCGTGCGTCGGACTTGAGTGAATGGCGCACCGCATGCCGAGGCCGTGGACCTTGTTGATCTGTCAGAAACCGGGTGACCTCGGCCCGGCCAATGAAGTCGGAAATGCCCGGATTGTCGTCACTGCCGGAAGACTCGCGCAGGCGTTGCCAGATGCGCCCCTGCAGCGTCAGGCTGGCATCGTCGCCCAGATTTTTTTCGGTCACACCCACCAGGTAGACCCGGTTCCAGCTGCGCGACAGCGGCAGGCTCTGGCCATTCGACTGGTGGGTCGGGCCCAGGCCGCCCAAGCGGTATTTCCAGCCGCCCGGCAGGTCGATCATGTGCGGGTAAATGTAGACCACCTCGGGCTCATGATCGGTGGTCCGGAACGGGCGCGAGATGCTGTCGTTGAAAAACTGCCAGTAGCTTTGCTGCGTGTAACCGACCCATACCGAATCGCTGCCGGCATCGTCGCCTGAGGCAGACGTCAGCAGGCCCTTGGCGACCCTTGGTACGTACCGACAACTGCGGGCGGACCTCCGAGCGCTCGTAGGTGAAGGGCGTGGTCACGTTGTGGCCGGCCGCGGGGTGAGGACGGGTTGTTATTGATGCTGTCTGAAACCACACCCGCCACACTGATGGGGCGGTAGCCCCGGATGCCGAAGGTGTCGCAGTCGGTGCCGCGCTGAAGCTCCCAGAAGCGCGACAGTTTGGAATACTTGCTGTCCCGGCAACCGATGCGTTTGCCGTCCGGCGCCTACGGCGCCATGCCGGGAAGCGCCGCCTGCCCACATCAGCCCGCCGAGCAGGCCCCATGCTGCGGCTACCAGCCCGGCAGTTTTTCCAGTGTGAAGGGAACGTCCGGCGTATCCGGCGGCGCGTTGTCGCTGGTGTCTTTCCATGTGCCCATGAATTTTTTCCCGCATGATTCTTTAACCATTTCACCGTTCCAGGTGCCGGTGATGCTGATGCCGTTTGAAGATTCGTCGAGGGTGAGAAACCCGTTTTCCAGATCGCCCGCCAGTTGCGCGCGGGGAGCATGTCCCTCGACTCTCGCAGCACCCAGTTCCCGAGTGACGGAGCCTGCCACACTCTCGCTGAACTCCGCGTGTTTTTCCAGCCGCATGATGGCCGTTGCAGGCAAGCCCGCGGGCGCCGGGTTAAAGCGAACACGCCATTCGCCGTAAATATGTAGGGCGGACAGCTGTGTTGCCGTCAGACAAGTGCCAGATGCACGCGCAGCGCCTGCCTTTTTCGTATTATTCTGAGCTTCGACCCTTATGCAGAAAGCGCTCACAGCTATCAAAAAAAGAGCGAGTCGGAGGCTGTTGTGAAGTTTCATGGGGATTCCAGGGTCAGCCGGCGCTTCTTGCGGCCTCGGCCAGGTTGTTGGCTTCGGCGCTGTCGGCTGCGCGTTTGGCGAATTCGGCCCGCAGCGCCTTGATTTTTTCGCGTGGGTCCTCCTTCACCGTGGTTTGGTCCAGGCCCATCTCGGCAATGAAGCGGCTGGGCACGCCGGCCACGGTGTCGCGGCCTTTCTTGCGCCGGCGCAGCCAGTTCACCGCCAGCGTGCGTTGCGCCCGCGTGATGCCCACATACATCAGGCGGCGCTCTTCCTGAAGCCGCAGTGCGATGTTTTCGGTCTTGGCCACATCGCTGCCATCGTCGTCGTCGAGCTTGAAAGGCAGCAGCCCTTCGCAGCAGCCGGCCAGCACCACATGCGGCCACTCGAGGCCCTTGGCCGCATGCAGCGTGGACAGCGTCACCACGTTCTGCTCGCCCTCGCGTTCACTGATGGTCGACAGCAGCGCAATCGTCTGCACCACTTCGAGCATGGTTTTGGTTTCCGCTGCGATGACGGCGCCGCTGGTGTCGTCGATCTGCCCGCCGCAACGCTGCGCCATCCAGTCACAGAAATCCATCACATTGGTCCAGCGCGCTGCGGCGAGTTTTTCGCTCTCTTCGCTGTCGTGCAGGTGTTTTTCGTAAGCGATGTCCTTGAGCCAGTCGGTCAAAAAGATGCGGGCAGCCTCGGCGCCGACCGTGTGCCTGGCGCGGTATTCCAGCTCGTTCACATAACGGCCGAACTCATGCAGCGAAGCCACCGCCTTGGCCGGCAGGGCCGAACCCAGCGAATTGCTGAACAGCGACTCAAACAGACTCAATTTGTACTTGCTCGCGAACACCCCCAGCGCCCCCAGCGTGGTGTGGCCGATGCCGCGTTTGGGCGTGGTGACCGAGCGCATGAAGGCCGGGTCGTCATTGTTGTTGACCAGCAGCCGCAGCCAGCAGCACAGGTCCTTGATTTCAGCGCGGTCAAAAAAGCTCTGACCGCCCGAAACCTTGTACGGAATTTGCGCCTTGCGAAACGCCTTCTCGAACGGTTTGGCCATATGGTTGGCGCGGTACAGCACGCAGAAGTCTTTCCACTCCTTGTGCTGCTCGCCCGCCGCCTGGAGCTCGGCGCCGGCACGCAGGCTCTGAATGCGCGCCACCACGCGTTCGGCCTCGTGCTCCTCGCTGTCGCAGTCCACCACGCGCACCGGCTCGCCCTCGCCGAGTTCGCTGAACAGGGTTTTCGGAAACAGTTTGGGATTCGGCGCAATCACGTTGTTGGCTGCACGCAGGATGGCGCTGGTGGAGCGGTAGTTCTGCTCCAGTTTGATGACGCGCAGGGTGGGGTAATCCTCTGGCAGCCTTTTCAGGTTGTCCAGGGTTGCGCCGCGCCAGCCATAGATGGACTGATCATCGTCGCCCACGGCGGTGAAGCGCCCGCGCGCGCCGACCAGCAGCTTAAGCACCTCGTACTGGGTGGCGTTGGTGTCCTGGTATTCATCAACCAGCACATGGCCTAGGGCCTTCTGCCATTTGTCCCGCACCGCATCGTGCTCCTGCAGCAGCTTGAGCGGCAGGCTAATCAGGTCGTCAAAGTCCACGCTCTGGTAGGCCGTCAGGCGCTCTTCATACCGCGCCATGATGCGGGCGATCAGCCGATCTTCATCACCACTGGCCTGCACTTCGGCCTGGGCCGCGTTGAGCCCGCTGTTCTTCCAGGCGCTGATGGTCCACTGCCACTGGCGCGCTGTGGCTGCATCGGTGGTGCCCCCGGCGTCTTTGAGGATGCTGGTCACATCGTCGCTGTCCAGGATGGAGAACTGCTTTTTCAGCCCCAGGGCCTCGCCGTCCTGGCGCAACATGCGCACGCCCAGCGCGTGAAATGTGCAAATCACCACGCCCCGGGCGGGCGAGCCGATCAGTTTTTTGGCCCGCTCGCGCATCTCGGCAGCGGCCTTGTTGGTGAAGGTGATGGCGGCAATTTCCGTCGCAGGCAGTCCGGCCTTGATCAGCCGGCCTATCTTGTGCGTGATCACCCGCGTTTTGCCGGAGCCGGCGCCGGCCAGAACCAGGCAGGGGCCGTGCATGTAGTTGACGGCTTCCTGCTGGGCGAGGTTGAGTCCGGCGGCGGCTGATTCGGGAGAAGGTGAGGACATGCAGGCGAAAACGAGGAAACGTGAGCCCGGAGCGGCAGCGCGGGGTGACGCTGAAGGAAAACAGTCGGGCAGCGGGCATCATAGCCAGTCGGCCGCCTGCCAACTTTGCCGGCGACAATAGGGCCTTGTGCTAGGCATTCTTCTCATCACCTTCCCTTTCTTCGCGCTGGTCCTGTGCGGCTACCTGGCGGCACGCCGTGGCCTGTTGCCGCAGGCGGCGATCCCGGGGCTCAACACCTTTGTGCTGTATTTCGCACTGCCCTGCATGTTGTACCGCTTTGGCGCCAACACGCCGCTGGCGCAGTTGCTCGACGGCGGCGTGGTCGCCGTCTACCTGCTGTGCGCGCTGATCATGGTGGCGCTCACGATTGCCGTGACGCGCAACAAACGCATCGGCTGGAACGACGCCTCCTTCGGCGCGCTGGTCGCGGCCTTCCCGAACACCGGATTCATGGGTGTGCCACTGCTGGTGGCCTTGCTGGGTTCGCAGGCGGCCGGTCCGGCGATTGTGACCATCGTGGTGGATCTGCTGGTGACCAGTTCGCTGTGTATTGCGCTGTCACGGCTGGATTCGGCCGATGCCCACGGCGCCGAAGTGGCGGCCAAAAATGCACTCAGGGGCGTGGCGCTCAATCCCATGCCGTGGGCCATCGTGCTGGGCGCCGTCTCCTCGGGCCTGCAGCTTGCCCTGCCAGCGCCCGTGATGCAGACCGTCGCCCTGCTCGCCGATGCCGCGTCTCCGGTGGCGCTGTTTACCATCGGTGCGGTGCTGGCGCGCTCGCAGATGAACAGCGTGGAAACCATTGCGCTGAAGGACTATGTGCCGGTCGCGCTGATCAAGTTGTTGCTGCACCCGCTGTTGGTGGGCGGGGTCGGCCTGCTGGCGATCTACGCCGGCCTGTCGCTGGAGCCCTTTGCGCTGACGGTGATCGTGCTGGTGGCGGCACTGCCGAGTGCCAGCAATGTGTCGGTACTGGCCGAAAAATTTGGCGCGGACAACGGGCGGATAGCGCGCATTATTTTGCTGTCCACGGTGCTGGCGTTTTTCAGTTTTTCAGCTGCGGTGGCTCTTCTGACATGAAAGCAGGCAGGTAGAGAACTCTTCAATTCAAGCAGGGGCCGCGGATCTGGCTCTGCCAGTCCGCAGGCGCAGCGGCCCCCTCTGGGGGCAGGGAGCTACACGCCGTGAGCGACCGTGGGGGTCATATGGCCAGCGGATCCACGTCAATTGCCCAGCGGATCAGGCCCTTGAAGTCGCCCTCTTGCCTGGTCTGGTGCAGCAGCGGCTGCCAGGCCGCGAGGAAACGCTGCAGGGCCGCCCGTGACGAGCTTTCAACCAGCATCTGCGCGCGTTCGATGTTGGCCACGCGCTGTATCGTCATAGGCACCGCCGGGTAGGGCGTGACCGCTTCGGCGCCCGGCAGTTGCTGCGCCTGCGCCGTCTCGGCGGCGGCATTGAGGAAGCCCTGGGCCACCGCCTGCTCCCTGGCTTCTGCCCGAACCAGTGCTGAAAAGCCGAAGGGCGACATGCCGGCGGCTTCACGCTCCTTGAGTTCCTGGGCTGCAAAGGCCGGGTAGTCGTGCTTTTTCAAAGCACCAAACAGCGGGTGTTGCGGGTGGAAAGTCTGCACCCACATCTCGCTGGCTTCGCCGCGTTCGGCGTCGCGCCCGGCGCGGCCTGCGGCCTGCATCAAGAGGCCGAACAGCCGCTCGGGCGCGCGGAAGTCGCTGGAAAACAGCGCGCCGTCCGGGTTGATCGCGGCGACCAGCGTGATGTGGCGAAAGTCATGGCCCTTGGCAATCATCTGCGTGCCGACGAGAACATCGACCTCGCGGGCATGTACGCTGGCCAGCTGTGACTCGAGTGCGCCCTTGAGCCGGGTGGTGTCGGCGTCGATGCGCGCAATTCTCACCGAGTTATGCAGCGGGCTGCCGTCCGGCCGGGTGACCCCGACCAGCAATTCGGCGATGTGTTCCTCCAGCCGTTCCGTGCCCTTGCCCAGCGGCGCGATGTCGATGTTGCCGCAGCCCGGGCAGGCGCGCGGCACCCGTTCGGTGAAGCCGCAATGGTGGCAGCGCAGGGTGCGGTCCATTTTGTGGAAAACGCGGAAGGCGCTGCAATGAGGACACTCGCTTTTCCAGCCGCAATCGTGGCAGGCCAGCACCGGCGCATAACCACGCCGGTTCAGAAAGATCAGCGACTGCTCGCCACGCGCGATGCGCTGGGCGATGGCGTCCAGCAGTGGCGGCGCAATCGTGCAGTGTTTTGGCTGATGGTTCATGTCGACCAGCCGCACCGTGGGCAAGCTGCCGTGCAGGTCGGCTGCGCCAATACGCTCGCTCATGGTCAGGCGCTGGTAGCGTCCCGCCACCGTGGCCTGCCAGCTTTCGAGCGAAGGTGTGGCCGAGCCCAGCAGGACACGGCAGGACATAGCCCCCACGCTCCCCACTTCGTGTGGTTCGCTGCCCCCCGGGGGGGCGCTGCGCCTGCGGCCCGGCGGAGCCGGTTCCGCGGCCCCGGCTGAAAAAGAGGGCGCCGCGATACTGCTACTGCTGTTGGTCGAGCTCTCCAGCATGGCGCGATAAACCGCCAGGTCGCGCGCCGAGTACCGCGCGCCCTCCTGCTGCTTGTAGCTCGGGTCGTGTTCCTCATCAACAACGATCAGGCGGAGGTTCGGCAAGGACGCAAAAATTGCCATGCGGGTGCCCAGCACCAGCCGGGCCTGGCCGGCGTGGGCGGCCAGCCAGCTTTTGAGGCGCTGCGCCGGCGTGAGGCCGCTGTGCAGGGCCACCACCTGCGCCTTGCCGAGGTGGGCAAAACGCTCCTCGAACCGCGCCTGCAGTTGCGGCGTCAAGTTGATCTCCGGCACCATCACCAGCACCTGGGCGCTGGCGTCCTGCGCAAGCACGCTGGCGGCGGCGCGCAGGTAGACCTCGGTTTTCCCGCTGCCGGTCGCGCCGAACAGCAGGGCCGGCCGGGTATCGGCATCAAATTCGGCTATAGCCCTTTCCTGTTCTGGGCTCAGTGCTATCAAATCAGTAGTGTCCGGGGTGTCCGGTGCGGCTGCCACCGGGCGTTTGAGCCGGCGCGCGAGCTGTACAGTACTCAAGGCGCGCAACTGCGGTGGCAGCGCGGCCAGTGCGACCTCCCCAATCGAGCGCTGGTAATAACTGGCGGTAAATGCCACCAGCCGGCGCCAGGTGGCCGACAGCGGCGCCAGTCCGTCCAGCGCGCCCAACACCGCGCGGGCTTGCGCTGGCAGCAGGTCCCCGCTGTCCGGCAAGACCTCCCAGACCACGCCCAGCACCTCGCGTCTACCCAAAGGCACACGCACCAGCGTGCCCGGTGCGAGCGGCCACTCGCTCGCATAGGTCAGTGCCCCGGCCACACTGCTGTGGGCCGGCGTCGCAACCACAATGCTGAGCCAATAGGTCATGGGCGATGAAACTTAATACCGACGTAAAAATTCGTAAGTGCTGAGATACATGTTCGGAAGACGCCGTAAGTGCTTGATTTCAAACTACTTTGAAGGTGATCCAGTGTTTCTGTGGATAACTTTGTTGATAGATTGGCACGGCCCCTGCCCAGGCCTTGTAAATCAAGGCTTTTCTTAAATTGCCCGAAAAAAAAGCAATTTAAAGAAGTCATATAAATCAAGTACTTAGCGGCGCTATGGGTTTGATAGCGCAACCACCCCGGAAGTGGGATTCATGCGGCACCGCAGCACAAATTTTGTGAATAAGTCCGACCTCCGTGGCCTGATTTTGTGTTACCGATGATGCAAAAACCGCCTAATGCGGCGTACCGGTGCGCATCCTGCGGGAGTGCGCGTGTACGGCGCGCACCAGCACTTCGACGCTTTCTGGCGGGGTGTGCTGGCTGATGCCGTGGCCGAGGTTGAAGATGTGTGTGGGGCCGCTGCTGTACAGGTCGGCATGTGGCTGACCGAAGCTGTCCAGCACGGCCGCCACTTCCTTCTCGATCTGCGCCGGCTGGGCAAACAGCACATTGGGGTCCAGGTTGCCCTGCAGCGCCATGCGGGCACCGACCCGTGCACGCGCCTGGCCCAGGTTCACCGTCCAGTCCAGGCCCAGCACCTCACAGTCGAGCTGGGCCATCTGCTCCAGCCACAGGCCACCGCCCTTGGTGAAGACCAGGCGCGGGATCGTGACGCCGTCATGTGTGCGTTTGAGCTGGTTGAGCACGCGCTGGGTGTAGGCCAGGCTGAAGGTCTGGAAGGCCGCGTCAGCCAGCACGCCGCCCCAGCTGTCGAAAATCATCACCGCCTGGGCGCCAGCCTCGATCTGGGCGTTCAGGTAGGCGGCGACGGCATCGGCGTTGATCGCCAGCATCTTGTGCATCAAATCCGGGCGCTGGTACAGCATGGTCTTGACCAGGCGGTAGTCGCTTGATCCTGCGCCCTCGACCATGTAACAGGCCAGGGTCCAGGGACTGCCGGAAAAGCCGATCAGCGGCACCCGGCCGTTCAGTGCCTTGCGGATGGAGGTGACGGCGTCGAAGACATAACGCAGTTTCTCCATGTCCGGTACTTCGAGTTGGGCCACCGCTGCCTCATCACGCACCGGCGTGGCAAAACGCGGACCTTCGCCGAGCGCGAACGACAGTCCCAGGCCCATCGCGTCGGGCACGGTCAGGATGTCGGAAAACAGGATGGCGGCATCCAGCGGGTAACGCTCCAGCGGCTGCAGCGTGACTTCGGTGGCGTAGTCGGGCGAGGTCGCCAGGCCCATGAAGCTGCCGGCCTTGGCGCGGCTGGCGCGGTACTCGGGCAAGTAACGCCCGGCTTGGCGCATCAGCCAGACGGGGGTGTAGTCGGTAGCCTGGCGCAGGCAGGCGCGCAGGAAATTGTCGTTTTGGAGGGGTGCAAACATACTCCGATTGTCTCAGGTGTCGGACACCCTGGCTTCGTGCTGCCCGCAGCGCGTGTTCAGGGTTTGATGTAGCCGTGCGCCTCACGCACCTGGAGCTGACCAATGCGCACGACGCCCGAGGGTGTGAACTCTGCGTCCAGCGTGAACAGCTCTTTTTTCAGGCTGCGGTTTTTGAGCGTGATCTCACAGACTTCAAAACGCACGCCGCGGGCCTTGAGGGCGCTGACCAGACTGGAGTAGTCCACGTTCGGGTTTTTCTTGTCCTTGGCTCCTTCCATCAGGAAGTCCACGCCGTCGGCGTGGGTGACCACGGTGATTTTGGTGTCGGGGGCCACGTCCAGGTGGTTGCGTATGTTGCGCAGGCCCTTGGTCGCCTGCATTTCGGCGTTGTCGATGTGGTAGACGACCTTGTCCTGGGCCTGCACAGCCGCGCCCGAGGCGGCCAGGGTCACGAACAGAACCAGACTGGCACAGCTGCGATGAAGAGAGTTTTTCATGGGGGATACCTTTCAAATGCGAGTGAAAGGCCATACGGGCCGAAGTACGCACCCTTATATAACCCAAAGCTAATATATGGATTTTCTACTGTTTCGATCATGGTGATTTCCACTAGCCGTATCGGTGGGCGGTCTACAAGGTGCAGGACCCACCCGCAGTGAGCGACCGTGGGGGCCGCTTACTGTAGGGGGCTACCTGACGGGCAAGAACTGCAGAAACGACGCACCGGCCAGATTCTGCACATAGGTGATCACGGCGCGCCGGTACTTCTCGGTCAGCACCCCGGACAGCAAATCCAGCCGGCCGACAATCTTGCCAAACTCGCGCTCGAAGCTGAGGTTGCGCTCGCGCTCTGACATCTCGTCGGCCAGCAGCAAGGGCTGGCCTGCCGCGCTGCGCCGGGTCGCCAGCAGCCAGACCGCCGACTCGATATTGCGTGCGGCGTTGTAGATGTGCTGCGCGTCCAGGCCATCGACCAGGTAGAACGTCGTTTTGCCGTCGTGGGCGGTGATCAGCATGTCGGCGCTGGCATAGACAAACGCGGCGACGCGGTCACCGCGGAATTCGGGGCTGAGCGCCAGCGACAAGGCCGCAATATCGCGTTGGCCCTGGAGCTCGGGCCAGGGCGTGCGGTTTTCAATGGCGTTGCGCACCCGCTGCACCGCCGCTTCGCGGCTGGCGCTGCCGGTTTTACGCCACTCGGACGGGTTGCGCCGGTACAACTTGTCGAGCAGCCGATACAGGCTGTCCAGGTTGTCACGCATGCCCAGCGTGGCCATGCGGTTCAGGTCAGATTGCGCGAGCTCGCTGGAGGTTAGCGGCGCCACCTGCGTCGCGCCGCGGAGGACCGGCGCTGGCCCCTGCGTCGAACACCCCACCAGCAACAAAGCCAGCGCACAGACAGGGTAGGGCAGCAAAGACCGGCTCAAAAAGGGCATGCGGCAATTATCCCGAAGCCGCTTGCGGGCGCAAGCGATTCAGCCACCGGGACGGGTTCAACGCTTCCTCAAGTCTTGTATTTGATCGAGCAACCGTAGGCCCGGCTGGAGGCCACGCTGAGTGTTTTGCCGCCCAGCGCTTCACTGAGTCCCTGACGAACATAATTGGTAGCGGTCTTGATGTCATCCTCGCGCGCCGAGGCGATGCTGTCGATGCCGCCGGCGTAGATCAGCCGGCCCTGAGGACTCACGATGTACATGTGCGGCGTGGTCTTGGCCCCGTAAAGCTGGCCGATCTTGCCCGACTCGTCCATCAGGGCGGTTGTTGGCGCAGCCTGCTTTTCGCCCAGCCAGCCAGTGAATTTGGCGGGGGCCAGGTAGTCGCCGTGGCTGGCCTCGGTCGAGTTGATGGCGAGCCAGACCACGCCCCTGGCGGCAAACTCTTTTTGCAGGCCTTGCATGTTGCCGTTGTAGTGCTTTTGCACAAAAGGGCAACCCGGGTTGGTCCACTCCAGCACCACCAGTTTGCCCTTGTAGTCGCTGAGCTTGCGGGTTTTGCCCGTGGTGTCGGGGGCAGAAAAATCCGGCGCGGCCTGGCCGACGGTGGCGGCTGCAAACGCCGGGCTGGCGAGCGAAAGCGCCCAGGGGGCGGCGAGCAAGGAGGCCGAAAATACACGGCGGTTCAGCGTGCGGTCATGAGCTTGGTTCGACATGGCATGAACCCCTGAAGAAAAAAATTACAGTTTGGCCAGTTCGGCCCGGACATCATCGACAGACAAAATTTCCGACAGCACCACGGGCGCGCGGCCGGGCTTGTAAATTACATACACCGGCACGCCGCTGCGGCCCAGTTGGGACAGCGCAGCGGTCACCGCTGGATCACGGCGCGTCCAGTCGGCGCGCAGCAAAACGACTTTTTTCGCATCCATGTCGGCCAGCACCGCACTGTTGGCCAGCGTGGTCTTTTTGTTGTACTGGCAGCTCACGCACCAGGCGGCAGTGAAGTCGACAAACACGTTTTGTCCCTGTGCCGTGAGTTGCTCGACCCGGCCCGGCTCCCAGGTTTGCCAGCGTTCCGAGGGCGCAGCGGCAAGCCCGGAGGCCTGCAGGGGTTTGATGACATTTTGGCCCATAGCCCATACCCCGGTTGCGGCAAGCGCTATCGAAAACGTAGCAAGTGCGACCCGCGCCTGGCCCCGCAACGTCAGCGACCACAGCACCAGCGCCATCAGCACCAGCAGCGCCAGCAGGGCGCCGGCACCGTCAATGCCGCTTTGCTGACCCAGCACCCAGACCAGCCAGGCGACGGTGGCAAACATCGGGAAGGCCATCAGCCGGCGGAAGGTGTCCATCCAGGGGCCGGGGCGCGGCAACGCGCGCGCCACGGCGGGTACGGCGCTGGCCACCAGGTAGGGCAGGGCCATGCCCAAGCCGATAGCGGCAAATATCGACAGCGCCTGCCAGGCCGGCAAGCCCAGCGCAAAACCCAGCGAGGCGCCCATAAAAGGCGCGGTGCAGGGCGAGGCAATCGCCGTCGCCAGCACGCCGGTCAAAAAGGAATTGACGGTGGGATTTTTGGCCTGCAGGCTGGCCACGTGGCTGGGCAGAAAGCTGCCAAATTCAAACAAGCCCGCCAGATTGAGGCCGATCAGCGTGAAAAGCGCGGCCAGCGCCGCCACCACCGCCGGGCTTTGCAACTGAAAGCCCCAGCCGAGTTGTTCGCCGGCAGCGCGCAGCCCAAGCAGTACGGCGCCCAGCGCGATGAAGGACAGCAGCACGCCGGCGGTGTAGGCCAAGCCACCGGCCAGCCGTGCTGCCTGGTTTTTTTCCTGCGTGAAACTCACCACCTTGATGGCCAGCACCGGGAACACGCAAGGCATCAGATTCAGGATCAGCCCACCCAGCAAGGCGCCGAGCAGCGCGGCAAGCAGGCCAAAAGGCGGGGAGCTGCCGCCCACCGGTGGGGCGCCCAGCGCAGCATTGGCCTTGAGCGCGGCTTCGAGCGCCGGCGGCACGACCGCAGCGGCGGCAACAGCGGGCCATTCGCCCTGGACCGGCGCCTCAATGCGAAAAGCCTGTTTGTCGAAAGCAACGACCAGGGGCATCAGTCGCGGGCTGTCGGTGCGCTGCGTCGACAGCGGCAGTTGCGCGGTCCAGACATTGCCCTTCCAGGCTTGCTGCCAGGCACCGGCAGGTTCGATCACGTTGGCGCTTTCAGGAAACAGCTCCAGGGTCTTGCCCTGCAAGGAGGCGGGCAAGCCGCTGAGGGACAGTTTGATCACCTGGGCACCAGCTTCTACCTGGCTGCCGGTGCCTGCAAGCGGCTGCGGGCTGGCGGCAAAAGCCGCTGCAAAAATACCGCTGCTTGAACCGGTGGAGCTGCGCACCGGAATCTGCAACGTAAACTCGCCTTCCTGCGGAATACATTCTTTTTTGCAGACCAGCCAGGCGGCCTTGAGTTTGATGTTCAGCTGGCTGGCTTCAAAAGCCGGCGCCACCGTCAGCGGCACCGGCAACAACACGGTGTTTTCGTAACCGTAGTTGGCCAGGGTGCCTATCGATATTTTTTTCGGTGTCGGCCAGGCGATCTCGCCGGCCGTGACACCCTTGGGCAGTGTCCACTCAAGCACGGTTGGCAGGCCAGAGTCACCCGAGTTTTTCCAGTAGGTGTGCCATTCGGGAATGTGCGCCAGTTGCAGACCGACCCAGACCGGTTTGCCCGACTCGACCCCGTCAGGTGCCCAGGCCAGCAACTCGGCGCGCACCTGATCGGTGCTGACCACGGCGCCAACGGAGGCCTTGTTTGTGAAGCTTATTTGGGCACTAGCCCCTGTGAACAGGGCGCTGACAGCTATCAAAAGCAGAGCAGATGAAAAACGGCGAAAGTTCATGGTCATTGTGGGAGCGGCGCTTGCGCCATTAGTTCCTGCCGGTTCTGCGCCACGTCGCTGCTGGCGCTTCGTGGTCGCTCGCTGGGGTTCAGTCGGCAAAACCCAGCACCACGCGCCGGGTTGTGGCACTTTTCTTTTCAATTTTGGTGACGATGACCGCGCCAATTTCGGCCGTGTTGGCCACATGGGTGCCACCGCAGGGCTGTAGATCGATCATCTGGTCAGCCCCCGGCGCGCCTATGCGAATCGTGCGCACCTGGCCACTGCCGCGCGGCGGCTGCACACTCATGCTTTTGACCAGCGCCGGATTGGCGTCGAGTTCCGCGTCAGTGATGCTGCCGACCCGCAGCGGATGGGCCGCCGCTACCAGACGCGCGATGCCGGCCGTCAGGATCTCTTTGTCCAGCGGATCGGTCATGTTGAAGTCCAGTCGCGCATAGTCGGGCGTGATCGAGCAACCGTTGACGAGCTGCGGCACCAGGTGGCACAGCAGGTGGGTGGTGGTGTGAAAACGCATGAGCCGGTGCCGGCGCGCCCAGTTTATGCGGGCGATGACCTGGTCGCCGACCTGCACACCGGCTTGTTGCCACTGCAAAAGCGCCGAAGCGGCCGGGTCTGGCAGCACCGACAGGTGGCAGATTGCGTGGGTGAACTGCCCCAGCTCATCCTTGCCCTTGCGGGTATCGGCAATCGCAATCTCACGTCCGTCGGCCAGCACCAGCACCCCGGCATCTCCGGCCTGGCCGCCACCCAGCGGGTAAAACACCGTGCGGTCCAGCACCAGGCCTTGTTCACTGATGGCCGTGACCCTGGCGATGCATTCGCCGAGGTAAGCATCGTCTCTGAACAGGGTTTGCGTCATGGTTTGATAATACCGGCATGCTTGCCACGCCCGCCGCCGAGACCGCCGCCATTGTGCTGGCCACACTCAACGCCAAATACATCCATGCCTCGCTGGGCTTGCGCTGCCTGCTGGCCAACATGGACACACACGGCGGCGCCGGGTTGCGGGCGCAGACGCGGCTGTGCGAATTTGTCATTGGCCAGCCGGCCACGCGCATGGTGGAAGAGTTGCTGGCCCTGCAGCCCCAGGTGATCGGCCTCGGCGTGTACATCTGGAATGTGGTTGAAACCACGCAGCTCGTTCGCCTGCTCAAAACCTTGCGGCCGGACATCACCATCGTGCTCGGCGGCCCCGAGGTCAGCCATGAGGTTGAGCAACAGGAAATTTGCCGTCTGGCCGACCATGTGGTGACGGGCTGGGGCGATGTGAGTTTTCCGAAACTTTGCCGCGCGCTCCTCGACGGGCCGCAACCCCTGATGAAGGTGATTGCCGGCGACCAGCCACCGCTTGATGAGTTGGTGCTGCCCTACAACGAATACACGGCCGAGGACCTGGCGCAGCGCTTGCTGTATGTCGAAGCCTCGCGCGGCTGCCCTTTCAAGTGCGAGTTCTGCCTGAGTTCACTCGACAAAACCGCCTGGGCTTTCGAGCTCGACGGCTTCATGGCGGAGATGGATGCGCTGTACCGGCGCGGCGCGCGCAATTTCAAGTTTGTGGACCGCACCTTCAACCTGAAGATCGACAACTCGGTGCGCATTCTGCAGTTTTTCCTGGACCGCATTGCCGAGGCGCCCGACGTGTTTGTGCATTTCGAAGTCGTGCCTGACAGCCTGCCGGATCGCCTCAAGGAATTGATTGCGCAGTTCCCCGACGGTGCGCTGCAGTTCGAGGTCGGCATCCAGAGCTTCAACCCCGAGGTGCAGCAGCGCATCTCGCGCAAACAGGACAACAGCAAAACCGCCGACAACCTGCGCTGGCTGGTCAAAAAGAGCCGCGCCCATGTGCATGCCGACCTGATCTTCGGCCTGCCCGGCGAGACGCTGGAAAGTTTTGCCGAAGGCTTTGATCGCCTGTTTGGCCTGGGCCCGCACGAGATCCAGTTCGGTGTGCTCAAGCGCCTGCGTGGCACGCCGATCACGCGGCACACGGCCGGCTTCGCCATGGTTTATGACCCGCAGACGCCGTACACGATCTTGCAGAACTCTACCGTCGACTTTGCCACCATGCAGCGCATCAAGCGGTTTGCGCGTTATTGGGAAATGGTGGCCAACTCCGGGCGTTTTTCCCGCGGCCTGGACCTGCTGCTGGCGCCAGGCTCCGCCTTTCAGAATTTCCTGGCTTTCAGCGACTGGCTCTGGCAAACCACCAGCAAGACCCATGAGTTCGCCCTGGAAAAGCTGGTGGACCTGATGTTCGCCCACCTGACGCAAGTGCGTGGCCTGAATGCGGCCGACGTGGCTGCCGCGCTGCTGGCCGACTACCAGGCCAGCGGCGCACGCGGGCGCCCGCAAAGCCTGGCGGCCTTGCTGGGCCACGCGCAAAAATCAGCACTGGCCGTGGCCGGGCAACACGGCGCCCAGCGACAGGGACGCCACCTGGGGCAGCAGGCGCTGCGGGTGGAGATTCAGAAGGCTGCGGCCGCCGCTTGAAACCTGTTCAGCAGGTGAGCGAGGCCAACCGGCTCAACGGTCCATGGCTGGCCGTTTGGGGTCGAACTTCCAGCCCGGTATCAGGCTCTGCATCGCCATCGCATCATCGCGTGAGCCCAGACCGTGCTGTTTGTAGAGCTGGTGCGCCTTCTCGACCTCCACCATGTCGAGCTCGACACCCAGGCCCGGCTTTTTCGGTACCTGGACTAGCCCGCCTTCAATTTTCAAGGGCTCTTTTGTCAGGCGCTGGCCGTCCTGCCAGATCCAGTGGGTGTCGATGGCGGTGACGCGGCCCGGTGCGGCGGCACCGACCTGGGTGAACATCGCCAGTGACACATCGAAATGGTTGTTCGAATGTGAGCCCCAGGTCAGGCCCCAGTCGCGGCATGTTTGCGCGACGCGCACCGAGCCGGCCATGGTCCAGAAGTGCGGGTCGGCCAGCGGGATGTCCACCGACTGCAGCGACAGCGCGTGGCTCAGTTGCCGCCAGTCGGTGGCCACCATGTTGGTGGCGGTCGGCAGCCCGGTGGCACGGCGGAATTCGGCCATGACTTCGCGGCCCGAAAATCCTTCTTCCGCGCCGCAGGGGTCTTCGGCATAAGCCACCACGCCGCGCATGTCGCGCATCAGGCGGATCGCGTCTTTCAGCAGCCAGCCACCGTTCGGGTCCAGCGTGACACGTGCTTTCGGAAAGCGCTCGTGCAATGCGCGCATGGCCTCAATTTCTTCCTCGCCGCGCAACACGCCGCCCTTGAGCTTGAAGTCGTTGAAGCCGTAACGTTCATGCGCGGCCTCGGCCTGGCGCACGATGGTCTCGGGCGTCACGGCTTCTTCATGGCGCACACGCGACCAGGCATCGGGCGCGTCGGGCTCGCTGGCGTAAGGCAGGTTTGTCTTCGACTTGTCGCCGACAAAAAACAGGTAGCCCAGCATCTCGACCGTCTCGCGCTGCTGGCCTTCGCCGAGCAGCGCCGCCACCGGCACCTCCAGGTGCTGGCCCAGCAAGTCGAGCAAGGCCGATTCGATCGCCGTCACCGCATGGATGGTGGTGCGCAGGTCAAAGGTCTGCAGGCCGCGTCCGCCGGCATCGCGGTCGGTAAACTGGCGCTGCACACTTTGCAGCACCTGCTGGTGCGCGCCAATGGCCTGGCCGACCACCAGCGCACGCGCATCTTCCAGGGTCTGGCGGATTTTTTCGCCGCCCGGCACTTCGCCGACGCCGGTGCGGCCGGCGTTGTCCGTCAGGATCAGAATGTTGCGCGTGAAAAACGGGCCGTGCGCACCGCTGAGGTTCAGCAGCATGCCGTCGCGTCCGGCGACGGGGATCACACGCAGATCGGTGATGCGGGGGGTAGAGGGCTGGGGCATGGGATTCAGGTCAATCTATGGTTATTTTTCCGGTCTCAATCACTTTTTTCCAGCGCGCAAATTCCTGCTGCTGGAAGCTGGCAAATTGTGCCGGTGTGTTGGCCACAATTTCAAAACCGACCGAGACGAACTGCTGCCTGAGCTGCGGATCGTTGAGTGCGGCGACGATGGCAGCATGCGCCTTGCTCCGCACGTCGGCCGGCAGGCCTTTGGGCGCAACCACCGCTTGCCAGGAATACACCACCAGACCTTTCATGCCCGACTCACTCAGGGTCGGCACCTCCGGCAGCAAGGTCGAGCGTTTTTCCGAGGTGATGGCCAGCGCCCGCAGCTTGCCAGACTTGATGTGCTGGATCACCGCGTTGATGTTCTGGAAGGAAGCATCGACCTGGCCGCCCAGCAAATCAGTGATGGCCGGCGCGCCGCCCTTGTAAGGCACATGGGTGCCACTGGTGCCGGTCTGCTGCCAGAACAGTTCTGCCGTCAGATGGTCGCTGGAGCCGTTGCCCGAGGAGGCAAAACTCATTTTGCCGGGGTTGATCTTCTGGTAAGCAACGATGGCGCCCAGTGTCTTGTAGGGCGAGGCGGCCGGCACCACCAACACATTGGGCGCTTGCACCGCCACCGTGATGGTGTCGAAATCTTTCAGCGCGTCGTATTGCACGCCGCGGATCAGGTGCGGCGCAATCACCAGCGGGCCCAGGGAGGTGACCAGAAAGGTGTGGCCGTCGGGTGCAGCGCGTTTGACCTGGGTCGCGCCAATCGTGCCGGTGGCGCCGGCCTTGTTTTCGACCACAAAAGGCTGGCCCAGCTTGCTGCTGAGCTGGGTGGCGATGGCGCGGGCCACGGTGTCGGTGGAACCGCCGGGCGGGAAAGGCACAACCATGCTGGTGGTTTTGGACGGCCAGGCCTGGGCAAGAACGCCGGCGCTGGCCAGCAGGCCCACGGCCAGGGTGATGACTAGTTTTTTCACGAGATGTCTCCTGAATGGCGCGCGCGCGCCGGGTGATTAATGACAGGCAAGAGCACCAAAGGTAGCGCTACCAAGTGAGTATGGTAGCGCTACCCAAAATCTTGTCAAGTCAACAATTCAGCGCTTGGGGATGGGCCAGGTGCCCTTCCCCGCGTCAGGCGCTGTCGCGGTCCACGATGGAAAAACCGACGTCCACCACGCGAGTCGTGACCTCACGGCCCTCGGCCCGGTCCACGATGAACTGCGCGGCCTGGCGGCCTATCGCCATGCCGTCGATGCGCACTGTGGTCAGCGCCGGATGTATGTCGGCGGCAAATTCGAGGTCACCAAAGCCGACCACCGCCAATTGGCCGGGCACTGAAACGCCGCGCACCTGGGCCTCGGTCATCACGCCCAGGGCCAGCAGGTCGGAGCTGCAAAACACCGCGTCAATGTCTGGCGAAGTTTGTAGCAACTCCGCCAGCGCGGCCCGCCCGCTCTTGAGCGTGGTCGGCGCTGGCACGGTGATCACCGGCACCGGTGGCAGGCCCGCTGCCTGCGCCGCGGCATGAAAAGCCTGCTGGCGCCGCTTCGAGCGCTCGTCGTCGCCGGCGATCATGGCGAGCCGGCGTCGGCGCTTGGCGTAGAGGAAATCGACCACCGCGCGGCCCACGTCAACATGCGAAAAACCGACCAGCATGTCAATCGGCGTGGGCGTGAGGTCCCAGGTTTCCACCACCGGAATGCCGGAGGCCAGAAGGCGCTGGCGCCCCAGCGGCGAATGCATGATGCCGGTCAGCACAATGCCGTCGGGCCGCCGGCTGATCAGCGCGTCCAGCAAAGCGTCCTCGCGCGAATCGACATAACCGCTCTGGCCCAGCATCAATTGGTAACCCTGAGCCACCAGCGCCTCGTTGAGCGCCCGGACGGTGCCGAGAAACACCGGCCCCGAAATCGTCGGCACCAGCGCCGCCACCAGCCGGCTGCGCGCAGAAGCGAGGCCGCCGGCGACCCGATTCGGCACATAACCGGTGCTAGCCACCGCTTCAGTGACGCGCCGCACCAGCTCGGCCGACACCTGGCCGGGCGTGTTCAGCGCGCGCGAGGCCGTGATGGGCGCCACGCCGGCCAGACGCGCCACATCGTGCAGCGTGACGGCGCCGCTGCCGCGTCGGGTCCGTCGTGGGGGCGGAAGGTCGCTGTTCATGACACGCTCTCCGCTGGTAGCTGTCGCACAAGGGTCGGCATTCTGTGCGCTATTAATTCAATAGCTGATTGCGCACGCCAGTCATGGGCTGGAGGCCAAAAAGATTTGAAATCCAGGTCCATCACAACATCGCGTCGCGCAAACGCGCGAACACCTTCCAGAAAGCCGCTTCCTGCGTCGTTGCAAAGTTGATGCGCATCAGCGTGGTCGGCGTGCGCACCGCGTGGAACAACGCGCCCGGCGCGATCAGGTAACCCTCGTCGAGCATGCGCTGGGCCAGCGCATCGGTGTCCACGCCGGTGTCGACCCAGCCGAACAGGCCCGCCGGTTCGGCCGCAAAGCTGCAGCCGTGCGCCAGCGCCAGCTTGACGCTGCGCGCGCGCGCCGCATCGAGCCGCGTGCGTATGCGCTCGGCATGGCGGCGCAACTGGCCCTGGTCGATGCACCAGGCCAGCGCTTTTTCGAGCAGGGCCGGCGTGGTCAGCGTGCCCAGCAGCTTGGTGTCGAGCAGGCGCTGCACCAGGTCAGGCGGCGCTGCCATAAAGCCGACGCGCCAGCCCGGCGCCAGGATCTTGGCGAAACCGCTGACATAAATGGTGCGCTGGAGGCCGTCGAGCGCGCTGAGCCGCGTCGCGTGGTCCGGCGCCAGGTGGCTGTAGGTGTCGTCCTCGACGATGTGGAAGTTGTGCTGGTTGGCGAGCTGCAGCACGCGGTGTGCGCTGCCCGGGCTCAGGCAGTAACCGGTCGGGTTGTGGAACACGCTGACGCTGACAAACAGCTTGGGCGCATGCGCCTCGCAATACCGCGCCATGACTTCCAGGTCCGGGCCATCGGCGCGCCGTGGCACCGGCAGGATGCGCATGCCCAGCGCATCGAGCCGCGCAAACTCGACCGCCCAGCCGGGCTCCTCGACCATCACGCAGTCGCCGGCGCGCAGCAGGGTGCGGCTCACGATGTCCAGCGCATGGGTCGCGCCCACGCTGGTGATGATTTGTTCGGGCCCCGCATGCACATTGAGCACGCTGAGTTTTTGCGACAACGCGCGGCGCAGGCCGCTGTCGCCCATGGGTTCGCCGTAACTGAGCGAAAAATCGCGCAGCGCGCTGCCGCTGGTGACCTTGCGCACGGCGGCCGGCATGAAGCTGGTGTCCAGCCATTCCGGCGGAAACACGCCCATGCCCGGCTGTGGCTTGTTGCTGACCTTGTGGAACATGCCGCGTATCAGGGCGGTGGCGTCGACCGGCGCCTGCCGGGCGGCCATCCAGGTGGCCGTGCTCCATGCGGAGGGCGCGTCCGGATTCGCCGAATCTGCTACTCCTTTGATAGCCGCTGGCGCTTGTGGCGCCGGGGCCGAAGCCGCATTGAATGATGCATCGCGGACGAAGAAGCCACGGTTCTTGTGCGCCACCACCAGCCCCTGGGCCAGCAACTGGTCATAAGCCGCGACCACGGTGGAGACACTGACGCCTTGCTGCTGCGCGCATTGCCGCACCGAGGGCAAGCGCGCGCCAGGCGCCAGCAGGCGGCTGCGGATGCGCTCTGCAAAACGGGCACTGAGCTGCTCCGTCAGTGATTGCGAACCGGTTTTCATCAGCATGGACAAGGGCCTTTGCGCGGGGTGTGCTGACAAACAGGGCAATACAGTTTAGGAATTTGTACCCCAAACTGTACTGATGGTGTGTTGGGTTGAACTATAAAGTCTGGCTCATGAATTGGCAAGAATTTACCGCTTTGCTGGTGCTGGCGACGGCCATGAGCTTTTCGCCTGGGCCCAACACCACACTGTCGACCGCACTCGCGGCCAACCACGGGCTGCGCCGCGCCATGCCTTTTGTCTGCGCGGTGCCGGTTGGCTGGGGCGTGTTGCTGAGCCTGTGCGCGCTGGGCCTGGGCGCGCTGCTGCTGGCGATACCGCTGCTGGGTCTGGCGATCAAGCTCGCCGGCGTGTTCTACCTGTTCTGGCTGGCCTCGAAGATCGCGCGTTCGCGCCAACTCAGCGAAACCGATGCCGACCGCATGAACGTCGGTTTCTGGCAGGGCGCGGCGCTGCAGTTTGTCAACATCAAGGCGTGGATGCTGGCGCTGGCAATTGTCAGCGGTTGGATCGCCGGTCGCAGCGACCCCGCCCTGCGTTTTGCCGTGGTGCTGCCGGTGATGCTGGCCTATGCCTTCGCCAGCAACTTGACTTATGCGCTGGCCGGCTCGCTGCTGCGCGAGTGGCTCAGCGGGCCGGCCGGGACCGGCCGGCGCCTGGTGGGGTTCAACCGCGCCATGGCGGCGGTGCTGGTGGCCACGGCCATCTGGATGCTGTTCTTATGACACAACAACAGATCACCAAAGGCCTGTGGCTGGGCCTGCTGGGCATCGTCATCTTTGCAGTGACCCTGCCGATGACGCGGCTGGCGGTCGGCACACCCGAGGCGCCGCAGATGTCGGGTGTTTTCATCGCGCTGGGCCGGGCCGTGGTGGCCGCTGCACTGTCGGCGCTGTTCCTGCTGGCCACTCGCGCACCGCTGCCGCAGCGGCGCGACTGGGTGCCGCTGGCCATCACCGCTGGCGGTGTGGTCTTCGGCTTCCCGCTTTTCACTTCGATCGCGATGCGTTACGTTGAAGCCATGCATGCCAGCGTGATCGTCGGCGTGTTGCCGCTGGCCACGGCCGCCGTCGGTGCGCTGCTGCACCGCCAGCGGCCGTCAGCCGGCTTCTGGCTGTGCGCGGCCCTGGGCAGCGCGCTGGTGGTGCTGTTTGCCGTGCTGCGGTCCGGCGCTGCCGGGCTGGCTATCCATTTTGCAGACGTGCTGCTACTGGCGGCCATGCTGTGTGCGGCCATCGGTTACGGCTACGGTGCGCGGCTGTCGCAACACATGCAGGCCGAACACGTGATCTGTTGGGCGCTGTTGATCTCGCTGCCGCTGACGCTGCCGCTGGCGCTGCTGAGCTGGCCGCAAACAACTGTCCGGGCCAGCGCCTGGGCCGGCTTTGCCTACCTCGGCGTGTTCTCGATGTGGCTGGGCTTTTTTGCCTGGTACCGCGGCCTGGCCCTGGGCGGCACGGTGCGCGTCAGCCAGGTGCAACTGGTCCAGCCCTTTTTGTCCATGCTGTTTGCCGTGCCGCTGCTCGGCGAATCGCTGGACGCGGTGACGGTCGGCTTCGGCCTGGCCGTGATCGCCACCGTGTTTATCGGCAAACAAATGCCGGTGCACACCCCCCGCCTGGAGCCCGCATGAACATCAGCCATATTCCTTTTGGCACCACCGACTGGTCGGCCATTGCGCAATCCGAGCACTCGGCCCAGGCCGGTCAGGCCTTCTGGCGCACGCAGCAGTTCGGCGACATTCGCGTGCGCATGGTCGAATACACGCCGGGTTATGTGTCGGACCACTGGTGCAGCAAGGGCCATGTCCTGCTGTGTCTGGCGGGCGAGTTGCACACCGAACTCGACAACGGCAGCCAGCATGTGCTGCGGCCCGGCATGAGTTACCAGGTGGCCGACGGCGCCGAAGCGCACCGCTCCAGCGCGCCCAAAGGTGCGACACTGTTTATCGTGGATTGACACAGGAAAAGAGAGAACAACCATGGACACCAACAACATGCAATGGACCCTGGCCGCACGCGCCGAAAAAATGAACCCTTCGGTGATCCGCGAGATCCTCAAGGTCACCGAAAAGCCCGGCATCATCAGTTTTGCAGGCGGCCTGCCGTCGCCCAAAACCTTTCCGATCAGCGACTTCGCCGACGCCTGCGCCAAAGTGCTGCGTGAAGACGGCCAGGCCGCGCTGCAATACGCCGCCAGCGAGGGTTACGCTCCGCTGCGCGAGATGGTGGCGGCCAGCCTGCCCTGGCAGGTGGATCCGGCCCAGGTACTGATCACCACCGGCTCGCAGCAGGGTCTGGATTTGCTGGCCAAGATCCTGATTGACAAGGGCAGCCCCATCCTGGTGGAGACGCCGACCTACCTGGGCGCGCTGCAGGCTTTCACGCCGATGGAGCCGCAGGTGATCAGCGTCGCCAGCGACGACGACGGCATCGATGTCAATGACCTGGCGATGAAAGCCAGAGGCGGGCGCTTTCTGTATGTGCTGCCCAATTTCCAGAACCCGACCGGCCGCACCATGAGCGAGGCGCGCCGCGCCGCGTTGTCGGCCAAAGCGGCCGAACTGGGCCTGCCCATCATTGAGGACAACCCCTATGGCGATTTGTGGTTCGACGCACCGCCGCCGCTGCCGCTGTCGGCGCGCAACCCTGACGGTTGTCTCTACCTGGGATCGTTCTCCAAGGTGCTGGCACCTGGCCTGCGCCTGGGTTTCCTGGTGGCGCCGAAAGCGCTGTATCCCAAACTGCTGCAGGCCAAACAGGCGGCCGACCTGCACAGCCCGGGCTTCAATCAGCGCATGATTGCCGAGGTCATGAAGGACGGCTTTCTGGATCGGCATGTGCCGACGATTCGCGCGCTCTACAAGTCGCAGCGCGACGCCATGCTGGCCGCACTCAAGCGTGAAATGCCCGAAGGCGTCAGCTGGAACACCCCCGATGGCGGCATGTTTTTGTGGGCCCGCCTGCCGGCCGGCATGAGCGCGGTCGAGCTGCTGCCCAAAGCCGTCGAAAAAAACGTGGCTTTTGTGCCGGGCTCGGCCTTTTACGCCGACAACGCCGATGCGCGCACCTTGCGCCTGTCTTTTGTGACGGCCAGCGTGGACCAGATCAACACCGGTGTGGCGGCTCTGGCGGCGGCCATCCGCGAGAGCCAGCCAACGCAGGCTCGCGCAACGACAAGCGTGGGGGCCAACAGTGTTGAGGCCAAATAGATGCTGAAAATCTGGGGGCGCATGAGCTCCATCAACGTCAAGAAAGTGGTGTGGACGGCACAGGAGCTGGCGCTGGATATCCAGCGCACGGAAGCCGGCGGCCTGTTCGGCGTGGTGAAGACGCCCGAGTACATGGCGCTGAACCCCAATTCGCTGGTGCCGGTGATCGAGGACGAGGACTACGTGCTGTGGGAGTCGAATGTCATCGTGCGTTACCTCGCGGCCAAACATTCATCAGGGCAGATGTACCCGACCGACCTGCGCGAGCGTTTTGATGCTGAGCGCTGGATGGACTGGCAGCAGACCACGCTGAACCCGGCCAGCCGGCCCGGCTTCTGGCAACTGGTGCGCACGCCGCCCGAGCAGCGCGATGAGCGCGCGATTGCCGAGTCGAATGCAGTCGTCGAGGCGCTGATGGCCGTGCTGGACGCCCACCTCGCGCAGCGCAGTTTCATGGTTGGCGAGCGTTTCACCGTGGCCGACATTCCCATCGCCTGCGAAATCCACCGCTGGTTCGGTCTGCCGCAGCAGCGCCAGAGCCGGCCGCACATCGAGCGCTGGTACGACAGCATACGTGCGCGTCAGGCCAGCAAGGGTGTGCTGGACCTGCAACTGAGCTGAGCTTTCACCTTTCAAACGCCGCCATGAAAATCAGACCTTTCAAACAAGTCGACGTCTTCACCGACCAGCCCTATTTTGGCAACCCGCTTGCCGTGGTGCTGGACGGCAGCGGCCTGGACGATGCGGCCATGCAGCGTTTTGCGCAGTGGACCAACCTGTCCGAAACCACCTTTGTGCTGCCGCCCTCTGAGCCTTCGGCCGACTATCACGTGCGCATCTTCACGCCGGGCGGCGAGCTGCCTTTTGCCGGCCACCCGACGCTGGGCACCTGCCACGCCTGGCTGGAAGCCGGCGGCGTGCCAAAACGTCAGGATGTCATCGTGCAGCAGTGCCAGGTCGGCTTGGTCAACATCCGTCGCGACCCTTCGGCAGGCTCAGGGCAGGCCGGCGGGCAGTTGGCTTTTGCCGCACCGGCGCTCAAGCGTTCCGCGCCCAGCCCGGTCGTACTGGCCCAGGTGGCGGCTGCGCTGGGCCTGAAAGCGAAACACATCATTGCGGCCCAGGTTCTCGACAATGGCCCGGTGTGGCTGGGCCTGCTGCTGGACAGCGCCGACACCGTGCTGCAACTGGAGCCGGACCACCTGGCGCTCAAGAAATATGGATTAAAAGTGGGTGTAGCCGGCGCCCACTTTGCGCAAGCAGCTCCTCAATTGATAGCGCGTGCAAACCGCGAAGCCAGAGCTTTCTCCCCCAGTGAGCACGGCGTACCGGCCGAAACCGCCGATTTCGAAGTGCGCGCCTTCGCCGCGCCCATGGGCATCAACGAAGACCCGGTCACCGGCAGCCTGAATGCCAGCCTGGCGCAGTGGCTGATGGCCGAAGGCCATGCGCCGGACAACTACACCGTCGCGCAAGGCACTTGCCTGGGTCGCGCCGGCCGGGTCCAGCTGAGCCGTGAAAACGCGGCCGGCATAGCGCAGGCCGCTTCGACAGGCTCAGGACAGGTCTGGGTCGGTGGCGAATCGGTCACCTGTATTGATGGATCGGTGACGCTGTGATCACGGCGCAGGTCGATCACCTGATCGTGGTGGCCGCCAGTCTGGATCAGGGTATTCACTGGTGCGAAGCCACCCTGGGTATCACGCCCGGCCCCGGCGGCGAGCACCCGCTGATGGGCACCCACAACCGGCTGTTCAGCGTGGCGAGTACGGCCTTTCCGCGCGCCTATTTCGAGATCATCGCGATCCAGCCTGGAGTCACCCCCGCGCGTCCGCCCGGCAAACACCGCTGGTTCGACATGGACGACCCGCTGCTGCAATCGCGCGTGTCCAAGGAAGGGCCGCAATTGATTCACTTTGTCGCCAGCGTGCCCGGCGTGGTCTCGGCCGTCAAGGTCCTGGCCAACCAGGGCCTGGACCGCGGCGCCGTGGTGCCCGCGTCGCGCCAGACCGCAGGTGGCCTGCTGAGCTGGCGCATCACCGTGCGCGACGACGGCCAGCGCCTGTTCTATGGCACGCTGCCGACGCTGATCCAGTGGGGCGAGGCCGGCGAGGACCCAGCGCGTGCAACCCATCCGCTGGATGCGATGCCTGACTCGGGCGTGACGCTGGAAGCGCTGCAGGTCCGCCATCCGCGGCCCGAATCACTGCAGGCCGCGCATGCAGCCATCGGTCTGACAGGCGTGGGCGTGAGCCGCGGCACGCCCAACCTCGTCGCCACGCTGAACACACCGCGTGGGCTCGTCACACTCGAATCGAAAGGCGTCTAGATGCTGACTGCTCAGGAGCTGATCTGGTTTGCCTTGGTCGCGCTGGCGCTGGTGCTGACACCCGGTCCCAACATGATTTACTGCATCTCGCGCACCCTGTGCCAGGGCCGCGCCGCCGGCATGGTCTCGCTGGGTGGTGTGGCCCTCGGTTTTGTGGTGCATTTGCTGGGCGCCTCATTCGGCCTGAGCGCCTTGCTGCTGGCGGCACCGTTGGCGTTTAGCGCGCTCAAGCTCGCCGGTGCGCTTTATTTGCTGTGGCTGGCGTGGCAGGCCGTCAAACCCGGCGGCAATATTTTCGCCCCCACGCTTGCGGCCAGGGCCGCGGCGCTGCCTGGCGTCGCGATGCCCTTCGAAACCCGCGCCCTGCCGCATGACCCGCCGCGCAAGCTTTTCCTCATGGGTTTCATGACAAATTTACTGAACCCCAAGGTTGCGATGTTTTACCTGTCCTTCTTCCCGCAGTTTTTGCACCCCGAGCGCGGTCAGGTGTTGCTGCAAAGCCTGAGCCTGGGCGCGGTGCAGATCACTGTCAGCCTGGCCATCAACACCGTGATCATCTTTTTCGCCGCCGGCCTGGCCGTGTTCCTGAACCGCAACATCACCTGGATGCGCGTGCAGCGTTATGTAATGGGTACGGTGCTGGGCCTGCTGGCGCTGCGTTTGCTGACTGAAAAGAGAACCGCATGAACGCCGTGCTGAAAGAAATACACCAAGGCGCCTTGCCCTCGTTGGCTGAGATCGAAGCCGCGTCACGCGTGGTCTACCGCGAATTCCAGGCCACGCCGCAATACCGCTGGGGTTTGTCCAGTCAGCGCCTGGGCACGGACTGCTGGATCAAGCACGAGAACCACACGCCCGTCGGCGCCTTCAAGATCCGCGGCGGCCTGACTTATTTCGATGCGCTCAAACAGCGCGGCGCGCTGCCGACAGAAGTGGTCAGCGCCACCCGCGGCAACCATGGGCAAAGCATGGGATGGGCGGCCCGCGCGCGTGGCGTGGCCTGCACCATCGTGGTCCCGCGCGGCAACTCGCTGGAAAAAAACGCCGCCATGCGCGCGCTCGGCGTGACATTGATCGAACACGGCGAGGACTTCCAGGAAAGCCGCGAGTTCGCGATTGCGCTGGCGGCTGAACGCGGCGCCCACATGGTGCCGAGTTTCCATGCCGACCTGCTCAGCGGCGTCAGCACCTACTGGTGGGAGTTCATGCGGGCCGTGCCGCAACTTGATGTGGTTTATGTGCCCATCGGCCAGGGCTCGGGCGCCTGCTCGGCGATCGCCGCAAAACTCGCGCTGGGCCGCAGCCTGCGCATCGTTGGCGTGGTCAGCGCCCACGCCACCACCTATGCCGACTCGTTGGCTGCTGGCCGCGTGGTCGAGGCGCCGGTGAGCACACACCTGGCCGACGGCATGGCCTGCCGCATCGCCGACGCGTCGGCGCTGAACATCATGGCGCCACACATCCACCACATCGTGAAAGTGACCGACGACGAAGTGGCCCAGGCCATGCGCGATCTGTACGCCGACACCCACAACGTGGCTGAAGGCGCGGGCGCGGCCAGTTTTGCCGCCGCCATGCAGGAGCGCACGCAACTCAGCGGCCAGACCGTCGGCACCACGCTGTGCGGCGGCAATGTGGACAGTGCCACTGTTGCCAAGGTGCTAGCTGCCAGCCCCCCACGTTTCTCGCTTCGCGTAGTGCGCTGCCCCCCATGGGGCGCTGCGCCTGCGGACTGGCAAAGCCAGTTCCGCGGCCCCTGCTTGAAAAATCCCGGTCCTTGTCGCTCTGGCGTCCTGAGGTGGCGCACCCAGTCCCGCGCGTGACTAAATGCAGTGAAGGGGCACGCCACAATTTGAGCCATGGGAACCCTTTACCTCGTGCGCCACGGCCAGGCCTCGTTTGGTGCCGACGATTACGACGTGCTCAGCGAGATGGGCTACCGGCAAAGCCTGCGCCTCGGCGAATACTTCAAGTACAAGGGCATCAGCTTCGAGGCCGCATTCACCGGCACTTTGCAGCGTCAGTTGAAAACCTTCGCGGGCATCTGCGAGGGCATGGAAACGCTCATGGAGGCAGCGGCCTGGGTGGGTCTGAATGAATACGACAGCGAAGCCGTGATCGGCGCGATCCACCCGCACAAGCTGGAAAAGCCGACTTCACCCGAGATGTACCGCAGCCACTTCCGCCTGCTGAAAGACGGCTTGGCGCAATGGATGGGCGGTGTCGTCAGCCCCAAAGGCATGCCCAGCTACACCGACTTTGTGGCGGGCATCACCGCCCTGCTGGACCACATCCGCGCCAATCACAGCGGCAACGTACTGCTGGTCTCCAGCGGCGGGCCGATCTCCACCGCCGTCGGCCATGTGCTGGGCACCGCGCCGGAAACCACCATTGAGCTGAACCTGCGCATACGCAACTGCTCACTGACCGAGTTCGCATTCACGCCCAAGCGACACATGCTGGTGACCTACAACACGCTGCCGCACCTGGACGCGCCCGAACACACTAGCTGGATCACCTATTCCTGACCCCGCTTCGACCCCGGATATGCTATTGATTCAATAGCTGCTGGCGCCCACCAGACATGGGCTAGAGGCAAAAATAGTCTTAAAGCAGCGGCATCAGATAGATGATGCCCATGCCGGCCAGACCCTGCACGGTGACGTAGTGCCAGAGCAGCGCGGTGTTGTCCAGCGAGGCGCGCGCGTCGCTGCGCAGCTTGCCGGTCCAGACGCGGGCGCAGACGTAGAGGCCCATGATCAGCAGTACCGCCACATGAAACCCCTGCCAGGCGCTCATCGCCGCCACTGTCGCACTCCAGGCATGGGCGGTCGGGCTCAGGCCAGCCAGTTGCTGACCCCAACCGTCCAGGCCGAAAGCCGTCAGCAGACACACCACCGCCAGCAACACCAGCAGCCAGACCGGCGTGCAGCGGCCGCGTGCCAGCAGCGCCTGCGCGCTGATCATCGCCGCCGACCCGGCCAGCAGCAAGCCGCTCGATGCCAGCGGCCAGAACACGTCCGGCAGGCTGGCGCCAGGAGGCGGACAGACATCGGCAGCCATGGACACATGCACATGCGCAAACACCAGCGAGGCAAACACCGTGGCATCAACACACAGCAGGATGATCATGGCCCACCAGGAATGCGAGGCGGTGCCGCGCGCGCCCACTGGCAGGAAGACACCGTCGGCCACTTCGGCGGTGAGGGCGTGCGGCGGCGTATCGGTCTGCCACAGCCAGACCACGATGGCGACGATGGCCGTGATGCCGCAGGCAAATGCCACCACCACCTGCGATACCGTCAGCAGCAAAAAGAATCCCGCCGTACCGGCTGCCGCGATGAAAGGCCACCAGCTATCGCCCGGCAGGACCAGCAGGTGCTGCGGCACCGCGTCGCGCCAGCTCGTGACCAGGGTTTCCCGCCCGCCCGAATGGGTGCCGGGCAGCCAGTGCCGGCCGGCCACCACCTCGGCGGCCAGTTTGGGACTGTCCCACAGCGGTTCGCGCGACTCGACCTGCGGAATGCTGCGCATGCCGTAGTCCTCTTGCGGCAGCCACTCCAGCGTCGGCGCGTTCCACAGGTCGCCATGTTCGACCTTTTTCTTGAACACCACACGCGCAGCGTCGATGAAAAACAGCAACACGCCGAGCGCCAGGATGAGGGAGCCGACGCTCGACAGCAGGTTCAGCAAGTTCCAGCCGAGATCGCCCGCATAGGTGTAGACACGCCGCGGCATGCCGAGCAGGCCGCTGATGTGCATGGGGAAAAATGCCAGATTGAAACCACCGAACATCAGACCAAACACCCACCGCGCGCAGCGCTCGGACAGGCGGTGCCCGTTGAACACCGGCGTCCAGTAATAGAGGCCCGCAAACACCGGGAACACCATGCCGCCTATCAGCACGTAATGCAGGTGAGCCACGATGAAGTAGGTGTCGTGCACCTGCCAGTCGAAGGGCAGCACTGCCACCATGATGCCGGTCAGCCCGCCCAGCACAAAGATGAAATGAAAGCCCAGCAGGAACAGTGTGGGCGCCGTCATCTGCACACGGCCTTTCCAGAAAGTTGCGATCCAGGAAAACACCTGTACCGCACTCGGGATGGCGACTGCAAAACTCGCGGCCGAAACAAACAGCATCGCGTGCCGGCTCAACCCGGCGGTAAACATGTGGTGCGCCCACAGCGCAAAACTGATGAAGCCGACCGCCACCAGTGCGATCACGATGGCGCGGTGGCCGACCAGCGGCGTGCGCGCCATGGCCGGCACCATCATGGAGACCATGCCGGCGGCCGGCAGGAAGATGATGTAGACCTCGGGGTGGCCGAAGAACCAAAACAGGTGCTGCCAGAGCACCGGATCGCCGCCACGCGCGGCGATGAAAAACGGCCAGTCGAAGGCGCGTTCCAGCTCGAGCAGCAAGGTGCCGGCAATGATGGCCGGAAAGGCAAATACGATCATGAACGCGGTGACCAGCATGGCCCAGGCATACACCGGCATCTTGCCCAATGTCATGCCCGGTGCGCGGGTGAACAGGATGCCGATGATCAGTTCAATCGCGCCGGCAATTGCCGAAATCTCGATGAAACCTATGCCCAGCAGCCAGAAGTCGGCACCCAGGCCCGGCGAATGCTCTTTGCCGGTCAGTGGCGGGTACATGAACCAGCCGCCGTCGGGCGACACGCCGAAAAAAATTGTGCAAAAAAACGCGATGCCTCCTATTGCATAGGCCCAGAAGGCATAGGCGCTCAGACGTGGAAACGGCAGGTCGCGCGCGCCCAGCATGCCGGGCAGCAGGTAGACGGCAATCGCTTCGACCACCGGCACAGCAAACAGAAACATCATCACCGTACCATGCATGGTGAAGACCTGGTTGTAGGTCTGCGCGCTGAGCAGGGTGTTATCGGGCAGCGCGAGCTGCGCCCGCATCATCAGCCCCAGCACGCCGGCCAGCACAAAAAACAGCAACGCGGTGGCGATGTAGAACACGCCGATCTGGCTGTTGTTGACGGCGGACAGCAGGCGCCAGCCCTTGGGCGTTTCCCAGGCTCGCTCCAGTCGCTCGAGTTCGCCCGGTGGACGCGGCAGGCTTGAAGGCAGGCCATCAGGTGTGTTGAATTTCATTTCAAGTGCTCCAGATAAGCCGCCAGCGCCTGAAGGGTGCCGGTATCCATATCGGCCGACGAGGGCATGCGCGCACCGGGCTTGAGCTCCTGCGTGTGCGCCACCCAGTGCGCCATTGCACCGGACTGGTTCAGCAAGGTGCCGGCGCCCAGATAAAGCCGGCTGCCGACATGGGTGAGGTCGGGTCCGAGCTTGCCCTCTTCGGCCACGCCGCGCACCGTGTGGCAGGCGTTGCAGCGCTGCGCCAGAAAGACCGCGCGGCCGCGTTCGACCAATGCGCCGATGGGCACGGCCGCTGGCAGCGCCTGCGCTGCCAGCCAGGCGTCGAAGTCGGCGGGCGCATGCGCCACCACATGGATGGCCATGCGTGCATGTTGCTCACCGCAGTATTCAGCGCACTGGCCGCGCCATTTGCCGGCCTGGTCCACCTGCACCATCAGGTGGTTTACCCGCCCCGGCACCATGTCCATCTTGCCGCCCAGTGCCGGCACCCAGAAGCTGTGGATCACGTCAGGGCTGCTCAGTCCCAGCCAGACGGGTCGGCCCGAGGGCAGGTGCAGCTCGTTGGCCAGCGTTACTTCCTGGCCGCTGGCCGGATCGCGGTAACGCACCTCCCACCACCACATGTGGGCCGTGATGCCGACGACCAGCGCGCCGGGCGGCGGACGCTCCAGCCAGCCGGGGGTGCGCGCCAGGGTCCAGGTCAGCAGCGCGCTCAGCACCGCCAGCGGAAACACCACGCCACCACCGATGATCCACAGCCGGCTGGACACCGGTCGGGCGCGCTCGCGACCTCGCAGGGCAACCACCAGCAGCGTCATCACGAATACAAAAATCAGCGTGGCACCGATGATCAGCAGCCAGCTCAGGCTGGTGATGCGGGCGGCGGCCTCGCCGGCCGGCGCCAGCACCGACTGGATGTGTGGCGGCAAGACCGAACTCATTCAAGTTGCCCCAAGTAAGTCGCCATGTGCTGCGCTTCCTCAGGCGACACGCCCATGCTGGGCATCGCGGTGCCTGGCACCAGCGAGGCCGGCGCGACCAGCCACTGCGCCAGCGCGTCGGGAAAATTCGGAACCCGGCCGGCGATGTAGCTGCGTTTGCCAAAGGCCTGCAGCGACGGCCCGTTCACACCCCGCGCCGCCGACACACCGGGAATGACGTGGCAACTACCGCACTGGTATTGCGTGAGCAGGCGCAGGCCCAGCGCGGCGTCACCGCGCGCCGACACCGCCGTCGCTCGGGTCGGGTCGGCAGCATCTCCGCCGCAGGCGGCCAGCAGCAAGGCAACCGACCAGACGGCTCGGCACAGCAGGACAGGAAAAGGCATGCCCGATTCTTGTCCAGGCGTGCGCAAATCCATGCAGGACAGCGCCGACACTTGTCTTTAAACGCAGGCTCGCGCCGCACAATGGTTGCGATGAAAAAAGCCACGCTGGTGCTCACCACGGTCGCCGCCTTGCTGGGTGTTGCGCTGGCCGGCGCGGCCGTCGTGGTTTACAGCGGCGTCTACAACGTGGCCGCGACCTCGCAGCATTTGCAGCCGGTGCATTCGCTGCTGGAAACCACGATGCGCAACTCGGTGCGCTGGCGCGCCCGCAACATCGCAACGCCGCCACTCGACGACGCGCCGCGGCTGCTGCGCGGCGCCGCGCTGTTTCGTGACCACTGCGTGCAGTGCCATGGCGCGCCAGGTGTGGCGCAGGCTGACATCGGCAAAAGCATGCAGCCCGTGCCGGGGCCGCTGGTGGACGCGCTGCAGCGCTGGCGTCCGCGCGAGATTTACTGGATCACACGCCATGGCATCAAGATGAGCGGCATGCCGGCCTGGCAGTTCCGGCTCGACGACAACGCGGTGTGGGATGTGGTCGCGTTTGTGAACGCCCTGCCGACCCTCAGCCCGCAGGCCTACGCGCAGGCGACGCGGGACGCCGGTGCCGCGCCGCAGCGTGCGGATGCCGCCGCTCCCCTGCGCGCCGGCAATGTGGAGCGCGGCAAGCTGGCGCTGGGCCAGTACGCCTGCCAAGCCTGCCACACGATTCCGGGCATCACCAGTTCACTGCCAAATGTCGGACCGCCTCTGGAGGGCCTGGCAAGCCGCAGCCTGATCGCTGGCAAGCTGCTCAACACGCCGGACAACCTGGTGCTGTGGGTGCGCGACCCGAAGGCCGTCAAGCCGCTGACGGCCATGCCCGGCATGGGCGTCAGCGAAGGCGATGCGCGCGACATGGCCGCGTATCTGGCAACCCTGAGATAGTTTTTGCTGAAAATTGCTATCAAATAAATAGCTGATGGTGACCGTCCAACATGGGCTAGAGGCTAATTTTATGCAGAAAATGACCTGAGCAGCAACAACTAGCGCACCGGCGTGCCGGCCACGCGCCAGATCACATTGCCCACGTCGTCGGCCACCAGCAGCGCGCCGCGTTTGTCCATTGCTACACCGACAGGCCGGCCGTAGGCCCTGCCGCCGGGGCTGACAAAACCCGTCAATACATCCACCGGTTTGCCCGAGGGCTTGCTGCCGGTGAAGGGCACAAATACCACCTTGTAGCCGCTCAGCGGCTTGCGGTTCCAGGAGCCGTGTTCGCCGACAAACACACCGCTGGCCAGCGACGCCGACAAGCTGTTGCCTTCAGCAAACGCCATGCCCAGCGGCGCGACGTGGGCGCCCAGTGCGTAGTCGGGCGACAGTGCCTTGGCCACCAGATCGGGCCGGGGCGGCGTCACGCGCACATCGACGTTCTGGCCGTAGTAGCTGTAGGGCCAACCATAAAAGGCGCCGTCTTTCACCGAGGTCAGGTAGTCGGGCACCAGGTCGCTGCCGATCTCGTCGCGCTCATTGACCACGGTCCAGAGCGTGCCGTCGGCCGCCCAGCCCATGCCGTTGGGGTTGCGCAGACCAGAGGCAAACAGGCGGCGGGTGTTGGTTTTGGGATCGACTTCAAGAATTGCCGCGCGATCGACCTCGATGTCCATGCCGTTTTCGCCGATGTTGCTGTTCGAGCCCACCGTGACGTAAAGCTTGCTGCCATCGCGGCTGGCGATGACGTTTTTGGTCCAGTGGTGGTTGATGCCCGCTGGCAGCTCCACCACCTTGACTGGCGTGGCAGTGATGGCGGTCTGGCCTTCTTCATAGGGCACTTTGACCAGTGCATCGGCATTGGCAATGAACAGTTCCTTGCCGACCAGTGCCATGCCAAACGGCGACATCAGGCCCTGCATAAACACCGTGCGGGTTTCCGCCTTGCCGTCGCCATCGACGTCGCGCAGCAGCGTGATGCGATTGGCACTTGGCACGCCGGCACCTGCACGTTTCATGACCACACCCATGATCCAGCCCTTGATGCTGAAACCGGCATCAGGCTGGGGCGGCTTGTTGCTCTCGGCCACCAGCACGTCGCCGTTGGGCAGGGTGTAAACCCAGCGTGGGTGGTCCAGGCCGGTTGCCAGCGCGGTGACGGTCATGCCGGCCATGGGCTGCGGCATCACGCCCTCGGGCCAGCCCTGGGCCGGCGCGATGTTCACAGTGGGAATCAGCGACTTGACGGGTTCGGGCAGGGTGGGCGTGGCGCCCATATCGGCGCCAGATGGCAGTTTGGAGGTGTCGCCACAGGCGGCCAGACCCATGGTCAGCGCGGTGCACAGCGGTAACAGGGCAAAGCGGGATGTGGGTAAGCAAAGGGCGAGGGCTCGCATGGTGGATCCTTGTTCAGGGGCGCAGTCGCGGAGGCGCAGTTACGCTAATCTCAATCATTGTTCATCGCCCAGGCATCTGCAGTGTGTCAGCCGATGTCTCCAGTATTTGTCAGGGCTGCCGGTTCTGCATCAGCCCAGCGCTGCGAGCTGCTGGACTTCGTGCAGCAGCCGCGCCAGCGCCTGCCCGCTGGCCTGCAACACGGCCAGGCCTTTTTCTGCGGTGGCCGCCGCCGCATTGCCGGCCGCCCCAGCCGCATGCAGGTCCTGCGCGGCCCAGGCCAGTTTGGCGCTGCTGCCGTTGCCGAGGATGGCGTAGCTCTGCGCGCGGTCCTGGCTGCTGGAGTGAAAGTTTTGCGCCAGCCCCATGTCCACCTTGTGCGGGTGCAGCGCCAGCATCATTGAGGTCTCGACATCGCCGCCGTGCACGCCAAAACGCTCCTCGTCTGGGCCGAACAGTTGCTTGACCTCAGCCGGCAGGGGCAGGCTGAAGGTGTTGACCATCAACACTGTCAGGCCAAACCGCGCCCGCAACTCGCGGCCCACGATGTCCAGCGTCGAGACATTGCCGCCGTGCGCATTGAGCAGCACCAGTTTTTTGATACCGGTGCGCGCCACACACTCGCCAAGGTCCACCCAGCTCTGGATCAGCGTCGCCGCGCCCAGCGTCAAGGTGCCGGGAAAGGCGATGTGTTCGATGCTGCGGCCAATGCTTTGCGTCGGCAGAAACAGCACCGGCACATTGTTCAGGTGCGGCAGGCAGTGCGCGATCACGCCGTTGACCAGGTCGGTGTCCACACTCAGCGGCAAATGCGGCCCATGCTGCTCAATCGCGGCCACCGGCAACACGGCAATCGTTGCGGCCGCGTCGATGCGGGCAAAGTCGGGGCTTTTCAGGTCGGCCCAGAAGTGAGGAAGGGCAAACGGGGTGGGCGCTGGGTTCATAGGCGTATTTTGGGGCTATTCTGGGGAAAGCTGCCAGGTGGTCTGCGCGTCTGTCCCCCTTGCGAGCAAGAACCCGACGGAAGGCGTCGACCGGATTGATTGCGTTCCAAGTTTTGATCATTTTGGTCCGAGCCTTTCTTCCAACAGTGCAAGTGCATGAAATAAATATCGCTTCATCTGACCTGGACTTTTGGCCCGAGCCGGACCTCGTCGTTGTCGGAGCGCGGATGGGCTGCCCAATGGCGCATTTTTTCGGCCAGCCCGACTCGGGTGTTGTGAAACTTCACCAGTCCCGTAGCATCAGGCGTGGCTGACATCACATTCCACCGGGTGAATACTTCCGGAAGTTTCTCCCCGCGTCCCGCCTCTACCAGCCCGGTGCCTGGCTTGAGCGTGAAAAACGGTGGCAATCTGTTGCCTGACCGATTCAAGCCAGTGCCTGCGGAACGGACCGTCGCGAAATACCAGACCTGTTGGTCCTGGTCGATCAATGCCAGGTCGTCAGGCGCGAAGCGGGCGCTGAAGGGGCCGAAAAGCGGGCCAGCGTCAAAACTGACTTCGGTCGCGCGGTGGATGCCTTCCCATCCTGACAGCAGGGAGTGGCGTTCATAACTGCGTTTGATGTGTATGTTGATGATGCGCTTGTCATGCAACTGCACTTCCTCATCCCATTCGAGCTCAAAGCGGTAAGGCGACTGCAGTCCGAATTGCCAGGCGTAAAGCGCCAGCAGCAAACCGGCCAGCAACAGGGTCGGCGCGGCTTTTTTCAGGGAGGTACTCAGAGGCATGACGTGATTAATGTCGACCCCGGCGCACAGGCGGACGAGGGCAACACTGCAGGGGAGTGGTGAGCCCTCATTGTTGGGCAAGCCAGGCCAGCCAACAAGGTGTTTCTCGCCAGGAGCCTGTCAGGGTGGGACAGGCGCGAGGTTTGCCCCAGGCCAGCGTAAGTTGAAAGGATTCGCGCGTCTGTACGCGGAGCCAGCTTTTTTAAAGCATTTCTTCCGGCGCAAAAGGGCCGAGCAGCTTGAGCATCAGCTTCAGCCCGGTGCTGGCATCGGGCTCACTGCGGGTGTCCGCGAGTTTGGAGTCTTGCGGTGCGCGCCACATCAGTTGGCCGTCCAACAGCTCGACCTTGTACGCGCCACGCGCCATCGCCGGCTCGATCAATGCAATGGTTTCGCCCGCGAGTTTGGAGCTGCGGATCGCCAGTGCGACCTCGGTGTTCTGCAATTGCGAGCGCAGGTCCAGGTTCATCGAGCCGATCACCAGCAGGCGCTGGTCCAGCACCACGATTTTGGAGTGCAGGCTCGCCCGCGAGCCGCCGGCCGAGCCGGAACTGCCGGTGGAGCCGAAGCTGGTCAGCGAGCCTTTCTGCTCGGCGCGCATTTCGTAAATTTCGATGCCCAGGGCCAGCAGTTCCTTGCGGTAACGGGCATAGCCTATGTGGGCGGCAGGTGCGTCATTGGAGGCGAGCGAGTTGGTCAGCACGCGGATGCGCACGCCTTTTTGCCGGATGGCCGCGAACTGGTCCATCATCCGTTGGCCAGGCACGAAGTAGGGCGACACGATCAGCAGGTCGCCGCTGGCCTGCGACATCAGTTGCAGCAGACCGTCGACCGTCGTGTCCTGCGCCTGTTGCACGTCATCGGCATCAGCGGCAATTTTGGAGGGCTTGTCGACCAGCAGCACCGCCGGTGCCCAGGTCCAGTCCAGCAGCGCGAGGTTGGTACTGTCGGGCAGGGGCTCGATCACGCTCACCGTACCGTCGGGGGCGGTGGTGGTGCGCATGCCTTGCGTGGCGGCTGGGCTCGCAGGCGTGGGCTGCACGGACGGGCCATCGGGTGCCTGGGCGGCGGCTACTGGCGGGGCGGCGGCTGCTGCCGCCCTGGACGGGGGTTTGATCTTCTCGATTTCGTCCCGTGTCATCAGCGACTGGACCGGGTAGGCCAACGGGTTGTTCCAGTACTGGTCGAAGCTGTGTGACAGTTCGCGTGCAATGCGGCCGGCAGCCAGCACGTCGGCGTCGACGAAGTTGGTGCCTTCGCCCTGGCCGAAATAGGTCTCGCCCAGATTGCGGCCGCCGGTGATGGCCACCGCGTTGTCGGCGACAAAAATCTTGTTGTGCATGCGCCGCTGGATGCGGTCCACATCTTTGAGCGATCCCAGGATGCGGAAGAACAGCGAACGGCGGTTGCCCGGCAGCGGGTTGAACAGGCGCAGCTCAATGTTGGGCTCGAAGGCGATCTTGAGCACCTGAGCGTTTTTGCCGGCGGTGTTGAAGTCATCGAGCAGGATGCGGATGCGCACGCCACGCGCAGCGGCCGCGCGCAGGGCGTCGAACATGCGCTCGGTGGTTTCGTCGGCATGGATTGCGTAGTACTGGATATCCAGGGTTTTCTGCGCGGCGTTGATCAGCGCCATGCGGCTGGTAAATGCCAGCTCGGCGCTGTTGACCAGCGCAAAACCCGAGTCGTTACGGGTGCCGGCCCTGGCCGCACGCTGCTGCACAGCATTGCCGATGCGGGTTTGTTCGGGGTTCGCCAACGCCGTGGAGACCGGGCGGTCCACCTCGCTGGGCAGCGATGCGCAGCCGGTGAGCCACGCCCCCAGCGTCAGCAGGGCGAGCCAGCGCCAGGCGGTGAAAGTCGGACAGGCAGCTTGCGGCGCACGGAGGTTCATGAAGGGCTTTGGAGTTGCCGCCACTTTAGCGTAAGCAGCTGTTTCAGCAGCCGCCTTTCGGCCCGAAAGGTGCGCAAGATCTTGTAGGCGCCTGCCGCGACCCCGCCCGTCCGTCCGCCTAGCCCGACAGCGTTTCCCAGCGTTGCAGCGCGACCATCAATTCTTCCTCGATCTTGCTGTTGCGGGCATTGAGTTCGGCCGCGCGTCTGGCATTGCTGGTGTACAGCGTGCCGTCGAACAATTCCTGCGTGATGGCTTTTTGCTGCGATTCCAATTGCTGGATCAACGCCGGCAGGCCGTCGAGTTCCCGCTGTTCCTTGTAGCTCAGTTTCTTTTTTGATAGCACCTCACGCCCGTCCTTCATGGGCTGTACGGAATTTTTGCTTGCGGTTTTGGGCGAGCCCGCGCTGGCGTGGGTTTTTCCGCCGACGGCCAGTTGCGCCGCGCGTTTGGACTGCGTCAGCCAGTCTGTCACGCCGCCTTCATACTCGCGCCAGAAGCCCGGATTACCAGGCGTGCCTTCATACGCAATGGTGCTGGTGACCACGTTGTCAAGGAAGCGCCGGTCGTGGCTGACCAGGAAGACGGTTCCTTCATAGTTCTGCAGCAAGTCTTCCAGCAGTTCCAGCGTGTCGATGTCCAGGTCGTTGGTCGGTTCGTCCAGCACAAGCACATTGGCCGGCCGCGCGAACAGGCGTGCCAGCAGCAGCCGGTTGCGCTCGCCGCCGCTCAAGCTGCGGACAGGGGAGCGGGCGCGCTCAGGACTGAACAGGAAGTCGGTCAGGTAACTCTTGACATGTTTTTTCTGGCCGTTGATCTCGACCCATTCGCTGCCCGGGCTGATGAAATCCTCCAGCGTGGCGTCCAGGTCCAGGGCATCGCGCATCTGGTCGAAGTAGGCCACCTGCAGGTTCGCGCCATGGCGGATCTTGCCGGGTGGCGTCGTCACGTCGGGCTGGAGTTCGCCCAGGATCAGCTTGAGCAGCGTGCTTTTACCCGCGCCATTCGGGCCCAGCAGGCCGATCTTGTCGCCGCGCAGCAAGGTGGCACTGAATTTGTTGACGATGAGTTTTTCGGCGCCCGGGTGGCCGAAACTTTTGGAAACTTCGGTGAGCTCGGCGACGATCTTGCCGCTCTTGTCACCGCTGGAGACGTCGAGGTTGACCCGCCCCACCGCATCGCGCCGCGATGCCCGGCTGTCACGCAGTACCTCCAGCCGTCCAATTCGCGCCACGCTCCGGGTACGGCGGGCTTCCACGCCTTTGCGGATCCACACCTCTTCCTGTGCCAGCAGCTTGTCGGCCTTGGCGTTGATGACGGCTTCCTGCGCCATCTGTTCCTCTTTCTGAATCAGGTATTGCGCAAAGTTGCCGGGGTAGGTCAGCAGCTTGCCGCGGTCTAGCTCGACGATGGCCGTGGCCACCTGGTCGAGAAAGGCCCGGTCGTGGGTGATGGTAATGATGCTGCCGTTGAAATTGACCAGCAATTCCTCCAGCCAGGCAATCGAGTCCAGGTCCAGGTGGTTGGTCGGCTCGTCCAGCAGCAGCACATCGGGCTTGGCGACCAGCGCCTGGGCCAGCGCCACGCGTTTTTTGGTGCCCCCCGAGAGCGAGCCAACGATGGCGTCCTTGTCCAGGTGCAGGCGGTGCAGGGTTTCCTCGACCCGCTGCTCCCAGTTCCAGCCGTCCAGCGCCTCGATTTCCGACTGCAGGGCGTCCAGATCGGTGTGTTCGTCGGCCGCCAGATACTGCTCAACAATATGTCTGACCCTTGCCAGGCCTGCGCTGGCAGCTATGAAAACAGTAGCATGCGGGTCCAGACTCGGCTCCTGCGGCACGTAGGCGATGCGCAGGTTTTGCTGCAACTGCAAGGTGCCGTCGTCGGGTTTTTCCAGTCCCGCCAGGATTTTGAGCAGCGAGGACTTGCCGGTGCCGTTGCGGCCAATCAGGCCAATGCGCTGGTTGGTTTCGAGGGAGAAATCTGCGTGGTCCAGCAGGGCGACGTGCCCAAAAGCAAGTTGAGCGTCAAGAAGTGTAATTAGTGCCATGTTGTCAGGGATTATCCGGGTGCGCCGTTTCGCATGCTGGTTTTCAGGCTATTGCCTGCCCGGCGTCGTCGCTATAGTTGGACCGGAATCAGCGGCGCACCTTCCCCGACCTGCTGACCAACCCGGAAGCCTGGTTCATGGAATTACAGATCAACGGAAGAGTCGTTCAGGTTGAGGCCGACCCCGCCATGCCTTTGTTGTGGGTGTTGCGCGACCTGCTCAATATGACGGGGACCAAGTTTGGCTGCGGAGTCGCGGCCTGCGGCGCCTGCACAGTGCGGGTGGACGGGCGGGCGGTCCGCGCCTGTGTCACGCCAGCGTCTACCTTGGCCGGCAAGCGCATCCAGACCATTGAAGCGCTGGGCACGCCGGACAAACCTCATGCCCTGCAGCAGGCCTGGATCGCCGAACAGGTGCCGCAGTGCGGCTACTGCCAGTCCGGCATGTTGATGGCGGCGGCGGCGCTGCTCGAAAAGACGCCCAAACCGTCCGACGCCGACATTGATGCGGCCATGACCAACATTTGCCGCTGCGGTACCTACCAGCGGATTCGTGTGGCGATCAAACGTGCGGCCGGCATCCCGGCCGGTGGTGCAGTGAAGAAGCGGGTATGAAACGTCGCACCTGGCTGTTCAGTGCGGCGGGAGCGACTGGCGCGCTGATCGTCGGCTGGGGCCTTCTGCCGCCGCGCTCGCGCACTGGGTCAGGCCGTCTCTGGCCGCCGACAGAAGGCGAGATCGCGCTCAATGGCTGGATCAAGGTGCTGCCCGATGGTTCGGTGGTGCTGGCCATGCCGCGCAGCGAGATGGGACAGGGCGTCCACACGGCGCTGCCGATGTTGGCGGCCGAGGAACTGGACCTGCCGCTGGCGCGTATACGGCTGGAGCAAGCCGGCTCCGACACGATTTATGGCAACGTCGCGATGCTGGTAGCCAGCCTGCCTTTCCATCCGCTGGAGGCCGAGCAGCGGCCGTTCAAAGTCGAGGCCGGCGAATGGGTGGTGGGAAAGTTGGCGCGCGAATTGGGCATCAATGCGACCGGCGGCTCCAGCAGCGTGGCGGACGCCTGGACGGTGGTGCGCACAGCCGCAGCTACGGCACGCGCGTCCCTGCTAGGTGCGGCCTCCCTGCAGTGGCGCTTGCCTGTGGCTGAGTTCACGGTCACGGACGGCGTGATTTCGCATCCCTCGGGAAAATCCGCCCATTACGGCGAGTTGGCCAAATTCGCCGCCGCCACGCCGCCGGGCACGGTCAGGCTCAAGGAGCGCAAGGACTGGAAGCTCATCGGCCAAAGCGCGCCGCGCCGGGATATACCGGCCAAAGTCGACGGAACAGCCAGGTTCGGGCTGGATGTACGTTTGCCCGGCATGCTGTATGCCGCCATTCGTCTGTGTCCGATGCTGGGCGGCGCGCCGGGCGCAATGGATATTTCCGCCGCGCTGGCCAAGCCGGGTGTTGAGCGTTTCGTGCGTTTGCCGGCTTATGCCGGCTCCACCGCCGGCTTTGCCGTGGTCGGCAAAAGCTGGTGGCAGGCGCAGCAGGCGGCGCAGTCCGTGGCTGTTGACTGGCAGCAACGGCCGGCCGGGGCGCTGGACTCGCGCCAGATCGAAGTCGAGCTGGAGGCGGCGCTCCAGACAGATGCGGGTTTTGTTTTTCATGAGCAAGGTGACACCGAAAAGGCCGAAGCAGTTGCTGCCCGACGTATCGAAGCCGTGTATCGCGCCCCTTATCTGGCACATGCCACCCTTGAGCCCATGAACTGCACCGCCCAAGTCAGGGAGGGCAAGGTGTTTTTGTGGGTGCCGACCCAGGTGCCGCAGATGGGCGCCGCCATCGCGGCACGGGTGGCCGGGGTGGCGGTGGAGGATGTGAGTGTGACTGTCACTCTGTTGGGCGGCGGTTTTGGCCGCCGCCTGGA
>NZ_BMIG01000008.1:0-105000 GCF_014641715.1 Polaromonas eurypsychrophila | reverse complement strand
AAGCTGCGGATGTGCAATTTATTGCACGTGGTAGGAGAGCGTTCTGTAGGCCTGTGAAGGTGGCGGTGTAAACCCTGCTGGAGGTATCAGAAGTGCGAATGCTGACATGAGTAGCGTTAAAGGGGGTGAAAAGCCCCCTCGCCGTAAGCGCAAGGTTTTCTACGCAACGTTCATCGGCGTAGAGTGAGTCGGCCCCTAAGGCGAGGCAGAGATGCGTAGCTGATGGGAAACAGGTCAATATTCCTGTACCGATGTGTAGTGCGATGTGGGGACGGAGAAGGTTAACTCAGCCAACTGTTGGATATGTTGGTTCAAGCCTGTAGTCGTGCCTGGTAGGTAAATCCGCCGGGCTTAGATGAGGGGTGATAACGAGTCTGCTTGCAGACGAAGTGAGTGATACCCTGCTTCCAGGAAAAGCCACTAAGCTTCAGCTACACACGACCGTACCGCAAACCGACACTGGTGCGCGAGATGAGTATTCTAAGGCGCTTGAGAGAACTCAGGAGAAGGAACTCGGCAAATTGACACCGTAACTTCGGAAGAAGGTGTGCCTTTAGTAGGTGAACCATTTACTTGGGGAGCCCAATGAGGCTGCAAAAAATCGGTGGCTGCAACTGTTTATTAAAAACACAGCACTCTGCTAAGACGAAAGTCGACGTATAGGGTGTGACGCCTGCCCGGTGCTGGAAGATTAAATGATGGGGTGCAAGCTCTTGATTGAAGTCCCAGTAAACGGCGGCCGTAACTATAACGGTCCTAAGGTAGCGAAATTCCTTGTCGGGTAAGTTCCGACCTGCACGAATGGCGTAATGATGGCCACACTGTCTCCTCCTGAGACTCAGCGAAGTTGAAATGTTTGTGATGATGCAATCTCCCCGCGGAAAGACGGAAAGACCCCATGAACCTTTACTGTAGCTTTGTATTGGACTTTGAACAGATCTGTGTAGGATAGGTGGGAGGCTTTGAAGCCGGGACGCTAGTCTCGGTGGAGCCAACGTTGAAATACCACCCTGGTGTGTTTGAGGTTCTAACCTAGGTCCATTATCTGGATCGGGGACAGTGCATGGTAGGCAGTTTGACTGGGGCGGTCTCCTCCCAAAGTGTAACGGAGGAGTTCGAAGGTACGCTAGTTACGGTCGGACATCGTGATAATAGTGCAATGGCATAAGCGTGCTTAACTGCGAGACTGACAAGTCGAGCAGATGCGAAAGCAGGACATAGTGATCCGGTGGTTCTGTATGGAAGGGCCATCGCTCAACGGATAAAAGGTACTCTGGGGATAACAGGCTGATACCGCCCAAGAGTTCATATCGACGGCGGTGTTTGGCACCTCGATGTCGGCTCATCTCATCCTGGGGCTGTAGCCGGTCCCAAGGGTATGGCTGTTCGCCATTTAAAGAGGTACGTGAGCTGGGTTTAAAACGTCGTGAGACAGTTTGGTCCCTATCTTCCGTGGGCGCTGCAGATTTGAGGAAGCCTGCTCCTAGTACGAGAGGACCGGAGTGGACGAACCTCTGGTGTACCGGTTGTCACGCCAGTGGCATTGCCGGGTAGCTAAGTTCGGAAGAGATAACCGCTGAAAGCATCTAAGCGGGAAACTCGTTTCAAGATTAGATCTGCCGGGGCCTTGAGCCCCCTAAAGAGTCGTTCAAGACCAGGACGTTGATAGGTCAGGTGTGGAAGCGCAGTAATGCGTTAAGCTAACTGATACTAATTGCTCGTGCGACTTGACCCTATAACTTTGATTAGATTCAAGGTTGTTATGCCCAAGTGACGCATTCAAAATACTGTGCTCGCAAGAGCGCAAGACATTAAATAAAAGCTGATTTACTCTATAAATTCGATGGGTTGTCGTTGTGACAGCCGATCAAAAAGTTATGCCTGATGACCATAGCAAGTTGGTACCACTCCTTCCCATCCCGAACAGGACAGTGAAACGACTTAGCGCCGATGATAGTGCGGATTCCCGTGTGAAAGTAGGACATCGTCAGGCTCTTACAGCAAGAAACGCCCAGTTGATTCAATCAACTGGGCGTTTTCTTTTGGGCGAAAGAAATGCACGGTGATTTGGGCGTCATGTCTGCCAAGTTTCGAACGCTTGACCGTGGTGATTTGGATGTTTAAAAAAAACGGCGCCTATGTCATCCTCTGATCATGCGTTAAGAATCAGATCTCCATCCCGGCGGGCCACGGCAGAGCGCTCCAGTTCGGCGGTTAGTTGGGCGACCCAATCTTCAAATGGAATAGATGCAAAAAACGCCTCGCGTATTTGCTGGAAGTAGCTGGTACGCCTCGCCCACTCGAGGAAGTCCACGAACAGAAGTTTCTGCTGTTCAAGCAGCTTGAATTTAAGCAGTACTTTGGCCGCATGATGCGCATGCCGACTCGGATTGTTGACAAAAGCATTCAAACGTTGACGCGCAGATGCCAGCACTTGGGGGCGGTAGCCAAACACTGGGCCATGGCCGGGTATAACCGTGCGCGGAGCCAAGTTCTCGATCAGGTCAAATGTTGCCGCGACTTCGTCAAAAGCATTACTTCCCTCGAGCTCGGGAAAGACTACGCCAAAACCACTTTCCCACAAAGCGTCGGCCGAAATCAGGGTACGGGACTGTGGTTCAAAGAGAATGACCGAATCAGGATCATGGCCTGGTGCGGCATGAATTTGCCAAAGTTTGTCGGCGAGTTCGATTTCGCAGCCTGGCGTTATTACGCCGGTGAATTGATACTGGGGGCATAACTGCCCGGTAGGAACATACGTGAGCGCGCTGGGATCCCAAGGCGAAACAAGATGCGCCTGCCCGGGCGGAATCAGCGTTTGAAGCCCAGGGTACACGGCCTGAAGAGCAGAATTACCTCCGCAGTGGTCGCTGTGCAAGTGGGTATTGAGAAGGGTGTCGAGACTGCGCCCTTGCAATGCGACTTCGACAAGATCGACAGTTTGTTCGGCATGCGTCGCATACCCGCTGTCTACGATAGCGCTGGATTCAGTGCCCCGGAATAAAATATTGTTGGATGACAGCCATCCACGTTCAAAAACCAGCAAACCTGCCGGCAGTCGCTCGCCAGTCATGGCTGTCGCTTGTCGATCCATCAAGCCGTGGAGCGCAATTCACGCCTGAGGATCTTGCCGACATTTGTTTTAGGCAAATCATCACGAAATTCGATATATTTCGGGCGTTTGTAACCAGTCAAATTTTGTTTGCAGTATTCGCCCACAGCTTCTTCAGTCAGTGTTGGATCGTTCTTCACGACAAAAACCTTGATCGCCTCACCTTGCTTTTCATCAGCGATACCAATGGCCGCACATTCCACAACGCCTGGACATAATGAAATGACATTCTCCAGTTCATTGGGAAATACGTTGAATCCGGAAACAATGATCATGTCCTTCTTACGATCGACGATTTTGGTATATCCCTTGTCATCCATGATTCCAATGTCGCCCGTACGCATGAAGCCATCGGGCGTGAATGCCTTCTCGTTTTCTGCGGGTTGTCGATAATATCCCGTCATGACCTGTGGCCCGCGGATGCAGATTTCCCCATGATCGCCCAAAGGTAGCGAATGCCCATCATCGTCCTTGATCGCGATGTCTATTCCCGGCAAGGGTAATCCAATCGTACCAGTGAACTCCCGATTCAGCACCGGATTGTTGGTGCCGATTGCGCAGGTCTCGCTCATGCCCCAGCCTTCGATCATGGGGCTACCGGTCACTTCCAGCCAATGCCTCGCCGTGCCCTCGGATGCCGCCATGCCGCCTGCCTGCGAGACGCAGAGGCTGGAAAAGTCCACTGACCTGATCTGAGGGTGCAGCAGCAGGGCATTGAAGAGGGTATTTACAGCCGGCAGCATATGAAAGGGTCGCTTTTTCAGAACTTTGATGAACTGGCCGAAGTCGCGCGGGTTCGGGATCAGGGTGAGGTGGGAGCCCCAGCGGATGGCCAGCAGGCACAGCGTCAGCGCGAAGATGTGATAAAGAGGCAAAGCGGCGATGCCATTGGTCTTGCTGACATCACCGATATGGCGCATGGCTGGCGTGAACCAGGCTTCTGCCTGCAGAACGGCTGCAACAATATTTCGGTGTGTCAGCACGGCGCCTTTGGACAAACCGGTGGTGCCGCCGGTGTACTGCAAAAAAGCTATGGAATCCAGATTAGTCTGAGACGGCTTGAGGGCTTTGCCCATCCCCTCAGCTATCACGCGCTTGAAGGGCGTGACGGTGCGCCCGTTGGTCAGTGGCAATTGATAGGCAGGGACCATTTTGGCCAGATGACGTACCGCAAATGTGATCCATTGCCCGTACCAGAAGCCCAGCAAATCACCCATGGACGCAACCACCACACGTCTGATCGAGGTCCTGTCGATGATTTCTTCAAGGGTTGTTGAGAAATTTTCGAGAATGACGATGGTTGTCGCGCCTGAGTCCTTGAGCTGGTGTTCCAGCTCACGAGCTGTGTAGAGCGGATTGACGTTGACGCAGGTGTAGCCAGCGCGCAGGATGCCGGCCATGGTGACAGCAAACTGCGGAATGTTGGGCAGCATAATGGCCACCCGGGCGCCGGGCTCCAGCCCCTGGGCCTGCAGCCATACCCCCATCGCGGAGGACAAATCATCAAGTTCTCCATATGACATCCAGCGATCCATGCAGACTGAAAACGGTCGCGATGCATTCTTCCTGAATGAGTCCTCCAGCAACTGGTTCAGTGAGCGAAACTGCTCCGGGTCAACGCTATGCGGAACACCCTCGGGATAACTCTTGAGCCAAAACTTGTCCATGAAAACTCCTTATGCCCCATTGTGAAAGCATGCTGAGTGCTGGCGTATGGGGCTTGTCCCTAATCCACGTCTGCGCTGGCAAGGAGTTGAAGCAATTTCGTCTCGCAGGTGACAGCATCCTCGTCAAACAAGATGGCAATCCAGTCTGATTCGCGCCATTTGATCAGCGTCAAAAATTCTGAAGCGCCTCTCATGCTGCCGAAAGCGTCGAAACCGCTCTCTAGAAAACCCTGCAATGAACTCAGGCCAGCCGCAGCAGCGGGTCCGCGCATCATTTTCAGCAGACTGCGCAGGCCACGCATGCTTGTCAGGCGATTCAGCTCACGCCCCAGTTGCAGCACAACCTCCACCTGGCGAAGCCTTGCAGGTCGGTCGGCGACCGCCCGCCAGCATTGAATATAGCGGACATGCGCACTGCCTGTGGGGGCCGCCAACCATTGCCGGGCCATCAGGTCGTCGAGCTGTTCTGTCAGCGCATGCACTTCAGCCAGTGCGGCCGCCGTTTCGACAACCGCTTGCGGAAAGAGGCGGGCAATGGTGCTGGCGATACGGGCGAACTGCTGATCGCGCTGTGCATAGTCCTGCTCGCCATACAGCTCATGCAGAAAAAACCCTGCGGCGCCCTTGTAACGAAGGTTGTGCAAAAGGTCGGAATAGGTGGCCTTGACGCGCTGTGCCTGAAAACGCTTGACCTCCAGGCAGGCCTGTTCGAGTAAGGGCTGGCCCGCCCGGCTCGCGCGCAGCAGTGAAACAGCCTGCATGGCTTCACGAATGCGGGATGCGGCAGGGTCCATATAAACACGGAGTTTATCTAGGTGCTGCCCTCTATGGAAATTCGAGGAGCGCGTGCGAAACTTGTCCGATGCAAAGAAGAACCTTGTTCAAGCTGGGCGTCGCCTCAGCGGCGGTGTTCGCCCTGGGCGGAGGCGTTGCTGCGCTGATGCAAGCCGGACTACGAAATGGCAAGTTGGATGAGGCCGGCCGCGAGGTCTTTCGGGCGGTCGGCCGCGCGGTGCTGCAGGGAAGCCTGCCGGCCGACGATGCTGCCAGGCAGGTCGCCCTTGATGATCTGCTTGGGCGGATCGACGAACTGACCTTGGCATTGCCAACCCATGCGCAGGAAGAACTGTCGCAGTTGTTGTCTTTGTTGGCGAGCGCGCCCGGGCGGCACCTGATGGCCGGTTTGAGTCAGGCGTGGCCAGTGGCTTCCGATGCGGATATTCAACTTGCGCTACAGGGCATGCGGCTTTCAGCTTTGGCGTTGCGGCAGCAGGCCTATGCGGCGCTGCATGACATCACGACCGCTGCTTACTTTACGGACGAATCAACCTGGCCGCAGCTTGGTTATCCTGGCCCGCCGAAACTCTAAAAATATTGAAAACTGCATGAGTCAATTACAAGACCCGATCCGCGACGGCCTTCAGCGCGGCTGGAAAGTCTTCGGAGGTGCCTTGGGCCCGGCGCCGGAAAAAATCGTCTGTGATGTGGCCATCGTCGGCTCTGGCGCCGGCGCCGGCATTACCGCCGAATTGCTCACCAGGGCTGGCCTGCACGTGGTGGTGATTGAAGAAGGCCCGCTCAAAAGCAGCAGCGATTTCAACCAAAAGGAATCCGAGGCTTATCCGCAGCTCTATCAAGAAAGTGCGGCGCGCAAAACCGAAGACAAGGCGATCAATATTTTGCAGGGGCGCTGCGTGGGCGGCTCCACCACAGTCAACTGGACCAGTTCCTTTCGGACCCCGGCACCCACGCTCAACTTTTGGAAGACCCATTTCGATCTGCCCGATTACAGCGTGGATGCACTTGCCCCCTATTTTGAGCAGGCCGAAAGACGGCTGAATATCCTGCCCTGGCTGACGCCGCCAAACGAAAACAATGACTTGCTGCGGCGCGGTGCGGCCAAGCTCAATATTCAGGCAGCGGCGATTTCGCGCAATGTCAAAGGTTGTTGGAATCTGGGGTCCTGCGGACTCGGTTGTCCAACCAATGCCAAGCAATCAATGCTGGTGACCACCATTCCGGCGGCGCTTGACCTGGGGGCTCAGTTGCTGACTGAAATGTGGGTAGAAAAGTTTGAATTGGCCAATGGCAAGGTGTCAGCTCTGTATTGCCAAAGTGTGATGCCAAATGGGGCTCTAGCCCATATCGGGCGGGCGAAAGTAGCTACCAAAATAATAGCAAAACACTATGTGTTGGCAGGCGGCGCCATTAACTCTCCAGCAGTGCTTTTGCGCTCGGGTGCACCCGATCCGCACGGTGTGCTGGGCGCCCGGACTTTTCTTCATCCGGTGGTGATGAGTTCGGCAGTGTTTTCGCAGAAAGTGGAAGCCTGGAACGGCGCGCCGCAAACCATCTACACCGATCATTTTCTGGACACGCACGCGATTGATGGACCGATTGGTTACAAGCTTGAAGCGCCGCCACTGCATCCGGTAATTTTTGCATCGACCGTTCCGGGCATGGGCCGAAGCCAGCGCGACCTGCTCAAGACTTTCCCTCACAATCACACCCTGCTTGCGTTGCTGCGCGACGGTTTTCATGAGAAATCGCCTGGCGGACAGGTCAAGCTGCGTGGTGATGGGTCGGCCGTGCTGGCCTATCCGCTCACGGATTTTGTGATGGACGGTGCGCGCCGCGCCCTGCTGTCGATGATGGAAATCCAGTTCGCCGCTGGCGCGCGCCAAGTCTTGCCACTGCATGAAATGGCAGAACCCTACACCACATGGCGCCAGGCCCGCGATGCTGTCAACGCCTTGCCCATGAAACCTATGTTGACCAAGGTGGTGAGCGCGCATGTCATGGGTGGATGTGGCCTGGCTGGCCAAGAAAAGACAGGGGTGGTCCGTCCTGACGGAGTGCATTGGCAACTTGAAAATTTGTCGATTCACGACGGCTCTGTTTTTCCGACCAGCATAGGTGCCAATCCCCAGTTATCGATTTACGGCGTCGTTAACAGGCTGGCGCAGGGATTGGCCAAAAAACTGACCGGGCGAGAGCTTGTGTTGGCTTAAGTCTGGCTCATGCTGGCACGTCTTCAACGGCTAATCACTTGCACCCTGCTGGCTGCCGCAGTTGCGTGGTTGGTTTTTTTCTGGAACATTTCCACGGTGCTGGCATTCGCCGGTTTTGCCGCCTTGATCTTTGGCTACTCCGGGTTTCTTGCAATCGAATTTCTCGCTTTGCGATTCGTCAATCGCGATGACCCGGTTCCGCAGCCGTCCTGGACAGAACTCACGAAGGCCTGGCTCGGCGAAACATTGGCGGCACCCCAAGTGTTTTGTTGGCGGCAACCTTTTCGCTCTTCCATGTTTCCAGACCAGTTGTCAGAGCAATCCGTGGTCCGAGGGCGCCGTGGAGTGGTGTTCATTCATGGATTTTTTTGTAATCGCGGCTTTTGGGCGCCGTGGCTGAAACGCCTTCAGGGAAGCGGTCACGCCTACGTGGCGGTCAATCTGGAGCCGCCGTTTGCCTCTATCGACGACTATGCCCCGCTCATCGAAGCCGCCGTCCGGCAGGTGTCGGAAGCTTCCGGCCGACCCCCGCTGCTGGTGTGCCACAGCATGGGCGGTCTGGCTGCCCGGGCTTGGCTCAAGTGCATGAAGGCGGAGGATCGCGTTCACCATGTGGTGACCTTGGGAACACCGCATCGCGGGACTTGGTTGGCCCGTTTCAGCCAAGTTGCCAACGGACGCCAGATGCAGTTATCAGGTCAGTGGCATCAGGCGCTTGACGTGGGCATGCCTTCGCATCGGCACGCCTTGTTTACCTGCTGGTATTCGAACTGCGACAACATTGTGTTTCCAAGCGCCACCGCCACTTTGCCTGGGGCCAATAATCGACTGGTTCAAGGCGCTGCACACGTCCAGCTGGCTTTTTTGCCACAGGTGATGGATGAAGTCCTGGCGCTGAAGGATGATTGATTCAAGGAAAAGTACGCATTGGTACCAGTCGGTTTTGTTGATCGGTAACAAATTGTGTATGCTGGCGTAGCTCCCTGTTTGGGGTATCCGCTTGGAATAAATAATGCCTTTGATTGTGTTGATGGAAGACGATGCTGCCACGCGTACCCTGGTTGCGTCGGTGCTCAGGAAAGATGGTTACGAAGTTTTGTCGGCCGACAACGGCGTGTCCGGGCTAGAGTTGGTGCGGCAAAACAAGCCTGATCTGGTGATCAGCGATGTCCAGATGCCGCTGATGGATGGCTTTGCGATGTTGCAGGCTTTGCGCGCGGACCCGGCGATCATGACCATCCCGGTGATTTTGCTGACCTCGTTGCAGGAACGCGCTCACATGCGCATCGGCATGACCAGTGGCGCGGACGACTACATTACCAAGCCTTTCCGCCCCGGCGAGCTGCGCGAAGCGGCTGCTGCCCAGCTCAACAAGCGCGAGATGCAGGCCGCCCTTCAAACCATGGCGGTGGAGGCGGCGGTTCAAGCGGCCCTGGTGGACCAGAAACACCATCTCTCCCGCCTCTATGAGGAAAAACTGGCCTCTGAGTTGAGCGATAAATGGCCTGCAGCCGACGCGGCGAGTGAGGACGAAAAATTCTCCAATGCCAGCGTCCTTTTTGTCGATGTGCTCAATTACGCGGGGCTCGCCGAAAAACTGTCCAGCACAGAACTCAGCGATGTCGTGCGCCAGTTTTACAACAACGCTGGAGATACCGTTCATTTGTTCGGTGCACGCCACATGCAGTTCGTGGGCGAAGGTTTGCTGGTTGTATTTGTCGACAGCACAGACACGTCCTCCGTCAATCATGGACTGCGTGCCGCCCGTGCCGCCTTGGGGCTGGTGGATGCGGCCAAGCGCGTGCAGAAGTTTCTCAACAGCCAGTTCCCCGCGTATGGACTTCCTCGCTTCGATGTCAGCGTGGCATTGAACAGTGGGCCCGTCGCGCTGGCCAAGCTCGAAGATCCGCTGCATGGCGGCATACATGTTCTGCCGGTAGGCGACACCGTCAGCGTTACCTTGCTGCTGCAGAAACAGGCCAGCAAGGCCGGCTGGAAAATTGCTGCAAGCGTTGCCATGCTGCGCGGCGTGACCGGCGCGGTAAATACAGGCGCGCGTGCGCTCATTTCATTGCCTGGCCGCACGGCAGCGCTTGACGCCGCCGAGTTGCTGGGTCTGGCGTTGCAGACCTGACGTCGCCCCCGAGCGGACGAACAAACAAAGCCCCCCAACCTGGTCGCATGCCCCAAAAAACGCTTTCATTGCGCCGCACTCTGGTCGTAAGCCTTCTGTTATTTGCGCTGGTGCCGGCCGGGCTGGTGGCTGGGCTTATGGCGCGTAGCAGTGCCCAGGCAGTACAGGACCTGGCGGGAGAAATTCTTTTTAATGTGGCGGCAAAGATCCAAGCTGGTACACAGGCGCACCTGGCTCAGGCACACAATGTCCTGAACGGACTTTTTACCGAGCGCTTGAATGCGTCGCAAACCGAACAGGCGCGGGACTGGTTGCGTCATGGCGCCGCTTTCGAGTCCATTGCTTTTGCATTGACCCGGCAATCCCCGGATGTTCCGCACCTGTATTTTGGCAACAGTCGCGGCGAGTATTTCTCTGTCGAAAGCTCGGGCGGCGCAGCGACGGTCCACCTGCGCGGACCCAACGATACGGCGATGCAGGCTTTTTCGACCCGGCGGCCCGGTGACAGGACGAGGCCGCTGACAGTTGCACAGCCAGGTTTCGAGCCGCGTACCCGCAACTGGTATCAGGGTGCCCTGATTGCCAAGGGGCGCGTTTTTTCTCTCATCCAGGCGGTTCCGGGAAAACCGCAGCTGCTGGTTACCTTGTCGCAGCCCGTGTACGACACGGATGAAGGTGCGGCGGGTGTGTTCGGCGTGGACCTGCACCTGCAACAACTGTCCAACCTGCTGCAAACGCAAAGCATCAGCGCACGGGGCGCTGCATTTATTGTCGATGAGTCTGGCATGCTGGTCGCCGGCTCAGCGGGCGATGCCCTGTTGCAGGACCAGTCAGGCCAGCAGATCCGGCGCAGCCCCGAAAACAGTGCCAATCCGGTCATCCGTGAAAGCTTTGCGGCGCTGCAGCTTGAGCGCGCCCGCAAGCGCGAGGATTCGGTGGCCAGCACCGCCACGCTGCAGAGGCTGACCATGCAGGGCGATACCTTGATTATGGTGCAGCGGCCGTTTGGCGAGTCGCTGGGTTTGCGCTGGACCCTGGTGGTTGCGGCGCCTGAAAGCGATTTCACGGCCGACATTGACCGCGCCTGGAAATTGTCCCTGGGGCTGATCGGTGGCTTGGTTCTTATGGGGGCACTGGCCGCGCTGTATGTGGCGAACCGCATTGGCCGCCGGTTGCGCCGCCTGAGCGTGGCAGCGCAACAACTGGGTCGCGGCGAGGTGCCGCGCATCGACAGGCGCACCCATTTGCGGGAGGTAATGGAGCTTTCTCAGGTCATGCACGACAGCGCAGAGCAGTTGCGGACTTACCGGATGGAGGTGCAAGCCAAGACCCGTGCCATCGAAGAGGCCAACGAAATGCTGGAGCAGCGTGTCGCCCAGCGCACTGTTGATTTGCTGGCCTCGCGCGAGGAGGCCTTGCAGGCGGCCAGGGCCAAGGCTTCGTTTCTGGCGACCATGAGCCATGAAATCCGCACGCCTCTCAATGGCGTGGTGGGGATGAGCACCCTGCTGGCCGAAACCTCGCTTGATGATGAGCAGATCGATTATCTCCAGACCATCCGATTGTCGAGTGATCAATTGCTGGCGGTCATCAACGACATCCTGGACTTCTCAAAAATTGAATCGGGAAAGCTTGACCTGGAATCTGAACCCCTGAGTCTGCGCAGCGCCATCGAAGAGGCCTGCGATATGGTGGCTCCGCGGGCCCGCGAAAAAAATCTTGAGTTGATAGTCGATGTACCCGAAACGGCAGGTCCTGGCTTTCCAGAGCTGCCAGTGGCCATCGCTGGAGACATCACACGTATCCGGCAGGTGTTGATCAACCTCATCAGCAATGCCGTCAAGTTCACTGAAAAGGGCGAGGTGGCAGTCAGCGTTCGGCGGCTGCCCAATCCCATGGATGCAGCACGCGTGCTGCTTGAATTTCGTGTGACTGACTCTGGCATAGGCATACCGCCAGGCCGGGTCGATGCGCTGTTTCAGGCGTTTACCCAAGTCGATGCTTCGACCACCCGAAAGTATGGAGGAACCGGTTTGGGGTTGGCCATCTGCAAGCGCCTGGTCGAGTTGATGGACGGCGAGATAGGCGTGGATAGCCTGCCTGGCAAAGGTTCGACGTTCTGGTTTACCATCCGGGCGCCGTCAGCGACATTGCCCGCCGTCCTTGGCGCGGTGGATGCCACTGCCCTGTATGGCAAGCAGGTCCTGGTCGTTGATGACCACCTGACCAACGTGCGCGTCCTGACGCGACAACTTCAGATGTGGGGCATGCAGGTCAGCAGCGCCGAATCCGCGGCGCAGGCCTTGCTAGTCCTTGCGGAGGAAAAATCTGCGCGGCCCGACATCATCATTACCGACATGCATATGCCTGAAATGGATGGTGTGACGCTGGCGCGAGTTATCAAGGCAAAGGCGGGCCTGGCAGATGTGCCGCTGATGCTGCTCACTTCAGGCTTCATGCCACCTGGTCACGAGGCGGCACAGTTGTTTAAAGCACGCTTGCTCAAGCCCGTGCGTCAAAAGCAGCTGTTCGACGCGCTGGCTCGCTGTTTGTCGATCGATGGGAGCGAGAAGCATCCGGCCGAGCTCAAAGCCAGCGCCGCAACGGCAATTGCGAAAAACATGACCTTGCTGGTGGTTGACGACAATTCCGTCAACCTCAAGGTTGCCTGCGCGATGTTGGCTAAATTGGGGTATCAGGCCGAAACCGCCCTTGACGGTAGGGAGGCCGTGCAGGCTGTGGCACGTGCGCATGGTGCAGGTTGGCGTTTTGGCGCGGTTTTGATGGATGTGAACATGCCGCGCATGAATGGCTTTCAGGCGACACAACAGATTCAAGCCATGATGGGTCAAAAAGCCCCACCGATTCTTGCCTTGACGGCAGCCGCATCACCCCAAGATCGCGCCCGTTGTGCTGCCGCCGGCATGGACGACTACTTGACCAAGCCCTTGCATGTGGCCGCGTTGGCGCACGCGCTCGAGCGCTGGTTGCCCAGAATGGCCTCGGCCGCCGAGGGCTCTGGCAAACCGGTCAAGCCGGGTCCCGCGCGCGCTCAGGCAGCCGGCCCCGCTTCGCACGCCATGCCGCAGCTGGAAAGACGCCAAGCGGCTTTTGGACCGGAAGTGAAGTTGATGGACTTCGAGCGCCTGGCGCAGTTCAAGGAGTTTGATGACGACAACTTGAGCATGACCCGTGAGGTGATTGGCTTGTTTGTTGCCGACGCTTCCCAGCGGCTCAAGGCCATCGACCAGAGCATTCGTGCCGATGATCCTGTTGCGCTGGCTTGGGCGGCACATGCGCTCATGGGCGCGACCAGCAATGTAGGCGCTGTGGCGATGCAGACTGTTTGTGTTGAACTTGAGCTTGAGGCAAAAAAAGGCCGAGTGCCCCTCAACGCTGCGCAGCAATTCGACAGACTTCAGGCGTATTGGGAGAAAACCAAGGTCATCTTGAGTACTTGGGTTTGAGTTCGCCAGCCCGGCTTGCTCACAAGTGGCGGATCGGTACTAATGTCAGTGTGCACACGCTAACTATTCAGAATCGCCTGCCGTGTCCACTCGCCCATATTTGTGAAATTGTTCACACATATGACGAGGCATATTCACTATCCAGATTGGGAAAGGGTTCATACGCTTAACAAACTGTAACGGTCACAAGGCGCGTGAAGATGACTACCCTGTTGAATGCCGGATTTGCGGACCGGGCTCCGCTTGTTGCCGCTCCCGAACTATCTGATTCGAGCGCAGATGAACTCCGTGTCTTGCTCGATGTTCTGGCGCATGGCGTTATCGTGGTGGGGGGACGCGGCCAGCTTATTCATGCCAACCAGGCAGCCCGGGTCGAACTCAACCGCTGCAGAGTACTCGGAAAGGTCGGCGATGAAGTCCATGCCATCAAATCGACAGATGATAAAACCTTGCAAATGGCCTTGATCAAGGCGGCGGGTGGAAAGCGCAGCTTGGTTAACTTAAGCGGCGGCGGCCTGAGCCTGATGCTGGCGGTGGTTCCGCTCAAGCCTGAAATTGGCGCAAGGGAAACCCGTATTGCGCTGTTTTTTTCGCGGGCTGAGGTGTGTGAATCCGGAATGTTCGGATTTTTCGCCCGCAGTTATGGGTTGACCCAAACTGAAGAGCAGGTGTTGATCATCTTGTGCCGGGGGCTGAGTACGCCGGAGATTGCCCTTCAAATGAAGGTCGCAGTGTCCACGGTGCGCAGTCATGTGCGCAGTCTTTGCGCGAAAACAGGCTCCAGCGGGGTACGCGAATTGGTGAACAGGGTTGCCGCTTTGCCCCCGGTTGCACCCCTACACTTGGTACAAATCCACTAAAAATTCCTAGCGAGGGGCGCTGACGCCCACACTGGCGACACGCCACGTGCTAGATTACGGCTCATCATGAGCACGTCAACCCCTACTGCTGAAGACCTGTACACATCGCTGGTTCCCGAATTGCGGTCGCTGGCGCACCGTGGCGTGCAGCGTACCTACCGAAAAAATGCAGTCTTGATCAACGAAGGTGAGTCTGGCGACAGCCTCTTTGTGCTTCTCAAGGGAAGTGTCAAGGTGTTCGCGATGGACGAAAGTGGACGTGAAATCACCTATGGCACCGTCCACGCTGGTGACTATTTCGGTGAAATGTCCCTCGACGGCGGCCCCCGGTCTGCCTCTGTGATGACGTTGGAACCCTGCACTTGCGCCGTGTTGAGCCGCACTGACGTGAGCGAGCACCTGGTCGAGGAGCCCGAATTTGCCATCAATTTGGTGGTTCAGGTGATCCGTCGTGCCCGAGCCGCGACGGAAACCGCGCGAAACATGGCCTTGCTCGATGTTTACGGCCGGCTGGTGGCCTTGCTGGAAGAGCGTCGTGAAGGCGCTACCGAGGGCGAGGGAAGCAGCGCGACGCTGGAATCCATCACCCACCAGGACATCGCCAACCGTGTGGGAGCCTCGCGCGAGATGGTCAGTCGGCTGCTCAAAGACCTCGAAAAAGGCGGCTATATCGAGCTGGGTATCCGGCGTATTACGCTGCTTAAGAAACTGCCGAGCCGCTGGTAGCGGCCCGGTGGTTTTATAGCGCGTTAAATATCTTTCGGGTTATCTGCGGCGCAGCGTCGCTGGTGCCAACCAGGCGCGCTACGCCACCGCTTCGCGTACCCGCAGCCTTGAGTCCAAGCAGTATGGGGTTCTCGTCGCTGTAAGCCTGGGTGTCAGGCACCTTCACTACACCTGGCCTCTCCGGTCGGCTGGCATCTGGGTCCGGCTTGCGAGGTGAATACTTCGCCCACATGGGGCCTTCCACTCGAATACCCCCCACCGATATCGTTTTAGTCCCGGTTGCAATGCTGTTGAAATTGCCGCTGCGGCGAATGGGTGACGAATTGTTTGGGTGGTCAATAAATGAGCCAGGGTTGCCGCTGGTGTCATACCACTGGTCTTCAAAGTGAGACTGACGCGCACCTGTTTTGACTCCAATGATCTCGTCATCACGCTCCACATACGCATCTACCGTGACTTTCCCCGGTTGGGTGTTGGTTATTTTGACTTCCCAGACCCCGCTAGGCGCGGTGGCAACGGACTTCTTAAAGCCGAATGTGGGTGCGACTGCAAGCAGCGCACAAGTTCCGTTGGTACCCGTCGCCACGGATTTGGGATAAATCATTGCGCACAGAGGTTTGCCGCTGCTCGTGTTCCAGGTCCCTGACTTGCCCCAGGCCAAAGCAGGCAGGCTAGCCTGGCCCGGCGGAGTAAGTTGCACTTCAATGCCTTGCGCACCAAGCGGGAGCCAGAGCTCAAGGTAATTCTGACTTGAATCGCCAGGTTGCCCCCGCCAATTGAGGGTAAATTTCTCCCCTTTTGACAGCGTTTGATTCGCGTGCGTGCGGCTCTGGTAGTTGTTGCTGACAGGCAGAACAATTTGCAGGCGCCCAGTTTTCAGGGTAATCAGTTGGTCCATCGCCGCCTCTAACACCGAGCTTCCGTCATGCGGTCCTGCAAGCGTGCCCCAGCTCAGGTTGACAGCTACTTTTGCGTTGGATGCGCATCGCGAAAGGATGTACATGAGGCCGTCCATGATGTGGACGTTCATCGATCCGCCTGATGTGTCCACCACCGTGTCCCAGTCCAATTGCACCGCAACAATGTCGCAGCTACTCGCGTCGTCATCAGCTAATGCCCAGGTGGGTGGCGCGTTTAGGGCGGGTGGGACGCCCGCGATTTGGGCCAACACGGTGCGCGGGCCACAAGCGATGTCCAGCACATGGGTGCCATGGTTTAGTCGCTTGTTCAACTCCATACCCATTTTGAACTGGTCGTACACCGCAGTTTCGTCGACCAACCCACCGAAGGTATTTTGCTGCATCGCCTGGTTGATATCAGCCGCGGTTAACTCATGGCCATAGCCCAGGTCTGCCGGCGCAGGGCCTGTGCCTTGTTCGTCCTGGTGCCAGAAATACCGGGTTCGAGCTTTACCGTTGCGCAAGAAATTGGCATTGGCAAAAGCCAGGCCGCCGTCAATCAAACCCACTACCTTGCCCTGAAGCAGCGTGTGCGGCGCCGAGGGGCCGGGCACAACTGGCGCATGCGGGTCATCCGCGTGATGGTCTGCGGATAAACCAAGTTCAAACCGTTGCACGAGCGCATGCAAGCTCCCACCAACCCGGATGTGTTTGAAGAATGCTGGCCTGACCCGCGCTGTGCAGTAGCTTAGCCCCGCGGGCGCGGCAGGGGAGGTGTACACCGGCGGTACATGGAACCACTTGGGTGATGCGGCTGCTTTCAATTGCGCCACGCTGACGCCTGGCTTAAGCTCGATCAGCAGCGGCAGCCACTTCGGAGGTTTGTCCAGGCCATAGCCGGCGAAGTTGTCTGCCTCAGCCCAGATCAGATAGGGATCAAAGCCGGATGTCGCGCCCGGCTTCGCCCAGTCAATTCCCGTGAAACTGCCTTTGGGTAGTGGAGTCCAATACATGGCCGACCTATTGGATAGGTTTCCATTCGGCAACGGCTTTGTTCCACATGAAGTGGAGCAGCGGCGAAGCCGCAACAGCAGCAGAACCAGAGGACAGCTCGTAATAGCGGCTTTGGTTGTCGGCCATCGACACCCGTGGATCGAAATCGATCACCGTACCTTGGGCACCATGGAACTTGCGGCCGTCGAATCCCCGTTCGTGCAGCTTGGCCCCGGTGCAGCGGGCTACCATGAAGTCGCTGAGCGCCGTACCCAACAGTCGTCCGACCGCGCTGTCTACCGGGTAGTGCAAACCTGCAACCGTGCGGTTGACCGCGATGCGCGCCGCCAGCCGTTCCAATTGTTCCCGATACTTGGAGCCGTGCGGCAGCAGCGACTGGAGCAGCGCGCAGGCGAGGTAGGCTTCCGTCGCATGCCCGCTGGGCCAACTGGCGTGACCCGGTGTCGGGATCGCCGGCTGAATCTGAGGTGATAGCTCCACTGGGCGCTGGCATGCAAAACCATGCTTGAACCGCATCTCAACATGGGTCGCCAGGGACATAGCTAAATCGAGCAACTCAACCGTGTATTTGTGGCGATGTGCGGTCAAGCCAATGACGGACGAGAAGAAGGCTCCGCCCCCATTGATCTGCGCCAGAATCTCTGCGCCGCGATCTTCCCGCAGCTCGGAATAGTTGGCGACTAGGTCAAGTTGTTGCTTGAAGATTTTCTCGGTGGGGCGAACCAACCTGGCCAAGGCTAAGTCTTTAAGGGGTTTCTTGTCTAGATCCACAAAGCCGAGGGTCATCGAAGTCTTGTTCTGATTGACATTGAAATGCAGGCCAGCGAGCAGCTCGAGCTCGCAGACGGACATTCGCGGGCCCACTGCCCATTCGGCCAGCCGCGCAGGCTTATCCAGAGGACTTGGCAAGGCAAAAGGGATCGTTGCGCCCTGAAAGGGGCCTACGAGTGCACCACGATTGATTGAAAGCGCTGCTGCATCCATCGGCAGAGCGTTGGGTGGGGCGCCCCAGCCACCACCCCAGCCACCGCCCCAGCCACCGCCCCAGCCACCACCCATCGCACTAAACTCAGACATCGCATGCTCCTTAAATTACGTTAAGTCTCAGGTACCCCTAATGCTCGGAGTACTGCAACTTGACGTTGCCGTACCGGGCTATTTGAACTGCCCATGGCTATGTAGCCCTGAACAGTGAAGTTTGGAACGATCCGAAGAATCTCTGAAAGCGTCGCCTTGGCGTCATTTGTGAAACCAGCTTCCCCTTGAGCGCCCAGCAATACGCGTAAAGTGGGAAGGTGATTTTTGTTGTTTTTCAAAGATCGATTTGCTGCTTCGATCGCTCGCGCGTAGTCTCGATTCGTTGAATAGCTGGCGGCTAATATCACGTCAAAAAAATACTTCAAAGGATCTATCGGAGACAATTGCGCGGCATGTTCGGCCTCGGTTACCGCATCTCCTGCACCACCCCACATCGAAGACCAAACGCTTTTGTATAACCATGCCAGCGGCTCGTTTGGGTTTAGTTCAATCGCGCGCTCGATGCAGGTATGCGCCACTTCTGCATCACCAAGTAACTGACACCTTGCGTACCCTTCAATGGCAAGGGCAAAAGCGTCGTCAGGAGAAAGATCTTGTGCTCTGCGTGTTTGCTCAAGCGCGAGTTGCGTGTCTTTTTCCGGTTTGTCACTCATTCCCCGAATCACCCGCATGGTGTACCACTTAGCCAGCCATGCGCGTGGGGCTGGTGCCCGGTTGTGGCGCTCCAGCAATGTTTCGAGTACTTCCCGGCTGCGGTCAAAATCCCGCAGGGACGAGCGGTGCATCAGAGTAATACCTCCCAACAGGAGCGAGCCACTATCCAATCGCGGAAGCGGTTGCGTTAGCGATTGCTGGACTTCGGAGTCGATCAGAGCCCTACTTGCGGCATTAGAAATACGATTGAGTATTTCGCTTTGTGCCTGAAGCAGATCCATCGTGCCACCCGACACGCGATCTGCCCAGATGATCTGGTTATTCCGGGCATCGGCCAGCTCAGCCATGATGAGAATCTTGCCGCTGCTGGCGATATAACTTCCAGACAAAACGAAAGTCGCGGCTAGGCGGGATTCTATTTCTGCAATGGCGTTTGGACGACCCCGAAAAGCGGTGGTCGATAAACGTGAGATGACACGTATATCGGCGCTGCGAGAGAGTTGAGCGATGATGCCATCGGCTACCAATTCGCCAATCACAAAATGCTCTGGTTCGTTGCTTCGAGCTTCAAACGGAATGACGGCAATGGTGGGACGAAAATCTGGCGGTGCGGCGTTGGTGGGCTGCACTACAGGCGCATGACCCGCGTGCCCCACGCGGTACGCCCGCAGTGGTTCCTTGACATGCTTGAGATGGCATTCACCCAGGTCTTCAATGTCTGCGTCAAGCCCCGCAGTCAAGTGGTCACGCAAACCAGCTGAAACAACAAATTCACGAGGTCCGGCAAGTGTCGCTATACGGGCCGTGAGGTTGACATCCGTACCGTAGATGTCATGCTTGTCAGTAACAAACTCAGCCAGATGTGCGCCCATGCGTAGATGCATATGATGCTCCGGCGGCTGGTCTTCGTTCGCATGGGCGCTGAAGTGGTGCAAGGCGAACGCCGCCTTGACGCAGCCTTGAGCGGTGGCGAATTCAAGCATCAGGCCATCACCGAGGCTTTTGACAATGCGACCACCGTGCAATGGCAGCACTTGCTGCTCTGCATGTTGCACCAGTTGCTGCCATCGCCGTACAAAGTCATCTTGATCCTGCTCCATGATCCTGACTGACTCGACCACGTCCATCACCAACAGCACTTTCGTGCTCCTTGTCATGGAAGGCGGGAGTTCAATCAAGGGGAGCTCAATCGTAAACGGCGTAACAAAATTTTACCTCCTCCTTTTGTAGGAGAGGCCGTCTCGGTGAAATGCGTGAGCAGAGTTGGAGGCCTTGCCCCGGAGGCGTTGCTTTAGTGCTGAATCGCTTCCTCTTCAGCCAGCCGCGCATCCGCCGCAATGTCGTGCAGTCCCTGTAGTCGCTCGTAAACCGGCGTGAAATCCGGCGCGGTTTTGTCGAACAGTTCCTGAAAGCTGTTGATCACGAAGTAGGTCTGCTGGAAGCTGTCGATCTTGTAGCGGGTGCGCATAACACGCTCGATGTCCAGCGGCAGGCGCTGCGGCTCGGGACTTTGCACCGAATGCTGCAGTTCACCCGATGAACTCAGGATGCCGGCGCCGTAAGCGCGCAGCCCGTTTTGTTGCTGGATCAGCCCGAATTCGATGGTGTACCAGTAGAGGCGGCTCAACTGCTCGCAGGCGCCAAGGCCATGCGCCTTGAGCCCGCCCTTGCCGTATTCCTGCATGTGGTCGGCAAAGACCGGGTTGAACAGCAAGGGCACATGACCGAACAGGTCGTGAAATACGTCGGGCTCAACGATGTAGTCGAACTCTTCGGGTTTTCGTATCCAGTCGGTCACCGGGAATTTGCGGTTCGCCAACAACGTGAAAAATGGCACTTCCGGAATCAGGCCCGGCACGGTGACGATTTCCCAGCCGGTGGCTTTGCGTAGCCGATCGTTGATCTCCTCGAAACGCGGGATGTGGTCGCTCGCGCCCAGCGAGGGCAGGGCGGCGATGAATTCGTCGCAGGCCAAGCCCGGCAGCAATGCGGCCTGGCGGGCGTACAGCCGCCGGTAGGTGTCGTGGTCGACGGCGGTGTAGCTGTCGTAGTCTTGCGGGCAGGTGTAATCGGCGCCGGCACGCGTGTAGTCACCGCGTGGCTGGCGGTCACTGGCACCATAAACAACAGGATCAACGGCCATTCAGAAACTCCCGAAATTCGGATTTGTCCGTCATCCCGGACCCCGGATCAAGTCCGGGGCAGGCCCGATCCGGGATCCATGTTTCATGCACCACCGTCCTGGCCTGCGAGGCATGGATTGCGGGTCAAGCCCGCAATGACAGACTTCAATTGTCATTGATGCTTACGCTTTCTCGAGCACGCCGCGGCGCATCTGGTCAAGCTCAATGCTCTCAAACAGCGCCTTGAAGTTGCCTTCGCCGAAACCCTGGTTGCCCTTGCGCTGGATGAACTCGAAGAAGATCGGACCGAGCTGGTTCTCGCTGAAGATCTGCAGCAGCAACTCGCCCGGCGTGCCGTCCACCAGAATGTTGCGCGCCTGAAGGTCGGCCACGTTTTCGCCATGGCCGGGGATGCGTTTGTCGAGCAGCTCGTAATAGGTGTCACCGGTACTGAGCAGCTTTATGCCGCTGAGTTGCAGCGAGTCCACCGTGGCATACAGGTCGTCGGAGCCCATTGCAATGTGCTGGATGCCTTCACCCTGATATTTGTCGAGGTACTCCTGAATCTGGCCGGCTTTTTCATTGCCCTCTTCGTTGATCGGGATGCGGATCCTGCCGCAGGGGCTGGTCATGGCCTTGCTCTTGACGCCGGTGGTCTGGCCCTCGATGTCGAAGTAGCGCACCTCGCGGAAGTTGAACAGGCGCTCGTAAAAGCCCGACCACTCGGCCATCCGGCCGCGGTGCACGTTGTGGGTCAGGTGATCGATGTAGGTCAGGCCGTGGCCGGCCGGGTTCAGCCCGGCGCCCGACCCATTGGAAAGAGGCTCAAAGTCCACATCGAAGAAGCCGATGTTGCCGATGTCGCCGTCTTTCGCGCCGTTCTTGCCGCGCCAGCGGTCGATGAAATAAATGATGGAGTCGCCAATGCCCTTGATGGCCGGGATGTTCAGTTCGCCCGGGCCTGCCGTGTGGGCGTAACCCCAGGCGCCCAGGCTGATCGCGCGCTCATAAGCGGCCTTGGCGTCCTGTACCCGGAAGGCGATGGCGCAAACGCTGGGGCCATGCTGGCGGGCAAAACGCTGGGCAAACGAGTCCGGCTCGGCGTTGATGATGAAATTGATGCCGCCCTGGCGGTACAGCGTGACGTTTTTGTGGCGGTGTTTCGCAATCGGTTTGAACCCCATGCGCTCGAACACCGCGCCCATGGCGGCCGGATCGGGCGCGGCGTATTCGATGAATTCAAAACCGTCGGTGCCCATGGGGTTGTCCCAACGGGCGGTGGCGGTTTTGATTGCGGGGGTGGCGGTTGAAGTCATGGTCTCTCTAGGCAGCATGTTTAAAGGATACAGATGACTCACTGTAAAGGCAGCAAGCCTCATTTTTTATGCAAATTGAGGCGTCTATATTGGCAACGACGCATTAAACCTGCAAAATATATGAGATGGAAGCATTGGACAAGCTGGATAGACTTATATTGCGCAGCCTTCAGGCGGACGGACGCGCCACCTACGACCAGATCGCCGAACAGGTCAGCCTGTCGCCCAGCGCGGTGCTCCGCCGCGTCAAACGCCTGGAAGAAAGCGGCGTCATCGACCGCTATGTGGCGCTGGTCAAACCCGAAGCGGTCGGTCTGGGGCTGACCGCTTACATCAATGTGCGGCTGGAAAAACACACCGAATCGCACAAGCGCAACCCGATGGACCTGTTCCGCGCCAGTGTGCAGACCTGGCCCGAGGTGGTGGAGTGTGCGGCGCTGACTGGCGAGATGGACTACCTGCTGCGGGTGGTGGTGGCAGACATGGGCCATTACAGCCGCTTCATCATGGACACTCTACTCAAACACCCCAGCGTGCAGGACTGCAAAACCAGCTTTGTGCTGGACCGCGTCAAGGCGACGACGGCTGTGCCGGTTTGAGCTCTGCTGCGCGTGGCTTGTTTTTGGCAATGCTTGGGTGCTTAATCCGGGATGAATTAAGGGCAGCTACCGGTTTGGGCGTTGCGCAATGCCACTCCGACGCGACCTGCAAGCGGTCGATTGCTCCTGATTTCATAGCGAACAATGCCCATTGGTCATGGGCTTTTGGCCAATTTTGCTTGGTATTTGAAGTTGATGCGGGAATTATTTTGCGCAGAGGCCCTGCAAGCTGGACTTCCTAGGGAAAACCCTTATATTCAACCTATGGTTACTCCAGGCGCCCTTTTCAAAGCTTCCCTGAATGCAGGCAAAGAATTTTTCCGCCCGCCTCTGGATGAAAGCGTACGTCCGCCGCACAAAGCGCCCGTGATGGTGCCTATCCGTTCGATGGGCCCGAGCCACGGCGAGCGCATTGAAAAGCATTTGCTCGCGCTGGAACCGCACGACCGCTACCTGCGCTTCGGTTACGTCGCCAGCGACGAGCAGGTTCGCCGTTACGTCGCCAGCCTCAACTTCGAACGTGACGAAATCTTCGGAATTTACAACCGCAAGCTGGAGCTGATTGCCATGGCGCACCTGGCGCTGTCGGTGGCCCCCGACTTGAAAAGCTGCGCCGAGTTCGGCGTGTCGGTGTTGCCGCATGCGCGCGGCCGCGGCTACGGCGCACGGCTGTTTGACCGCGCTGTGATACACGCACGCAATGAAGGTGTGAGCATGATGTTCATCCACGCGCTCAGCGAAAACACCGCCATGCTCAACATCGCCCGCAAGGCTGGCGCGGTGATCGAGCGCGACGGCTCTGAGAGCGAGGCCTACCTCAAGCTGCCCCCAGCTGATCTGGACTCGCGCATGACCGAATTGGTGGAAGAGCAGATTGCCCAGACCGACTACCGCCTCAAGGTCCAGGCCCAGCAGTTCTGGGGCATTCTGGCAATGGTCCAGGAAGTGCGGCGCGGCGTGCGCGACAGCCGCGACCGCATGCCGATGTAAGGGCCCCCACGCTCATCGCTACGCGTATCGCTGCCCCCTGAGGGGGCGCTGCGCCTGCGGGCCGGCAAAGCCGGACCCGCGGCCCCTGCTTGAACCGAGATACCTTCACGGCCGCGCGCGCTGTCGCGTCATCGAAGTACGTTATCCTTGCGGCTTACCCACTACAGCGCACCTCAGTGTCCGACAACCCCCCCAGTAGATCTTCCAAACCGGAAGACAAACGCGGCTTTCTGCAAAAGCTCGCGGAGATGCTCCACCCGGGGCCGGATTCCAAAGACGAACTGATCGAGACCCTGGTCGAAGCTCAGGACAACGATGTCATTGGCGCGCAAAGCCGCGAGATGCTGGAGGGCGTGATCCGCATGGCCGACATGACGGCCGGTGATGTGATGGTGGCCGCGCCGCGCATGGACGCCGTCAACATCGACGCGCCCTTTGACGAGTTGCTGCACCTGGTAATAGACACCGCCCACTCGCGTTTTCCCGTTTACGAAAACGAAAAGGAAAACATCATCGGCATCCTGATGGCGAAGGACCTGCTCAAGCTGCAACGCGCGCCCGAGCTCAATATCCGAGCGCTGCTGCGCCCGGCAGTGTTTGTGCCCGAGAGCAAGGGCCTGAACGACCTGCTGCGCGAGTTTCGCGGCAACCGCAACCACCTGGCCATCGTCATCGACGAGTTCGGCCGCGTTGCCGGCCTGATCACGATTGAAGATGTGCTGGAACAGATCGTCGGCGAGATCGAGGACGAGTTTGACATCGCCGAGGACGACGGCGACATCTTCGGCCTGACCGATCAGACCTACCGCGTCAGCGGCGACACCTCGATCGAGCGTGTCAGCGAGGCATTCGGCGTGAAGCTGCTGGACGCCGACTTTGAAACCATAGGCGGCCTGGTCGCGCACGAGATGGGCCATGTGCCCAAACGTGGCGAGGTCTATGTGCTGGCCAGCCTGCAGTTCACCGTGCTGCACACCAAGGGCGGCGCCGTGCGTTGGTTCAAGGTCTCGCCGGTCACCACGGCCAGCACCCCGGCTCCATAAATACCGCTCAGCATGGCACGGCAATCCATCGACAGCATGATGTCATCGATGCCGACTCTGCCGGCACTGCTTGAACATATTGGTTACCCCAGACAGAAGAATAAGGGCCTGTCGGTGTTGCAACTGACACTGGTGCTGCTGGCCGGCGGCGCACACGCGGCCAGCATTGCGTGGCCGTTCGCCTTCGGGCTGCTGCAGGGCCAGCCGGTCTGGTGGCTGCAATTGCTGGCGCTGGGCGGCCTGGCCTGGCAACTGGACCGATGCAGGAGCTTGTTCCAGGGACTGACGCTCGGCTGGTTGTTTGCCACCGCCTGGCTCTGCGGCACGTTCTGGTGGCTGTTCATCTCGCTGCACACCTACGGCGGGCTGGCCGCGCCGCTGGCGCTGCTGGCGGTGGTCGGGCTGGCGGTTTTCCTGGCCACGTATTACGCGCTGGCCTGCGCCGTGTTTGTGGTCCTCGCGCCGGCCAGCCGCACCCGCCGCGCGCTGGTGTTTGCGGCGCTGTGGCTGCTAGCCGAGCTGGCGCGCGTCGAGTTTTTTACCGGCTTTCCCTGGGGCGAGGCAGGGTATGCCCATTTGAGCGGCTGGCTCGACGACTACGCGCGCTGGATCGGGGTTCATGGCATCACCTTCCTGGCCGCCTTCCTGGCGGCGGGGCTCGCGGGCTGGGGCCAGTCGCGGCGCCAGGTGCTGCTATTTCCGCTGATGGCCCTGGCCATCAGCGGCGTGTCCCTGCTGGCGGGTCGCCCCACCTCCACGTCGGCAGGCAGTCTGCCGGTGACGCTGCTGCAGGGCAACATTCCCCAGAACGAAAAATTCCAGCCCGGTAGCGGCATGGCGACGGCGCTGCGCTGGTACGGTGAACAGTTGCAGGGTGCTAAAACCGCGCTGGTGGTCGCACCCGAAACCGCGCTACCGCTGTTGCCGCAGCAACTGCCCGAAGGGTATTGGGGCGCGCTGCAATCGCGCTTTGCCTCGGGCGGGCAGGCCGCGCTGATTGGCGTCCCCCTGGGCAGTACCAGCGCCGGTTATGCCAATTCGGTGGTTGGGCTCAAGCCGGCATCCACCTCGGGTGCGGCCCAAAGCTACCACTTCGACAAACACCACCTGGTGCCCTTTGGCGAGTTTGTACCGACTGGTTTTCGCTGGTTCATCAACCTGATGGATATTCCGCTGGGTGACTTCAGCCGCGGCCCGCTCGGCCAGCCGTCTTTCGAGTGGCAGGGCCAGCGGCTGGCGCCCAACATCTGCTACGAGGATCTGTTTGGCGAAGAGCTGGCAGCGGCCTTTGCCGACCCCAAGACCGCACCGACCATTCTGGTCAACGTCAGCAACATCGGCTGGTTCGGCAACACGGTGGCGATTGACCAGCATTTGAACATCTCGCGCATGCGCGCGCTGGAGTTTGAGCGCCCGATGATCCGCGCCACCAACACCGGCGCCACCGTCATCATTGACCACACCGGCAAGGTCACGCATGAACTGCCGCGCCATACCCGCGGCGCGCTGGTCGGCGAGGTTGAGGGCCGCAACGGCATGACGCCTTATGCGCAATGGGTGTCGCGCTTCGGGCTCTGGCCCTTCTGGGGCGGTGCAGGCGTGCTGGTGCTGCTGGCCTGGCTGGTGAGGCGACGCCGCTAGCGCGCAGCAGACGCTATAAAAAAAGGAGCTATTCACGCCAGGTGGTTATGGGTTGGAGGCCGATTTGGCTTTAAACGTCAGCGCGCAAGCTGGCCCATGCGAACCAGTCGCCCTGGCCGCTCTGTCGTGATCTCGCCCTCGCGCTGCACGGCCACACCGGCGACCCAGGTCGCGACATACCCCCCGGCCTTCTGCAAAAACCGTTTGCCGCCAGCCGGCAGGTCGCGCACCAGCGCCGGCGTGCCCACGCTCAGGCGCTGCGGGTCTATCAGGTTCAGGTCGGCGCGTTGGCCGGGCGCGATCTCGCCACGATCCATCAGGCCCAGATAACGCGCATTGCGCCGCGCCAGCATCTCCACCGCGCGCCCCAGCGGCAGTTTGCCCTCTGCGCGGCCCAACACCCAGTGCGTCAGCATGAAGGTGGTGAAACTGGCATCGCAGACGGTGCCGACGTGCGCGCCGGCATCGCTGAGGCTGGACAAGACGCGCGGATGGTCCAGCATCTGTCGCACCGCGTCCAGCGAGCCGCTGTTGTAGTTGAAGATCGGGAAATAAATGAGATTGCTGCCGTCGCTACCGGCCAGGTGGTCGTACAGCGCCTCCAGCGGCGCGACGCCACGCTGTTTGGCCTGCACCAGGAAACTCTGCATGACCGATGGCTCGTAGTTGAGCTGGTCGTCCAGCGCAAACATACGCCCGCTGATCATGTCTATGCGGGCCAGCAAGATGTCTACCAGCGGCGGGATCGCCGTGCCGTCGCCGGCCAGGCGTTCCGACTTCTCGGCCAGGATGCGCGCCTTGCGCGCTGGCTCGCGCAGCGCGGCGGCGCGTTCGGCCAGCGGCAGGTGGGCGACTTCCTTGTAGCCGGGGAAACCCATGAAGGGGTGGAAACTGGCATCCAGCCCGTTGATCACGCCGATGCCGCGCACGGCGGCCTGCAGAAACAAAGGCAGGCCGGCGCCCACGGCAGCATCGACGCGCTCGCGTATCGCCTCGTACTGCTCGCCGCCCGGGTCGCGCTGCAGCCAGGTCATGGACAGAGGTTTTCCGCTGGCACGCGCCATCTGTTCGACCAGGTCGAACTCGGCATCAAACCTTTGAGGTCCCTGCATCAGGTCGAAGTCGCTGACCACCTGCAACACGCCGTGCGGAATGCCTTCAAACGCGCGGGCCAGGCCCACCAGTTCGGCCGCCGTGGCTTCGGCGGCCGGGGTTTCCTTGCCTTCGGAGGTGCGGTGGTTGTCGCTGCGGCCGGTGCTGAAGCCGACAGCGCCGACCCGCAGTGCTTCGTGCAGCAGCTTGCGCATGGCGGCGATGTCGTCTGCCGTCGCCACCTCTTCGGCTAACGCGCGTTCACCCATCACATACATGCGCAGCGGGTCGTGCGGCACCTGCACCAGGTAGTCCAGGCTGCGCGGGGTTTTTTCCAGCGCGTCCATGTACTGCGGAAAACTTTCCCAGTCCCAGCGTATGCCCTCGTGCAGCGCCGCGCCCGGAATGTCTTCCACGCCTTCCATCAGCTTGATCAGGTCGTCCTGGTGACCGGGCCGCACCGGCGCAAAACCGACGCCGCAATTGCCCATCACCAACGTCGTCACGCCGTGGTAAATACTGGGCGTGAAGTTGGCGTCCCAGGTCACCTGGCCGTCGTAGTGGGTGTGGATGTCGACAAAACCGGGGGTGAGCCAGAGGCCGGTGGCGTTCACGGTCTCGTTCGCAGCTTCGGTGATTTTTCCAACTTCGACAATCCGGCCGCCCTTCACGCCGACGTCGGCAACAAAAGGTTCGCCTCCGCCGCCGTCGACCACGGTGGCACCCTGAATCAGCAGATCAAGCATCTTTTCTTCTCCACCAATACGCCAGGGACAGGCCGCTCACGATGTGCCAGATGCCCCACAGGCTGGCCAGCGTGACCATCCCCAGGTCACTGCTGAACTGCACCCCGATGATGCCCAGCGCCAGCCCCGAATTTTGCATGCCGCCCTCGATCATCACGGCGCGGCGGTCTTTCTCGCTGACCCGCATGGCGACACTGGTGATCCAGCCGAAAAACAAGCCGCAGGCGTTGTGCAACACCACGATCATCAGCGTCGGCAGCAGGCCCAGCGTCAGCAACTGGCGCTCCTTGACCAAGCCGGCCACGATGAACAGCAGCAGGCAGATCACAGCAAAATTTCCCAGCGGCTTGCGGATGCGCGCCGTCAGCATCGGCAGCTTGTGTGAAAACAGCAGGCCCAGCGTCATGGGCACGGCCAGCAAGAGCAGCAGGCTCAACCAGATGCCCGAGGGGTCGATGCTGAGTTCGCGCATCCAGGCTGCGGTGGCCGGGTTGGTGGCAATCATCCAGCTGAAGTTGAAAGGCGTCGCCGCCAGCGCGATCACGCTGGCCACGGCCGACACGCTGACCGACAGCGCGGTGTTGCCGCGCCCCAGATGGGTGATCACATTGCTCAGGCTGCCGCCGGGGCAGGCCGCGACCAGGATCATCGCGGCCTCGATGTTGGGTGGCAGGTCCAGCAGCAAGGTGGCGGCCCAGGTGCCGACCGGCAGCAGGATGAACTGCGGAATCAGCCCGCAGATCACCGCGCGAGGGGTCTGCGCCACGCGTTTGAAGTCCTCGATGCGCAGTTCGAGCGCGACCGAAAAAACCATGGTCGCGAGGACCAGCGTCAGGATCAGTTGTTGTGTTGTCATGCACTTTCCTTGCGCTTTGAGGGTAAACCGGACAAAGCTCCGTAAAATCAAGGGTTTTCGCGGGTTCAGGCCTGCCTCGTCTTTCTGTCTGGCCCTGCATCGCCCCCACACCCTATCTATGTTGACCTTTCAGCAAATCATCTTGAAGCTCCAGTCCTACTGGGCTGACCAGGGCTGCGCGCTTTTGCAGCCCTATGACATGGAAGTCGGCGCCGGCACCTCCCACACCGCCACGTTTTTACGCGCGCTGGGCCCCGAGCCCTGGAAAGCCGCCTATGTGCAGCCCAGCCGCCGGCCCAAGGATGGCCGTTACGGCGAGAACCCGAACCGCCTGCAGCACTACTACCAGTACCAGGTCGTGCTCAAGCCCGCGCCCGCCAACATCCTGGAGCTGTACCTCGGTTCGCTGGAGTCGCTGGGTTTCGATTTGAAAAAGAACGATATCCGTTTTGTCGAGGACGACTGGGAGAACCCCACGCTGGGCGCCTGGGGCCTGGGCTGGGAGGTCTGGCTCAACGGCATGGAGGTCACGCAGTTCACCTACTTCCAGCAGGTCGGCGGCATCGACTGCAAACCCATCACGGGCGAGATCACCTACGGCCTGGAGCGTCTGGCGATGTACCTGCAGGGTGTGGACAACGTCTACAACCTCACCTGGACGGACGGCCTCAGTTACGGCGACGTCTACAAGCAGAACGAGGTTGAGCAGTCGACCTACAACTTCGAGCACAGCGACGCCGACTTTTTGTTCACCGCCTTCACTGCCCACGAAAAACAGGCCAAACACCTGATCGAAGTACAGCTGGCACTGCCGGCCTACGAGCAGGTGCTCAAAGCCGCGCACAGCTTCAACCTGCTGGACGCACGCGGCGCAATCAGCGTGACCGAACGCGCCGCCTACATCGGTCGCATTCGTAACCTGGCGCGCGCGGTGGCGCAAAGTTATTACGAAAGCCGCGAACGCCTGGGCTTCCCGATGGCGCCGCGCGAGTGGGTGGAACAGATGACGAAGAAGGCTGCATAAGACATGACAACGAAGAACCTTCTGGTCGAATTGTTTGTGGAAGAGCTGCCGCCCAAGGCGCTCAAAAAACTCGGTGATGCGTTTGCCGGCGTGTTGTTCGAGCAGCTCAAGGCCTACGGCCTGACGGCTGCTGACTCCGTGCTGACCTCGTTTGCCTCGCCGCGGCGTCTGGCTGCCCACGTCACCGCTGTTGCCGCGCAAGGCGCAGACAAGGCCGTCTCGCAAAAACTGATGCCGGTGGCAGTCGGCCTGGATTCTTCCGGCAATGCCACACCTGCTCTACTCAAGAAGCTACAGGCCTTGGGCACCGATGCATCGGCCGTGGCAGGCCTCAAGCGCGCCCCCGACGGCAAGGCCGAGGCGTTGTTCTACGACAGCACCGTGAAAGGCGCCACGCTGACCGAAGGCCTGCAAAAAGCGCTGCTGGAAGCGATTACCAAATTGCCGATCCCCAAGGTCATGACCTACCAGCTCGCCGACGGCTGGAGCGACGTGAAGTTTGTGCGCCCTGTACACCGCCTCATCGCATTACATGGCGCGACTACCTTGACCGTCAAGGCTCTCGGGCTCGAAGCCAGCAACATGACCGAAGGCCACCGATTTGAATCGGACGTCAAGGCCTTCGCCATTCGCGAGGCGGACAGCTACGAAGCTCAGATGCTCGAGCAAGGCAAGGTGATTGCAAGTTATTCGAAGCGCAAAGCCGAGATCGCCAAACAGCTGGCGGCAGCCGCTGCCATAGTCGGGGGCGGCGTCAAAGCCATTGACGATGACGCGCTGCTTGACGAAGTGACGGCGCTGGTCGAACGGCCCAATGTGCTGGTCTGCGAATTCGAAAAGGAATTTCTCGACGTGCCGCAGGAATGCCTGATCCTGACGATGAAGGCCAACCAGAAGTATTTTCCGCTGCTTGAAGCTTCGGGCAAGCTCAGCAACAAGTTTCTGGTGGTCAGCAACATCAGCCCGCTTGACGCCAGCGCCGTTATCCAGGGCAATGAACGTGTGGTGCGCCCGCGCCTGGCCGATGCCAAGTTCTTTTTCGACCAGGACCGCAAGAAAACACTGGCCTCGCGTGTGGCGGGGCTGGACAAGGTCGTTTATCACAACAAGCTGGGTTCGCAGGGCGAGCGTGTCGAACGTGTGCGTGCGATTGCCAAGGCGATCGGCCAGCAACTGGGCGGCGACGCGCTGGCGCAGCACGCCGATCAGGCCGCGCAACTGGCCAAGACCGACCTGGTGACCGACATGGTCGGCGAGTTTCCCGAACTGCAAGGCACGATGGGCCGTTATTACGCGCTCAACGACGGCCTCAGCGCCGAGGTGGCCGATGCGATTGAAGATCACTACAAACCGCGTTTTGCCGGCGACGACCTGCCGCGCAACGATGTTGGCGTGGTTGTGGCGCTGGCCGACAAGCTCGAAACCCTGGTCGGGATGTTCGGCATTGGCAATTTGCCGACCGGCGACAAGGACCCGTTTGCGCTGCGCCGCCATGCGCTGGGCGTGATTCGCATGCTGGTTGAAAGGGATTTGCGTGTGGGGCTTGCCGACCTGGTGGCGGGTGCAACGCCCGTGTTCGGCGACAAGATCCAGGACGCTTCGGCGGCGCTGGTTGACTTCATTTACGACCGTTTAGCCGGCTCGCTGCGCGAGCAGGGTTACAGCGCGCAGGAAGTTGATGCCGTGCTTGCGCTGCGTCCACAGTACCTCGGTGACGTGGCCAAGCGTCTGGCTGCCGTCCGCGCCTTCGCGGCCCTGTCCGAGGCCCCGGCGCTGGCTGCTGCCAACAAACGCATCAGCAACATTCTCAAGAAAACCGACGGTGTCGACGCCCACGTCAGTGAGTTGCTGCTGCAGGAACCGGGCGAAAAAAACCTGTATGCCGCGATGCAGCAGGTGGCGCCGCAGGCCAGTGCGCAGTTTGAGGCCGGCGACTACGCCGCCTCGCTGCAAACCCTGGCCGCGCTGCGTGCGCCGGTCGATGCATTTTTTGAAGGTGTGATGGTCAATGCCGAACAAGCCGATTTGCGGCTGAACCGCCTCGGCCTGCTCGCCACCCTGCACCACGCCATGAACCGCGTGGCCGATTTGTCCCGCCTCGCCACTTGATCGGATCACCATGACGGATCTGAAACTGGCATGGCGGGCGTGGAAAACACGCTACCGGGATCAGGTGTTCGAGTTGCGCGCGATTCGCGAAGCGCTGCATCATGGCCGCGTGGCGCTGGATGTAGGCGCCAACAAGGGCAGCTACCTGTACTCGATGGCGGGCTGGGCCGGCGCATCGCCAGTGGTGGCCTTTGAGCCGCAGAGCCGGCTGGCGAGTTATCTGACTGAGGCCTGTCGGCGTTCTGGCCTGCGCAATGTCACCATCGAAAACCTGGCCCTGTCCAACCAGCAGGGCAAGCTTCAGCTGTTTGTGCCGGGCAACAGCCATTCGCCGGGCGCGTCGCTGAAGGCCAGCATTGCTGAGAAGACCGACTGCCATACGGAAACGGTGCGTGTTACGACGCTTGACGCCTATGCGGCAGAAAAATTGCATGCACCGGTGCGCGTGATCAAGATTGATGTGGAGGGCCATGAACTGGCGGTGCTGCAGGGCGCGCTGGCGGTGATCCGGCGTGACAAGCCGTTGCTGGTGATCGAGTGCGAAGGCCGCCACCTGCCGGCTGGCAAAACCGTGCATGACTTCATCATGCTGGTGGAGTCGTTTGGTTATAGCGCGACGCTGGCCATGCCCGGCATCGGGGAGTTGCCAGCGGCAGAGTTTCGCGAGGCGCTGCACCAGAAGCAGGCGGGCGAGCGTTTCCGGGACGCCACGGACTATTACAACAATTTCATTTTTAGACCCATGGCGGAGCCCGCATGAAACTTGTCATCCTTGACCGCGACGGAACCATCAACCGCGACAGCGACGATTACGTCAAGGCGCCGGAAGAGTGGGAGCCCTTGCCGGGTGCGCTGGAAGCCATCGCCCGGCTCACACACGCGGGCTGGCACGTGGTGATTGCGTCGAACCAGTCGGGGCTGGGCCGCGGCCTGTTTGACGTGGCTTCGCTCAACGCCATGCACGCCAAGATGCACAAGTTGCTGGCTGCACAGGGCGGACGCATCGACGCGGTGTTTTATTGTCCGCACAGCCCGGAAGAAAGCTGTACCTGCCGCAAGCCGCTGCCCGGCCTGTTCGAGCAGATCGGCGCGCGCTTTGGTGTGCCACTCAAGGGTGTGCCGACCGCCGGTGACTCGGTGCGCGACCTGCTCGCCGGCGCCGCGGCCGGCTGCGAGCCGCATCTGGTGCTGACCGGCAAGTCCGAGCCCTACAAGGATGGCGGACGGCCCGAGGGCCTGCCTGAAGGCACGCGCCTGCATGCAGACCTGGGCGCCTTCGTGGAGTTCGTCCTGAGTCGCGCTGCGAATACCTGATGCTATAAGAACAATAGCTGCCCACCCCCTTTGAACAAGGGCTAGAGCCCTGAAACGTATAAATTTGATTGAGAAGACAAACCATGCCACTGATCCGCTCCATCCTGCATCTTTTGTGGATGACTGTCACCGTGATTCCGTGGGGCCTCGCCGTCCTGATTTTTTCGCTGTTCGGCAGCAGCACGCAGATTTACTGGCTGTGCGCCGGCTGGCTGCGTCTGGCCGTCAGCGGCGGCACGGTCATCCTGGGCATTCAAAACCGGGTGACCGGCATGGAAAACCTGCCGACCGGGGAGACCAGCGCCGCCGTGCTGCTGCTTAAGCACCAGAGCACCTGGGAAACCTTTTCGATGCCGACGCTGATGCCGCACCCGCTGGCCTATGTGTTCAAGAAAGAGCTGCTTTACGTGCCGTTTTTCGGCTGGGCCATGTCGCGCATGGACATGATCCACATCGACCGCAGCCAGCGCGCCCAGGCCTTCAACAAGGTGGTCGATCAGGGTCGCCGGCTCATGAGCCAGGGCGTCTGGGTCATCATGTTCCCCGAAGGCACGCGCATAGAACGCGGGCAACAGGGCGTCTACAAAACCGGCGGCACGCGGCTGGCCATCGAGACCGGCGCGCCGGTGATCCCGATCGCGGTGACCTCGGCCAAATGCTGGCCGCGAAAGGCTTTCATCAAGAAGCCGGGCATCGTTGACATCTCGATAGGCAAGCCAATAAGCAGCGTCGGCCGCAAGCCCGAAGAACTGATGCAGGAAGTCCAGGCCTGGATTGAAGCCGAGATGCGGCGGCTGGATCCGCAAGCCTATCCAGAAACTGCTGGCGCCAGGGTTTGAATTCGGGACTGCAGCGCTAAACTGTCATGATGCAAAGGCTTCTCCAGTTCACGCTTGATCTGTTTGACAGTGCGCCAGCCAGCCCGGCCGGTTCACGCCCTCGCCGACCCCGAAAAATACAGTCAAATCGGCCTCCGGCCCATGTTCTGCATGAGCAAGCAGCTCCTGAAAAGATAGCAATTCTGACCCCTGAAGATCTGCTACCCGCGCAGACCTTGCAGCAGGTACTGGCACCGGCCACCTACCGTCACCCGGCGGCCACGCGTGAAGCGCTGCTCGGTGACATGGTGGTGGCTTATCAGTTTCGGCGTGGCAAGCGCCGCACCATCGGTTTTTCTGTGGGCGCCGAAGGGCTGGTGGTCAGTGCGCCCAAATGGGTGCCGCTGTATGAAATCGACAAGGCCGTGCAGGAAAAAACTGGCTGGATCGTGGCCAAGTTGCAGGAAACCCGCGCGCGGCACGACCGCCTTGAAGCCGCCCGCATCGACTGGCGCGATGGCGCGTCGCTGCCTTTCCTCGGCGAGCCCGTTACGCTGGTGATCGACCCGCGCCACGCCTTCGGCAGCATCGGCGGTGAACTCAAGATCGCCGAACTTGCCGGCGACCCCGCAGCCCCGCAGAAAACCTTGCACATTGGCCTGGCGCAGGATGCCACGGCCGAGCAGATACGCGACTCGGTGCAAGCCTGGTTGATGCGGCAGGCCAAACAAATCTTTACCGAGCGTCTGAATCACTTTGCTCCGCATCTGGGTGTGCAATGGCGCAAACTCAGCCTGAGCAGCGCGGGCACCCGCTGGGGCAGTGCCAGCGCCGACGGCGCGATACGGCTGAACTGGCGGTTGATTCATTTCAAGCTGTCGGTGATCGACTATGTGGTGGTCCATGAACTGAGCCACTTACGTGTGATGGACCACAGCCCCCGCTTCTGGGATACAGTGCGCACCGTGGTGCCCGACTATGCCGAGTTACGCAGCCAATTGAAGGATGAAGCTGTGCCCCGCTGGTAAGTGGCACTGGGCAAATTGGCGGCGGAAAAACGACGCAGAAAAAGTTATTAAGCACAACTACGGCTGGACAAATTTGTGAACCTCTGTAACATGCTAAAGGTCACAAAAATGACAGTTAATGACAGGCAGCGTAAGTAGCGAACAACCGGTGCAGTGAAAGTCTTATGAACGACAACCCGATTCTTGTAGTGGAAGACAACCCCGACCACTTGGAACTGACTGTGCTGACGCTGCAGGAGCAAGGTGCGGACACCGCTATCGTCACGGCGCGCGATGGCGCTGAAGCGCTCGACTATTTGTTTGGCCAGGGCGCGCATGCGGGCCGTGACACACACAAGCAGCCGGCCTTCATCCTGCTGGACATGAAGCTGCCCAAACTGTCGGGGCTGGACGTTCTGCGCAGCGTGCGCGCCAACCCCCTCACCGCCCTGGTGCCGGTGGTCATGCTGACCTCGTCCAGCGAGCAGTCCGACATCATTGCCTGCTACCAAAGCGGTGCCAACGGGTTTGTCCGCAAGCCCATTGATTTCGGCGACTTCACCGAAAAATTAAGCCGCCTTCAGCACTACTGGCTCCGCGTCAACGAGTCCATCGCGACGGTTTGAGCGCGGCCTCCAGCCGGTCGCGCTGCCCGGCCTCGCTTGTGCCGGGGCTGTCTTTGCTGCCTGAGCCGGGTGACTCACAGTCGGGTCAATCAACACAGCTGGAAACACCATGAAGGCCAGGATCAGTTTGCGGGCGCGTATTGTCATGCTGGTTGTCGTGGCGATTGTTCCGCTGTTCGGCATGTCCATCATCAAGGCGCTGCACAACGCCGCCGCCGAGGTGGAACGGGCCAAAGGCAACCTCGAGTTCGCCACATCGCTGGCTGCGGTCAGTCAGGAGCGTGTGGCCGATTCGGCGCGCCAGGTGTTGACGCTGCTCGCTTCGCTGCCGGGCATGCAGGATACGGACAGCTCTGGTTGTGACCACTACTTCGCGGGCCTGACCCGCAGTCTTCCGGAATATGCCAACCTGGGTGTCATTGGTCTGGACGGGCAGACCCGCTGTCATGCGCTGAGCGGCGACACCAAAGCGTTTCTCGGCGACCGCGCGTATTTTCGCGATGCCCTCACCCAGCGCCGCTTTGTGATCGGCACTTACACGGTCGGGCGTTTGGTCAACAAGCCGGTGATCACCTATGCCCAGCCCGTCATCAACACCGAAGGCCAGGTGACGGGCGTTGTGTTTGCCTCATACGACCTGGCCCAGATGGCCAGAACGATTGCCAGCATCCAGCTGCCGGTCGGTGCCGCCCTCGGTGTTCAGGACCGCGAAGGCGCTTTGCTCGCCGGGACCCCCCAGCTGCCGATCAAGGTCGGTGACAAGGTTCGCAGCCCGGTTCTGCGGGAGGCCGTGAAAGCCTGGCGCGCCGGCGTGCGCGAGGGCGTGGACGGCGCCGGACGCGAGCGCCTGTGGGCGTTCATGCCCAGCAGCGCCCGCGCCGAGACGGCGGTCTTTGTGTCCGTGAGCTTGGACCGTAACCTGATTGTGGGTCCGGGCCGAAGTCAGCTATGGCTGGAGCTGGCGGTGCTGGCGCTGGTCGCCTTTCTGGGCGGGTGGGTGGCCTGGATGATAGGCGGCGCGGCCATTGTGGGGCCGACGCGCCAGATCCTCGATGCGACGCGCCAGCTGGAAGCGGGCCATCTCAATGTCCGCATCCCGCTTCGCAACAACACCCCTCAGGGAGAGTTCTCGAGGATTGCCGCAGGCTTCAACCTGATGGCCGATTCGCTTGAGCAGCGTGAACGGGATGTGGAAAATGAGTTGGCCCGCAGCCGGCAGGCCTACGCGACGCTGGAGTTGACCGTCAACAGCATGCAGGAAGGCCTGATGGCAATTGACACCACCGGGCGGCCGCTGCTGATCAATGAAACCGCATCCCGGTTGTTTGCTATCGACGAGATGTCCATGGTCCTGTCCCCGCGCTGGCCAGAGCGTCAGGGCCTGTTTGTGCCGGGCACGCAAACGCTGTTCAGCTTCGAGCAGCTCCCCTTGTTCAGGGCTTTGCAGGGCGACAGCGGTGGGCCCCTGCACATCCTTGTGAACAACCAGCACGAAACTGGGGGGCGTTTGATCAGTTGCAGCTATCGGCCGATGCGCGGCCCTGACGGCATCGTCGGCGCCTTGATGGTGTTCAGCGACATCACACACCTTGAGCGGCTGCAGATGGAGCAGACACGCAGCTACGACCAACTGCGCGAAGTCCAACGCAAGCTGCTTAAAGCCCAACGCCTGGGGCGCATCGGTAACTGGGAACTGGACATGACAACCGGCTTGCTCTGGTGGTCGGACGCGGTGTATGCGCTGTACGGACTGGCGCGCGAGGAGTTCGACGGCAGGCCCGACACCGTGATGGGTCTGATTCATGCGGACGATCGTGTTGAGTATGGGCGTCTGCGCGAGAAGGCCGTGCGGGGCGGCCTGCCACTCGACGTTGAATATCGCATCACCACGCCGGACGGGCAGAGCCGCTGGATCCACCAGATTGGCGAGCCGCACAGCGACGGTGCGGGTTCGGGCAGGTTGCGTGCCGGAGTGGTGCAGGACATCACGACGCGAAAACTTGCGCAGCAAGCTGCTGCGCGAACCACAGCCATGCTCAGGCGCACCGGTGACATGGCAAAAATCGGTGGATGGGAAGTCATCTTGGGCGACATGCAGGCGATATGGTCCGAGCAGGTGTACCGCATTCACGAGGTGGAGATAGATACTCCCGTTAGCGTCGCTGAGGCCATGGCGTTTTATTCGCCTGAGGTGCTGCCCATGATGAATGCAGCCGCGCAGGCAGCGATGGAGCACGGCACACCCTGGGACCTGGAACTTCCAATGGTGACGGCCAAAGGTCGACGCATCTGGGTTCGCACTCAGGGGCAGGCGTTGATGCAAGACGGGAAAGTTGTGCGTGTGGTGGGCGCGCTGCAGGACATCACTGAAAAACACGAATCGCAGGAGCAGCTTCGGCTGCTGGGAACCAGCATTTCCCGCTTGAATGACATTGTGATGATCACCGAGGCCAGCCCGCTCAAGGACCCAGGTCCGCGCATCGTGTTTGTCAACGATGCGTTTGTGCGCCGCACCGGCTACAGCCGTGAGGAAGTGTTGGGCTGGTCGCCGCGTTTCCTGCAGGGGCCGAAAACGCAGCGCGCTGAACTCGACCGCATAAGCGCTGCGCTCAAGCAAATGAAGCCGGTGCGCGCGGAGCTGATCAATTACAGAAAAAATGGCGAGGAGTTTTGGCTTGATATCGATGTGGTCCCCCTCGCTGACGACAAGGGCCAGTTCACACACTTCGTGGCGGTGGAGCGCGACATCACCAAACGCAAGCTGGCCGAGCAGGCGCTGGTGGACAGTGAGCAACGTTACGCCGCGCTTTTTGAGTCCGCGCCGGCGCCGATGTGGGTGGTTGATGTCAAGAGCCAGGCGTTCATGGCGGTCAACGAAGCGTGTATCAGGCGTTACGGCTACACGCGCGAGGAGTTCCTCGGCATGGACATCTTTGACATCCGATCGGACATCGAAGGCCGGCGCCTGCGGGCTGAAATTGCCAGCGGGCAGCGGGAAGACGTCAACCGCCGCTTGCACCAGCGCAAGGACGGCAGCGAGTTCCATGTCGAAACTGTTTCCCGCCTCGTGCATTACGACGGCCGACCGGCGCGGTTTGTGGTCGGGCTGGACGTGACCGCCCAGGTAAGAGCCGAGAACGAGATTCAGGCCTACCTGTTCACCTTGCAGCGCGCCGCCGAAGCGACCCAGGCCATCACCAACCGTCGCACGCTGGACGCCACCCTGCAGGAAACCGTGGACCAGGTCAGGGCCGTCGTCGGCGCACACCAGGCGGTGGTGAGCCTGGTGGCACGAGGCGAGTCGGCGTCAGCAATGAATGCCGTGTCTTTCTCGGACAAATATGCCAACTGCCGTGACTTTGTCGGCCAGTCGCATGGGAGCGGCATCACTTTCATCGTCTGTGAAACCAACAGCCCGGTGCGCCTGAGCCAGGCGGAGCTGGAGGCGCATCCACGCTGGCGCGGGTTCGCTGGCAATATGGAGCAAGCCCCGGCCATGCGGGGCTGGCTGGCCGTGCCTTTGACCGGGCGCGATGGCGAGAACGTGGGGCTGCTGCAGCTCACCGACAAATACGAGGGTGAGTTCACTGTGCAGGACCAGTATGTGGCGGTCGAGCTCGCGCAGCTCGCCTCGATTGCGATTGAAAATGCCCGGTTGTTTGAGCAGGTGCACCAGCTCAACCTCGGGCTGGAAGAAAAAGTCGCCGAGCGGACCGCCGCCCTGGCGCGGCAGGAAGCCCTGTTCCGGGTGCTGGCCGAGCAGGCGCCGCAGGTTATCTGGAACGCTGAACCTGAAGGCCGCGTGACCTATGCCAATCGCAAGTGGTATGAATTGATGGGCGGCACGCCCGATGACTGGATGGGCAACAAGTGGCTGGCCGCTGTTCATCCCGATGACCTGGACGACATGACCGCCAACTGGCGGGCTGCTTACGAGACCCGCACGCCCTACGTTGGCTTGCGCCGCATGCTTGCCCAGGATGGCACGTACCACACTATGTCTTACCGGGCGTCTCCTGTGTTCGATGACAAGGGCGACGTGTTGTTCTGGGTTGGCATTGATGCGGATGTGACCGAAATCAAGGCGACAGAGACAGCCTTGCGCCTGTCCAACCAGGAGCTGGAGGCATTTTCCTATTCCGTCTCCCATGACTTGCGCTCACCGCTGAACACGGTGGACGGTTTCAGCCGCCTGCTGGCCAAGCAGCTCGATGCTGGCAACGCCAGTGAAAAAGTGCAGCATTACTTGTCGCGTATCCAGGCCGGCGTCGCGCAGATGGGGCGATTGATCGAGGACCTGCTGTCCCTCGCGCAGGTTTCGCGCATGCAAATGCGTGATGAAACTGTCGACCTGAGTGCATTCGCGCGTGAGATCGCCGAGGAATGCCGGGGCCGCAACCCTGAGCGCGTGGCGGTTATCAGCATTGAACATGGTTTGCAGGCACGCGGCGACGGGCGCCTGCTGCGCGTGGTGATGGAAAATCTGCTTGGCAACGCCTGGAAATTTACCTCCCAACGGTCGCAAGCTTTGATCACGGTGGGACACGCTGCAGATGCCGCGGGTGTGCCTGCTTTTTTTGTCAAGGACAACGGCGCCGGCTTTGACATGGCGTATGCGGACAAACTTTTCAATACCTTTCAGCGTCTGCATGCGGTCAGTGAGTTCCCTGGAACCGGCGTGGGGTTGGCAACAGTCAGCCGGGTCATTGGGCGTCATCACGGCCGGGTGTGGGCCGAATCCGAGCCGGGCAAAGGCGCGACCTTCTTTTTCACCTTGCCCTCGGTCCTGCCGCTGTCCTGATGTCAAGCCCAAGCCCAAGCCCAAGCACAAGCACAAGCACAAGCACAAGCTCAAGCACAAGAAGTTAAATTGATAAAAATCAATTCGATTGATTAAATTCAATAAATCTATTAAATTAGAATTTCTAACTTTTTTGGGTCAGTCCTATGCCACGTGAACCCCAGACTTTTGAGAGCGCCATCACGGCCAATGATTTCTCCAGCGACGACTACTGCGGTACCACCTATGCCGCCAAGCTGCTGGGCTTGTCGGTCGCTACCGTGCAGGCCCTGGTTGAAAAGGGCGAAATTGAGGCCTGGAAAACACTGGGCGGTCACCGCCGGCTGTCATTGCGTGCCATCAACGCCTACCTGCAAAAACACAGTCCGCAACTGGCGCCCGCAGACCCCGATCCGCGCAGCCGCTTGAGCGTTCTGGTGGTGGAGGACGACGAAGACGCGCGCGAGCTCTACAAGGCCCATTTCGAGGAGTGGGACATGGCGGTGGACTGCAGCTTCCTGCCCTCCGCGCTCGAAGCCCTGATGGACATCGCCACCATGCGGCCGGACCTGTTGATCACGGACCTGAACATGCCCGGTGTCGATGGCATGGAGATGTTGCGCGCGCTCAAGCGCAACCAGCAACTGGTGGCTATGCAAATCCTGGTGATCAGTGGCCTGCCCCGGCAGGCGGTGGCAGAGCGCGGCGGGCTTCCACCCAATTCGCATCACCTCGAAAAACCCATCAACTTCGATTGGCTGCACGGCTACGTGACAGCACTGTTGGTGGCCAACCGGAAGTGGCGTTGAAGCACAGTACTGCACCTCGAAAATAGCGAAACATGAAAGCGCTTCTTCGCACCCATGGCGGCGTTGCAACCCTTGCGAAGGCGTACAGCCTTCGCTGCGGCTTGCGCCTTGCCCTGGGCACGAATCCATCACTTTCATCATGTTCCGCTACTTCCGGGTTGCAGTACTAACGCGCACCGGCGCCTGGAAAAAGCGGCTACCGTGCAGTCTCCATTGGCCGTGTTCCGCGCGTGGCTGCAAGCGCTCCGGTCGGGCCGACCTCGACCGGTCTGGGCTCACACCCTCGCCGGCAGCGAATCGGCCGACGGCAAGGGTTTTCAGGCCAGTCTGGAACTGGCCAGTCAGGGCATCATCGTGCTCGACGCTGACTGGAAAATCGTGGCGCTCAACAGCCAGGCGCAGACGTTGATTCATTCGTCCGGCGCCAGCTTGCCCGGAATGGAGTTCTGGGAAGCCGTCCCGGATCTGGTTGCGGAAAACCACCGCAGCCTTTCCGAGCAAGCTTTGCAAGGCGGTTTTTCGCATGCCTTTGTTGTCCACGATTCGTTCGAGGACCAGTGGATCGAGTACGGCCTCAGGCCGCATGCCTGCGGCATCGTGGTCAACCTGCGCGATGTCAGCGACACCCGCCAGGCTTTGCTGCTGCTGCAGGGCAGTGAGTTGTGCAACCAGAGTCTTTTCGACGGCAACACCCAAGCCATGTGGCTGCTGGATGCCGATTCCCGGCGTGTGCTGGCGCTCAACAAGGCCGCGGCTGCTTTCTACGGCCTGCCGGTCGACACCACGGCCCTGCCGAAGGTCGAGGCCTTTTTTCCGGACGGAGAGGCGGTGCGCTGGCTGGCCAGCCTGCCTGGCGGTGACTTCCAGCAGCAGATGCGGGTCTGCACACAGCGCAAGATGAATGGCGAACTGGTGCTGGTGGAGCTGGCCTGCAGCACCGTGCAATGGTTTGAGCGGCCAGCCGCACTGGTCAGCGTGGTGGATGTCGGGGCGCGGCATTTTGCCGACATCCAGTTGCACCAGCTCAACGACACGCTGGAGCAGCGTATCGCGCAATGCGGCACCGACCTGCACCGCAGCCGCCAGGAGCTCCACACCTTCACGCAAGCGATGTCCGAGTATCTGAAGGCGCCGCTGCATGTCGTCAGCGGTTTCGCGGCCGTGCTGGCGGAGCGTTATTCGGTCGCGCTCGACGAACAGGGCCGTCATTACCTTGCGCGTATCCGCGTCAGCACCCGCCAACTGGCCAAACTCATCGACGACCTGCGTACGCTGGCCCATTTGCCGGGCGTGATGCTCAACCCCGAGCCGGTGGACCTGGCTCCGTTGTGCCACCGGCTGATCGAGGACTGGCGCAAGCGCGAGCCGCAGCGTCAACTGGTGCTTGAGATCCCGCAGACGTTGCCGATGTTTGGCGACAAGAATCTGCTGGTCACGGCGGTGGACTGTCTGATGGAAAACGCCTGGAAGTTCACCGCCAAAAAAGAACAGGGCTGGATCAAAGTCGCGCTGGTGGCTGGCGCATCCCTGGGTGACCGCGTGCTGATGGTGGCGGACAACGGGGCCGGTTTCGATGCGGCCTATGCTGACAAACTGTTCACCGCCTTTCAGCGTTTGCATTCGTCCGCTGATTTTCCTGGCGGTGGTCTGGGCCTGGCCATCGTCAAACGGGTGGCCGAGCGTCACGGTGGCGCTGTCTGGGCCACCACCGCAGACAACGGCGGTGCCAGTTTCTTTATGTCGCTGCCGCAAGGGGGTAGCCGGGATTTTCCGCCGGGCCGCCCCAAGGAAAATTAGCCCCCTCGGCGGGGCAGAGAGCTACACGCGGGGACCCTCTGCATAACTCGCGCCGCGCGCGGCGAGGCTTTTGCGGGACGAGCCGTGAGGCGCAAAACCCAAGGCAAGGCTTTCTGCCTTGCCTGGTTTTGTAACGAAGCGGATCGCCCGCAAAACCGCGCCCCTTCGGGTTCGGACCAAAACGGGCGCTTTCCTCACCAAACCCCTTGCGTGTGCTTCAGCACACGCTGCACGGTGTTGGCAAGCAAATCATCCCGTTGTGGACCCGAACGCGCATGGCGGGAGTTATGCAGAGGGTCCCTGGTAGAGCGAACGTGGGGGCAATATTTCTAGGCGGGCTCAAACCGGTAGATGCCGTCGCTGTTCAGCGTACGTCGCAGCTTGCCCTCGAACCACAGCGTATGCAGGTGGGCCACGGCCTCACCCATGGCAAAGGTGGTCTGGTGCAGGTCCAGCGGGCGTTTGAACATCACTGGCAAGATGTCGGCGCCGCTGCAGGGACTGGCTGTGCAGGCCTGCATTACTTCAGCCAGCCGGTCGCGGTGGTGATCATGCAACTGGTCAATCCGCGTATGCAGGCCGCGAAAAGGCTTGCCATGAGACGGCAGCACCAGCGTGTCGGCATCCAGGGGTCTGAACCTGTCGATGGATTCGAGAAACAGCGTCAATGGGTTGGACTCGGGCTCCACGTCATAGACGCTGACGTTGGTCGAGATGCGCGGCAGCACCATGTCGCCCGATATCAGCACCTTGAGCGCCTCGCAGGTCAGCGCGATGTGTTCCGGCGCGTGGCCGTAGCCGCTGATGCAGGTCCAATCGCGCCCGCTGATGCGAATCACCTGTCCATCCATCATGCGGTGAAAACTGCTGGGGACGGCCGGCACCAGTCCGGGGTAGTAGTTGCTGCGGCCACGAATCTGCTCCAGGTAGTCGGCGTTGGTCAAGCCGTGCGAGGCAAAAAACCCGGCTGAATTTTCACCGCCAAAACCGGTGCTGCCGCGAATGCTCAGACTGGCCGTGTTGTAGTCGGTGGCGCTGATCCACAGCGGCGCTTTCCAGCGTTCGCACAGCCAGTGCGCCAGCCCGAGGTGGTCAGGATGCATGTGTGTCACGATGACGCGCAGGATCGGCAGGCCTTCAAGCTCGCAGGCAAAAATCTGTTCCCACTGGGCTTTCGCTTCGTCCCGGCTGACGCAGCAATCAACCACGGTCCAGCCCTGCCGCCTGCCTTGCGGGCCGTCAAGCTCGTCGCGCAGCAGCCACAGGTTGATGTGATCCAGCGCAAACGGCAGACCCATGCGCATCCATTTGACGCCAGGCGCCACCTCCAGCGTGCTGCCGGCGGCCGGCAAGGCGTCGCCCCAGGGGTAGAGAAGTTGCGCTTCCTGTGCATTCATCTTGTAAGATCACCGATTCATTGACGTTTACGTTAACGTAAACAGAGGACCCATTACACCTGATTTCCTGTCACCCCGGTTTCACACACATGGCAAGCACCACCTATTCCATCAGCGACCTGGCCAAAGAGTTTGACCTGACCACGCGCGCGATCCGGTTTTATGAAGACATGGGGCTGCTGCAGCCGCAGCGCGAAGGGCCGGGCGGGCGCAGCCGGGTGTACACCACCCGTGATCGCACCCGGCTCAAATTGACCTTGCGTGCCAAGCGCCTGGGCCTGAGCCTGACCGAGGCGCGTGAAATCATCGACACCTACGACAGCCCGCGTGACACCGGGCCGCAACTGACCAAGTTCCTGGCTGTGCTGGCCCAGCACCGCAAACAACTCGAAGAGCAGATGGCCGACCTGCAGGCGAACCTGGAAGAAGTGAAAGTGCACGAGAAGGAGGCCCGCGCGCTGCTGTCCAAGACCAGCAAAAAAGCAAAATAAGCCATAATTGACGTTTACGTAAACGTCAACCAAAAAAAGCGAGACCGCGCATGGATCAGCCTGACTTCAAGCCAAAAGACGAGGGTTACGCGGCCCGCGTGCGGGACAGCTTTGCGCTGCAGGGTGCGATGGCCACTCTTGGCGCTTCGCTGGGTGCGATCGAACCCGGGCGTGTGGTGATCGAGCTGCCCTGGGCCGCCGGCCTGACCCAGCAGCATGGCTTTTTGCATGCCGGCATGGTGGCGACGGCGCTGGACTCGGCCTGCGGTTATGCGGGCTTCACGCTGATGCCAGAGGGCTCCGGTGTATTGACCATCGAATTCAAGATCAACCTGCTGGCGCCCGCCAAAGGCCAGCGTTTTCGCATGGTCGGACAGGTCATCAAGCCCGGCCGCACCGTCACCGTCACCGAAGGCCGGGCATACGCCATCGACGACGGGCGTGAAAAGCTGGTCGCCACCCTGGGCGCCACGCTGATGACCATCACCGGCCGTGACGACGTCAAGAATTGAATCTCAAGGAGACTCCATGAACAACCTGCCAGGCCTCAACTTCCAGCTCGGTGAAGACATCGACGCACTGCGCGATGCCGTGCGCGAATTTGCGCAGGCCGAAATTGCGCCACGCGCCAGCGAGATCGACCGCAATGACCAGTTTCCCGTAGACCTCTGGCAAAAAATGGGTGACCTCGGCGTGCTTGGCATCACTGTCAGCGAGGAATACGGCGGCGCCAACATGGGGTACCTCGCGCACATGATCGCGATGGAAGAAATCAGCCGGGCCAGCGCTTCGGTGGGGCTGTCTTACGGCGCGCACAGCAACTTGTGTGTGAACCAGATCAAGCGTAACGGCACAGATGCCCAACGCGCGAAATACCTGCCCCAGCTGATCAGCGGCGAACATGTCGGTGCGCTGGCCATGAGTGAGCCCGGCGCCGGCAGCGACGTGATCAGCATGAAGCTCAAGGCTGAAGACAAGGGCGGTTATTACCTGCTCAATGGCAGCAAGATGTGGATCACCAACGGCCCCGACGCCGACACCCTGGTGGTCTACGCCAAGACCGAGCCCGGGGATGACGGCCCCCACGCTTCGCTGCCCCCCGGGGGGGCTGGTTCGCCTAGGGGCGGCCCGTCGGCGAACCGCGGCGCGCACAGCATCACCGCCTTCCTGGTCGAAAAAGGCATGAAGGGTTTTTCGGTTGCGCAAAAGCTCGACAAGCTGGGCATGCGCGGTTCCCACACCGGCGAGCTGGTGTTCAGCAATGTCGAGGTGCCGGCGCAAAACATTCTGGGCGGGCTCAACAGCGGCGCCAAGGTGCTGATGAGTGGACTCGACTACGAACGCGCGGTGCTCACCGGCGGGCCGCTGGGCATCATGCAGTCGGTCATGGACAACGTGATACCCTACATTCACGACCGCAAGCAGTTCGGCACCAGCATTGGCGAGTTCCAGTTGATCCAGGGCAAGGTCGCCGACATGTACACCGTGCTGCAGGCCGGCCGCTCGTTTGCCTACACCGTCGCCAAAAACCTCGACATGTTGGGCACCGAACACGTGCGCCAAGTGCGCAAGGACTGCGCCTCGGTCATTCTCTGGTGTGCTGAAAAAGCCACCTGGATGGCTGGCGAAGGTGTGCAGATTTTTGGCGGCAACGGTTATATCAACGACTACCCGCTGGGCCGGCTCTGGCGCGATGCGAAGCTGTATGAGATTGGTGCGGGCACCAGCGAGATACGCCGCATGCTGATCGGTCGCGAGTTGTTTGCCGAAACAATGTAAATCAACGGGGCGCGGCAGGTGAGAATACCTTTCATGACGACATCCCTCCACGGCAACCCCGCATCATGAACGACGTCGTCATCCTCTTTTTTCTGCTTGGCCTTGCCGCGGGCCTGGTCCGCTCGGAGCTGAAACTACCTTCCAGCCTGTATGAAACCCTGTCGATTTTCCTGTTGCTGACCATCGGCATCAAAGGCGGCGAGGGTCTGGCAACCCAGGCACTCGGCCCGCTACTACCGCAGCTGGGTGCCGTGATGCTGCTGGGTGTGGCGCTGACGCTGATCGCCTTCGCCATCCTGCGCACCGTGGGGCGCTTCCCTCGGACAGACGCCGCATCTATTGCCGCCCATTACGGCTCGGTGAGCGTGGCCACCTTTGCCGTGGGCGCCAACTGGTTGCTGGCCCGTGGCATCAGTTACGAGCCGCAAGTTGCGGTTTTCCTGACCGTCATGGAGGTGCCTGGGATCATGGTGGGCATCTTGCTGGCGCGCGGCCTGGGCAAAAAAACCGACTGGAAAGGACTGGCCCATGAGACGTTTCTGGGCAAAGGGGTGTTCCTGCTGATGGGCGGCATGGCGATCGGCTGGGCAGCGGGTCCTGAGGGGCTTGCGCCTGTCAAGGCGCTTTTTTACGATTTGTTCAAAGGTGCGCTGGCGCTGTTCCTGCTGGAGATGGGTCTGATTGTGAGCAGTCAGCTGAGCGGCTTCCGCCAGCGCGGCGTATTTATGATCGCTTTTGGCCTGCTCATGCCCGTGTTGTCGGCGCTGCTGGGCTTGGGCTGCGGCGTGATGCTGGGGCTGTCGGTGGGAGGCGCGACGCTGCTCGCCACCCTGGCGGCGAGTGCGTCCTACATCGCGGTGCCAGCAGCGATGCGCCTCGCATTGCCAGAAGCCAATCCGACCCTGTCGCTGGCCGCCGTGCTCGGGGTTAGCTTTCCCTTCAACATTCTGGCCGGTATTCCGCTGTACCACTGGCTGGCCAGCCAAATCGTCGGAGCCGCACCATGACCCTGCAGCTGGAAAAGAGAACCGTACTCACCGTGATCACCGAAGCGGCCATGGAAAAAACCATGCTGCGCGACCTCAAGCAGCTGGGTGTACGCGGCTACACCGTTCTGGATGCCCGCGGGCAGGGCAGCCGTGGCGTACGTGACGCGGCATGGGGAGAGGCCGCCAACATCCGCATCGAGGTCATTTGCACGCGCGCGCTGGCGGAAACGGTGTTGCAAGATTTCCTGATCCGCTATTACGACAATTATGCGATGGTGGCTTTTCTCCAGGACGTCGAAATTGTTCGTCCCGACAAGTTTTGATTGTCCGCAACCTGACGACGGGCCTTTGTGCGCCACGCGGTGCTGACCTGGCTGTTGAATGACACTTCCGTAAGTCGTGGACGGGAAGCTTGTTGCCTTTCGCCTGAACCCTGCCCCAGGGGCTTCGACAGGCTCTGTCCGAATAGCGTGATGTCATGAACCGCAAACATACATAAGATATTTCATGCCCTCTATTCAAGATCTCTTCTCCCACAACCGCGCCTGGGCCGGGCAAATGGAGCGCGAGCGCCCCGGTTTTTTCACCAGCCTGGTCAAGCAGCAAAAGCCCAGGTACATGTGGATAGGCTGCTCGGACAGCCGGGTGCCGGCCAACCAGATTACCGGCCTGGAGCCAGGCGAGGTGTTTGTGCACCGCAACGTCGCCAACATCGTAGTGCACTCCGACCTCAATGCGCTATCGGCCATCCAGTTCGCGGTGGAGATGCTCAAGGTCGAACACATCATGGTGGTCGGGCACTACGGCTGCGGCGGTGTGCAGGCGGCGCTCGACGGCGCGCGCATCGGTCTGGCCGACAACTGGATACGCCACATCCAGGACGTGCGCCACCGCCACCGGCAACTGCTCGACAGCCTGTCGGGCGCCGTGCGTGCCGACGCGTTGTGTGACCTCAACGTGATCGAGCAGGTGGTCAATGTTTGCGTCAGCACCGTCATGGTCGATGCCTGGGCCAAGGGCCAGAAGGTCAGCATCCACGGCTGGGCCTTTGGCGTGCATGACGGGCTGCTGCAGGACCTGAAAATGACCATCTCCAACCCTGCAGAACTCGATGATTTCTACCGCGCGGCGGTTGAACGGGTCTGGGACACACGCCGCGCGTCGTAGACAATAATTGCCATGTTTCCGCAGCGTCTGGACTCGCCCCTAGCCTATGACATCGCGAAGGCGATGATGGATGGCTTCAACCGGCACTACCAGCTGTTTCGCACCGAGTCGGCGCGCGCCAAACACCGTTTTGAAACCGCTGACTGGCACGGCCAGCAGCGTGCGCAGCGCGAGCGTATCGAGTTCTACGACCTGCGGGTGCGCGAAGCCTCGACGCGGCTGGAGCGTGAGTTCAAGGCCGGTGAGCAGCCGATGGACGTCTGGCACCAGATCAAGTTGCATTACATCGGTCTGCTGGTGAACCACCATCAGCCGGAGCTGGCCGAGACCTTTTTCAATTCGGTCACCACCAAAATCCTGCATCGCAGCTATTTTCACAACGACTTCATCTTTGTGCGGCCGGCCGTCAGCACCGAATACATCGAAAACGACGAGCTGGCCACGCGGCCGACCTACCGCGCTTATTACCCCCAGCGCGACACGCTCCACGAACACCTGGTTCGCCTGGTCAGTGACTTCGAGCTCCGCATCGCGTTTGAAGACCTGGCGCGTGACGCCGGTTATGTGGTGGAGGAGTTGAACAAGCGACTTGGCGAAGTGAAGCTGCGCGCCAATTTCCAGATCCAGGTGCTGTCCAGCCTGTTCTTCAGGAACAAGGGCGCGTACATCGTCGGCAAACTGATCAACGGATTCAGCGAGTTGCCCTTTGCGCTGCCGCTGCTGCATGCCAAATCAGGGAAGCTGGCGATTGACTCGGTGCTGATCGGCGAAGACGACCTGCTCATCCTCTTCAGCTTTGCGCGTGCCTACTTCATGGTCGACATGGGCATACCCTCGGCCTATGTGCAGTTTCTGCGCAGCATGATGCCGCGCATGCCGCGCGCCGAAATCTACAACGCGCTGGGTTTGGCCAAGCAGGGCAAGACGCTGTTCTACCGCGACTTTTTGTACCACCTGCGCCATTCCACCGACAAGTTCCGCATCGCCCCTGGCATCAAGGGCATGGTCATGCTGGTGTTTGACCTGCCGTCTTTTCCCTATGTGTTCAAGGTTATCAAGGATTATTACCCGCCTCAAAAGGACACCACGCGCGAGCAGATCAAGGGCAAGTACCTGCTGGTCAAGCAGCACGACCGGGTCGGCCGTATGGCCGATACGCAGGAGTACAGCGAGGTGGCTTTTCCGCGCGAACGTTTTGACGACGAATTGATTGCCGAGATTGAAAAATTCGCTCCCAGCCAGTTGGAAATCAGTGACCGCGACGGCGACGGCCAGCTAGAGGTCATCATCAAACATGTCTACATCGAGCGGCGCATGATTCCGCTCAACATCTACCTGCAGGAAGCGTTTGACGCCGGCGTGGACGACCCGTTCGCCAGGGGCCAGATCGAGCGCGCCGTGTTGGAGTACGGCAACGCCATCAAGGACCTGGTGGCCGCCAACATCTTCCCCGGCGACATGCTCTGGAAAAATTTCGGCATCACGCGCCACGGCAAGGTCGTGTTCTACGACTACGACGAGATCGAATACATCACCGACTGCAACTTCCGCAAGGTGCCGACGCCGCGCAACGAGGAAGAAGAGATGAGCGGCGAGGTCTGGTATTCGGTCGGCCCCAAAGATGTCTTCCCGGAAACTTTCGGCCCTTTCCTGCTGGGCAATAACGCGGTGCGCGAAGTGTTCATGAAGCACCATGCGGACCTGCTGGAGGCCGCCTTCTGGCAAGGTCACAAGGAGCGCATCGCCGCAGGGCATGTGCACGACGTGTTTCCCTACGAGCGTGAGCGCCGCTTTGTGCGCAAGTACGCGCCAGACCAGGCCGAAAGCAAGCCATGAGAGACGCCTGGGAATACGCCAGCTTCGTGGTGACCGCGCTGGCCCTGCCATTTGCCATCATTTTCTTTGCACTCGAGCAGCGCAAGGAGCGCGACAACGAAGACGAAGAGGCATACCAGTTGCTGTCTGACGCTTACAACGACTTTCTGAAGGTGGTGCTCGCCAACCCCGACCTGCATCTGCGCACCAACGAGGCCCTGTCACACCCCACGACCGAGCAGAACGAACGCGCCATGATCATCTACGAGATGCTGATCTCGCTGTTTGAGCGCGCCTACATCGTGGCCTGGCGCGAGCGCATGACCGACGTGGAGGCGCGCCGCTGGAACAGCTGGGATGACTACATTCGCGACTGGTGCCGCCGTGAGAGTTTTTTCAATGCCCTGCCGCTGTTGTTGCGCGGTGAGGACCCGCAATTCCAGAAATACATCCTGCGTGTCGCTGAAGAAGAGCGCGGCACCGTGATCCAGCTTGTTTAATCATCTTCAAGGAGAAAACCATGTCCACATCCACCACCGATCCCATCGTCATCCTGGGCGCAGCCCGCACCCCCATGGGTGCTTTCCAGGGTGACTTTTCCAGCCTGTCCGCGCACGACCTGGGCGGCGCCGCCATCAAGGCCGCGATTGAGCGCTCGGGCATCGCACCCGAAAAAGTTGATGAAGTGCTGTTTGGCAACTGCCTGATGGCCGGCCAGGGCCAGGCTCCGGCGCGCCAGGCTGGCTTCAAGGGTGGCCTGCCAGCCAGCGCCGGCGCGGTCACGCTGTCCAAGATGTGCGGCTCCGGCATGGAAGCCACGCTGCTCGCCCATGACCAGTTGCTGGTTGGTAGCCGCGACGTGATGGTGGCCGGCGGCATGGAAAGCATGACCAACGCGCCGCACTTGCTGCTCAAGGGCCGCAGTGGCGTGCGCATCGGCCACGACCGTATTTTTGACCACATGATGCTCGACGGCCTGGAAGACGCTTACGAACCGGGCCGCGCCATGGGCACCTTTGGCGAGCAGTGCGCCGACAAATACAAATTCACGCGCGAAGCGCAGGACGCCTTTGCCACGACCAGCGTGAACCGCGCCAAGGCCGCCACCGAATCCGGCGCCTTCAAGGCCGAGATCACGCCGGTCACCGTCAAGGGCCGCGGTGGTGAGACGGTGATTTCCATCGACGAAGGTCCGGGCAAGGTCAAGCTCGACAAGATCCCCACGCTGAAACCCGCGTTCAGGAAAGACGGCACCATCACCGCCGCGTCCAGCTCGTCGATCAACGACGGTGCTGCCGCACTGGTGCTGGCGCGCGCATCGACCGCCAAAGAACTCGGTGCCGAGCCGATTGCCCGCATCGTCGGCCACGCCACCTTTGCGCAAGAACCCGAGTGGTTTACCACCGCGCCGGTCGGCGCCGTCAACAAGCTGCTCAAGAAAATCGGCTGGAGCGTCAAGGACGTGGACTTGTGGGAAGTCAACGAGGCCTTCGCCGTGGTGCCCATGGCCGCCATGAAAGAGCTGGGTATCAGTCATGACATCGTCAACGTCAACGGCGGCGCCTGCGCGCTGGGCCACCCGATTGGCGCCAGCGGCGCGCGCATCATCGTCACGCTGATCCATGCGCTGCAAGCCCGCGGCCTTAAAAAAGGCGTCGCCACCTTGTGCATTGGGGGCGGTGAAGGCACGGCACTGGCTCTTGAATTGCTATAAATAGCATAGCTGCTTGCGCACATTCCCTATGGGCTGGAGGCCGATTTGATACTTAATTCCGAGCAGGAACAGATTCGCGACGCGGTGCGCGACTTTGCGCAAACCGAACTCTGGCCCCATGCCGCGAAGTGGGACAAAGAGCACCACTTTCCGGTCGAGGCGCACAAGGGCCTGGCCGCCCTCGGCGCCTACGGCATTTGTGTGCCGGAAGAGTGGGGCGGCGCCAACCTCGACTACCTGACGCTGGCGCTGGTGCTGGAAGAAATCGCCGCCGGTGACGGTGGCACCAGCACGGCGATTTCCGTCACGAATTGCCCGGTCAACGCCATCCTGATGCGTTACGGCAATGCGGCCCAGAAAAAGCAGTGGCTGACACCGCTGGCGCAGGGCCACATGCTGGGCGTGTTCTGCCTGACCGAGCCGCATGTGGGCAGCGACGCGTCGTCACTGCGCACCACGGCGGTGAAGGACGGCGACGGCTACGTCCTCAACGGCGTCAAACAGTTCATCACCAGCGGCAAAAACGGCCATGCGGCGGTGGTCATCGCTGTCACTGACAAGGGCGCTGGCAAAAAAGGCTTGAGCGCCTTCATGGTGCCGACCGATGCGCCCGGTTACGTCGTCGCGCGGCTTGAAGACAAGCTGGGTCAGCACAGCAGCGACACCGCGCAGATCAACTTCGACAACTGCCGCATCCCTGTCGAGAACCTGATTGGCGCGGAAGGCGAGGGCTACAGGATTGCGCTCGGTGGGCTGGAAGGCGGGCGCATTGGCATTGCCGCGCAAAGTGTGGGCATGGCGCGCAGTGCGTTTGAGTTTGCCCTGCACTATTCCAAAGAGCGCCAGAGTTTCGGCACCGCGATCTTTAACCACCAGGCGGTCGGTTTCCGCCTGGCTGACTGTGCGACCAAGCTCGAAGCCGCGCGTCAGCTCATCTGGCACGCGGCGAGTTTGCGTGACGCAGGCCTGCCCTGCCTGAAGGAAGCGGCCATGGCCAAACTTTTTGCCAGTGAGATCGCCGAAGAAGTCTGCAGCGCCGCGATCCAGACCCTGGGTGGTTACGGATACGTCAGCGACTTCCCGGTGGAACGGATTTATCGCGATGTGCGTGTCTGCCAGATTTACGAAGGCACGAGCGATGTTCAGAAAATCATCATTCAACGTGCACTGACTTAGGAGCTTGTCATTGCGGGCTAGATCCGCAATCCATGCAGGCGTACCAGTGGCGGTAGTTGATGCACCTGGATACCGGTCAAGCCCGGGAAAACCAGGCCCACCCCCGTTGAGGCTCACTGCGTGTAGCCTCCTCCCCCTTGCCGGGGGCGGCCCCCGCTTGACGGGGAGGGGCTTAAACTGTCCTGTCATTGCGGGCGTGACCCGTAATCTAGGCGCGCAAACCACCTCAGCAGGAGTCAGTAAAAATGCCCATCACCAAAGGATTTCGCGCCCTCGTTGACGAGGCGATGGCGCAGGTCACCACCTACAGCGTTGCAGAGGCCAGGGCCAGGATGAACGACCCGCAGGTGCAGATCGTCGACATCCGCGACGTGCGCGAGCTGAGCGCCGGCACCGTGGTCGGCGCCTTCCACGCGCCGCGCGGCATGCTGGAGTTCTGGGTGGACCCGGCCTCGCCGTACCACAAGCCGCTGTTTGCCGACGAGGGCAAAGAGTTCATCCTCTTCTGCGGCGCCGGCTGGCGCAGCGCACTGGCCGCCAAAACGCTGCAGGACATGGGCATGCGCAATGTCGCCCACATCGACGGCGGCTATGCCGAATGGCTCAAGCAGGGCGCACCGACCGAAACGCAGGAAGAGCGCAAGGCGGCCAGGGCCAGCGGCTGATGCCGCTGCCCTTCCCACCCGCTTCGGCGCCTTGCCCCTGCGGCCGAACCGGCGCAGCGAACAAGCCGCTGGCGCTGGGCGTTTGCTGCGGGCGTTTCATCAACGACTTCGAAAGCACACCGGCACCCGATGCCGCGTCGCTGATGCGCTCACGCTACACCGCCTTTGTGCTGCAGCGGGCCGACTACCTGCTGGCCACCTGGCACACCAGCCAGCGCCCAGCGGCCATTGAGTTTGACCCCGGCGTGAAATGGCTGGGTCTGGAGGTGCGGCAACACCGCGTGCTGGATGCCACACACGCCGAAGTTGAATTTGTCGCCCGCCAGAAAACTCCGGGCAGCCCGGCGCTGCGTCTGCACGAGCGCAGCCGCTTTCTGCGCGAAGATGGTCGTTGGTACTATGTAGGCGGCGACCAGCTGTGATGGAGTGACAAATCGGCCTCTGGCCCTTGCCGGGATCGCGCTAGCAGCTATTAAATTGGTAGTAAAAAATGTCCTTGTTGAAGTTTGACGCGGTGTTGTTTGACTGTGATGGTGTGCTGGTGGACAGCGAGCCGATTACCAATGGCGTGCTGCGCGACATGCTGGAAGAAGCCGGCTGGAAGCTCAGCAGCGCCGAATGCATGCGCCTGTTCATTGGCAAGGCCGTCAAAGACGAGGCCGCCCTGATTGAGGAAAAAACCGGCCGCCCCCTGACCGATGAGTGGCTGCACGAGTTTCGTGGCCGGCGCAACGAAGGGCTGGCCGAAGGCCTGCTGCCCATTCGCGGTGCGCTTGAAGCGGTGGCGCAAATCCATACGCTGTACCAGGGCCGCATCGCCTGCGCTTCGGGCGCTGACCGCTTCAAGGTCGAGCTGCAACTCGAAAAATGCGGCCTCATGCCGTACTTCAAGGACCGCATCTTCAGCGGCCATGAGCTGCCGCGCTCCAAACCCGCCCCCGATGTTTACCTGGCGGCCGCCGCGGCTCTGAGTGTTGATCCGAAGCGCTGTGCGGTGGTGGAAGACACCGTGACCGGCGTCATGTCTGGCGTGGCAGCTGGTGCCACGGTGTTTGGCTACAGCCCGGCAGAGGCTGGGCATGATGCGCCGGCGGCGTTGCGGGCGGTGGGTGTCGCGGACATTTTCACCGACATGAAAGACCTGGCCCGCCTTCTGGGCTGATCAAGCTTCGAACTGTGCGGCGGGTCAGACCGCGCACCCCCGTGTCACACGCAGCGGGGCGTCAGGCTGAAGGCGGCTTCCAGGGGTTCAACGGGGGTCAGTGTGCTGCCGCCCAGCGCCGCCTGGCGGTGCTGGGGCAGCAGGTTCAGCCAGTCGGTGCACTGGCTCACCGGCTCCGCGCAGAAGTAGTCGTAGTCCTGCGGGCAATACAGCACAAATTAGTCCAACGGCGCCTGCGCCTGTATCAGCAGGCTGCGCTGCGGGGCTTGCTTGTCGGCGGGCCACTCGATCAGCGCGGCGTGTTCCCAGCCTGTGAAGTTGTTGTCCAGATGCAGCTCCGACAGCAGCACGCCCTCGCGCAGTTGCCGCACCTCGTCCGTCACTTCCAGCTTGGTTAATTAGCTGCTGCGGTCGGAGCCCGCGCCAGAGCTGGCGCCAGAACCTCCCTGGCCTTGCCTGCCCTTCCACCCTTCGTCTCCTTCCTGTGCAATGCCGGCTTTTTGCTTGCCCCCGGCCCGGCTGGTTTTGGCCACTGTCCTGGCTGGCCCGGCCGCTGGGCGTACCGTCGGCGCCCACAGCGCCAGTGCTGCCATCTTCTAGCGGTAGCTCTGATTCCATGTCAGGCAAATGTGTGTCGCCAGTCATCTTGGTCTTGTTGTTCGGGTTGGGCATGTCGTACTCCTTAAGTTGTGGTTGAGTCAACCTACGCCCGCGACATGTCGCGTTTTGTAGGAATAAAGCGCTGCTTCACTTGTTGCCAAAAATGCTGTTCGCTCGGTACGGATCACGCGGGCCGGGTAAGATCACCGCCAACCTGCACAACCCATGATTGCCCCCACCCTGCCACCCAACGAAGCCGAGAGGCTGGCCGATCTTCACGACGGCGGCGTGCTCGATACGCCGGCCGAAAAGATCTTCAATGAAATCGCCGAGCTGGCCGCCGCCATTTGCGGCTCGCGTTATGCGGCGGTCACGCTGATTGACAGCGACAGGCAGTGGTTCAAGGCTGAATACGGCAGCGCGCCGGGCGAAACCTCACGTGCTGAAAGCATTTGCGGACACGCCATCCTTGAGCCGGGCGTGTTCGAGGTGCCCGACACCGAGCTTGACGAGCGTTTTGTCGGCAACCCGATGCTGGCCAACGCCAACATTCGCTTCTACACCGGCAGCCCGCTCAACAGCGACAAGGGCAACCCTACCGGCATGCTGTGTGTGCTGGATTCCGAGCCCAAGGCGCTGGACGAGCACCAGAAGAAATCGCTTGCCCAGCTGGCAGACGTGTTGATGGCCGTGCTTGAAGCCGCGCGCCAGAGCCGCCTGCTGCAATGGTTTGGCGCGCTGACGACACGGTGTCCGAAGAAGTCCTGGTCACCGACCCCGACACCCTGCGCTACCTTTACGCCAATGGCAGCGCTGTCAGAAGCCTGGGCTACACGCTGGAGCAGCTGCGCACCATGACCCCCATGGATGTGACGCACGACCCCTACCGCATGCGGTTTGACAACCATGTCCGCAAGCTGAGGGAGGGCGCGCCCTACGTGGTGTTTGAAGGCGTGCGAAAGCGCATCACCGGCGACACCTGCCCGATGGAGGCGCGCTGGCAGCTGGTGTCCAGCTTCGGGCGACCGGTCATTCTGTCCGTGGTGCAGGACATCACGCAGCGCAAGGAAATCGAGCGCATGAAAAACGAGTTTGTGTCGGTGGTGAGCCATGAGCTGCGCACCCCGCTGATATCCATCCACGGCGCCGTCAAGCTGCTTGAGGGCGGCGCAGCAGGCGTCTTGCCCGAACCCGCCACGCGCCTGGTCGCGCTGGCGGCCCGCAACTCCGAGCGCCTGCGCGTCATCGTCGACGACATTCTTGACCTGGAAAAAATTGCCTCGGGACGGATAGAGTTCAACATCGAGTCGCTTGACGCGTCAGCTGCGCTGGGGCGGGCAGCGCAGGCCTACGAAACTATGGTACGGACCGCCGGCGTTGAGCTGACCATTGAGCCCCATGACGCCCTGCAGCTCAAGGCCGATGCGCAGCGCCTGGACCAGGTGCTGGCCAATCTCGTTTCCAACGCCCTCAAGTTTGCGCCCCAGGGCAGCCGCATCCTGCTTGAAGCATCCCGCGAAGGCTCGGGCGTCCGGCTTCAGGTCACCGACCATGGCGCCGGCATTCCAGAAGCCTTCCGCGCGCGCTTCTTCCGGCGCTTTGCCCAAGCCGACATGAACACCAGCCGGCCCAAGGGCGGCTCCGGGTTGGGGCTGTCAATTGCCAAGCAGATGATCGAGCAGATGGGTGGCTCCATCGGATACAGCTCCGAGCCGGGCCGCACCTGCTTTCACGTCGTGCTGCCTGCCGTACCGTGAGCAGGCATCGCATTGTGATTGTGGACGACGAGGAAGACATTCGTCTTGTCGCACAATTTGCGCTGGAGCAGTTGGGCGGCCACGAGGTGCTGGCGCTGGGCTCCGGCCGGGAGGCTGTTGACCGTACGGCGGCATTCTCGCCCTCGCTGTTGGTGCTGGACGGGTCCATGCCCGGCATGGACGGGCCGCAGACGCTGCTGGCCCTGCGTGGCCAACCTGCGCTAAAACATGTACCCGCCGTGTTTTTGACAGCCCACACGAGCGCTCGGCGGATTGCGGACTTTCGGGCCTTGGGCGCCGTAGACGTTATTGCCAAACCTTTTGAACCGCAGCATCTATGCGACCGTGTTTCGTCTCTTCTGGTCTCGCCGGACACCGTCCCGGCCATGGACCTGGAAGACGAAGAGCAGGCGCAGGGGAAGAAGCCGGTTGCGCTGGTGGTAGAGGACGACCCTGGCATTCGCTATCTGCTGGGATTCATTCTGGAGCAGCAGGGCTGGCGCGTGCTTGAAGCGTGCGACGGGATTCAGGGCGTAGCGGCCATTCTGGACGGGCCAGTCACCGACGTAGTGCTGCTCGACATCATGCTGCCTGGCGTGGACGGCTTGCAGCTGCTCGATATCCTGCGGGGTGCTCGGCGCTGGAAGGGCGTACCCGTGATGATGCTCACTGCCAAGGGTGACGAGCCTTCCGTCAGCCGGGCGCTGGCCGCAGGGGCAAACGACTATGTCGCCAAACCGTTTGATCCAGCCGATCTGGCTGCGCGTGTCAACCGCCTGCCCCGCCGGCACCGCAGCTGAACCTCCCGCTATTTTTTGGCCTTGACGCGGGGCGTCACCACCCACGCGGTTTCTCCGCGCCACTCCTTGTAGTGGGCAATCCGGTTCCAGGCGTTTTTCAGACCAGCATAAAAAAGTGTGGACGCCATGGTGTAGAACCAGAACCACGAAGGGTGTTTTTTGAGCTGCGGATCAGCCAGCTTGTAGGTGAACAGTATCTGCCCGGGCCCCGTGCTCAGGGTGAACAGGGTGGTAACAACAAACAGAGGCACCAGCCAGTCAATGCGCGCCAGGGACCCGGCCTGCACTGCCCACCAGGCAATAAGCGGCAGGATTTGCATAGACACCCAGGGATACACCTCGCGCCAGGCCAGCAACTGCAGCATGCCCAGTTTCTGCCGCACAGTGAGATTGCGCGCCCGCAAGGCCGGAATCACCCACTTCAGCGATATTTGCAGCCAGCCCTGCGCCCAGCGCAGGCGCTGCTTGGTCAGTGCCGACAAGGTTTCAGGGGCCAGCTCACGCGAGACGAGATAAGGGTCAGAAACAATCCGTCGGCCCCGTACCACCGCCCGCATGGAAGAATCGATGTCTTCTGTCAGCATGAAACCGTGCATGCGCAACTCGCGCAACAGGTCGGTACGCCAGTATCCATTGCTGCCACCAAAAATGCCAAACCCGTGCAGCCGCGCCCGCCCCGGGTGGCTGACGGCATAGATCTGCTCAAACTCGATGGCTACCATCTTTGCGACCCAGGAGGCGGCCCCGTTGCGTATGAAGCAATGGCCCTGCACCACGTCAGCTCCGTGCGAGAGCCAGCGCCAGCCGCGGCGAAAGCTCTCGGGGTCCGGCTGGTGGTCCGCATCAAAAACAGCGGTGAACTCACCGGTGACGTACGGCAGCGCGGCGTTGACGTTTTGTGCCTTTGACGTGCTGGTTTGCACGCGCATGGGTACAAAGCGTGGGTCCTCGCGTGCCATCTCGCGTAGCCGCTCCTCAATGTCCGGCATGTCGCGCGGGGTGTTGTAGGCGAGGATGATTTGCAGTGGCGCCGGATATTGAACTCGCAGGAAAGCCGCCACCGTGGCTTCGATGATGGGCGCTTCGTTCGGCAGGTAGGCTGCAATGATCGCCGATGCAGACGGATAGGGTGAGGCCGGTTCTGGTGGCGGATCTTCGCGCCTGAGGGCCAGCAAGCCTTCTGCCCAGATGGACAAGGACGTCAGTGTCAATGCGACCACCACGAAAATATACACGCCCGTGCTGATGTCGTAGCCGTTGCTGCCCAAGCCCCAGTACACCAGAAACGGAAGCCCGAGCCCCAGCAGCATGGTGATGGCGTATTGAAAAAAGAGAGCTTGCGCCGTGTAGATGCGCGACCACCATATCTTCACCGGTCCGGCTTGCCGGGCTGGCCGGGCTTTGGGTCCTTGCCACAGCACGGGATGAAGGTCTAGATGCAGGGCGGACTGCCGAGCCGCGTCTCGCGCCCTCGCCAGCCCGTCCGTTGCGCTGGGGCTGCGCCGTAAGCCGCAATAGCCGAGCACCGGCGAAAGCCGGGCGGCCTGGCCACCGAGTTGCAGGGGGAAGTTGGCAAGGCGGCTGCTCAGCGCCTCCAGCCGGAATGCCGCCTGCCGCCGTGAAGTACCTGGCAGCAGCATGAGAAAGTCACCTTGGCCGCCTCGCGCCAGTTTTTCGTCGGCCATGGCGTCAAGGCCTGTGAGCTCGGCCACCTGCTGCCAAAGGGCCGCTTCGGAAGACGTGCCGAGCCGCTGCCGGAACTGGTCAAGTTCATTCAAGCGCAGCGCCACCACAAAACTGTCACCCGGCGCGCGGCCTGCGCGCAGCTCATCTCGCTCGCTCATGAGTTCGTCAAGAAATGCGGCTTCGTCAAGCACAGGCAAACGCGAGACGGCAAGCAGTTCTGGCAGTGGCGCAGGCGGGGCCGGGTTTTGTACTTCGCGGAGCAGCGCCTGCACCCGTCCGACCAGCTCATGTGGCTCGAAAGGCCAGGCTATACAGGCCGCCCCTGGGCCGTCTCCCAAAGGCGGCAGCTGTCCAGCAGGACCCACCAGCAACAGACCCGGAGACGGGTGCTGACCTTCCCGCAGCGCGGCCAGCAACTCCATGCTGCCCAGGCCTGGGATGGACGGCGCACTGATGACCAACTGCCAGCGACCACGCGACAGGTGCGCCAGAGTGCCAAGCTGCACCTTGTAGCCCGCAGCGGTGAGAGGTGAAATCACGTCGGCGGCCAGGCTGCTGGACAAGCCGATCAGGAGCAGCGGCTCTCCGAGCACGGGGGACGGCACTACCACTTGCGTTCAAGCGCCAGGCCGACGGTACTGCGCGCAAAACCGCTGGACGATGTGCGTGAACTGAAGCGCTGCGCGCGGGCCTCCAGCCGCGTGCGAGCGTCAATGCGCAGGCCGGCACGCAGGCTCAGGTCATAGATGGGCTTGCTGCCATCGGGCTGCGCGTTTTCGCGTCCGATTGCGGCATACGCTCCCAAGTCCCAGCGCCCGTCGTATCCGTCAGGGCGCCACAAGGTACGCAGCGTCAGCTGGGTGGAGTTGAAGGCGAGCGGGTTGAAGTACCCGTTGTCCAGTTGCCGCTCAAACGAAAAACGCGTGTGCTTGAGTCCGACCCAGGCTTCCGGCTGATTGAGCCAGCGGTACTCGGCCTCAAGTTGACCACCATCGCGATGATTGCCGTCGCTGTAGCTCGCGCGATCGATTCTGGCCGTGTAGCGTTCGCGCTCCGAAGGCGTGAAGTCCATGGACAGCCCGTCCTGGCGGAGCGTCAGTCCGAGACGCAGCGAGCGCAGGTTGTCGAAGGTGTTCTGGCTGGTGCTGAGGTCAAAGCGAAACAGGTCGCTGGGTCGCCAGGTGAGCCAGCTAGCGTACACCGCTGGCTGACGTGCAGGTCCGCTTCGCGGCTCGATCCGGTCGCGCCCCGCCTCGATGTTCAGCTCAAAGGCATCGTTTAAGCGGTAGCGCCCATACAGCATGGGCCGTGTCACCTGGGCCGAATCGCTGCCGTCTTCCTTCTCGTAGTCAAAGCGCTCCAGCCGGGCCCCTGCTGTGCCACGTCCGCTGTCAAAGCTGAGCGAGTGGCTCAAGCGCAGAGCAACAATGTCCAGATTGTCGGACTGGCTGGAACGCTGGGTGTCAAGCATGGTGCGTGGCGCCTGGGCCAGCGCGAGGTCTTCGCGCAGCCGGCGTGCATCGTCCCGCGGCTGGGTTACGCCTGCGAGGGCTTCCTCCGCCTGGTCGGACCGGCCCGTCCAGGCCTGCGCCTGCGCGAGCTGCACGCGGGCTTCCTGGTCGTCAGGGTGATCGCGCAGCAACTGCTCCAGGTGCGCGATGGCTTCACGCTGGCGGCCGCCCCAGCTCAGTGCGCGCCCCAAGAGGCGCCTGGCGTCCTGATCGCCCGGTTTCTCCTGCAGATAGGTCTGCAACACCGTCCGGGCCTGGCTGGGCCTGCCCGCCCACAACAGCGCCGTGCCCAGGCCCTTCAGTAAGCGCATTTGCTGGTCGCGAGTGCGCGGCAGCGTCAAGGCTTCGCGGTACAAGGGCACGGCTTGCGCCGAGCGGCCTGAATAAACCAGCTGGTCGGCATATTCCTGAAGCCATTCGGCGCGCCGTTGCGGTGCCAGCTCGATTGCCCGGGCAAACAGATCGGCCGATTCCCGATTGCGGTCGGTCTGGGCGGCAGCGCGCGCAGCACTGACCAGCGCCTCGACGCTGGCGGCCTCGGCACCAACCGTCGCGGCCGTTTCGCTGGGCTGGGCCCCGGCGTTCAGGAAAAAAGACAGACTTGCCAGGCCAAAAGATACGATAAAAGTGCTACCGGTTTTCATGACAGGAGCCTATCACGCGGCGATGCATGCCGCGCAAGAAGCATGGCAAAGGCGGTGCAAACTGCACAGTCGGCGTCCTGTCTGGAGCCTCCGGCGGAATGACGCATCACTGCAGCCTGGCTAGGCCTTAAGCCCGCGCCGCCATGCCGGAAGTCGAACGGTGCTAAGCTGCCAGTACCGCTTTTGAAACAAGCCCGTAACAGCCAGAACTAGCAAAGAGAGAACACCCCATGCCCGGATTGCTGCCCAACGTTGACCCTGACGGCCTGCTTGAATTCTCGGTGGTCTACACCGACCGCGCGCTCAACCACATGTCCAAAAGCTTCCAGGGCGTGATGACCGACATTTCCAGCATCCTGAAGGAGGTCTACAACGCCCCATCCGCCGTGCTGGTGCCCGGCAGCGGCACCTACGGCATGGAAGCCGTCGCCCGCCAGTTTGCCCACGGCAAACACGTCATGGTCATCCGCAACGGCTGGTTCAGCTACCGCTGGACACAGATCTTCGACATGGGCAACATCCCCGCCTCGTCCACCGTACTGAAGGCGCGCCAGACCGCCAAGGGCGCGCAAGCCCCGTGGGTGCCGGCTCCGATTGCAGAGGTGCAGGCCGCGATTGCCAAAGAAAAACCCGCCGTCGTGTTTGCCCCGCACGTGGAAACCGCCGCCGGCATGATGCTGCCCGACAACTACCTCAAGGCCGTGGCCGACGCCGTGCACGCCGTCGGCGGTTTGTTCGTGCTCGACTGCATCGCCTCCGGCGCCATGTGGGTCGACATGAAAGCCACCGGCGTCGATGTGCTGATCTCGGCCCCGCAAAAAGGCTGGAGCAGCTCACCCTGCTGCGCCATGGTCATGCTCAGCGAGCGCGCCCGAGCCGCCATAGACGGCACCACCAGCTCCAGCTTTGCCTGCGACCTGAAAAAGTGGATGCAGATCATGGAGACCTACGAAAAAGGCGGCCACGCCTACCACGCCACCCTGCCCACCGACGCCCTCACGCGCCTGCGCGCCGCCATGAAGGAAACCCAGGCCTACGGTTTTGCCAAAGTCCGCGACGAGCAGATCGCCCTGGGCAGCAAGGTCCGCAAGCTGTTCGAATCCCGCGGCCTGCCCAGCGTGGCGGCCGAAGGCTTCAAGGCCCCCGGCGTTGTGGTCAGCTACACCACCGACCCCGAGATCCAGTCCAGCAAGAAATTTCTGGCCGAAGGCCTGCAAACCGCCGCCGGCGTGCCGCTGCAGTGCGACGAGGGTGCAGACTTCATGACCTTCCGCATCGGCCTGTTCGGCCTGGAAAAGTGGCACAACGTCGACAAGACCGTCGCCAATCTGGCGGAAGCGCTGGACCGCATTGGTGTGACTGAAAAAGTGACTGAGGATGTGGCTGGCTGAAAGCGACGTTTCGCTACTAAATAGAAAAGGCTTCCCGGGTGGAAGCCTTTTTTTCGCATGCGGCGGGGCTCAATGGCCCAGGCCCGGCAGCGTCACCAGCCTTGTGTGCCCGCCTCGCCCTTGAAAGGGCCAACCAGTTCGGGCGTAATCCAGCCGCCGTAAAAACCACCGGGCTGCGCCTGCACCGGCGCACCGCCCACCGTGCATCGCAAGGCCACGGGGTAAAAGGCCACACAGTCTGCCAGCGCTTCGGCACCTTCCAGCGGTTGGGCGTAGCTCCAGGCCACGCTTTCAAGCGACCTGCCGCCCTGCACCAGCGACCAGTAGCTGGCCGGGCCCTTCCATTCGCAAAACGAGCCTCCACTGGCCCGCACCAGCAGGCCACGCTTCACGTCGGCCCATGGAATGTAAAAGCTGGGCGGGTGTGCGGTTTCCAGCACCAGCACGCACTGGCTGCTGCGCGCCACCTCGACGTCACCCCACGCAATCACCACCTCGCGAGGGTCAGCCGCGACGCGCGGCGGCCGCGGAAAGTCCCACACCGACACCTGACCGGGACCGGGTTCCACAGCAAAAGCGGGGCGCGACTGGCCGCGCCAGTTCCAGTGGGCGCGGGCTGCTTCCAGCCAGGTCGGGGTTTTGTTCATGGTTCATTTTGGTTGAATCTTCTGGGCCGGACCTTTCCGCTGCATGATGACCCGGCTTGGCAGTCAAATTCAAACACTGCGAATGTCGAAATGGGTGTGCCGCATTCGTCGTGCAGTTGTGACTGCTTCAAAAGTCATGTCCTGACCCTTCAAACGCTTAAGGAAAACCGCCATGCAATACCTCTGCCTCGCTTATTACGACCCCGAAAAAATGGACGCCATGGCGCCCGCCGACATGCAGGCGCTGGTCGAACAGTTGCCGGCCAAAGATGCGGCACTGCAGCAAAACCGGTGCCTTGGTCTGGAACGGCTCGCTCCAAGGGCCGAAAGCCACCTTCGGCATGCGCCCGCGCGGCGGCAAACCCGTCGTGACCGACGGACCTTATGCCCAAGCCAAGGAGATGGTGGGCGGCTTTTTTGTCATCGAAGCGCCCAGCAAGGAAGAGGCGATACGCATCGCCTCACTGCATCCCGCCGCCACGCTGGGTGAACACATAGGCTGGGTGATTGAGGTGCACCCGATTGGGACCTGTTCGGTCAAGAAATAGCTCGGGCTTCGGTTTTTTGAGTGAGGGCCCGGGCCCTGCATCAAGCCTTCCGTGAATTTTTGTAAGTGGGCACTCACAAATAAACTTTTTAAGTTTCACCAAACGATGAAACCTGCGTAAAATCGAAGACCTTAGCTAATTAATGCATCTTTCACCAGTTGGTGAAAGCACTCAATGTGAATCCTTTTGAATTTGATCCGCAGCAAGGCATTTTCGACTTGATGAAGGCGTTGGAGCGCCTGCCAGCGGTTGAAGAGGTAGACGTTCATGGAGAGCTACTTTTAAATCGCTCTGGACCAGACGCGCTCCTATCTGTGCATACCGCCTCAGGAATTCGCCACATTCAAATCGAGGCAAAGTCGTCGGGAGAGCCACGCTTTATTCGTGATGCATCTTTCCGTCTTCGAGATTGGGCTACGCATCGTGGGGAGCCGAGTTACGGCATTGTCATGGCGCCATTTATTTCGCCAGAATCACGCGAGATACTTAGAAAAGAGAATCAAGGGTGGTTTGACATGGCGGGAAACTGCTTAATCAGCTTTGATGGCATCCATCTTGAGATAGCAAAAACTGACTTAAATCCATTCTCAACAAAACGGAAGCAGAGATCTCTTTTTAGCCCCAAAGCTGGTCGTGTGCTCCGGCTTCTTCTTTCTGAACCAGGGCCATGGAAAGGTACGGATCTCGTTAGTCGAACACGAGTGAGCGCAGGGCAAATTAGCAAAATTCGTGAAGCCTTGTTGGACAGAGAATGGGCCAGTGCGACCCAAGAAGGACTCCGAATTAGTCAGCCGGCAGCTATTTTGGAAGCTTGGAAAGACTCGCCAGGTCGCTCGCCCAAACTCGCTGTGTCCGGTTACTCCTTGCTGTCTGGGAAATCCCTAGACGCGCATTTACAAATACTTTTTTCTAAGGCTTTAAAAACTCCATATGCAACTGTGCTGCTTGCCGCACATTCAGTTGCAAGACGCGTAGCACCCTATGCTCGCGTGACAGGAGAATTTTTCTATGCGGATAAAAAAGGGGTGGAGCTCATAAAAGAGACTTTGCAAATGGAGCCTTCTGAGCACGGAGCAAACATTGCAATCTATGAGCCCGAGGACGACTTGATTTCGTTGGACAGTATTTCTCTTCTACCCGAGCCATTGCGAGGCACGAGCTTAATACAAACATATTTGGATCTCTCGGGTATGGGTGACAGAGCCAAAGAAGCCGCGTCGTTTCTTTACGATGAAAAAATAGCACCCAAGTTGCTTTCCGAAGTGCGCCGGGAATATGACCAACGCTAATAAGTACGACGACCGCATGACTCAGGCCGTATATGCGGTACTGATTGAAATTGGGCAGGTGCTAGGTGCCTACACCGATAGATTTGTTGTTATCGGCGGCTCGGTCCCTTGGCTTTTGTATCCACAAGCGGATCCGCAACATATTGGCACTATAGACGTTGATCTGAGTCTCGATGCCAACGCCCTAGGGGATGGTGACTATGCAAGTTTGGTGGAACTGCTAGAACGCGCTGGGTATCAACGCGGGCAGGCAGATATGCGTGTGTTTCAGATGCGTCGCACAGTCACTGTAGATGACGGAGCGCCAATTGTGGTCGTCGTTGATCTGTTGATGCCAAGAGAATCAAAGATAACGAAGAATAGACCTCCGTTACTTGCAGATTTCGCGGTATTGAAAGCAGATGGGGCTGGTGTTGCCATGGAAAACTTTGTACGCCAAAAACTCGCAGGAAATATGCCCGATGGCAGATACAACTCTGTAGAACTCCGCGTAGCAAGCATTCCAGCTTTTTTGGTGATGAAGGGATACGCACTGACTGGCCGAGACAAGGCGAAAGATGCGTATGACGTCTACTACTCGATTAAGCAGTTTGAAGGTGGTGCGTTAGAACTTGCTGCAGCTTGCCGCGGGCTGTTGATTGATCCCGTTGCTGCAGAGGGCTATCGCCGCATTGGAGGCAAGTTTGCGGACTTCAATGGCTACGGGCCGCAAACTGTTAAGCGGTTTTTGCTGGAATCCAGCGTGATGGACGGGATGACGCCAGAGCAAATTCAACAGGATGCATATATGCAAGTGCGCTCATGGTATGAAGCGCTAGGGATGACCGCCTCGTCTTGACAGCATCCCTCGTCGACAAATGCTCTGCAATCCCCGGGTTCGATTAGATCGAGTCGGAATTTCTGGCGAGCCACAACGCTGTCGCTGCGCGACAGCGTTAACTTAAGGCTTGAAATACTCCTGCACCGTCTCCCAAGCCACCGTCTGCAGATGTTTCGCAATCGCCGGGTCCAGTCCTGCCGTGTACTTCAGGTCCACCGGTGAGGCCTTGAGCAGCGTCGCATACGTCACGCAGGCGGCCAGGTAGCTGCCGGCCACGCTGGGGTGGCGCAGGTCGGCGACGTACAAATCCAGTGCAGGCATTTTGGCGATCGACTTGCCGAAGGCCAGGCCCGCCGGAATCACCAGTGCGTTGTTGTCATTGCCGGCCTGGGTATAGGCCTCGGCCAATTCGGCGGTCATGGATGGCACGTCCTTGTAGGCCCAGGACATGAAAAACACCGGCTTGGCGCCGTGTTTGCGCACGGTGTCGGAATGCTTTTTCGCAAACTCATGGAACAGCGGCTTTAACTGGGGGTGCAGCGGGCACTGGCTGCAGTCCATCATGATCGCAAGGTCGAACAGGCGGTCCAGTTTGTTGAAGCTGACGGTGTTGTTGGCGCCAAAGGAATACGAGCCGACGGCATTGGGGCGGAAATAACTTTCCACGTCGTGCCAGTTCATGCCCGAGCCGCTGATGGTGGCCGAGCTGGCGCGGTGCCGGAAGCCGGGCTGACCGGCAGCGATCAACTGGCCCACGTGGTTGTGCAAGCTGTTGTTGTAATAAAAAAAGCTGTTGCCGATGTAAATGGCCGAGGTCGGTTTGTCGCCGGCGTCGGTGACCTTGGGTTTGGTCTGGGCCAGCGCGCCGGTGGCGGCGCTGAATAAAACCGCAAGGCCCAAGGCGGCGGAGAGAAAAGGATGGAAGCGGGGTTTGATGGCGAGGTGGCGCATGGTACTGTCTCCTTTGTTTTTGGTTCCGGGAGTCTAGTGGACTTAGCGCGGGGCGTCATGCGCTTTGTTCGCAAGCTCAGGCCGCTGCAGAAAAGACTTACTCGACGGATACTAGCGTCTCGACAAAAAACAGGAGACAGCCATGAACCCCGCCATCCGCCGGCAGACGATTGCCGACCTGCTGCACCGCACCGCCAAACGCTTGCCGACCCAAACCGGGCTGATCTGCGGCAACACGCGCTGGACTTTTGCCGAGTTTGATGCAGTGGTGGACCGTGTGGCGGCTGGCCTGTCTGGCATGGGTGTGGGCCATGCGAGCCGGGTGGCGGTGCTGGCGCGCAACTCGCACGGTTTTGCGGCCTTGCGTTTTGCGCTGGCGCGGCTGGGCGCAGTGCTGGTGCCGATCAACTTCATGCTGAAGGCCGAGGAGGTGGCGTTTATCTTGCGCCACGCCGAGGCCCAAATGCTGGCCACCGACTCCGGCCTGGCCGATCTGGCCCGCAGCGCTGCGGCGCTGGACACCCAGGTGGCGCAGTTTGTCTGGCTGCCGTCTGAAGACGCCACGCAGCCCGTGGTCGGCATGACTTCCTTCGATGAACTGGCGCGCAGCGCAGGCGCACCGCCCGAGGTGGCGCTGGGCAGCACGGACCTGGCGCAGATTGTTTACACCAGCGGTACCGAGTCCATGCCCAAAGGCGCGATGCTGACGCACGACGCGGTGATCTCGCAGTACGCGAGTTGCGCGGTTGACGCCAGCATTGCCCATGGTGACGTGATGCTGCATGCGCTGCCGCTGTACCACTGCGCGCAGCTTGATGTATTTTTCGGCCCGGCCGTCTACGTGGGGGCCACCAGCATCATCACCGCCAAGCCCACGCCTGACAATCTGCTGCCGCTGATGGCGCAGCACCGCATCAATTCGTTTTTTGCGCCGCCCACGGTGTGGATTGCGCTGCTGCGCTCACCATTGTTCGACGGCACCGATCTGTCTTTGCTGCGCAAGGGTTATTACGGCGCGTCCATCATGCCGGTGGAGGTGCTGCGTGAACTGGCCCGGCGGCTGCCCGACGTCGGTTTCTGGAATCTCTACGGCCAGACCGAGATCGCGCCGCTGGCCACCATGCTCGGCCCCGATGACCAGTTGCGCAAGCCCGGCTCTTGTGGGCGCGCTGTACTCAATGTCGAAACACGGGTGGTGGACGACAACATGAACGATGTGGCACCCGGCGAAGTCGGCGAGATCGTGCACCGCTCGCCGCATTTGATGCTGGGCTACTTCCGCGACGAAGAAAAAACCAAAGCAGCATTTCAGGGCGGCTGGTTCCACTCGGGCGACTTGGCCATCCTCGACGAGGAAGGCTTCATCACCGTGGTGGACCGCAAGAAGGACATGATCAAGACCGGCGGCGAAAACGTGGCCAGCCGCGAAGTCGAAGAAATGATTTACCGCCTGGGCGCGGTGTCCGAGGTGGCGGTGGTCGGTGTGTCGCACCCCAAATGGGTCGAGGCCGTGGTGGCGGTGATTGTTGTCAAGGACGGCCAGACGCTGACCGAGCAGCAGGTGCTGGCGCACTGTGCCGAACACATTGCCAGCTTCAAGGCGCCCAAGGCAGTGGTGTTTACAGATGCGCTGCCGAAAAACCCGAGCGGCAAGTTGTTGAAGCGCGAGCTGCGGGAGCGCCACAGGGCCGTGTTCGAGAACAGGTGATCAAGGGCATCGGCTGAACGCCCTCATTGATCGCGCGTTGCCGCCCCGTCTTTCGGCGCGTTGGCCTGCAGGCGGGCCACCATGAAGTCCGCGGCTTTCTGGATGTGCTGGCGCGCCAGTTCTTCGGCCTTGTCGGCTTTGCCCGATGCGATGGCTTTCATCAGGCCTTCATGCTGGTCCCAGATGTCGCGCGGTTTTTCGTCGCGCATCAGCACTTCGCCCATCACGCGCTGGGTGTAGGTCCAGTGTGCTTCCATGGCAGGCGCGATCATGGGATTTTCGGACAAGGTGTAGATGAAGTCGTGAAACGCCATGTCGGCAGCAATCATGGCGCTGACCGATCCCTTGGCAACGGCTTCGCGGCCCTGGCGAATCAGCGCCGGTCCATCGGCTTTGGCTTTCGCCGCATTGATCTCGGCGGCCTTGCGGCAAGCCAGGCCCTCCATGACCGCCCGCATGTCGTACATATTGCGCACGTAGTCAGGGTCCAGCGGGGCCACGATCAGGCCGCGTCCGGGCGCGTCGCGCAACACGCCCTGATTGCGCAGCAGCAACAGGGCTTGTTGCACCGGCTGGCGGGAAACGCCCAGCTCCTGTGCGATCTGCTCCTGGATGATTCGCGCACCGGGCGGCAGCCTTCCCCCACTGATTTCGGACAGGATCGCGTCGTGGACCTGTTCCACCAGCTTGGGTTGTAATTCCAGAATTTTCATGTCGGTGATGGTAGCGGATGACTATTTTCCGCCCTGGCGCCAGTGGCGTTCAGCCGTGTCCCAGGCCGCCAGCGGCTGCAGGTCCGGTACCCAGGCCAGGCCGGACTTGGCATCGGACGAGGCCGCTTCCGGCGTGACCAGCACATCCAGCAAGGCCGGCCGGTTGGCCATGGCACGGCTTATCGCCTCGGGAAGGTCTTCGGCTTTCTCCACACGCTCGGCATACATGCCAAAGGCGCGCGCCATGGCGGCGTGGTCGGCGAACTGCAGCCGCGTGCCCACCACCTTGCCATGGGTTTCCTGCTGATCGCGCACCTCGATCGCCCATGAGCCGTTGTTGGCAACCACCACCAGCAGCGGCGCCTTGTGCCGCACGGCGGTGTCCAGTTCCATGGCGTTGAAGCCAAAGGCGCCGTCCCCGGTGGCGACCACCACCATGCGGTCCGGAAAAGCCAGGCTGGCTGCCACGCCGAAAGGTGTGCCGACGCCAATGCAGCCCAGCGAGCCGGGGTCGAGATAGGTGCTGGCGGGCAGACCCACACGCGCGAAGCTGAGGAAGTCCCCGCCATCGGCCACCACCACCGCATCGGAGGGCAGCGCTTCGCGGAGGGCCGACACCAGCCGGTTCGGGTGCATCAACCCGTCGCTGCCGGCCGGTGCGTTGCGCATCGATGTCACCAGTTTTTCGGCACGCTCGCAATGTTTGCTGCGCAGCGTGCGCACCCATTCGCCATCGGCGGCCCCGGTGCGGCTGCCGGCTGCCTGCAGGATCGCCTCCAGCGCCAGCGCGGGCGTGGCCAGCATCTCGACGCTGCCCCGGCGGTTGTCGCGCAGCTCGGGCGCACAGTCCGCGATCCGAAGAAACTTCGCCTCGCCGAACACTGCCGGCGATCCGTACGCGAGTTGAAAATCCAGCCGCCGGCCCAGGGTGATGATCAGGTCGGCCTCGCCCATGACCGAGCCGCGCATGGCCGCCACCACCGAAGCATGGTCGTCCGGCACTAGGCCGCGGCTTTCGCCGGTGTCGAGGTAGGCAGCGTTGAGCCGGCTGAGCAGTTGTGCCAGTGCCGGGCCGGCACCGCGTGCGCCACGGCCAGAGATAAAAAGTGGTCTGCGGGCCGACCACAACAGCTCAACCGCCGCCAGTACTGTGGCCGGGTCGGGCGCGATCTGGGGCCGGGGCTTGGGTGCCAGATGTTCGGGCAACTGCAGTACCAGCGGCACTTCGGCGCGCAGGGTGTCCACCGGAAAGTCCAGATACACCGGGCCCGGCTCGCCGCCCTGGCCGAAGGCACAGGACACCGCCTCGTCAAGCTCCTGCAACACCAGCTCGGGCTGGCGCACGGTGCGCGCGTAACGGGTGAGCGACCGCACCAGGTCGGTATGCACCATGTCCTGCAGGGCGCCGCGGTTTTCCTGAAGCTGCGGTGGCACTCCGGACATAACCAGCACCGGTGCACGCGCGACATGGGCATTGGCAATGCCGGTCATGGCGTTGGTGACGCCCGGCCCGGCCGTGACCAGGGCCACACCCAGCCCGCCGGTGAGCTCGGCATGGGCATGGGCCATATAGACGGCTGCCCGTTCGTCCCGGACGTCGATGATGCGAATGCCTTCGGCGTCCAGCCTCATCCAGATCGGCATGATGTGGCCGCCGCACAGGCCGAACACCCGGTCCACGCCGCGCTGTTTGAGAAACCGAGCGATCAGGGCCGCGGCGGATTGATCGGAAATCGACGAAGTGCCCATGGTTGCGCCTTTGCTGAAAAATGTGATTGAATATTGTATTCTGAATTCAGAGTTCTATAATTCGATTTCTCAAACACTGCCAGACCAGGAGTCCCGTCCCCATGAGCCACCTGCTGACCATTGCCGACGCAGTCGCCACTCACGCCCGGCTCACCCCGGACAAGATCGGGGTGCGCGACTCCAGCCGCCAGCTCAGTTTTGCCGAATGGGACCGGCGGGCGATAGCGTTGGCCGCTGGCCTGCTCGGCCTGGGCTTGCGCAAGGGCGACCGCGTCGGGCTGCTTGCTTACAACTGCATCGAGTGGATGGAAATTTATGTGGCCCTGGCCCGTGCCGGCCTGGTCGCAGTGCCCATTAATTTTCGGCTGGTGGGGACGGAGATCGCGTACATCCTGGGCCATAGCGAGGCGCGTGCCGTGATGGTTGGTCACGACTTGCGTGACCGCATCGATGCTATTCGCGCCGACCTGCCGATTGCTAACGGCTGCTATATCCATATGGGCAGCGCGGCGCCTGATGGCTGGACCGACTACCACGAGCTGGCGCAGCAGCCAACTGCCGACGCCGGTTTTGAGCCGGTGCATCCCGACGAAACCTGCGCGTTGATGTATACCTCTGGTACCACAGGCCGACCCAAGGGTGCTATCCGCACACACACCGGCAGCACGCTGATCGCGTTGGCGACCGCGCTTGAAATGGGTTTTACCCGTGACGACACGGCGCTTCTGGTCATGCCCATGTGCCACGCCAATTCGCTGTACTTCGGCATGACCTTCGTTCATCTGGGAGCCACCTGCGTCATCGACGACAGGCGCAGCTTTGACGCCGAGGCCTTGCTGGCGACCCTGGCGCATTAGAAAGTGACATTCACCTCGCTGGTGCCGACGCACTACATCATGCTTTTAGCGCTGCCGCCAGAGGTCAAGGCGCGTTATGACGTGAGCCGTGTTGGCAAGCTCATGATATCTTCCGCGCCGGCCCGCAAGGACACCAAGCTTGCCATCCTGGCGTATTTTCGCAACGGCAAGCTCTATGAGCTGTATGGTTCGACCGAGACAGGTTGGGTCACGCTCTTGCGTCCTGATGAGCAGATCGCACGGCTAGGGTCTGTGGGCCGCGAGTGGGCCGGTAGCGGCGCTATCAAGCTGCTAGATCCTGATGGGAGAGAAGTCGCCGATGGCGAGGTGGGCGAGCTGTTTTCACGCACAGCTTATGTGTTCAACGGATACTGGAAGAACCCCGAGAAAACCGGCGAAGCTTTCCGCGGCGACTGGTGCTCGGTGGGCGACATGGCCCGCCGCGATGCCGATGGCTACATCTGGCTGGTGGACCGCAAGAGCAACATGATCATCAGTGGCGGCGAGAACATCTACCCCTCCGAGGTCGAAGGCGTTCTGGGTGCCAACCCGAAAGTCAAGGACGTGGCGGTCATCGGTGTTCCGCACGACAAGTGGGGCGAGGCCGTGCATGGCGTGATTGTGCTGCACGAAGGGCAGCAAGGCAGCGAAGAAGAATTCCGGACCTGGTGCAAGCAAAGAATGGCCAGCTTCAAGTGCCCGCAGACGGTGATTTTTTTGGCCGACCACGACATGCCGCGCACCGCCACCGGCAAGATTCTTCATCGCGTGTTGAGGGAGCGTGCCCTTGCCGCGGCAGAGAATCTGGTGGTCAGCTAAAACGCCTTGCTGCTCACGTGTGGTGCCGGGCGCGAAACTCCGTCGGCGGCACGCCTGACCATTGCCGGAACGCGCGGATAAAACTTTTCTCATTCCGGAAACCTGCCGCCGCGGCCACCTGCTTGACCGGCTTGTCGCTGCGGTTGAGCAAATCCCGGGCGCGTTCGAAACGCACTTCGTCCTTCAGCGCTTGCAGCGAAGCGCCTTCTTCCTTCAGTTGCCGGTGCAGGGTGCGGGCCGAGATGTTGAGCAGCGCCGCAATGCCGTCGGCCCGATGCGCTTGCTCCGGGTAAGCGGCCAGCGCCTGGCGCACCTGCTGCACCAGCAGACGGTCACGCCGGTACTGCAGCACCGTCAGCGGCAGCGCGCGCTGCAGCATCTGGGTCAGGGATTTTTCGTCACGCCGCAGCGGCAGGGCGAGGTAACGCGCATCGAAACGGATGGATGCCTGAGCCGCGTCGAACTGCAGCGGGCCGGGAAACATCAGCGCATAGGCGTCGGCATGCGCCGGTGCGGCAAACGGGAAGCGCGCGCCCTGTAGCGGAATGCGCGAGTCGATGTACCAGCAGGCCAGGCCGTGGATATTGCGCAGCACATGCACCAGGCAGAAGGCGCGCGCGGACTGGCCGTGGCGGCCCAGGTCGCTGCGCTCCTCGATGGTGATGGTGGCGACCTTGTTGTCATCCTGGCCGGTGCTTACCAGCCGGAGCCGGATGTCGTCCGCCAGCAGCCCATGGTGGCGGCACCAGCGCTTGAGCGCCACGCCCAGGTCGGGCGCGCTGAGCGAGGCTCTGGCCAGCATGCCGTAGCTGCCCCAAGGCAGCCGGCGGCCGAAGGCGCCCAGGGCTTCGTCGTCCAGCTCTTGCATGGCGGTGCCGGAGAGGACTTCCATCTGGCGGGCCGTGATGCGGGCCTCTGGTTGCTGCAGCTTGACTGGCGTGATCTGTGCCAACTTGAGCGCGTTGGCCGGGTTCTGGTCGTACAGCGGGTAGGCCGCGGCAATCACCCGTGCAAAGGCCACCGGCGTGGCGGCGGGGGGCCGGTTGGCGGTCTGGTGCGTGGGTGGAGCGGGCATGGGTCGAGTTTCACGCGAGCTGGCACGATTTGCAACCTGTGTGGCGACCGTTGTGCTGTATTTGGGCCTAAGCTGCATGCTTTGGCGTTAAGGTGTGGCTCGGCCCAGCCGCAGGCCCACACGCGCACACGCAGCCGCACAGAGGAGATACATGCCAGTTCTGGAAACCAAACTCAACGCCCGCTCGGCCGACTTTCAGGCAAATGCCGCCGCCATGCGCGCGCTGGTGGCCGACCTGCAGGTGCAGGTGGCCAAGGCCGCTGCCGGCGGCGGTGAGGCCGCCCGAGCCAAACACGTGGCACGCGGCAAGCTGCCGCCGCGTGAGCGGGTGCAGATGCTGCTGGACCCCGGCACGCCTTTCCTGGAGCTGGCCCCGCTGGCGGCGCTGGCCATGTACCCCGACCGTGACGGCAGCGACAGCGCGCCGTGTGCCGGCGTGATCACCGGCATCGGCCGAGTCAACGGGGTGGACTGCATGGTGGTGTGCAACGACGCGACGGTGAAGGGCGGCACTTACTACCCAATGACGGTGAAGAAACATTTGCGCGCGCAGGAAGTGGCGCAGCAAAACCGCCTGCCCTGCATTTACCTGGTCGATTCGGGCGGCGCCAACCTGCCGAACCAGGACGAGGTTTTTCCCGACCGTGACCATTTCGGCCGCATCTTCTACAACCAGGCCAACATGAGCGCGCAGGGCATTGCGCAGATAGCGGTGGTCATGGGCAGTTGCACGGCGGGCGGCGCCTACGTGCCGGCCATGAGCGACGAAACCATCATCGTCAAGGAGCAGGGCACGATCTTTCTGGGTGGCCCGCCGCTGGTCAAGGCCGCCACCGGCGAGATCGTCACCGCCGAAGACCTCGGTGGCGGCGACGTGCACACCCGCCTGTCGGGCGTGGCCGACTACCTGGCGCAAAACGATGCGCACGCGCTGGCGCTGGCGCGGGCCGCGGTCGGCAACCTGAATACAAATTACAAGAAAAAAGAGGCTCCAGCCCATAGGGGACGGGCGCCGGTAGCTCCTGAATATGTAGCGGAAGAGGTCTACGGCATTGTGCCCACCGACACGCGCAAGCCCTACGACGTGCGCGAGGTCATCGCCCGCATCGTGGACGGCAGCGAGTTCGACGAGTTCAAGGCACGTTTCGGCGCCACGCTGGTGACGGGTTTTGCGCACATCGAAGGCATGCCGGTTGGCATCATCGCCAACAACGGCATTTTGTTCAGCGAGTCAGCGCAAAAGGGCGCGCACTTCATCGAACTCTGCTGCCAGCGCAAGATCCCGCTGGTGTTTTTGCAGAACATCACCGGCTTCATGGTCGGCCGCAAGTACGAGGCCGAAGGCATTGCGCGCCACGGCGCCAAGATGGTGATGGCCGTGGCCACCGCCCAGGTGCCCAAGTTCACCATCATCATCGGCGGCAGCTTCGGCGCCGGCAACTACGGCATGTGTGGCCGCGCCTACAGCCCGCGCTTTTTGTGGATGTGGCCAAACGCGCGCATCTGCGTCATGGGCGGCGAGCAGGCCTCGTCGGTGCTGGCCAGCGTGCGGCGCGACGCCATCGAGGCCAAGGGCGGCACCTGGAGCGCCGAGGAAGAAAAAGCCTTCAAGCAGCCGATGCTGGACCAGTTCGAGCACCAGTCGCACCCCTATTACTCCAGCGCGCGGCTGTGGGACGACGGCGTGATCGACCCGGCCGACACGCGCCGCGTGTTGGCACTGGGCCTGCGCGCCAGCCTGAACGCACCGATCCCCGAGCCGAAGTTCGGCGTTTTCCGCATGTGACGCCACCGGTACGCAAAATGTCCAACGCCTCCATTTACGACACGCCCGAATACGAATCCCTGCGCGACCAGCTTGGCCGCTTCATCGCCAAGGAGGTGGAGCCGCATGCTGCCGCCTGGGAAGAGTCCGGCTTTGTGCCGCGCGAAGTGCTCAAACGCATGGGCGCTGCCGGCCTGTTCGGCCTGATGTACGAGGAAAAATACGGTGGCGCTGACAGCGACGCCATGACCAATCTGGTGTTTGCCGAGGCGTTGTCGCAATCGACCTTTGCCGGCTTCATCATCACCGTGCTGGTCCACACCGACATGGCCAGTCCGCATCTGCATCACGCAGGCAACGCGGCACAAAAAGACAAGTACTTGAAGAAGGTGATCGCGGGCGAGCTGATCACCGCGGTTGGTATCACCGAGCCGGGCGCCGGCTCGGACGTGGCGGGCATACGCACAACGGCCAAACGCGACCCCGGATCGGGGTCCGGGGCAGGCTCCGACGACTGGGTACTCAACGGCACCAAGATGTTCATCACCAACGGTGTGCACGCCGACCTGTACTTTGTTGCGGCCAAAACCGGGCCGGGCAAGCGTGACATCTCGATGTTCATCGTCGAGAAGGGCACGCCGGGTTTTACCGTCGGCCGTGCGCTGAAAAAAACCGGCTGGCTATCGTCGGACACGGCCGAACTCATCTTCGACAACGTGCGCATCCCCGCCTGGAATTTGCTGGGTGAGGAGGGCAGGGGCTTTTATTCGGTGATGAAGAACTTTCAGACCGAGCGCATTGCGCTGGGCGCCATGGCGGTTGGCCACTGCCAGCAGGCGCTCAAGCTCACGCTTGACTATGTGCGCCAGCGCCAGGCTTTCGGTGGCCCCCTGTGGGACCAGCAGGTGATCCGCCAGCGCGTGGCCATGCTGGACGCCAAGACACGTGCCGCACGCGCCTTCATGTACCACTGCGCCTGGCGCGTGACCCAGGGCCATGACATCGTGCAGGATGTCTCCATGCTTAAAGCGCTGACCGGTGAGCTGGTCAACGAGGTGGTGCAGACCTGCCAGCAGTTCCACGGCGGCATGGGCTTCATCCGCGAGACGGCCATCGAGCGGCTGTGGCGTGACGCACGCGTGCTGGCCATTGGCGGCGGCGCAACCGAAGTGATGCTCGAAGAAGTCGCCAAGCGCTACTGAAGCGATTGAACAGAAAGACAAGCCATGAAACATCTTGAACTGAGCTTTGGCAACGGTGTCTCTACCGTCACGCTGAACCGCCCTGAAGTGCGCAACGCCTTCAACGATGAAGTGATTGCCGAACTGACGGCGGTCTTCATCGAGCTCGGCAAACGTGAGGAGGTGCGCTGCATCGTGCTGGCGGCGAATGGCACGTCCTTTTGCGCCGGCGCCGACCTGAACTGGATGAAACGCATGGCCGACTACACGCGCGACGAAAACGTCGCCGATGCCGGTGCGTTGGCCGAGATGCTGCGTGTGGTCTATGTCTGCCCGAAACCGACGATCGCAAAAGTGCAGGGTGACGTGTATGCCGGCGGCACCGGCCTGGTCGCAGCCTGCGACATCGCCGTCTCGGTGGACACGGCCGGTTATTGCCTCAGCGAGGTCAGGCTGGGCCTGATTCCCGCAACCATCAGCCCCTACGTGATCCGCGCCATGGGTGCACGTGCGGCACACCGCTACTTCCTGACGGCCGAACGGTTTGACGCGGCAGAGGCCTTGCGCATCGGCTTTGTGCATGAAGTGGTGGCCGCTGCAGAACTTGATGCCAAGGTGGCGGAACTCGCCAAAGCGCTGGTCAACGCTGGTCCTGAGGCCGTGAAGCTTTGTAAGAGGCTGGTGCAAGACGTGGCGCAGCAGGAGATCTCGTCGTCGCTGATCCAGATGACGGTCGACGGCATTGCTGATATCCGCGTGAGTGCGGAAGGCCGCGAGGGCGTACAGTCCTTTTTACAAAAGCGCAAACCGATCTGGTTGCTGGCTTAAGCGGAAGGGATCACCATGCGCAGCGTACTGATTCTTGCATCAGCCATCGTCCTGGCAACATCGGTCTGGGCCCAGGCGCCGGCCGAACCGGTGCGCGCCGCCGACCTGCGCGAGGAGGTGCAGCACATTGCTGTCAAGACGCAAGACCTGTATGGCAAACCGGCTGAGGGCAAGATTCCGGTGACCATCTTCCGGCCTGCCGGTGACGGGCCTTTCCCTTTGGTGATCATGAACCATGGTCGGCCGGTGAAAGAAAAGCGCGGCGCGCTGGGTCGCCAACGGTATGAACAGCTGTCGCGCTACCTCGTGAGCAAGGGTTTTGTGGTGATGATCCCGACGCGGCTGGGATACCACGAAACCTATGGCCAGTTTGACCCTGAAGACTCGGGCGGCTGCTATACCCTGCGCCCCGAACCGGTGGCCATGGCGGCGTCGGACCAGGTGCTGCAGACGCTGGACTTTGCCCGCACCCTGCCGTATGTGAATACGGAACGCTGGGTCGTGATGGGCCAGTCGGTGGGCGGCATGACGGCCGTGGCCACGGTGTCGCGCAATCCGCCGGGTTTGGTTGCCGGCATCAACTTTGCGGGTGGCACTGGGGGCGACCCGGAAAACCGCGCCGGCGACCCCTGCAACCCGCGCGCAATGGAAAGCCTGTGGCGCAGCAAGGCAGCCACGGCCAAAGTGCCGATGCAGTGGTTTTATTGGACCAATGACAAATATTGGGGCGCCGACAACCCCAAACGCTGGCACCGTGCCTGGATCGACGGTGGCGGACAGGCCGAGCTGCATGCCATGCCGGCGTCGGGAAGCGACGGCCACAGCGGCATTAGCCACGACATGGACAATTGGGTGCCGCTGGTGGAAGCCTTCCTGGCACGCAACGGCTTCAGCAGGCCGGGCGTTGTGAGCATCCCCCAGTCCAGCGACTTTGCCAAAGTGGGTGAAGTGGAGCGGGTGCCGGTGAGCAAGGCGAGCCGTGACAACACCTATGCCAGGTTTTTGGCGGGCAACAAGCCGCGTGCCTACGCGGTTGGCCCCGAGGGTTACAACGGCTGGGCCACCGGCGACTGGGCGGCCGGCCGCGCGCTCGGCTTTTGCCAAGCCAGGCGTGGCATCGTGTGCAAGCTGTATGCGGTGGACGACGACGTGGTGTGGGTGCCATGAACACAAGGGGCTTGCCATGAATACCCTCGATACCGCTCAACTGATTGCACTGGCCGGTGCGCTCGGCTGGGCCAGCGGTGTGCGGCTCTACCTGGTGGTGCTGCTGACTGGCCTGGCCGGCTTCATGGGCTGGATGCAATTGCCGCAAGGCCTGCACCTGCTGGCGCACCCGGTGGTGCTGGGTGCCAGCGGCTTCATGGTGTTCGTCGAATTTTTTGCCGACAAGATTCCGGGACTGGACTCGTTGTGGGATGTGGTGCACACCGTCATTCGTATTCCCGCCGGCGCGGCGCTCGCGGCCGGTGTGTTTGGCGCCGACAGCGGCGTGATGGCTTTGCTCGCTGCCCTGGCGGGCGGCACACTGGCCGCTACCAGCCATACCGCCAAGGCCACGACGCGCGCGGCCATCAACACCTCGCCCGAACCGTTCACGAATGTGGGCGCCTCACTGGTAGAAGACAGCCTGGTGCCGGCGGGACTGTGGCTGGCGATTGCGCATCCGGTGGTGTTTGTGGTTGTGCTGATTCTGATGCTGGTGCTCAGCATCTGGTTGATCCGCACCTGCTGGCGTTTTCTGCGGCAACTGTTTGCACGTGTTGCCCGCATCTTCAGCGGCAGACCCGACAGCGGACCAACGCCGGCCTTCACCCTGAAATCCCCTTTTTCGAAGAATGACTGACATGTTTAAAAAAATACTGATTGCGAATCGTGGGGAGATAGCTTGCAGAGTTGCGGCGACTGCGCGCCGCATGGCCATCCAGACCGTCGCCGTTTACTCGGATGCCGACGCGGATGCCAAACATGTGAGCGTCTGCGACGAAGCCGTCCACATCGGCGGCAGCGCACCCAAGGAGAGCTATTTGCGCTGGGAAAAAATTATCGCTGCAGCCAAAGCTACCGGCGCCGAGGCGATTCATCCGGGTTACGGCTTCCTGAGCGAAAACGAAGAATTTGCCCATGCCTGCGGCAAGGCCGGCCTGGTCTTCATCGGCCCACCGGCCTCGGCCATCAAGGCCATGGGCCTGAAAGCCGAGTCCAAACAACTGATGGAAAAAGCCGGCGTGCCGCTGGTGCCCGGTTACCACGGCAGCGACCAGGACCCTGCGCTGCTCAAGCGCGAGGCCGACCGCATCGGTTACCCGGTGCTGATCAAGGCCAGTGCGGGCGGCGGCGGCAAGGGCATGCGTGCCGTCGAGAAGACGGAAGATTTTGAAGCCGCGCTGGCTTCCTGCAAACGCGAAGCCATCAACAGCTTCGGTGACGACGCGGTGCTGGTGGAGAAGTACGCACAGCGCCCGCGCCATATCGAGATCCAGGTGTTTGGTGACAGCCACGGCAACTACGTCTACCTGTTCGAGCGTGACTGTTCAGTCCAGCGCCGGCACCAGAAGGTGCTGGAAGAAGCGCCGGCGCCCGGCATGACGGACGCCATGCGTAAACAGATGGGCGAAGCCGCAGTCGCTGCCGCGCGCGCCGTCAACTATGTTGGCGCGGGCACGGTGGAGTTCATCGTCGAGCAGCCACCTAAAAGGCATGAAGATCAATTTTCCGACGGGCCGCCCCTGGGAAAATTAGCCCCCTCTGCGCGCAGCGCAGCACACGAAGTGGCAAGCGTGGGGGCCTTTTACTTCATGGAGATGAACACCCGACTGCAGGTGGAGCATCCGGTGACCGAAGCCATCACCGGTCTCGATCTGGTGGAGTGGCAACTGCTTGTGGCTTCGGGCGAAAAGCTGCCACTGGCGCAGGACCAGTTGCGTATCCACGGCCACGCTATCGAGGCGCGCATCTGCGCCGAAAGCCCGGACAACAACTTTTTGCCGGCAACCGGCGCGCTGCATGTGTACGGCCTGCCGCCATCCGTTTCTTTTGAACGGGGTCTGGTGCGCGTGGACGCCGGCGTGCGCGAGGGCGATGTGATCTCACCGTTTTACGACTCCATGATTGCCAAACTGATCGTGCACGGCGACACGCGCGAGCAGGCGCTGGCGCGCATGGACGAGGCGCTGGCGCAAGTGCATATCGTGGGCCTGAGCACCAATGTGCAGTTTTTGCGCCATGTGGTGCAAAGCCGCTCCTTTGCCGAAGCCGACCTGGACACGGCGCTGATTCCGCGCGAGCAGGCCGTACTGTTCAATCAGGAAAAAATTGGCCTCCCGGCGGCCGCTGCAGCCGCCGTGGCTTTGCGTCTGCTGGAGGAAAAGGCGCTGGAGACCGCCGACCCCTTCAGCAAGCGCGACGGCTGGCGTTCGCACGGAGTGTCCCTGCGCCGCTTTGAGTTCGAATTTCACGGCGAGCCGGCGAAAGCCGAACTGACTTATCTGCATGACGGCGCCCTGCGCCTGGCGGCGGGCGGTGAAGAGGGCTTGCTGGTGTTCTCGCGTGAAGGTGAGGTGGTCACACTGACTTTTGGCAACCAGCGCCTCACGGCTCGCCTGTACCGCCGCGGTGAGACGGTGCATGTGTTTGCCCGCCAGGGTGCGACACAGATCACGGTGATGGACCTGCTGGCCCATGCGGGCGAGGCCCACGGCGAAGGTGGCCGCCTGACCGCACCGATGCCGGGCAAGGTCGTCTCATTTGCCGTGAAGGCCGGCGACAAAGTCAGCAAGGGCCAGGCACTGGCCGTGATGGAAGCCATGAAGATGGAACACACGATTGCCGCACCGGCCGACGGTGTGGTGCAGGAGCTGCTGTATGCGCCCGGTGACCAGGTGACGGAGGGGGCGGAATTGCTCAAGATGGCGGGCTAGAAACGTGAACGCCTGTTCTTGCGGCTTGTCATCCCGGACTCGATCCGGGCTCCATGTGTGTGAACCAACTTTTGTTCCGGGCATGGATTGCGGGTCAAGCCCGCAATGACAGACAAAGGCGGGGCACCCTGCCGGGGCGGGCATCCTTTCAGCCTTGATCCCGGCACAATAAAGCCCATGAACATTCTTTTTTGTTGCACCGGTGCCAAGGCCGAGCCCTGGGTCGCCGGCCTGCGTGCGGAGTTTCCTGCGGAAAGTGTCGAGGACTGGATGCCGGGCGCGCCACCGGCCGACTATGGAGTGGTCTGGACACCGCCCCAGCAATTCCTGGATGAGCAGCCGCAGCTCAAGGCGCTGTTCAACATCGGCGCCGGCGTTGATGCCCTGCTGAAACTCAAGCTACCGCCCAAGGCCGCGGTGGTGCGGCTCGACGATGCCGGCATGTCGGTGCAGATGGCCGAGTATGTGAGCCATGTGGTGATCCGGCATTTTCGGGAGTTTGATGGTTACGAAGCCGACATTCGCAGTGGCAAGTGGTCTTACCGCAAGCCGAACCTGCGTGGCGACTTTCCGGTGGGCGTGATGGGGCTGGGTGTGCTGGGCGAACGCGTGGCGCGCACGCTGGCGCAGTTTGACTTTCCGGTGAAGGGTTGGAGCCGCTCTCCCAAAACCATCGAAGGTGTCCAGTGTTTTTCGGGGGAAGCGGGCATGGCGGACTTCCTGGCGGCAACACGTATCCTGGTCTGCTTGCTGCCGCTGACGCCGGAGACCACAAACATCATGAACCGGGGCATGCTGTCGAAGCTGCAGCCCGGTGCCTATGTCATCAACGTGGCTCGGGGAGCGCACCTGGTGGACGAAGACCTGATCGCGCTGATCAACAGCGGCCACATTGCCGGGGCCATGCTGGACGTGTTTCGCACCGAGCCGCTGCCTGCCGAGCACGCATTCTGGAATCACCCGAAAATCAACATCACGCCGCACACTTCGGCGCGCACCCTGCGCGAGGAAACGATTGCGCAGATTGCCGGCAAGATTCGCGCGGTGGAAAGCGGGACGCCAATAAGCAGCCTTGCCGGTGTGGTTGACCCAAAGAAGGGATACTGAAATGTCGCCCCCACGTTCGCTCACTGCGTGTAGCCTGCGGCATCTCCCTGCCCCTTTCATCACGAGAGGGGCCGCTGCTCCTGCGGGCCGGCAAAGCCGGACCCGCGGCCCCTGCTTGACTGACAACCGATCTGCGGCTCGCGATAGCCTATCTCCTGAAAGAGTCTCATGAAATATCCCGCAAAAGTTAAAATCGTCGATGTCGGCCCGCGCGATGGCCTGCAGAATGAAAAAGCGCCTGTTCCGGCGGCCATCAAAATCGAGCTGGTGCACCGCTTGCAGGACGCCGGCCTGACCGAGATCGAGGTCACCAGTTTCGTCTCGCCCAAATGGGTGCCGCAGATGGCCGATGCCGCCGAGGTCATGGCCGGCATCACGCGCAAGCCAGGCGTGCGTTATTCGGTGCTGACGCCCAACATGAAAGGTTTTGAAGCTGCCGTGTTGTCGAAGCCCGACGAGATCGTGGTGTTCGCTGCCGCAAGCGAGGCCTTCAGCCAGCGCAACATCAACTGCTCGATCGAAGAAAGCATTGAACGCTTCCGGCCCGTGGCTAAAGCGGCGCGTGCAAATAACATTTATGTGCGCGGCGCGATCTCCTGCGCTGTGGGCTGCCCTTACGAAGGCGAAATCGCGCCTGAACGCGTGGCCATGGTCGCGCGCCTGCTCAAGGAGATTGGTGTCCAGCACATCGGCGTGGCCGACACCATCGGCGTGGGCACACCGGTGAAGGTCGAGCGCGCCATGGAAGCGGCGCTGCAGCATTACGGCGTCGACGATATTTCCGGCCATTTTCACGACACCTACGGCCAGGCGCTGGGCAATACGCTGGCCAGCCTGCAGATGGGCATCTGGCAGTACGACACCTCGTCGGCCGGGCTGGGTGGCTGTCCGTACGCCAAAGGTGCGACCGGCAACGTCGCCACCGAAGACGTGGTCTACATGCTGCAAGGCATGGGCATAGAGACCGGCATCGACCTCGATAAGTTGATCGACGCCGGCAAATTCATCAGCGACTACCTGGAGCGCAAGCCGAACTCGCGTGCGTCCACGGCGCTCCTCAACAAGAGGGCGGGCTGATGCGCGCGGTGTGGAGCGAACGTGGGGGCTTTCAAGATGTGCGGAAGTGAGCTCAAGGTGCTTCCTGAAGGCGCTCAACGCGTTGCTGCCTTGCTCCAGGAGCGCGGCCACCCGCACTCGCCCGTGATGCTCGACGACGCGGCGCGCACGACGAAACAGGCGGCGGATGCGCTGGGCATCATGCTCGGCCAGATCGCCAAGAGCATCATCTTCAGGCGCAAGTCGGACGATGTAGCGGTGCTGGTCGTCACGGCCGGCGACCAGCGTGTCGACGAGCGCAAGGTTGAGGCCTTGGTTTGCCCGGACGGTAAACGGCTGGGCCGGGCCGACGCAGAGTTCGTCAAGGCGCGCACCGGATTTTCGATAGGCGGCGTGTCACCGCTGGCGCATGTCACGCCGCCAGTCACGCTGATCGACCAGAGCCTGTTCCGATTTGACGAGATCTGGGCGGCGGCGGGCCATCCGCATGGCGTGTTCAAACTGAGCCCGCAGCAGTTGGCGGACCTGACCGGTGCGCCGGTGGCTGACGTGACGGTGGACCCGGTGCAGGAACAGGTGTCGCAGCAGAATGCTATTGATTTAATAGCAGCTCATGCCCGTCGAATAAGGGCTGAAACCATAAATATCCCTTCTCCTTGCATCTCGGTGTGCCGCATGAGCGCGCTCACCGGCTGGTGCGAAGGCTGCTTTCGTACACGCGACGAGATCGCCGGCTGGAGCCAGGCCAGCGATGGCGGCAAACGCGCGGTCTGGAACCTGATTGAGCAGCGCATCGTGGCGTTCCAGGCGTGATGCTTGCCTCGCATCAAGGGTACTGCGCATGAAACACATCACCTTCTACCTTGACTTCATCTCGCCGTATGCCTACCTGGCGTTCGAGAAATTGCCGGAAGCGCTAAAGGGCATCAGCTACAGCGTCACCTACAAACCGCTGCTGTTCGCCGGTTTGCTGAAACACCACGGCCAACTCGGCCCGGCCGAGATAGTCGGCAAGCGGGAGTGGACTTACCGCCAGGTGCTGTGGCTGGCGCACGAGCAAGGCCTTGAGTTCCAGTTGCCGGCGCGGCATCCCTTCAACCCCTTGCCCCTGTTGCGCCTGGCCGTGGCCTGCGATGCAAAAGGTACGCCAAACCGCTATGTGTGCGAGACGCTGCTGCGGCATGTGTGGCGCGGTGGTGCGGACGCTGCTGACGAGTCACGCCTGGGCCAGATGACGGCGCTGCTGGCGCCGCAACGTGCGCCCGGCAGCGTGGAGGTCAAGGCTGACCTGAAGGCGCATACCGATGAAGCCATCCAGCAGGGCGTGTTTGGTGTGCCCACGATCACGGTGGACGGCAAGTTGTTCTGGGGCCTGGACGCCTTGCCCATGCTGCGCGCCTATTTGCTGGGCAATGCGTGGTTTGACGGCCTTGACTGGGACGCGGCGCGTCAGCTTGAGTCAGGTGCCACCCGCCCAAAACCATGAACGAAGCGACATTCTTCGCATCCTGAAAAGTTGTCCACGGGTTTTCCCTTGACTTGTCAGTAGTCGATAAGTTTCGCGAAAGCTCCTGTTGGTTTCACGTCAGAGCTAGGTCAGCGGCCAACAAAATAATGCCTTCAGCTTCCAAACGGGAGGCCTTACTATTTTGGAGACACAACACATGTCAACAGCTATCGACAACAGACCCATGTCCAAGGAGCAGAAGAAGGTGATCTTCGCTTCTTCGCTGGGCACGGTATTTGAGTGGTATGACTTTTACCTGTACGGCTCGCTCGCGGCAATTATTGCCAAGCAGTTTTTCTCGGGTCTTGACCCTTCAGCCGCGTACATTTTTGCCTTGCTGGCATTTGCTGCCGGTTTCCTGGTGCGTCCGTTCGGCGCGCTGGTGTTTGGCCGCCTGGGTGACATGATTGGCCGCAAATACACTTTTTTGATCACCATCGTGATCATGGGTGCGGCGACATTTATTGTGGGCTTGCTGCCCAATTACGCCACGATCGGCATTGCGGCCCCTGTCATTCTGGTCGCCTTGCGCATGCTTCAGGGCCTGGCACTCGGTGGTGAATATGGTGGTGCGGCCACTTATGTGGCTGAGCATTCGCCACACGGTCAGCGCGGTTTTTACACCTCATGGATTCAAACCACTGCCACGCTGGGCTTGTTCCTGTCATTGATGGTGATTCTGGGCGTGCGTCAGGCGGTCGGCGAAGCGGCTTTTGCCGATTGGGGCTGGCGTGTTCCTTTCCTGGTGTCCATTTTGTTGTTGGGTGTGTCCGTTTACATCCGTCTGTCGATGAATGAGTCACCAGCCTTTCAGAAAATGAAGGCCGAAGGCAAAACTTCCAAGGCACCTTTGTCCGAGTCCTTCGGTCAATGGAAAAACCTGAAGATCGTGATCATTGCCTTGCTGGGTTTGACCGCTGGTCAGGCTGTGGTCTGGTATACCGGTCAGTTCTACGCGCTGTTCTTCCTGACGACGATTGCCAAGGTAGACGGTGTGACTGCCAACTTGCTGATTGCTGCCGCACTGGTGATTGGTACGCCCTTCTTCATCTTTTTTGGCGTGTTGTCTGACAAGATTGGCCGCAAACCCATCATCATGGCGGGTTGCCTGCTGGGTGCGATTACCTACTTCGCAGTGTTCCCCATGCTGCTGCAGTACGCCAATCCGGCGCTGAAAATGGCACACGACACCGTTCCCGTGAGCGTCACAGCCGATCCAAAATCATGCTCCTTCCAGGGTAGCCCGATTGCTCGTGAGATCGACTTCACCAGCTCTTGCGACCAGGCCAAGCGCGTGTTGGCACAAAACTTCATTCCGTACAAGAACATCGCGGGTCCTGCTGGATCCGTCGCTTCGGTTCAAATCGGAACCACCTCAGTGCCATCACTGAATGCAACCTTGAACGACAAGCGCAATGCGTTTTCTGCGGAGAGTGCAAAAGGCATCGCCGACTTCAAGAAAGCCGTGCTTGACAGTGCAAAAGCAAACGGTCTGACCACCAAGGCTGACGACAAGAGCATGAACAAGCTCATGATTGGAGTCATTCTTGTGTATCTGGTGATCCTGGTCACTATGGTCTACGGCCCCATTGCTGCCATGCTGGTAGAAATGTTCCCAACGCGGATTCGCTACACGTCGATGAGCTTGCCGTACCACATTGGTAATGGCTGGTTTGGCGGTTTGTTGCCGACTACCGCATTTGCGATGGTGGCGGCTACCGGGGATATTTATTATGGTTTGTGGTATCCGGTCGTTGTTGCAGCCGGCACCTTCGTGATTGGCATGTTGCTGGTCAAGGAAACCAAAGACGTTGATATTTACGCCAACGACTGAAATCGTCAGAAAGGCCTCCTCGGTGAAAACGAGGGGGCCTCAACTTTGGAAACTCGATAGACTCTCGTTCATGCGCGGGAGTCTTTTTTATTGGAGACTGCGGAATGTGGAAATTAGTGATTGGATTTGTAGCCTTTGCGGCTTTGGCTCTGTATATGCTCAGCAAAGGCGGCGATATAGATCTGGGGGGTGAAAAGCATGGTGGCGACGCTGTTCATGCCCCCGTTGTGGCCGGCTCTTCGCCGGAGCCGGTCCGTTAGTCAAGAGGGCCACACTTACGCAACACCATGAAATACCACAAATCTGAAGCTGGGCAACTTGCCCTGAAAGACCGGTCGTTACTGACTCCCCGTCAGCGCTCTGCGTTCATTCTGTTTGATGGAAACCGCGACCTCGCGGCGGTGTTGCAAGCCACAGCGGGCATGGGCGTGACAGCGGAAGACATTGACCGCCTGATCGGTCTTGGCTTTTTGGTGCCACCCGATGTGGTGGCGGAAACGCAAGCTCAGGTCAATGTGCGAGAGGCGACTGCAACGCGACTGACGTCGCAAGAGCGGTACAAAAATGCCTATCCTGTTGCAGCGCAGTTGACGGCAAGCCTGGGCCTGCGGGGCTTTCGCCTTAATCTGGCGGTTGAAGGCGCAGGTAACCTGGATGCGTTGCTCGCGCTTTTGCCTGCCATTCGGAGCGCCGTGGGGCCCGCAAAGGCGGAGGCGCTGGAACAGGCCTTGCGCGACTGAACCCTGTTATGTGTTGACAGCATCCCATGCGTACGTTGAGGCCCTTCGGGGCCTTTTTAACGTCTGTATAACCCACCCAGAAAGCCACATCCGACGTATTGATTCAAGGAACTCGGGTATGTCTGTAAGGATGTGCGGAGCGGTCCGGGCAAAAAGCCGGGCGGAGCGCCCCGCATTCTCATCTTTCCGGCGGAAGCTCAACGCTTGAATTTGCCGTCTGTGCCGATGATTGAAAGGTCGGCGAAGTCAAGTCCGGTGTGGTCTTCCGGTGAGAAATTCACCTCCAGGCCGCCAATGTCAAGCTTGCGTATGCCTTCCAGCGCTGCATGGATTTTCTCGCGTGTTGGTTTGGTGCCGGCGCGGCGCAGGCCCTCTACCAGCACCTTGGCGGCAGCAAATCCTTCCAGCGTGGCCGGGCTGATGTCACCCGAACCCTTCGCTTTGGCCATTTCCTGCGCTTCCTTGACCATTGCGTAGGAGATAGAGCGTTCATAAGGGAAGACCTGGGTCACGATCACGCCGCGCGCATTGTCACCAAGGCTCTTGATAAAGCCGCTCGATGCGTTATTGGACAGCGTGACCACCTGCGCTGCGGAGCCGGCCGCGCGCAGCGCCTTGGTTCCGTCCACCACTGCCTGGCCGGAGGCCACCATGATGACCGCCTGTGTGTTGGTCTGCACCACCTTGGGTGCGAGCGGTGCGAAGTCAGGTTTGCTGCGGTTGGATTTTTCCAGTACTGAAGGCTGCAGCTTGGCGGCCGCCAGTCCTTTTTGCGCACCCGCCACGCCATCGGCGCCGAAGCTGTCGTCGGCGTAAAAAATGCCGATTCGGGTGATGCCCATGGAGTTCAGGTGGGCGACGGCTTTTTCGGCCTCGCGCTGGTAGGTGGCGCGCACATTGAAAACATATTTTTTGACGGGCTGATGCAGCACCATGGCACCGGTGGACGGGCCAATCAGCGGTACGCTGTATTTTTCAAGCAGGGGCAGTATGGCTTCGGTATGGGGTGTACCGCGTGTCAGGAACATCGCCGCCACGTTCTGCTCCTCGATCAGCTTGCGGGCGTTTTCGGCAGCCAGCTTGGGATCGAACTTGTCGTCCAGCGAGATCAGTTCGATCTTCTGGCCGTTAACGCCGCCTTTGGCATTGAGGGCATCAAGGTAAAGTTTCGCTCCATCGATGGTTTCCTTGACCCCCGCGCCCACAGGGCCGGTGAAGCCGGCGGTTTGCCCGATCAGTATTTGCGCGTGAGCAGCATGGCTCAGCAATGCCATGGCGATGGCGACGCACCACTTGCTTGATATCTTCATATTCTCTCCTTGGGGGGGGGGGGCGAACAGCTCACGCGCACTGCCGGCGCTGCCAGTGTGGAAACTGCGGCCGGGACGCTTAATGTGTTTCAAGGTGTAGCGGCATGGAGAAGCCTTAACCCCACGCGACGAAGTGGTGAACCGGCTGTCTAGAATGTTTGACCTCACCAGGAAAGCCCCCACCCATGTCACAGGGAATCATCCGCATCCGCGGTGCGCGCCAACACAATCTAAAAAACCTCGACCTGGACATACGCACGGGTGAAATGACGGTGGTTACCGGCCCCAGCGGCTCGGGCAAGTCTTCGCTGGTGTTCGACACGCTGTTCGCCGAAGGCCAGCGGCGTTATGTCGAAACCTTTTCGGCCTATGCGCGGCAGTTTCTGGACCGCATGGACAAACCAGCGGTGGACAAGGTCGAGGGTGTGCCGCCGGCGATTGCGATTGACCAGACCAATCCGGTGCGCAGTTCGCGCTCCACTGTGGGCACTATGACCGAGCTCAACGATCACTTGAAGCTGCTGTACGCCCGCGCCGCGCAGTTGTTCGACAAAAAGACCGCGCAGGCGGTGCGCCATGACACGCCCGAGTCGATTTATGCCGAATTGATGGCGCGCACCGCTGCAGGCGATCCGCGCCTGGTGATGACTTTCCCTGTGGAGTTGCCTGGAAATACCAGCGCCGAGGAGGTCACGCAGTGGCTGTCGGCCAGCGGCTTCACGCGGGTCCATGCGGAACGCGACATGACCGCACCTGCCGGCCCGCACAAACTGCTCGATGTGGTTGCCGACCGTTTTCGCATTCATGCGGCTGAAAAGTCGCGTGTGGTGGAAGCGATTGAAATGGCGCTCAAACGCGGCGGGCGGCTCAATGTGTATGTGCAGGCGGGCGGAAGCGGCGAGAGCGCAGGGCCGCCCCAAGCCGAGCCAGCCCCTGTTCCTGATGTCAGGGGCAGCGTACCGCCGCAGGCTCACGAAGTGAAAAGCGTGGGGTCTCAGCACGCTGCAGAAGAAATGTGGCGCTTTTCGACCGGCCTGCATTGCCCCGACAGTGACCTGCGTTATGCCGACCCGACCCCTTCGTTATTCTCCTTCAACTCGGCTATGGGCGCATGCGAGACCTGCCGCGGTTTTGGCCGCGTCATCGGCGTCGATTACGGTCTGGTGATTCCCAACGACAAGCTGACCTTGCGCTCCGGCGCCATCAAGACCCTGCAGACGCCGGCCTGGGCCGAAAACCAGGACGACCTGATGCGCCACGCGGAATCCGCAGGTATTCCGCGCGACACGCCCTGGTACAAGCTCACGCCGGACCAGCAGCACTGGGTGATTCACGGCACACCGGCTTACAAGAACGGCCAGTGGAAGAAGCAGTGGTATGGCATCAAGCGCTTTTTTGCTTACCTGGAAACCAAGGCTTACAAGATGCACATCCGCGTGCTGCTGTCCAAATACCGCAGCTACACGCCATGCGAGACCTGCGGCGGCGCGCGCCTCAAACTTGAAGCGCTGCTTTGGCGCCTCGGCTCCAAGGACGCCTCGGACGCAGCGCTGCCGCCCGACAAACGCTTCATGCCGGTCGGTGTGGACTGGAGCCGCGCACAGCTTGAGGCCTTGCCCGGCTTGAGCGTGCATGACCTGATGCAGCTGCCGATTGACCGCTTGCGTGAGTTTTTTGTTGCCGTGACCGTTCACCCGGAGCCTGTCGAAGGGCAGGCTTCGACAGGCTCAGCCCGAACGGGTGAAGAGAAGGCGCTCAAGTCCCTGTTTGAGGAAATCCATACGCGCCTGAAGTACCTCAGTGATGTCGGCATCGGCTACCTGACGCTGGATCGGCAAAGCCGCACACTGTCGGGCGGCGAGGTGCAGCGCATCAACCTGACCACGGCGCTCGGCACTTCGCTGGTCAACACGCTATTTGTGCTCGATGAGCCGTCCATCGGCCTGCATCCGCGCGACATGAATCGCATCACGCAGGCCATGCACCGGCTGCGCGACGCCGGCAACACGCTGGTGGTGGTTGAGCACGACCCGGCCGTGATGATGGCGGCGGACCGCATGATAGACATGGGACCCGGTCCGGGCGAGAAGGGCGGGCAGATTGTGTTCGACGGCACGCCTGAAGACCTCAAACATGCCGATACGCTGACAGGTGCCTACCTGGGCTCGCGCAAGCAGGTTGGCATGGGTTTCAAGCGGCCCGTCACGGACAACACGCCGCGCCTGATTCTGGAAGGCGCGCGCGACCACAACCTGAAGAACCTTACGGTGGAGTTTCCGCTGCAACGCCTGGTCTGTGTCACCGGTGTCAGCGGCTCCGGAAAATCGACGCTGATGCAGGACATCCTGGCACCGGCGCTGCTGCGCCAGTTCGGAAAGGCAGCCGAAACCCCGGGTGTGCACGACCGCCTGATGGGCGCCGATTACCTGACCGATGTGGTGTTTGTCGACCAATCGCCGATTGGCAAGACGGCGCGCTCCAACCCGGCCAGTTATGTGGGCGCCTGGGATGCGGTGCGTGAGCTGTTTGCGCAGGCGCCGCTGGCCCGGCAGCGCAGCTACACCTCGTCCAAATTCAGTTTCAACAACGGTGACGGGCGCTGCCCGACCTGCGGCGGCTCAGGTTTTGAACATGTGGAGATGCAGTTCCTCAGCGACGTTTACCTGCGCTGCCCGGACTGCGACGGCAAGCGTTACCGGCCTGAAATCCTGGAAGTGACCATTGAGCGCAAAGCGATCGGCGATGTGCATCCGCGCCTGATGAATGTGTCCGACGTGTTGAACCTCACGGTCAGCGAAGCCAGCCAGTTGTTTGCGCAGGACCGCGAGGTAATTCGTGCGCTGCAGCCCATTGTGGATGTGGGGCTGGAGTATGTGAAGCTGGGCCAGCCTGTGCCGACACTGTCGGGCGGCGAGGCGCAGCGTCTCAAGCTGGCGGGTTTCCTGGCTGGCGCGTCCAAAACTGCGAGCGTCAGCCGGCAGCCGCTGGCGCTGAAAAACATCAACCGCGGCACCCTGTTCCTGTTCGACGAGCCGACCACCGGTCTGCACTTTGACGACATCGCCAAGTTGATGCGCGCGCTGCGCAAGCTGCTCGACGTCGGCCATTCGCTGATCATCATCGAGCACAACCTCGATGTGATCCGATCCGCCGACTGGTTGATCGACCTCGGCCCCGAAGGCGGCGAGGCCGGCGGCTTGCTGGTGGCCCAGGGCACGCCCGAAGCTGTGCGTGAACACCCGACTTCGCACACCGCACTGGCGCTGCGCGAGTATGAAAAAGCCATGGGCAAGGTGCATGGTGTGGAAGAGGCGCGCACCAAGGTCTGGAAAACAAAGCCGGCCTTCTCCAACCTGATCCAGATCGTCAATGCCAAGGAGCACAATCTCAAGAGCCTGTCGGTCAACATCCCACGCGGCAAGTTCAATGTGGTGACCGGCGTGTCGGGCTCCGGCAAGTCCACGCTGGCCTTTGACATCCTGTTCAACGAAGGCCAGCGGCGTTACCTCGAGTCACTCAACGCCTATGCGCGCAGCATCGTGCAGCCGGCCGGTCGCCCCGAGGTCGATGCGGTCTATGGCATCCCGCCGACCGTGGCGATCGAGCAGCGCCTGTCGCGCGGCGGGCGCAAGTCCACCGTCGGCACCACGACGGAGGTCTGGCACTTTCTGCGTCTGCTCTACGTCAAGCTCGGCATCCAGCACTGCACCAAAGATGGCGCGGCCGTGATGCCGCAAAGCCCGGAAAGCATTGCGGCCCAGCTGCTCAAGGCGCACCGTGGCCAGCATATCGGCTTGCTGGCGCCGCTGGTGATCAACCGCAAGGGCGTCTACACCGAACTCGCCGACTGGGCGCGGCCCCGCGGCTACACGCATCTGCGCATCGACGGCGAGTTTTTGCCGACGACGAACTTTCCGCGTATCGACCGTTTCAAGGAACACACGGTAGAACTGCCGATTGCCGATATCCATGTGACGCCCGACAACGAAGCGGCCTTGCGCCAGGCATTGGCGACGGCGCTACAGCACGGCAAAGGCGTCGTGCATGTGCTTGCGCCACTGACCGGTTTGCGCGGCGCGATGATGGCTGGCACATCGACCAAACAGCTTGGCAAGTTGCAGGCCTCGTCCACGCAGCGCGCCTGCCCGGTGTGCTCTACCTCTTACCCCGAGCTCGACCCGCGCCTGTTCAGCTACAACAGCAAACACGGCTGGTGCCCGGACTGTGTCGGCACTGGCGTCAAGCTGACCAGAGAGCAGCGCAAGGTGTTCGACGACTCGGTGCGTGACGACAACAACAAGGGCCGTGAACAGAGTTTTGTTGAAGCGGATGTTGATGAGGTGCTGGACGCGACCTGCCCCGGTTGCCTGGGCACGCGCCTGAACGCGCAGGCGCGGGCGGTGAAGTTTGCCGGGGTTGGCATTGCCGATATCGCCGCTTTGTCCGTCACTGATGTGCGCGCCTGGGTGGAAAAACTCGCGCTATCCGGCCGCGAAGCCGGCATTGCGCGCGATTTGATCCCCGAGATCAAGAGCCGGCTCGAGTTTCTCGAAGACGTGGGCCTGGGCTATCTGACGCTGGACCGTGGCGCGCCCACGCTGTCGGGCGGCGAGGCGCAGCGCATCCGGCTGGCCGCGCAGCTCGGCTCCAATCTGCAAGGCGTCTGTTATGTGCTGGACGAGCCGACCATTGGCCTGCACCCGCGCGACAACCAGATTCTGTTGCGTGCGCTGGGCAAACTCAGCGAGCGCGGCAACACCCTGGTGGTGGTGGAGCATGACGAAGACACGATTCGCCGCGCCGACAACATCATCGACATAGGCCCTGGCGCAGGCAAACGCGGCGGCCAGCTTGTGGGTCAGGGCACAGCTGCTCACCTGGCCACCCTGCCCGATTCACTGACCGGGCGTTACCTGGCGAATCCACTGATCCATCCGCTGCAGCCCAGGCGCGAGACACGCACTGGCTTGGCGCCCGCGATGACGCAGGCGCCCGAGGCTGCGGATGTCAAACCCGTGAGCAAGCAGAAAGCAGCCGCGCTCAAGGCCGCGGCGCTGAAAGCGGCGGCCGCCAGCGCCAGCGCGCTGCACAACGCCGCGCCGGTGGCGGCCGGGCCGTTCACGTCCTGGCTCAAAGTGGTGAACGCGGACTTGCACAACCTCCAGAAGGTGTCGGTCAGCGTGCCGCTGTATCGGCTGGTCGCGGTCACTGGCGTATCCGGCTCCGGAAAATCCACCCTCGCGCGCGATGTGTTGCTGACCAATGTGCATGCCGGCGTCATGTTGCGCTCTACCAAGGCCGGTCGTGATGCCGACGACAAAGGCAAGACGGCGGCCTGGATCGGCTGCGAAGCGATCGAGGGGTATGCGGCGGTGGACCGCGTGCTGGAAGTGGACCAGACGCCGATTGGCAAGACGCCACGCTCCTGCCCGGCCACCTACATCGGCTTCTGGGACACGGTGCGCAAACTGTTTGCCGACACGCTGGAGGCCAAGGCGCGCGGCTACAGCGCCGGGCGTTTCAGCTTCAACACCGGCGAAGGCCGTTGCCCCACCTGCGAAGGTGCGGGTGTGCGCACCATCGGCATGAGCTTTTTGCCCGACGTGAAAGTGTTGTGCGAAACCTGCCACGGTGCGCGTTTCAACCCGGAAACCCAGGCCGTCACCTGGCGCGGCAAAAACATCGGCGACGTGTTGACCATGGAAGTCGATGAAGCCGTGACGTTTTTTGCGTCCATGCCCGCAATCGCGCACCCGCTGCAGTTGCTGAAAGATGTGGGCCTCGGTTACCTGACACTGGGCCAGCCGTCGCCGACGCTGTCGGGCGGCGAGGCGCAGCGCATCAAGCTGGTGGCCGAACTCTCCAAGGTGCGCGACGACATCACGCGGCGCGGCCAGAAGGCGCCGCACACGCTGTACGTGCTGGATGAACCCACCGTGGGCCTGCACATGGCCGACGTCGAAAAACTCATCCATGTGCTGCACCGCCTGGTCAACGGCGGTCACAGCGTGGTGGTGATAGAACACGACCTCGACGTGATTGCCGAGGCCGACTGGGTGATCGACCTGGGGCCCAACGGTGGCAATGCGGGCGGGCAAGTGGTGGCATCGGCGCCGCCGGAAGCGGTAGTCAGGATGGGAACCCACACCGGCAAGGCCCTTGCCAGCGTGCTCGCCCGTTAATCCGGGAAACCCGCAATAGTGAAGGGGTTTCCGTGTTTCGGTAAATAAATGTGACTTACTGTTCTTAAAATTACTAACTAGTATTTTCTGACGTTTTTCATAGAACACCCATGACACGATTTGCCTGGCACCTGCCTACCCTTTTCTTTGCCCTGTTGATGAGCGTAGGCACCGGGGTCTCGGCTCAGGTGCCTGCGGCCCCTGTTGCAACCGATGAGGTCGAGGCGATGCCGCACCCGTGGGTGGTGCCAGCGCCGCGAGCAGCCGAGACCTATTTCACCAATCTGAAGGATGGCGGTACTTACGAGTCGCCGTTTGTGGCGCGATTCGGGCTGTCCATGCGCGGGCTGGTGCCTGCGGGCCAGACCGCCGGCCGCGCCGGCCACCACCATTTGCTGGTAAACCAGGATTTGCCGCTGGACTTCAAGAAGCCCCTGCCTTTCACCGACCAGTACATTCACTTCGGCAAGGGCCAGATGGAAATGGTCGTGAACCTGCCGCCGGGCAACTACAAGTTTCGCCTGCTACTGGCGGATCAGGGCCACATCCCCTATTTTGTGTACAGCAAACCGCTGAGCGTGACCATCAGCAAACAGAACAAGGCGGTGACACCAGCGTCGGTGCAGGGCCCGGCCCGTGTCGAACTGTTGAGCCCGGCGGACCGTGAAACCGTCAAGGGCCCGTTCCGGGTCCAGTTCCACGCCACTGGCTACAACGTGTCGCATGTCGGCCCCAAGGCGGCGGACACCGGGCATTTCCGGCTGACCATGGAGCGCGCCGGGCGAAAGCCGGAGGTGCTTGATTTCACCGCTGGCCAGACCGAAACCTGGCTGAATCCGCCGGCTGGCGACTACAGCCTGCGGCTGGAGATGGTCAGCAACGCTGCGGAGGGCAAGGTGCTCAGCGCGGCCAAACCCTCGGTGCTGTCGGTCGCTGCCCGTTGATCCTGCTCAGGTCGAACTGCTGCGCGCGTCCAACAGCGCCGTGGCCACCTCGGCAAAGCCGGCGCCGCGTTCACCGTTGGTGATGTAACGCGGCTTGTGGCTGAGCGCTGCTTCAAAGCGGCGGATGTTGGCCACGCCCACCGAGTGAGGGAAGGCCTCGAACATCAACTGGTCGTTGGTCGAGTCGCCGACATAGACCCAGCTCGCCATCTCCGCATCGAGATCACGGCCGAACAGTTCGCGGACAATCCAGCGCGCGCCTGCCAGCTTGTTGTGCGCGCCGAACCAGCCATTGATGTGGATGGAACTCACGGTTGCGTTCATGCCTTCGTCCTGCATGATCTGCACCGCTTGTGCGATGGCAGCGGGCGGCAAATGCACAAACTCGCTGTGGTCGATGGCGATGTCGGTCTCGCGCCCCGGGCTGTCTTGCGAAATCACCGCGCCGGACACTTCGCGCTCGATACGGACAGCGACCTGTTGCATGCGGGCGTAGTTGGTCTGCCGTGTCGGAGCGTTTTGCTGGTATCTTTTTGATAGCTGCCCATGCCCGCCAGCCATGGGCCGGAGCCCGATTTGGCTTGAAATCAGCGCCACTGCACCGTTTTCGGCAACGATGGCATCGACCGGCCAGGCCAGCGCAAACGGCTCGCTCCAGCCGACCGGCCGGCCGGTGATGGGAATCACATGAAAACCTGCGGCCTTGAGGTCGCTGAGGGCCCGCAGCGCGTCGGGGGTGATAGCGCCCCCGGTGGTCAGCGTGTCGTCGATGTCAGTGAATACGCCGGTGATGGCGCGGCGCTCGCTGGCCGGCCAGGTGCTCAGTTCTTGCATCGTGAAATTTTCGCACGAAGAATGCGGCCCCCACGGTTGCTCACTGCGTGTAACGCCCTGCCCCCCGAGGGGGCGCATTTTCCCTTGGGGCGGCCCGACGGGAAAACCTGCCCCCACGCTTCCCACTGCGTGTGGTCGCTGCCCCCCGAGGGGAAGCTGCGCCTTGCGGCCGGCAAAGCCGGACCGCGGCCCCTGCTTGCGAAGAGATGCCTTCGCGGTGGCCTTTCTTGATTCCTTCGTCCTGAGCTTGTCGAAGGATGCGCCTGCGGCTCCTGGCCCTTCGGCAGGCTCAGGACAGGCCAAGGCCAGTTCCGCGGCCCGTGCTGGTGAATTGCCCACACATGGGTATAATTCAGGCTTCCTGAGGAGCGTTGCAACCCACGGCATGTGGTCTAGGCTCAGGAAATTCATTTGCAACCACGCTCACCCGCATGTGCTTTCAAGCCGGGTGAGTTGACCAACCCCCGCTGACCTGACGCCTTGCGGCCGAGGCTATTTTGCCCTTTGGACTCTTGATTTTGGAGATACCCCATGAACGCCGTATTGAAACCCGCGCAGACCACGCCTGACTACATAATTGCCGACCTGGCGCTTGCCGCCTGGGGCCGCAAAGAACTGAAAATTGCCGAGACCGAAATGCCCGGCCTGATGGCCATCCGCGAAGAATTCGCGAAAGCGCAGCCACTCAAGGGCGCGCGCATCACCGGCTCGCTGCACATGACCATCCAGACGGGTGTGCTGATCGAGACCCTGCAAGCCCTGGGTGCCGACGTGCGCTGGGCTTCGTGCAACATCTTCTCGACGCAAGACCACGCCGCTGCCGCGATTGCAGAAGCCGGTACGCCGGTGTTCGCCATCAAGGGCGAAACCCTGGCCGACTACTGGGACTACACGCACCGTATTTTCGAATTCACCGGCGCCAAAGGCTCACCGGAAGAAGGCCCGAACATGATCCTGGACGACGGCGGCGATGCGACGCTGCTGATGCACCTGGGCACCAAGGCCGAGAAAGACGCCTCCCTGCTGTCCAAGCCGACCAGTGAAGAAGAGATCTGCCTATTCAACTCGATCAAGGCCAAACTCGCGCAAGACCCGACCTGGTACAGCCGCCGCCTGAAAAACATCGTTGGCGTGACTGAAGAAACCACCACTGGCGTGTTGCGCCTGAACGAGATGTCGGTCAAGGGCACGCTGGCCCTGCGCGCCATCAACGTCAATGATTCGGTGACCAAATCCAAGTTCGACAACCTGTATGGCTGCCGCGAGTCGCTGGTCGATGCGATCAAGCGAGCCACCGACGTGATGATCGCCGGCAAAGTCGCACTGGTCGCCGGTTACGGCGACGTGGGCAAGGGCTCGGCCCAGGCGTTGCGTGCGCTTTCGGCGCAAGTGTGGGTGACAGAGATCGACCCGATCAACGCCCTGCAGGCCGCGATGGAAGGCTACAAGGTCGTGACCATGGAATACGCCGCCGACAAGTGCGATATTTTTGTCTCTGCCACCGGCAACAAAAACGTCATCACGTATGAACACATGGCGGCCATGAAAGACCAGGCCATCGTTTGCAACATTGGCCATTTCGACAACGAAATCGATGTCGTTGCACTTGAAAAATGCACTTGGGAAGAGATCAAGCCACAGGTTGACCACGTGATCTTCCCGGATGGCAAACGCATCATCCTGCTGGCCAAGGGGCGCCTGGTTAACCTCGGTTGCGGCACAGGCCACCCGAGCTTCGTGATGTCGTCCAGCTTCGCCAATCAGACCATTGCGCAGATCGAACTGTTCACCAAACAGGCTGATTACGAAGTGGGCAAGGTTTATGTGCTGCCCAAGCATCTGGACGAAAAAGTAGCGCGTCTGCATCTCAAAAAGGTCGGCGCGATGCTGAGCGAACTCAGCGATGAGCAGGCTGCGTACATTGGTGTGAGCAAAGCCGGCCCGTACAAGGCAGATACGTACAGGTATTGACCACAAGCCGTGTCATGCCGGACTTGATCCGGCATCCATGACTTCCACCCCTGGCGATGTATGCGGCATGGATTGCGGGTCGAGCCCGCAATGACATGCCGTGTGGCGCCATTGAAAGCCATCATGCGCGCTGACATCTTCCTCGTTGACAACGGCTCTGCTGCCACCCGCTCCCAGGCCCAGCGTCTGATTGCCTCGGGTGTGCGCTGGCGTGCCGAAGAAAGTTCGCCCTGGAAAAAAGTCGCCAAAAATGGGGACGAAATTCCTGCGGGCGCCGAGATCGAAATTCCCGACACCACTGAAGCCAAGTACATCTCGCGTGGCGGGCTCAAGCTTGAAGGCGTGCTCAAAAGTACGGGAATCCAGGTGGCGGGGCTGCGTTGCCTGGACATCGGCCAGTCCACCGGCGGCTTTACCGACTGCCTGTTGCAGCAGGGTGCTGTGCAGGTCGTGGGTGTGGATGTGGGCCATGGCCAGTTGCACCCCAGCCTGCGCGAAGACCCCCGCGTCGTGTGTATCGAAGGCGTTAACGCGCGCGCCATGACTGCTATGGATTTGGTAGCTGGTCCCGCCCCTGTGACAAGGGCTGAGACCGGATTTGATGAAGAAAATTTCGACGGCGACGAGGATGCCGAACCCGTTGAAGCCAATTTTGACTTCCTGACCGCCGACCTGTCTTTCATTTCGCTGACGCTGGTTTTGCCCGCCGTCGTGCGCCTGCTCAAACCCGGCGGCAATGCGCTGATGCTGGTCAAGCCCCAGTTCGAGCTGCAACCCGGCCAAATCGGCAAGGGCGGCATTGTGCGTGACGTGGCGCATTTCGAATTTGTCGAGCAGCGCCTGCGCGACGCCTGCACCGCACTCGGCATGGACGTGAAAGCCTGGCTGGTTTCGCCGATTGAAGGTGGGGACGGCAACCGAGAGTTTTTCATCCACGCCATCAAGGGCCATGACAATGCCGGTGAAGACCAGCCCTTGCCCGCGGCGCCAGCGCGCAAGGCCGCCAAACGCACGCCGCGCAGCGAGCTGCGCGCGATGCATGAAGCGCATGAAGACTCTGAAGAGGCACACGCAGGCCAGCATGGCCCGGCGCGCGGCAAACGCCGCGACAAAGACGACTGAACAAGAGAGACTGGTGATGAACGTTCCGATCAGCCTTGAATTTTTTCCGCCCAAGACGCCTGAAGGCGCCGACAAGCTGCGTATCACGCGCCAGGCGCTGTATGCACTGAAGCCTGAGTTTTGCTCGGTCACCTTTGGCGCCGGTGGTTCCACGCAAGAGGGCACTTTTGGTACCGTCGTTGAAATTCTGAAAGAGGGCGTGGTTGCCGCCTGCCACTTCTCCTGTGTGGGTGCGACCAAAGCGACAGTGCGCGGACAACTGGCGACCCTGCAGGCCATGGGGGTGAAGCGCTTGGTGGCGCTGCGCGGCGACCTGCCCAGTGGTTACGGCGCGGGCGGCGAGTTTCATTACGCCAGCGACCTGGTGGCATTTATCCGCGCTGAAACCGGCGATGCCTTCCACATCGAGGTGGCGGCTTATCCCGAGATTCATCCGCAAGCCAAATCGGCCGACGCCGACCTGCAGGCCTTTGCAGCCAAGGTCAAAGCCGGCGCCAACTCGGCCATCACGCAATATTTTTTCAACTCGGACGCCTACTTCCGATTTGTCGATGACGCTTTCCAGCTTGGGGTTGATGTGCCGGTGGTACCCGGCATCATGCCGATCACCAGTTCGACGCAACTGATGCGTTTTTCCGATGCCTGCGGCGCCGAGATTCCACGCTGGATCCGCCTGCGGCTGCAGGGTTATGGCGACGACATCGCCTCCATCAAAAGCTTCGGGCTTGATGTGATCACCGACTTGTGTGACCAGCTGCAAACTGCGGGTGTGCCGGGCATTCACTTCTACACCATGAACCAGGCTGGCCCGACATCAGAGATCATCCGGCGTCTGCAGTCGGCTTGAAGAGATGCTGGTTTGTGTTGATTGGCTGAAGCCGCGCACCATCAGGCCTGCCGTTGCCCTCGGCCTGCTGGCTCTGCTAACGGCCTGCACAACGGCGCCATCGGCACCAGATCACCCAGTTACCAGCCCTCTGCCGATAGCCACACCGGCGCCCGTGGCAGCCAGCCCTGAGGTTGCGAGTGGGCTACTGGACCCTGACCCGCCAGTCCCGGAGTCACCCAGCGTCCGGCCTCGGCCGGCTCTACTGGCGGGGGAGCCTGCGCGCGAGTTCGAACGGGGTGCTGCGTCTTGGTACGGCCCGGGTTTTCATGGCCGGCTGACGGCCAGCGGCGAACGCTACAACATGAACGCCTTCACAGCCGCTCATCGCACTTTGCCGTTTGGTACGGTTGTGCGGGTGCACAGCCTGGTCAACGGTCGTGACGTCGACTTGCGCATCACGGATCGCGGCCCTTTCAGCCGCAACCGCATCATTGACGTGAGCCGCGCAGCGGCGGCAGAACTTGGCATGCTGGGCCTGGGTTTCAAGGAGGTGGTGGTGCTGGTTCCGGAATCGATACCAGCGGTGGCCGCACCGCCAGCAGCCACAAAACGGCCGCGTACCGTCAGGCGGTTACCCAGCCCGCGCTGAACCCAACTTTGTCATCCCGGACATGATTCGGGATCCACGCCGGGTGCGCCGCTGTCGCACCCATCAAAGAAAATTTCTCCCAAAAGAAATGTGCCTCCAGCCCTTATCCGTCGGGCGTAAGCAGCTCCTGAATACATAGCGTTTTATGCTGGCGCAGCAGGTAACGCCATGCGAAAACTGTAGCCGTGGCGCTCAAAATCGAGCGCGTCGTAAAACGCATGCGCCTTCTCGCGTTTGATGTTGGATGACAGCGCGAGCTTACAGCAGCCGCTCTCGGCGGCCAGCGCCATGGCGTGGCGCATCATGGCCTTGCCGATACCCTGGCCCTGCACAGCAGGGTCCACCGCCACGTCTTCAACCACCGCCGACGGCGCGCCCAGATGGCCGATGTTGTCCATGATGAGCAGGGCAAAGGTGCCGATCACCTGGGTGCCCCGGACCGCGACGTATAACTTGTAGTTGGGGTAACTTGCCATGCGCTCCCAGATACGCTTTGCATCCGCCAGTGGAAGGGTGTCTCCGTCATCAATGTCGGGCTGGGCATAGAGCAGCAGCACAGCGGGCAGATCGGACGCGAGGGCGAGACGCAGGATCAGTGAATCGGTCATGGCTGCACTTTTCATGGGCAGCATGTCGGTGAGATGACACGGCCTCTTTTTTTGCCGCCGTCATTCAGGTGCTGAGGGCGTTGATAAGGTCAGCCGCTTGTCCAAGATGGGCCGCTAGAACCACCAGCGATACCGGCGCTTGTTGCTCGAGTGCAAGCGCAAGTCATCCCCGAGTTCGTTCTGCTTGGGCCCCTGACCAAAGAAACCCAGGTAAAAAAAGAAAACTGCACCTGCAATCAGCGCAAGTACAGCGAGCCAAATGTCGTCCGGCGACTTCCCGGCGGGATTTGAGGTAGCCGTGGAGAACGCGCCGATCATCAGAGCCCCGCCCACTGTGAAGCACACCAGTCTGCGCAACCATACCCAAAGTGTTGCAAGAACTTTTTCGAGCCGCGATGGCGGTCTCGTGCGATCTCGCGTTCCGAAATACCAGGGAATCGCGGCTAGCAATGCCACTGCCAAAAGAACTCCAAAGTAAGCCACTGTATTCATGCTACTGGTCACCAGCGACCAGGAAGGCGCCCATATGTGTTTCCAAGGCAGTAGCTGCTCTTGTCATCAAGCTGTGATCCCGCGAATGCACTGTTAGCTGCCTCCCCCAAAAGTTGAAAACGGAAAACAAACCACAGAAACGTTTTTTGGAAAACAAATGCCCAGCATTACCCCAACAAGGATTGAACCCAAAGCCCACCAAGCCAGGGTAGACAGAGAGACCGGCAAGGGGCCAAGCGCGAGCCGGCCGAGGATGCCGATCCAGAAGCAGCCCATACCGCCTATGAATGCCCCGATGATGCGGTCGCGGCGCGTGACCGGAGCGTTCCACCAACGCACATAGTTCTGGTATCTGCTTTGAAGAAACCTGTTCATCATTGAGCACCTGATGTGAATGGAGCGGCTACTCTGCCGCCTTGCCTGCGTACCACCGCGCGCCAGCCCCAGAGAACAACCAGTACAGCGCGACCACCTCCAGGATTGAACTGAGCCAGAAATTGGCCTCGGTCCACCAGGGTTCAGGCGTTTCAAATGGCAATAAGAAATACCCGGCGGTGTTGATGACGGCGAAGACGAGCAAGGTGATTCGCGCCCAGTTTTTTCGCCTCGCTGCAAAGGTGATCAGCGTGGCATACAAGCCCAAAAGAAGCAGAAAAACAATGACAAGAAAACCTGTCTCACCGGCCATGTCCGGCTCGGGAAACATCAGCGTGAGGACTGCATCGACAACGACCAGGGTTTGCGTGATCCAGAGCAGGATGATGGCCTGGCGGACTTGAGGTGGGGTATCGGGTTGGCGCATTGACTTATTTTGCATGGACAGGGTTAGACATCACTCGCCATGCCCCCGCTGGTTGACTCCTAACGAGGCTGTAAAAAAACCCAATTTCCACCCCCGCCATTTCGGCTGTGCACGGTTCGCGGATCGG
>NZ_BMIG01000007.1 GCF_014641715.1 Polaromonas eurypsychrophila | reverse complement strand
AAACCGTCAACCATGTCTCCGCACATGTGTCACCTATGTCTCCGGTCTATACAGCGACGCAAAAGAAAAGTGAGTTGCTGCCGGGCAACCCCCGGCTTGTGGGCCAACCAACAGCATTCAAACCACGCCGCTGGCAGGAAAGCCTTCTCTCCTCGAAGCCGAAACCGCAGCCGGCAGTGGCAACCGTGCCCGCAACCGTTCCACCTTCCACCACCCAGGAAAGAGCGCCTGCACTTGCGCCCCACCATACCGGTCGTCAATCAGGTAAACCACGCCGCGGTCAGATTCGGCGCGTATCACCCGGCCGGCCGCCTGCACCACCTTTTGCAGGCCGGGGTAGAGGTAGGTGTAGTCGTAGCCCTGGCCGAAGCTGGTTTCCATGCGCGCCTTGATCTGCTCGTTGACCGGGTTGACCTGCGGCAAGCCCAGCGTGGCGATGAAGGCGCCGATCAGGCGTTTGCCGGGCAGGTCGATGCCCTCGGCAAAGGCACCACCGAGCACTGCAAAACCGATGCCGCTTGAAGCTGGGGAGAAGCGTTCGAGAAAACCTTTTTTTGCGCTTTCTTCCATGCCGCGCGACTGCTCCCAGACCGGGATGTCCGGGTAACGCGCCTTGAACAGCGTTGCCAGTTGCTGCAGGTAGTCAAAGCTGCTGACAAAACTCAGGTAGTTGCCGGGCACCTGCGCGTACTGCCGGGCCATCAAATCCACCATCGGGGACAGCGAGCGCTCACGGTGCTGGAACCGGGTCGATACGTCGTCCACCACCCGCACCGAGAGCTGCTCGGCTTTGAAGGGCGAGGCCACGTCGATCCAGGCTATGTCATCCGGCAGGCCCAACATGTCGCTGTAATAGTCTGCCGGACTCAAAGTGGCGGAGAACAGCGCCGCCGAACGCGCGGCGGCAAAACGCGGCCCCAAGAAAGGCGCGGGCACGATGTTGCGCAGGCACAGCAGCGCGCCGCTCTCACCGCGCGTGATGTCAAACAGCGAATGCGCGCCCAACAGCTCAGCCATGCGCGAGAAATGCAACACCTCGAAAAAAAAGTCTTGCAGGCTGGCGGCGATGCCCGACGGATGGTCGGCCAGGTGGTCGAGGATGGCACTGCTTGTCTGCTGCAGCGCACCGCGAAAATCCTGCGGCACGTCGTCATACACCTGGTAGTCCGCTTGCTGCTCCTTGAACAGCTCGTACCAGCTGCGCTTGAGCCGGTCCAGCACACGCTTGATGTCGGCTGGCGCCGCCTGCCACGCCAGCGCCAGATGGGCCGGGTCCAGTTCGGCCGAATACATCTTGCGCGCGCGTTCGACCAGGTTGTGCGCCTCATCCACCAGCACGCTGACACGCCACTGGTTGGCCTGCGTCTGGGCATGCAGCATGGCGTTCACGTCGAAATAATAGTTGTAGTCGCCCACCACCACATCGCTCCAGTGCAGCAGGTCTTGCCCCAGGTAATAGGGGCAGACCTGATGCGTCAGCGCGACTTCGCGCAGCGCGTTTTTGTCAAGCGGAGCGGGCGCGGCAGCAGCCGCATCGACAGCGGCCTGCCGCGCCGCCGGCAAGCGGTCATAAAAACCCTGGGCCAGCGGGCAGGACTCGCCGTGGCAGGCCTTGTCGGGGTGTTCACAGGCCTTGCCTTTGGCCACCAGCTCCAGCACCCGCAGGGGAAGCACCGGCGCAGCGGTCTTAATCAGCGCCAGCGCATCCAGCGCCAGTTGCCGGCCCGGCGTCTTGGCCGCCAGAAAAAACACCTTGTCGAGTTGCTGCGTCGGACAAGCCTTGAGCAGCGGGAACAAGGTGCCGACTGTTTTGCCAATGCCGGTGGGCGCTTGTGCCATCAGGCAGCGGCCGCTGCTCGCGGATTTGTAGACCGCCTCCGCCAGTTCGCGCTGGCCGGGCCGGAAAGCCGCGTGCGGAAACGGCAACACCGCCAGCGCTTCGTTGCGCGCGGCCCGATGCGCCAGTTCCTGCCGCGCCCAGTCCAAAAAGCTCTCGCACTGCGCCTCGAAATACGAACGCAGGTCTTCAGCGCTGCAGGACTCGACCAGCAAGGTCTCGTCCTGCGTGGCGACATTGAAGTAAACCAGCGCCAGCTTGATCTGCGGCAAGCCGTCCCGGCTGCACAACAGATGGCCATAAACCTTGAGCTGCGCCCAGTGCAGTTGCCGGTGGTTCTCGCGCATGGTTTCCAGGTTGCCGCGATAGGTCTTGATTTCTTCAAGCTGGCCCGCCTCGGCGTCGTATCCATCGGCGCGGCCACGCACACGCAAATCCTTGTAGTTACCACTCAGGCTGAGTTCGGTCTGGTAATGCGGCGGACGCCGCAGTGCCACCGCGCGGTGGCCCGCCATGCCTTCAAGCGCGGAAGGCGATGGCGTGAAGCGCAAATCCAGGTCACCTCGCTTGGCGGTGAAGTCACACAGCGCACGCACGGCCACGACATACGGCTGGTCCGGGTCGTGAGGCTTGTTCATGGGCAATGCGGGTTCTTGAGGCTACTGTATGAATAGCCAGTATTGTAGCCAGCGCTGCCGTACCGCCGGACGCAGCCCCAAGGGGCCGCCAGAGGTGTGCGCTCGGGAACTACTTCTCGTTCCAGAATTTCTGCATCTCGACAAAAAGAAAGGACGCCGTCCAGGTGATCAACACCAGGCCAGTCAATGACTCAAGCCCCGTCAGGAAGCGAAGATCACCTACCGGCTGGATGTCGCCAAAGCCCAGCGTGGTGAAAGTTGTGAAGGAAAAATAAACGCAGTCCATCCAACTGCCATTGAAGTTGCCCGTCAGGTGGCCCCAGCCCTCAGCATGGTGCATCAGGTAATAAACAGAGGCAAACAGCAAGACCTCAATCGTGTGAGCCACGAGTGCACCGCCCACGCCGAGCAGCACCAGGAAGCGGTGCCTGATTTTCACTCTGGGCAGCAACAGGGTGAGCCGAAACAGGAACTCGTAGTGAATGACCACGGCCACCAGGACAACGGCCAGATTGGCCAGAACGATGTTGATCACTTGGAGCCTGCAATGGGTTGGTTGGAAATTGCCGGGATGATGCACCGGCAGTACACGCAAGCCGTGCACCTGAGGGAACTATAGCCCCGCCTCAGGCAATCAGCGCGTCCAAAACCCCCGCTTCGAAATGCTTGTGGATGTAGTCGGCAAGGCCCTCAAACACCGAGTCCAGCGTCGGTGCGCTGGCACCGAACAGCGCCCGCAACACAGCCGGGTCTTCAAACAGGCCGTGCAGGTAAACGCCGAGCACATTGCCGGCATTGTTTTGCCAGGCCAGGCCATCCGGCATCACGGCGTGCGCCACATCGCCCGCCGCGGCCATGGCGCTGTGCGGTGCGGTCTGACCGTGGTGGATTTCGTAGCCTTGCACTGTGGCACCCGACAACGCCGCCCACACGCCGCTCACCGATGAAAAACTGGTTTGCCGACGCTGCACGGTCTTGTCAACCTCAAACACCGTGACCACCGGCAGCAAACCCAGGCCAGGCCCGTTGCCATCGATGCCATGCAGGTCAATCAGCGCCTCGCCGAGCATTTGCAGACCACCGCAAATACCCAGCACGGCACCGCCCCGTCCTGCATGCGCCGCAACTGCGCTGTCCAGCCCCTGCGCGCGTAACCAGGCCAGGTCGCCGCTGGTATGTTTGGAGCCGGGCAGGATGATCCAGTCGGGGGGGGTCAGTCCCGCCAGCTCCGCCGGACTGCGCACCCACTTGAGGTGAATGCCCGGAACGTTTTTGAGTGGCTGGAATTCATCGAGGTTGCTGATGCGCGGATAGGCAACGATGGCGATGGTCACCGGAGCGCGATTTCCCGAATCCTTCAAGCCGGGGCCGTGGAACCGGCTTTGCCGGGCCACAGGCGCAGCGGCCCCTCTTCCCGGTGCATGGGGCAGCGCAACGCCGGAGGCTCGCGCAGCGACAAGCGTGGGGGCCATATCAAACACACCGTCCTCCTCGGGCAGACCGTGTTGCCACCACATGGGCAGTGTTGCCACCGTGGGTACACCGGTCAGGCCCAGTAACATCTGCGGGCCCGGCGCGAGCAGGCTCGCGTCACCGCGAAACTTGTTCAGCACAAACCCCCTGATCAGTTTGCGCTCTGCTTCGTCAAGCATGGCCCAGGTGCCATAGAGGTGCGCAAAAGCGCCGCCGCGGTCGATATCAGTGACCAGCAAGCAGGCGGCTTGTGCATGCAGCGCCACACGCATGTTGACGATGTCGCTGTCCTTGAGGTTGATCTCGGCCGGCGAGCCCGCGCCTTCCATCACCACCACATCGTTTTCGGCCAGCAACTCGTCCAGCGCCTGCGCCACCACGGGCCAGACCGACGCACTGCGGCCGCGCCAGGCCATGCGTGAAAGTTCGTCATTGACCTGGCCCATCAGGATGACCTGGCTGTAGGTGTCTTTCTCGGGCTTGAGCAGCAGCGGGTTCATGCGTACGTCAGGGATGGCTCTCGCAGCCAACGCCTGGAAATACTGGGCGCTACCGATTTCGCCACCTGCAACAACCCTTGCGTTGTTGCTCATGTTTTGAGCTTTAAACGGCGCGACCTTGAGACCCTGGTTGGCGTAGTAACGGCACAGAGCCGTGGTCAGCCAGCTTTTGCCGGCTCCGCTGGTCGTGCCCAGCACCATCACGCTTTTTGCGGTCACATTGATTTCCCGAGGATGTCCTGCAAGCCATTGTGCAATGCCTGCTGTGCCGCGGGCGTGTGTACGCTGAGGCGGAAGTGATTGGGCAAACCAAACGACGCGCAGTCACGCAGCTTGATACCGCGATGGCGCAAGGCGGCCACGACGCATGGAGCCTGGCCGCCATGGCAAACAAAAAAGTTGGCGTCACTGGGCAGCACGGTCCAGCCAAAGGATTCACACAGCGCGATTTGACGGGTCTTCCATTCCCGCAGCGCAGGCAGGCTGGCTGCCAACCAGGCCTGTGCGGCAGGGGTGGTCCAGGCCTGCAGCATTGCTACACCGTGCGCACCCAACAGCCACGACGGTGCGAGTCGCTCCAACTGGACCACGTCTTCTTCTGAATCCAGCGGTGCAATCACGTAGGCTGCGCGCACGCCAGTCAGACCGAGGGCCTTGTTGGGCGTCCAGAGTTGCCAGAACTTTTGCAGCACCTCTTGTGACAACCCAAGTGCGCCACTCAGTCGCAACGGCTCGTAGGCACGATCCAGTACACACATTGCTGCCGGGTCCGGCAAGGCCTGGAGCGCGGCATGCGCCGCACCCAGCGGGCTGGACGGATCACAAGCCCAGCGAAGTTGCGCCTGCTTCAGCTGCGTCACCACCGGCAACTTGAAAGCCTGCGCGGCCTGCGCATAGTCGCCGTAGCTGTGCGGCGGCAGCCAGACCCCGGCAGCGCCGAGCTGGGAAGCCATCGCCGTGATGCGAAATATGAACTCGCTGGCGCTGCCAGCCAGCAACACGCGCCGCAGGTCCACCGCATGGAAGTCGGCAAGTTGCGCACGCAGCGTGGTGTAACTGGCGTCGGGGTATTGGCGGGCGTCGGCTTGTTGCACGGCCGCCCAAGCCGTGGGGCAAGGCCCGCAGGCGTTGCTGTTGCTTGAAAAGTCGTGCAGCGGCGCACCCAGGTGGTCCGGGCCGCCATGTATGCGTGATGTCAAAGGCTGATCTGCTGCCATGATTTCACTACAAATGCTATTAAAACAATAGCTGCCAGCGCACATGCCAAAAGGGCAAGCAGCACTTTTGATGCAACATTGACAGCCAAAAGCGTGTCAGAAGCCTGCGGTGCCCTGCCCTCCGGGTTGAGCGCGTAGGCGCCTGGCTTGCGCAGGCAAACACCCAATGCAAGGGCCATGCCGGCCATGGGCCAGCCGCTGTTGGGAGAAGGTGTTTTCGTGGCCTCCCGTCGCAGGGCAGCCATCTGAAAGCCGCCGGTCACCATCCGGATCAGCGCCGCCGTCAATCGCGCTGGCAACCAGGACAACACATCGTCAGCACGCGCAGCCCACTTGCCCGCCCACTCCCAGTTTTGGCCTTTGTAGACGCCGCGGTAGCCCCACATCGCGTCAGCGGTGTTGGCAAACCGGTAGACCGCCGCACCGGGCAGGCCCAGCAGCACAAACCAGAAGATGGGCGCGACCACCGAATCGTTGAGGTTCTCAGCCAGCGATTCGATAGCGCTTTCGCGTACCTCGGTTTCGCTCAGCTGGGTCGTATCGCGGCTGACCAGCCACGACAGGCGCTCGCGCCCCGCTTGCAGCGACTGCTGCAAAGCCGCCTCCACCGCTTGGACTTCGCTGCGCAACATGCGCCACGACAACATGCACTTCAGCAGCCAGACCGTTATCGCGGCCAGCAGGGCTGCAATCACGACAGGTCCTGAACCGGGCGTGGACACAACCCGCGCCAGCTGCGAGAACATCAGCCCCTGCAAGCCGCAAGCCAAAGCCCCCGTCACCAGCGCGCCCAGGCACCAGGCGAAAGCCCCCAGCACAAACGCGGTCGCGGGCTGGCAACGGACCGCGACACTGCCGCAGGCCTGAAGGTAGCTGCCCATCCAGACCACCGGGTGCAAGCGGGGGCGCGGCTCGCCAAAAAGTTTGTCAATCCCCAAGGCCAGCAGCAAAACCAGGGCCAAGGCCAACGCAGCAATAACAGCGCCCGGGGTCATCATGTCAAACGCCGGACGCCGTCAGACCGGCCCGCCGCCAGCGGCGTGATTGCTGCCACGCGCCCAGTGCCAGCAACAGGGCGATACCCCACAAGACGGCCAAGCTGTGCACAACCGACGCGGGCGTTTTGACTTCTGGCGATTGCGGTTCCAGCTTCAGGCCGCGCACGGGTGCGCGCGTGGTTTCATCGGGCGGATTCGGTTTGGCTTGGTTGACCGGCTCGCGCGCTGCCGAGACCTGCGCAGAGCTACTGTTGGCAGAAGAAACCTGAGCCTCTGCCGCAAAACGCTGCACCGCCCGATTGGTTTCACGCAACCCGGTGGCTTTCAGCGCTTCCTGATACGCCTGCACCAGCTCCCGTTTTGTCGCCGCATCGGGTTGCCAGTAGTTCAGGCGCACCGCGTCCAGCATGCGCTCCAGCGTCTGGGCAAAGGCGGCGCGATTGTCGCCCTCCAGCCACTCGCGTGTGCCCAGCTTGTACTGGTCGCGCACATACACATTATGCAAAGACTGCCAGTGGTCCTGCCGCACGGCTTGCGGCGCGGTGACTTGCCAGCCCCATAAAAACTGCGCTGTTTTCAGCACCTGCAGGGTGCCGCTGTAGCCCTCGGCTTTTTGCGCGCTGATCCACTGCGGGTGCAGGTAACGCGTTTGCATTTCCTTGGCAATCGCGCTGCTGGCGCTTTCGGTGATCACTTCAGAGGTGTCGCGCAAATTCTGCACATACAGCGCCGGGTCTTTGCCGGTGAGCTGGCGCACCGCCTGCGCAATACCGCCCAGGTATTGAAACGGGTCATCACTGGAAAGCACGCCGTAGGTGTGTGAGGTGCGCGACAGCAAAGCCGCATCCACCTGCGCCAGGTTGCGCGCATAGGCTTTCTCAAAGCCTTTGGGCCGCGCTACGCCCGTCAACCCCTCGCCATACACATGGCCCATGCGGTCCATGTAGAGCTGCGACATCTCGGCGTCACCGCCGCCCTTGTTCGCGATTTTCCAGACATCGGTGGCTTGCGCCGCTTCACTCAGGCCGGTGCTGTAGCTGCCCTGCTCATTGGAAAACACCCGCGCGGTGGACCAGCGTTTGGCCTCAAGCGCGCTGGCGCCCTGCGCCGCAAATTCTTTCGCCAGCTTCTGCGTGTTGCGGGCTACCCGGTTGTCGGCCTCGTTCAGCGGCGCCACCTGCCGCACCGCTTCGTCCATCCAGCGCATCACCACCGGAAACTGGTCGCGGTAGGAACCGGTCACATTGATCAGCACATCCAGGCGCGGCCGTTTCAACTCGCCAGGGGCCACGGTGTCCAGGCCCGTCACACGCCCGGCTTCATCCCAGCGCGGCTTGACGCCCAGTGCATACAGCGCCTGCGACTCCATCACGCCCTGATGCCGCATGGTTTCTCCAGCCCACAGGGTGAAGGCTATCTTGTCGGGCCACTGGCCCTTGTTGGCCGCACGGTGCTGCGTCATCCACACATCAAACGCAGCCACTCCGGTGTCCCAGGCCTGGCGCGTCGGCACGCGGCTGGGGTCAAAGCCATACAGATTTCGGCCGGTGGGCAGGCTGTCGGGGTTGCGCACCGGATCGCCGCCGTAACTGGCCTTGATGTGTTGGCCGTCGAGCGCGGCCAGAAAGCCGCTGATCTCTTCGTTGCCGGCCAAAGCCTTGTCCAGTTGCTGTGCGCGCTGCGCCAGCGCCAGCAGCACTTTGGGGTCCAATTTTTTGGCTTCGGCACGATTCGGCACAGAACTATGGATTCCCGTTTTGGCCGCGTCGGCGGTATCCTGCGCCCGAAGATCCAGCATGCTGGCGGCTTGTGGGTCTTTCAGCGCGACCTGCAGCCAGCGCGCGGGGCGCGAGAGGATGATCTTCTTGGCGTCTAGCAAAAACACCTCATCAATGTCTTCGCCCAGCGCATCAATCAGCGGCTTGCGCAGGGTCTGCATCACGGTGCCAAAGCGGCGCTGTGCATCGGGCACTTCGCCAAAGGCGGCCAGGCCCTGGGGCTGTGCGGCCTGCGCAATGTCGTCAAGGTAGGGATGTAACAACTCCATGAAGCCGGCAAAGTCGGCGCTGATTTTCTGCGCGCTCCAGCCCACGTCGCGGTGTAGCTGGTGTTCAACAAATTGAGCTACCAGCCGTTTCTCCAACTCTTTTTTCACCGGACCGGGAGCCACGGTTTCCCAGTCGTGCATCAGGTCGTGCATCTCGTGCAGGCCGGGCCTGAAACCCGCAGGCGAAAACATCGGGGTTGAATGGCTCACCAGCACCGCGCGGCCACGCCGCTTGGCGGTCAGCGCCTCGCCCAGGTTGTCCATGATGTAGGGGTAAATGTTGGGCAAGTCACCCAGCGCCAGAATAGGATCGTCCTGGCTCGACAAGCCACGCTCCTTGCCCGGCGCCCATTCGAGCGTGCCGTGGGTGCCCACATGCACCACTGCGTTGGCTGCAAATTGTTCGCGGATCCACAAATAAGTGGCCAGGTAGTTGTGGCTGAGCGGCACCTGGGAGCGGTGGCCTATGCGTTTTTTGCGCACCTCGGCGGGCGTCCCTGCCGTGACCTCATGCCGCAGTGGCTGCGGCATAACGACCACATTGCCAAGCAAGACGCGCGGAATGATGAAACCGGCCTCAGCCTGCCCGCTTGCGCCTGCTGCCTGGGGCCGCAGCATCAGGGCTTTTTCAGGCGGGCCCCAATAGGCCTCGATGCGACTTTGCGTGCCGGGTGGCAGCGCACGAAACCAGCTGAGGTAGCGGCTCAGCGACAGCACGTCGGCCAGACCCTGCGCCGGCAACGAGCTTAAGGTTTCTGGCTTGTAAAACCCGCCCAGTGTGGCCTGCACCTGCGGTGTGATCTGGTCCGCGTCAGGCGTGTGTGTCTGGTAGCCGGCCGCCTTCATGGCGCCCAGCATGTTCTGCAGGCTTTTTGGCACATTCAGAAAGGATGCGCCGAAGTTGCCCTCGCCCTGGGGGTAGTTGTAAACCATCATCGCCACCCGGCGCTGCGCAGCGGGGGTTTGCTGCAGGCGGGCCAGGGCCGCGGCCTTGTCCGCCACAGCGTTGATCTGCGCCGCAATCGGGTTGAGCGCACCGGTTTTGGCATCACGTGCGGTGATCAGCATGGCATCCACCATGCCCGACAACTCGCTGGGTGTGTAGTAATAGGACACATCGCTAAGGGCCAGGCCGTCCTTGCTCTGCGCCCATTGCGCGGCGTCCATGGCCAGCGCAGGCATGGTTTGCAGCACCGGCACGCCGATACGCTCCAGCTCGGCCTTGCGCTCGGTCGGGTTAAAGACCAGCGCCGAGTTGATGATCACATCGGCCACGCGCTGCGGGCCACCGGCGGCCGGCACATGCGTCATCTGGAAAAACAGATCTTTTTGCTGGCGCGGCCCATAAAAGGCATAGGCGCGCAGGCCGCGCTGCTCGAGCGCGGTGATCAGGGCGTCCAACCAGGGCGTGTCGTCCGAGGTGAAGACTGCGTTGTTCACCGCAATTGCTACTGTTTTTATAGCTGCTTGCGCATGTGGAACAAGGGCTGGAGCCCGATTTTGATCGGGAACACCGGGCGCAGGCAACATCTTCAGCATGTTCGCATCACTTTCGAGGCGCGCCCACCGGGAATGGTAAAAACCTTGCAGCGGCAACTCAACAGCCGGCGGCAAGGTGGCCGCACTGCCCTGTCCGTTCGCCGGGACTTTCAGCACTTCCATCGCCAGCCGCATGTTCTGCGCCCCGCCAAAGCGCCAGTACTCGCGCAGGCGCTGCGCCCAGGCCGCACCCACCCCGCGCTCAGCCTGCAGCGGCGCCGCCGCCAGCGTCTGGTTTTTCGCCACGGCGCTGAACTCCCCGACCAGTACATAAGGTGTGCCGCTTTTATTCAGCATCTCGCCAAAACGCGCGGCGACGGCTTGCGCCACGCTGCTGTGCGGCGCGTCGATCACCAGCAGGCCCGCGCTTTGCAGGGCTTGCTGCAAAGCCTCGGGCGTGTCCTCTTCCGCAGACAGGGTTTGCAAGGGCACGCCCGCCTGCTGCGCCGCCAGCCGCAGCTTGGCCGCACGCGCGGGCGACACCACGTAGGTGCTCAGGAGAACTACGCGCGGCGCGGCAGGCGCGGGCTGCGCCTGCACACTACCCATTCCGACGGTCAGAATGAGCCAGCAACCCACCGCCACCGCGAGACAGGGTTTCATCAAGGTTTGGCCGTGGGCACGTACACCATGGTGCCGTCTTTCATGCGGTAGGCGGTGCCGGCTTTTTCGCCATCCCCTTCGCCCGAGGCGCCGCTGGCCTTGAAGCGCGTGATCTTCTGCCCGTCTTTGGTGATGATCTCCATGTTGGGCTGCCCTTCGTTGCGGATGATGGTCAGCTTGTCATCGGAAAACGGGTTCATCGGGTTGTTGATGACTGCGATCAACAACATGCCGATAACAACCAGAAACACATCAATCAGATTGATGGTGGACAAGACCGGGTCATCATCATCTTCGTCCAGAATGCGCAGCCGCGGCCTGGTTGCCTGGGAGGGCGCTGCGGCGGGCCGGTTCATGCGGCCTGGCCTTCCAGCACCGCCAGCATTTCGGCCAGCAGCCAGCGCCGGCGCACGCTGTAAACCACAAAGGTGATGGACGCGGCCACCAGCGCCACAATGACGGCGGCAAAAGCCGGCGCCAGACTTTCGGCCACGCCTTGCGACTGGCCCGAAGCCACTGCCACCAGCGCTGGCCCCATGGGAATCATGGTGGCAACCAGGCCCAGCATTGGAGCCACGCGGCTGCACAGGCGCAGGCCCTCCAGTTCCCTGAGCACAGCCAGTTCCAGCGTTTCGGCTGAAGCTGCGCTGGCACCGGCCAGCACCAACACCCTGCCAGGCTGCCTGCGCCTGCGCACCCACTCAAGGCCAAACGCGCCCAAGCTCATGACGGCATAGGCAAACGCGGCCAATACCAGAATGGTGACCGGCCACAGAAACATCTGGGCAAGCTGGAACAGGGTGTTTTCAAAAGGCATGGCGTCTCTTTCGGGCAGGGGTTTTTTCAGCGAAGAAGGTTCAGTCTTCGATACCGCGCTGCGCCGGAACCCCGGCATTAAAAGCGTGTTTGACCTTGGTCATCTCGGTCACGGTATCGGCCAGTTCAATGATCTCGGGCGGGCAACGCCGGCCGGTGATGACCACATGCACATCTTTGGGCCGGTCCTTCAGCGTCTGCAACACATCGTCCAGCGGCATCCAGCCGTAAATCAGCGGGTAGGTCAGCTCGTCCAGCACCACCATAAAATTCTCGCCGCCCAGGATGGCTGCTTTGGCTTTCTCCCAACCCGTGCGCGCGAGCTGGGCCGAGTGTTCCAGGTCCTGGCTTTTCCAGCTGAAGCCGTCGCCCAGCCCTTCAATGGGGATGCCGAGCTGCTCGAAGATGCGGTGCTCGCCAAAACGCGCGCTGGGCACTTTCATGAACTGGAAAATCTTGACGGTTTTGCCATGCACATGGTGGCGGCCATGGGCACGCAGCGCCAGGCCAAAAGCCGCGGTGCTTTTGCCTTTGCCGTCGCCGGTGTTGACGATGAGCAGGCCGCGGCGTTCACCCTCGGGCTTTTCATAGGGTTTTGCGCTGGGCGGGGTTTCGATTTGCATGGGATCGCCTTATCAAGTTCTAGCTGTCATTGCGGACCCCGGATCGTGGTCCGGGGCAGGCCCGATCCGCAATCCATGTATCCGGACCCAGCCATAGCGCAGACAAAAGTCATGGATCCCGGATCGAGTCCGGGATGACAAACCGGGGTTCATATTTCAATCTTCGGCACGGCGACCCACTGACCTGCCAATTGGTGCACCGCGATGCGCTGGTCAAACACCTGCTCCAGTGCGCGGTGGGTGGCGGCGTCATTGCAGGCACCCTGGTGCGTGACCCGGCCATCGGCCATGATCACCATGTCGTCCGCGTGGAGCGCGAACGAAATTTCATGCAACACACTGACCACGGTTTTGCCGCTGTCCACCAGCGCGCGTGCCATCAACAGCCAGTCGGCCTGGTGCGGCGGATCGAGGTTGGTCAGCGGTTCGTCCATCAGCAGCACCTGCGCTTGCACCGCCAGCGCACGCGCCAGCAGCACACGCTGGCGTTCGCCGCCCGAAAGCTGACCCAGTGGGCGCTCGCGCCAGTCCCAGGCGTGGGTGGCGCGCAGGGCGTGCTCGGCGGCGGCGTGGTCTTGTGCGCTCGGCGGCGCCAGCCAGCGCTGGTGCGGCAAGCGGCCCAGCATGGCGACGTCGTAGGCCGTCAGGTCGTCGGGCGAACTTTCGTTCTGGCCCAGCCAGGAGAGCTGCTGTGCGCGCTCACGGGCAGGCAGCGCGGCCAGGGGCCGGCCCAGCAGCGTGATGCTGCCGCGATACGGCAACAGTCCCGCCAGCACCTTGAGCAAGGTGGACTTGCCGGCGCCGTTGGGCCCGACGATGCTGGTCCAGCGCGACGCAGGCAATACCAGAGCCACACCTTGCAATACCTCGGCATTTCCGAGGCTGGCCCTTATCCCGTTTGCGTGAACAGCTACAGAATTGATAACGTCTAAAAAAACTTTCGCCATCACACCCCCCCTCCCCGGCCGCTGCTGCGGTGCATCAGCCACAGCAAATAGCCCCCACCCAGCACGGCGGTGAGCACGCCCACCGGCAACTCCTGCGGCGCAATCACGCCTCTGGCCAGAATGTCAGCCGCCGTCAGCAACACCGCGCCAGTCAGACTGGCCAGCACAATCAGCCGGCCATGCGTGGTCTTGATGACCGAGCGCACCAGGTGCGGCGCGGCCAGGCCGACAAACGCAATCAGCCCGGTTTGCGCCACCGCCGTGCCTGTGGCCAGCGCCAGCACCGCCACCAGGGCGGCGCGCATTTGCGGCAGCTTCAAGCCCAGGCTTTGGGCAGTGGCTTCACCCAGCGCCAGCCCGTCCAGCACATGGCTCATCATCCAGGCGGCCAGCAGACAGACGGCAAACACCACAGCCATCACCGCGCAGGCTGCCCAGCCCACAAAAGCGGTGCTGCCCAGCATGAAGGCCTGCATGGCCTGCATGATGTCAGGCGTGAGCAGCAAGATCAGTGAACCAAAGGCGCCCAGCACCACACCTACAATCACACCGGCCAGCAACAGGCGCAAGGTGTGCTGCACACCCTTGGCCAGCAGCAGGGTCAGCAGCACCGCCGCCACTGCGCCGATAAACGCCGCGCCGGTCAGACCGATGCGTGCGACCCAGTGTGTGGCCAGCGGCGACACACCAAACAGCGCCATGGCCAGCGCCACGCCCAACGCAGCACCCGAGGCGCTGCCCAGCAAATACGGGTCGGCCAGTGGGTTGCGAAACAGCCCCTGCGCCACGGCGCCGGCCAGGCCAAGCAAGGCCCCGGCCAGCCAGGCGCCCGCCGTGCGTGGCAGGCGAATTTCCCAGATGATTTGCATCGCCTGCGGATCGCGCTGCATGTTCAGCACGCTTTCAAAACCGGTGCTGCCCACACTCACACCCAACAGCAACAGGGCAAGGCTGACCAGCAGCAGCACACCCATCAGCCAGAAAGCCCTGCGTTGATAGCGGGCAACGGGGTGATTCACCGCACGCCCCGATCCGCATGTTTTTCAAGGCAATTGGCCATCAGCCGGGCGGCCTCGGCCATGCGCGGTCCGGGGCGCACCACCACATCGGACTCTTCAGCGCCGAACACACAGATGCGCTGCTCCTTCACCGCCCTGATGCTGCCCCAGCCCGGATAACTGGCCATGGCCAGCATGCTGCGGTTGCCGACCATGATCACATCCGGGTTGGCGCGCACCACAAACTCGGGGTTGAGCTTGGGAAAAGGGCCAAGCGACGCGGGCACCACGTTCTGCACACCGAGCCGCGTCAGGGTTTCGCCAATAAAAGACGACTCGCCCGCCGCATACGGTCCGCGGCTGACTTCAAAGTAGACCCGTGCCTTGCGGGCCTGCGGTGACAGCGACTGGGCGGCTGCCGAGACACTGGTATCGATGACGCGCCACAGACGCGCCGCGCCCTGCTCTTCCGGCACCTCCAGCAAGACGCCCAACTTGTGCAAGACGCGCCGCACATCGGCGTGGCTTTTGGGCTCCAGTGCCACCACCTTGATGCCCAGCGACTCCAGACGGGTCACAACACGCGACGAGGTCGCCAGCAAGACGACATCGGGCTTGAGCGCCACAATGGCCTCGATGTTCGGGTCCAGCCCGCCACCCAGGACCGGCAATTGCCGCACCGACGCCGGGTGGTTGGAATAACGGTCCCGCCCCACCAGCCGGTGGCACTGATCCATGGCGCAGACACTTTCAGTCAGCGAAGGCAGCAGGCTGATGATGCGCTGCGGACTTTGCGCAAAAGTGAGGCTCACATTGCGGTCGTCTGACAGTTGCAGGGCGTGGGCGACGTTTGAAGCTAGAACAAACAGCATGGGCAGCAACAGCGCCGCCCTCACCCCAGCCCTCTCCCAGAGGGCGAGGGGGCAAGAAGAAAAGCTCATGGCTGGCCCTTTAATGTGAGCGGCAAACCTGCCGCCATGAAGGTCACGCGCTCGCAAGCCTGGGCGACCTCCTGGTTCAGGCGGCCGAGGGCATCCACAAAGTCACGGGTCTCGCGCCCCATGGGAATCACGCCCAGCCCGATCTCGTTCCCTACCAGCATAAGTGGTCCAGGCGCGGCGCGAATTGCTATCACAAGCATAGCTGTCTGCGCATATGTGGTAAGGGCTGGAGCCTGATTTGTCTGACGGTTGCCAGCCGGCATCAGTAAATTGGTCAACCACAGTGTCAGGCAATCGACGACCAGCAGCGTCTGCGCTGTGCTGTGCTGCGTGATGGTCTGCGCCAGCTGCAGCGGCTCTTCCACCGTACGCATGCCGGGTACGCGTTCAGAGCGGTCTTGCTGATGCCTCGTGATGCGTTCGCGCATTTCATCGTCCCAGGGCTGGGCCGTGGCAATCAGCACAGCCTGGTTGTCAGGGGATTGCAGCAGCCAGTCACGCGCCAGCATTTCGGCACGGTGCGACTTGCCGCTTCGCTGGCCGCCAAGAATAAATTCGCTGCGTGAAAAAGTAGCTGAATTGCTCATGACGCAAAGCACCGTTCGGGCTGAGCCTGTCGAAGCCTGCATCCACATACACGCCCCGTCGACAAGCTCAGGGTGAACGGAAAGAAGTTTTGGCGCCCCTGACAGAAAAATACCAATTCAGCCATGCGCCAAACTCCACTCCATGATGATCCGGTGTATTTGCTCGACACCGTCGGTCAAAGCCGCCGGACCGGGCTGCAGAATTTCTGCCGACTTAATCTCAAACAGCTGTTTGTTTTTGACAGCGTTGACGTTTTCCCAGCCCAGCCGCGCCAGCACATGGTCGGGCCGGAATTTGCGGCCGCACCAGGAGCCCAAAATGATATCGGGGTTGCGCCGCACAATCTCGCTCCCGTCGGCAATAATGCGGTCCTTGCCCATGGGCTGCGAGGCCAGCTCGGGAAAGCAATCGTCGCCTCCCGCAATACCCATCAGCTCGGAGACCCAGGCAATCGCGCTGATGTGCGGGTCGTACCACTCCTCAAAAAACACGCGAGGGCGGCGTTTGAGAGTCGCGGCTGTTGCTTCAATCTCAAGCAGGCGTTGTTGCATGCCCTGCATCAGTTCACGGCCACGTGCCTCCTGGCCCACCATGGCGGCGAGCTGGTACATCATGGAGAAAATCTCCGCCACGCTGCGCTGGTTGAAGATGGTGACCTGAATCCCTTTTTTGACCAGCTGGGAGGCAATGTCAGCCTGCAGGTCAGAAAAGCCAATCACGCAATCGGGCCTGAGTTCTACGATCTTGTCGATCTTGGCGCTCAAAAAGGCACTGACTTTCGGTTTTTCCTCGCGCGCCCGCGGCGGCCGCACGGTGTAGCCCGAGATGCCGACGATGCGCCGCTCTTCCCCGAGCAGATAAAGCCACTCGGTCGGCTCCTCGGTCAGGCAAACGATGCGCTGCGGGCCGTAGGCCACCGTGCCTGCGCCCGCAGCCAGTGCGCGCCAGTCTGTCGATCCGGTCATGGCTTGTCCTTCAGAAACAGTGTCGCAGCGGCGGCCGGGCTTGACGCGAACCAGGCGTGGAAGTAGCTGGCTTTGACGCTGTCGCCGGGACCCGCCACATACAGGGCCTCGCCCTCACCGCGCAGCTTGCGCCCTGGCGCGGCTTCGGTGCGCGTTGCGGGCGCCAGCGGCGAGCTGCAGGTGGAGTAGTGAAAAGTATGGCCGCGCAGGGTGCCGCCCGCCACAGCGAGTTGTTGCGGACCCAAGGCGGCAAGACGCGCCTGCATGGTGACACGCCCCGGCAGCACACCCCACATGGCGAAACAGCGGCCATCGACGGCTTGCAGTTCGTCAAACAGCGTCATCATGCCGCCGCATTCCGCCCAAACCTGCTTGCCGGCAGACACATGGGTAGCGATGGCGGCTTTCATGGCGCCGTTTTCTGCCAGGGTCGCGGCATGTAGCTCGGGGTAACCACCAGGCAGCCACAGCGCGTCGCAATCGGGCAAGGCAGCATCGGCCAGCGGCGAGAAAAAAACCAGCCTGGCACCCATGGCCTGCAAACAATCAAGGTTCGCAGCGTACAAAAAACAGAACGCCGCGTCGCGTGCGACGGCAATTGTCAGGCCCTGCAGCAGGTCCGGCGTTTCAGGCGCCGCATCAGCCGGCGCGTCAAAATCCACCACCCAGGCCTGCAGCGCATCTGCGCCCATCTGTCCCAGCTTTGTCGCGGCGAGCGCGTCGGCAGCAGCATCGAGCCGGGTCATGGCGTCGTCCATCTCGGCAGACATCACCAGGCCCAGGTGCCGCTCCGGCAGGCTGAAGTCTTCGCTGCGCATCAGCGCGCCCTGCCACTGCGCGGGGTCGCGCAGGCTCTCTTCCAGCATGGCCGCATGGCCGTTGGACGCCACCCGATTGGCCAGCACACCCGCAAAACGCAGGCCTTTCCGGTAAGTCTGCAGCCCCCAGGCCAGCGCGCCAAAAGTGCCGGCCATGGCGCTGGCGTCAATCACCGTCAGCAGCGGCAAATCGAAGCGCTGCGCCAGGTCAGCAGCACTGGGTTGACCGTCGAACAGTCCCATCACGCCTTCGACAATGATCAGATCGGCTTCCAGCGCCGCAGCGTGCAGGCGTTGCGCGCAGTCGGCCTCGCCGGTCATCCATAAATCCAGCTGATGAACGGGCGCGCCGCTGGCCAGGCTGAGCCAGTACGGATCCAGAAAATCCGGCCCGCACTTGAACACCCGCACGCGCCGGCCCTGGCGCGTAAACAGACGCGCCAGGGCACAGGCCACCGTGGTCTTGCCCTGGCCGGAGGCGGGCGCGGCAATCAGGATGGCAGGGCAAGAAGCTGAAGGCATGGCGACGGCTTCACATCGCCCATGTCACGGACGCAAACAGATTGCGACCAGGCACCGAGAAACCGTTGGCGAGCATGTATTGGGTGTCGGTCAGGTTGTTGATGCGGGCCAGCAAGGTGACGTCTTTCTGAACCTTCCAGCTTACGCCGGTATTGAGCACGCCGTAGCCAGGCAGCGTATCGCGGCCCACACCCACTACCTTGGCGTCTTCCCGGTTGCTGGACAACTTGAGCTCGCCAAACACACTGACATCGCCCATGCGGTGCGTGACGCGGGCATTAAGCACGTTCTGCGCAATTCGCACCAGTCGCAGGTCATTGGAAGCCGGCACGGACGAGTAAGAGCGTGGGTCTGCGTAGTCGTAAGACAGCGAGTAACTGGTCGCGCCAGATTTCACGTCAGCGCTCAGGGTGACCCCGCGCAACACCGCCAGCGAACTTTGGACATTGGTGGACGGAATGATGAAGCCCTGGATATCGTTGTGGTACGCCACCGCACCCAGCGCGACATTGCCCTGCTGGTACTTCAACCCCAGCTCGGTGGCCCGGTTGCGCTGCGGCACCAGCGCGGGATTGCCAAACCCCGGGAAGTACAGCTGGTTGAAAGTGGGCGCCTGGAAACTCGTGCCAACACTGGCCACCGCACGCAGACCGTCGATCAAGCGATAGCCGGCGGAAAGCGCCCAGTTGTTGAAGCTGCCAAACTGGGAGTTTTTGTCGTTGCGGATCACGGCCAGCGCATTCCAGCGCTCTCGGTTCAGCGCATAAGATGCCAGAGCGCTGCGCACATTGCGTTGTTTGATCGTGTAGCTGGTAGAGCTGTCAACCGCTTCGGATCGGTCTTCAAGCATCAGAGACAACACGTCCTTGTCCAGCGTGATGTCGTTTTGCCAGGTCAACTGCTTGCGGCCGGTATTGAACCTGCTGCTGCCGCCAAACCTTCCATCGGAGATGCGGTAATACTCGCTGACCGAATCTTCATCGCTGGTCCCCGCAGTCAGTGTGGATTTCCATTGCGGCAGCCATTGCGCATCCCATCTGACGGTAGCGTTGTTGAGCTTAGGTTTCGCCCGCGCATCGGATGTGAGTTTGGTCAAACCCAAGGGATTGGGGGAAGGCAGGCCGTCAAACTGGTACTCGGTATCGCTGTGCAGAAAACTCAGGGTCAGCGCATGTTCGCGGTTGATCTTGGCAGTCAGTTTCGCATCGACGCTGGTAGACGTGAACCCGTCCGCATCCGGGTTGAAGCTGGTCGATGTTGGGTTGGACACAGAACTGATGCCGCGCGCTTTTTCGCGCGAGACACCCAGACTGTAGCCAATGGCGCCAGCGCTGCCGCGCACCAATGCGTCCGCCTGCCGTTGCCCGGCCGAGCCAAAGCCGACACTGGCACTGAGCGCCAGACCCTCGGCGGGCTCTCGGGTAAAAATTTGGATCACGCCGCCCACGGCATCCGGCCCATACAAGGCTGAGGCCGCGCCGCGCAAAATTTCAATCCGCTCAATACGCGCCAGCGGAAGGTTCTCAAACGATGCGCCGCCCGAAGTGGCCGAGCCCACGCGCACGCCGTCTATCAAGACAATGGTTTGCGAGTTGCTCGCGCCGCGCAGGAAAATGCTTGAATTCGAGCGGTAGCTGCCATTGCTGCCCATTTGGATGCCAGGCTGCTGAGCCAGAATGTCGCGCAGCGACGACTGGCCAGCCCGCTCGAGGATCTCGCGGTCAATGATGGAAACGTCTGCGATCACATCGGTAACCGGCGTAGCCACGCGTGAGGCCGTGACGACTGTTTCCGAGAGCTGCGACGCAGCGGGGGACTGGGAGAAGGCGGGAAAAGCGGCGGCCAGCGCCAGCGAAAGCGCGGCAGGACGCGCATAAAAAACACAGGTTTTCATGGATGGAGACAATCAACAAAAGGCCCTCACTGGCTTCCCCGCCAGTGCATGAGCGTTACGGCTACGGCCTGTCGGGACAGACGTGCAACCACCTTGTTGGCCGGTATCCGGGCTGACGGAACTGTCCTCATCGCCTTCCCAAGCGCATGTTCAATCGCTCAGTGGCTGTGATGAGGGCTGAATGCACCCTGAAGCTGAATTTCAGGGAAAAACATTCGTCCGTTTTACCGTTGCGGGGGCAGCGCAGGTTAAAAGTCGCGGCGCTTGCGATCCGGGTCGAACCCCCGAGCGCATGGCAACAACTCCCTCCTGCTTCCCGTTGAACTGCGGCGTGTGAACCACACCGCGAGCACCAACAGGCGAGATTCTACGCCCCAAAACGCGGCAAACCCTACAATCAGAGGGCCATGTCGAACCAAATCCACATCGACCAGATTGCCGAACGCGTCGAGCGGCTCCTGTTGCGCTACGAGGAATTGCAGCGCACCAATGCCTTGCTCAGTGAGCAGGTGCATGTGCTCACGCAAGAGCGCGACTCGCTGCGCTCCCGCCTCAGCGCCGCCCGCTCACGGGTTGATGCGCTGCTGGAGCGCTTGCCGGACTCCTCGTCGTCCCTGTCCCTGAACGCGGCTGGCGCCAGAACCACTGCCGGATCGGACACATGAAGCAGCTTGATGTACAGATCATGGGCCAGAGCTACCTGCTCGGCTGCCCTGAAGGTGGCGATGTCCGCCTGCTCGACGCCGTGGAAAAAGTCGATGCCGCCATGTGCAAGATCCGCGACGCCGGGAAAATCAAGGCGCGCGACCGCATCGCCGTGCTGGCCGCGCTGAACCTGGCATTCGAGTTGTCCGAGTTGGAAGCAAATGCCCTGAAAGCATCCCGCAGCAGCCCGATCACGGCCCCACCGCTTGCCGCCCAGTCCCATGGGCTGGCCGCGCCGCAGCAGACAACCGGGCAACCGCAACTGGTGGCATTGCTTCAGCGCCTGGACAGCGCGCTCGGCGTGGACGGCCGCCTGCTTTAAAGCGGCACTTTGCCGGCGCCAGGTGTCGCGCCAAACATCCCGCCACCGGCTGCACTGTCTGCAACATGCGCCTACAATAAGGTTGTCTGCGGTGCGCACCGGGCTTTATATTTCCTTGAACCAATGCTCCACGAGCACGGGCTTGGTAAATTGTCAGGCAGGCGTGATCGTCTCGCGTTAGACGAACCCGAAGCCTGACTGCCCTCGCCCACCTGAACCCCGGTTCAGGATGACGGTCCGGTGGCACTTGCAGACACCTTTTTGATCTCCTTTCGGGCCCGGCCCGGGCCTGAATGTTTCTTGAACCGCAACTTATTGCCGAACTCTTGCTGCTGGGCAGCGCCACCGGTTTTCTGGCCGGCCTGCTGGGCATAGGCGGCGGCATGCTGATGGTGCCCTTCATGACCTTCATCTTGACGGCCAAGGGCTACCCGGCAGACTACACGGTGAAAATGGCTGTTGCCACTTCGCTGGCGACGATCTGCTTTACCTCGATGTCATCGGTGCGCGCGCACCACCGCCGCGGCGCCGTGTTGTGGCCCATCGTCCGTTTGCTGACCCCCGGTATCCTGCTGGGTTCGCTGGTCGGCGCACAACTTGCCGTGGCCCTGCCCGGCAAGGTTCTCAGCGTCCTGTTCGCGGTGTTCGTGGCGTTTTCGGCGACGCAGATGTTTCTGGACCGCAAACCCAAACCCAGCCGCACGTTGCCGGGGCGCCTCGGCACGTTCGGCATGGGTTGGGTGATCGGCATGTTGTCCTCGCTGGTGGGCGCCGGCGGCGCTTTTGTCTCGGTGCCGTTCATGACCTGGTGCAACGTAAAGATCCACGACGCGGTGGGAACATCAGCGGCACTGGGTTTCCCGGTCGCGCTGGCGGGCACGCTCGGTTATATCTGGGCCGGCCAGGGCCTGCCCGAAATGCCGCCGGGCTCCATCGGTTATCTCTACCTGCCCGGCCTAATCGTCATCTCGCTGGCCAGCATGTGCACCGCACCGCTGGGTGCACGCACGGCGCACCGCATGGACATCCGGCCGCTGAAAAAAGTGTTTGCCGTGGTGCTCTATATTCTGGCGGCATACTTTCTGTTTCGCTAAACCGCGCCGCCTATCGGTGACCCACAATGAAAATAGCATTCATAGGCCAGCAGGAATTCGGCAAAGCCACACTCGAGGCCTTTCTGGCGCGTGGCGACGAAGTGGTTGGCGTTTTCTGCGTGCCAGAAAAATCTGGCGCCAAGCCCGATGCGCTTCGCGTAGCCGCCCAGGCCCTGCATCTGCCGGTGTTCCAGTTCAGCAGCCTCAAAAGCAGTTATGCCGAGCAAGCCATGCGCGACCTCAACGCCGACATCGGCGTGATGGCTTACGTGGTGCAGTTCGCGCCGCAGGCCTTCGTCAATATTCCCCGCTGCGGCACCATCCAGTTTCATCCGTCGCTGCTGCCCCGGCATCGCGGGCCGTCGTCGATCAGCTGGCCGATTGCGCTGGGCGAAACCCAGACCGGCATCAGCATATTCCGACCTACCGACGGACTTGACGAGGGGCCACTGGTACTGCAGAAATCCTGCGCCATCGGGCCTGACGAAACCCTGGGCGAACTGTATTTCAACAAGTTGTTTCCCATGGGCGTGGCGGCCCTGCTGCAAGCCGCCGATCTGGTGATCTCGGGCCAGCATCAGGAGCAGGCGCAAGACGAATTGAAAGCCAGCTATGAAGGCTGGTACCACGAGGAAGAGTCCCGCATTAACTGGGCCAACCATGTCGACCAGGTCTACAACCTGATCCGCGCCTGCAACCCGGCGCCCGGTGCCTGGACCGTACTCGGCGATACCCGCGTCTGGCTTTACGATTGCCGCAAGCACCCGGTGCACGGCTTTGCGGGCGTGCGCGGCAAGCCCGGCGAAATTGCAGGCCTCACGCCAACCGGTCTGCTGATCAACACGCACGGCGGCCAGATCGAGGTACTCAAGCTGCGGCCGGAAGGCGGCGCCAAAATGAATGCGGCAGACTTCGCGCGCGAGCGCAAGCTCTTCAGCCCGGCGGGTTGAGCCGGCTCACTTCTTGAGACGCCCCGACACCGGCTCAGGGAAGCGCTGAATAAGTCCTTGCGGATGCGCGGCAGTCGGATTGGGATGGGATGCAAGGCGGATTTCGCAGCCAATAGTTGACTATTGGCAAGAAATTCAACGCAGCAGACCGCCCAAGCCCGGCTGATGGCGCGCGGCAGGGGACTTGTTCAGCGCTTCCTTAGGCCGGTAGCCGATGGTTTGCTCGATCAGCACGCCGCCATCACTCATCAGAAAAGTCTTGAAGGCCTGGGCCACCGGCGTCAGACGCTTGTTGCGCCTGTGCACCACATACCAGTGGAGCATCAGCGGAAAACCCTGAACATCAAGCACGCTGAGGCTGCCGACCTGCAGCTCGCGGCTGATGGTGTGCGCCGACAAAAAACTCACGCCCATGCCCGCCATCACCGCCTGTTTGATGGTTTCCGTGCTTTTGATCTCCATCGCGATGTTCAGATCGGCCAGATGCGCGCCAAAACCCTCTTGCATGGAGTTCCAGGTGTCCGAGCCTTTTTCACGCACCACAAAAGGCTCGCGCGCCAGACGCGACAGCGTGATGCGCTTTTTGCTTGCCAGCGGATGGTCGGGCGCGGCCACCACCACATAGGGGTGTGGTGCAAAAGCTTCGCTAACCGTGTCCAGACCCAGCGGCGGACGCACCATGATGGCCAGATCCGTCAGGTTGTCGCCCAGCTGGCTCAGCAATTCTTCGCGGTTGCAAACCCCGAAATCCAGCGTGACCCCAGAGTGGCGACGTGCGAATTCGACCAGCAGACGCGGTAAAAAGTAATCCCCCGCGCTGATCACGGCCACGTTCAACTTGCCGCCGGCGACACCCTTGAATTGCGCCATGGCCTCTTCGGCTTCCCTGAACTGCTGGATGATGTTGCGGCTTGAGTGCAGCATTTCCACACCCGCTGGCGTGAGGTGAATTTTTTTGCCAAGTTGCTCAAACAGCGGGAGACCGGCATGGTCTTCCAGTTTTTTGACCTGAATCGAGACGGCGGGCTGCGACAGGTGCAGCTCTTCCGCAGCTCTGGAAAAGCTCAGGTGCCGGGCGACCGCCTCAAAAACCTTGAGCTGGCGCAATGTTGCGTTTTTCATAGCGCCTCAATGTATAACTGATAAGTTATCAATAGTATCAAATACTTTAACTATCGCTAATCATCTTTCTTCCCTACATTTGCGTTCAAGCCCGGTGCAAAAGCGCCGTCACTCGACCAGAGCGCCACACCACGAGGAGAACTGCCATGCTCAATGCCCTGCTTTCCCAGACCGCCGCCGGCCAGGCCGCCGAAGCCCATCGCCACGCCTACAACGCCGCGTTCGAGGAACTGGGCCTGACCTGGTACTGGGATGCCTCCACCTACGCCCGCCTGCAGGCCCATGGCCGCGAGGGTGTGCGCATTTACCTGGAAACCGAGCAATCGCACTTGCTGCGCGCTTACGAAGCCGAATTTCTGGTGGGCGCCATCGAAACCACCCAGGCCAGGTGTTATGCGAGCATGGGCCATCGGGCAGTTCAAGCCGCCTACGGCTGGATCGGCGACTCGCACCTCCCTCCAACTTCACGGCACAACGCAACGTCCGGCGCGCCCGCGCACCGTGCGGCGACAAGTGCGCTGACCTGAAAGCGCGGGATGTCAAATCACTGGGTGCGTTTCAGGGAAGGCCAGTCCATTCGTTTCGGGATGTTGCAGGGCGAGCAGGTCCAGGTCTGCGAAGGCGACATGTTCATCCGCGCCGTCCCGACCAAGCGCCTGGTGCCACTGGCTGACGTGGAGTTGCTGACCCCGGTTCAACCCACCAAGGTGATCGCCTTGTGGAACAACTTTCACGCGCTGGGCGAGAAACTCAATTTACCCGTCCCCAACGAGCCGCTGTACCTCATCAAGTCCCCGAACTCCTATCTGGCGCCAGGTGACACCATCCGCAAGCCACCTTGCGACGGCAAAGTGGTTTTTGAAGGCGAGTTGGGCATTGTCATCGGCAAAACCTGCAAACAGGTGCAGGAGCGTGAGGCGCTCGATCATGTGTTTGGCTACACCTGCGCCAATGATGTGACGGTCGCCGACATTTTGAATCGCGATCCATCATTTGCTCAGTGGGTGCGGGCCAAAGGATTTGACACTTTTTGCCCGTTCGGTCCGGTGGTTGCTACCGGCCTGAATCCGGCAAAACTGATGGTCAGGACGCTCCTCAACGGAGAAGTGCGCCAGGACTATCCGATCAGCGACATGCGTTTTTCGGTACAGCAACTGGTCAGCCTGATTTCACAGGACATCACGCTGTACGCGGGCGACATCATCCTCTGCGGAACATCAGTGGGCGTCGGATCCATGAAGCCCGGAAGCACCATTGAGGTGGAGATTGCTGGCATCGGCAGGCTCAGCAACCGGTTTGAATAGCCATTTTTCGGGAGAACGGGTGTGAAGATTGCGATCATTGGAGCCGGAGCCATCGGCGGTTATGTGGGCGTGAAACTGGCACTGGCTGGCGAGGACGTGACTTTCATGGTGCGCGGCGCCAACCTCGACGCCATTCGCAAGAACGGCATGAAACTCATCATGCACGACGGCAGTGAACATGTCGCCGGCGATGTCAAGGCCACCAACAACTATGCAGAAGCCGGTCCGCAAGACATTGTGATTCTGGCGATGAAAGCGCACCAGGTCGAGGCCGTGGCCAATGATCTGCCCAAACTGTTCGCGCCACACACCACCGTGGTCACCATGCAAAACGGCATCCCCTACTGGTATTTTCACAAGCATGGCGGACCGTTCGAGGGCAGCCAGGTGCACAGCGTTGACCCCACCGGCATCCTGGTCAAAAATATCCCGCCGCAGCGGGTGATCGGCTGCGTCGTCTATCCAGCGTCAGAGCTGGTCGCGCCGGGCGTCGTCAGGCACATTGAGGGCGACCGCTTCCCGGTGGGTGAGCTCGACGGCACGGCCAGCGAACGGGTCACGCGCATCTCTGAATGTTTTTCCAGGGCGGGCTTCAAGGCACCGGTGCTTGACAACATCCGTTCCGAAATCTGGCTCAAGCTCTGGGGCAACCTCACCTTCAACCCCATCAGCAGCCTGACCCACTCCACCTTGCAGGACATCTGCCAATTCCCGCTGTCACGCGAGCTCGCGGCCAGCATGATGCGCGAAGCGCAAGACGTTGCCCACAAGCTGGGCATTGGATTTCGCGTGACACTTGAAAAGCGCATTGCGGGTGCCGAGAAGGTGGGCAAACACAAGACATCCATGTTGCAGGACATTGAGGCCGGGCGCGCACCCGAGATTGATGCCCTGGTCGGCTCAGTGGTGGAACTCGGCCGCCTGACACAGACGCCCACACCTCATATCGACACGCTGTATGCCCTGGTCAAGCTGCTGGCTCGAACCATGCAGGAAGAAAGTGGGCAAGTGCGGCTTCAACTTGCCGCCTGAACAGGACGCTGCCAGCAACCCACTGCGTCATCAGGACCCGGTGGCCAGCGATTTTTTCATCGCCTGAACTGCCGCATCGGAAGGCGTTTCAAACTCATACTTGGCGCCCAGGTCCAGTGCCTTGAGCAGCAAAGGGCTGGCGGTTTTAAGCGATGCAAATTGCGCGGCCGCCTTTTTCACGGCATCCGCCGGCGCATTGGGGTGCACATAGAGGCCATACCCCCAGCTGGGATTGGCCGCCGGCACAACCACCAGTTGAGCCATGTGGATCCGGTCATCCGTTCCATGATGGTTTTTCATGGTGGCAGCCTGGGCCGACTGAAGACGTGTGATCAGTCCCGCCCAACGATCTGCCTGCCAGTGAAAAGCGGCCTTGGTCGGCAGATAGCTCTGTCCCAGGCCTTGCTGGGGCATGACCTCCACCACAGTTCCACAGAAATTCTCGGCCTTCACAAGCGAGGTGGTCACGCCGCTTTTCATGCCAAAGCAGCTTGTGGTTTTGAGCTTGGCCAGCACCTTGGCTTGCTGCTCGGGCGGCAACGACTTCAAATCCACGGGCTTGCCGTCCTTCACGGTGCCGATGTCGGCCAGAATCAGTACGGCTGACTGGATTGGGTCCACATTGATCGCCACCGGGCGGTAGCCCGAAGCCAGCCCCACCACAGGATTGCCATATACCCAACAAGGCGGCGCAGGCTTTTTGACGGCATTCAGCACATCCTGCGTTTCCCTAATATTAAGGACGGCGGAGACGGACAAACCCGTCGGTTTGACGAAATCAATCAGCTCTCTCAACGCGCTTTCAGTTTGGGAGGAGCCTTCACCGCGAATGACTTGCGGATTGAGGTACAAACCGCCTTCGCATGACTGCGCATGGGCGGAGGCGGCACAGGATGAGAACAAAATCAACAGCAAGGATGGTGTTTTCATGGCTCATTGCCTTTGTAAAAATTCATATGTCCCCTCAATTCGGTGCATGATGACCAACCGAACTGAAAATCATCCTACTGCTTGAGTACTAATTTCACCTAGGGAGTTACGCTATTCGGAGGCGCAAGGCTGAGGAGCGAGGGACCTCTCCGGACAAACCCTAGCGCGGCTCAAAAATTGAGCAAACTTGACCCTCGTCAAGAGTTTTTTAACTACTTGGTAAGACCATACCGGTGTGATACGTTCTGGCCAGGAAATCATCAAGAAGTTCCAGCCTCAATCCGAGTTACCCAACACAGGAGACAACGCAATGAAAATCAAACTTTCCATCGTCAAAAGCAGCCTCGCCACGGCTGCGGCCATCGCGGTGATGGCTGTCGGATCAGCCCCCGCTCATGCCGCCTGGGAGCCGACCAAGCCGGTTGAGTTCGTTGTACCGGCGGGCACTGGCGGCGGCGCCGACCAGATGGCGCGACTGATGCAGGGAATCGTCATCAAACACAAGCTGATGAAAGAGCCGCTGATCGTCGTCAACAAGTCCGGCGGTGCGGGCGCTGAAGGTTTTCTCGAAGTGAAAGGCGCGACCGGCAATCCACACAAAATCATCATCACGCTGTCCAACCTGTTCACCACACCGCTCGCAACCGGCGTCCCCTTCAACTGGCGCGACATGACACCCGTGTCCATGATGGCGCTCGACCAGTTTGTGTTGTGGGTCAACGCGGAAAATCCAGCCAAAAATGCCAAGGAGTACCTGGCCGCAGTGAAGGCAGCGGGCCCGAGCAAGGTCAAGATGGGCGGCACCGGCTCCAAGCAGGAAGACCAGATCATCACCGTTGGCATCGAACAAGCCACCGGCACCAAGTTCATCTACATCCCGTTCAAGGGCGGCGGTGAAGTGGCCGTTCAGCTGGTCGGCAAACATGTCGACTCCTCGGTGAACAACCCGATCGAGGCGGTTGCCCAATGGCGTGCCAACCAGCTCAGAGCCCTGTGTGTCTTTGATGACAAACGCATGTCTTACAAGACCAAAGTCACCGACACCATGTCGTGGGCAGACATTCCGACCTGCAAGGAAGCCGGCGTCCCCACCGACTACACCATGCTGCGCGGTATTTTTATGGCGCCCGGCGTGTCCAAGGATCAGCTTGAGTTCTATGTCACGCTGCTCAAGAAAATCCGCGACACACCGGAGTGGAAAGACTACATGGAAAAAGGCGCATTCAACCAGACCACCATGTCTGGCGATGAATACGCCAAATGGCTGGGTTCCGCAGAACAGCGCCACCGCGAGCTGATGAAGGAAGCCGGTTTCATCGCGAAGTAAGAAAAGAAGGCCCCCGTTCGCGGGGTTTTCTCCCGCGGGCCGGCGCACGCCAGCCCGACATTCAATCAAGTTCGCCCTGGTCCAGGGCGCTCAAATCCAACGGAGTTGCTCATGGAGCCAAACCAAGAAACCGGCGCGGAGTCTCGCACCGGCGTCGCGACCTATATTGTTGAAGCGATCGTCGCCACCTGCATTGTCATCATGGGGGCCGTGGTCCTCCAGGGCAGTTGGGCCCTCGGGTCAGGCTGGACCAGCGACGGCCCCGGCGCTGGCTACTTTCCTTTCTACATCGGCATCATCCTGTGCATTTCCGGCGTCGGCACCCTCTATCAGGCACTCCTCGGAAAAAATCGGAATACCGACGTCTTCGTAGATGGCGAACAGCTCAAGCGCGTGCTGTCGGTCCTGCTGCCGGCGCTGGTTTACGTGCTGGCCATCCAGTTTGTAGGCATTTACATGGCTTCGGCTGTCTACATTGCGCTGTTCATGATCATCCTGGGCAAATTTTCCCCGATCAAAAGCGTGATCACCGCCCTGATCGTGGTGGTCCTGTTTTTCTTCATGTTTGAGGTCTGGTTCAAGGTTCCCTTGTTCAAGGGCCAGTTCGACCCGCTGAGTTTCCTCGGCTACTAAGTCCTCCTTACCCGTACGAGCCTACTGACCCTTTACTGACCGGATATCGAAATGGAAGAACTAAACTCGCTTTTTCACGGATTCAGCGTCATCCTGACGCCGATGAACATCCTCCTGATGTTCGTGGGCATCATCCTTGGCGTGCTGATCGGTGTGCTGCCCGGCTTGGGCGGCGCCAACGGTGTGGCCATCCTGCTGCCCCTGACCTTCACGATGTCGCCGACCTCGGCGATCATCATGCTGTCATGTATCTACTGGGGCGCCCTGTTTGGCGGCGCCATCACGTCGATTCTGTTCAACATACCGGGTGAGCCCTGGTCAGTTGCAACCACCTTCGACGGTTACCCGATGGCCCAACAGGGGAAGGCTGGCGCCGCGTTGACCGCAGCGTTCACATCGTCTTTCATCGGTGCGTTTGTTGCCGTGGTGATGATCACTTTCCTGGCTCCCCTGGTTGCCAAGTTTGCGCTGAAGTTCGGGCCGCCGGAGTTCTTTGCTGTTTACCTGCTGACCTTCTGTAGCTTCGTGGGCATGGGCAAAGGCTCTCCGTTCAAGATCCTGGCGTCCATGACTATCGGTTTTGCGCTGGCTTCTGTCGGCATGGACACAGTGACCGGCCAATTGCGCCTGACCTTCGGTATCCCTGACCTGATGCGCGGCTTCGATTTCCTGATCGCCGTGATCGGCCTGTTCGGCATCGGTGAAATTCTGCTCTCAATGGAAGAAGGCTTGGCTTTCTCCGGAAAAAGCGCCAAGATCGATCCCAAGGTTGTGCTTGAGACATGGAAGAAGCTGCCGAAATACTGGATGACAACGGTTCGCAGCTCGCTGATCGGTATCTGGATGGGCATCACCCCCGGCGGCGCCACTCCAGCCTCGTTCATGAGTTACGGCCTGGCCAAGAAAATGTCCAAGAACGGTTCCAAGTTCGGCACCGGCGAGATCGAGGGCGTGATTGCGCCAGAAACCGCAGCGCATGCTGCCGGTACCAGCGCCCTGCTGCCCATGTTGGCACTCGGCATTCCCGGCTCGCCGACCGCAGCCGTTCTGCTCGGTGGGCTGCTGATCTGGGGCCTCCAGCCCGGACCGCTGCTGTTTGTCGAGCAAAAGGACTTCGTCTGGGGCCTGATTGCCAGCATGTACCTGGGTAACCTGGTGGGTCTGATCGTTGTGCTGACCACCGTGCCGCTGTTTGCATCCATCCTGCGGATTCCGTTTTCCATCATTGCACCAGTGATTGTGGTGATCTGCGCGATCGGCGCCTACACCGTCCACAACGCCATGCTGGACATCTGGTTCATGATGCTGTTCGGCGTGATTGGCTACCTCTTCAAGAAGCTGGACTACCCGCTTGCACCGCTGGTGCTGGCGCTGGTGCTCGGAGACAAGGCAGAAGACTCCTTCCGTCAGGCGATGCTGGTATCACAGGGCGAAATGTCCATCATGTGGTCCAACCCGCTGGTCGGCGGCATCACCCTGCTGGCCCTGATTTTGCTGCTGTGGCCCCTGATCTCCCGCTTGATCGCCAAGGTCCGTCCACCCAAAAAGGACGAATTTGCAGCGGAACAGCCGGTAGACTGACCGTCTGACCAAGTCAACAAAAAAAGCCGGGTACATCACCCGGCTTTTTTTATTCCTGCTGCGATTGCCCTGTCAGATTTTCCCGCGCTGCTTGAGACGGCTCAGGGTTTCTGCCGAGAGGTTCATATAGGATGCCAGCTCTTTCTTCGGAATGCGGTCAAACAGCTCCGGGTGCTTGCGCAGAAAGCGCTTGACACGGCCAGGCGCATCCAGCAAGTGCAGTGTGATGGTATGGGCCATGATTTCGCTCATGAGCCGCATGACGTAATACTCAAAAGACTGCTTGATTTCGTAGTGGCGCTCCAGGAAGGCCACCCAGTCCGTCAGCGGCAGCTTGGCCACCCGACCTTTTGTCACGCAGACGGTGCTGTAAGGCGTGGGGGTTCCCAGACGCCATGCCGCGTAGCTGGTTTCCATATCGCGCTCGTCGGCAAAACGCAGAATCATCTCCTTGGCTTCCTGGTTGGTCACAACCCGCTTCAAAATGCCTTCCAGGATGAAATATTGTTCCATTTCGTGCGCACCCTGGTGTAACAGCGTGTCGCCTTTCTGGCTGTCGACGATCACCAGATGAGACTCCAGTTCAGCGCTCTGCTCCGCTGTCATTCCCTTGAGAACCAGGTTTTGCCCAAGCTGGACGCGAATGACGTTTCTATCGGGATGGTTTTGTACAGACAGCATGACGACTTAGGTTGAGTCGATTCAGGTTTCGTCTGTATTCGGGAGCGCCGAATGCAACGAAAATTGACCGTGGTCAATAGAGAAAACCGAATCGATTCCTATGATACCCCGACGGTGTAAAAGACCCGTGCGGGCACAAGAACCAGGGAGGCTGATCCACAATGGAAAACCCTGACTTCAGCCAGTGGGTCTTTTGGCACACCTGATGCTGCCAGCCACCTTGCTTCATCCTTATCGAAGTCAAACGAAGAGACATTCATCATGACAAACGACACTCAATCAACAGAACAGACGGACGGGTTTCACCTTGTCATCGACGCCCTGAAACTCAACGGCATCGACACAATTTTCGCCCTGCCCGGCATCCCCATCACCGACCTGACGCGCAAAGCACAGGCCGAGGGCATCCGCATGATCTCGTTCCGCCACGAACAGCATGCCGGCAACGCCGCCGCCGCCGCCGGATTCCTGACGCAAAAGCCCGGCATCTGCCTGACGGTGTCGGCTCCGGGCTTCCTCAACGGCCTGACGGCACTGACCAACGCCACCACCAACTGCTTCCCGATGATCCTGATCAGCGGCTCGAGCGAACGCGAAATCGTCGACCTGCAGCAGGGCGACTATGAAGAGATGGACCAATTAGCGATTGCCAAGCCGCTGTGCAAGGCGGCTTTCCGCGTGCTGCATGCCCAGGACATCGGCATCGGAATTGCACGCGCGATTCGCTCGGCGCTGTCGGGCCGCCCCGGCGGTGTCTACCTGGATTTGCCGGCCAAACTGTTCGCGCAGACCATGGACGCCGCAGCCGGCAAACGCTCGCTGGTCAAGGTGGTGGACCCGGCGCCGCGCCAGCTCCCCGCGCCTGACTCCGTCAAACGCGCCCTCGACCTGCTCAAAGGCGCAAAACGCCCCCTGATCGTGCTTGGCAAGGGGGCAGCCTATGCGCAGGCCGACGCCGACATCCGCGCCCTGATCGAAAAAACCGGCATCCCCTATCTGCCGATGTCTATGGCCAAGGGTTTGTTGCCCGACACCCATGAGCAGTCGGCCTCCGCCACGCGCTCGCATGTGCTGGCCGAAGCCGATGTGGTGATGCTGGTCGGCGCGCGTCTCAACTGGCTGCTGTCGCACGGCAAGGGCAAGACCTGGGGCGGAGCCAATGCCGACACCCGGCAGTTCATTCAGATCGACATCTCGCCAACCGAGATGGACAGCAACGTGCCCATCGCCGCGCCGCTGGTGGGCGACATCGGCTCCTGCGTATCGGCACTTCTGGCCGGTCTTGGCTCAAGCTGGGCCAAACCGCCGGCAGAATGGACCGACGGCATCAAGGAGCGCAAGGACAAAAACCTGTCCAAGATGGCTGCCACCCTGGCATTGAACCCTGAGAAAATGAACTTTCACAGCGCGTTGAACGTGATCCGCAACGCGGTCAAGGCGCGTCCGGACGCCATCGTTGTCAACGAAGGCGCCAATACCCTGGATTTCGCGCGCAGCATCGTCGACATGTACGAGCCGCGCAAGCGCCTGGACGTCGGCACCTGGGGCATCATGGGCATCGGCATGGGTTTTGCGGTCGCCGCAGCCGTGGTCACCGGCAAACCTGTGATTGCCATCGAGGGTGACAGCGCCTTCGGCTTCAGCGGCATGGAAGTCGAAACCATCTGTCGCTACAACCTGCCAATCTGCGTGATCGTCTTCAACAACAATGGCATTTACAAGGGCACCGACGTGAATCCGCTGGGCGGCGATGTGGCGCCCACTGTTTTCGTCAAGAATGCACGTTACGAGATGATGATGCAGGCTTTTGGCGGCGTCGGCGTGCTGGCCAACACCCCGGCCGAACTGGCCAAGGCGCTGGATGAGGCTGTGGCATCCGGCAAACCGACCCTGATCAATGCCATCATCGACGAGACGGCCGGCACCGAAAGCGGCCGCATCACCAGCCTGAATCCGCAAAGCGCGAAGAAAAAGTAATCAAGTCCACTATTTAAGGAGAAAACAAATGAGCAACAAACCACTCGCAGGCATCAAGATCATCGACTTCACCCACGTTCAGGCCGGTCCCGCCTGCACTCAGATGCTGGCCTGGTTCGGCGCTGACGTGATCAAGGTCGAGCGTCCTGGCTCTGGCGACGTCACCCGAAGCCAGTTGCGCGACATCGAAGGCGCTGACGCGCTGTACTTCACCATGCTCAACAGCAACAAGCGCGGTCTGACGCTGGACACAAAAAAGCCCGAAGGCAAGGAAGTGCTGGAGAGGCTCATCAAGGAATCCGACGTGATGGTCGAGAATTTTGGTCCCGGTGCGCTGGATCGTATGGGATTCACTTGGGAACACATTCAGTCTCTCAACCCAAAAATGATTCTGGCATCCGTCAAGGGCTTCTCTGATGGTCACCACTACGAAGACCTGAAGGTTTACGAAAACGTGGCCCAGTGCGCGGGTGGCGCAGCATCCACCACCGGCTATTGGAAGGGCGAGAACTCAGGTCCCACCATTTCGTCTGCCGCTTTGGGCGATAGCAATACCGGCATGCACCTGGCCATCGGTATTTTGACGGCCTATATCGGCCGCCAGCAGACTGGCAAGGGCCAAAAAGTCGCCGTGTCCATGCAGGACAGTGTGCTCAACCTGTGCCGCGTCAAGATGCGTGACCAGTTGCGTCTGGACAACCTAGGCTACCTGGAAGAGTACCCGCAATACCCGCATGAAATGGAAGCCTTCAAAGATGGCGTGGTGCCGCGTGGCGCCAATGCCGGCGGTGGCGGACAACCCGGCTGGATTTTGAAATGCAAGGGCTGGGAGACCGACCCCAACGCTTACATCTATTTCACGGTCCAGGGTCACGCCTGGGAGCCGATCTGCGACGCACTGGGCAAACCCGAGTGGAAGACTGACCCCGCCTACACCACGGCCAAAGCACGCCAACCACACATCATGGAGATCTTCGCGACGATTGAAGCATTCATTGCTGACAAGACCAAGTTCGAAGCCGTGGACATCTTCCGCAAGTTTGATATTCCTTGCGCGCCCGTGTTGTCGATGAAGGAGTTGTTGCATGACAAATCCTTGCGCGCCAGTGGCTCCATCGTTGAAGTACCGCACAAAGTGCGCGGTAGCTATTTCACCGTGGGCAGCCCGATCAAGTTCTCTGACACCAAGCCCGAAGTAACGGCATCGCCCCTGCTGGGAGAACATACCGATGAAGTTCTGACTGAGCTCGGCTACAGCAAGGACCAGATCGCAGCCATGCACACGGCGAAAGCAGTCTGATCCCGGAAAGTTGAGGCCTTGGTCGCAAAGGCCTGAAAAAGACGGCGTTCACTTGAGCGCCGTCTTTGTTTGAGGCACTAGCCAGTTTATTTGCCAGCACCACGATTGGATCTATGCAAACAACAACCGACTTGAAACAACTGGTGGAGGCCGTTGGCGATGCCATCGTCGCTTCCGACGCTGGTGGCGCCATCGTTTTGTGGAATCCGGCTGCCCAGCGCATGTTCGGCTTCACCGAAAGCGAAGCACTCGGCCAGTCACTGGACATCATCGTTCCGCAGCGCCAGCAGCAGCGCCATTGGGACGGCTACCACCAGACCATGGCAACCGGAAAGACACGTTATGGCAACGATGTGCTGCGCGTACCGGCTGTCCACAAGGACGGGCACACCCTGTCCATCGCCTTTACCGTGGCTCTGCTACACACGCCGGACGGCAAGGTTTCGGCGATTGTGGCGGTCATCCGCGACGAGACTCGCCGCTTCGCTGAAGAAAGAAACCTGAAAAAACGCCTAACCGAACTTGAAATCCAGCTTGCTGCTCCGGTCAAAGCTCCCTGAACCTGAGCGCATGCACCCAGTGATTAACATAGGGGTTGAACCGGCCGCCAACGCTGACGGAGCCATGTTTGAGCAACCTATTTCAACTTCCATGCAGGTATTTCCATGAGCAAAGCATTAGACGGTGTTCGCATCCTCGATTTCACCCATGTCCAGTCGGGCCCGACCTGTACCCAGCTGCTGGCCTGGTTTGGTGCGGATGTGATCAAGGTGGAACGCGCCGGCGAGGGTGACGCCACACGCGGACAACTTGCCGACATTCCTGGCGTGGACAGTCTGTATTTCACAATGCTGAACCACAACAAGCGCTCGATCACGCTGAACACCAAGAACGCCAAGGGCAAACAGGTGCTCGACGAGCTCATCAAGACCTGCGATGTGCTGGTCGAGAACTTCGCGCCAGGCGCGCTGGACCGCATGGGCATCACCTGGGAGCACATCCAGACTCTCAACCCGCGCATGATCGTGGCCTCGGTCAAGGGTTTCGGCCCCGGTCCCTACGAAGACTGCAAGGTGTATGAAAACGTCGCGCAGTGCGCCGGCGGCTCGGCATCCACCACCGGTTTCGACGACGGCCCGCCGATGGTGACCGGCGCCCAGATCGGTGACAGCGGCACCGGCCTGCATCTGGCGCTGGGCATCATGGCCGCGCTATATCAGCGCAACACCACCGGTCGCGGCCAAAAAGTGCTGGCCCCCATGCAGGACGCCGTGCTGAACCTGTGCCGCGTCAAGCTCCGCGATCAGCAGCGCCTGGAGCGTACCGGCACCATGCATGAGTACCCGCAGTACCCGGACGGCAAGTTCGGCTCGGCCGTTCCGCGCGCCGGCAATGCCTCCGGTGGCGGGCAGCCGGGCTCCATCCTCAAGTGCAAGGGCTGGGAAACCGACCCTAATGCCTACATTTACTTCATCACGCAAGGCGGTGTCTGGCCGGCCGTGTGCAAAGTCATTGGCGAGGAAGGCTGGATCACCGACGAGGCCTACGCCACCGCCGCTGCCCGCCTGCTCCACCTCAAGCCCATCTTCGCGCGCATTGAACAATGGACCATGACAAAGACCAAGTTCGAGGCCATGGACATCCTGAATAAATACGACATCCCCTGCGGTCCCATCCTGTCGATGAAGGAAATTGCCGAAGAACCCGCGTTGCGGGCCAGCGGCACCATCGTCGAAGTGGACCACCCCACGCGCGGCAAGTACCTGACCGTGGGCAACCCGATCAAGCTGTCCGACAGCGCCACCGAAGTCACGCGTTCGCCCCTGCTGGGTGAACACACGGACGAGGTGCTGACACAACTCGGCTACAGCGCCGAGTACATCGCCGAGTTACGCACCGAACACGTCATCTAGCGGGTCAACCCGCGTTTTTCCAAGAAGTTAGCCCACATGAACTACCCCGTCATCCCCATCGCCGTCCTGGAGGTTTCCTCCAAACAGAGAAAACGTCAGGCGCCCAAGGGTCGCCGCGTCGATCCGGTGGCGCTGGCCGATGTACAGCGGCTGCTGGGCACCGAGTCACGCCAGGCTGATTTGCTGATCGAGCACCTGCACAAGCTGCAAGATCACTTCGGCCACCTGTCCGCAGCCCACCTGGCTGCACTCGCGCAGGAAATGCGTCTGGCGCAGACCGAGGTCTACGAGGTCGCGACTTTCTACCACCACTTCGATGTGGTCAAGGAAGGCGAGGCCGCGCCGGCGCCGCTGACGGTGCGGGTGTGTGACGGCTTGTCCTGTGAGATGGCTGGCGCCCAGGATTTGCTGGCCAAACTCCCCGGCCTGCTCGGCCGGGACATCCGGGTCATCGCCGCACCCTGCATCGGGCGCTGCGAACAGGCTCCGGCGGCGGTCGTCGGGCAGAACCCGGTCCCGAATGCCACCTGCGAAGCTGTCATGGCCACCGTCGCCACCGGCGCCGTCAAACACGTGCCCGAGGGTTTTGTGGACTTCGCGGCCTACCAGGCCGCAGGTGGTTACGCCCTGCTCCAGCAATGCGTTTCCGGTGAGAAGGATGTCGAGGCGGTCATCAAGATCATGGAAGACTCCGGCCTGCGAGGTTTGGGTGGCGCCGGTTTCCCTTCGGGCCGCAAATGGCGCATTGTCAAGGCTGAAAAAGGTCCGCGCCTGATGGCCGTCAACATCGACGAAGGCGAGCCCGGCACCTTCAAGGACCGCGTCTACCTCGAGCGCGATCCGCACCGTTTCCTCGAAGGCATGTTGATCGCCGCCTGGGCCGTCGGCATCGAGACGATCTATATCTACCTGCGCGACGAATACCACGGTTGCCGCAGCATGCTGGAAGCCGAGCTGATCAAGCTACGGGCTTCACCGCTGATGGCCGGCATGCCGGCGGTCGAGTTGCGCCGCGGCGCCGGTGCCTACATCTGCGGTGAAGAGTCGGCCATGATCGAATCCATCGAAGGCAAACGCGGCATGCCGCGCCTGCGCCCGCCTTATGTGGCGCAGGTCGGCCTGTTCGGCCGCCCGACGCTGGAGCACAACTTCGAAACCCTGTACTGGGTGCGCGACATCCTGGAAAAAGGCGGTGAATGGTTTGCCTCGCACGGACGCAATGAGCGCAAGGGCCTGCGCTCCTTCTCGGTCTCCGGTCGGGTCAAGGTACCGGGTGTCAAGCTGGCACCCGCCGGCATCACCATCCGCGAGCTGATTGAGGAATTCTGCGGCGGCATGCTGGACGGCCAAACCTTCTACGCCTACCTGCCCGGCGGCGCCTCGGGCGGCATTCTGCCAGCCACGATGGGCGACATCCCGCTCGACTTCGACACGCTGCAGCCCTATGGTTGCTTTATCGGCTCGGCAGCGGTCATGGTGTTGTCCGACAAGGACACCGCCACCGATGCGGCGCGCAACATGATGCGTTTTTTCCACCACGAGTCCTGCGGCCAGTGCACGCCCTGCCGCGTGGGCACAGCAAAAGCGGCCCACCTGATGGCGCAACCCAAGTGGGACTTGCCCCTGCTTGCCGACCTGTCGCTGGTCATGCGTGACGCGTCGATCTGCGGCCTGGGTCAGGCCGCGCCGAATCCGATGGACTGCGTCGTCAAATACTTCCCTCATGAGCTGGCCTGAGCACGTTCGGACACCAAGACAAAAGGCAACACCATGAATGCAATTACCCGCCAAGAACTCGCCGAACTGGATGCGCCGCTGGTGAGCTTCAGCCTCAATGGCCGTGAAGTCCAGGGCCGCACGACGGAAACCCTGCTGCAAGTGGCCAAACGTGAAGGCGTGGAGATTCCGCACCTGTGTTTCAAGGAAGGCCTGGAAGCGGTCGGCAACTGTCGCTCCTGCATGGTCGAGATCAACGGCGAGCGGGTGCTGGCGCCCTCCTGCTGCCGCGCACCGACGGCCGGCATGAAGGTGGTGACCGACAGCGAGCGCGCCGTCGCTTCGCAAAAGCTCGTGCTCGAACTGCTGCTGTCCGACATGCCCGAGAAGGACTACACGCGCAACAACGAGGTGGACCAGTGGGCCGCCAAAATCGGCGTCGGCAAACCCCGATTCGAAGCACGCCAGCAAGTGCGCCAAGACCTGTCGCACCCCGCGATCGCGGTCAATCTCGACGCCTGCATCCAGTGCACCCGCTGCCTGCGCGCCTGCCGCGATGAACAAGTCAACGACGTGATCGGCCTGGCCTTCCGCGGCGACCAGGCCAAGATCGTGTTCGACATGGACGACGCCATGGGCGCATCCACCTGCGTGGCCTGCGGCGAGTGTGTGCAGGCCTGCCCGACCGGCGCGCTGATGCCGGCGCGTGAGGCGGCCCTTACCGTGCCTGACAAGCAGGTCGAGTCGGTCTGCCCGTATTGCGGCGTCGGCTGCCAGCTCACCTACAACGTCAAGGACGACAAGATACTGTTCGTGGAAGGCCGCGACGGCCCGTCCAATCATGGCCGCCTGTGTGTCAAGGGCCGTTACGGCTTCGACTACGCGCACCATCCGCACCGCCTGACCCAACCCCTGATCCGCCGTGAAGGCGTGCCCAAAACCGGTGACTTCACGATGGACCCGGATCGCGTGATGGACGTATTCCGCGAAGCCAGCTGGGAAGAGGCGCTGGAATTTGCCGGCGGTAAACTCGCCGCCATCCGCGACACCCACGGCAAGAAGTCGCTGGCCGGCTTCGGCTCGGCCAAGGGCAGCAACGAGGAAGCTTATTTGTTCCAGAAGCTGGTTCGCACCGGTTTCGGCAGCAACAATGTGGACCACTGCACGCGGTTGTGCCATGCCTCGTCGGTCGTCGCCTTGCTGGAAGGCATTGGCTCGGGCGCCGTGTCCAACCCAGTGATGGATGTCACCAAGGCTGATGTCGTCGTGGTCATAGGCGCCAACCCGACCGTGAATCATCCGGTCGCCGCCACCTGGATCAAGAACGCCATCAAGAACGGCACCAAACTGGTGGTACTTGATCCGCGCCGCTCCGACCTGACCCGCATGGCACACCGCCACCTGCAATTCAAGCCAGACACCGACGTGCCCATGCTCAACGCCATGATGAATGTCATCGTGACCGAAGGCCTGGTGGACCAGGACTTCATCGACAGTCGCACCATCGGCTACGAGGAGCTGCGCAAAAATGTCGAAGGCTACACGCCGGAACTGATGGCGCCGATCTGCGGCATCGACGCCGACACGCTGCGTTACGTCGCGCGCCTGTATGCCACCTCCAAAGGGTCCATGATTCTCTGGGGCATGGGTGTGTCGCAACACGTGCACGGCACCGACAATGCCCGCTGTCTGATCGCGCTGGCGCTGATGACCGGTCAGATTGGCCGTCCCGGCACCGGCCTGCACCCGCTACGCGGCCAGAACAACGTCCAAGGCGCTTCCGACGCAGGCTTGATCCCGATGATGCTGCCGGACTACCAGCATGTCTCCAGCCCCACAGTGCGCGCCAGCTTTGAAAAAGCCTGGAAGGTGCCCGAAGGCTCGCTAGATGACACGCCGGGCCTCACGGTGGTCGAGGTGATGCACGCGATCAAGAAGGGCGGCATACGCGGCATGTATGTGCAGGGCGAAAACCCGGCCATGTCCGACCCGGATGCCAACCACGCCCGCGAAGCGCTCGCGGCACTCGACCACCTGGTGGTGCAGGATATTTTCCTGACCGAAACCGCCTATTTGGCCGATGTGATCCTGCCGGCCAGCGCCTTCCCCGAAAAGGACGGCAGCTTCACCAACACCGACCGGCTGGTGCAGATGGGCCGCAAGGCCATCAACCCGCCCGGCGACGCGCGTCAGGATTTGTGGATCATCACGCAGATCGCCAACCGCATGGGTTGCGGCTGGCACTACAACCATGTCAGCGAAGTCTTCGACGAGATGCGCCACACCATGCCCAGCATAGGCGGCATCACCTGGGACCGGCTCGAGCGCGAGCATTCGGTCACCTACCCCTGCATGAAGGAAGGCGACCCCGGCCAGTCGGTGGTGTTTGTTGACAGTTTTCCGCGCGAATCCGGCCGAGCCAAATTTGTCCCGGCCGACATCATCCCGGCCGCTGAACGGCCGGACACCGACTACCCGATGGTGCTGATCACCGGCCGTCAGCTCGAACACTGGCACACCGGCAGCATGACGCGGCGCGCCACCGTGCTCGACGCGATCGAGCCCGATCCAGTGGCGCTGGTGCACCCACTGGACCTGGCGGCGCTGGGTGGCAAACCGGGCGACGTGGTGACCATCGCATCGCGTCGCGGCGAGGTCGCGCTCTACGCACGGGCCGACGAAAGCTCGCCGCGCGGCGCGGTGTTTGTGCCCTTCTGCTACTACGAGGCGGCAATCAACAAGCTGACCAACGCGGCGCTGGACCCGTTTGCCAAGATCCCGGAGTTCAAGTACTGCGCCATCCGCGTCACGCTGGGCGGTGTGGCGCCGGTGCAGGACAGCTACGGCGGCGGCCAGGCGCTGGAAAACTCGGTCGCGCTGGCCGGTATCTGAGCTTCAGCCGTGTGCGGCGCGTGAATCGGCGGGCGCCTCGTCGCGCTGGTTGAGGCCGTAGTCGCGCGTCACCTCGGCGATGCGCAAGCGGTAATCCATGAACATGGTGCTGCGGCCCGCGTTTTGCGCGGCGCGGTGGGCGTCCAGGTTGCGCCAGGCGGTCAGACAAGCGTCGTCGCGCCAGAACTGCAGCGACAGCAGCTTGTCAGGCTCACTCAGGCTCTGGAAGCGCTCGATGGAAATAAAGCCGTCCATCTTGAGCAGTTCGGTCTTGAGCTCGGCCGCCCAGTTCAGGTAGCCCTCTCGGTGGGCTGGGTCCGGCCAGACTTCAAAAATTACTGACACCATCGAGCGTCTCCTTGGTTTGCAGTTGTCATTTTTCAAAAACCGGAATGCGGGCATTGCCCAGAGGCCGAAACCCCGTCTGCCGCCCGATACAGGAATAAAATCGGCCTCCAGCCCATGTCGAACGGGCGCAAGCAGCTACTGTTTCGATAGCAATAGCCGCGCCTGGACAGGCGTGGGAGCCTGCACCGAAACCGAGGCTGCGCCGGTTGGCACGTTGCGGATCAAAGTGATCGGGCTGCGGGTTCAGCGCCTCGTCGCGGTTGCCGCTGGCCAGCACCAGCAGCATGCCCTGCCCCTGTTCCACCGGCTGGCCCGCCAACCGAAGTGCCCGCACAGCAAAGCGCCGGCTGTTCTGGATCGGTGCCTGATGGCGTTCGACCTCCGCCACGAACTCGCGCATGGCTTGCGGCGAGCAGCGGGCGGTGGCGGCCAGTTGCGGGTGCTGGGCCAACATCAAGACCGTGTGGCCCAGCAAACCGGCCGTCGCGTCCAGCGACTGCTGCATCAGCGCGATGCGGTTGACCGCCTGCACTGCGTTCAGGCCCTCGGCGCTTCCCTGAGCCATCAGGGCCTCGGCGGCCTGCGAAGCAAGTGCCACGGCCGCCTCTGAGGCGCCGGGAGCGATGCCCTGCACGAACTGCTGCACCAGATCGCAAGTCACGGCCAGAACGCTTTCGGACACCAACAGCAGCCGCGCCATCACCTGCACCGGCAAGTTGCTGATCAGCGCGTTGGTTCCCATGGGCGGCTGCAGGTCGGCGGCTGCCATCTCACTGGCCCGCGCCACGTCGGCCAGACTCCAGCGCCCTGCCGCCCGCACCACCGCCGGCTTGTGCGCCGCGTGAAAGGCGCCGTCCGTCATGCGCACCAGTCGCGCAAACACCTCGCCTGCCGCCGTGCCCTGCAGGGCCGCAGGCACCGGCTCGTCCGGCGGGCGCACGTTCAACGAGGGGTGGTGCAAAGCCTCGCTGATCACAGCCTGGCTGCTGGCGACCCAGAGCTGCAGCCTGACATCGAAATACAGCGGCTGGGTTTCGCGCAGCTGCCGGTAATACGGCCAGGGATCGGCATGGGTGACGGCAGCGACGGGATCAGCAGGCGGTTTGATGGCCGCTTCAAACATCGCCATACACCGGTTCGCAACGGACCTCGGTGCGCACCGAATTGGCAATAAAACATTCCTCATTCGCCTCGTGATGCAACTGGTTCAGTTGTTCGCGCGTTGGCAGGTGGTCCCCGAAATAACCCACCTTGGGCCTGAGGGTGACCACTGTCATGGCCATTTTTCCCTGCGCATTCTTTGCCATGATCCCGACCGCTGCGTCGCAATAACGGTCCACACAGAACTTGCGTTTGGCGGCGATCGCCAAAAACCACAACATGTGACAGCTGGCGAGCGAGGCCACGAAGGCTTCCTCCGGATCAACCGCCGCCGCGTCAGACATCGGAAGCGGCACTGAGTGCGGCGACGACGAGCCCGCCACTTCGGCTCCGCCGTCAAAACGCATCAGGTGCCGCCGGCTGTAGCTGCCTTTCAAAAAATCCTGCGCGCCGCGCTCCCAGAAAATCTCCGCTGTGTGCTCGACCATCGTGCGTTCCACCTCTTGCTGAAAGGGCTCCAGTGTCGCTATCCTTCCAGTCCTTGTCGAGCAACAACAGTTTGTCCAGGATAAAACCATGCATGCAGAACCCGACCTCGCCCGCCTCGCCGCAACCGTGGGCGATGCGCGCCGCATCCAGATGCTGGCACTGCTGATGGAAGGCCGCGCACTGACCGCCAAAGAGCTGGCGCTCGGTGCCGGCATCACGCCGGCCACCGCAACGGCCCACCTCAAGCGCCTACTCGACAACGGCCTGCTGGCGAGCACCTCGCAAGGGCGGCACAAATACTTCCGTCTGGCCTCGGAGCATGTCGCGCACTTGGTGGAGTCGCTGATGCGTGTCGCACCGCGGCGTCAGCCCGAGCCGGCCCAGGCCGCCGAGCCCATCCGTCAGGCCCGCTTCTGTTATGACCACCTGGCCGGCAGTCTGGGCACTGGCTTATTGGCGCTCCTGCTGCGCAAGGGCTGGCTGGTCAGCGACAGCAGCGACACGGCGGCCAAGCAACTCGAGCTCACGCCCAAAGGCACCAGGGCCTTCACCAAGCTGGGCCTCGATCTGGCGGGCACCCGCGCGCGGCGCCGGCAATTCGCCTGCCGTTGCCTCGACTGGTCGGAGCGGCGCGACCACCTGGGCGGCGCACTGGGCGCTGCGCTCGCGGAACACCTGCAGGCCGAGCGCTGGATAGAGCGAAGGAAACACAGCCGCGTGGTGGCCGTCACCGCGCTGGGCCGCGAGCAGTTGGCGCAGTGGGACCTGCACCTGGGCTGATGCGGCGTAGCAGCGCATCGGCCATCCACGCTCCCCAGCACCGCAAAACACAAGCGGCAGCACCCGCAAGCGGCCCGCGCTGTGGTTTTTCAGGGCGAGCACACGCATCACAGGAGACAGACAGCGTGTTCGTCGGGAAACCGGCCCGGCGCAGCACGGCCAAATTGGTCATGCGCCGCGCATCGCGGCATGCGGCGCATGCGGGCATGGTCTGGATTTCCTGCGCTGACAAGTCCGCCGCTCAAGCGTGCGCAGCACAAATGCCGTGTACTGGCGCGGCGTTATGCGCGCTACCTCCTGTGCTGCATGAGGCCAGCGCGGTCGCGTGCGCGCAGGTCGGGTGCCAACAAAAGTGCCGGTGAGCACGGCGATTTTTCAGTGCTGCGGCGCGCGCGCCCGGTGCGCGAGATGCGCCTCAGTGCGGCTGAGGCATGATTTTCATTGGAGGTTTTTCGATTTTCAGAGGTAAATCAGCAACAAAAAAGACCAAAAGAATTCGGTTTTCCCTATGAAACAGTGGTTTTCTCCAGTAGCATCCCCCTTGCCAGTGAAGAGTAGTTATCTGCATTGGTGATTTATCAACTTCTAGAAGGAAAATCAATCATGGCAACTGCAAAAAAAGCACCGGCAAAAAAAGCGCCCGCTAAAAAGGCTGCACCGGCAAAGAAAGTAGCTGCGAAGAAAGCAGCTCCAGCAAAGAAGGCCCCTGCGAAGAAAGCAGCACCGGCAAAGAAAGTAGCTGCGAAGAAAGCAGCTCCAGCGAAGAAGGCCCCTGCGAAGAAAGCAGCACCGGCCAAAAAAGTAGCAGCGAAAAAAGCGCCTGCCAAAAAGCGTACGCCCAACGCAGCGTTCATGAAGCCTTTGACACTGAGCCCGGCTTTGTCGGCTGTGGTTGGCGCTGCTGCGCTGCCACGCACCGAGATCGTTCGCAAGCTCTGGGTCTACATTAAGGCCAAGGGTCTGCAGGACAAGATCAACAAGCGCATGGTCAACGCCGACGAAAAATTGCGTGCCGTTTTCGGCAAGGCGCAAGTGTCGATGTTCGAGATGGCTGGCCTGATCGGCAAGCACGTCAAGTAAACGTCGCGAAGGACTTGCTCCGCGTTCGCGCGGGACAAGACCGGTAGAAGGGCCACGCAAGTGGCCCTTTTTTTTTGTCCGCGCTAGCCTTGCAGGTTGAGCCCCGATGTGAGTTTCTTTTGCAAGCAGGGGCCGCGGAACCGGCTTTGCCGGGCCGCAAGGCGCAGCGCCCCCTCGGGGGGCAGAGAGCTACGCGGAGCGAGCGAACGTGGGGGCTGTAAGCTTTGCGTTCGTGATTGCCGAGAGCGTACCGCGCGTGCTGATGACTTCCGGGTCCAGCATGATCTCAATCAGCGCGCCCTCCTTGCCCTGCAGCGCCTGCCGCATCACGGCCTCAAACTCTTCGGTGCGCGTGATACGTGTGGCGGTGTAGCCGTAAGCCCGCGCCAGTGCGCAGAAGTCCGGGTTCTGCAGGCTGGAGCCGCTGACGTGGCGCGGGTACTCGCGCTCCTGGTGCATGCGAATGGTGCCGTACATGCCGTTGTTAAGCAGCAGCACGATGCTTTTTGCGCCATGCTGCACAGCCGTGGCCAGCTCCTGGCCGTTCATCAAAAAATCGCCGTCGCCGGCAATCGTGAAGACGGTCCTGCCCGTGGTGATGGCCGCCGCGATGCCGGCAGGCACGCCATAACCCATGGCACCCACCGTGGGTGCGAGCTGGGTCTTCAGGCCCTTGACCAGCCCGTGATGCTGGAAAAAGCGGTGCACCCAGCTCGCGAAATTGCCGGCGCCGTTGGTCAGCACGGCGTCTTGCGGCAACAGCTTCTTCAGCGTGGCGACGATGGCCGGCATGTCGATGCTGCCCGGCAGCACCACACCGCCGTTGGCCGGATCAATGTTGGCGAGATAGTCCACGTTGGCCGCCTCTGCCCAGGCTTGCCAGGGCACGGTCACCGGTGCGGTCAGCACCTCCAGCGAACGCGCCGCGGCATTCATCGTGGCGTTGATAGCCAGATCGGCCTGGAACACGCGGTTGAGCTCCTCCGCACTGGCATGGATGTGCACCAGCTTCTGTTTGGGCCGCGGTGCCTCGATCAGCGTGTAGCCGCCTGTCGTCATCTCGCCCAGGCGCGGACCAATCGCCAGGATCAGGTCGGCCTGCTTGATACGCGCGGCGAGCTTGGGGTTCAGGCCGATGCCGACATCGCCGGCATACAGCGGGTGGTGGTTGTCAAAGGTGTCCTGAAAACGAAAGGCGTTGCCAACCGGCAGCGACCAGTTCTCGGCAAAGCGCTGCAGCGCCTGCGCGGCCTGCGGCGTCCAGCCGCCGCCGCCAGCGATCACCAGCGGGCGCTCGGACTGCAGCAGCATCTCGCGCAGTTTGCGCAGCGAGCCGGGGTCGCTCGAGGCCTCGACCGCTTCCACGCGCGGCAGCGGCTCCAGGTCCACGGTTTGGGTCAGCATGTCTTCCGGCAGCACCAGCACCACCGGACCAGGCCGCCCGTTCATGGCGGTGGCAAAAGCCCGCGCCACGTATTCAGGGATGCGCCGCGCGTCATCAATGCGCTCCACCCGTTTGGCCATGCCTTTGGTGGAAGGACCGAAGAAGCTGCTGTAGTCCACCTCCTGGAACGCCTCGCGGTCGCGCGTGTCGCTGGCCACGTCGCCAACAAACAGAATCATCGGCGTGGAATCCTGGAAGGCGGTGTGCACACCGATGGAGGCATTGGTGGCGCCGGGACCCCGCGTCACAAAACAGATGCCTGGCCGACCGGTCAGCTTGCCGTGGGCTTCCGCCATGAAGGCGGCGCCGCCCTCCTGCCGGTTGATGACGAATTGAATCTGGTCGGGATAGGCGTGAAAGCCATCGAGCACCGCCAGATAACTTTCACCGGGAACGCCAAAGGCGTGGGTGACGCCCTGGGCCACAAGGCATTGAACAAGAAGATGGCCGGCAAGTTGTGTTGTCATCTCCTGATTGTGCCGCTGGAATGTGGCCCCCACGGTTGCTCACTTCGTGTAGCGCCATGCCCCCCGAGGGGGCCGCTGCGCCTGCGGCCCGGCGAAGCCGGTTCTGCGGCCCCTGATTGAAGGGGATCTTGCCCCTTCACTCGTTGAGTGCTACTCCGGTGTACCTGCATCTCCGTCTCCGCCGCCGGCTTCCAGCGCCTGCCGGGCCAGTTCCTCGTCGCTCAAGGGCGGCGCGTTTTCGAGGGCCTGGATTTCCTCGAGAAACTCGGCTGTCGGCTCCTCATGTTCCAGCAGCACTTCCTCCAGCTTTTGCCGGCCGGTTTCCGCGTGTACCGAGGACGAATGCAGCTCGGTCGGCGGTACCGGAAACTTTTCGCCAAGCTCGAACTTGAGCGCTTCGGACTTTTCGTCAACCCAACTGGCGAAGTCGCCGTCTTTGGGGGTGGTCGCATCATTCATGGCCGTCTCCTTGAAGTGGCAGCGGCGCGGGTGGCCGGTACCTGCTTCATTATGGGCGCGGCTTGCTACAGTCGCTGTCATCCCATGCCGTCTTCGGCACGCTGCGGCCGCATCAGGCGTCGTCTTGCATTAATTCACCAAACAGTTAAATTACCCGCCATGCCAAGCGTCAAAGCCAAACCCGCCAAAACCGCCGAGCCGCGCTCGCGCGATGCCGACCGTTCCCAGCTGGCCATCCTGCTGGCGGCCCGCGACGAGTTTGCGCAGCACGGCCTGGGCGGTGCGCGGGTGGACCGCATCGCCGAGCGCGCCGACGTCAACAAACGCCTGATCTATTACTACTTCACCAGCAAGGACGAGCTGTTTTTGGCGGTGCTGGAGCAGGCCTATGCCGACATCCGCGAGGCCGAAAACCAGCTGCACCTGCGCGACATGCCACCGGCCCAGGCAATCCAGCGCCTGACCCAGTTCACTTGGGAGTACTACATCGCGCATCCCGAGTTCCTGACCCTGCTCAACAGTGAAAACCTGCACCAGGGCCGGCATCTGGCGATGTCCGGGCGGGTGCGCGACATGAACTCGCCGCTGATCCAGACACTGGCCGAGATCCTTGAGCGCGGGCGCAGCGAAGGCCTGTTCCGCGGCGGCATCGACCCGATCCAGCTGTATGTGTCGATTGCCGGCATGGCTTATTTCTACCTGTCGAACAACCACACGTTGTCAGCCATCTTCGGGCGTGACTTGATGACACCCAAGGCGCGCCACGAGCGCCTGTCCCACATGTGTGACGTGATCCTGGGGTATGTCCTGAGAAACTGAAGCACCGCCGCATGAAGACATGGCCGCGAGTGTTTTACAATTTTTAATTCACTTAATGGTGAATTAAGCGTAAACTCCGCCTGTTTGTGTTTGCCGGATTTCCGTTTCTTCAAAATGCCCTTCAGGAGACAACCATGACCTTTGCACGCCGCGCCGCCCTGGCTTCGCTCACTTCCCTCACCGTGCTGGCCGCGTTCTCGCCGCTGGCCGCCAGCGCCCAGGGCACTTACCCCAGCAAGCCGATCCGCGTGATCGTGCCCTTCGCTGCAGGCAGCACCACCGACATCATTGCCCGCGCCATCGCCGACAAAATGGGGCAGAGCATGGGCCAGACCCTGATCATCGACAACCGCGGCGGCGCCAGCGGAACCATCGGCCAGCAGGCGGTGGCCACAGCAGCACCGGACGGCTACACCATCATGATTCACTCGTCCTCACACACGGTCAGCCCCTCGACCTTTGCCAAGCTGCCTTTTGACACCCTGGGCGACTTCGTGGGCGTGACGCCGATCTCCAGCACACCCAATGTGCTGGTGATGTCACCCTCGAAAAACATCAAGACCCTGCAGGAATTGCTGGCCGCGGCGCGCGCCAAACCCGGCAGCATGAACTTCGCTTCTGCCGGCCAGGGCAGCGCAACGCATCTGAACGCGGAGAAGTTCAAGCTGGCTGCGAAGATCGAAGCCACCAACATCCCGTTCAAGGGATCCGGCGAAGCGGTCACCGAAGTGATGTCCGGTCGCGTCGATTACTACTTCTCGCCGATTGCCCCGGTGATCGGCCAGATCCGCGGCGGCCAGCTGGTGGCCCTTGCCGTCGGCTCGCCAAAACGCGCCAGCGCCCTGCCCCAGGTGCCAACCACGGCCGAAGCCGGCGTGCCTGGTTCCGAGTTCAACTTCTGGATCGGCATGATGGCCCCGGCAAAGACGCCACGCGACATCGTCAACCGCCTGCACGACGAAGTCGTCAAGGCGCTGAACACGCCTGAAGTGAAGGAGCGTTTCGCCACGCTTGGGGCCGATGCCTGGACATTAAAGCCCGATCAGTTTGACGCCTACATCAAGGACGAGATCAAGAGCAACGCCGTGCTTGTCAAAGCCGCCGGCCTGTCGCCCGCACCCCAGTAATTTTCCGCGAGGAGATCGCGCCTGCGCCGGACGGTTGAAGCATTTTGCTTTGGCCACGCCGGCCCGGTGCGGCCGCCGCATTCCACCAGCCCCAAAGGAAACCCATGGCCACCCAACGACTAGGACTCATCATGCACGGCGTCACCGGACGCATGGGCATGAACCAGCATCTGATCCGCTCCATCGTCGCGATCCGCAAGCAGGGCGGCGTCACGCTCTCCAACGGCGACAAGGTGATGCCCGACCCGATCCTGATCGGCCGCAACGCCGAAAAGATGGAAGCCCTGGCCAAGGCCTGGGACATCGCCCGCTGGGGCACCGACCTTGACGAAGCGCTGAAGAACAAGGACGACACGCTCTTTTTCGACGCCGGCACCACGCAGATGCGCCCCACGTTGCTGGCCAAGGCGATACGCGCCGGCAAACACGTTTACTGTGAAAAGCCGATTGCCACCAACCTCAACGAAGCCGTCGAGATTGCCCGCCTGGCGGAAAAGTCCGGACTAAAACACGGCGCAGTGCAAGACAAGCTTTTCCTGCCCGGCTTGCGCAAGCTCGACATGCTGCGCCGTGCCGGCTTCTTCGGCAAGATGCTGTCGGTGCGCCTGGAGTTCGGCTATTGGGTGTTTGAAGGCGACCTGCAGCCTATCCAGCGCCCGAGCTGGAACTACCGCACCGAAGACGGCGGCGGCATGATTCTGGACATGATGTGCCACTGGCGTTATGTGCTGGACAACCTGTTCGGCGAGGTCAAGTCCATCTCCTGCATAGGCGCGACCCACATCCCTGAGCGCTGGGACGAAACCGGCAAGCCCTACAAAGCCACTGCCGATGACGCTGCTTACGCCACGGCCGAACTGATCGGGCACAACGGCGAACCGGTGATCGCGCAGATGAACATGTCCTGGGCCACCCGCGTCAACCGCGAGGACCTGGTCACCTTCCACGTCGACGGCACGCACGGCTCCGCTGTCGCCGGCCTGAGCTCGTGCAAGGCCCAGTCGCGCGTCAACACGCCGCGCCCGGTCTGGAACCCGGACGAAAAGCAGACGATGAATTTCTCCGACCAGTGGCAGGAAGTGCCGGACACCCAGGTCTACGACAACGGCTTCAAGATCCAGTGGGAACACTTCATCCGCCATGTGGTGGAAAACGAGCCCTACAAATGGACCCTGCCCGAAGGTGCCAAAGGTGTGCAACTGGTCGAAGCCGCGCTCGAAAGCTGGAAAGAACGCCGCTGGGTGGACGTCTCGGCGCTACAGGTTTGATAGCTAAGTACCTATATCCGACATGGGCTTAAACCCGATTTGATACACATAAAAAGGTGATTTGATGGCTTTGACCCTTTCCCTGCCCGTGCCCGCAGGCGGCCTGCAGGCCTACACGCTGCAAGGCAGCACGCCCGTGCGTCCTGTCGCCGGCAAAAATACCGTGGCGTTCAACCGCATCGCCTACTCGGCCGCCCACGTCGTCGCGGACCCACTGGCCGTGGTCGACCCCTGGGTCAACTGCGCCGTCGATTGGGACGCGACCATCGCCTACCGCCGCCACCTGTGGTCGCTGGGCCTGGGTGTGGCCGAAGCGATGGACACGGCGCAGCGCGGCATGGGCCTGGACTGGCCGACCTCCCTCGAACTGATCCGCCGTTCACTCGAAGCCGCCAAGGATATTCCGGGGGCGCTGGTTGCTTCCGGCTGCGGCACTGACCACCTGCTGCTGGAGAACGTCAAGACTGTTGACGAAGTAATTGCCGGCTACGAAGCGCAGATGGCTGCGATTGAAAAACTCGACGGCAAACTTATCGTCATGGCCAGCCGCGCATTGGCCCGCGTGGCCAAATCACCGGCCGACTATGAACGTGTCTACGACCGAATCCTGAGCCAGGCCAAACAGCCGGTGGTGCTGCACTGGCTGGGCGAGATGTTCGATCCGGCGCTGGCCGGCTATTGGGGAACGAAGAATGTGGACGCGGCGATGGACACAGCGCTCGGCATCATCAAGGCGCACCCCGCCAAGGTTGACGGCATCAAGATTTCACTGCTCGACAAGGGCAAGGAAATCGCCATGCGGCGGCGCCTGCCCTCGGGCGTGCGCATGTACACGGGTGACGACTTCAACTATGCCGAGCTGATTGCTGGTGACGGCCAGGGAAGCGAACTGTTCCACGGCCAGAGCGATGCGCTGCTGGGCATCTTCGATGCGATTGCGCCAGCCGCAAGTGCGGCACTCGGTGAACTGGCCCAAGGCAACATAGACACATTCCACGCCATCCTGGGCCCCACCGTGCCGCTGTCGCGCCACATCTTCGCGGCGCCCACGCGTTTCTACAAAACCGGTGTCGTTTTCATGGCCTGGCTCAACGGTCACCAGAAGCACTTCACCATGGTGGGCGGCCAGCAGAGCACACGTTCGCTACAACATTTCGCTGAGTTGTTCCGCCTGGCCGATGCAGCGAATCTGCTGGAGCAACCGGAGCTGGCGGTGCAGCGCATGAATACGCTGCTGGCTTTGCACGGAATCGAACACTAAACCCGCCGTGCCTGTCGTCCCGGGCCTGACCCGGGATCCATCCAGGCGCGCCAACATGGATGCCGGATCGAGTCCGGCATGACAGGACTCTGATATGCGCGACTTCACCACCGACCACCGCTGGCTTTCCATCAACACCGCAACCGTGCGCAAAAGCCACGGTGTCGAGCAGCCGCTGACCGACATCATCGAAGCCTGCGTGAAGCGTGACATCCGGGCGATCTCGCCCTGGCGCGACCAGGTGGCAGCCGCCGGCCTGCCAGCCATTTCGAAACTCGTCAAAAAGCACGGCCTGGAGCTGTCGGGTTATTGCCGCGGCGGCATGTTCCCGGCTCTTGATACTGCCGGCCTAAAAGCTGCGCGTGACGACAACCGCCGCGCGGTGGACGAAGCCTGTGAGCTCCATGCCGCCTGTCTGGTGCTGGTGGTCGGCGCGCTGCCCGGCGCACTGGCCGGCCAGGCCGCTCACAAGGACCTCGCCTTGTCGCGCAACCAGGTCAGCGACGGCATTTCCGAACTGCTGGAGTACGCCATAACCAACAAGATGCCGCTGGCCATCGAACCACTGCATCCGATGTACGCCGCCGACCGCGCCTGCATCAACACCATGGAGCAGGCGCTCGACGTCTGCGACGCACTCGATCCGGGCAAGACGGGTGCGTTGGGCGTGGCAGTGGACGTGTACCACGTCTGGTGGGACCCCAAGCTTGAAGCGCAGATCCAGCGCGCTGGCAAGGAACGTCTGCTGGCCTTCCATGTCTGCGACTGGATGCTACCCACCACGCACCTGCTGGAAGACCGCGGCATGATGGGTGACGGCGTGATCGACATCCCCCGCATACGCGGCTGGGTCGAAGCCCAGGGTTTTGCCGGCTACAGCGAGGTCGAGATTTTCTCGTCGGGCAACTGGTGGCAGCGCCAATCGGCTGAGGTACTGGACACCTGCATCGCCAGACACCGCAGCGCCGTGTGAACCCCGGCATCCGTGCAGGGCTTGTACATTTTCCCTTCTGCATCTGTCGCCCCTGTGATACGGTCTGGGGCCTGCTCACTCGATTGATGCGAGATGCCCCCCATGAAACGCCGTGACCTTCTGCTGCAGCTTGTTCCCGCGATGGGTGCGGCGAGCGCGCTGGCACAAACCCCTGCCCTGCCACAAGTCCTGTCCAAGCCCATCCCATCGTCAGGCGAGCAGATCCCGGTGGTCGGCCTTGGGACCTGGATCACCTTCAACGTCGGCAATGACGCGGCGGCACGCGCGCAGAGCGCTGAAGTCATTCGGCAGTTCCTTGCGGCCGGCGGTAAGCTGATCGATTCTTCGCCAATGTATGGCTCGTCCCAAGGCGTGATCGGCGAGGGCCTGCAGAAACTGCAGGCGCAGTCCAGAGTATTTTCTGCAGAAAAAGTCTGGACCTCCTCGGACGGCGCCGCCCAGATCGAGAGCTCGCGCAAGCTCTGGCAGATGCCGCGTTTCGACCTGCTGCAGGTCCACAACCTGCTAGCCTGGGAGAAACAATTGCCGCTGCTGCAGGCCATGAAAGCCGCAGGCCAGTTACGTTATGTCGGTATCACCACCTCCGAAGGACGGCGCCACAGCGAATTCGAGCAGCTGATGCGCAACCAGCGCATCGACTTCGTGCAGCTTAGCTACAACCTGCTGGACCGCGAGTCCGAGCAGCGCCTGCTGCCGCTGGCGCGCGAGCGCGGCATCGCCGTGCTGGTGAATCGGCCTTTCCGCGAAGGCGCGCTGCTGCGTCAGTTGCAGCGCCACCCGCTGCCGGCCTGGGCGGCCGAGATTGACTGCACAGGCTGGGCGCAGGTCGCGCTGAAGTTTGTCGTTTCGCACCCGGCAGTGACTTGCGCCATCCCGGCCACCAGCAACGCCGCCCATCTGCGCGAGAACATGGGCGCGGCGCGTGGACGTTTGCCGGACGCCGCCTTGCGTCACCGCATGGCCGACGATGTGGCAAAGCTCTGACCATGTTCGAGTGGTGGACCTACACGCTGTCGGATTTTCTGATGTTTTCGCCCAGGACTTACTGGCGAATGATCGAGCTGTACAACCGCGACGTCTGGCCGCTGCACCTGCCGTTGCTCGTGGCCGGGCTGGCAGCGCTCTGGCTCGCTGCCGCCCGGCGCGCCCACGCCTTTCGCTGGAGCGCTTTTGGACTCTCCGCCGTCTGGTTGTGGGTGGGATGGGCTTTTCTCTGGGAGCGTTACGCCGTCATCAACTGGGCCGCGCAGTATGTGGCGGTGGCCTTTGCCGTGCAGGCGGTGTTGCTGCTGGTCGCGGGCCTGGCGCACAGGCAGGCAACTGCGCCGCCGCTGGCAGCCTCGCAGGGTATGGGTTGGCTGCTGGCCATCGCCGGGTTGTTGTATCCGTTGCTTGCTTTGGCCGCTGGCCGGCCGGGGGTGCAGGCCGAAGTTTTCGGCATGGTGCCTGAGCCCACCGCGCTTTTCACACTGGGCCTGCTGCTGCTCGCCGGGCTCCCGGCCTCAAATGCATGGCGTTTTCTGCTTTTCCTCATTCCCCTGCTCTGCCTGCTGCTGGGCGCGGCGACCGGATGGACCTTTTTGAATTGAACACCTCACCATGACCCTGCGCGCTTCCGCCGCTGCCAACCGGCGCGGCATCCTTTGCATGATGGGTGCGATGGGCTGCTTCGTCACCAACGACGCGCTGGTCAAATTCGCCAGCCAGAGCATGCCCAGTGCACAACTGATCTTCATTCGCGGCTTTATGTCGGTGCTGCTGGTGCTAGTCGCTGCTCACGCGCTGGGCGCCACGCCTCGCCTGCGCGAAGCCACGCGCGGCTGGGTTGCGATCCGCGCGCTGGTCGACGCCATCGCCTCCCTGCTTTACCTCAGCTCACTGTTTCACCTGCCGATTGGCAATGCCACCGCCATCAACCTGGCCGCGCCGCTGTTCATGACGATGTTTGCCGCACTCTTCATGGCCGAGCGGGTGCGCGGCGCGCGCTGGCTGGCGGTCGGTTTCGGCTTCCTCGGTGTGTTGCTGGTGATCCAGCCGCGCGCCGAAGGTTTCAACGCCTGGGCGCTGGTCTGCTTGCTGGGCACGCTGTTTCATGCCGCGCGCGACCTGATGACGCGCCGCATTCACGCCAGCGTCCCGTCCATCCTGATCACCCTGGCCACCGCCGTCGCGGTCACGGTGGTGTCGGGCCTGGGCTCGCTGCTGCAGGGCTGGCAGCCTTTCGGCCTGTTCGAGCTGGGGCTTTTGAGCCTGGCCTCGGTCTTCCTCACAGGCGGCTATTACTTCATCATCAACAGCATGCGCCACGGCGAGATGACACTGATTGCGCCCTTTCGCTACAGCGGTCTGCTGTTTGCGCTGGTGCTCGGTTACGCGGTGTGGGGTGAGGTGCCGAACACGCTGGCCTGGTTCGGCATCGCGCTGCTGATCGGCTCCGGGCTGTATGTGCTGGTCAGTGAAAAGCGGCGTTTGCCCGAAGCCGCGGCGGCGCCACCCGACTGAAGATATATGGGAAGCTCCTCCATCAACTTCATGGCCTCCTCGCTCGAACTCGCGCGGCGTCTGATAGGAGCGATGCCAATGGTGGACGGCGTGGGTGGGCGCATCGTCGAGACCGAGGCCTATGACCGTGAAGACCCGGCCTCGCACAGCTTTGCCGGCCCGACTCCGCCCAACGCCGCCATGTTCGGCCCGCCCGGCCGTGCCTGCGTTTATCCCGAAGGTGTGCGGGTGGTCAGCGGGCCGCGCATCGGAATTTCCAAAGCCGTGGACCCGCCCTGGCGCTTTGGCTTGGCGGGTTCGAAGTTTTTGAGCCGCTCCTTCCGTTAGCGCACTGAGGCGTAGCTCGGACATGAAGGGCATCGACGGGGAAAACCACGTTGACAAGCCTTCCCTGGAGCGCAATTATCCGCTTGCCCCAACGGCACACTGCCGCAGAGTGACCGCTGACGCACGCGCAGGCTTTTATAAGAACGCATGACGGGAATGCATGAAAAAACTGATTTGGATCACTTCCGCTCTTTTCGCCGGCTCACTTCATGGCCAGGAACTGACGCAGTACCTGTCCGCCATCGCCCCCGCTTTGCCCAAACTCGAGTTACGCCTGGAAGGCAAGGAGTTGGGGATCTTCAGCAACCTGTCAAACGGATTTTTCAAACCCAGGGGCACCGGTCCTTTTCCTGTCGTGGTGCTGGGTCACACCTGCGGCGGCGTCAAGGAGCCCCACTTGAAAGAACGCGCGCGCGAACTGCTGGACGCAGGTTTTGCGGTCATGATTCTGGACAGTTTCGGACCGCGCGGCCTGCCCCAATGCCGTGGACAGACAGTGATCACCTCGAACGGTACCGTCCGGGACGCCTACCAGGCGCTAGACGCCCTTGCCACCGTTGCTGACGTTGACAAGAGTCGCATTTACTTTTCCGGGTACTCATGGGGCGGCGTCGTGGCGCCTATGCTTGCCAGTCCGCAGTCGTCACAACTTTTTGGTTCGGGACTTCGCTTTCGTGCTCTGGTGTCCAACTACGGTGGTTGCTCCTACCTGATAAAAACGGGCGGCAGAAGAATAACCTATCTCGCGCCCGACGTTGATCGCCCGTTGCTCATGCTGTTGGCAGGCAACGACAAGGAATTCAATCCGGGGGATTGTTTTCCGCTCATGCAGGAAATGAAGGCAGTGGGCAAGCCGGTAGAGTGGCATGTGTATGAGGGCGTGCATCATGCTTGGGACCAGTCCAACCACCGTGGCAACTATTCCGTCGTCACTGGCTCCGGCGAAACCAATGTTTATTTGTACAACGAGCCGGCGACCAGGGATTCTTCACGCCGGATGGTGGATTTTTTCAATCTCCACCGCTAGTGTGAACGCTGCACCGACTCTGCTTTTCGTCAGGCCAATGCTTCGTCCCGCGGGGCGCGCCTGACCCGCCGCACATTAAACGCACTGGCAATCAGCACACCGAGCATCAGCGCCAGCCCAAGCAACACGCCGCGATACATCTGGTGGTCCATCATCAAGCCGAAGACCAGCGGCGACACGGCCTGCCCGATGTCCAGACCCGCATAGACCACGCCGTAAACACGGCCCGTGGCATTTTCAGGCGTCGAGCGTTTGACCAGCAGGTCACGCGACGGCCCGGCGATGCCTGACGAAAAACCCATCAAACCAAACAGCAGCGGCACCACCCAGGCTGGGAAACTCCCCAGTGCCAGCACCAGCGCGATGACCGCTGCCATGCCAAAGCCGGCACCGACGATGCGTTCGCAGCGTGCCGGGTCCGAGGCCAGAAAACCGCCCGCCACCATGCCACCGGCGCTGCACACCATGTAAATCGTCAGGCACATGGCCACCAGCGCCAGCGGCACGTCATGCAACTGGCGCGCGGCTTCCGGCGCAAAGGCCTGCACCACGCTCAGCACAATCGCGTACCAGAAGAAAAATGCAAAGCACATCCACACCGCCGGGATCTTCAGGAAGTCCAGCGAGCCGTCAGCCGCCGCCGCGCCTTTGACCGGCGGCGCCACCACGAGTGTGAGCTTGTCGCGGTTGAGCATCAGCACGGCCAGCACCCCAAAGGCCAGCGCGCCGGCGGCCATCAATGCCACGCGCCACGAATACGCAAAGGTGAGCGTCACCACCAGCGCCGGCGCCAGCGCCCAGCCCAGGCTGCCGGTGATGCCGTGCACGCTGTAGGCATGGCCCAGGCGCGGCGCGCTGACCTTGCGGTTGATCAGGGTGTAGTCCACCGGGTGGAACACGCCGTTGCCTATGCCGGCCACCACGGCGAAGGCCGCCATCATCCAGTAGCTGGTGCTGACCGCATAACCAAATGCCGCCAGACCCAGCAGACTCAGCCCCGCGAACAGAATCGGCCGGGGGCCGAAACGGTCCACCACAAAACCAGACAGCGCCTGCACCGCGCAGGACACCAAGAAGAAAATGGTCATCAGAAAACCAAGCTGCGCGTAGCTCACGCCGAACTCGTCCTTGAGCCAGGGAAACAGCGGCGCCAGCAGCAACTGGCTGAAGTGGCTGATCATGTGCGCCAGGCCAACCAGGCCGATCACGCCGGCGTCCTGGCGCAGGCTGACGGGGTTGAGGGCCGGCGGATTCAGGGTGTTTGTGATGCTCATGGCGCTATCGTAATATTGGGCCTGAATTCCTGAATGCGACGAAAAGACATTATTTAGCGAATTTCAGCCAACCATGCCACGGCCTTCCAGCCCCCTCCCCGCACGTCCGGCCCTGATCTCGGTCGACGGCATTGACGCCTTCACGCCCAGTCCGGCGCGACCAGTGCGGGTGCGGGCCCGCAGCATGCCGGCGGACACTCACTTCAAACCGCACCGCCACGGCTGGGCGCAACTGGCCTACTGCGCCAGTGGCATCGTGCAGGTGACCGCCGCCACGCCTGACGAGGTCACCTACATCGTGCCGCCCTCACGCGCGGTGTGGATCGCGCCCGGCGCGTTACACGCCATCAACGTGCTGGAGACGGCCGAGTTCCGCACGCTCTACATCCACGCCAACGCCACACCCGCCGGCTGGCAGGGCTGCCGCGTGATCGTGGTGTCGCCGCTGCTGCGGGAAATGGTTTTGTCTCTGGAGATGAACCCCCACGCTTCGCTGCCCCCCGAGGGGGCCGCTTTTGCCTTGGGGCGGCCCGGCAGCAAAACTCAGGGTGGCCCCGTGCTCAGCAAGGCACGCGAAGCGCTGCTGAGCGCCCTGCTGATCGACGAGATCACCCACGCGGACACCCAGCCGCTGGGCGTGCCGCTGCCGCATGCAGAACACGGCGACAAGCGCCTGCGCGCGCTGTGCGAGGCCGTACTGCGCGCGCCAGCCGAGCGCGCCACGCTGGCCGGGTGGGCAGCCGACATGGGCGCCAGCGAGCGCACCATGGCGCGCTTGTTCCGCGACGAACTCGGCACCAGCTACCAGCAATGGCGCCAGCAGGCCATCCTGGCGCACGCGCTGCCGCTGCTGGCACGCGGCACGCCGGTCAGCCAGGTGGCGGCGGCCAGCGGCTACGCCAGTGACAGCGCGTTTTCAGCGATGTTCAAAGCCGCCATGGGTCAGTCGCCGAGTTATTTCCAGAACAAAAAAGGACTCTGACCCATATCCAGTGCGCGTAAACAGCTATCAAAAAAGCAGCGAGTTGAAACCTGGCAGCGCCGGGGGATCAGGTTGAGCGCAAGCAAAAACAACCCCGCGTGGCTATCATGACGGATGAACTTTCCGGTGTCGGTAACCCCAAGCAAGATGGCCAGGAGTCTAGCGACTGCTTTACTCGCTTTCAGCATGCTGGCGATCAGTACACAGCTTTACGCGCAGTCGCCCGAGCCGGAGCCGGAGCACCCAACGCTGCTGAGCGCGGTCAACGCCATCCGGCAGCAGGGCTGCGGTGAAAGCCCGGCGCAAACACCGGCGCTGCGCGAAAACGCAGTGCTGTCGCGCGTCGCGGCATTGCTGGCCGATGGTAGCAAGCTCAACGATGCCCTAAAAATCGCGAACTACCGCGCCGTGCATGCCACACAGATCAACTTGCGCACAAGGATCGGGTCCGCAGCACTGACGCCGAACACACTGGGCAAGTCCTGCGCGATGGTGCTGCGCCCGCGTTTGACTGAAGCCGGTTTTCACCAGCGCAGCAACCATCTCTGGGTGGTGGTCGCCCAACCCTTTGTTGCGCCCGCCGCCGCGCAGGGCGTGCAAGTCGAGGCTCGCATCCTGGCACTGGTCAATGCCGCGCGCGCCCAGCCGAGGCACTGCGGCAAGGATCTGTTTGTTGCCGTGCCGCCCCTGCTGCACCAGTCCCTGCTCACAGAAGTTGCAGCGGGCCATGCCGCGGACATGGCGCAGCACAGCTACTTCAACCACACCGCCCGCGACGGCAGCACGGTCGATGTGCGTGTCACCCGCGCCGGCTATCGCTGGCGCAGCATTGGTGAAAACCTGGCTGCCGGCCAGGCGACGCCCGAGCTGGCCGTGCAAAGCTGGCTCAACAGCCCCGGCCACTGCGCCAACATCATGTCGCCGGCTTTTGTTGAAATGGGTTCCGCGTTTGTGGTGAACACCAAAAGCAAGTCGGGGATTTATTGGGTGCAGGTGCTTGGGGCGGGACGCTAATCATCGCGCAGCAGCGCATGCCCTTGCACGCCAGTACTGCGTCCCGTCTAGCGCTTTCTCAATCGATCTGAATATTCGCACTCTTCACCACAGCGCCCAGCCGCTGAATCTCCGAAGCAATGAACTTGTTGAAATCAGCCGGCGAAGTCGGTGCGGCAATCACCCCTTGGTCCGAGAAGGACTTGACCACCTCCGGCATGCGCAGGATGCGGCCGACCTCGGCGGAAATCTGATCGACCACAGCCTTGGGCGTTGCGGCCGGCGCGACCATTCCGTACCAGTGGTCGTAGATCATGCCGGGCACGTAAGTCGAAATCACCGGCAGGTTGGGCATCACGGGTGCCGGGTCAGCGGTGCTGACGGCCAGCGGCAACAGCTTGCCGTCCTTGATGAAGGGCAAGGTCAGCCCCAGCGGAGACCAGTAAAGCGCGGAGCGTCCGGCAACGGTATCGACCAGCGCATCGCCGGTCCCCTTGTACGGCACGTGCACGATGTCGAGTTTGGCCATGGCCTTGAACATCTCGCCATTGAAATGGGTGCCACTGCCGATGCCCGCCGAAGCAAAATTGAGCTGGCCGGGTTTGGCGCGGATCAGTGTCAGCAATTCAGGCACCGACTTGACGCCTAGCGAAGGCGCCACCACCAGCACGTTGGGCACGCTGTTGACAAAAGTCACGCCAGTGAAGTCACGCAGGGTGTCGTAAGACAGTTTTTTGTAAAGCGTGGGGTTGATCGCGTGTGACGCCGAGGTGATCATCAGCGTGTGGCCGTCCGGCTCTGCGGTGGCGACAGTCCGGCTGCCAATGGTGCCGCCGGCGCCCGGCCGGTTGTCCACGATGACGGCCTGGCCCCAGACGGCCTGCAAGCGGCGGCCAATCTCACGCGCGACCAAATCGACCTGGCTGCCCGCCACAAAGGGCACGACGATGCGTACCTGTTTGTTTGGAAATTTCTCCTGCGCCTGCACTGCCGGGGAGCCGCTTGCGACCAGCAAGGCCACGCCAACAATTTTTGCAATTTTGAAAAACATCTTGTCTGTCTCCTGTCTAATAATTTTTTGATGAACGAAGAAAAGCGGCATCAGCTCATCGCAGCATCGCCATGCCTGCGCGTGCAACCTGCACGTCCTGGGTTGACAGCACGCCCGACACGCCGATGCTGCCAATGATGTGGCCGGCCAGCACCAGCGGGAAGCCGCCTTCCAGCGGTGTCACGCCGGGCACCGCGAGAAAACGCAGGCCTTCACCGCCTGCAGCGATGCCGTCCTGGAACATCTTGGTCGGGCGCCGGAAGTTCACGGCAGTCATGGCCTTGCCGGTGGCAATCGCCATGCTGGAGTGCTGGGTCTGGTCGCGTTTGAGCGCCAGCACGATGTCGCCACTGGCGTCAGCAATAACGATGCACACTGGCCAGTTGTTGCGTTCGGCCTCGGCTTCGGCGGCCTGCATGATGGCCTTGGCCTGCAGCAGATTCAGCGGCGGGCCATAGGGCAAGGGGGCATCCAGCGCAGGCTGCTCAGCCGCGCCCGGCGGGCTTGCTTCAGTGGGCATCTATGGGGTCTCCTGTCATGGCTGCTTGAACGAGCGACCATGATAGGAGCGGGCCCGAAAAACGGCTAATACCGATTTCCGAGGCGGGCTATAGGTAAAACATATAGGCTGAAAGCAAGGCCTGCACGCAGCGCCCGTAGCCGAAAAATGCGCAGCACTCGCGCTGCGCGCACTGGCCGCGTCAGATCAGCCGCTTGAGCAAGCCCATCACCTGGTCAAACCGTTTGCCATACGGCGGATAGAACAGGTCGCCCCTGGCCCACTTCGACTGCACCAGCACCGGCTTTTGCTGTGTCAGGCGCAAAAAGCCGGCTTCGCCGTGATAGCTGCCCCAGCCGCTGTCGCCGACGCCGCCAAAAGGCAGGTTCTCGTGAGCAATGTGTATCAGCGTGTCGTTGACCGTCACGCCGCCGCTGACGGTGCGGGCCAGCACATCGTCACGCGCTGCCGTATCGATACCGAACCAGTACAGCGCCAGCGGGCGCGGCCGGGCATTGATGTAGCCGATGGCTTCGTCCAGGGTTCCGTAGCTCAGCACCGGAAGGATGGGGCCAAAAATTTCTTCGCTCAGCAGCTTGTCATCCGCGGCCACATTGAACACCAGCACCGGCGCCATCTGCCGTGAATCCGTTGCGGCGACAGCGCCTGGGTTGACCACCTGCAAACGTGCGCCACCGGCCTCGGCCTGTGCCAGCAAGGCCTGTAAACGCGCATGGTGGCGTGGGCTGATGATGGCGGCATAGTCGGGGTTGCCCGCGATGGTGGGAAACAGCGTGGCCACGGCACGGGCAAAGGCTTCACCGAAAGCGGCCTCCTTGCCGCGGGGCAACAACACGTAGTCGGGCGCGATGCAGGTCTGCCCGGCGTTAAGCAGCTTGCCGTGGGCAATCTTGATGGCGGCGGCGTCGAGATCGCAGGACGCATCAACAATACAAGGCGACTTGCCACCCAGCTCCAGCGTGGTTGGTGTCAAATTGACGGCAGCGGCCTCGGCAACCTTGCGGCCCACGGCGGTGGAACCAGTGAAGAACAAGTGGTCAAACGGCAGTGCGGCAAATTCTGCCGCCACCGCGCCGTCGCCCTGCACCACACACACCTCGTCAGGCGCAAATACTTCGCCCAGCAGTTTTTCCAGCAGCGCAGAAGTGGCCGGTGTCAGCTCGCTCGGCTTGAGCATCACGCGGTTGCCCGCCGCCAGCGCAGTGATGACCGGACCCAGCGACAACTGCACCGGGTAATTCCAGGGCGACACCACCCCAACCACGCCCAACGGCTGGCGCTGCAAAAAAGCGCGGGCCGGCAGCAGGTACAGCGGCGTGCCGACCTTCACGGGTCTCATCCATTTCGCCAGGTTTTTCAAGGTGTTCGATAACAGGGAGCGCAACACAAACAGGTCGGCAATCTCGGTGAGCTGCGGCGAGCGCACGCCAAAGTCCTGTTGCACCGCCTGCGCCAGCGCGCTGCCGTGCGCGTCGAGCAGACGGCGCAGCCGCAACAAGCGGTCGCGGCGCAGGGCCAGCGGCACATCGATTTGTGCGCGGCTGGCCAGGTGCTGGGTGTCGAACAAAAAGCGCAGGAAGGGTGTGGGCGTGGTCATCCGGCGATGATAGGCTGCAGCCAGCGCCAGTGGTAGGGGTGGGACTCCAGGCGCCAAATGTGCAGATAATCGCCGCATGACCCAACGATCCACCGACACGCCGTCCATCCAGAGGCTAGAGCTGGCACTGGCTCGCATCACCGCCGCCGGCGACGAGGGCGCGCGCATTTTCACACGGGTGTATGCCAACAGCGCCCGCGATGCCGCCAATGCCTCCGACAGGCGCAGGGGCGCCGGCAAAGCGGTGGGTCCGCTGGACGGCCGCATCGTGGCTATCAAGGACCTGTTCGACGTGGCCGGTGAAGCCACCACCGCTGGCTCGGCCCTGCTGCGCGATGCCGCGCCGGCGGTTAAAGATGCCGTGGTGGTCAGCCGCCTGCGTGCGGCCGGCGCCGTCATCATCGGCAAAACCAACATGACCGAGTTCGCTTTCTCTGGCGTCGGCATCAACCCGCATTACGGCACGCCTGGCAATGCGCTGGACATCAGCCGCATCCCGGGCGGCTCGTCCTCGGGCGCAGGCGTGTCGGTGGCGCGCTGCATGGCCGAGATCGCCATCGGCTCGGACACCGGCGGCTCGGTGCGTATTCCCTCGGCGCTCAATGGGCTGGTCGGCTTCAAGCCGACCCAGGCGCGGGTCACGCGCGAAGGCGCTTTTCCGCTGTCCTTCATCCTGGACACCTTGGGGCCGCTGTGCCACAGCGTGGCGGACGCCGCCGCCACCGACAGCGTGCTGGCCGGCATCACGCCGCAAGCCCTGCCGCAGCGCGATGTACGCGGCTTGCGCCTGGGCGTGCCGCGCGGCCTGTTGTTCAGCCAGGCGCAAGACGAGGTGCTGGGCGCCGTGGAACAAGCCCTCGCGCAACTCGCGGGCGCCGGTGCCCAGGTCCGGGATGAAACCCTCGACGACTTGCTGGGCGAACCCTTTCGCCTGCAGGAGCGCGGTACCCTGGTGGCCGCCGAGGCCGCGTGGATTCACCGCGACTGGGTCAATAGCCGGCCCGAGGAATACGACCCCATCGTGCTGGGCCGCATCCGCCGCGGCCAGACGCTGGACGCGGCGACTTATGTCGGCATCCAGCAGGCGCGGGCCGCACTGCTGCCGGCACTCGATGCGCGTTTGACACAGCTCGATGCACTGGTGCTGCCCACTGTGCCGCTGCTGGCGCCGCGCATCGCCGACGTGCAGGCCGAAGAGGTATTTTTGCGCACCAACGCCCTGCTGCTGCGCAACCCCTCGGTCTTCAATTTCTTTGACCTGCCGGCGCTGACCTTGCCGCTGCCGCGCGGCAACGGGCTGGCGGTCGGGCTGATGCTGGTCGGCCGCCGCGGGCAGGACAGGGAGCTGCTGGCGCTGGGCGCGGCTGTCGAGCGACAACTGGGCAGCCATTGACAGTGGCGACAGCACACCGTTCGGGCTGAGCCGCCTGTCCTGAGCTCAGTCGAAGGGGTCGAAGCCTGGACGAACGGGAGCGAGTGGGAGGCACCAAACCTCCCGCTATCATCCAGCTAATGGAAGAAGCCCACAGCACGTCTGACAACCACAACACAAAGGCCAGCGCCTTTGTTCAGCGCTGGCAGGGCGTCACCGCCAGTGAACTGTCCACCGCGCAGAGTTTTGTGCGCGAGCTGTGCGAGCTTCTGGGTGTGCCAGTGCCCCATGCCACGTCCGAGCAGGACTATATGTTCGAGAGGCCCATCACCTTCAGCCACGGCGACGGCAGCACCAGCCCCGGGCGGATTGACTGCTACCGGCGCGGCCACTTCGTGCTGGAGTCGAAAAAACTCAAGTCCAGCACGCAGACCAAAGGATTTGACGATGCGCTGCTGCGCGCCCGCGCTCAGGCCGAGGGTTATGCCCGCGCCCTGCCGCCGGAAGAAGGCCGGCCGCCTTTTCTGCTGGTGGTCGATGTCGGCAATGTCATCGAGCTGTATTCGGAGTTCACCCGCAGCGGCGCCACCTACACGCCCTTCCCCGATCCGCGCAGCCACCGCATCGCCCTGAGCAGTCTGGTCAATGCGGATGTACGTGACCGCCTCAGAAACATCTGGACCGACCCCGACAGCCTGAACCCCAGCCGCGCCAGTGCGCGCGTCACGCGTGAGGTGGCCGGGCAACTGGCCGAACTCGCCCGGTCGCTGGAGCAATCTGGCCACCGCGCCGACCATGTCGCCGCCTTTCTGACACGCAGCTTGTTCAGCATGTTTGCGGAAGATGTGGAGCTGCTGCCCAAAGGCAGCTTTCTGGGCCTGCTGCAAGACCACCGCGAGCAACCCATCACCTTGCAGCAAATGCTGCGCGTGCTCTGGGCCGACATGGACCGCGGCGGCTTTTCTGCCGCGCTGGCCACCCAGGTGCTCAAGTTCAATGGCAAATTGTTCAAGGCGTCCACGTCTGACGGCTATTCTTTGCTATTGAATCAGGAGCAAGTTGATCGCCTCATCCGCGCCGCCCAGTCCAACTGGCGCGAGGTGGAGCCCGCCATCTTTGGTACCTTGCTGGAGCGAGCGCTTGACCCCACCGAGCGGCACGCGCTGGGCGCGCACTACACGCCGCGCGCCTATGTGGAAAGGCTGGTGCTGCCCACCGTGGTGGAGCCGCTTCGCGCAGATTGGGCCGACACCCAGGCCGCCGCGCTGGTGCTGGCGCGAGAGGCGACAGAGCTTTCGGGCAAGGCGCTTGAAGCCAAACTGGAAGAAGCCAGGGCCGAGGTGCGCAAGTTTCACCACCAGCTTTGCAGCATCCGCGTGCTGGATCCGGCCTGCGGCAGCGGCAACTTTTTATACGTGACGCTAGAGCATTTGAAGCGCCTTGAAGGCGAGGTCATCAACCAACTTGAAGCGCTGGGCGACACCCAAAGCCTGCTCGGCCTCGAAGGCGAAACCGTCACACCGCAGCAACTGCTGGGCATCGAACTGAACGAGCGCGCCGCCGCGCTGGCCGAACTGGTGTTGTGGATTGGTTATTTGCAATGGCATATCCGCACACGCGGCAACAAGGCCGTGGCCGAGCCGGTGGTGCACGACTACGGCAACATCGAGCACCGCGATGCCGTGCTGGCCTGGGACGACACCGATTTGGCTTATGACGAAAACGGTCAGTTGCTGAGCCGCTGGGATGGCACCACCTTTAAGCTCCATCCGGTCTCGGGCGCTTTGGTGCCCGACGAGGCTGCGCAAGTGCCGCAGTGGAAATACATCGGCGCGCGCAAGGCCGAGTGGCCAGACACAGATTTCATCGTGGGAAATCCGCCGTTTATTGGCAAACTGAAGATGCGCGAGGCGCTCGGCGACGGCTACGTGGAGGCGCTGCGGGAAGTATGGCGTGAGGTGCCCGATAGCGCGGACTTCGTCATGTATTGGTGGCAACAGGCAAGCGCGCGGGTCGCAAGTGGACGCAGCCGTGCGTTTGGTCTGATCACCACGAACAGCATTTCCATGACCTACAACCGCCGCGTAGTGGAGCGTGCGCTCCAAAATTTGAGGATCACATTTGCGATTTCCGATCACCCGTGGGTGGACAGTGCGCAGGGAGCTGCGGTACGAATCGCAATGACAGTCGGCTCCATGGGCCATGACGATGGCGTGTTGCTTCGCACTGCGCGCGAAACAGACAATGGCGACGGCGAGTTCGCAGTGGAGTTCACCACACGCACCGGCTACATCCACGCTGACCTCACCATTGGAGCGAATCTCTCCGCCGCCGGGCCATTGCAAGCCAACAGCAGGCTCAGCGCCACAGGCGTCATTCCGCACGGCGCGGGAATGGTTATCACGCCAGCACAAGCAAGGTGCTTCGAGCCCGGTGCTCCGGTTAAGCCTTATCGCAACGGCAAAGATTTGACCGATGTTCCGCGTGGCGTCATGGTGATTGATTGCCACGGCCTGTCGATCACGGAAGTACGCTCGCGCTACCCGACGCTCTACCAGTGGCTGGTTGATCGGGTGAAACCGGAGCGTGACGCCAACCGCGATGTAGATTTGCGCGAAAAGTGGTGGTTACACCGACGCAACAACGACGACATGCGGCGCGCGCTGGCCGGACTCCCGCGCTACATCGCCACCACCATGACCGCGAAGCATCGGATATTCCAGTTTCTGGATGGCGCCGTTCTACCCGATCAGATGTTGGTCGTTGTAGGTAGCGACCAAGCTCTGCATCTTGGCGTTCTTTCCAGCAATTGCCATGTGAACTGGGCGCTCGCGCAAGGAAGCACACTTGAAGACCGTCCACGTTACATCAAGACCGCTTGCTTCGAAACCTTCCCCTTCCCCGACGAGGACACCGGCCTCACCCCTGCGCTGCGCGAACAAATCGCCGCACTGGCCGAGCAGATTGACGCGCACCGCAAACGCCAGCAGGCGGCACACCCCGGCTTGACGCTGACCGGCATGTACAACGTGCTGGAAGTCCTTCGACAGGCTCAGGACGAACGGGGTGGGGCTCAGGATGCACGGCCTTTGACCGAGAAAGAAAAAATCATCCACACCCAGGGTCTGGTCAGCGTACTCAAAGACCTGCACGAAGAGCTCGACGCTGCCGTGCTGCAAGCCTATGGACTTGAACCGGGTCTGGCCACCGATGACCTGCTGACCCACCTGGTGGTGCTCAATGCCCGGCGCGCCGCAGAAGAAAAAACCGGCCACATTCGCTGGCTGCGGCCCGAGTTTCAGAACCCGGCAGCCAGCAAAACGCTACAAAATCAGGAGCTGCTTGCGCCCGCCCAGCAAGGGCTACAGGCCGAAATGGCACTTGACATTGAGGCCAAGCCGTCTTCCGGCAAAACACCAGACCAAAACACCCAGCCCTGGCCAGCCAGCCTGCCCGAGCAGGTGCGAGCCCTCGCACAGGTGCTGGCCAGCCACTCCGGCGCGCTGACGGTGCCTGAGATCGAAGCCCGCTTCAAGGGCCGGGGGCCATGGAAGAAAAGCCTGCCCCGCATTCTGGAAACCCTGGAAGCGCTCGGGCGCGCCCGGCGTGACGGTGAAAGCTGGCGGGAATAAGGGCCTGCGGCTGGAAAGCCCCGGCCAGGCGCGGCTGACAAAAGAGATCCGCATTGAGGTGCAGCGTTCCGCCGGTGTGCCGACCGGGGCCGCCTGAAAAAATTCAAGCAAAAAATGGCTCCAGCCCTTTATCTGCTTGCGCCACCAGCTATCAACTTCGTAGCAAGAACGGGTCGTGATCCTTGCCGTCGCCGATCAGCGGGCCCTGTTTGAAAATGCCGCTGATGCGCAAGGCCGGCTCACCGTCGGCCGTCACCAGGCCCTGAATGAAAATCATGTTGCGCGTGCTACGCAGGATCTCGGCCTGGCCTTGCACCCACGCCCCCAGTCTGGCCGGCGCCAGGTAATCGATCTGCAAGCTGATGGTCGGCAGAAAGCGCCTGTCGGTGTCGGTCTGGTACATCGCCGCGCAGGGCAGCAGCATGTCCGCAAACGACGCCAGCATGCCGCCGTGGCACATCTGCAGCGGGTTGCTGTGGCGCTCCTCGACGCGAAAACCCAGCAGCAGTTGCTGGCCTTCCAGCCGCGCGTAAAACGGGCCGTTGACCTCAATAAAGGGGCCACCGACACTAACAGGAACAAAACCATTGGGGATGGCGGAAGCGCAGAAAGAGGCGGTGTCAGGCATTCCTCATGCTAACCCGGGTGCGGCTTGCGGCCCGTCCGCTCGGCGACTGCTCGGTGACTCAAGTGCCCGCGTAGTGGAACAGCTGGTCCCCGTCGGGTGCGCGAATTTGCGCGTTGAAGGAAACGATGATGCGGTCCCGCTCACCGGCGTAAGGCATGGCCTTGTGCGCCAGCATGGCGGGAAACAGGACGAGTTCGCCCTCCTGCGGCGTCACGTCCAGAGTAGCCTGCTGCAACCAGGCATTGCCCGTGTCGATGTGTGCACCGCCCAGCAATGGAAACATCGGGCTGTAAAAGCGCGTGGCGCCGTTGAGGTCGCCAAAGTCGGGGTGCTGCCGACGCTGCGCCACCGGATCGATCTGCACGTAATACACCCCCGACCACGAGCAGTTCCCATGGGTGTGAATGTCATGGAAAGTAGCACCGTTCTGGATCTGGAACCACACCCCCATCAGTTCAAGCTGCAGCCCGTGACGGCCCGCCGGCCACACGCCGGCATTGGCCTGCTGCGCCGTGGCCTGCAGGGACGCGGCAATGAACTTGAGCAGCGCATGGAACTCCGGAAGATCCACCCGGCGCAGCAGATCGTCAGCGCTGGCGTAGAAGTTTCCCCCCGGTGCAGCAGCATCCGTGGCACGCATGGCGCCAAACACCCGGGCCAGCACCGGATTGACTTCGGAAGCACCGGCAAAGCGGTGCACGGCCAGCGGGACCGGCCAATGCCATTGCAGCGCGCCGTCGGCCACAGCCAGCTTCACGCAGCAAGCTCATCGGAAGGCAGCTCCAGCTTCCAGCCAGTACGCTGTGCCAGTTGCAGCACATCTTCGACGGTGTCCAGGTCGGTGGTGAAACGGGTATTGCTGGTTTCAAACGCATACACCAGCCCGGGTTGACGCTCGATGAGCTGGCGACAACCCAGATGGGTATCGCTGGCCAGAACCTGGGCCAGCGCCACGTCGTCGAGCAGGATCGGGTTGCCGCGCTGGCCCTTGACGACAGGAACCACGAGATTGCCCGAGGGGCGCTTCTTGAAGGCCGCCATCAGTTCGACCAGATCGGCCGACCCGATCAGGGGCTGGTCGGCCAGCACGATGAACACGGCGTCAAAATTGCCGCGAAGCGCCGCCAGACCGGCCCGCACCGAGCTTTGCTGGCCGTGGGCATAGTCGGCGTTGTGCGCCAGCGTGACCGGGAAACTCCGGACCTGCGCCTCGATGGCATCACGCGCATGGCCGGTCACCACCACGACCTCGTCCACCCCGGCGCCGCTGAGCGCAATCAGCTGCCGGTTGATCAGGGGCACGCCCTGCAGGCGGATCAGAGGCTTGCTCACGCCGCCCATACGCCGCCCCTCGCCGGCGGCCAGCAACACCGCGCCGACCCGCAGGCGGGCATACAGCCCACCACCTTGTTTCAGCAGGCATCCCATGGTTGTTTTTCCAGAAGTTGTGAGCGTAGATTAACTATTGATGTTTCCGAAAATAAAAACATCACTCCGTTCCAAAACACCACTCCGTTCGGGCTGAGCTTGTCGAAGCCTGCCCTGAGCAAGAGCGGAAGACCCTTCGACAAGCTCAGGGCGAACGGTAGTGAGGTGCTTGTCATGTTTGATGAAAATCTCCATCGAGCATGGTTCACACCAGCAGCTCGGACAGGCGCTCGAGGCTGGCCAAATTGTGCGCCGGCATGAACCGCGTGACATGAGGCGCAGCCAGCGCCATCGCCGCCGACTGGGGTACTTGCACCGTCGGGTGCAACCAGAAGACGCGGGCACCGCGGGCACGCACCTGCGCCAGCACCCCGGCCAGGGCCTCGGGTTCATCGGTGTCAAAACCATCGCTGAACACCATGAACAGGTCCCAACGACCCAGGGAGCGACCCAGGTGCTGGTGCAACGCCTCGTGCAGGCAACTGGCAATGCGGGTGCCGCCGCCAAAGCCGAAGGTCACCGCGTTGATCTTGTCCTGCACACGTTCGCTGCGCCGCTTCATCAGCGGCGTGACCTCGGCGAGCCTGGTATGGAACACAAAAGCCCGTGCATCCATGACCTCGACGAAGGCGCGCGTGAGCCGCAGAAAAAATTGTGCGTGCACTTCCATGGAACGGCTCACGTCCACCAGCGCCACCACACGCGGCTGGCGGCGCTGGTGGCGCACATGGTGCAGCTGCACCAGCTCCCCGCCGGTGGACAGCGCCGAACGCATCGAACGCCGCAGATGAATGACGCCGCTGTCCCGGTGGCGTTGCAGGCGACGCAGCAGGCGAGTACGCAGCCGCCGCTTGAAAGCCTCAACCAGGGGTTCGAATCGGTCCATGTCGGACAGCAGCCAGTCGGCAAAATCACGCTCCTCGAACGCATCGGTGCGGCTGGCGCCTCCCTGGGCACGCGGCGGTGCGTCGCTGGCTTCAAGCTCGCCCTCGCCCGGCTGGTCGGCCATGCCCAGCGTGGACCGGGCTTCGCCCGGTGCTGTGTTGCCCATCTCGCTGTGCATCTGCTGCACCAGTTCGGGCAGCGAACGGGCGCGCCGGCTGATGCCCGAGCTGCGGACAGCGCCCCGGACCTTGTGCGGGAACCAGAAGGCCTGGTGCAAATCCGGGTACCTGAGCCACTGCTTGTGGCTGCCGGAGGCGATGCCGCGCCACAAGGCCTCGATACGGGGCCACTGCGACAGCGGCAAGGCGGCTGCAGCCTGGGCCATCAACCCGACCTCGGCATAACCCAGCGCAAAGCCGTGTTCGCGCAGGTAGTGGGCAAACTCGCCGAGGCGCTGCCTTGGGTCCGCGGCGGTGGTAACGGCAGCAGCCATTGCCATGGTTTATTTCATCGCACCAGCCACACCGACGTCCTGCGCTATGCGCGGACCATCGACCAGCTTGCCCACACGTTCGGCGGTAACCTGCCAGCGGTCATTGCGCGTCTTGAGCAAGGCGGCCAGCGTGGGCACCAGCGACTGCGGGTCCACCGGCAGTTCACCATGACCGAGATGAAAGAGCACGCGCACCCAGTCCAGCGTTTCGGCCACGCCGGGCGTCTTGTCGAGGTCTTCCTTGCGCAGGCGCTGGACAAAAGTCACCGCTTCTTCGACCAGCCGGCTGGCCGCCTCGGGCACCAGTGTGCGAACGATTTGCATCTCGCGCACCAGTGTCGGAAAATCCAGGTAATGAAACAGGCAGCGCCGGCGCAAGGCGTCCGACAGGTCGCGCGTACCGTTGCTGGTCAGAATCACCAGCGGCTTGCTGCGCGCCGTGAGCGTGCCGATTTCGGGAACGGTCACCTGGTACTCCGACAGCATCTCGAGCAGAAAGGCTTCGAAAGCCTCGTCGGCGCGATCAATCTCGTCAATCAGCAACACACAGGGCTCCGGCGAACGGATGGCCTGCAGCAGCGGCCGCTCGAGCAGAAAGGCTTCGGAAAACAGGTTTTCGCGCAGCGCCGCCTTGTCGCCCTGGCCGGCTTCTGCCAGCCGGATTTCGAGCAGTTGGCGACTGTAGTTCCACTCGTAGACAGCCTGGCTCAGGTCCAGGCCTTCATAACACTGCAGGCGCAGCAGCGGCCGGCCCAGCGCGCGTGCGCAGGCGCCGGCAATGGCTGTCTTGCCGACACCGGCCTCGCCTTCGATCAGAAGCGGGCGCTCCAGCGTCAGCCCCATCCAGACCAGGCTTGCGAGGTCTTCGTCGGCGATGTAGCCCGCCTTGAACAGCCGTTCGCGCAGGCCTTCGGGTGTCTCGACAGCCTCAGTCAGTGACATGGCGACAGCGTCTCAGGACCTGCGACCGAACAGGCCCGCAAAAAAATTCCTGATCAAGGCCCAGACCAGCCCCAGGGCGTTGAACTCCCTGGCCACCACGGGCGGGGCCGGCGCCGCTACCGGAGCCGCACCTTCGGCGGCAGGGGCAGCTGCCCCCTGCAGGGCCTGCGCCTTTTGCGAGAACACTTCGGCGAACTGGGCCAGGATCATGTCGGAGACGGAGGTCATCATGCGGCCGCCGAACTGCGCAAATTTGCCATTGACAATGACCTCGGCCTTGCCCGTCAGCGTGCTGCTTCCTGCATCCACGGCGACCAGCGAGGCCGTCAGTTCCATCGACGCCGAGGAGCCACCCTTGTCCGCCCCTTTGCCCAGCAGCCGGAGGGTGTGCGCCTGCGGGTCCATCGCCAGCACCTCGATGGTGCCGGCAAAGGCGGCCACCGCCGGGCCGACCTTGACCCGGACACTGCCCTTGTAATGGGTCGGATCAATCTCTTCGGTGATCTGCGCCCCGGGCATACAGGTGGCGAGTTCATTGATGTTGGCCAGCACCTGCCAGGCGGCATCAAGGCCTGCCGCAACCGGGTACTGTTTGTCGATAGTGACTTCCATGGATTCCTTCAAATGGTCAGAAAGGCAGGTACGCCGTCGCGTACCCGTCGGGCCCGGCGCCGTGTCAGCTGGTGAGGCCCGCTTTTTTCAGTTCCTGCCACACGCGGTAGGACGAGTGCGGCATGTTGAAATGGGTCACGCCAAGGTGAGCAAACGCGTCGACCATTGCACTTGTGAAGGTCGGAATGCTGCCCACGTGCGGGGACTCTGCCACGCCCTTGGCACCGATCGGGTGGTGCGGCGACGGCGTCACCGTGTAATCGGTTTCCCACTTCGGCGTTTCCACCGCGGTCGGCAGGAAGTAGTCCATCAGCGAGTTGCCCTGGATGTTGCCCTGCTTGTCAAACGACAGCAGTTGCCCCATCGCCACCGCAAAACCTTCGGTCAGACCGCCATGGATCTGGCCCTCGATGATCATCGGGTTGATGCGGGTGCCGCAGTCGTCGAGCGCATAGAAGCGGCGGATCTTGGTTTCGCCCGTGCCCTTGTCGATGTCCACCACACACAGGTAGATGCCGAAGGGGAAGGTGAAATTGGGCGGGTCGTAATAATGCACAGCCTCCAGCCCCGGCTCCAGTCCGGGTGGCGGCTGGTTGTAGGCAGCCCAGGCAATGTCCTTCATGGTCTTGAACTTGTCGTCATTGCCACGCAGTTTGAAACGGTCGATTTCCCATTCGAGATCGGCTTCGCTGACTTCCAGCAGGTGCGCGGCGATCTTCCTGGCTTTCGCGTGGATCTTGCGCGAGGCCAACGCAATCGCGGCGCCGGCCACCGGCGTGGAGCGCGAACCATAGGTGCCAAGCCCGTAGGGTGCAGTACTGGTGTCACCCTCCTCGACCTGGATCACCTCGGACGGGATGCCAAGCTCGGTGGCGATGATCTGCGCGTAGGTGGTCTGGTGACCCTGGCCCTGCGAGATGGTGCCCATGCGGGCGATCGCACTGCCGGTCGGGTGCACGCGGATTTCGCACGAGTCGAACATGCCCACACCCAGGATGTCGCAGATCTTGCTCGGGCCGGCGCCCACCACTTCCGTGAAGGTCACCAAGCCGATGCCCATCAGCGTCGGGCAGGCCGGGTCGGCACGTTTTTTGGCTTGTTCGGCGCGCAGGCCCTTGTAGTCCACGGCATTGAGCACCTTGTCCAGCGCGGTCTGGTAATCGCCCGAGTCGTATTCAAAACCAAATGCCGAGGTGTACGGGAACTGTTCACGCTGGATGAAGTTTTTGGCGCGGATCTCGGCCTTGTCCATGTTCAGTTTCTGCGCCAGCACGTCCACCATGCGCTCGACCAGGTACACCGCCTCGGTGACGCGGAACGAACAGCGGTAAGCCACGCCGCCCGGCGCCTTGTTGGTGTAGACCCCGTCCACCTTGCAGTAGGCGGACGGAATATCGTAGGAACCCGAACAGATGTGGAACATGCCGGCCGGGAACTTGGTCGGGTCGGCGCAGGCGTCGAAGGCACCATGGTCGGCGATCACATTGGTGCGCAACGCCAGGATCTTGCCATCTGCGGTGGCGGCCAGCTCGCCGGTCATGTGGTAGTCCCGGGCAAAGCCGGTGCTTGAGATGTTCTCGATGCGGTCCTCGATCCACTTCACCGGCCGGCCCAGCACGATGGAGGCCACGATGGCGCACACATAACCGGGGTAGATCGGCACCTTGTTGCCGAAGCCGCCGCCTATGTCCGGCGAGATGATGCGCACCTTGGACTCGGGAATGCCCGAGAGCATGGACACCACCGTGCGCACGATGTGTGGCGCCTGGCTGGTCAGCCAGGTCGTCAGTTCGCCGCGCACCGGATCGAACGAGGCAACCGCGCCGCAGGTCTCCAGCGGGCAGGGGTGTACGCGCGGGTAGAACATGTCCTGCTTGACCGTGACGGCCGCACTGGCAAAGGCGGCATCGGTGGCCTCCTTGTCGCCGGCATCCCATGTGAAGATGTGGTTGTGGTGGTAACGCTTGCCGTGCGCACCGTCGGTCTTGCCCGCCAGGTCTTCACGCAGCACCGGCGCCCCGGGCTTGAGTGCCTCAAACGGGTCCACCACGGCCTGCAGCTCCTCGTATTCCACCTCGACGGCTTCCACGCCGTCGGCAGCGGCATAACGGTCTTCGGCGATGACCACCGCCACTTCCTGCATCTGGAAGTGCACTTTTTCATCGGCCAGCACCGCCTGCACATCCCCGGCCAGGGTCGGCATCCAGTGCAGCTTGAGCGGCTTGAGGTCTTCGGCAGTCAGCACGGCCAGCACGCCCGGAATCTTCAGCGCCTCCTCCTTGTTGATGCGCTTGATGCGGGCATGGGCCAGCGGCGAGCGCACGATGTCCATGAACACCATATTGGGCAGCTTGATGTCATCGACGTAATTACCCTTGCCCTGGATGAAGCGTGCATCTTCCTTGCGCAGGCGCGACTCGCCCATGCCCATCAGGGCCTTTTCCCGATCACTCATTGGTGCGTTCATTCGTGTCTCCTTTGGATGGGCGCCTGCGCTTACGCGGCGACCTTGTCTTGTTGCAGTACCCGGGCGGCGTGCAGCACCGCCTTGACGATGTTCTGGTAACCGGTGCAGCGGCACAGGTTGCCCGACATGCCGACACGCACTTCCTCTTCGGTCGGGTCCGGGTTGTCCTGCAGGAAACGGTAAGCGCGCATCAGCATGCCCGGTGTGCAGAAACCGCACTGCAGGCCATGCTCCTTGTAGAAGCCTTCCTGCACCGCATGCAGTACGCCGGCATTGGCCAGCCCCTCCACGGTCTTGATCTCGCTGCCGTCGCACTGCACGGCAAGATGCGTGCAGCTCTTGACGGACTGCCCGTCAATGTCCACCGTGCAGGCGCCGCAGTGGCTGGTTTCGCAGCCAATGTGGGCACCGGTCAGACTCATCTTCTCGCGCAGGAAGTGCACGAGCAACGTGCGCGGTTCGACCGCCTCTTCCACCTTGCGGCCATTGAGGGTCATGGAAACAATTTTCTTGATCATCGCCTGGGTCTCCTGTAGATCTGCTTGTTCTTCTTCTGCGGGTTCAACGGCAGCGCGCGGCAGCGGCAAGAATGGCGCGTTTCGCCATTTCACCGGCCATCGCGGTCTTGTACTCAACATCGCCGCGCAAGTCCTCCGCCGGGTCGCACACCGCGCGCACCGCCTGCACCACCGCGGCCAGCGAGGCGTCATTGACAGGCTGACCGATCAACGCCTTCTCGGCATCGCGGGCACGCAGCGCCGTCGGCGCCACATTGGTCAGGCCTATGCTGACCTGCGTCACCACACCGCCGGCCATGCGCATCACCACGGCGGCACCGGCCGTGGCCCAGTCACCGGTTTTGCGCTTGAGCTTCTGGTAGGCATAACCGGTACCCGACGCGAAAGGCGTCACCAGGATGGCGGTCAGGATTTCGTTCTCGGCCAAGGCCGTCATGTAGGTGCCGTGGAAAAAATCGACGGCCGGCACCTGGCGCTCGCCCGCCGGTCCCTGCAATACAAAGCTTGCATCAAGCGCCATCGCAATCGCGGGGTGGTCGTTGCCCGGGTCGCCGTGGGCGATGTCGCCGCCTATGGTGCCGCGGTTGCGCACCTGCGGGTCGGCGATCATGCGGGCCGCCTCGGCCAGCAGCGGCAGATGCTCCTGCAGCAACGGGGAGGCAATCAGCTCGCTTTCGGTCGTCATCGCGCCGATACGGATCTTGCCGCCCTCCTCGCGGATCCCGCGCAACTCGGGAATCCGGTTGATGTCGATCAGCACGCCCGGCTGGGCAAAACGCAGCTTCATCATGGGCAGCAGGCTGTGTCCGCCGGCGAGCAGCTTGGCATCGTCGCCCAGCTCGGTCAGCAGGGAAAGCGCCTCGCCAATGGAGCGGGGCGCGTGGTACGCAAATGAGGGTGGAATCACGTTGTCTCCTTAGGCGGCCCAGGGGCCTTTAGAAGCGCGACTCTAGCGCCAGCCGATTCGGCTGGGGAAGCTAAGCAATCAACCGTCGCTCACACCGCACGAACGGCAGCATGATTGCACGAATGAAAATTCGTCATGCATGAAAATCTGCGGATCAGATTTTGGCCGGTATGGCGTCCGCCAGCCCCAGTTGCTCCAGCAGGCGCGGCGCGCTTGCACGCGACACCGGAATCTCGACCGGGGGGGATCCCATCATGCGCAGCGTCATTCGGCCGTCGCCGCGCACGATTTCGTCGACATGGGACAGATTGACGATGTAGCTGCGGTGCACGCGCAGGAACAGCTGCGGATCGAGCCGGGTCTCGAGGTCGCCAATATTGAGGTTGCAGAACTGGTTGCCGTGACCGGTATGCACCCAGGTGTAGTGCCCCTCGGAACGGATGAAGGAGACACTGGGCACATCCACCAGCAGCACGCGGTTCTGCTTGATGGTTGGAATCTTGCGCAGTTGCCGCTTTTCGCCGCCTTCACGCGCGCTGCGTGTGGCTCCGCCTTCGACTTCCTGGCTGACCACCTCGGTGATGTCATAAAAAACCAGGGTGTAGCCCGTCGTGGCGCCCTGGGCATCGCCGATCTTGGACACCTTGATCAGCAGCATCCGGTCCGGGATATTGATCATCATGGCCATGGGCGGCGCGTTGTTCACCGGGCACTCGGCCTGTCCCAGCAGAAACTTCACCTTGGCCCTGGCCGCTTCGGGATGAAAGGAGGTCACGAGTTTGCCAAACGGCATTTTTTCGGCCACAGGCAGGCTGCGCCGTGCGTAGTCATTCATGCCCATCACCCGCAGCTCAAGGTCAAGATGAACCACGCCGACGTCAAAACGCTCCAGCAGATAAAGCCACGAGCTTGACGGCCCGCGCGACGGGGAACCAGCGGGACAGGTTTTCATCAAAATACCATGTTGTAGGCAGGCCAAAACCATTGCAAACCACGCGCCGGGATCGCTTTCGTGCCGCCAGGTGGGCACTCATGCATCCCAGTCGCGCTTCGTTAATACGCTGGGCCTCCAAGCCAGGCAACGGCTAGAGTTTTGACTCATGAAGAAGCAAATGCGCCCCTCTATTGAATGTAGGCCACGGGATGTTGATGCGGCTGCGGCCGTGTCGCTACGGGGTTTACCCGAGTACGTAAACCGTGTGTCCCCCCCTTGGAAGACAGGGCAGATGCAATGACAAGTCCCGTGAACACCCACCCTCACTGGTTGGCGCGCGGCATGGGTTCGGCCGCCCTCACCCCGGCGGTTCTGGTGCTGCTCGCCGGGCTGACACTCTGGTCGCTGGGCCAGTCCGGCGCAGCCGGCAACAAAGACCTTCCCACCATCGTGGTTCTGACACTGATAGCCGTGGCTGCGGGCTGCGCTGCCTTGGCCTGGGTGCGTCCGCAACGCGTCGGGCTGTCGCCGCCCCAGGTGATGCTGTCGCTCGGCTTCGGGGGCATGTTGCTGGGCTTGCTGTACGACGTCGGCCAAGTCGGCCCGGCCCGGCTGGACAGCCTGTGCACCCAGGCCACGTCTCTCGGCTTCGTGGACAGCCTCCGGCTGCACCTCGAGTTTTTGCCCGGCATGCATGCTGGCATGCTGGCCGGGGGACTGCTCGCCATCCCCAGCCTGAGGCTGCTCCGGCCCCATTGCGGCCGCTACCTGTGTTCACTGTTTGCGCAGAACCTGCTGTGTTCCGGCTGGATGCTGGTCGGCATGACGGCGGGCGCACTGTGGTTTTCGCGCTGGCCGCTGTCGGCCGGAAACAGCACCCTGCCCGGCATGCTGGGTGGCATGTTTGTCGGCATGACCTGGGGCATGGTGATCAGTGTGGCGCTGTACCGGGGTTTCTTCACTCTGCGCAACCGGGCTTGACCGGGCCGCGTCGCCAAAAGCCCGCCACACCGGCGGTCCCGCCGCAGCGCGGAATACGAACACGCCTGTCGTGGGCTTGGGCTACAGTTGCCGTTCAAACAACAGCCCACCCCAGACCGCACCACCCCGCCATGAACGATCTTTCCACCTTCCCCATCACCCAGAAATGGCCGGCACTCCATCCCGAGCGCATTCAGCTCTATTCGCTGCCGACGCCCAATGGCGTCAAGGTGTCGATCATGCTGGAGGAAACCGGCTTGCCCTACGAGCCGCATCTGGTGGATTTCGCGACCAACGACCAGTTGTCGCCGGAATTTTTGTCGCTGAGCCCAAACAACAAGATTCCCGCCATCCTCGATCCTGACGGCCCCGGCGGAAAACCGCTGGCCCTGTTCGAGTCCGGCGCCATCCTGATTTACCTGGCCGAGAAAACCGGGAAGTTTCTCTCACAAGATGCCGCGACCCGCTACGAAACCATCCAGTGGCTGATGTTCCAGATGGGCGGCATCGGCCCGATGTTCGGCCAGCTCGGTTTCTTCCACAAATTTGCCGGCAAAGACTACGAAGACAAACGTCCGCGTGACCGCTACGTCACCGAATCGAAACGCCTGCTCAGCGTGCTGGACAAACGCCTTGAAGGGCGCAACTGGATCATGGGCGACAACTACACCATTGCCGACATCGCGACCTTCGGCTGGGTGCGCAACCTGATCGGTTTTTACGGCGCTGGCGAGTTGGTCGGTTTTGACAGCTTCAGCAACGTCAAACGGGTGCTGGAAAGCTTCGTCGCACGGCCGGCGGTCATCAAGGGCCTGAACATTCCCGCGCGCGCCTAGGCGGCGCGCCCGCCAGGCCTGCGCCCCAGCCAGTCCGGCAACCCAGGTTGAAGCAGCTTCGCAGGGTGTATAAACAAGGCCTTCGGTCCCGCGCACGGCTGTCGTCAGCGCGGGCCCCTCTGATACACCTCAAGGAATTTCAAGCATGGGCGCGCAGTGGAAAGCAAAAGGCAAGGAACTGGCGGCCAATGCCAAAGGCAAGGTCTTCGGAAAACTTGCCAAGGAGATCATGGTCGCCGCGCGCAGCGGCGCCGACCCGGCGCTCAACGCGCGTTTGCGGCTTGTGGTGGAACAGGCCCGCAAGGTTTCCATGCCCAAAGACACACTGGAACGCGCCATCAAAAAGGGCGCGGGCCTGACCGGTGAGGCTGTGCATTTCGAGCATGTGATCTACGAAGGCTTCGCGCCGCACCGCGTGCCGGTCATGGTCGAGTGCCTGACCGACAACCTGAACCGCACCGCGCCCGAGATGCGGGTGCTGTTCCGCAAAGGTCAGCTCGGCACCTCGGGCTCGGTGGCCTGGGACTTCGACCATGTCGGCATGATCGAGGCCGAGCCCGCAGCGCCAGGCGCTGACCCGGAACTCGCCGCGATTGAAGCCGGCGCACAGGACTTCGAGGCCGGGGAGGAAGAAGGCAGCACGCTGTTTATCACCGATGCCACCGACCTCGACATTGTCAGCCGCGCGTTGCCGGCCCAGGGCTTTACCGTGCTGTCTGCCAAGCTCGGCTACAAACCGAAAAACCCGGTGGACCCGGCGACCCTGGGCGCCGCCGAACTGGAAGAAGTCGAAGCTTTTCTCGCCGCCATCGATGCCAACGACGATGTGCAGACAATTTACGCAGGCCTGGGAAACTAGACCCGCAGCCTCATTCCACGTTAAATCCCATCCGCATGAACGACGCCACCACCTTCCCCCCCTTGCCAGATCACCTGTCGGTGGACCCCCGCAGCCCGCACCACGTCGCCGCCGTGTTCGAACATGACATCGGCATCCGCTTCAATGACAAGGAGCGCTCGGATGTGGAGGAGTATTGCATCAGCGAACGCTGGATCAAAGTGCCGGCCGGCAAGGCGCTGGACCGCAAGGGCCAGCCGCTGATGATCAGGCTCAAGGGCAAGGTCGAGGCGTTTTACAAATAGCCGGCGACCCGGCCCCGCCCGTAGTTCATCAACAGAAAAGGCCTCCAGCTCATAAGCAATGGGCGCAGGCAGCTATCAAAAAAAGAGCGCCTGCCCAGCAGAAGTTCAGTTGTCAGCGACGGTCGCACCAACAATGGCATGGCGCGCGAGCGAAGCGGCAACAAAACCAGTGTGCTTCATGCGGGCGACAAAATCATCCAGGAAGGCAGCCGCTGCTGCGCTGCGTGCCCTCGGCATGGCCATCGCCTGGTTGATCACCATGAAGCGCTCACCCAGCAGGCGCACGCCGGATACACGCTGAGCGTCCGCTTGCAGCCCCTGCTTCACGCCGGACGACACGTCCAGGCCGTCCTTGAGCATGGCATCAACCACAGCTTCAGAGGTCGGCACCTGAATCAGCGTGGCGTGCTGGATGTGGCGCTGCAGGTACAGGCCGTAAGCGCTGCCGGCGCCCATCACGATGCGCGTGCCGGCGCGGTCCACGTCGGCATTGGTCCGGATCGGTGAGTCTTCGGGAACGAGGTAGTAACCCTCGATCTGCACATAGGCTGGCGTGAAATGCGTTGTCTCGGCGCGCAGCGGATCAATCGCCATGAAGCCGACGTCGGCCTCGCCACCGGCCAGCGCCGCAACCGATTTGGCAGCGGTATCGAACTGCAGGAAATCCACCGCCACGCCCAGCTCACGCGCAAATTCACGCGGCAGGTCGATGGTGACGCCTGCGGGCTTTTCTGTGGCCGTGTGGCTGTGCGCGAGCACCGGGTTGCCCATGTTCAGCGATGCGCGCAGCCTGCCCCCAGGCGCGAACTCCTGCGCCAATTTAGCCAGATCAGTCATCGAGGAAGCCTCCCTTGTAAAAACTCCACGCGGTGCCGTCGTGCAAATAGAAATAGCCATCGGCGCAATCGTCCTTGCCGGGAAAGAACTCCCGATATGCCTTGGGCACAAGACGCTCAAGCTGCGCGTCGGACAGTTCGTCGAATTCTTCAGGGGTGATGGGCTGACCGACCCGGAGTTTGCGTTCCATGGACGTCCTCAATCGCTCATCAGCGCACGCACGTGCGCCGCTGTGCCGCTGGCCAGGCCTTCCAGGCTGTAGCCACCTTCAAGCACGGACACCACACGGCCATCGGCGCTTTCATCGGCCACCTTCATCAACTCGCGGGTGATCCAGTGGTAATCGTCGTCGGTGAACTGCAGCCCGCCCAACGGGTCCAGGTGATGCGCATCGAAACCGGCGGAGATGATCAGCAGCCCGGGCGCGAACTTGCGCAGGGCCGGCAGCAACTGGGTTGTCATGGCGGCGCGGAAGGCGCTTGAGCCCGTGCCGCGCGGAAAGGGCACGTTGACGATATTGCCGGCCACACCGGTTTCATGGCGTTCGCCGGTTCCGGGGTAAAACTCCGACTGGTGGCAGGAGCCGTAGAACAGGTCGGGGTCGTCGTAAAACGAGTTCTGCGTGCCGTTGCCGTGGTGTACATCGAAGTCCACCACCGCCACACGCTGGATGCCATGTTGCTCGCGCGCATGCAATGCGGCAATGGCGGCCTGGTTGAACACGCAAAAACCCATGGCCTGGTCCGCCTCGGCATGATGGCCGCAGGGACGTGTGGCGCAAAAAACATTGGCCGCTTCGCCGGACACCACATCGTCGACGCCGGCACAGGCTGCGCCCACGCAACGCATCACCGCCTCCAGCGAACCAGGCGACAGGATGGTGTCACCGGCATCGAGCGCACGGTAGCCCTCGGTCGGCGACACCGCCTGCACCTGCGCCACATAGTCGGGCGTATGTACATGCAGCACCTGCTCGAAGGAGGCCAGCGGCGCATCGCGCCAGACCGCACCAGCAAACGCCGGCGTTTTCAGCGCCTGCAGCACGGCTTCAAGACGCTCGGGCGACTCGGGGTGGTGTGGACCGGGCTTGTGGTTGAAACAGGCTGCGTGGGTGTAGATTAGGGTGGTCATGGTGGTCGCAGTAGGTGGATCCCCATGATAGCGAACCCGCCTCCCGGTTGAAGAGGCGGGCTCTCTTCGTTTCGTTCAGCCCCCGTTCAACCCACCGCGCGGTCAAACCTGAACACGCCGGGATCGAGCACCGGGTCCACGTCCACCGGAATCAAGCTCTTGGGCGGAAAGCGCCCTTCGAGCAGCAGCTTGCTCAGCGGGTTCTCGATGCGCTGCTGAATCGCGCGCTTGAGCGGCCGCGCACCGAACACCGGATCGAAGCCCACCTTGGCCAGTTCTGCAATCGCTGCCTCCGAGACTTGCATCGTCAGCTCCATCTTCTGCAGGCGCGCGATCAGCGTCTGCAACTGGATGCGGGCAATGGACTCGATGTTTTTCGCGTCCAGCGAATGGAACACCACGGTCTCGTCAATCCGGTTCAGAAACTCGGGCCGGAAGTAGTTTTTCAGCTCATCCGTTACTGCATCCTTGATCTCTTCATACGGCTTGCCAACCATGGACTGGATGATGGGTGAGCCGATGTTGCTGGTCATGACAATGACGGTGTTCTTGAAGTCCACGGTGCGGCCCTGGCCGTCGGTCAGGCGGCCGTCGTCCAGCACCTGCAGCAGCACATTGAAGACATCCGGGTGCGCTTTCTCGACCTCGTCGAGCAGCAGCACGCTATAGGGCTTGCGGCGCACGGCTTCGGTCAGGTAACCGCCCTCCTCGTACCCCACATAACCGGGCGGCGCACCGATCAGGCGGGCGACCGAATGTTTCTCCATGAACTCGCTCATGTCGATGCGGATCAGGTGGTCTTCGCTGTCGAACAGAAAGCCAGCCAGTGCCTTGCAGAGTTCGGTCTTGCCGACGCCGGTGGGGCCCAGGAACAGGAAAGAGCCGGTCGGGCGGTTCGGGTCACTCAGACCCGAGCGCGAGCGGCGGATCGCGTTGGCCACCGCGCCTATGGCTTCGTCCTGGCCGATCACACGTTCGTGCAGCTTGCCTTCCATAAGCAGCAGCTTGTCGCGCTCGCCCTGCATCAGTTTGCTGACCGGAATGCCGGTAGAGCGCGCGACGACCTCGGCGATCTCCTCGGCGCCGACCTGGGTGCGCAGCAAGGTGGGAGCGTCCGATTTGCCTTTGCTGGCCTCGGCGTCCTGCGCTTCCTTGAGCCGTTTTTCCAGCTCGGGCAGCTTGCCGTATTGCAGCTCGGCGACCTTGTTGAAGTCGCCTTTGCGGGTTTGCTCCTCGATCTGGAAACGGATGCGGTCAATCTCTTCCATCACGTCCTTGGAACCGAGCGCCTGGGCTTTTTCGGCCTGCCAGATTTCGTCGAGGTCGGAGATTTCCTTTTGCAGCTTGATGATCTCTTCCTCGATCAGGCCGAAGCGCTTTTGCGAGGACTCGTCTTTTTCACGGCGCACGGCCTCGCGCTCGATCTGCAGCTGGATCAGCCGGCGGTCCAGCTTGTCCATGACTTCGGGCTTGGAGTCGCGCTCGATGGCGATCTTGCTGGCGGCTTCGTCAATCAGATCAATCGCCTTGTCGGGCAAAAACCGGTCGGTGATGTAGCGGTGGCTGAGCTCGGCTGCGGCGACGATGGCCGGGTCGGTGATCTGCACGCCGTGGTGCAGCTCGTACTTTTCTTTCAGGCCGCGCAGGATGGCAATGGTGGCCTCCACCGAAGGCTCACCGACCAGGATTTTCTGGAAGCGGCGCTCCAGCGCGGCATCTTTCTCGATGTACTTGCGGTATTCGTCCAGGGTGGTGGCGCCCACGCAATGCAGCTCGCCACGCGCCAGCGCAGGTTTGAGCATGTTGCCGGCGTCCATGGCACCCTCGGCCTTGCCGGCGCCCACCATGGTGTGCAGCTCGTCAATAAAGACAATGGTCTGGCCTTCTTCCTTCGCCAGTTCCTTGAGAACGGTTTTCAGACGCTCTTCAAACTCGCCGCGAAACTTGGCCCCCGCCACCAAGGCCGCCATGTCGAGCGACAGCACGCGTTTACCCTTGAGCGATTCCGGCACCTCGCCCGCGACGATGCGCTGGGCCAGGCCTTCCACAATCGCGGTCTTGCCGACGCCGGGCTCGCCGATCAGCACCGGGTTGTTCTTGGTGCGGCGCTGCAGCACCTGAATGGCGCGGCGGATCTCGTCGTCGCGGCCGATCACCGGGTCCAGCTTGCCCAGGCGGGCGCGCTCGGTCAGGTCCATGCAGTATTTCTTGAGCGCTTCGCGCTGGCCTTCCGCCTCGGGACTGTCCATCTTCTCGCCGCCGCGCACCGTGTCGATAGCTGATTCGAGCGCCTTGCGCGTCAGGCCGGCCTCTTTGGCCAGCTTGCCAACTTCGGCCTTGCTGTCGGCCACGGCCAGCAGGAACAGCTCGCCGGCGATGAACTGGTCGCCGCGTTTGATCGACTCCTTCTCGGTCGCCTGCAGCAGCTTGGCCAGTTCGGGGCCGACCTGAATCTGCTCCTGACCCGAGACCGTGGGCAGCTTGTTGACGGCAGCGTCAATGGCAGCCTGCAAGGCGGTCACATTGACACCAGCGCGCTGCAGCAAGGCCTTGGGGCCGTCGTCCTGGCCCAGCATGGCGGCCAGCAGGTGGGCCGGCTCGATGTAGGCGTTGTCGTGGCCCAGCGCGAGCGATTGCGCGTCGCTGAGGGCTTCCTGGAATTTGGTGGTGAGTTTGTCCTGGCGCATGGGGCGTCCCTTGAATTTGATTGTTGTTCATCTGGGGCTGAAATCGGGCATTTTCAATAGTCCGGGCAGCGGCCTGTCCGCGACAGGAGACTAAAATCCCTGCCATGAACATACACCAGATGTCGGTCAGCTACGTCCACGAACAGGACCGCCTGTTGATACGCATCAATGGCAAGGAAGGTGGCGAGTTGCGCGCCTGGCTGACGCGGCGCCTGGCGCTGGCGCTGCTGCCCATCTTGAGTCAGACCACCTCGGAGCAGATCAAGAAAGTCGCCGCTGCAGCCGTCACCACCGCGATGCCCGCCATCAGCCTCGACGATCAGCGCGGGAGATTGCTGGCGGCCTTTGAAACCGAGGCCGCGCTGCGCAGCGGAGATTTCGAAACGCCCTATCAGGACCGCCAGAGCACCCCGGCCGATCCGGTGCTGGGCCCCGAGCCGCTGCTGTTGACAGAGGTCAAGGTGACCCTGCTGGGCAGCGGCCAGCTGCGGCTGCAGCTGTTCGAAAAACTGCCTGGCCAGGAAGCCGTACGCAACTTTCAGGTCATGATGGACCCGAAATTGAGCAACGGCCTGTTGCATCTGCTGCACCAGAGCCTGAACGCCTCACAGTGGCTGCATTTGCCCGTGATCTCGCCCTTGGAAGAAGTGGCCACCACAACCGAGCAGGCCGACCTGAGTCTGGATCTGTCCAAGCCCAAATACCTGAATTGAGCTACCCGGCTCCGGGCTGAAGCAGTCTTCAGCCAGCCTTGGCCGCTTCGAGTGAAAAGCCGGCGACTTTTTTGTAGTTCTCCGAAATCTCGCGCAGCTCCTCCTGGCTGATCAGCTCATCAATGTTGGCAAAAGGCTTGCCACCGCTGAGTTCATCGACCTTGATGTTGATGAAGTCCGGCGGCACCGAGCGGTTGGTCAGCACAATGTTTGCCGTAAGCGCCAGCCGCAGTTTTTCATACCCCAGCAGTGCGGCGCGGCCGTCCCCGCCGGCGCCGGCCAGTTGTTCGGCCAGCGTGCGCCCGTCGATGAGGGCCTGCGCCGAGCCATTGGAGCCGCGCGGGTACATCGGGTGCGCAGCATCGCCCAGCAAGGTCACACGTCCAAAGGTCCACTGCGGCACCGGGTCCTTGTCCACCATCGGGTACTCGAGTATCTGCTCGGCGTTGGCAATCAGCGCGGCAACGTCCAGCCACGGAAAGCGCCAGTCCTTGAAGATGTCCAGGAAGTCCTTGACGTCGCCGGCGTGGTTCCAGTCGTTCATGGCCGCGTTGTCACGCTGGATTTCGGCCACCCAGTTGATCAGCTGGTGGCCCTCGTCATCCAGCCGGTCAACGATGGGGTAGATCACCATCTTGCCGGTGTCGATGGCGCCGATGCGCATGTAGCTCTTGCCAGTCAGGATGGGTTGGTGCCGGGTCACGCCGCGCCAGGTGTTGATGCCGGCAAACGCGACTTTTTCATCCGGATAAAACTGCCGGCGAACGGTCGAATTTACGCCGTCGCAGGCAATCACCACGTCGGCACGCACCGGTGGCAGGACCGCGCCGCTCGATGTCTGCGTGAACTGCACCGTGGCGCCGCTCTCGTCCTGCGTCACGCCGGTGCAGCGGTGGTCAGTGTGGATGGCGTGCGTGCCCAGGCGGGCCAAGCAAGCTTCGTAGAGCAGCCGGTGCAGCTTGCCGCGCGGAATGCCGATCTCGGGCAGCGCGTAACCCGCATGGCGGCCGCGCGGCTCTTTGTAGATGAACTGGCCGAAGCGGTTGAAAAACACGCTTTCCTCATTTTCGATGCCGACCGCCTCGATGGACGCCTGCAGGCCCAGTGCCGCGAGCTCGCGCATGGCATGCGGCAGCAAGGTGATGCCGACGCCGAGTTCTTTCACCTCAGGCACGGTTTCATACACCTCGCAGGCCAGGCCGCGCTGGTGCAGGGCCAGTGCCAGGCTCAGGCCGCCTATGCCGCCGCCGACGATGGTTATCTTCATGTGTTCTCGTGGGTTGCTCGTTTTTATGCATCAAATCGGCATCCAGCCCATAGCAGGCAGGCGCCAACAGCTATCAATTCAGTAGCAAATCAGATTCTCAGTTGGCGGTGATGCCCTGGGCCTTGATCAGTTGCGCCCAGCGCCTGGCGTCCGTCTCAACCAGGTTTTTGAACTCGCCCGGCGTGCTGCCGCTCGGGTCCATGCCCTGGGTCTGAAAGGCTTTCCTGACCTCGTCGCTGAGCAAAATGTCTCTGATCTCGCGGTTGAATAAAGCCACCAATTCCGGCGAGATGCCAGGCGGCGCAAAAATGCCGTACCACATGTCGACGCTGACATTGCCGGCTTTGGCCTCGGCCAGCGTCGGCAGCTCGGGCAACAGCGGGTGCCGCTTGTCGCTGCCGATGCCCAGTGCCACCAGCCGGCCCGACTTTACATGCGGCAAAGCGACATGGATGGGCAGAAACATGGCCTCGATCTGCCCCCCGAGCAGGTCGGTCAGTGCCGGGCCGGTGCCGCGGTAGGGAATATGCGTCACAAACACGCGGGCCGTGGCCTTGAACAGCTCCATCGACAAATGATGCGGCGTACCAACGCCGGGCGAACCGTAATTGATGCGGCCCGGCGCCTTGCGCGCGGCTGCCACCATCTCCCCCGCGGTCTTGAAACCGGTCTTCGGGTTCGCCACCAGGATCAATTGGCCCCAGCTGGTCAGCGTCACCGGCGTCAAATCCTTCACCGGATCAAAGGGCAGTTGCGGGTACAGGCCAGCGTTCATCACCAGCGTGTTGACGGTCACCAGCAAGGTGCTGCCGTTGGGCGCGGCGCGCACCACCGCTTCAGTGCCAATGTTGCCTGAGGCGCCGGCGCGGTTGTCCACCACCACCGGCCGGCCGAGCCGCTCCGAGAGTTTTGGCCCGATTGTGCGGGCGATCAGGTCGATGCCAGTGCCCGGCGTGAAAGGCACTATCAGCCGGATCGGCGCCTGCGGCAAGGCATTGGCGGCCGGCGCGGTCTGGGCCAGCAGGCCCGTGCTGGCGGCCACAGCGGCCAGCAGCAAGCCAGTGCGCAGCGCGAGCTGGCGGCAAGAGCAGGAAAAGATGACCATCAAAGACCTCAATTGGTTTGCATGCTAACGAGTATTGTGTAAAGTTGGCAAGGCACAATCCCTGAATTCCCTTAGAGCAAGAATCAACGAGAACTTTTTACTGCCGTGCTTGCATTTCATAACCTCTCCCAACTTTACGCACGCCCCGGTTTTTTGCTGCGCCGCGCGCATCAGATATCTGCCGCAGTTTTTGAAGACGAGTGCCGCAGCGTCGGGTTGACGCCGGCCCAGTTTGGCGTGCTCAGCGTGCTGCGCGCCAGCCCCGGCCTGGACCAGTCCAGCCTGGCGCGGGCGCTGGGGTTTGACAAGGTAACCGTGTTGCGCGTGCTGCGCGGGCTGGAAAAGCGGGGGCTGATAGCGCGGGTGCCCGCGCCGATGAGTCGGCGCAATTTGTCGATTTCGCTGTCGGAGACCGGGCTGGCGTTGTTGAAAACCGCGCAAGACCCTGCCGAACGTGCCTACGGCCGCCTGATGGCACCGCTGGACAAGAAGCAGCAAGCACAACTGGTGGACCTGCTGCAGGTGTTGACCGCTGGTCTGGAAGCCGAGGCGCGGGCGGCCTTTGTGCCACCCGGCCGAGGCGCTGACGAAATGGTTTGAACCCGCACCGCTTCAGCCGTTGCTGGCCTGGATGCCCCATTTGGACAGCGCGGCATCGTCGCTGATTCGTGCATCGACCCAGCGCGCGCCGTCCGGTGTCTGTTCTTTTTTCCAGAACGGCGCCTGGGTCTTGAGGTAGTCCATCAAAAACTCGCAGGCCTGAAAACTTTCGCCACGGTGCGCCGAGGTCACGGCCACCAGCACGATCTGCTCCAGTGGCTGCAGCAGCCCGACGCGGTGAATCACGCGGGCGCCGTAAATGTCAAAGCGCTTGTGCGCCTCATCAATCATTGCCTCAATCGATTTTTCGGTCATGCCGGGGTAATGCTCCAATTCCATGGAAAGTACTTCGTCTTGCGCTCCCATCGAACGCAGCGAAGGGCCGCCCCGAGCAAGTTCAGCCCTCTCGGGGGACAGCGACGACACGTCAGTGCGGAGCGTGGGGGCCATATTGCGATCGCGCACTGTTCCGATGAAGCTGCAGACAGCACCGACACGTTTGTCACCGGCGCGCAGTGCTGCAATCTCATCCGAGAGATTGAAATCAGCGGTCAGTATGCTGACGCGGGCCTTCACTTAACCTCCCGTCACCGGCGGAAAAAAAGCCACCTCGGCACCGTCCACCAGCGCCACTGATTCGTCCACCATCACCTGATTGAGCGCCATGCGCACCGCCTTGCCGCGCGCCAGGCTCTCCGCGTACACCGGCCCGCGTGCGATCAGTTCGTCACGCAAGGCGCCCAGCGTGCCGGCGGCAGTGTCCAGCGACTCACTGCCCTGCGCGATGGTTTCGCGGATGGATGCAAAATATTTAACCGTGATTTTCATGACAAGGCCTTCAGCTTTCACGACAGCAGCGCCGAGAATGGCAGGAATTGCACGGTATCACCATGGCGAATGGTTTGGCCAGCCGGGTTGTCGATCACACCGTCACCCCAGACCGCCGAGGTCAGCACGCCCGAGCTCTGGTTGGCAAACAGATCGAGTCCGCCGGCACCATCGCGCCGCACGCGCAAAAACTCGCGGCGCTTGTCGGCACGCGGCCAGTCGAAATGCGCAAGCATGGGCACAGGCGCAGGCACCACGTCGCTGGCGCCCTGCAGCTTGAGCAGAAACGGCCGCACCAGCACCAGAAAAGTCAGGAAGCTGGACACCGGGTTGCCCGGCAGGCCGATGAAGTGCGCGCCACCGACCTTGCCGTAGGCAAACGGTTTGCCGGGCTTGATGGCGATCTGCCACAAGTCCAGCGAGCCGAGCTGCTGCACGGCGGGTTTGATGTGGTCTTCTTCACCCACCGAGACACCGCCGCTGGTCAGGATCAGATCATGCGCGGCGGCCGCGCTGCGCAGCGCGTCCAGCGTGGCGTCACGCCGGTCCGGCACGATGCCCATGTCGGTGACCTCGCAACCCATGCGTGTAAGCAAAGCGCGCAGAAAAAAGCGGTTGGAGTTGTAAATCGCGCCGGGCCGCATTTGCCCGGGCGTCACTTCGCCGGGCATCACGAGTTCATCACCGGTCGAAAACAGCGCGACCCGCGGCTTTTTCGCGACCTGCAGCAAATTCATGCCAATACTGGCCGCCAGCCCAAGTGCAGCGGGTGTGAGACGCTCCCCTTTTGAGAGCACCGTGGCGCCGCGCGTGACATCTTCACCGGCGCGGCGAATCCACTGGCCGGCTTTCGGAAGCTGTCGGACGCTGACAAGACCTTCGCGGTCCGCGACCGGTTCGCAATCTTCCTGCATCACCACCGCATCAGCGCCTGCAGGGATAGGCGCACCGGTAAAAATGCGGGCCACCGTGCCGGGCTCCAGCGCGCCGCCGCTGCTGCCGGCCGCAATGCGTTGCGACACCCGCAGCACCACGCCCTCGCAGGTCAGGTCCGCGCTGCGCACGGCGTAACCATCCATGGAGCTGTTGTCTTCGGGCGGCACCTGCAGCGCGGAGACCACGTCAGCGGCCAGCACGCGGCCGTCGGCGTCGAAAGTGGAGACGCTGTCGCTGCCCGCCAGCGGCACGGCATGGGCCAACAATTCGGCCAGCGCGTCGTCGAGCGGGCGCAGCGGCGGACGGGAAGCTGCGGAAGTCGCGTTGGCGGCGCGAGCTGTGTTCATACGTGCATCTCTGCGTTGTAGACAAACCGATCCTGATTGTCGATCAGCCACTGCGCCACGGCCTCGGCGTTATTCAAATCCAGCACTGGCCTCAGGGTGGTTTGCGGCAACTGAGCCGGTGAGTCGGTGGCGATGGCGACCACAAAGTCGTCGTCAGGATAACGCACCGGCTTGCCGGACTCGGCCCGCCAGACCTCGACCTTGAGCAGGTCGCTGCTCTTGAAACCTTCGACCAGCACCCAGTCCACCCCGTCATAGAGTTCGGCGATCAAGTGATGCACCGTCAGCGATGCAGGCTTCTCGAACTCGCGCATCAGTGCCAGCCGGCTGTCCGAGGCCACCACCACCTCGAAGGCGCCGGCCTGCCGGTGCCGCCAGGTGTCCTTGCCGGGGTGATCGATGTCAAATTTGTGGTGCGCATGTTTGACGATCGACACCCGCAAGCCGCGCAGCTTGAGCGCGGGAATCAGACTCTCGACCAGCGTTGTTTTACCCGAACCGGAATAACCGGCAAATGCAACCACGTTCATAAACAGATTTCACCGATCCTGGTTAGCTATAGGGCCTGTTAACGTTATTTTTGCAAGATGCGTTGCGAGTCAAAAAGGCGCTGAGCAAGGCGCAAAACGCCGTCGGGGTAGGCCCCCGACAAGGCTTTGCAACGCCGCGCAGGGCCTTTTTGATCGCAACCCGAAGGGAACGGGGTGAAAACAGCGCCACTCGGCGTTGCACTCCTTGCCCAGACGCCCAGTCTGGGCGTCGTCGCGCGCCTTGATTGGCACTGTTTTCACCCCGTTCGCATTTGCAAAATAGCATTAACAGGCCCTAATTCGATAGCTGCTTGCGCCCGCCAGCCGTGGGCTGAAGGCTGATTTAAATCACATTGTCGGCGATGTAGGCCTTCACCAGCGCAAGGTCGGCTGGCATGAAATACACACGCTTGGGCAGGGCCTCGATGCCTTCAAACTTCGCCGGCCGGTCCGGCAGGCGGCCCAGCGCCTCTTCAATCGTTTCGGCAAACTTGATCGGCAAGGCGGTCTCCAGCACCACCATGGGCACGCCCGGTTGCAGGTGCGCGCGCGCGACTTTCAGGCCGTCGGCGGTGTGAGTGTCAATCAGGGTGCCGAAGCGCTTCCAGGTGTCGCGAATGGTGTCCAGCCTGTCGGCATGGGTGCTTTTACCGCTGGCAAAACCGTAGTGCTGCGCCGCCGACTGAAACACCGCATCGCCGCTGAGGTCGAACCGCCCCTGCGTGGACAGTTGCGCACCGAACAGGTCGGCCACACGCGTCGCATCGCGGCCCAACAGGTCAAACACAAAGCGCTCGAAGTTGGACGCTTTGGAGATGTCCATCGACGGGCTGGACGTTTCGTGCGTGTCGGCACTGGCCCGCACGCGGTAGACGCCGGTGCGGAAGAACTCGTCGAGCACGTCGTTCTCGTTGGTGGCGACCACCAGCTTCGCTATCGGCAAGCCCATCATGCGCGCCACATGACCAGCGCAAACATTGCCAAAGTTGCCGGAGGGTACGGCAAAGCTGACCCGAGGCAGCGTGGTCTTATTCAAACCGGGGCCGCGGATCTGGCTTTGCCAGTCCGCAGGCGCAGCGGCCCCCTCGGGGGGCAGCGTAATACGCGAAGCGGCAAGCGTGGGGGCCACATTCGTTGCTTGAAAGTAACCGGCGAAGTAGTAAACCACTTGCGCCATCAGGCGTGCCCAGTTGATCGAGTTGACGGTGCCGATACGGTACTTGCGCTTGAAGTCCAGATCGTTGGACACCGCCTTGACAATGTCCTGGCAGTCGTCGAACACGCCTTCGAGCGCCAGGTTATGGATGTTTTCGTCCTGCAGGCTGAACATCTGCGCCTGCTGGAAAGGGCTCATGCGGCCCTCGGGCGAGGTCATGAAAACCCGCACGCCCTTTTTTCCGCGCATGGCGTATTCGGCCGCGCTGCCGGTGTCGCCGCTGGTCGCGCCCAGGATGTTGAGCTCTTCACCTCGGCGCGCGAGTTCATACTCGAACAGGTTGCCCAGCAACTGCATCGCCAAGTCCTTGAAGGCCAGGGTCGGGCCGTTGGACAGGGCTTCTATATACAGGCCGTTTTCGAGCTGGCGCAGCGGAACGATCTCTTTCGTGCCGAACACCTCTTCGGTGTAGGTTTGTTCGCAGATCGCCTTCAGGTCGGCCGCCGGGATGTCGTCGATATACAGCGACAGCACCTCAAAGGCCAGGCTGGCATAGGGCAGCGTGCGCCATTGCTCCAGCGTGGCTGCATTGACCTGGGGGTAGGTCTCGGGCAGATAGAGGCCGCCGTCGGGCGCCAGGCCTTCGAGCAGGATTTCGCAAAAACGCTTGCGATCCGCGTGGCCGCGCGTGGAGACATACATCATCAAGCCAACTCTTCTTTTCGGATGCGCGTGATCGGTGACAGCACGGTGGGCAGCGCCTGCATCTGCGCGAGTGCACCATTCATCTTCGCTTCCATGCAGTCGTGCGTCAGGATGATCAGGTCGGTCTGGGTCGCGCCCTCGCCGCCCACCTCGTCGGCCTCGCGCTGCAGCATGGCATCAATGCTGATGCCGGCTTCGGCGAGGATGCCGGTGACTTTGGCCAGCACGCCGGCCTCGTCGGCCACATTCAGGCGCAGGTAATAACTGGTGACCACTTCGCTCATGGCCAATATCGGCATGTCGCTCATGGACTGCGGCTGGAAAGCCAGATGCGGCACGCGCTGCGCGGCATCGGCGCCATGCAGGCGTGCTATATCGACCAGATCGGCAATCACGGCGCTGGCCGTGGGCTCGCTGCCCGCGCCTTTGCCGTAATACAGGGTGGTGCCCACAGCGTCGCCCTGCACCACCACGGCATTCATCGCCCCTTCGACATTGGCAATCAGCCTTTTGGCCGGCACCAGCGCGGGATGCACGCGCAGCTCGATGCCCTTGGCCGTTTGTTTGGTGATGCCCAGCAGCTTGATGCGGTAACCAAGCTGCTCGGCGTATTTAATGTCCTGCGCGCCCAGCTTGGTGATGCCCTCGACATAAGCCTTGTCAAACTGCACCGGGATGCCGAAGGCAATCGCCGACATCAGGGTGGCTTTGTGCGCGGCGTCCACACCCTCGATGTCAAAGGTCGGGTCGGCCTCGGCGTAACCGAGGCGCTGCGCTTCTTTTAGCACCACGTCAAAGTCCAGGCCCTTGTCGCGCATTTCGCTGAGGATGAAGTTGGTGGTGCCGTTGATGATGCCGGCGATCCACTGGATACGATTCGCGGTCAGGCCTTCGCGCAGTGCCTTGATGATGGGAATGCCGCCGGCCACCGCCGCTTCAAACGCGACCATCACACCCTTGCGGTGCGCCGCCGCAAAAATCTCTGTGCCATGCACGGCCAGCAGCGCCTTGTTGGCGGTGACCACATGTTTGCCGGCTTCAATCGCTTCCAGCACCAGCGCTTTGGCGATGCCGTAGCCGCCAATCAGCTCAATCACGATGTCGATCTCGGGGTTGGCGATGATCTTGCGTGCATCGGCAACCACTTCCACGCCGGAGCCCGCAGCAGCCTGCGCGCGTGTTGTGTCCAGGTCGGCCACCATGGCGATCTCAATGCGGCGACCCGCGCGACGGAAAATTTCTTCCTGGTTGCGTTTCAGGACGGTGAACACACCGCTGCCCACGGTGCCCATGCCCAGAAGGCCTACCTTGATCGGTTTCATGGTCGTCGATGTCGTCATGTTGGTTGTTCGGCTCACTTGATCAGTTCTGCGGTCTGCGCGGCAGCAGGTTGCACCGCATTTCTGCGGCTTTCGAGGAATTTGGCAATCCGGTTGATCGCCTCGCGCAGATCTTCCTCATGCGGCAGGAACACGATGCGGAAATGGTCGGGCGCGGCCCAGTTGAAGCCGGTGCCCTGCACCAGCATTACCTTGGTTTCCTTGAGCAGCTCCAGAAAAAACTGCCTGTCGTCGGTGATCGGATAGACCTTGGGGTCCAGTCGCGGAAACATGTACAGCGCCGCGCTCGGCTTGACACAACTCACGCCCGGAATCGCGGTGATCAGTTCATAAGCCAGATCGCGCTGGCGGCGCAGGCGCCCGCCTTCGCCGGTCAGGTCGTTGATGCTCTGGTAGCCACCCAGCGCGGTCTGGATCGCCCATTGGCCCGGCACGTTAGAGCACAACTTCATGTTGGCCAGCATGTTCAGGCCCTCGATGTAGTCCTGCGCCTGCTTCTTGGGCCCGGACACCACCAGCCAGCCCGCGCGATAACCGCAGGAGCGGTAGCTTTTGGACAGCGAGTTGAATGTCAGTGTCAGCACGTCGGTGGACAAGCTGGCAAGCGCCGTGTGTTTGACACCGTCGTACAGCACCTTGTCGTAAACCTCGTCAGCGAGCAGCACCAGGCCGTGTTCGCGCGCGATGGCCACAATGCCCTTGAGCAGCTCGTCGGAATACAGCGCGCCGGTCGGGTTGTTCGGGTTGATCACCACGATGCCCTTGGTTTTGGGCGTGATCTTGGCGCGGATATCGGCCAGGTTCGGCATCCAGCCGTTGGCTTCGTCGCACAGGTAATGCACCGGTGTACCGCCCGACAGGCTGGTGGACGCAGTCCACAGCGGGTAATCGGGCGCTGGCAGCAGCAACTCGTCGCCATCGTCAAGCAAGGCGTTGGTAGCCATGGCGATCAGCTCGCTGGCGCCATTGCCGAGGTAGATGTCATCCAGCACCACGCCCTTGATGCCCTGCTTCTGCGTTTCATGCATCACCGCCTTGCGCGCCGCAAAAATGCCCTTGCTGTCCGAATATCCGGCCGAGGCCGGCAGGTTGCGGATCATGTCCTGCTGGACTTCTTCGGGCGCATCGAATCCGAAGGCCGCGAGGTTGCCGAGATTGAGCTTGATCAGCTTTTGCCCCTCTTCTTCCATCTGCTTGGCGGCGTCCATGATCGGGCCGCGGATGTCATACAGAACATTGGCTAATTTGGCGGATTTATTGATCGGTTTCATGCATCTCTCAGGAAATAAGCGAGGGCCGCACCGCAAGTGGGGGCTGACAAGCCCGGCAGCAACCGGCTTAACGCGCGGCGCGACAGCCAGAACACAGAGCGGAATCTATAATTTGACCACATAAACCCCCGGTTTTCCCGGTCCACCGCCGCCCCTTCCTCCTCCCAAACACCGCATGAAGCTGCAACCCGATCACCTTGACGCTCAATCCATTCTTGGTTACGGCCCCGGCTGGATCGGCGTGGTCAACCAAGGCGTGGCTGAAAAAATCGAGCACAGCGTCGTGATCGGCTCGCGCGGAGAAAATTTTGACTGGGCCTGCAGCCGCTTTGAAGACCTGACCGAAGCACACTTTTCCCGCCTGGTGGAGAACCGGCCTGAATTGGTGATTTTCGGCAGCGGTACACGGCTGCGCTTCCCGCCGCCGGCATTTTTGCGCAGCCTGATGGCGGCCCGCATTGGTGTCGAAACCATGGACACCATTGCCGCCTGCCGCACCTACAACATTCTGGCGGGGGAAGGCCGCAAGGTACTTGCCGCGCTGCTGATGGAGGCACCAGAGGGCGCCACGAAGTGACGCAGGAGCTTTCAGAGTAAAATCTAGGGTTGCGTCTGGTGAAAAGTCCGGCTGACTCCCCCAGTCAGGCCCGGGACAAGCACCAGAGCCAACGGCTAATTACAACTACTTTCGTCAGGGTCCAAGCAGTATGGCAGTCGTCGTCAATAAACCACTCCCCGAATTTGAAGCCAACGCCACCAGCGGCGTCAAGGTTTCCAACCAAACCCATCTGGGCCACGTGGTTGTCCTGTATTTCTACCCCAAGGACAACACCCCAGGCTGCACCACCGAAGCCATGCAGTTCCGTGACCGCTACAAGGATTTCGTGAAAGCCGGCGCCACCGTGTTCGGCGTTTCGCGCGACAACATGAAGTCGCACGACGAGTTCAAGGCCAAGCTCGAGCTGCCCTTCGAGCTGATTGCCGACACCGAAGAAAAAATGTGCCATATGTTTGGCGTTGTGAAGAACAAAATCATGTACGGCAAAAAGGTCAAGGGCATCGAACGCAGCACCTTTCTGGTAGGCGCCGATGGCACACTCAAGGAAGAGTGGCGCGGCCTGAAGGTTCCGGGCCATGTGGACGACGTGCTGAAAGCCGTCAAGGCCCTGAAAAAAGCCGTTTGAAAAAGGCTGAAAAAAAGCCCTTTTCACCGCCGCTTTGATGACACAGGAGTCGTGTATAGTGACTTTATGCTGTTGACCTTAGCGACTGCGCCCACCGAAAAAGCCGCCCTGGCCTCCAGGCGGCTTTTTCGCTTTTTGAACCTCTACCAAGTGAGCTCCACGCACTATGCCCTTGCCACCCGCCCCGACCAAACGTGCCGCTTTGCTCTCAGCCGACGCCCTCGATGCGCCGGCCCGTTCGCACTCCAAGGCCGCGCGAAAGACGGAGCACTCCGAGCCCGACCAGCAACCCGTCGCGCTTGAGCTGTTCGACAGCCGCTCCGGTGGCGGCAAGGCCGAGCATCCCACCGCTTACCTGAACAAGGCGTCTTCACACGCGGGCAAACCCGGCGCGGCCACTTACCAGAAGCACGACACCCCGGCGCCCAGCCGTCCCGAGCCGGCGGCCAAAGCCAAAAAGCCCAAATACACCGGCCCGACCAAGCTCTTTGTACTCGATACCAATGTGTTGATGCACGACCCGATGTGCCTGTTCCGCTTTGAGGAACACGACATCTTCCTGCCGATGATCGTGCTCGAGGAGCTGGACGGCCACAAAAAAGGCATGACCGAAGTCGCGCGCAACGCACGCCAGACCAGCCGCACGCTGGACGCGCTGGCCGGCACCAGCGGCGCCGACATCGCCAGGGGCCTCAAGCTCGACACCACCGGGCACAAGGAGGCCGGCGGCTGCCTGTTCTTCCAGACCAAAGTGCTCGATTACTCGCTGCCAATCAGCCTGCCGCAGGGCAAGGCTGACAACCAGATCCTCGGCGTGGTGGAAGCCTTGCGCAAGGAGTACGCGCCCCGCGAAGTGGTTCTGGTGTCCAAGGACATCAACATGCGCGTCAAGGCGCGCGCCCTGGGCCTGGCCACTGACGACTACCAGAACGACAAGACGCTGGAAGACGGCGACCTGCTTTACGCCGGTTCGCTGGCTCTGCCGACCGACTTCTGGACGCGCCAGAGCAAAACCATCGAAAGCTGGCAGCAAGGCAGCCACACCTTCTACCGCATCACCGGCCCCATCGTGGGCGGCCTGCTGATCAATCAGTTCGTATTTTTTGAGGCGCCCGGTGAGCCGCCGTTGTATGCGCGTGTGACCGAAATCCGCGCCAAGACGGCGGTGCTCAAGACACTGAAGGACTACACCCACCTCAAGAACGCGGTCTGGGGCATCACCACCCGCAACCGCGAGCAGAACTTTGCAATGAATTTGCTGATGGACCCGGAGGTCGATTTCGTGACGCTGGCCGGCACAGCCGGCACCGGCAAGACACTGATGGCCCTGGCCAGCGGCCTGACCCAGGTGCTGGACGACCGTCGCTACACCGAGATCATCATGACCCGTGCCACCGTCAGCGTCGGTGAAGACATCGGCTTCCTGCCCGGCACCGAGGAAGAAAAAATGGGCCCCTGGATGGGTGCGCTCGACGACAACCTTGAAGTGCTGGGCAAGAACGACAGCGGCTCCGGCGAATGGGGCCGCGCCGCCACCAACGAGTTGATCCGCTCACGCATCAAGGTCAAGAGCATGAACTTCATGCGCGGCCGCACCTTCCTGAACAAGTACGTGATCATCGACGAGGCGCAAAATTTGACGCCCAAACAGATGAAGACCCTGATCACCCGCGCCGGCCCCGGCACCAAGATCATCTGCATGGGCAACCTCGCACAGATCGACACGCCCTACCTGACCGAAGGTTCGTCCGGCATGACCTACGCCGTCGACCGATTCAAGGGCTGGCCGCACGGCGGGCACATCACGCTGGCGCGCGGCGAGCGTTCGCGGCTGGCCGACTTCGCCAGTGAGGTGCTCTGACAGCAAGCTGCCGCTGGGTCGCAAGCGCTGAGCCATGAACGAAACCGGCAAACATCGCAGCACCGGTGTGGAGGTCCTGGCCTCCGCGCTCGATCTCGGCTTGCTTCGCCAGGCTATCGCGCTATCGGCCGCGTCGCGCGCCAAGGGGCGCCATCCCTTTGCCGCGCTGGTGGCTGATGAAAACGGAACGGTCATCGCCTCGGCCGGCAACAACTCGATGCCGCCGCAAGGCGATCCGACCCAGCACGCCGAACTGGCCGCTGCCGCACTGGCCGCCCGCGCCTTGTGGCCGGAGCGACTGGCCAAATGCACGCTGTACACCAGTGCAGAACCCTGCTGCATGTGTGCCAGCGCCATCTACTGGTGCAACATCGGCCGCGTTGTTTATGGCCTGTCCGAAGACAAGCTGCTTGAACTGACCGGCGCTCATCCTGAAAACCCGACCCTGTCCCTGCCCTGCAGGCGGGTCTTCGCAACCGGGCAGCGGCCGGTCGAAGTGCTGGGCCCGCTGCTGGAAGAGGAAGCGGCCGGGCCGCATCAGGGCTTCTGGAACAACAGCGACGAAAAGCCCGGCAGCTAACGCCGCTTCTTCTTCATTAGCTTCGCCGGTCCCTTGGGCACCAGTCCCAGCGCCGCACGCGCCAACGCATCAGCTTCACCATTGCGGTGCCGAGGTATCCAGTGCAGCGAAGTGTGCACAAAGTTCGCCAGCAAGGCGGCCACCTCCGCATACAGCGCAGCCAGCCGCAACACCGGCGGCGTACCCGGCGAACCCAGTTGCGCCACCAGCAAGCTGCTGTCCGAGTAGATATGCAGCGCTGTCGCCCCATGCGCCTGCGCATCGTGGAGCGCCAGCATCAGCGCCCGCGCCTCTGCCTCGTTGTTGCAGCCTCGCACATCGGCCGCCACCGAGAGCACATGCCGCGTGCCGTCTGGCGCAAGCAGCACCGCACCCAGGCCCATGCGGCCGGGATTGGGCACTGCGCTGCCGTCGCAGTGAATGATCCAGTCCGTTGAGAGAACCAAGAAGCTTTTCCAGTATGAAATTTCAAGTGGGGAGATGCGGCAGTGCAGAGCGCTCCAGCCCACGACGCACCTTTGATTGAGCGAGCTTTTCCCTCAGGAATATCTTGCCGGCGTTTTCGCGTTCCAGCAATTTCGCCTCGGCCTCCTTGCGAGTGCGCAGCCCGATTTCACTGTAAAAGCAGAAAACAAAACCCGCCGAAGCGGGTTTTAAATTGAGCGAGGCAAGACCTCACCCCATGTGCAAACCACCATTGAGCGAGAAGTCCGCGCCTGTGGCGTAGCCGCCTTCATCCGAGGCAATCCACGAAATGATGGAGGCGATTTCTTCCGGCGTGCCCAGGCGTTTGGCCGGAACGCCGGCGACGATTTTTTCGAGCACGTCGGGGCGGATGGCCTTGACCATGTCGGTGCCGATGTAGCCGGGGCTCACGGTGTTGACAGTCACACCCTTGGCGGCCACCTCTTGCGCCAGCGCCATGGTAAAGCCGTGCAGGCCGGCCTTGGCGGTCGAGTAGTTGACCTGGCCGAACTGGCCCTTCTGGCCGTTGACCGACGAGATGTTGACGATGCGCCCGTAGCCGCCTTCGATCATGCCTTCGATCACCTGCTTGGTGACGTTGAACATGCTGTCGAGGTTGGTGGAGATCACCGCGTCCCAGTCGGTCTTGCTCATCTTGCGAAACTGGCCGTCGCGTGTGATGCCGGCGTTGTTGACCAGCACGCTGACCGGGCCGTGATCTGCCTTGACTTTGTCGAAGGCGGCAACGGTGGAGTCCCAGTCACCGACATTGCCGACGGAGGCGTAGAAGGTGTAGCCGAGTGCCTTCTGCTCATCCAGCCATTTGGTGAAGTCACGCGTCGGGCCGCAACCGGCGACAACTATGAAGCCATCCTTGTGCAGGCGCTGGCAGATGGCGGTTCCGATGCCGCCCATCCCGCCTGTCACGTACGCAATTCGTTTTGCCATGTCTGTGCTCCTTGAGTTTTACTTGTCGATGAAGTGCAAAAGTCATCCCATGCCGCGCACCACCGTGCTATCAAATAAATAGCTTCTTGCGCTTTCTGCTCATGGGCTAGAGCTAGTTTTAACTCAAATTCAGCGTTCCAGTGTGAGGGCAACCCCCATGCCGCCGCCAATACACAGGCTGGCGATGCCTTTTTTGGCGTCTCGACGCACCATTTCGTGGATCAGCGTGACCAGGATACGGCAACCGGACGCGCCTATCGGGTGGCCGATGGCAATCGCGCCGCCATTGACGTTCACCTTGCTGGTGTCCCAGCCCATCTCCTTGTTGACGGCGCAGGCCTGCGCGGCAAAGGCTTCGTTGATTTCCAGCAGGTCCAGGTCCTGCGCTTTCCAGCCAGCGCGCTGCAAGGCTTTGGTCGCTGCGGGCACCGGACCCATGCCCATGAAAGCTGGATCCAGGCCGCTGGTGGCGTAGCTGGCGATGCGCGCCAGTGGCTTGAGACCAAGCGCCGCAGCCTTCTTCGCGGTCATGACCATCACGGCGGCGGCGCCGTCGTTGATGCCCGAGGCATTGCCGGCCGTCACACCGCCAGCCTTGTCAAACGCGGGGCGCAAGCCGGCCAGGCCTTCGGCGCTGGTCTTGCGGTTGATGAACTCGTCGGCAGAAAACACCAAAGGATCGCCCTTTTTCTGCGCGATCGAAAACGGAATGATCTCGTCCTTGAACTTGCCGGCGTCCTGCGCCGCCATGGCTTTGGTCTGGCTGGCCAGGGCCAGCGCGTCCTGCATGTCGCGGCTGATGCCATATTTTTTGGCGACATTTTCGGCAGTGATGCCCATGTGGTACTGGTTGTAAACGTCCCACAGGCCGTCAACAATCATGGAGTCAATCATCTTCCAGTCGCCCATGCGCTGGCCGTCGCGCGAGCCGTTGAGCACGTGCGGCGCAGCACTCATGTTCTCCTGCCCGCCGGCAATCACGATCTCGCTGTCGCCGGTGGCGACGGACTGGGCTGCCAGCATGACAGCCTTCAGGCCGGAGCCGCAGACGGCGTTGATGGTCAGGCCGGGAATGGCATGCGGAAAGCCTGCCTTCACCACGCTCTGACGCGCCGGGTTCTGGCCCACGCCAGCCGTCAGCACCTGACCCAGAATGACTTCGCCGATCAGCTCGGGGGACAGGCCCGCGCGCTCGGCCACGGCCTTGATGACCGCCGCGCCAAGTTCGGTGGCGGGGGTTTTGGCGAGGCTGCCGCCGAACTTGCCTACAGCGGTGCGGGCGGCTGAAACGATGACGATGTCTTCCATGGGTTTCTCTCCTGTAAAAATTCAGCTGTCTGTCGTTGCGGCCCCGAATCAGGTCCGGGGTTTCAACTTATGCATCCCATGCCGGCGCTGCGGGATCCGGGGCATGGATCCCGGGTCAAGCCCGGGATAACAAGATTTTTCATTCAGGCCTTGGCCTTGACGTAACGGCCGGGTGCGGCCTCGATGACTTTGTGTTGCCGGCTGCCATAACTTTTGGGCGCAGCAATCTGCTTGCCTGCGTGGGTTTTGAGCCAGTCCGACCAGTCGGTCCACCAGCTGCCGGGGTGTTCTGTCGCGCCCTTGAGCCAGTCAGCCTGCACGGCCGGAAACTTGCCCTGGGGCAATTTGTCGTTAGTCCAGTAACTGCGCTTTTTCTTGGCGGGTGGGTTGATCACGCCGGCGATGTGGCCCGACGCGCCCATGACAAACCGCTTCTTGCCGGGCAGCACCTGGGTCGAGGCATAGGCCCCACCGACCGGCACGATATGATCTTCGCGTGAGCCATAAATGTAGGCCGGCATGTCGAGCTTGCCGAGATCAACCTTCTGTCCGCAGACCGTGAGCTTGCCGGGCTTGGCAAGGTTGTTTTCAAAATAGGTGTTGCGCAAATACCAGGCATAAAACGGGCCCGGCAGGTTGGTCGAGTCGCTGTTCCAATAGAGCAGGTCAAACGGCGGTGGGGTCTCACCCTTGAGGTAGTTGCCGACCACATAGTTCCAGACCAGATCGTTGGGCCGCAGGAAGCTGAAGGTGGACGCGAGGTCCTGGCCCTTGAGCAGACCGCCCTTGCCCATCTGCATCTCGCGGTAACTGACGGACTGCTCGTCGATGAAGATGTCGAGGATGCCGGTGTCGCTGAACTCCAGCAGCGAGGTCAGAAAGGTCGCGCTGGCCACCGGCTTGTCACCCCGCGCGGCCAGCACCGCCAGCGCGGTGCCGAGGATGGTGCCACCCACGCAGAAACCCAGCGCGTTGATGGTTTTGGCGCCGGTGATGTCCTGCGTGACTTCAATCGCCTTGATGGCAGCGTGTTCGATGTAGTCGTCCCAGGTTTTTTCGGCCATCGACTCGTCAGGGTTGCGCCAGCTCACGACAAAGGTGCGGTGGCCCTGCGCCACGGCATAGCGAATCAATGAGTTCTCGGGCTGCAGGTCCAGGATGTAAAACTTGTTGATGCAGGGCGGGACCAGCAGGAAAGGCCGCTCATAGACCTTGGCCGTCAGCGGCTTGTATTCGATGAGCTGGAAAAATTCGTTTTCAAAAACCACTGCGCCTTCGGTGGTCGCGACGTTTTTGCCGACCTCGAAGACACTTTCATCGGTCATGGACACATGGCCCTGCTTCATGTCGTGCAGCAAATTGGTCAGGCCCTGGGCAATACTTTCGCCCTGCGTGTCGATGGCTTTTTTCTGCGCCTCGGCATTGAGCGCCAGGAAGTTGCTGGGGGCGGCGGCGGCCATCGCCTGCTCGACCGCAAAGCGCACGCGGGCCTTGGTTTTTTCGTCGCCCTCGACCGCATCGGCCAAACCCATCAGCGTTCGGGCATTGAGCAGGTAGGCCGAGGCGGCAAATTGGGCAACGGGGTTTTGGTGCCAGGCTTCTGACGAAAAGCGCCGGTCGGTCGACTTTGATGTGCTGGCTTGCAGACCGCTGTTCCAGAGCGTGCTGATGTCGGCAAGGTAAGTTTTCTGGATCTCCAGCAACTTGAGCGGGTCGATCTGCAGCGGTGGCAGGGTTGCCTGCGCATCAGCCATGCCGATCTGCGCAAAACCAGGCGCCGCGCCAAAGCCGCCGCCGGCCATCGCGCCCATGACCTGCTTGAGGCCCTGCGCAAAAGTCTCTTGCATCTGTTGGGCCGATTGCGCCAGGTTTGCGTCAGAATTCATGCTTGTCTCCAGGGATATCTGCGGGCTCTTGGGGGCAGTCTGTGTCGAGCTTGGATAGCCGCGGCAAGTCAACTCTAGTATCGTGTAAAAACTTTCCCAACTCATTAGGCCACACGAAATTTATGTATTTGATCGTCATTGCCTGGATGTATGTCGTGCTCATGATGAGTGTTGCTGAAGCCACCCATCCGTCCGGGACGCTGCTGGGCGCACTGGTGACCTTTGTACTCTATGGTGTGGGTCCTGTGGCATTGGTGGTTTACCTGATGGGCGCGCCGTCCCGTCGAAAAGCGATCAAGGCACGCGAAGCCGCCGAAGCGACCACCATGCAGCCCCCGTCACTCGAGCCAGATGCAGGCAGCCATACGGCCGGTAGTCTTGCGCCCGTTGCCTCGGACGCCGGCATCGCGCCGGTGCGAAAAGAACCTTGAGGCATTGCCCACCGTGCACCAGGATGCACTGCCGTCATTGCCAAAGATTTGCGTGATGCCCAAGGCCTGAAGCCGCAACCGGGCCAGGCCGGCGAGGTCGGCGAGATACTTGCCGGGGGCTGCAGCGGTGAAACAAGCGGCGGCCCCGGGATCGTTGTCCACAAAGGCTGCCCTCACCTCAGCACCCACCTCAAAGGCTGTCGGGCCAATACATGGTCCCAGCCACGCTATGGTATTGATAGCTGCTGGCGCTCGTCCCTTATGGGCCAGAGCCCTAAAACGTTCAAAAGCCTGCTCCAGTACACCGTCGCCTTGCCTGCCCGCCAGCCCACGCCAGCCGGCGTGGGCTGCAGCCACCGACCCGCCCTCAGTGTGGGTGAACAGAACCGGCAGGCAATCGGCCACCATGATGGTGCATGCGACGCCGCGCTGCGAGGTGATGGCGGCGTCGGCCTGCAGACCGTGTGGCGTTTGGCCGTCCAGCGGCAAGACGGCTGAGCCGTGCACCTGCTGCAGGAAAACCGGTTTCGCCCCCGTCACTTGCGCCAGCAGCGCCCGGTTAGCCGCCACCTGCGCGGGCACATCGCCGACGTGATCGCCCAGATTCAGGCTGTCCCAGGGCGCAACCGAAACGCCGCCGTGGCGGGTCGTCAACACCGCGCGCACGCCGGGCGGCGCTGGCCAGTCAGGCGTCAGCCAGTCAGGATTCACAACGATCAGGGCTCGTTGTCCGGGCAGGCCGAGGGCTGGGCTTTCTGAAAAGCCTCCAGCGCCATGCAGGCCTCGTAGGCCGCCATGGCGCGGCTCAAGCCGTCAAAGTTCACGTTGAAGCGTTTGGCGTTGAAAATCTGAGGCACCAGGCAGCAGTCGGCCAGTGTTGGCGTCTCGCCGTAACAGTAGGTCGACGCCGGCAACTGCATCAGTTGCCGCTCAAAGCCTTCCAGCCCTTCGCGCACCCAATGGCGGTACCAGGTGTTTTTGGCGTCTTCATCGACCTTCAGCTCACGCACCAGGTATTTGAGCACGCGCAGATTGTTCAGCGGATGGATTTCGCAGGCCACCGACTGCGCCAGCGCGCGCACTTTGGCGCGGCCCAGCGCATCGCCGGGCAGCAGCGGCGGCGACGGATGGGTTTCGTCCAAGTACTCGATGATTGCCATGGACTGCGACAGCCGCTCGCCTACGGTCTCCAGCATAGGCACCAGCAAGTCTGCTGACACCGCTGAATAGGCCTCTTTCTTGTGCTCGCCTTTGGCAATGTGCACGGGCACGTAGTCGTAATTAAGGCCCTTCAGCTGCAGCGCAATGCGCACGCGAAAAGAGGCGGATGAACGGAAGTAGTTGTAGAGCTTCATGGTTGAAAGCATAAACTGAAAAGGCGATTTTTATGAGCTGACGGGGCGCCTGACAGCGAGTTGCGGCCGGAATCACCGACGCAACTTCAGTTACTTGCGTCCGACCCTTCCGCCGTCCGCAGCCAGACAGTCCCAAGATCGTCAGGGAAACGCCGCACAGCCCCTCGACTTTTCCAAAGCCGGCACATACACTGGTTATCCCTTCGGTCGGATGACAAACGCGACTGTACCCATCACTGCCATCGGCGCTCTGCCAACCTGAAAGGTTGAACGAAAATGAGAAATGGCAACCATCAAACGCCAGAGAGCGCATTTGCCTGGTGTGCTGGCAGGTCTGCCCCTGGTAAGCAGTTGTTAAAACAATTGGGGCGGCACGACGCCGCTGCAGGCGCGCCAGGGGTGCGAGCTATCTCAAATTACCAATGAACCGCACTACTCCACAAATGCGGGATTTCGCCGAGCGTCTCATTGCTCATGAGACGAATGGGAATAAATCTTTCGATGTAAAACTTCCGGCGGCGTTTCTGGTCTTTGAGAAACTGCGCCCGCAGCTGGCGAACCTTATGGGCAGCACCGGTTTTCGTGCGCTCCTCACCCGCTCGCTTGCGCTGGCCAGTGCGGAGGTTCCGTGGCTGCGCGCAGTGCATGTCAAATCAGATGGCACTTTGGAAGGGCTGGAAAAATTTGAAGCGCAAATTGACCTGGATTATTTTTTTGAGGGCAGAGTAGTTCTGCTCGCTGCGTTGCTCGGACTGCTGGTGGCCTTCATCGGCGAAAAATTAACGGTGCAGTTGGTGCGCGGTGTCTGGCCAAAACTGTATCTCAACGATCTGGATTTTAGTAAAGGCGCTAAAAATGAAAAAACAAAATGACGCGAACGGAAGTCGCCCAACAAAAAAAGTCGTTAGCCAGCCGGCCAAGGTCACGATACGCAAACTGCCGACCGGCGTGCGCGGCCTGGACGACATCATGGGCGGCGGCATTCCTGAATTTTCTTTCAACATCATTGCTGGCACGCCTGGTTGCGGCAAAACCACGATGGCGCATCAACTCGTTTTCGCCAATGCGACGGTGAAAAAACCGGCGCTCTATTTCACCGTCCTGGGTGAATCGGCGATCAAAATGCTGCGCTATCAGCAACAGTTTTCTTTCTTCGACGAATCCAAATTGGGCAAGGCCGTCCGCTTCATCAACCTGAGCGACGTGGTGCTGGGGAAAGATCTGGACGCGGTCCTCGATGAAATCATCAAACAGGTGACGACGATCAAGCCGGGCTTGGTGGTGGTGGACTCCTTTCGCACCGTGGTGCGCACGGCGCAGGCGAGCTCCAGCGAAATCGAGATGCAATCGTTCATTCAGCGCCTCGCCCAGTTTCTGACCAGTTGGGAGGCCACGACGTTTCTGGTCGGCGAATATGCCCAGGACGAGATTCGCGACAATCCGCTGTTTACCATTGTCGATGGCCTCTTCTGGCTGTCTCAGGTGGCAGAAAGAAATTCCGTGGTGCGGAAATTGCAGATCATGAAACTGCGCGGGCAGGCGTCGGTGCCGGGAATGCACACTGTGCGCATCAACGATGACGGAGTTCAGGCGTTCTCACGGACTCTGGGACTGGCCGGAAAAGCGATGAAACCGGTTCGAAAACGGCGGCTCTCCATGGGCATTCCCGAGCTGGACAAGATGATGGGCGGGGGTATTCTGGAGGGCGACAGTCTCCTCGTTGCGGGGCCTTCGGGGACAGGGAAATCTGCTTTGGCGACACAATTTATCGCTGAAGGACTGCGCCATGGGGAGCCAGGAATCATGGCGATCTTTGAAGAACGCCCGGCAGGCTACACGCATCGCGCCGACAGTTTTGGTTTGAATCTAAGAACGCCGCAGGAAAAGGGAAAACTGGAGATTCTTTACCTCAGGCCGCTCGACCTTTCGGTCGATGAAACCATGCAGGAAATTCTTGATGCCATCGAAAGGATAGGCGCAAAACGGCTGGTGATCGATTCGCTGGTCGGTTTTGAGATGGCGCTGGCGCCCGGCTTTCGCGCCGACTTTCGCGAGTCGCTTTACCGGATGATCGGGGCGTTGACGGGGGCCGGGGTCACGATTCTCAGCACCGTCGAAGTGGAGGATACATTTACTGCGCTGTCGTTCAGTCATTACACCATTTCGTTCCTCACCGACGATATTCTCCGAATGCGCTATGTGGAGATTGATGGACAGCTCAGAAAGGTCATGGTCGTGATCAAAATGCGCGGCGGCAATCACAGCAAAGACATCCGCGAATATGTCATCACAAACAAGGGTGTGGTTGTTATCCACCCGCGGAGTACAGAATACATTGGGCTGACCGCCGGCATTCCCCAGCGAACCGGCCCGCGCCAGACGCAGGAAGAAGAACCCGCACCGGAGCCGAAAGCGAGGAAGTAAATTCTCACTTGTTATGCAGACAAGTCCAACATCACCCCCCCCGCAGCGGCCGCCTGACCTGTCCGACCTCTGCCTGGCGGTCGCCGAGCATTCGCCCCTGCCGATGGTTGCAGTGCAGGGAGCCAGCCACATCGTGCGCTATGTCAACCCAGCCTTCTGCCGCCTTATGGATAAATCCGCAGAACAACTGGCCGGAAAACCGTTCGCCGAAATGATGCTGGACAACGACGAATGCCTGAGCCTGCTGGAGCGCGTTTACCAGACGGGAGAATCCGAAAGCCACACGGAACATCGAGGCTCGAACCCGCATCCTGTCCTGTGGTCTTACACGATGTGGCCGGTGCGGGCGGGTGAGCGCGCTGCGGGGATCATCATTCAAGTGACCGAGACCGCGCAGTCTCATGGACAGACCGTCGCGATGAACGAGGCCTTATTACTCGGGTCATTGCGCCAGCATGAACTCACTGAAGCATCGGACACTTTGAACGCGCAACTGCGCGTGGAAATTGCCGAGCGCAAACAGGCGGAAAACGCCTTGCGTGAATCCGAAGAACGTTATCGCAATTTATTCAACTCGATTGACGAGGGTTTTTGCGTCATCGAGATGATTTTTGATGAGCAGAAAAAGCCGATCGATTACCGATTTCTTGAAGTGAATCCTTCTTTTGAGAAACAGTCTGGAATATTTGAAGCGATGGGCAAACGTATGCGCGAGATCGCGCCGAATATTGAGAGGCATTGGATTGAAACTTACGGCAATGTCATTCTGACAAGTAACCCGATCCGCTTTGTCAACGAAGCGAAAGCGTTGAATGGCCGTTGGTTCGATGTCTACGCCTTCCGGATCGGTGGGCCGGAGAGCCGGAAAGTAGCTGTCATTTTCAATGACATTACCGCACGGAAACAGTCCGAGCGGAAGTTACAAGAGCAAGCGGAAGCGCTGGCCGACCTGCACCGCCGCAAGGATGAGTTTCTGGCGATGCTCAGTCATGAACTCCGCAACCCGCTGGCGCCCATCTCAAACGCCGTGCGCCTCCTTCGTCTCCAGCAGAACGAAGACCCACTCCAGCTGCAGGCCCGCACCATCATTGAACGTCAGGTGGGGCAACTGAAGCATCTCATCGATGACCTGCTGGAAGTCTCCCGCATCACAACCGGCAAGGTACAACTTCGTCAAGAGCGGATCGTTTTGAGCGGCATCGTGGAGCGGGCGGTTGAGACAGCGCAGCCGCTGATCGTACAGCGCCGGCATGAACTTGAGGTGTCGCTACCGCCGGAACCTATCTGGTTGCATGCAGACGCCGCCCGACTGGAGCAGGTGGTGGTGAATCTGCTCACCAACGCCGCCAAGTACACCGAAGAGGGCGGCCGCATCACTCTGACGGTCGGGCGCGAAGGCGATACCGCCGTGCTGCGGGTGCGCGATACCGGCGTCGGCATCTCCCCCGAATTGCTACCCCGCATCTTCGACCTGTTCACGCAGGCCGAACGGTCACTGGACCGCTCGGAAGGCGGCTTGGGCATTGGTCTGTGCCTGGTGCAACGGCTGGTGGATTTGCACGGCGGGACCGTAGAGGCGCACAGCATCCTGGGACAAGGCAGCGAGTTTGTAGTGCGTCTGCCGGTGATGCTCACCTCAATACCGCCGTCGCCGTCGACGCCTGTTGAACCGGCTCGGCCGCGCGGAAAATGCTGTCGGGTGCTGGTCGTCGATGACAACGTGGACGCGGCACAAACCGTGGCGATGCTGCTGCAAATGTCAGGGCATGAAGTCCGGATGGCTCACGATGGCCCGGACGCAGTGGATATGGCTCTTGCCTGGCACCCGGACCTGGTTCTGCTGGATATTGGCCTGCCAGGGCTCAACGGGTTCCAGGTGGCTGAGCGAATCCGCCAGGAACCCACACTGAAAAACGTCGTGCTGGTCGCCCTGACGGGGTATGGGCTGGAGGCAGACCGGCAGCGGTCAAAAGAAACGGGTTTTGATTACCACCTGGTCAAACCAACCGATTTTGATGAGGTTGAAAAAATCCTGGAATCCGTCTGCCAACGCGATCCGAGTTCCTAGGAGACGAGGCTTTTTGCCGATGTAGGGAAAAAGGTTGGGTCGATCTGATTTCGAGAAATTTTGTGTGAGCAATCGCTTGGGCGACTTTCTGATCCGCCTTGCCTCGCTAAGATGCGCCATCAACGCCGTCTGACAGGCCCATTACAAGAGCGGCAGATGTTTCACACTGGAGAATCCCATGACTGCCATAGCTTCACTGATCAATCACCAGGTACGCCTGGCCGCGCGCCCTACCGGCTTGCCGACCCGGGCCAACTGGAACTTCACTACCGAGCCGGTCGCCGAACCCGGCTCCGGCGGCGTGCTGATCAAGACCTTGTACCTCTCGCTGGACCCGGCCATGCGAGGCTGGATGAACGAAGGCAAAAGTTACATCCCGCCGGTCGAGATCGGTGCGGTGATGCGCGCCGGCGGCATCGGCAAGGTAATCGCTTCGCATGACCCGGCCTTTGCCGTGGGCGACTATGTCAATGCCGGGCTGGACGTGCAGGAATACTGCCTGATCCCCGAGGCGCAGATCAAACGCAGCGGCATGTTCAAGATCGATGCGCGTCTGGGCCTGACCACCTGGCTCAATGTGCTGGGCATGCCCGGCATGACGGGTTACTTCGGCCTGATGGATGTGGGCCAGCCCAAGGCCGGAGACACCGTGGTGGTGTCTGGCGCTGCCGGTGCCGTTGGCCAGACAGTTGGCCAGATCGCCAAGCTCAAGGGCTGCCGCGTTGTGGGTATCGCTGGCGGCAAGGCCAAGTGCGACTGGGTGGTCAACGAGCTGGGCTTCGACGCCTGCATCGACTACAAAGCCGGTGACGTCAAGGCCGGACTCAAAGAACATTGCCCCAAAGGCGTGGACATTTATTTTGACAACGTGGGCGGCGACATACTTGACGCGGTGCTGACACGCATCACGCGCGGCGCGCGCATCATCATCTGCGGCGCTATCAGCCAGTACAACAACACCACGCCGGTCAAGGGCCCGGCTAACTACCTGTCGCTGCTGGTGAACCGCGCGCGCATGGAAGGCATTGTGGTCTTCGACTACGCCGACCGCTACCCCTTGGCGATTGCCGAGATGGCCGGCTACCTGAAGGACGGCAAGATGAAGAGCAGGGAAGATGTGGCGCAAGGGCTGGAGAACTTCCCCGAAACCCTGCTCAAGCTCTTCAACGGCGAGAACTTCGGCAAGCTGGTGTTGCAGGTGGCCAAGGAATAAAGCCCGGACCGCGCAACATGGTGCGGGTCAAGCCCGCAATGACGGGATCGTGGTGTAGAGGTCCAGACCAGCAGGGGCCGCGGATCCGGCTTTGCCGGGCCGCAGGCGCAGCGGCCCCCTCGGGGGGCAGGGCGCTACGCGAAGCGAGCAACCGTGGGGGCTATGTCAGCCAGCGCGCCACGGCCACCGTGGCTGCACCCGCCACGGCGGCTGCCAGGTCGTTGCGCACCAGCTTCATCACCAGACCCACCGCCAGCAGGGCCAGCAGTTCAGGCAGCTTGCCCGCGGTGGCTGCGGGCGTGACGATGCCGACCATCACCGAGATCGGTATCGATTTGAGCGCGGCCTCCACGCACGGCGTGATGGCCACATAACCCATCAGCAGGAAGCCGCTGATGCGGCAGGCGAAGGACGCGAGCGCCATGCCCAGCAGTGCCAGCCAGAAAGTCGATTCAACGGCCATGGCGCCACGCTCCCATCAGCCCGCCCGCCACGCCCGCACCCACGATGTACCAGGCGCCTGGCACCAGCCGGTGCAGGACCAGCGCCACCAAGCCCGCAGCAGCCACCGGCCACAGGTCGGACTTGCCGCGCCACAGCACGATGCCAATCGCTGCGGCAAACGCCGCCAGCATGAAGTCAAGGCCAAAAGCGGCTGGGTTGGGCACATTACCCGCCAGCAGGTGGCCCAGCAGCGTGCCCCCTATCCAGGGCACAAACATGGCCAAGCCGGAGCCCAGCACGTAACCGGCGTCGCGGTAGCCAGCTTCGTATTCACGCATGGCCATGGCCCAGTTGCCGTCGCCGAGAAAAAACAGTGAGCCCCAGCTCTGGTGCCGCGGCAAGCCGGTCAGCCAGGGCTGGAGCGCTGCGCCGTAGAGTACATAACGCGCATTCATGACAAAAATCGTGACGATGACCGGTGTGACGGCTGCCGTGGCGGTCCAGCCCTGCAGCGCCGCAAGTTGTGCGCTGCCTGAATAAACAGCTGCGCTCATCAGCATGGCCTGCAGCCACGACATGCCGCGCTCGCTGGCCAGCACACCGAAAACCATCGCATACAGCGTGATGCCCGGCGCCATCACCTGGGCGGCGAAAAAACCGCGGCGTACACCAGCAGCGGTAAAACTCACGGGTGCGGGTGTCAACGCCCCACCACCAGTCGGATCGCCGGCAACACACGTTCAGTCTCGGCCCGGCGCTCCAGCGCCATGCGCATGTTCATCTGCGCGACTTCGGTGTGTTCGATGGCCAGCGCCTGGGCGCGCGCGCCCTCGCCGGCTTTGAGTGCGGCGAACAACATGTGGTGCTGGCGGTGCGCGTACAGCATCCAGTCCCGGTCCAGTGTCACCGTGCCCTGCATCGGCAGCATGGCAGACGCCGGCGCAAACGGCAGTTTGTCGTTGAGCGCCACGGCGCGCTGCAAGGCGCGGTTGCCGCTGGCTTCGAGCACCAGTGCGTGGAAACGATCGTTGACCACGGCGTAAGCCGCATAACTTTCGTAGTCCAGCGGGTTGGCGGCCAGCGCCAGGTCGCCCTCATCCAGGCAAGCCTGCAAGTCACCCTGCAACTGGCGCGAGACGCCGTGTTCGGCCACCAGCCGCGCTGCCATGCCTTCGAGCTGGCCACGCACGGCAATGGCGTCGGCAACTTCACGCGGCGTGAACTGGCGCACCAGAAACTTGCCTGTGTCGTTGGCTTCGACCAGGCCTTCCTGCTCCAGCGTGACCAGGGCCGCGCGTACCGGGGTGCGGGAGGCGCCCAGGCGCTCGGCCAGTTGCTGCTCAGCCAGGCGCTGGCCAGGCTCGAATTCGCCGCGCAAAATCAGGTCGCGCAACTGGATCAGCACCGTCTCTTGCAAGTTCATGATGAGAAATGTACACTGAATTTTAAATTCGGTATACCGTTTTAAGAAGGTCGCCCCATGAATGCAGAACAAAACGAATTGATCACCCGCGTCGGGCCGGACACACCCTGCGGCGCGTTGCTGCGCAGCTACTGGCAACCCGCGGCACTGGTCGACGAGTTCAACCCGGCGCTCGATCCCCGCATGGACAAACGCCCGGTCAAGGCCGTCCGCCTGATGGGCCAGGACTTCGTGCTGTTCCGCAACGACCAGGGCAACTATGGCCTGCTGGACCGCCACTGCCCGCACCGCGGCGCCGACCTGTCCTTCGGCCGCGCCGAGGGCGACGGCCTGCGCTGCCCCTTTCACGGCTGGAAGTTCGACGTGGCTGGCCGCTGCCTGGAAACCCCGGCAGAACCTGTCGGCAGCAAGCTGTGTGAGCGCGTGAAACAGCGCAGCTACCCGGTGATCGAAAAAAGCGACGTGATCTTCGCCTGGCTGGGCCCCGAGGGTTCCATCCCGCCGCCGCTGCCAGCTTTTGACTGCTTCCGCGCGCCGACGACCCACACCTTTGCCTTCAAGGGCTTGTGGAACGCGAACTGGCTGCAGGCGTTTGAAGTCGGCATAGACCCCGCGCATCCTTCTTTTCTGCACCGCTTTTTGCAGGACGAAGCGCTGGCCGACATCGGCAGCAACGCAGCCGGCAAACAGTTCCGCAGTGCCAGCGCCGGCGCCATCGATGGCGAGCAATGGCCGATGACACGCATCATGCGCGAGTTTGCCCAGCCCGACATCAGCTTTGAGAGCAAACCCTGGGGCATGCAGCTTACGGCCTTGCGCTCCATGAATAAAGAGCTGACCCACGTGCGTGTCACCCAGGCCATCTTTCCGGCAACCTTTGTGATCCCGCTGTCGGAAACCATGACCATCACGCAGATGCATGTGCCGGTGGACGACACCCACACCTACTGGTATTCCTACTTCACCAGTTTTGCCGGGCCGCTGGACAAAGAGAGCATGCGTGCGCAGCGCCAGCAGTTCATCTCGCTGCCCGACTACATCCCTAACGCCGGACGTCACAACAATTGGGGCTTCAGCGCCGAGGAGCAGCGCACCCAGACCTACCTGGGAATGGGCGAGGAAGACATCAATGTGCACGACCAATGGGCGGTAGAAAGCATGGGCGCGATCCAGGACCGCACACGGGAGCATCTTGGCACCAGTGACAAAGTCATCATGGCGAACCGCCGGGTCCTGCTCAAGGCGATTGCCACCGTGCGGGAAGGCGGCGTGGCGCCCGGCATAGCCGACGCCGCGCAGGCCCAGCACATGGTTGGGCCCGATACCGTCGATGGCATTGCGCCCGCCGGGCAATGGCCAGACTGGTGGCAGGCACAGGCCCGGGCCAAGCAGGAAAACGCACCTTGGACATCTCCCCCCGTTCGCACTGAGCCTGTCGAAGTGCCTGCCGCGGCTTCGACAAGCTCAGCCCGACCGGTGCAGAAATGAACAGCTTCGCCGAACACTGCGGCATCCATGATGAAGCGCGCCGGCTGGCCCTGCAACAGACCGAACAGCTGATTGCCGCCAGCGGTATCGAGCTGGTACGTTTTGCCTGGTGTGATCTGCACGGCACGCTGCGCGGCAAAACACTGGTGGCCAGCGCCGCTGCCAAAGCCATGCTGGACGGCGTCGGCCTGGTTAGCACCTTGCTGCTCAAGGACAGTTCCGATCGCACGGCTTTCAAGGTGTTTGAGGCCGGCGGCACGGCGGAACTGCCAGGCTTCGAGTTTGCGAGCAACCTTTTGCTGCTGGCCGACCCGGCCAGCTTCAAACCACTGCCCTGGGCAGCCGCTACGGGCTGGGTCCAGGGCCAGCCCTGGATGCAGGATGGCAGCGCCGTTGAACTGGACAGCCGGCGCATCCTGCAGCGCGCGCTGGCGCGGTTGGCCGAAGCCGGCTACGGCATGAAGTGCGGGCTAGAAATCGAGTTTCACATCTACCGCATCACCGGTGACAGCGCCCAGGACCAGCTTGATCCGGAACAGGCTGCCTGGCCCGGCCCGCCGCCCAAGGTGGCCATGATCCACCCCGGCTATAACCTTCTGTCCGAGCAATGGTTCGACATGGCGGAAGAACCGCTGCGCATCGTCCAGCACACGGCGCAGGCACTGGGCCTGCCTTTGCAGTCACTGGAAATCGAGCTTGGCCCGAGTCAGGTCGAAGCGGTTTTCGACGCGACTGACGCGCTGACCGCTGCCGACAACATGGTGCTGTTTCGCAGCGCGGTCAGGCAGGCGCTGCGCCGTGCCGGTTACCACGCCACCTTCATGTGCCGCCCGCCCTTTCCGAACATCATGTCCAGCGGCTGGCATCTGCACCAGTCGCTGGTAGACATACACACCGGCGCCAACCTGTTCCAGCGCGACGCGTCGGCGCAAGGCACGCAATCCACCGACGCGCAGTACACGCTGTCCGAAGTAGGGGAGCATTATCTGGCCGGCCTGCTGGAACATGCGCGCGGCATGACGGTGTTTTGCACACCTACCATCAATGGCTTCGGCCGCTTCCGCCCGAACGCGCTGGCGCCGCAGTCGGTGCTGTGGGGCCGCGACAACCGCGGTGCCATGCTGCGCGTGGTTGGGCAGGCGGGCGATGCTGCAACGCGCATCGAAAACCGCATCGGCGAGCCGGCGGCCAACCCCTATCTCTACCTGGCCTCTCAAATCCACGCCGGGCTTGACGGCATCACGCGCCAACTCAAGGCGCCGGTAGCTACCGATGCACCGTATGGCGACGCTGCGGTCAAAATACCCACCAGCCTGGGCGAGGCGCTGGACGCACTGCAGGCCGACAGTGTCCTCGTCGACGCCTTCGGCAGCAGCTTCATCAACTACTTCATGCGCATCAAACAGTCGGAGATCACACGCCACGAACAGGCGGTGGACGGGGACGACTGGCAGCGCCGCGAATATTTCAGCCGCATTTGAACGGCAGGGCCTGCATGATTACTATTAATTTCATAGCTGGTGACGCAAAGCCGATAAGGGCTAAGGGCAAAATTGGTCAAAGTGTGATGGAAGTGGCGGTGGCTGCGGGCGTGAGCGGCATTGCAGCCGACTGCGGCGGCTTGCTGACCTGCGCAACCTGCCATGTGATGGTGGCGCAGCCATTCGCGGCGCTGTTGCCGGCTGCCGACGGGGAGGAATGCGCCATGCTGGCCTTCACAGCCACCCCCGCCACGCCAAGCAGCCGGCTGAGCTGCCAGATCATCCTGAATGCAGAACTCGATGGTTTGACGGTAGAGTTACCGGCCAGCCAGTATTGAGGGCTGGCATCTCTACACACGCTCAACCCAAGGAAGCCCATGATTCTCGAACTCGCCGACATCCGTATTGCCCCCGGCCAGCAGGCCGCTTTTGACGAAGCCATCCAGCGTGGCCTGACCACCGTGATAGCCGGCGCCAAAGGTTTTCAGGGCTTCAAGGTCAACAAAGGCATTGAAAGCCCCGAGCGTTACATCCTGCAGATTTTCTGGGACACGCTGGAGGACCACACCGTGGGTTTCCGCGAATCGCCGGCTTTCGCCGACTGGCGCGCCATCGTCGGGCCTTTTTTTGCCGCACCGCCCGTAGTGGAGCATTTCACGCTGCTGGCCAAGTCGGCCTGACGACCGGGCCCCGCCGCCACATCGGAGGCTTAGTCGACGCCTTCGTGGCCGGCAATCAACTTGCCCAGCAGCACGCCAAACCGTTTGCGTTCGGCGGCGCTAAGCGGCTCCAGCAGGCGTGACTGAACCTTGCTGACGGCCCGCTTCATCTGCAGCGCGACCTTCTGCCCCTCGGGGGTGACCCAAAGCAGCTTGCGGCGCTTGTCGACCGGATCGGACTCGCGCCGCACCCAGCCTTTGGCCTCCAGCCGGCCGATGACCGAACCGGAAGTCGCAGCATCAAAAGCCACCCGCCCTGACAACGTGACCTGGTCTTCACCGGGGTCATCCATCAGCGCGTTCAGGATGGCGAACTGAACCGGCGTCACGTCAAACCCGGCCGTCTCGTCCATGAAGAGGGCAATCGACAACTGGTGAGCGCGCCGGATCTGGTGCCCCGGCGCTTCGATGAAGTTAAAACTTGTTGGCATGGCCGGAGTTTAAGGGAGCGCTGAACAGGTTCACGCGGATGCGCGGCAGCCGGCTGATCGCGCGTCGCAGGGCGCCTGTTCAGCGCCCCCCAGGTTCAGGGTAATCACCGTGGACATCAATAGTAAGTATACTTACTACTAAAGCCACCTCTGGCTTCGAACACCCATCAACGTGACATCTCCTCACCCCATCCTTATTGCCGGCGGCGGCATAGGCGGCCTGGCCACCGCACTGGTGCTGGCGCGTGACGGACATGCCGTGACCGTGCTGGAACAGGCGGCCAGCTTCGGTGAAATCGGCACGGGTATCCAGCTAGGTCCGAATATTTTCCGCATGTTCGCCTACCTCGGCCTGACCGATGTGGTCAGCAAGGTCTCCTTCTTCCCGCCCGGTCTGGGCATGAATGATGTGCGCACCGGCGAAAAAATCGTGCGCGTTCCGCTCGGCGACATGGCGCGCGCCACCTACGGTTTTCCCTATGGCGTGATTTACCGGGCCGACCTGCACCAGGTGTTTCTGGACGCCTGCGCGGCGCAGGACAACGTGACGCTGCGCACCAGCGCAAAAGTCGAATCTTTCGCGCAATCCGAAAGCAGCGTGCAGGTCCACCTAGCTGGCGGCGAGGTGCTACAGGGCGCAGCCCTGATTGGCGCCGACGGCATCTGGAGCAAGGTGCGCGAGGTGGTGGTGGGCGACGGCAAGCCCCGCGTGTCGGGCCACATCGCCTACCGCGCCGTGCTCACGCGTGAAAACGTGCCGGCCCATTTGTGGAGCGACGACGTGCTGCTCTGGGGTGGTGAGAAAACCCATTTGGTTCACTACCCGCTGCGCCGCGGCGAGTTATTCAATCTGGTGGCGGTGTTTCACAGCAACAAGTACGACGAAGGCTGGAACACCTTTGGCGATACGGCGGAGCTGACGGAGCGATTTTCCCAGGCATGCCCGCAGGTCCGGGAACTGCTGGGGAAAATCGAGACCTGGAAAATGTGGGTGCTGTGCGACCGGGAGCCGGTGAAAAACTGGACCGACCGGCGCGTCACGCTGCTGGGTGATGCAGCGCATCCGATGCTGCAGTACCTGGCCCAGGGCGCCGGCCAGGCCATCGAAGATGCCGTGGTGCTGCGCGAGGCGCTGCGTTTTACGCACGGCGACATACCTCAAGCCTTTCAGAAATACCAGCAGGCTCGCTACCTGCGCACTGGACGGGTGCAACTGACCGCGCGTTTTTATGGCGACATTTACCACGCAGCAGGCGTGCAACGGGAGTTGCGTAACCAGATGTTTCAAAGCGAAAAAGAAAGCGCCGGTTTTGCAGGCCTGCAGTGGATGTACGACGGAATTGAGCCGTCAAAACTGTTCAAATAGAGCCCTTTCAAAATTGGAAAATCGCATGAAGTTGTCCAAATACACTGCACTTTTGATAGCGACTCTCGCTCTGCCCATGCTGGCTGCAGCGCAGAATGCTCCCAAAAAACCAGCCTCCAGAGAAACCGTTTCTGCAGTCCCGGCCTGGCCGACACGCGCGGTCAAACTGTTGGTGGGTTTCCCCGGTGGCTCGACGCCGGACATGGCGGCACGCACACTGGCTGAGCCCTTGTCGCGCGCCCTCGGGCAACCCGTCATCGTCGAAAACCGCCCCGGTGCGTCCGGCAACATCGCCGCCGACCTGGCCGCCAAAGCCACCGACGACCACACACTGGCGGTGGTGATCAATGGCAACCTGACCTCGGCCAAGATGCTGTACGCCAAGCTGCCTTACGACCCGGCCAAGGACTTCACTCCGATCTCGCTGCTGACCACCGCACCGCTGGTGCTGGTCGCCCCGATGAACCAGCCTTCGGGCAGCGATTTTTTCCTGGCCGCCCGCAATGGCGGAGACAAATGGAATTACGGCTCGGTTGGCAATGGCTCGGTCGGGCATCTGGGCATGGAACTGCTGAAGTCCACCGCCGGTAACCTCGGTGCCGTGCATGTGCCTTATCAGGGCAACCCGCAAGTCGTCACCGCGCTGCTGGGCGGCCAGATCCAGATGGCGCTGGTGCCCCCGGGTATCGCGCTGCCGCAGATCAAGGCCGGCAAGCTAAAGGCCATCGGCCTGACCAGCGGACGCAGTGCCCTCGCCTCGGAGATTCCGTCGCTGGCCGATGCAGAAGTGCGCAACTTCAACCTTGAAGTCTGGACCGCGCTGGTCGGCCCGGCCAAACTGTCCAAAGCTGCGCAGACACGCCTGGCTCAGGAGGTGCCGCGCATCATCCGCGACAGCGACACGCGCCAGAAACTGTTCAACCAGGGCTGGCAGGCCGTGGGCACCTCGCCCGAGGGCCTGACCAGCCGCATCCGCAGCGAGACCGCCATCATGGGCGGCATCATCACGATGCGCGGCATAAAAATCGAATGACGTTGCCCCCACGGTCATTCACTACGTGTAATTCCCTGCCCCCCGAGGGGGCCGCTGCGCCTGCGGGCCGGCAGAGCCGGACCCGCGGCCCCTGCTTGATTGAAGAATCAAAGTGGTCGCTCATTGCCGCAGCTGACTGATCTACCCATGGCATCCGACTTCAATACCGTTACCGAGCCAGCCCGCAGGCTGCCGGTCTATGGCGAGTTTGATGTAGTTGTGATCGGCGGCGGGCCTGCCGGGCTGGCCGCCAGCGTCAGTGCTGCCCGGCACGGCGCGCGCACCTTGCTGGTGGAGCGTTATGGTTTTCTGGGTGGCATGGGCACGGCAGGCGGCGTCACCAATTTCGCCGGCCTGTACGGCCGCAGGAACGGCGAGATGCAACAGCTGGTGCATGGCGTGGTGGACGATTTGCTGGTGCGAATTGACGCGCTGGGCGGGCTGAACCAGCCGCAAGACGGAATGCAGGGGCGCATTCGCGTGCGCTCCTACGATGTCTCGGCCTACAAGTGCGCCGCCGACCAGATGCTGGTATCGGCGGGTGTGCAACTGTTGTTTCACGCCTGGGCTGCAGCCGTGGTGATGGAGGGTCGTTCCATCGCAGCCCTGGTGGTGGAAACCAAGTCCGGCCGCCAGGCGATTCGTGCCCACCGCTTTATCGACTGCTCGGGTGACGCCGACGTGGCACATTTTGCCGGCGTGCCTTTTGAACTTGGTGACGGTCAGGGCAGCGCGCTGTTTCCAAGCACCATGTTTCGCGTTGGCCATGTTGATGCCCCACGCGCGCTGGCTGCCGTGGGCGAGTTCAGCGCGATCAACAAACTCATGGACGAAAGCGCATTGAGCAAGCCAGGCCGCTACCGGTTTCCGCGCCAAGGCGCGATCCTGCGCCCCAACAAGAATCCGACTGAATGGCGCGCCAATGTCACGCAAATCCGCAACGCCGCCGGCATGGCCATGGACGCCACCAATGCACGTCAACTCAGCGATGGCGAACTCGAGGGCCGCCGGCAGATCACCGAATACTTCCGCTTCCTGAAAAACGAGGTGCCCGGCTTTGAGCAGTCGGCCATTGTCGATATCGCCCCCCAGGTCGGTATCCGGGAGACGCGACGCATCTGCGGCGACTACGCGCTCACCGGCGAGGACATCCTGTCGTCCGCACGCTTTGACGACGTGGTCGGCATCAATGCCTGGCCCATGGAAATGCATGTGGACGGCGCCATCAGTTGGGGCTTCCCGCGGGATGAACAACGCGCCTGCAACGACCTGCCGTGGCGCATGCTGACCAACAGCGTGGTGTCCAATCTGCTGGTCGCTGGACGCTGCGCGTCCATGACCCACGAAGGCCAATCCGCTGCGCGCGCCAGCGGCGGCTGTTTTGTGATGGGCCAGGCCGCCGGAACGGCCGCAGCGCTGCTGGCAAGCGGCCAGACCTTCCGCGACATCAATGTCGCCGTCCTGCAGCACCAGTTGTCGCAGGATGGCGTTTTCTTCGACCGATGAACCGACGGAGAGCCCCATGGACATGACCCCACCTCCTGGCAGTACACGCAAGGCCTTTTACGATGCCATCCGTGCGCAGCACATGACCCCCTTGTGGGAGGTGTTGCATGCGCTGGTGCCACAGCAGCCGGCCACACCGTGTGTGCCGGCGTTCTGGGCCTATGCACAGGTGCGCCCTTACCTGATGGAGTCCGGCCAACTGATCACCGCCGAGGAAGCGGTGCGCCGTGTGCTGATTCTGGAGAACCCGGGTTTACAGGGGCAATCGGCGATCACCCAGTCGCTCTACGCCGGCCTGCAGCTGATATTGCCCGGCGAAGTGGCGCCCAGCCACCGCCACACCCAGAGCGCCCTGCGGTTTGTGGTTGAGGGAAAAGGGGCGTACACCGCCGTCGACGGCGAACGCACCACCATGACACCGGGCGACTTCATCATCACCCCGAGCTGGACCTGGCACGACCATGGTCATGAGGGAACGCAAACCAACGGTGAGCCGGTGGTCTGGCTTGACGGACTCGATATTCCGATGCTGCGGTTTTTCGATGCGGGTTTCGCGGAAAACCACAGCGAGCGCTCTCAGCCGGTGACCAAAGCCGAAGGCACCAGTTACCAGCGCTACGGTGCCAACATGCTGCCGGTTCGTTACAACGCGCCTTTCGGTCAGACCTCGCCGATCTTCAGCTACCCCTACGACCGCACGCGTGAGGCGCTGCATACGCTGGAGCGCCAGGCGCCGGTGGACGACTGGGACGGTGTCAAGCTGCGCTACGTGAATCCGGCCACCGGCGGCTCGCCAATGCCGACCATGGCCACCTTCATGCAGCGCCTGCCGGCAGGTTTTGACGGCAAGGCCTGGCGTCAGACCGATGGCGCCATTTTCAGTGTGGTGGAGGGGCACGGCAGCGTGACCATCTCGCACGGCGCCGGACAGCAGGTCTTCGAGTTCGGCCCGCGCGACCATTTTGTGATTCCATCCTGGCACACGGCCAGCCTGCGTTCGGCGCCCGGCTGCGTGTTATTCAGTTTTTCAGACCGTCCGGTGCATCAGGCACTGGGCATACACAGAGAAGAGAGGTTGTCATGAGCTTTGTATTTACCCCACCGGCGCTGGTCTCGGTACCCGTGGTCGGTACGCTGGACCGTTTCCCGGTCCACCGTGTTTATTGCGTAGGCCGCAACTACGAAGAACACGCCAAGGAGATGGGGTTCACCGGCCGCGAGCCGCCGTTTTTCTTTCTCAAGCCGGCCGATGCGGTGGTGGTCGTCGAGGCCGGCCAGACCGGTGTCATCCCCTACCCGTCCCTCACCAGCAACCTCCACCATGAAATCGAACTGGTCGCGGCCATTGGTACCGGCGGCAAGAACATCAAGGCAGCTGATGCGCTCAAACACATCTTTGGTTATGCCGTTGGCCTGGACATGACGCGCCGCGACCTGCAGGGCGAAATGAAAAAACAGGGTCGCCCCTGGTGCATCGGCAAGGCCTACGACCACTCCGCGCCCATTGGCCCGATCACTCCAGCTGACAAGGCCGGCGATGTTGCCAACGCCGAGATCTACCTGCAGGTCAACGGAAAAGATCGCCAGCGCAGCACTGTCAGCAAGCTCATCTGGAACCTCGCAGAGACCATCGAGCACCTGTCCGCAGCTTGGGAGCTGCAACCTGGCGACCTGATTTACACCGGCACGCCCGAAGGCGTGGCTGCTGTTGTCTCGGGCGACACCATGCTCGGTGAAGTGCGGGGACTGGGCACCTTGACAGTCAAAGTGGCCTGAAGCGCCGACGTGCCTTGTAAAGTTTTCGCCTGACACCTCTTCATCAGGGCAAGCACGGGTTCCCAAGCGGCCCTTCTTGAATTAATTTCTATCCATCTACCGGAGACCACGCATGATTAAACGACGCACTCTTCTTAAAACCGGCGCCGCCGCTGCCCTGGCTGCACCAGCCCTGTCAGGCCTGGCCCAACAAGCCGTGACTTTGAAGTTTCACACCTTCATGTCCCCCACGTCCAACGTCTGGTTGGGCATGCACAAACCCTGGATGGACAAGGTCGAGAAGGAATCCGCGGGCCGCATCAAGTTCGAAGCCTACCCCGCCATGCAACTTGGCGGCACACCGGTGCAGTTGTATGACCAGGCCAAAGACGGTGTGGTCGACATCGTGTGGACGCTGCCCGGCAACAACGCCGGCCGCTTCCCGCGCATCGAAGCCTTTGAACTACCGTTCATCATGTCCAATGCCGAGGCAACTTCCAAGGCTTACTGGGAATACGTGCAGACCATGGCACCGGATGAGTTCAAGGATACGCAGGTCCTGGCGCTTCATGTGCACGGCCCGGGCGTGATTCACACCGTGGACAAACCGGTCCGCTCGATCGCCGACATGCGTGGCCTGAAGATGCGCGCCCCGACGCGCCAAGTCACCAAGCTGATGGGCATACTCGGCGCAACGCCCGTCGGCATGCCCCTGCCCGCCATCACCGATGCGCTGAGCAAAGGCACCATCACAGGCTGCGTGATTCCCTGGGAAGTGGTGCCTTCTGTCAAGGTCAACGAACTCACCAAGTTCCACGCCGAGTTCGACCCCGCCGGCGGCAGCCTGTACACCACCACCTTTGTCATGGCCATGAACAAGGCCAAGTACAACTCGCTCGCGCCCGACCTGAAGAAAGTCATCGACAACAATTCAGGCATGGCCACCTCGGCCTGGCTGGGCAAGGTGCAGCAGGGCAACGACGTTCCAGGCCGCAAGACAGCCAGCGACCGCGGTAACACGATCTACACCGTGAGTCCGGTCGAAGCCCAGGAATTCCGCCGCAAGTCCCGCTCCGTGGAAGTCGAATGGGTGGAAGACATGAACAAGAAAGGCTTCGATGGCAAGAAGCTGCTGGATACCGCACGCGCCCTGATCGAAAAACACACCAAGACCACCAAAGCCTGATCCAGGTCGTGGCTTTGCAAAGGGCTCCGCGAGGAGCCTTTTTACTTTTCAATCTACACTTGGCCGCATGTACCGCAGTCCGATCAAACATTGCAAAAACTGCGGCAGCACTGTGGCCTACCGGGTGCCCGACGACGGCGACACCAAGGAGCGGGCGGTCTGTCCGGCCTGCGGCACCATTCACTACGAAAACCCGCTCAACGTGGTTGGCACGGTCCCGCATTGGGGTGATCGTGTGCTGCTTTGCAAGCGCAATATCGAACCGCGCTGGGGCAAGTGGACCTTGCCCGCAGGCTTCATGGAACTGAACGAAACCACCTCCCAGGGCGCCGCGCGGGAAACCATTGAGGAAGCCGGTGCGCAGTTCGAAATGGAGTCGCTTTTCAGCATGCTCAATGTCGAGCGCGTCGGCCAAGTTCATATGTTTTACCGGGCCAGGTTGCTCAGCGACCAGTTCCGACCTGGCCACGAAACGATTGAGGCCCGGCTGTTCGCCGAGGCTGACATTCCTTGGGAAGAGATCGCCTTTAAAACCGTGAAGACCACGCTGGAATATTACTTCGCCGACAGGCGCCAGGGCAGCTACGGCATTCATGTGCTGGACATCACCTAGAACCTTCGCGCCGCAGTGCACGCTTCACGTGCCTTAAACTTATTCCATCTCGCCGTGCTCCTGGCACCGCCCGGTTGTCGTCACACTCCCTCTCCTTTCACATTTCCGGAATTTCATGTTCAAAAGCGCGTCTTTCTTTCGCATTGCAGATGATTTTGTACTCCCACCCCTGGGCGCGCTTGAAGAAGCCCTGCAGGCCACACGCTTTCTGCCCTGTGGTGCCACGCAGCCTGAATCCAGCGGATGGGTGGCCCCGCGCGGCAACAAGAGCACGGCACTCGTGGAAACCATCAACCGCCAGCTCATCGTGCGCCTGTGCACCGAACGCCGTCCCGTGCCTGCATCGGCCATCAAGGCCGCCGTCGAGGAACGCATCGAGAAATACAAACAGGAAACCGGCCGTGAACGCGTCGGCGCCAAGATCAAAAAGGAGTTCAGGGAAGAAGTCCTGATGGACCTCATGCCGCGCGCCTTCACCAAACAATCATCCACGACCTTGTGGATAAATCCCGTGCATAAATTTCTGGTGGTCGATTCCGGCAGTCTCACAGGCGCAGACAAGGTGGTGAGCTTCCTGGTCGAGGCCCTCAGCAGCGTGCCCGGTTCCGCCAGCCTCAAGGCACAGCCAGTGCAAACCACCCTGTCGGCCGCAGCGTCCATGTCGCACTGGCTGTCCAGCCAGGAAGCGCCGGTCGGTTTCACCGTGGACCGTGATTGCGAACTCAAGATGCCCGACGACGAAAAATCGACCGTCCGTTATTCTCGCCATACGCTGGAGATTGACGAGGTGGCGAAGCACATCGCAGCCGGCAAAGTGCCAACGCAACTGGCCATGACCTGGAATGACCGCGTGTCTTTTGTCCTGAGCGAGGCAGGACAAATCAAAAAACTCAAGCTGCTCGACGTGGTACTCGACGGCATCGGCGACAAGGGCAAGGACGATGATGGTTTCGATACCGATGCGGCCATTCTGACGGGCGAGTTGTCAGCGCTGATTCCCGATCTTCTTGAAGCGCTGGGTGGCGAGCTGAACAATGATGCAACACCAAAAAGCCATGTATCAGAACTGGCTGCCGCAGCATAGAGCGCCCGACAGCGCCAGTACAAGGCCATGAAAAAAGCCGGTCAGCATGCGCTGACCGGCTTTTAGTCTGATCTGGTCGTGTGAAACCGCTTGAAAGATTGTTTGAAACCCGCATGGATACCAGGTTCTGCAAAATTGAAATCGAATTTGTACCCCCGTTTGTACCCCCGCTTTGCGTTTGATACCCCTTTATCCTTTTTTACGGCGTGTATGTCAAGTGGGCCTCGACCATCACTTGCGGATCAAGACCACTAAATGTCAAAGCCGCCTCGAAGCTCGGCGTTATTGACGAATCTGGTTGCCATTTTTTCCAATTCCGCCGGGATCTTTTCGGGCGCCAGTACGAAGTCAATACAGCCTGTAGCGCGTGCACTGAGAGGCATGCCGCTTACTTCCGCAGAAATGTCTTGGGCAAAGGTGGTTCCCCCTGCCGCCCTTATGCGCTGGCAACCTTCCGAGCCATCGCCGTCATAGCCTGAAAAAACAATGCCGACTGAACGTGTGCCCATGGCCGTTGCCAACGAGGAGAAAAATATATCTACCTGTGCGTTTCTTCTAGCGCGCGGCGAAGTGACAATCAAGGTGCCGTTTTCCAGAAAAAGATCGGCGTTGGCAGGAATCACATAAATCTGATCGGCTTGCACCTTCATTTCGGAGACGGCAAGCAAAACTGTCATCTCGGTGTGCCGTGACAAAATTTCTGCCAAGTAGCTGTGCGCGTCAGGGGTGAGATGGGCGATGACTACAAATGCCATACCGGTATTGGAAGGCAGGGCTTCAAAGAACGCCTTGTAGGCGTTGAGCCCCCCGGCTGAGGCGCCAATGCCGACAACGAAGTTGGGCTTGGATATTTTCATGCGCCTAACCAGGCAATTAGTGAGTAACCTGCGCCTGCTTCAATTGATTTTTTTGGCACTGGTGCTTTTACCCATTTTCTTTGTCTGGTCAGGGCTTGCGGTCGCATCGTCCTCCATGGGTTGCAGATGAATCCCATCATCGCTGAAAATCATTTTTTGCACATCATTGGAATGGCCCGTGCCTCTGGATTTGGCGATGTAAAGGCCGCGAGTCCTTTTTCTGCCCTTGTCTTCTTCCAATTCCCTAACGACGATCCAGGTGTCAATCAGCGATGAGACGCCGATTTCACCGCTGGTGTCATTGGAGGCGGTTGATGCGACCAGGCTTGTAAACACACCGGTGATGCCCTTGGATTTCAAGGCGTCGATCATGCGGGTCAGCATGGATTGGATCTCTGATTGCTCGGCTTGCCCGATAAGACTTGTCAAGGGATCTATCACGACCGAGGATGGTTTGAAGTCCTCAAGGATCTTGTATAACTCGAGCAAGTGCATCTCCAGACCAAAGAAGGCAGGTCTGGTGGAAACGATTTTTAAAAGTCCTTTTTTTGTCCATTTTTCAAGATCAAAACCAACAGAGCGCATATTTTGAATGAGTTGCCCGGGAGACTCTTCGTAAGACACGTAAAGACACCGTTCGCCCTGTTTGCAGCGGTCCACTGCAAAAGCGACTGCAAGGCTGGTTTTACCCGTGCCTGCTGTACCCGAAATGAGTACGGTACTGCCTCTGGTGTAACCACCGCCCGCAAACAGCTTGTCGAGGGGTCTCACGCCTGTCGACACTTTCTCGGCGGTGCCCGGATGATCGAGCCCAGCCGAAGTGATAGGAATAACGGAAAGCCCGTTTTTATCAATCACAAAAGGGTATTCATTGGCTCCATGGTTTGATCCACGATATTTGATGACACGAATTCTGCGGGTTGCAACTTGTTGCCGGACTCTGTTATCCAGGAGGATGATGCAATCAGAAATAAATTCCTCAAGACCGTGCCGGGTAAATGAAGTTTGCCCCTGCTCGCCGGTAATGATCGTGGTCACCTGCTTCTGCTTGAGCCAGCGGAAAAGTCGCTTGATTTCCAGACGGAGAATTCCCGCATCCGTAATGCCGGCAAACAACGACTCAATTGAATCCAGCACCACTCGCTTGGCGCCGATGGAGTCAATGGCCAGTTCAAGCCGGATAAACAGTCCCTCCAGATTGAATTCGCCTTTTTCCTCAATGTCGCTGCGCTCCAAAAGAACATACTCGAACCGAATTTCTTTTTTTGAAACTAAGCCATACAGATCCAGGTTGAGAGAAGCGACGTCCTCATAAAGCTCGGCTTCTGTTTCCTCAAAGGACATGAAGACTCCTCGCTCCTTGTAATGAATTACGCCATTGACCAGGAAGTCGATTCCCAGAAGGGTTTTTCCAGAGCCAGGTCCTCCACTGACCAATGTGATTCTGTTTCTTGGCAGCCCGCCTTCTGTAATCTCATCAAAGCCTTTGATACCCGTGAGGCACTTTTGAAGTTGACCGCCATTGCCTGTGGAGTTTGCGGTTTTGGGGGTTCTCGCCATGATTCAACCTTTGTGCATTTCACCGCACACGAAAAGATATCTTTGGATAAGCGCGGTGTTTGATGCAAGCATCGCGATCAATATCACTGAAAGACGCCATAAGGTCTGTTCGTCAACGCACACAGCAGCGTCATGTTGAATTCCGTCGAAATCTGACCCACGTAGGCACTACTCTGCTTGTTTTAAAAGCAGGAGAAATTAGGAGTGGTGGACGTGGTGACATTGAATGTCATCAGGCGTTGGGCATTGCGAGATCAGATGTCCATCCGCGAGATCTCAAGGCGTACAGGCCTGGCTCGCAACACAGAAAAGAAGTACCTGCGATCAGATGAGACTGAGCCCAACTACGAAAGGCGGGTCAGCTCAAGCAAGCTCGATCCCTACGCCGAGAAGCTGGCCACCTGGCTGGGAATCGAGGCAACAAAATCGCGGAAACAGCGGCGCACTTTGAGGCAGATCCACTCACTCGACCCAAAAAGGAGAAAACCAAGAACTTATCCACATCGTGAGCACCTACTGCTCACAAAGAGTGTGGGTCAATATTTGATGGAAAACTCGGGGGTCAGACTTCAGCGGAATTCCACACCGAGCACGTGAATACCTCCACAAAATGTCGTTGCCGGAGTTTTGCGTGACGTCAAAAGACCGCCCCCGTTACACACCGAATTTAAAACCCACAACCTCGTTCTGGAACAATTTGGACAGACGCGGTGGCCCCCCCAGTGGACCCCTGGAGAATATTTAGAACCTACAAAGAAAAACGGCCTAGAAGCCGAAGCGTCTAAGCCGTTGATTCCATTATATTTTCTTGTGAAACCTCTCTAAAGATGGCTTGAAACCCGCATGAATGCTAGGTTTTTGATTCACAGACTGCAAAACGTTCCCCGGTTTGTTCCCCGGTTTTGCCTTTGATACCCCCCCTTTTGGCTTGATCGAATTTGATTGTTTTCAAACGGGGAATTTTTTCTCCGCGCGGGGTACGGTGTGGTTTCCAGCACGACAAACCGCCAGGCTTTACAGCCCCCACCCTCAAGCCTCGTGCACGCGCGCGCACGACGGGCATTTTGTGCGTTAGCAGTAGCGCGAATAGCACGAACCGGTTTCCCGTTGCGAAGCGCCAGACTTTACTGCCCCCTACCCCAGCCAGCCCCGCTGCTCACGCATGGCCTGATTCAATGCCTTGATGGCTTGACGCAGTTTCAGCCACTCGCCCCCCGTCCAGGCATTACCCGATACAACCGCCTTACCCTCGGGGCTTTTTGGCCCGGTGGACTGGTTCCACGGTTTCCACCGCTTGATTGCCTCGCTCTGCCGCTTGCGCCGCTCTGGTGTCCATCCTGCCGCTGGGTTGCCCATGCCCTACCTAGAATAGTTTGTTTTGCTCTGACGCTGCGTTTTTCCCATGCGTGCGTGCCTGCGCTTTCTTGCCTTGTAATTCGCCAGCCGCTCTGTTGTCACCTGTTGCGGCCAGCGGGGCGATTCTGTCCCGGAAAACTCATGCTCTTGACCTAAGAAAAAGTCCTACAAAGATGTTGGCAGAGGCCTTACATTCGACAAACGCAGTTTTTTATAAATTTTGTAAATGCGCTTGTTGCAACTGTAATGTGCTCCGTGATAAAGCAAACTTGTTGGTTTAGTACTTCTTCTCGGAGACATCGTGTGTAGCCATTTTCATACCGTAATCGATGCGTCAGTATTCAAAAGTTCGTTTGGTATCGCGCTGCCTCAATGTGAACAGCATAAAAATGTGTTTGCCGGCACACAAAGCTTTTTTATTAAAAAGCGATCCGGTTCATTTTCTGTAGACGGCGACTCCCCTGAAAAAGATGTGCGTCTTGGCTTTTTCGGCTTATCACCACAATACTCCGAAACAACGTCAGGCCACGCCTCATACAACACTCCTTATGAGGCCATCCATAAAAGCGCTATTTTTTCCCAAGCTTGGAATACTGATAAGCGATGCATCATTCCCGTAAGTGCAATCTTCGAACCAGACTTAAAAAGCGGACGAATAAACGAAGCTTGTATTTCTCGGGTGGACGGAACTCCTTTTGGCATCGCAGGAATTTGGTGGTCAATTTCTTTGCCTGACGGCACATCTGTTGAATGTTTTACGATGCTGACTGTTGACGCCCAAGATTATCCACTCTTGCAGTCTGTATTGATGCCCTTTGACGCTAAAAGAATGGTTGTAATTCTGGATCGAGATGATTACACCAACTGGTTAGATGGGGACGTGAGCGAAGCGGCAAAATTTGTGCGGCTGTACCCTGCTACCCAACTCCAAATCACGTAATAAGAATGAATCTTACAATCGTCAATGCTCGCGTCGAGCTTACCAATCGCTTTCGCTACGAAAATCATTCTTCATAACCCTATGCCTTCACGCTGCTGCCGTATTACCTGATTCATTTCACTAACGGCCTTTCGTAGCATTAGCAAATAGCCCCCCGCCCAGCCATTCCGCGCCACCGCCGCCTTACCCTCGGGGCTTTTTGGCCCGGTGGATTTTTGCTACGGTTTCCACCGCCTGATAGCTTCGCTCTGCCGCTTGCGCCGCTCTGGTGTCCATCCTGCCGCCGGGTTGCCCATGCTCTGCCTCCAATAGTTTGCTTTGCTCAGGTGCAGATTTTTCCCCGTGCGCCTGCGCATGTACGCGCGCGGAACCATCAGCACCAGCCCCGTTGTTCACCTGTTGCGGCCCGTGGGCAATGTTGGCCTGCTTCACAAACGTGGCTTGCCGGGGATACTTCAAGTCCACCAGCGCCGATATGGTCGCCCGGCTCTGTGCCTGCGCTTTCAAGGCCAGCCCCAAAAACGCCTCCAGATTCTTTTGATATTCCTGGTCCTGCGCTCTGCGTGCCAGACTGGTGAATATCGTTTGCAACGCCGTGGCCTGCGAAACCAGCATCGCCTCCAGGGTGGACAGGTCGCCGCCATTCACACGCTTGCATGAGTCGCTGAGTCCCTTCACCAGTTCGGACAAGTCAGCATCCTTGCCCATGATGTTGCCCTGATACGCCTTCATTACCGATGCGCCGTTGATCGAAGGTCGCAAGGCCGTGCGCGATAACGCTTGCTCCGTGGTCTGCTCGGGGGCGCGGTACACCGGCATGGCATCGGGATTAACTACCACGGATTTTGCTTTCGCCTTTCTCATGCGTTCACCTCCTTAAATCCATCACACCGCTGTAGCTGCGTAACCAGCGCCGCCGATAGCTGCGCATCCCTTGCACGGCTGGCCACCTTTGCCGCCTGCCAGTTTCTACAGTCCCAGGCTTTCCCGGACTGGCCGGACAGGTGAAAGCACTCCAGGCACAGCCGCCGGTCGTCTGATTCACGATCCCGCGTCACCAGCTTGTCGGCCAGCGCCTCTGCGTCACCAAGCCCCAGCCCCTTATCGGTGAACCGCGCCAGCCGCGCCGTGAAGGTGTCAATCTCCGCGCCGGTCATCGCCTCACTGTGTGGCCAGCACCAGCGGTCGGGGTCTGCCGCTGGGTCATTCGCTGCCGGTGAATCTCCCCCTGTTTTTTGAATATGCCCGGTGGGAGTGCCTACGAAACCTACGAAACCCGGTTTTGTAGGTTCTGTAGGGTCGCCTTCGGGGGCAGTGTCTATTTTTTTCAAACGTGCAAGCCAGTTCATGCCGCGCCCCTCGCCAATGGGTTTACGGTGTAACGGTCGCTGGGTCTGCCGCCTGCCGCGCCGCCCTGCACCACGTCCCGGCGTAGGTAGTCGTAATCTGCCAGCACGTCTGCCGCCTTGCGAACAGCGTCCGGTGTGGCCAGTCCTGCCCAGCACTTTTGCGCCACCTGCCGGGGTGTGAAGCTGTCCAGAATCACGCCGTCCCGGTCGGTCAGCTTGCCCGCCTTGATTCTGGATAACAGTGTTGCTGCGTCGGTGGTCTCAGGCATCACCGCCGCCGCATACAGACGGTTTGCATGGGTGCGCAGATAGTCCCCCCAGGCCAGCGCCCGCAATAGTTCACCCTCATGGATCACGCCGCCGCTGTCGGGGGTATCGATCAAGGCGAACACCAGCGCCAGCGCCGGGATCAGCTTTCGATACTTGGACAGGTGCGACACCATCGCCGGGTGCAGGTCATCGCCGCGTATCTCAGTTTCAAAGGGAACCAGCCATTCCACAAACAATGCTTGCGCCGCATCGTCAAAGCGCCAGACGGTCGGCTCTGTGTCGCTGGCCGGTAGCAAGCCTGCCAGTCGATCAAACACGGCCCAGGCGGTCTGCTTGGCCGGGGTGTCTGGCCATTGGTCAACGTGGATAAATTCGCCGGTGGTGTCTGGCCACACGGTCAAACCAAAACGCTGCAACAAACCATCATCGGCACTGCCACCGGCCACCGCGCCGCGCACGTATTCCTGAATCCGGCCCGGCTGTATGCCGCCTATCATCGCCAGACAGACGCGGGGGATATGCACTGTCCCGCGCCCGATGCGGTCGAAGGTGTAGCCCTGATTGCCGTCATAGCTTTGCAGGTAAAACGCCCTTGATCCTTCCTGCCCCTGCTTGTCCAGGCCGGTCAGCAGCCCGTACAGTTCGTCCCGATAGGACAAGGTGCCCCACGGGTTTTGCTGCATCAGTTCGCCCAGCTTTTCTACCGTGGCATCGTTGACGACAAAGCGCCGCGCTGTCGGCTCTGCCGAGGTGTCCACCGGCTCCAATAGCGCACGCGCCGCCGCCGGGTCTTTGCCTGCCAGCCCCTTTGCTTTTTTCTCGTTCGCATCGTCCTGCATAGCCATCACTTTGCAGTCCAGTGCCCAGGCATCATGCGCGGCCTGCCATAGCTCAAACTCGTTTGCCTGTAGTCGGTGCAACGGCTTTAGAGCTTCGCTCAGTGCGGGGCTTTTCTTCACGCCAGGCCTACCCACAACCGCGCCCCACAGATTCGGCACTACCTGCCAGTCATCCCGCGCTTTGGGCTGGATCACAGCACGCGCACCTATCAAACTACTCAAGGCCACTAGCGCCGCCACCGCCGGGAAGTCTGCCGGGCATTGCATACGGTGGGCAATGTCCATCACCCAGCCGCGCAAGGCTATGGGCAATAGCTCCGCATCAAAGCGGTCAACTGGGGGCAAGCCATTAGGTAATGGCGTGGGTTCTGGCCAGTCATCAGCACCAGCCGCCGCGCACAATTGCGCCGCATCTATGCACGCCTTCACCGCATCAGCCCCGGCCAATTGGTGCAGGTCGTTAAAGTCGGTTGCCTTGTTAGGTCGGCCCGCCGGGAACGATGGCACAGCCACCAGCCCGCCCACGGCCAGCGCCGCTGCACTTGCTTTAGTCACGCCGGGATTGCCTTCTGTCAGGTGGTCATCATCAGCCGCGATGATGATTTTCAGGCTGGGGTATTTAGCGCGTAAAGCCAGCGCCACCGGCTCCAGGTTGCCAGCGTTGAAGGCCACCGCCACCGCGTCCCCGGTCGCCTCATGAATGCTTGCACCGGTCGCGTAGCCTTCACAGACGATCAGCACGCCGCCCGGTTTGCCTATCGAGTGATAGCAGCCTTTCACGCGCCCGCCGGTCATGAATCGCTTATCACCGTCCGGGGCTATGGTTTGCAGGCTGTGCAGAGTGCCCGCCGCGTCGCGCATGGGAATCAGCAGCCGGTGCCCGTCAGACTTCACGCCGTGGGGTTGTATGCCCTTGCGGGTCAGGTACTCATGCGCCGCCGTTGCGGGTGTCGCCCTTTGCCACAATGCCGCCGCCGTCTGGCTGGCCTGTTGCTGGCTGGCCAGTAGGTCGGCTTCGCGCTGTGCCGTCATAGCCTTGATGCGCTGCCGGTGGGCTTCGCGCTCTGCATCGGTCAAGACCGTGTCTGACTTCGCGCACCAGGTCAATTGCAGGCCAGTGCGCCAGCAGCCAAAAGCCCCAGCCGCTATGCCGTCGGTGTGCAGCATGTACCAGCCGGAATCATCACCGCGCTTGCCGTTCGTGCTGAATCGGTGAATTGCACCGTCTGCATTGATACTGTCCGGGGCTTCAAGCCCAGCCGCTGCGATGGCCAGCCGGAAGTGCTCGATAGGGTCGCTCATAGCCGCCCCCCTATCTGCTCCAGGAACCGCCGCGCCGTGTCAATCGTGGACAGGTAGCGCACCAGCCCCCAGCGTTCGGCCCAATAGGTCACCGTGCCGTCGTTCGGGTCGGTGCGGTGCAGCGCATGACCATGCAAGGCAAACGCCGCACGGAGTGAGTGAAACACCTTGTCGGTGTTCGCCGGGTTCGGTACAGTCTGGGGGTCTGTGTGGCCTGCCGTGGGATTGCCGTCCCCGGTGGGCTTTTCTTTTGGGGTGGTGTCTGTGTGCATCAGCCGCCCCTTACGCCGTGGCCAGTTCGGCCCGCTTTGCGTGAAGGCGTTTCACCAGTTCGCGTATTTCAGCGTCTGACTTGCCTGCGATACGCGCCGCGTTGATAGCCTGCACTTCATCGGCTGGCCAGCCTTTCGAGCGTTGCCCGATGGCTACCCCGGTGGTGAAAAGCCCCGCCTTGATGGCGTTGTAAATGCTTGCGTGGGAACGGTGCCCGGTTTCAGCCTTGACGGCTGGCATGCGAAGTATGGTCATTGAAAGCCCCTGTAGTTCATTGGCAGGTGTTGCCAATTGGGGCTAATGTCGGGGATGGAGTCTAGGCTGTGAAGTCGGTTTGCAAGCTCGCTGTTGGGCGTGCTGGCTAAACCTACGGTGTGCTAGCAGAGCGTAGCTTTTTCCATTCGGTTAAATGCTCCCGCACTGTGCGCCATTTGAGCGGTACTACTTTACCGGCCATATCCGACGCAGCATCGTCAAGCGATTTTCCTGGCTTGATGTTCTTGTCGGCCCAGGTGTAAACGGCGTCGCGCAGTTGATGATTTTCAGTGTGGCGTTTTAAGGCGTTTCGACGCGCCGTACTTTTCACCACACTTTCTTCATGGAGGCGAATGACTTCCATAACGGCATAAATATCCATTGACGTCCGGATATGTTGATTTATTGTCTGGACCCATTTTTCATATCTAGCGTCGTTGACAGAATCGTCATCATCGATCGGCGGGCACATCATCAGGTCCCAAAACGCCTCAGCAGTCTTCGTGGGGCGTTCGGCCTCCTCCTTTGACTTCTCTTCAATGGCTCGCAGCTTTTCTTTGTATGCGTCCCACTCAGCTTTATTTCGAAGGTTTTCTGCAAACTCCTCATCTGTCAGCTCATGGCCTGTGATCAGAATTAATTCATCTTTAAGTTCAGTCAATGTCAAAGGTCGACCGTACTGCTCTTCAAGGCTGTCCCATATCGAAAATTCGTCGTCTTCGTCGTTGTAATCTAGCTTTTTATCGTGTTGCATAGCGTCCCTAACGCTCCCTGATAAGGTGCCAGCCCAGCCCGTCAGGGAAACGGGTTTTCGGGGATCAGCCTAGGGACTGGCGAACTGGATGCGCCCGAAGGCGCGGCGGGCTGCTCAGGAAATTGATTCGCTAGCCTCAAGCTCGTTTACATAAGCAGGCGACATTAGCCACTGCTCTGCATCACCCTTTATGTTTTCGCAGCCGGTTAATTTTTTGCTTCCGAGATCAGCCATCCAGCCCATACGTGTAACCAGTTCGCGCACGGTGTTGAGCAGAGTGTTTAATTTTTCGTCTGCATCATCAGCAGCTTCTGACACTGAATGATAGAAAAGTCGGTCGATCTGGTGCGCAGAGTAAGCAATTTCCGTAAATAGATGATCCGCTGCTTTCACTTGGGCAACGTGTTTAGAATCGTTTTCAGCCATGATTGAAGTCACTTTCATTTATGGTTAGGGGCTGGCAGGGTTGTCGCACCTACTTGCCCCGCCTACATGCCCCACATTAACCGGCGTGGGGCTTACCGGTTTTATGCCACTTTGAACGGGATCACGTCAGCACCCCGCGCCAGCTTGTCCAGATAGTCGGCCCATTGCTGCATCATCGCTGCCCGATGTTTCATGTACTGCGTGCGGTTGTAGGCCCTGCCATTGGCATCCTTCACCGCGTGGGCTAGCTGCGCTTCAATCACCAGCGGGTCAATGTTCAATTCCTCTGCCAGCAGCGTGCGCGCCGTAGCCCGGAAACCATGCACGCTTTGTGCGTCCGGCCCGTAACCCAGCGTCAGCAGCGCCGCCCGCAAGGTGTTGTCACTGATAGGCCGGTCGTGGCTGCGTTCACCGTGAAAGCACAGTGCCCCGTGTCCCGTCAGCGGGTGCAGCTTGCGCAGTATCTCCACCGCCTGCGTGGGCAATGGCACTTGATGCGGGTCGCCGTTGCGCTTGCCCTCTACGCTCCTTTTCATTCGCGCCGCCGGGATAGTCCACAGTGCTGCATTAAGATCAAATTCGGCCCATGCCGCCGCCCGTAGTTCGCCAGGACGTTGAAACAGCATGGGTGCAAGCTGTAGCGCCGCCCGCACAATCGGCCCGCCCTGATAGCCCCGGATCACCCGGATCAGCTCCCCCAGCTTTAGCGGGTCTGTGATGGCTGCAAAGTGTTTGCCGTGGTGTGGCTTCAATGCGCCGCGAATATCGGCGCTAACGTCCCGCTGTGCCCTGCCAGTGGCCACCGCATAGCGCCACACCTGCCCCGCCGTTGTCAGTACCCGGTGCGCAACATCCAGCGCGCCGCGTTCTTCAACCCTGCGCACCGTGGCCAGCAGCTCGATGGCTTCAATCTCACCGATGTTCCGCTCACCCAAAAACGGGAACAGGTCTTTTTCAAGATTGCGCTTTTCACGGATGGCGTAATGACTGCTCCAGCTATCCAGCTTCATTGCGTACCATTCCAGCGCGGTCGCCTTAAATGTGTTCCCCGCCGGGGTAAGGGCTTTGAGCTTTTCGATCTTCCGCGTCTGCACGGGATCAAGCCCCTCGGACTTTTTCAGCTTTGCCGCATCGCGCGCCTTGCGCGCCGCCGCAAGGGTCACAGTGGGATAGCTTCCCAGCGCCAGCCGCGATTCTTTGCCGTCTGCGTAGATCTTCCAGAACCAGCGTTTTGACCCGGCGGGGCTTACTTCAAGGTAGAGGCCACCGGAATCAGTTAACCGCGCCCGCTTCTTGTCCGGGGAACAGGTGGCATTGCGGCAGTCGGCATCGGTCAACATGGGGTTTCTCCAGTGAAACCGGGGAACAAAGGCCCAAAAAGGCCATTTATCCCGGTCTGTTCCCCGTTATGTTCCCCGGTTTGAGATTGCCAGTCAATAGATGGCTTTGTACGCCGTTGCAGCGTAAGACCTTGATTTACCAATGAAAAAGGCCCCTAAGTATCGCTACTTAGAGGCCTTTAGAGTACCTACTGGTCGGTGTGAAAGGATTCGAACCTTCGACCCCTTGCACCCCATGCAAGTGCGCTACCAGGCTGCGCCACACACCGTTTCAAGCCTCAAATTATAGCGCGCTTCCTCTGGCCACTTCAGTAAGTAACACTGAGCAGATCTCGAATTTCAAACAATTCGCGGCGTACAAGTTGCAGCCGCTGCTGCGCCGCACTGCCGTCAGGCAAATGCGCAATGTCCGAGGCGCTGTCTTCGAAGTCCACCGAGTCACCGAAGTCATCAAGCGTAGAGTCACCCGCCTCCATCACATCGACGCCTTCGAGCATTACCTCGCCATTGCGGCGCTTGTCACGTTCGATTTGAACGATATCCTGTAGCTTGTTGCGCGCACCACTGATGGTGAAACCCTGGTCGTAAAGCAGATCGCGGATTCTGCGGATCATCAGCACCTCATGGTGCTGGTAATAGCGACGGTTGCCGCGCCTCTTCATCGGGCGCAGCTGCGTGAACTCTTGCTCCCAATAACGGAGCACATGAGGTTTGACGCCACACAAATCGCTGACTTCACCGATGGTGAAATAGCGTTTGGCGGGAATGGGGGGGAGAGTTTTCTCCAATTAAATCAATGCGCTAAGCGGTAAAGCTATAAATCTACTCTAAGTCTAAGCTTAGTGCAAATAGTTACAAACAGATAGCCCAGATGTGTTGTTTAGGCACATGCCTGGCTTGTTCGACATACAAGGTGGACCGGTCCGGTAGAAGCCGGCAACCGATTTAGGGCAATTATTCGCCCGTGACAAGCAGCGCTTCGACGGCACCAGCCGTTTGACCTTGGATGTGCTCTTTGAGCTTGTGGCTGGCATGAAACGTCACTACGCGACGCGCCTGGATAGGGATCGACTCCCCGGTGCGGGGATTGCGCCCCGGACGCGGGGCTTTGGTGCGAATCTGAAAATTGCCAAAACCCGAGATTTTCACGTCATTACCGTCGACCAGGCAGTCGGAAATCAGGTCAAAAAAAGCGTCGATCATGTCTTTGGATTCGCGCTTGTTCAGTCCGATCTGTTCAAACAACAATTCGGCGAGATGGGCTTTGGTGAGCGCGGGACTTTCAAGACTTTCAACGGAAAATTCCACGCTGCACTCCTCACTGATAACTGTTGTTGTTGGAAACCTCAGGCACGCAAGCGCGCCTGCAATCGAACCTGGAGACTGGTCAGCACCGCCTGAGTGACCGCTTCGATTTGTTCGTCGGTCAGTGTAGCGTCGTCGCTGCCGAGGACCAAGCGCACCGCCAGGCTTTTTTCGCCGAGCTGCATCACGGTATTGCCATGTTGCGGTTTGTAGACATCAAAGAGGGTGGCGGACTTCAGCAAACCCTGGGTGTCGGCAGCATGGATGCCCGCCATCAGGGCTGCGTGTGTCACCCCTTCTGCCACGATCACGGCAATGTCGCGCTCAATCGGATGCAGCTTGCTGACCGCCTGGAACTTGGGGACTGGCCGCTGCAACAGGGCGTTGAGGTCGAGTTCAAAGATAATCGGCGCCTGCGCCAGCTCATAGCCTTGGCGCCATTGCGGGTGCAACTCGCCGACAAAACCGATGGCGTGGCCGTTGACCGCCACACTGGCACAACGGCCGGGATGCATGGCGGGATGGCTGCCCGGCATGAACACCGCCGGCAGCGGCGACAACAGGGCTTGCACATCACCCTTGACGTCGAAGAAGTCCACACCCTTGTCGGACAGGCTCCACTGCAATCCTTCGCGCGGCCCATATGCCAGACCAGCCACGCGCATGGGCTGGTCAAAACCCGCTACCGTGGTGTCGGTATTCAAGCTGGCTGGGTCGCGCAAAAACACGCGCCCCAACTCAAACACATTGACACGGCCGGCCTTGCGGTCGATGTTGAATTTCAGCACTTGCAGCAGCGAGCCAAGCAGGGACGAACGCATCACGCTCATCTGGCTGGCGATCGGGTTCAGCAGCTTGATGGGATGGGGGTTGCCGGCAAGTTCATGCTCCCAGCGCTCTTCGACAAAACTGAAATTGATGGTTTCCTGGTAGCCCAGGCCCGCCAGCGCTCGCCGCACCGCAAACCCGCTGCGCTGCGCCTCCGTACGGACGTGTGCGGTGATGGGCGCCAGCGGCGGTGTCGCCGGCAGTTGCTGGTAACCGATCATCCGCACGACTTCCTCGATCAGGTCTTCCTCGATCTGCAGGTCGAAGCGGTAACTTGGCGGCGTGACCCTCAGCGTGCCCTCGCCTTCCGTTACCGGCAATCCCAGGCGCCGCAGCGCGTCGGCGCACTGCGCCTGGGTCAAAGGCATGCCGATGACCTTGACGGCACGCGCAACCCGCAGAGTGACGGGAGCGGCTTCCGGCATGCTGACCCGCACATCGTCGATGGGACCGCAGACGGTGTCCGGCGTGCCGCAGATGTCGAGGATCAGTTGCGTGATGCGTTCGATGTGCTCAACCGTCTGGCCAGGATCGACACCGCGCTCAAAGCGGTGCCCGGCATCGGTGGAGAAATTGTAGCGGCGTGAACGCCCGGCAATCGCCTTCGGCCACCAAAAAGCCGCTTCCACATAAATACTTTCTGTTGTGTCCGACACCGCCGTGGCGTCGCCGCCCATGATGCCGGCCAACGACTCGACCTGGCTACCGTCGGCAATCACACCGACTTTTTCATCGACCGTCACGGTGCTGCCGTTGAGCAGCTTGAGCGATTCGCCAGACTTGCCCCAGCGCACATCGAGGCCGCCATGGATCTTGTCGAGGTCAAAAATATGCGACGGACGGCCCAGCTCGAACATCACATAGTTGGAAATATCCACCAGCGCCGTGACGCTGCGCTGGCCGCAACGTGCAAGGCGATCCACCATCCAGGCGGGTGTGATTGCCTGGGTGTTGACCTTGCGCACGATGCGGCCGGAAAAACGGCCGCACAGGTCAGGTGCACTGATGGTGACGGGAAGTTTGTCAGCACCCGACACAGCGACCGGTGGGAAGGCCGGGGCTTTCAGCGGCGCACCTGTCAGGGCGGCAACTTCGCGGGCCACGCCGTACACGCTCAGGCAATGCGCAAGATTGGGCGTGAGCTTGAGGGTGAACAAGGTGTCATCGAGATTCAGGTGCGCACGGATGTCCTGGCCGACCCGTGCATCAGTGGCAAGTTCCAGCAGGCCGCCGTGGTCTTCCGACAACTTGAGTTCACGGGCCGAACACAACATGCCCTGGCTTTCCACGCCTCGCAGCTTGCCAACCTTGATCAGGAAGGGCTTGCCGTCCTCGCCGGGGGGTAGTTCTGCGCCAACCAGGGCACAGGGCACCTTGATGCCGACACGCGCATTCGGCGCGCCGCAAACGATATTGAGCAGGGTGCCCTGCCCCACGTCCACCTGGCAGACGCGTAATCGGTCAGCGTCCGGGTGCTGCACCGCTTCACGGATCTCGCCGACGACAATTTTGGTGAATGGCGGTGCCACCGGTTTGAGTTCTTCGACCTCCAGGCCGGCCATGGTCAGCGTTTCGGCCAGGGCTTCGGTGCTCAGAGGGGGGTTGCAGAATTCGCGCAACCAGGATTCGGGAAATTGCATGTGGTGATCAAGCCTGGTGGGTTACTGGAACTGCGACAGAAAACGCAGGTCGCCGTCGAAGAACAGCCGCAAGTCATTGACGCCATAACGCAGCATGGTCAACCGGTCCGGCCCCATGCCGAAGGCAAACCCGATGTACAGCTCTGGGTCCAGGCCCATGTTGCGCACCACGTTCGGATGCACCTGGCCGGAGCCTGCCACTTCCAGCCAGCGGCCAGCCAATGGGCCCGCCTGGAACTGAATGTCGATCTCGGCGCTGGGCTCTGTGAACGGGAAAAAGCTGGGACGAAAACGCAGCACCAGGTCATCGCTTTCGAAAAATGTCCGGCAAAAGTCAGTGAACACCACCTTCAGGTCCTTGAAGCTGACGTTTTCGCCTATCCACAGGCCTTCGCACTGATGGAACATCGGCGAATGCGTGGCATCGCTGTCGACGCGGTAGGTGCGGCCCGGCGCGATCACGCGTATCTCCGGCATCGCACCACCGGCATCAATCAGTGCGCGGTGCTTTTTGACGTGCTGCACGGCATACCGGATCTGCATCGGGCTGGTGTGGGTGCGCAGCAGGTTGGGAGCGGTTTCGGTGCCGCCCTCGACATAAAAGGTGTCGTGCATCGAACGCGCCGGATGGTCCTCGGGTGTATTTAGCGCGGTGAAGTTAAACCAGTCAGTTTCGATCTCCGGGCCTTGCGCGACATCAAAACCCATGGAGCCGAAAATCGCCTCGATGCGCTCGAGCGTCAACGACACCGGATGCAGGCCACCCGTGGGCCGCTGGCGGCCCGGCAGACTCACATCAAGGGCCTCGGCCTTGAGCTGGAGCTGTAACTCGGCATCGGCCAGCGCCTGGCGGCGCGCGGTCAGCGCGGTTTCGATGGCCTGCTTGGCAAGGTTGATGGCGGCGCCGCGGGACTTCTTCTCGTCCACCGGCAGGGCCGCCAGGCCTTTCATGAGTTCGGTGATGCGCCCGGCTTTGCCCAGGAACCGGGCTTTCGCATTTTCCAGGTCGGCGGGTGTGCCCGCTTGCGCAAAACCGGCTTTTGCCGAATCCACCAGAGCATCAAGTTCGTTCATAAATTTCTTGTAATTAACTTGCCAACTGCGGCAGCCCCTGTTGCTGCCCCATCAACGGAAAAGGGCCAGAGCCTTTTCAAGCTCCAGCCCTTTATTTTCGTACGCAAGCCGCTATTAATTCAATAGCGTCCTGCCCTGAAAATCAGGCAGCCAGCTTGGCCCTGACCTGATCCACGATGGCACCAAAAGCGGCGCTGTCATGGATTGCCATGTCGGACAGAACCTTGCGGTCGATCTCGATGCCGGCTTTTTTCAGGCCGTTGGCAAACTGGCTGTAGGTCATGCCGAACGAACGGCTGGCGGCGTTGATACGCGCAATCCAGAGGCGGCGGAACACGCGCTTTTTGGTGCGACGGTCACGGTAGGCATATTGCCCGGCCTTCATCACCGCTTCTTTGGCGATCCTGAAGACATTGCCGCGGCGGCCGCGGAAACCTTTTGCAAGGGCGAGAACTTTTTTGTGGCGGGCGCGAGCCGTTACACCACGTTTGACGCGAGGCATGTGAGTACTCCTTGTTCGTCGTTAATTAAATGCCCATGCCGGGCAGCATCTGTGCCATGTGACCCATATTGGTCTCATGAACAGCAACTGAACCACGCAGGTGACGTTTGTTTTTGGTGGTCTTCTTGGTCAGGATGTGACGTTTAAAGGCTTGACCGCGCTTGACGGTGCCACCAGGACGAACGCGGAAACGCTTTTTGGCGCCGCTTTTGGTCTTCATTTTGGGCATTGAATGCTCCTTTTCATTTGTGCTCGTGAGGCGCTGCGAACCTTCCGCAGACTTGATGGCCCCGAGCCACTTGTAGTGGCGAGTTTTTAGCTCTTCCACTTGTAATGGCGAGTTTCACGTCGCCACGTTTGGAAAGCAGTGTGACCTGCCTTCGCGGGACATGCTTTCGCATCCCCCCTTTAAAACCCGCCGGTAACCACACCTGCAGGCTCAAACTCCTCTTGCGACAGCGCCCTCAGGCGTTTGTCGATGCTACCGGTGCCGCTTCCGCGGGCGCCGCTGCGGGCTTGGCAGCTACCTTCTTCTTGCCCGGCGCGATCATCATGACCATCTGCCGGCCTTCGAGCTTGGGAAACTGCTCCACCACTATCAAATCAGCCAACTCGTCACGGATACGCGCCAGCAGGGCCAGACCCAGCTCTTGGTGCGTGATCTCGCGACCGCGAAAACGCAAGGTGATCTTGCACTTGTCGCCCTCTTCCAAAAAGCGCTTGATATTGCGCAATTTGATGTTGTAGTCCCCATCGTCGGTACCGGGCCGGAACTTGATTTCCTTGACCTCGATGACCTTCTGCTTGGACTTCGCTTCTGCCGCTTTTTTCTGCTCGGCGTACTTGAACTTGCCGTAATCCATCAACCGACACACTGGCGGAACCGCAGTGGGGGAGATTTCAACAAGGTCAACGTCCGCCTCACCTGCCAGGCGCAGGGCTTCCATGATGCTGACAACGCCCAAAGGCTCATTGTCGGGCCCTGTGAGGCGTACCTCAGGGGCCATGATTTCACGGTTCAAGCGGTGCTTGCGTTCTTCACGGTGACGGCGGTCACGAAATTCAGTAGCGATGGTTTTAATCCTGTAAACATTGCTATAAAAGCTATAGCGGCTTGCGCCCGTCCAGCAAGGACGAATAGCCGACTTGACTCACAAAGAAGTCAACAATCAGGCTTTTTGGGTAATGTCAGAGGCAATCGTCTGGACGAAGGCTTCGAGCGACATGACGCCAAGGTCTTTGTTACCCCGGGCGCGCACGGCAACCGCGCCGGCTTCCTTCTCCTTGTCGCCCACGACCAGAATGTAAGGCAGCTTTTGCATTGAGTGCTCCCGTATTTTATACGTAATTTTCTCATTGCGCAGGTCGACGTTGACCCTAAGCCCTTGATTTTGAAGCGTTTTAGCTATTTCGCGACAGTATTCAGCCTGTGCATCGGTGATATTGAGGACCGAAACCTGCACCGGCGCCAGCCAGGTTGGCAGCGCGCCGGCGTGTTCCTCGATCAAAATCCCGATAAAGCGCTCCAGGCTGCCCACAATCGCCCGGTGCAGCATGACAGGTCTGTGCCGGGCACCGTCCTCGCCCACGTATTCCGCGTCCAGCCGCTCCGGCATCGAGAAATCGACCTGCATCGTGCCGCACTGCCACTGCCGGCCAATCGCGTCTTTCAGGGTGTATTCAATCTTAGGGCCGTAGAACGCGCCGTCGCCCGGTGAAATCTCGAACTCGCAGCCCGAGGCCCGCAGGCTTTCCATCAGCGCGTGTTCAGCCTTGTCCCAGCTCTCGTCAGAGCCAATACGCGCCTCGGGCCGCGTGGCAACCTTGTAGATGATGTTCTTGAAGCCGAAGTCGGTGTACACCTTCTGCAGCAGGGTCGTGTAGTCGACACATTCCTTGAGGATCTGCTCCTCGGTGCAGAAGATGTGGCCGTCGTCCTGTGTGAAACCTCGCACCCGCATGATGCCGTGCAGGCCGCCCGAGGGCTCATTGCGGTGGCACTGGCCAAATTCGCCGTAACGCAGTGGCAGGTCGCGGTAACTCTTGATGCCCTGCTTGAAGATCAGGATGTGGCCGGGGCAGTTCATGGGCTTGAGTGCGTACTCGCGTTTTTCGCTCTCTGTCGTGAACATGTTGTCGCGGTACTTGTCCCAGTGACCGGTTTTTTCCCACAGCGTCTTGTCAATGATCTGCGGCCCCTTGACCTCCTGGTAACCGTTGTCCTGGTAAACCTTGCGCATGTACTGCTCGACGCCCTGCCACACGGTCCAGCCCTTGGGGTGCCAGAACACCAGGCCTGGTGCGTGGTCGTCGATATGGAACAGGTCGAGTTCGCGGCCCAGCTTGCGGTGGTCGCGCTTTTCCGCCTCCTCCAGCATGGTCAGGTACTGCTGCAGTTCGTCTTTCGTGGCCCAGGCCGTGCCGTAGATGCGCTGCAGCATCTCGTTGTTGTGGTCGCCGCGCCAGTAGGCGCCAGCCAGCTTCATCAGCTTGAAGAACTTCAGCTTGCCGGTGCTGGGCACGTGCGGGCCGCGGCACAAATCCTCGAACTTGCCTTCGCGGTACAGCGACACATCTTCATTGGCCGGGATGCTGGCAATGATCTCGGCCTTGTAGTGTTCGCCGATCGCCTTGAAGTGGGCCACAGCTTCGTCACGCGGCAACACACGGCGCGTCACCGGCTCGTCCTTGGCGGCCAGCTCAGTCATTTTCTTTTCAATGGCCGCCAGATCGTCCGGCGTGAAGGGCCGCTTATACGAAAAGTCATAGAAGAAGCCGTTTTCGATCACCGGGCCAATCGTGACCTGCGCATCGGGAAACAATTCCTTGACAGCGTAGGCCAGCAGGTGGGCAGCCGAATGGCGGATCATGTCCAGGCCTTCGGGGTCCCTGGCCGTGATGATGGCCAGCGGGCTGTCGGCGGTAATCAGGTAGCTGGTGTCCACCACCTTGCCGTTGACCTTGCCCCCGAGCGCGGCTTTGGCCAGGCCGGCACCGATGGAGGCGGCGACTTCGGCGACCGTCACCGATTCGGGGAATTCACGGATCGAAGCGTCTGGCAGCGTAATTTTGATCATGGTGGTCTGGCTCGGACAATAAAAAAGCGCGGTGACTGCCGCGCTTTGCTTGAGGTTGGATTGGAGGAATGCTATTGAATCAGTAGCTATAAATCACCTGGGGGTGCGGCTAGCGCCCTGGATGACTCCAAACTGGAGGCGTGGTCGTAGTTCGCGGTGTCATAACCCGGACTATCCTTCCTGTTTCCAGCTTGATTGATTGCATGGCGATATTTTACGGCAGCTTTGGCCAGGCGGCTCAGGGCGGGTCCGGCGGAAAAAACGCCAGCCCCATGCAACGCGGGCAGTCGGCGATCACGGTCTGCTTTTCGACCTCGAGGTCCTCGTTGGTATTTTCGCTGTCGATGCGCAGTTCGCCGGTCCCATGGCAGTCCGGGCAAGGCGTCCTTTTGGAACCCATGGTGGCGTCCGACATCACGTGCTCCCGCAGTGTGGCTTGAATCAGCCGCACTCTACGCGAAAACCGCCACAAGCCCAAGAAAAAAGCCCGGCCTGCGCATGAAGCGCGGGCCGGGCCGCAGCCGCTGCAAAGCGGCAGCTTTCAGGGCGTATCAGCTCAGTGGAACTGCTCTTCTTCGGTCGAGCCGGTCAGCGCGGTCACGCTGGACTTGCCGCCCTGGATGGCCGTGGTCACTTCGTCGAAGTAACCGGTGCCGACTTCCTGCTGGTGCGACACAAAGGTGTAGCCGCGGTCGCGCGCTGCGAATTCGGGCTCCTGCACCTTCTCGATGTACGCCGTCATGCCGCGCTTGACGTAGTCCTGCGACAGGTCATACATGTTGTACCACATGGAGTGGATGCCGGCGAGCGTGATGAACTGGTACTTGTAACCCATGGCGCCGAGCTCGCGCTGGAACTTGGCAATCGTCGCGTCGTCCAGGTTTTTCTTCCAGTTGAATGACGGCGAGCAGTTGTAGGCCAGCATCTTGCCGGGGTGCACCTTGTGCACGGCGTCGGCGAACTTCTTGGCGAAATCGAGGTCGGGCGTACCGGTCTCGCACCACACCAGGTCGGCGTAATGCGCATAGGCATTGGCGCGGGCGACGGCCTGGTCCATGCCCTTGCGGGTCTTGTAGAAACCTTCTGCCGTGCGCTCACCGGTCAGGAAAGGCTTGTCGATCTCGTCGTAGTCGGAGGTCAGCAGGTCGGCAGCTTCCGCGTCGGTGCGCGCAATCACGAGTGTTGGCACGCCCAGAACGTCGGCCGCCATGCGGGCAGCGATCAGCTTCTGGCACGACTCGCGTGTCGGCAACAGCACCTTGCCGCCCATGTGGCCGCACTTCTTGACGGACGCGAGCTGGTCTTCCCAGTGCACGGCACCGGCGCCGGCCTTGATCATGGCCTTCATCAACTCAAAAGCATTGAGCACACCGCCGAAACCGGCTTCTGCATCGGCCACGATGGGCGCAAAGTAGTCGATGTAATCCTTGTCGCCGGCGTCGATGCCCTTGGAGTGCTGGATCTCGTCGGCACGGCGGAAAGTGTTGTTGATGGTCTCAACCACCTTGGGCACCGAATCCACTGGGTACAGCGACTGGTCGGGGTACATCGACGAGTAAGTGTTGTTGTCGGCGGCGACCTGCCAGCCCGAGAGGTAGATGGCTTTCACGCCGGCCTTGACCTGCTGCATGGCCTGGCCGCCCGTCAGCGCACCCAGGGTGTTCACATAAGGTTCGGTGTGCAGCAGGTTCCAGAGTTTTTCGGCGCCGCGGCGGGCCAGCGTGTGCTCGATCGGGAAGGAGCCGCGCAGGCGCACGACGTCGGCGGCGCTGTAGCCGCGCTTGATGCCTTTCCAGCGGGGGTTGGTCGCCCAGTCTTTTTCGAGGGCGGCAATTTGCTGTTCGCGGCTCAGTTGTTCGGTGAGGGTCTGTGGCATGGGGTCACTCCGGAGGTTGAAAGAAAAAGGGGACAAACCGGGCTGCACTTCTTTGCTTGCCGTGCTGTTTGTTCTGAGCTCCACTTTAAGTCTTCTACAAGACTTTGTTAAGCTCTTATGTCTTATATAAGACAAAAATCTTTTCCAATAAAATCAAGCATCTTCAGAGAAATTATTGCAATGTGAAAAACATTTTCTTGCATTGAGAAATTTTGGCGCATTGCAGCATTTAAGAATCTCACAATATGGAATGATTTCTCCAATCATGAAATGTGGCCTGTTCAAGCAGTGCTGACCGCCAGGAGGACAGTGTTCTGCGGAAATCGCCCGCCGACTCACGGCCGGCGCCTGAAATCAGGAGGCCGGCGTGCGGAGACGCCAATCGCCGCTGGTGATGACCGGGCAACCCGCCAGACGGGATGCGTCGATTTCATAAACCAGGCAAACCGGCCCTGCCGCAGAGCCAGCGCCCTCCCTTTGCACCTCCACTTCACGCTTGCGATACTCGCCGGTCTGCAGTGGCCAGACTTCCTCGATCTCGTCGAGCAGGCGTTCGAGCTCGGCGCTGATCGCATAGATCTCGCCGGTCACCCTGTTCGCGCCACCGAGCAGCAGCCCAGGATAGGAGCCGAGGTCGTAGAGCCTGCCTGCCACGCTGGCCATGCCAACAAACACCGGTGCCGGCTGCAAGCGGGTGATGTCGCGCACCTCCCCGCGGCGTAAGGTGCCATAGACAAAAACGTGGCGAGTGGCGGGCGTGGTCATGGGTTCAGTTCGCAAATTGAGGCATGATTTCCGCTCATTGTTGCAGCCCCGGCAGCAGCGCCGCACCACTTCAGAAAGAACCCCGCTTTAATGAACCGCATTCTGGCCTACGCCTGCCTGGGTCTCAGCATGTCGCTGGTCGGCAGCTACGTGGCGCTGTCCAAACCGCTGGTGGCGATCTTCCCCGTGTTCCTGCTGGCCTGGCTGCGTTTCGGTATCGGCGGCGCGGCCATGCTGCACTGGCTGAAAAAACCCGTCGACGAAGCGCCAATGACGCGCCAGACGCGGCAACTGGTGTTCCTCGAATCCTTTCTCGGCAACTTTCTGTTTTCGATCTGCATGTTGTATGGCGTCAGCCTGTCTAGCACAGTCGCCGCCGGCGTCATCATGGCAGCCATTCCCGCCGTGGTGGCGACGCTGAGCTGGCTGTTCCTGCGCGAGCGCATCAGCCCGCGGGTGTGGCTGGCAGTGGCCTGCGCGGTGCTCGGCATTGCGCTGGTGTCGCTATCAAAATCAGAGCCTCCCAACCCCGCCGGACAAGGGCTGGAGGCCGATTTTTCTTCGAAAACGGTTTGGCTGGGCAACCTGCTGCTGCTCGGCGCGGTGCTCTGCGAAGCCGCTTATGCGGTGATCGGCAAAAAGCTCACCGGTGCGCTGGGCGCCAAACGCATCACCGCGCTGATCAACCTCTGGGGTTTTGTGCTGGTGACACCCATGGGCCTGTGGCTGGCCTGGAGTTTTGACTTTGCGGCAGTGGCGTCGGCAAGCTGGCTGCTGCTGCTGTTTTACGCGTTGGCCGCCAGTGTCTGGACGGTGTGGCTGTGGATGACAGGCCTCAAAGGTGTGCCGGCCAGCAGGGCCGGTGTTTTCACCGTGATGCTGCCCATCAGCGCGGCGCTGGTCGGCGTGTTTGTACTGGGCGAGCCCATGGGAGCGGCGCAAGGAGCGGCCTTTGCGCTGGCGCTGGCGGGTGTGGTGCTGGCCACGCTGCCCCAGCGCGCCAGAGGCTAGGGAAGCGCTGAACAAGCCCCCTGCGGCGCGCAATCACCCGGACTCGGGCGGTCTGCTGCGTTGGCTTTCTTGTCAATAGCCAGCTATTGACTGCGAAATCCACCTTGCATCCCATCCCGATCCGGCTGCCGCACTTCCGCAAGGACTTACTCAGCGCTTCCTTGGCACCTCAGCCCGCGAACAGTTGCTTGTGCAGCTCGCGCAGCAAATTCTTCTGCACCTTGCCCATGGTGTTGCGCGGCAGTTCGGTCACCACAAAACAGCGCTTGGGAATCTTGAAGTTGGCCAGCCCCGATTTCAAGGCGGAAATGATGGCCTCCCCGTCAAGCGTATTGCCGGGTCTGGCGATCACGATGGCCACGCCAACCTCGCCGAAGTCAGGGTGCGGCACGCCGACCACCGCGCTCTCAACCACACCGGGCATGTCATTGATGTAGCCCTCGATCTCGGCCGGGTAAACGTTGTAGCCGCCGCTGATGATCAGGTCCTTGCTGCGCCCGACGATGTGGATATAGCCGCGTTCGTCGATTTTTCCGACGTCACCAGTCTTGAAGAATCCATCGGCTGTGAACTCTTCTTTTGTTTTTTCCGGCATGCGCCAGTAACCCTGGAACACGTTAGGGCCCTGGACCTCGATGCCGCCGACCTCGCCGGCCGGCAGCGGCTGGCCACCATCGCCCTGCACCCGAAGCTTGACCCCCGGCAACGCGAAACCGACAGTGCCACCGCGGCGTTCGCCCTCATAGGGGTTGGAGGTAAGCATGGCAGTCTCACTCATGCCGTAACGCTCCAGAATCGTGTGGCCGGTGCGTTCCTGCCAGGCCTTGAAGGTTTCGATCAGCAGCGGCGCCGATCCGGCGACAAACAGGCGCATGTTGCGGCAAGCCTCGCGCGTGAGCCCTGGCTCGGCCAGCAGGCGCACATACAACGTAGGCACGCCCATGAAGACGGTGGCCTCAGGCAGCTTGTCGACAACGAGCTTCGGATCGAACTTCGACAGCCAGATCATCTTGCTGCCGTTGATCAGCGCGCCGTGGATGGCGACGAACAGGCCGTGCACATGAAAAATCGGCAGCGCATGAATCAGCACATCGCCACGGCCTTCAGGCCCTCCGGTAGCCGTCCAGCCCCAATAGTCCTTGAGCACCTGCGCGTTGTCAGACAGGTTGCCGTGCGACAACATGGCACCCTTGCTGCGCCCGGTGGTACCGCTGGTGTACAAAATCGCCGCCAGATCATCGGCCTTGCGCTGCACTACCTCATGCCTGTCGCTGCATTGCGCGGCGCGGTCCAGCAGCGAGCCGATGCGGTTGTCGTCCAGGCTGAAGACGTTGTAGGTGCCATGCTGGAACGCGATCTTGCTGACCCAGCCGAAATTTTTGCGTCCGCACACCACCACCGAGGGCTCGGCGTTGGCGATGAAATATTCCATCTCGGCGCTTTGGTAGGCGGTGTTCAGTGGCAGGAACACATAGCCGGCGCGCAGGGTGGCAAGATACAGCATCATGGCCTCGACCGATTTTTCAACCTGCACTGCGATGCGCGCGCCCTCAGGCAACTGCAGCGACTTCAGCAAGTTGGCCAGCATGGCCGTGCCGCGCTCCAGGTCCCCCCAGGAGTAATACAGGCCACTGTCGGTCTCGACCGCAATGGCGTCGAGGTCCTCGGGAAAGGCCGCGCGCAAGGCGGCGAACAGATTGTTGTTTTTCATTGCTGGTTCACCTGGAGATCGGGACAAGAAACAGGACGGGCAAGTTCTTAAAATTGCGGTGAACGTTTTTCGACAAAGGCCATCACCCCTTCCCGGTGTTCGGCGGAATCCGCATAATTGTAAGCATTTGCTATTAAATCAGTAGCTTCTCGCGCAATCTGGATATGGGCCAGAGCCCGAAAAGACTGTTTGTTCAGGCGTGCAGCCTGCGGCGCGAGACTCGCAACACCTGCGGCCGTCGCGGTGGCTTCGGCCACTACCTCGTGGTCTGGCACCACGCGATTGAGAAAGCCCCGCTGCGCCACCGTGGCTGCGTCCAGCACTGCGGCTGCCAGCAGCATCTCGCGTGTGCTCAGTTCACCGGCGGCACCCATCACCAGCGCCATCTCACGCGGCGCCATCGGGAAACCCAGCTTCGCAATCGGCGCGCCAAACCGGGCTGACGCACCCGCCAGACGCAGGTCGCAGCAACTCGCGATCTCCAGACCCGCGCCCATGCAGGCGCCTTCAATCTGAGCCACGATTGGCACGTCGCAGTCCAGCATGGCCTGCAGGCCACCCCAGACCTGCTCGTCGTGAAAGTGGCGCAGTCTGGCTTCCTCAAAACGGAAAGCGGCGTACTCGGAGATATCCCCGCCTGCACAGAAGTTGCCGCCTTCACCGGCCAGCAGCACGCAGCGCAAGGCCGCGTCCTGCTGAATGCCTTCAAACACCTCGCGCAACTCAAGCCACATCGCACGCGACATGGCGTTGAGCTTGCCGGGGTGGGACAGGGTGACGCGCGCGATGCTGCCTGTGATGGCAAGCCGAACCTGTCCCTTCATGTACTCATGCCGACAGAGACAAAAAGCTGATCCACCGCCGGGCCGCCACAAGGTGGAACAGCCCCTTCACGTCGTGAAAGGGGCAGCGTATTACACGAAGTGAAAAGCGCGGGGGCTATGCAATTTCCCGCCGGGCCGGCCCAAGGGAAATTAGCCCCCTCGGGGGGCAGCGCAGTACGCGAAGCGACAAGCGTGGGGGCCATCTCTTAATCGAGTTTCGCGCCGGAAGCCTTGACCACCTGCGTCCACTTCTTGACCTCGGCGCTGATGAAGCTGCCAAACTGCGGGCCGCTCAGGCCGGCGAACTCAGCCCCCTGACGCGCCCAGACCGCCTTGGCTTCGTCCGTGGTGCAGGCTTTGCGGATTTCTTCGATGGCGCGCGCCTGGGCGTCAGCCGGCATGCCTTTGGGTCCCCACACGCCGTACCAGGTGGTCACGTTGTAGTCGGGCAGACCCATCTCGGCGGCGCTCGGCACATCCGGAATCGCCGGGTTGCGCTTGTTGCCGGACACCATCAACGCCTTGATGCGGCCACCGGCAATATGGGCCGCCGAGGAACCGAGACCGTCGAACATCATCTCGACATCACCGGCGATCAGGCCCTGCAGGGCCGGGCCGGCGCCGCGGTAGGGAATGTGGGTGATGAATGTTTTGGTCTGCTGCTTGAACAACTCACCCGCGAGATGGTGCGAGGTGCCGGCACCGGCCGAGCCGTAATTGAGCTTGCCGGGGTTCTTGCGGGCGTTGTCCAGAAACTCCCTGAAGTTGGCGACCGGCAACCTTTGCGGGTTGACCACCACCACCTGCGGCACGCTGGCCACCAGGATCAGCGGCACCAGGTCCTTCTCGATGTCGTAGTCCAGCTTGGGGTACATGCTGGGCGCAATCGTGTGGTGCACCGCGCCCATGAACAGCGTGTAACCATCGGGCGCAGCCTTGGCTGCAATGCTGGCGCCGAGCGTGCCGCCGGCACCGCCGCGGTTGTCGATGATCAGTTGCTTGCCGGTCAGGCGCGAGAATTGTGCAGACATCGGGCGTGCAAACGCATCGGTGCCGCCGCCGGCCGGGAAAGGCACGATCATGTTGACCGGCTTGACCGGCCAGGTCGATTGCGCATAGCTGCCCATTGAAAATGCAGCGGCGCCCGCCGCAGCGGCACGCAGCACATCCCGCCGGGATGCCTTGATGTCAAAACTCGATGTCATGCTGTCTCCTGTTTTTGTGAATCAATAAAAACGGTTCAAAAACAAAACTCAAATATACAAATCTTCGATGGCACCGGATACGGGGATTTTCCCCTGCGCGAGCAGAGCGCGGTGCTTGTCCAGCCGCTTGAGATCGTAAAGGTAGTTGACCATCAGGCCGCAGGACTGTTTCAGACCCTTCGGCGAGGGATCACCGCCCCAGTTGATGCGCTCCACGCGCGCGCCATTGCCCAGATGAAAGCGGGCGACCGGATCCAGCGGCTTGCCATCGTCGAGTTCCCGCCCCAGGTAGTGAGCGGCGCAATGCAGTAACACACGGCGCACGGCCGACTTCTCGTTCAGGGTCAGCGCATTGTCGGCCGCAGTAAGGAAATGTTGCGCCGTGGGCGGCTCGAAGCCAACCGCCCGGCCCAGCAGCGTGCGTTCCTTCTCGTCGAGTTGCGTCAAGAGGTTGACCGCATTTTTTCCCAGCCAGGAACGAAACCCTGGAATAGGCGACAGCGTCGCAAAGTTCTTCAGACGCGGAAACTCTTCATGCAGCGTCTCGACCACGCGCTTGATCAGCGAATCGCCGAAACTCACACCGCGCAAGCCGGTCTGCGTATTGCTGATCGAATAAAAAATCGCGGTCGTGGCTTTTTTCAGATCAGCCGGCGCGGCCGACTCGTCGAGCAGCGGCATGATGCTGTCGGCCATGTCGTCGATCAGCGCCACTTCGACAAAAATCAGCGGCTCGTCGGGCATGCGGGGATGGAAAAACCCGTAGCAACGGCGGTCGCTGTCGAGCCGGTTTTTCACATCGGCCCAGCTCTTGATGTCGTGTACGGCCTCGTACCTGATCAACTTTTCGATCAGCGAAGCCGGCGAGTCCCAGCTGATGCGACGCAGGTCCAGGAAACCCACGTCAAACCAGGTCGAGAACATGTACTCCATCTCGACATCCAGCGCTTGCAGGCGCTTGTCCGCCTTGAGATGCGGCAACAGATCGGCGCGCAGGTTCACCAGAAAACGGAATCCTTCCGGGAAGGCGCTGAAGCGCTGCAGCAGGCGCCGGCGCGGCGACACGGTGGCGCGCCGGTAACGCACTTCGGCCACGGCTTCGTCGGGCGTGCCGACTGCGGCCGCGAATTGCGTCTGCGCCAGCTTGACCCTGGCAGCGTCGGCGACAAACTGCTCACTCATCAGCAGCCACATGTCGCGGCGCTCGTCGAGCGAGGCATTGGCATACCAGCCGGCCACACCCATGGCGCGGCGCCCACCTTCAATCTCGCTGACCTGCGGATCAACGATGGCCTTGAGTTCTTCCAGCGTGCGGCGCAGCACGCGCGGCGACAGGGCTTCTTCTTTTTGCCGCAAGGTGGCGTTGAGCCGCTCGCGGGTGCTGCGCACCGCCGCCGCACCTGCTCCTGATTTGGTAGCTGCTTGCGCCCGTTCTGTATGGGCTGGCACGCCTTTTGACTCGGATTTATCAGGGCTGCGCAAGATGGCCACGCTGCGGGTGATCCAGTCGGGCGTGTTCATGAGGTGGCCTGTGGGGTGGTTTGAAAACGGGAATCGCTGATGCGCCCATGTGCATGAGGCTTCATCAGGAACTGCATCCTGTGGGTTCTCGAGGCGCTGACGATGAACGGGCTCATGCTGTCGCCTCCCAATGCGTTAGCGGTCAGGGAGCGAAAAGGTGTCGACTCCTTGCTGACATGACCTTTACTGCCGATCCCCAGCAAGCTGGGGCCCCTCGCCAGGTGGGTCTTGCCTTCGCCTCCTGTGGCGCTAACGATCAGCGGGCAAAAAGGTGTCGACTCTGCGCTGGCATTCGCCTGCTGTCGATCCCCAACTGCGCTGGGGCCCCTCGCCAGGTGGGTCTTGCCGTCGCCTCCTGTGGCGTCATCGATTTGCATAAAGCCGGGTGTCGGCTCTCCGCTGGCCTGACCTTTACTGCCGATCCCCAGCATTCTGCCGGGGCCCCTCGTCAGGTAGGTCATGCCGTCGCCTCCTGTGGCGCTAACGATCAGCGGGCAAAAAGGTGTCTGCTCTCCGCTGGCCTGACCTTTACTGCCGATCCCCAGCATTCTGCCGGGGCCCCTCGTCAGGTAGGTCATGCCAGCACCTTCGTTCTCTGACTCCTGGCGAGTTCCCTGAGGGCTTCTCGCTGGCGGGTCAGGTGGGTGCGCATGGCGGCTTCGGCGCCTGCGCTGTCTCTGGCTTTCAGAGCGGCAAACACCGCCATATGTTCGGACAGGCTTTGCGCGAGACGGCCAGGCGCGTGCAATTGCTGCGAGCGTGCCAGCTTGAGGATCTTGCGCAAATCGGCGATTGCCATGGCCAGCCAGCGGTTGTCGGCCAGCGTGATGATGGCTTCGTGGATCGCGAAGTTGGTGTCGTAGTAGTCGTTGAGGCGGCTGGCCTGCGCGTGGCTGTTCAGGCGTTCGTGCAGCGTCGTCAGCGCGGCGAGGTCGGCGTCGGTCGCATTGCGCGCCGCCTCGAAGGCGCAGCGGCCTTCCAGCAGCGCAATCACCGGGAAGATGTCGTCCAAGTCTTTTTCGGTCACCTCACTGATAAAGCAGCCACGCCGTGGCTCGTGACGCAGCAGCCCCTCGGCGGTCAGCACCTTGAGCGCCTCACGCAGCGGCGTCCGCGAAATCTGCAGGCGTTCGCACAGCACCAGTTCATCGAGAAAGCTGCCGGGTGCATACAGGCCGGCAAAAATCTGCTCGCGCAAGGTGGCTGCGACTTCCTGGTGCAGTGAGTTCTGGACGAGGCGCATGCTGTCAGTCCGCCCCGCCTAATTGAAGACCACGCGCCGACGAGCAAAGTCCGCGCCGACAACCACGGGCAGCAAATTCTTCGCGCTGAATCGCTTGAATCTTCATAATTTCCTATAATTACAGGTAATTATTAAAGACTGAGAACAGTCTGGCAAGGAGGTTGGCGCACAAAATCACAGGTAAAAACCCGGACACTGGTCCGCAGGGACCGGGCTTGCTGCCGCTGATTGCTATCACGCGAGCAGCTGGTCTGCTATCCAATTGATAGCATATCTGGCAAATTTGGCGTGGGCTAGGCCCGCTTTTCAGCCCACATCCAGAGCCAGACACCGGCCGCGACCATGGGCAGGCACAACCATTGGCCCATGCTCATTCCCAGCGCCAGGATGCCGAGATAGTCGTCGGGCTCGCGGAAAAACTCGGCGATGAAACGGAACACGCCGTAGCCGACCAGAAAGGCCGCCGATACCTGCCCGGTTTTGCGCGGTTTGCGGGCATACAGCCACAGCAGCACAAACAGCAACAGGCCCTCCAGCAGAAACTGGTAGACCTGCGAGGGGTGTCGCGGCGCCAGCGTGCCGCTGTTCCTGAACACCATGCCCCAAGGCAAGTCGGGGCTGCTCAGGCGGCCCCACAATTCGCCGTTGATGAAATTACCGACTCGCCCCGCCGCCAGCCCCGTCGGTACGCAAGGTGCAATCAAGTCCATCACCTGCAGCCAGGGTTTTTGCCGCGTGCGCGCAAACCAGATCTGCGACACCAGCACACCCAGCATGCCGCCGTGGAAACTCATGCCGCCCTGCCAGACATACAAAATCTCCAGCGGATGCGCCAGGTAATAGCCGGGCTTGTAGAACAGGCAGTAACCGATGCGCCCGCCGAGCACCACACCCATCACGCCGAGAAACAGGATGTCCTCGATGTCCTTGCGGCTCCACGCGGCAGCGCCGGTCATCGACGCATAGGGCTCATGCCGCAGGCGGCGCATGCCCAGAAACAGGAACAGGCCAAAGGCAGCCAGATAAGTCAGGCCGTACCAGTGAATGGCCAGCGGGCCCAACTGCAAGGCGACGGGGTCGATGGTGGGGTGAATCAGCATGCGGCTTATTGTGCCAGCGGCCACAACCGGGCAGCGTTCAGCCGGGCCAGGCCGGCGCGCAATCTATGAATCGCGTCACGCAGGCCGGGACAGCCCCCTCGGGCCAGACCAGGCTGGTTTCACATACCGGCACCTGGCGGCCTTTCTTGCCCGCCACACTGCGATAGATCACGCCAGGCCGCTGGAACTGCCGCACGCTGTCGGGCACCCATGCCACGCCCAGACCGGCCGACACCAGGTTGACGATGGTCTGCATCTGGATTGCTTCCTGCGCCACCCGGGGCGACTGCGCAGCGGCGTGGTACGTGGCGAAAATCGCGTCGTACAGCGAAGGCAAAATGCGACGCGGGAAAATCACCAGCGGTTGCGTCAGCACCTCGTCCAAAACCAGCGAAGCCCTGGCCGCTAGCGGATGCTGTTCAGCCAGCGCCAGCACCAGCGGCTCCCGCGCCACCCGCCGGCTTTGCAGTCCCGGAGGAGCAAATCCCGGTGAGTGCAGGATCACGCCGGCATCGATGTCGTGGCGCTCGAAAGCCTGGAGCTGCATGTCGCCGGTGGCTTCCAGCAGTTCAAGCTGGACCTGCGGGTTGCGCTCGCGAAAAATCCGCACCCATGCGGGCAGCAGTGAAAAGCCCGCTGTGGACACAAAAGCCAGCCGCAAGCGCCCCAGCTCCCCGGCATCGGCTGCCCTCGCCTGTTCGGGCAAAGCCTGGGCGCGTGCGAGCAGGTCCAGCACTTGCGGCAACAACGCCGTGGCCGCCGGCGTCATCTGCACGCTGCGTTTGGTGCGGTCGAACAGACGTACGTCCAGCAGCTTTTCAAGGTGGGCGATCGCCTGGGTCAGCGGCGGTTGTGTCATGTGCAGGCGCGCTGCAGCACGGCCAAAGTGCAGTTCCTCGGCCACAGCGGCAAACTGGCGCCAGAGCCTGAGTTCAATGGGGAGGGGACTCATATGCCCAGCATATTAATGGATGCCAAAAAATATATTGGAAGCGCAAAACCAGGCGGGGCATACTTGCACTTCGAACCCCCACTACAAAGAAGACATCCCATGAACCAGCAGGACAAAGACGGCGCCGGCGACGCGATCAACCGCCGCAGCAAAAACATCACCGAAGGTACCGCGCGCGCGCCAAACCGCTCGATGTATTACGCGATGGGCTACGAAGCCGGCGACTTCAAGAAACCCATGGTCGGTGTGGCCAACGGCCACAGCACCATCACTCCGTGCAACAGCGGCCTGCAAAAACTTGCCGACGCTGCGATTGCCGGTATCGAGGAAGCCGGCGGCAATGCGCAGGTGTTTGGCACGCCCACGATTTCCGACGGCATGGCCATGGGCACCGAGGGCATGAAGTATTCTCTGGTCTCCAGAGAAGTGATTTCCGACTGCATCGAAACCTGCGTGCAGGGCCAGTGGATGGATGGCGTTCTGGTGGTAGGCGGCTGCGACAAGAACATGCCAGGGGGCCTGATGGGCATGTTGCGTGCCAATGTGCCATCCATTTACGTCTACGGTGGCACCATCTTGCCGGGCAGCTACAAGGGCAAGGACCTCAACATCGTCAGCGTGTTCGAAGCCGTAGGTGAACATTCGGCCGGCCGCATGAGCGACGAGGACCTGCTGCAGATCGAGCGCCGCGCGATTCCCGGCACCGGCAGTTGCGGCGGCATGTACACCGCCAACACCATGTCGTCTTCCTTCGAGGCTCTTGGTATCTCGCTGCCTTACTCCTCGACCATGGCCAATCCGCACGACGAAAAAGCCAACTCGGCGAAAGAGTCGGCCAAGGTGCTGATCGAAGCCATCAAAAAGAACATCAAGCCGCGCGACATCGTGACGAAAAAGGCGATTGAAAACGCCGTGGCTGTCATCATGGCCACCGGCGGCTCAACCAACGCGGTGCTGCACTTTCTGGCGATTGCCCATGCGGCGGAGGTGGACTGGACGATTGACGACTTCGAGCGCGTGCGTGTCAAGACGCCTGTGCTGTGCGACCTCAAGCCCAGCGGCAAATACCTGGCGGTGGACCTGCACAAGGCGGGCGGCATTCCACAGGTCATGAAAATCCTGCTGGCGGCCGGCCTGCTGCATGGCGACTGCCTGACCATCAGCGGCCAGACCATTGCCGAGGTGCTCAAGGATGTTCCGGATGCGCCGCGCGCCGACCAGGACGTGATCCGTCCCATCGACAAACCGATGTATGCGCAGGGCCATCTGGCGATTCTCAAAGGCAACCTCTCGCCTGAAGGCTGTGTTGCCAAGATCACCGGCCTGAAAAATCCGGTAATGACCGGCCCGGCGCGTGTGTTCGACGACGAGCAGTCGGCGTTGGCCGCCATCCTGGCCGGAAAGATTGTTGCGGGTGATGTGATGGTGCTGCGTTATCTCGGCCCCAAGGGCGGCCCCGGCATGCCCGAGATGCTGGCGCCGACCGGCGCGCTGATAGGCGCGGGCCTGGGCGAAACGGTGGGCCTGATCACGGACGGCCGCTTTTCAGGTGGCACCTGGGGCATGGTGGTCGGCCACGTGGCGCCAGAAGCTGCAGCGGGCGGCAACATCGCCTTCATCAAGGAAGGCGATTCGATCACCATCGACGCGAAACAATTGCTGCTGCAACTGAACATCGATGACGCCGAACTGGCTCAACGCAAAGTGGGCTGGAAAGCCCCGCTGCCGCGTTACATGCGCGGCGTGCAGGCCAAGTTCGCCTTCAACGCCTCCAGCGCCAGCAAGGGCGCCGTGCTCGACGATTATTGAGATTGCGGCAACGCGCGAATTAAAAAAGTCCCTGCAGCGAAGCTGCAGGGACTTTTTGTTTGCGCCGAGCGTAGCGAGCAGCGCTCCCCTTCAAGCAGGGGCCGCGGAACCGGCTTCGCCGGGCCGCAGGCGCAGCAGCCCCCTCGGGGGGCAGGGAGCTACACGAAGTGAGCGACCGTGGGGGTCATTTCCTTTTTTTGAGCATCCCCATGGCATCACGCTGCTTGTCGATGCGCTCCTGCTTTCGCTTGTCCATCTTTTCCATTTCCTTCTTTTTGGTGTAGCCGCTGGAGTCCGCCCACCACCACCAGATCACAGCCAGGCCAAACGGGGCCAGGACCATCCACCAGTCCAGGGTTGCCACAGGACCGATCTCCAGGTATTTCAGCAAAATTCCAATGACGCCGATGAACAGAAAAAACATGAATGATTCCTCAAATTGGGCGGGAAACCCTTTGTAAGCAAGGTCAACCCGCACCACTACAATTGCGTTAACTGACTGTACCCCAATCCAAATTAAAAACTCTTCCCACGAGGTTAACGATGAAACGTGTATTCTTGGTGATCGCTACCCTGGCCGCCGGTGCGGTGGTTTCTTCGCCGGCGCTGGCCGATCTGCAATTGGCCACGGCTAAAAATTGCATGGCCTGCCATGCCGTCGCGACCAAACTCGTCGGCCCTTCGTACAAGGACGTGGCCGCCAAATACGCCGGTCAAAAAGACGCGGTGGACAAACTGGCAGGCAAAATCGTCAAGGGCGGCTCCGGCGTCTGGGGCCCTGTGCCTATGCCAGCCAACGCACAGGTCAACGACGCTGAAGCCAAGAAGCTCGCCGCCTGGGTGATGACGCAGAAATAAGCGCCTCACCGGACATCCGGCACAAAAAAGCCCGCTGCGTCAGCGGGCTTTTTTCATGGGCGACGCCCTCGATCACAGATTTTCAGACAGTTGATCGAGGATGGCGGGATTTTCCAATGTCGAGGTGTCTTGGGTGATGGCTTCACCCTTGGCGATGCCACGCAGCAGGCGGCGCATGATTTTTCCGCTGCGGGTCTTGGGCAGGTTGTCGCCGAAACGGATGTCTTTGGGCTTGGCGATCGGGCCGATCTCCTTGCCGACCCAGTCGCGCAGCTCTTTCGCAATCGCCTTGGCCTCATCGCCGGTGGGGCGCGAACGCTTGAGCACCACAAAGGCCACAATCGCCTCGCCGGTCAAATCATCAGGCCGTCCGACCACGGCGGCTTCGGCCACCAGCGCTGAATGCGAGACCAGCGCGGACTCGATCTCCATGGTGCCCATGCGGTGGCCGGACACATTCAGCACATCATCGATGCGGCCAGTGATGCGGAAGTAACCGCGGTCCAGACTGCGCACCGCGCCGTCGCCAGCCAGGTAGTACGTGCCGCCCATCTCTTCGGGGAAATAACTCTTCTTGAAACGCTCGGGGTCGTTCCAGATGGTGCGGATCATTGAGGGCCACGGGCGTTTGACCACCAGCATGCCGCCGGAGCCGTTGGGCACGTCCTTGCCCACTTCATCAACGATGGCGGCCATGATGCCGGGCAACGGCAAGGTGCAGCTACCGGGCACCAGTGGTGTCGCGCCGGGCAGCGGCGTGATCATGTGGCCACCGGTTTCGGTCTGCCAGAAGGTATCAATCACCGGGCAGCGCTCGCCGCCGACGTTTTTGTAGTACCACATCCAGGCTTCGGGGTTGATGGGCTCGCCGACCGAACCGAGGATGCGCAGGCTGCTCAAATCAGAGCGCGCCGGATGCACTTTCTCGTCGCCCTCGGCCGCCTTGATCAGCGAACGGATCGCGGTCGGCGCGGTGTAGAAAATCGTGACCTTGTGTTTTTCGATCATCTGCCAGAAGCGGCCAGCGTTCGGAAAAGTAGGGATACCTTCGAAGATCACCTGGGTCGCGCCGGCGGCCAGCGGGCCATAGGCGACATAGGTGTGGCCGGTGATCCAGCCGATGTCGGCAGTGCACCAGAACACATCCGAGGGCTGGATGTCAAAAGCCCAGTCCATGGTCAGCTTGGCCCACAGCAAATAACCACCGGTGCTGTGCTGCACACCCTTGGGTTTGCCGGTCGAGCCGGAGGTGTAGAGGATGAACAGCGGATGTTCTGCGCCGACAAACTCGGGCTCGCAGGTGGCCGGCTGCTTCGCTGCGACCTCGTGCATCAGGCTGTCGCGCCCGGCGACCATATTGCAGGCCGTGGCGGTGCGTTGGTAGACGATCACGTTCTTGATGGATTCGCAGCCGCCCATGCCGATGCCTTCATCGACGATGGCCTTGAGCGGCAGTTCCTTGCCGCCGCGCAACTGGAAGTTGGCGGTGATGACGGCGACCGCACCGGCGTCCTGGATGCGCTCCTGCAGGCTCTTGGCCGAAAAGCCGCCGAACACCACCGAGTGGGTTGCGCCTATGCGCGCACAGGCTTGCATGGCAACCACACCTTCCACCGTCATCGGCATGTAGATGATGACGCGGTCGCCCTTGTTGATGCCCATGGCCTTGAGCGCATTGGCGAATTGGCAGACCTTGCCGTGCAATTCCTTGTAGGTGACGTTGGTCACCTTGCCATCGTCGCTTTCGAAGATGATGGCTTTCTTATTCTCTGTGGCGGTGCCGAGATGCCGGTCCAGGCAGTTGTACGAGGCGTTGAGTTCACCGTCGGCAAACCACTGGTAAAACGGCGCGTTCGACTCATCCAGGGTCCGGGTGAATGGTTTTTTCCAGCTCAGGTTTTCCCGCGCGAGCCGGGCCCAGAAGCCTTCGAAGTCTTTTTCAGCTTCGGCGCACAGCGCGTTGTAGGCGTCCATGCTGGAAATGCGGGCGGATTTGGCCAGCTCGGGGTTGGGGAAGAAAACCCGGTTTTCAACCAGTGTGGACTCGATGGCGGATGAAGGCGCGTTCATGATGGCTTGTCTCCTCAGTTTGTCATTAATCCGTGCTAATGTCCTGCTCAGCACTTACAGACCACTGACTGGCTGGAAGCTTACAGATTTAACCCGAATTCAGGCCGCTCAGGCAGCACGCCTACAATCCGCACAGTCCGTATAAACCCCCATAAAGAACCATGTCCGATCCCAAGCCCCTCCCTCCAAAGGCCCCGCCGCTGCGACCGATTCCCAACTTCATTTTTGCCAGCCGCTGGCTGCAATTGCCGCTGTATGTGGGCCTCATCGCAGCGCAGGGCGTGTACGTGTTTCACTTTCTGGTCGAACTACTGCACCTGATCGAAGCTGTTTTCGGCAGCCAGACCGCGCTGCAGGCGCTGGTGACCAGCATCGGCTACAAAACCGATGTACCCATCACCACGCTGAATGAAACCGTGATCATGCTGGTGGTGCTGGCGCTGATCGACGTGGTCATGATCTCCAACCTGCTGATCATGGTGATCGTTGGTGGCTACGAGACCTTTGTGAGCCGCATGAACCTCGAGGGCCACCGCGACCAGCCCGAGTGGCTAAGCCACGTCAACGCCTCGGTGCTCAAGGTCAAGCTGGCGACCGCCATCATCGGCATCAGCTCCATCCACCTGCTTAAAACATTCATCAACGCCGACAACTACACTGACCGGGTGCTGATCGCGCAGACGGTCATCCACATCGCCTTCCTGCTGTCGGCCCTGGCCATCGCCTACACCGACAAGATCATGTCGGGCATTGCGGCGGCCTCGCAAAAACACTGAGCCTGCAACATCGGCTTGCACCAAAAAAAGGGCCTCACGGCCCTTTTTTAATATTCAACCGGCCGCTAGCACATATGCTGCGGGCGCAGTTAGCTATTGATTAAATATCATGCCTTAACGACCAGTCATTTTTTTTGGCACCACCCACTGATCAAACTGCTCCGCCGTGACATGGCCTGACGCCAGAGCCGCGTTGCGCAGGCTGCTGCCTTCCTTATGCGCCTTCTTGGCAATGAAGGCCGCCTTGTCATAACCGATGTGGGTGTTGAGCGCGGTCACCAGCATCAGCGAACGGTCCACCAGTTCGGCGATGCGGTCGCGGTTCGGCTCGATGCCGACGGCGCACTGGTCGTTGAAACTCACCATGCCGTCGGCCAGCAGGCGCACGCTCTGCAAAAAGTTGTGGGCGATCATGGGCCGGAACACATTGAGCTCGAAGTTGCCCGAGGCACCGCCGAAATTGATGGCAACGTCGTTACCGAAAACCTGGCAGCAGAGCATGGTCACGGCTTCGCTTTGGGTCGGGTTGACCTTGCCCGGCATGATGGACGAGCCGGGTTCGTTTTCAGGAATCGACAATTCACCGATGCCACTGCGCGGGCCGCTGGCCAGCCAGCGCACATCGTTGGCGATTTTCATCATGCTGGCAGCGAAAGTTTTCAGTGCGCCATGGGCGTGCACCAGCGCGTCGCAGGAGGCCATAGCCTCGAACTTGTTGGGCGCGGTCACAAAGGGCAAACCGGTCAGGCTGGCCAGCTCGGCCGCCACCTGTTCGGCATATCCCTGGGGCGCATTCAGGCCGGTGCCGACGGCGGTGCCGCCCAGCGCCAGTTCGTACAGATGCGGCAATGCGGCACGCAGATGTTTTTCGCCGTGGGCGAGCTGGGCCACGTAGCCGGAGAACTCCTGGCCCAGGGTCAGCGGTGTCGCGTCCTGCAAATGGGTACGGCCGATTTTCACAATGCTGTCGAAGTCCTGCGCCTTCTTGGCCAGCGTGCCGCGCAGCTTGACAATCGCCGGCAGCAGCTTGTGCGTGATCGCTTCTACCGCCGCCACATGCATGGCGGTCGGGAACACATCGTTGGAGGACTGGCTGCGGTTCACGTCGTCGTTCGGGTGCACCAGCCGGCTTTCGCCTCGCTCGCCGCCCAATAACTCACTGGCGCGGTTCGCCAGCACTTCGTTGATATTCATGTTGGTCTGGGTCCCCGAGCCGGTCTGCCAGACCACCAGCGGAAACTCGTCCGCATGTTGGCCAGCGATTACCTCGTCGGCAGCGGCGATGATGGCCTTTGTCTTCTTGTCGTCCTGCAGGCCCAGCGCGTGGTTCACGGTGGCCGACGAACGCTTGACCTGGGCCAGCGCCCGGATGATTTCGCGCGGCTGCAACTCGCCCGAGATGTCGAAGTTCTGCAGCGAGCGCTGCGTCTGCGCGCCCCACAGCCGGTCGGACGGGACTTCTATCGGGCCAAAAGTATCGCGTTCGGTACGTGTCGTCATGGTGTGTGCTTACCTGTCAAAATGCAGAGTTGAGCGCGCACCGTAGCACATGACACCGCTCCTGAAAAGCCATCCCCCACATCACCCGACCATGACCACCACAATCAAACAAGCCGACCTCATCGAATCCGTCGCCGCCGCGCTTCAGTTCATCAGCTACTACCACCCGGCCGACTACATCGCGCATCTGGCGCGCGCCTATGAGCGCGAACAAAGCCCGGCCGCCAAAGACGCGATTGCGCAGATCCTGACCAACAGCAAGATGAGCGCGACCGGCCACCGCCCGATCTGCCAGGACACCGGCATCGTCAACGTCTTCCTCAAGGTCGGCATGGACGTGCGCTGGGAAGGTTTCACGGGCAGCCTCGACGACGCCATAAACGAAGGCGTTCGGCGCGGCTACAACCACCCCGACAACACCCTGCGCGCCTCGGTCGTGGCGGACCCGCACTTCGATCGCAAGAACACCAAGGACAACACGCCGGCGGTGATCTTCACCGAGATCGTGCCGGGCGACAAACTCGACATCACGGTGGCGGCCAAGGGCGGCGGCAGCGAGAACAAGAGCAAGATGGCCATGCTCAACCCCGGCGACTCCATCGTCGACTGGGTGCTCAAAACCGTGCCGACCATGGGCGCGGGCTGGTGCCCGCCCGGCATGCTGGGCATAGGCATTGGCGGTACCGCCGAAAAAGCCGTACTGATGGCCAAGGAGTCGCTGATGGACGACCTCGACATGTACGAGCTGCAGGCCAAGGCCGCTTCCGGCGCCGAACTCAGCAAGGTCGAAGCCCTGCGACTCGAACTGTTTGAAAAAGTCAACGCGCTCGGCATAGGCGCGCAGGGCCTGGGCGGCTTGACCACCGTGCTCGACGTGAAGATCCAGATGTACCCAACCCACGCGGCGAGCAAGCCGGTAGCCATGATCCCGAACTGCGCGGCCACGCGCCACGCCCACTTTGTGATGGACGGCAGCGGCGCTGTTTACCTCGACCCGCCCTCGCTGGACCTCTGGCCCGATGTGGAATGGGCGCCGGACTACCAGAAGAGCAAGAAGGTGGACCTCAACACCTTGACCAAGGCCGAGGTCGCGAGCTGGAAACCCGGCGACACCCTGCTGCTCAGCGGCAAGATGCTGACCGGCCGCGACGCCGCGCACAAGCGCATCCAGGGCATGCTGTCGAAAGGCGAAAAACTGCCGGTGGACTTTGCCAACCGCGTGATTTATTACGTGGGCCCGGTGGACCCGGTGGCCGGCGAAGCCGTGGGCCCGGCCGGCCCGACCACCGCCACCCGCATGGATGGTTTTACCGAGATGATGCTGGCAGAGACGGGGCTGATTGCAATGATCGGCAAGGCCGAACGCGGCCCGGTCGCCATCGAGTCCATCAAGAAACACAAAAGCGCCTACCTGATGGCTGTGGGCGGCGCTGCCTACCTGGTCTCCAAGGCCATCAAACATGCCGAAGTCGTCGGTTTTTCGGACATGGGCATGGAGGCGATTTACGAATTCGACGTGGTTGACATGCCGGTGACCGTGGCGGTTGACTCAGGCGGCACCAGCGCGCACATCACCGGCCCGGCCGAGTGGCAAAAGCGAATTGCCACCGGCGAGTTCAAGGGCATCACGGTAGCGGCCGCCTAGTCCATAACAGCCGAGAGCGTGCATCCTCTCTCCCTTCAAGCAGGGGCCGCGGGACCGGCTTTGCCGGACCGCAGGCGCAGCGGCCCCCTCGGGGGGCAGGGAGTGACACGCAGTGCGCGACCGTGGGGGCCCATTGGCATCTTCGACAGCGGCATCGGCGGCCTGAGCGTGCTGCAAGCGCTACGCGCCGAACTGCCGCAGCAAGACTTCATCTACATCGCCGACAGCGGCCACGCGCCCTACGGCGAGCGGGACGATGCATTTGTGACCGCGCGCTCGCGCGCCCTCACCCAGTACCTGCTGGGGCAAGAGATTCAGGCCCTGGTGATCGCCTGCAATACCGCCACGGCAGCGGCGATCGACCTGCTGCGTGCGGAGCATCCGCACTTGCCCATCATTGGGGTGGAGCCGGCGCTCAAACCGGCTGCCGTCCTCAGCAAAACCAAACGCATCGGCGTCATGGCGACACGCGGCACACTGGCGAGCGCCCGCTTCAGGACTTTGCTGGGCACCCTGTCGACCCAAGCCGAGTTTGTGCTGCAGCCCTGTGACGGCCTGGCGGAAGCCATCGAACAGGCAGCCGGCTGGCCCGAATCCGCTCCTGAATTGATAGCTGCTTGCTCAATCCACACAAGGGCTATGGGCCGATTTGGCTTGAAGGATGGGGAGATGGACACGCTGGTGCTCGGCTGCACCCATTACCCGTTCGCCAGTGAAATCCTGCGCGCCCTGCTCGGGCCGGACGTGCACCTCGTGGACACCGGCGTGCCGGTCGCGCGCCAGACCCGCTTGCGCTTACTTGCCGCCGACAGCCCCGTCACAAAGCGGGTCGGCCAGATCAAGTTGTTCACCACCGGCGAACCCGCCGTCTTGCAAACGGCAGCGCAGCGCTGGTTGCAACTCGACAGCACCGCAGCCCCGCTGCATGTCTGACAGCCGCCACGGCTGATTCACCGAAACCCACGCGGAACAGGTGGTCAGGCCTGGGTGTCGGCCTGTAGCGCGGCCTGCCGCCCGCGCAGCACATTCACCGGAACCAGCAGCACCAGGCCCACGGCAAACAGCACGGCCGTCGACAAAATGGCGGTGCGCTGGTCACCACCGGTCATCCAGGTAATGGCGCCGTAACTCAGCGGCCCGATGATGCTGGCCAGCCGGATGGCGAAGGTCCACAGGCCGTAAAACTCGGCCAGTTGCTTTTTCGGAGCGAACATGCCGGCCATGGCGCGGCCGGCCGACTGGCTGGAGCCCATGCACACCCCGGCGATCGCGGCGGCGTACCAGAAGCCGCCCTTGGTGGTGGTAACGGCAGCGATCACGCAGGTGGCGATCCAGCCCACCAGCGTAATGCCCAGCGCCAGCTTGTGGCCGATGCGGTCCTGGAAATAACCGAAGGCAAACGCACCACCGGCGGCGGCAAAGTTAAGCACGAAGATCAGCACCATGGTTTCCTGCGGCTGAAAACCAATCACCTGCTCGGCGTAAATAGCGGCCAACGCGATGGCCACGGCGACCCCCCCCTGGTAGAACACGGCGCTGGCCAGCAGCCACATGAAGTCCTTGTAACGCCTGGCCTGGCGAAAGGTCTGGCGCAATTGCGCCAGCGACGCCTTCATGCCGCCCACACGTGAGGCCGCCGGGTTGGGCTGCGCCCTTTCCTTGAGCAGGCGGAAGGTCACCAGCGAGGCCAGGCCGTAAATCACAGCCGTGATCAGCATGGTGACGGGAACAAACTGGTCAGCCGGGATACCGCGCCCCTGGGCCCAGATTACATAGCCCAGACAAATGCCAAGCGCCAGCATGCCGCCGAAGTAACCGAAAGCCCAACCCCAGCCGCTGACCTTTCCCAAAGCTTCAGTCCGGGCCAGTTCCGGCAAGAAGGCGGCGGTTAGTGACTCGCCATACGCAAAAAAGGTATTCGACACAATGATCAGCAGCACCGCGAAAGCCACGCTGCTGGGACCAGCCAGCGCCAGCGCAGCAGTACTGAGCACACAGCCGGCGGTGGTGATCATCAGCAGTCGCTTCTTGGCCGCGCGCAGGTCGGCATAGGCGCCGAGGCTAGGCATGGTGAGCATGACAATCGCGTAGGACACGCTGAGCGCCGCCGTCCAGGCAAAGGTGGCCCACTCGGCCTTCTGCGCAATGCCGCCCACGAAATAGGCGGCAAATACCGCCGTGATCACGACGGTGGTGTAACCCGAGTTCGCAAAGTCATACATGGCCCAACCAAACACCTCGCGCTTGCGCACGCCGGGGTTGAGGGCATCCTGGGAAAAGAGGACCATGGCTCAGCTCCTGAAAAGGAACCCAGCATAAACCACCAGAATGTCGGCGCGATGGCGCGGAAGGCCAGGGGTTCAGGAAGTCCAAATAGCATCTTCCGCTTGATACGTGTTCCAATGAATCGCACCACAGGAGAATGCCTCATGTCCGACTCCACGCCACCGCAAGCACCGCACCATGTACAGACGGATCTCTCGGACCGCTTCGCCTGGCGCACCACCCGCTTGCTGCGTTTCCTGGCGGACACCTTTTTTGCCGGACGTTACGGCAACCGCGCCGTGGTGCTGGAAACCGTGGCTGCGGTGCCGGGCATGGTCGGCGGGGCGCTGATCCACCTGAAGTCCTTGCGCAGCATGAAAAACGACGAGGGCTGGATACGTCAGTTGCTTGACGAAGCCGAAAACGAACGCATGCACCTGATGACCTTTGTGCACATCGCCAAACCGAGCCGGCTGGAACGCTGGATGATCATGCTGGCGCAGGGCATCTTCTACAACCTGTTTTTCCTGCTCTACCTGGTGTCCTCCCGCACCGCGCACCGACTCGTCGGCTACTTCGAGGAAGAAGCGGTCTACAGCTACACCGAATACCTGGCGGGCATTGACAGCGGGCAGTACGAGAATGTGCCCGCGCCGCAAATCGCGATTGACTACTGGAAGCTGGCACCTGACGCGCGCCTGCGCGACGTGATCCTGGTCGTGCGCGACGATGAAGCCGGCCACCGCGACCTCAACCACGCGTTTGCCGACCAGCTCAGCGCCGAAACCAAGGCCGCTTAGGGCGTTGCCGCAGGCTCTTTCCAGCCGCCACCCAGGGTCTTGTACAAGGTGACCTGGTTTTGCAGTTGCAGCAGCCGGGTTTGCACCACGGCCTGCTGCGCGGCGAACAGCGAGCGCTGGGCGTCGAGCAAGTCAAGCTGGTTGGCAATGCCGTTCTGGTATCGCAGGTCCGACAACTTGAAACGCGTGGTTTCTGCCGTTGTCTGCGCTTGCTGGGCGCGAAGTTGCTCACCCAGCGTGGCGCGGCCCGCCAGGGCATCGGCCACTTCACGGAAAGCGGTCTGGATGGCTTTTTCGTACTGCGCCACAGCCAGGTCGCGGTTGACATTGGCAGAATCGAGCCCGGCGCGGTTGCGGCCCGCGTCGAACAGCGGCAAGAACAATTGCGGCGCCAGCGTCCAGCCGTAGGTTCCACTTTCGAAAAGGCCCGACAAGTGGGTACTGACGCTGCCAGCCGACGCCGTCAGTGAAATCCGCGGAAAAAATGCGGCGCGCGCGGCGCCGATGTTGGCGTTGGCGGCCAGCAGTTGCTGTTCGGCTTGGCGGATGTCGGGCCGTTTGGTCAGCAAGTCCGAGGGCAGACCGGCGGGCACGTCCACCATGACCGGCGCATCGGCCAGCGCTTGGCCACGTGGCAAGGCGGTTGCCAGTTCTCCGCTCAAGGGCTGGCCCACCAGCAAGGTCAGCAGATTCTCGCCCTGCGCGCGCTGGCGCTGCAGTTGCGCCCGGCTGACACGGGCGGCTTCCGCCAGCGACTCGGCCTGGCGCAAGTCGAGCTCGGAAGTGATGCCATTGTCAAAGCGCAGCTGGCTGAGCTTGAAAGACTCCTCGCGTGTTGCAAGCGTCTGCTCGGTAATGCCCAGCAACTCCTCATCGGCCAGCAGGCTCAGCCAGGTGTTGGCAACGGTGGCGATCAGGCTGATCTGCGTGGTCTTGCGCCCTTCTTCGGTCGCCAGGTACTGCGCCAGCGCGGCGTCCTTGAGGCTGGCGACGCGACCGAAGAAATCAATCTCGTACGAGGTCATGGCCAGTCCCGCGGTGTAGACGCTGGAAATATTTCCGCCGGCGGCGGGCTGCCGCGTACCGGTCGCCGCAGCGCCAACCGTCGGGAACTGGTCGGCCCGCCGGATCTGGAACTGGGCGCGGGCCTGCTCGATGTTGAGCACCGCGATGCGCAGGTCGCGGTTGTTACGCAGTGCCGCGTCGATCAGCAGACGCATCTTGGCGTCGCTGAAAAAACTCTGCCATTCGATGTCGGCAGCGGCGACAGACTGCACCGAGGCCGAGGCGACCGGCGGCGCGGACGCGAGCGACCTTGACAGCCGCAGGCCCGGCCAGTCAGTTGCAATCGGCGCGTCGGGCCGCTCATAGTTGGGCGCCATGGAGCAGCCGGCAGCCAGAGCCGCCGCCAAAGTCCCCGCCAGAGCGGTCTTACGCATTGTTTTTCCCTTCAAGGCTTTCATCGCCGTCGATTCCCGCCGCATGGGCATGTGCTGCATACATTTTTTTCTGCCGCTCGCTGCTCTTGAACAAACCGCGCACCACGACAAAAAATACCGGCACAAAGATCACCGCCAGCGCCGTCCCGGTGATCATGCCGCCGATCACGCCGGTGCCGATGGCGCGCTGGCTGGCCGAGCCCGCGCCAGTGGCAATCGCCAGCGGCAGCACGCCCATCATGAAAGCCAGCGACGTCATCACGATAGGACGGAACCGCAGGTGGGCCGCTGCCAATGCCGATTCAATCGCGCTTTTGCCCTGGGCTTCCAGGTCCTTGGCAAACTCGATGATCAGGATCGCATTTTTTGCTGACAGGCCAATGATGGTGATCAGTCCCACCTGGAAGTACACGTCGTTGGAATACCCGCGCAGCAGCGTCGCCAGCAACACGCCGAGCACGCCCAGCGGAACCACAAGAATTACCGCCAGCGGGATGGTCCAGCTTTCGTACAGCGCCGCCAGGCAGAGGAAAACGGCCAGGATCGCAAAGCCGTAGAGGATCAGGGCCTGTGAGCCGGCCAGTTTTTCCTCGCGCGACTGGCCGGTCCATTCGAAACCAAATCCCGCCGGCAACCTGGTCGCCAGATTTTCCATCTCGGCCATGGCTGCACCAGAGCTGTAGCCGGGCGCGGCCGAGCCTGAAATCCGCATTGCGGGGTAGCCGTTGTAACGGATGGTCTGCTGGGCGCCGGTGACCCAGCGGGTGGACGCAAAAGCCGACATCGGCACCGGCCGACCCTGGCTGTTGCTCGCGTTGAGCCGCAATAAATCATCGGGCTGCATGCGCGCGGGTGCGTCGGCCTGGACCACCACACGCTGTAGCCGTCCCTGATTGGGGAAGTCGTTCACGTAACTTGAGCCAAGCGCTGTCGACAACGTAGCGTTGATCGAGTCAAAGGAAACGCCGAGCGCATTGGCCTTGTCGCGGTCGATGTCGATCTGCAATTGCGGCCCATCCTCCAGGCCGTCCGGACGCACCTGGGCCAGCACCGGGCTTTTGGCAGCCATGCCCAGCATCTGGTTACGCGCGGCGAGCAGCGCGTCATGACCAGCGCCACCACGATCTTGCAGACGGAAGGTGAAGCCACTGGCAGAACCGAGTTCGGGAATCGGCGGCGGGCTCAACGGGAAGATGAAGGCATCGCGTATGCCCGAGAGCGCACCGAAAGCCCGACCCGCCAGTTCCGCAGCCGACTGGCCGGGGCCTTCACGCTCGGACCAGTCCTTGAGCGTCACGAAGGCAAGTGCCGCATTCTGGCCCTGGCCCGAAAAGCTGAAGCCCAGCACACCCACCATGCTTTGCACCTCGGGCTGCTTGAGGATGTAAGCCTCGACCTGCTGCATCACTGCCAGCGTTCGCTCCTGCGTCGCGCCAGGCGGCAACTGCACGTTCACCAAAATATTGCCCTGGTCCTCACCCGGCAGGAAAGACGTGGGCAAACGCATGTAGACCACGGCCACCACACCAATGATCGCAACGTAAATCACCAGGTAACGTGCCGCGCGTTTGAGTATGCGGGCAACCACACTTTCATAAGCCTTCGCGGTGCGCGAGAAGCCGCGGTTGAACCAGCCAAAAAAGTCGCGCTTTTCGTGGTGATGCCCGGCCTCGACCGGCTTGAGCAATGTTGCGCACAAAGCCGGCGTTAGCGACAGCGCCATGAAGGCCGAAAAGCCGATGGACGCCACCATCACTGCCGAGAACTGGCGGTAGATGTTGCCGGTGGAGCCGGCAAAAAAGGCCAGCGGCACAAACACCGAGATCAGCACCACCGTCACACCGATGATGGCGCCCGAGATCTGCTTCATGGCCTTGCGTGTGGCCTCCAGTGGCGGCAGGCCTTCCTCGCTCATGATGCGCTCGACGTTTTCGACCACCACGATCGCATCATCAACCACGATGCCGATCACCAGCACCATGCCGAACATGGTGAGCACGTTGATCGAAAAACCCAGGGCCAGGAGGGTGCCGAAGGTGCCCAGCAGCGCGATCGGCACGACGATGGTCGGAATCACGGTATAGCGCCAGTTCTGCAGGAACAGGAACATCACCAGGAACACCAGCGCCACGGCTTCCAGCAGCGTCACCGCAACCTGTGAGATGGATATCTGCACAAAACGCGAGCTGTCATAGGGAATCGACCAACTCACGCCCTGCGGAAAATAACGCTCCAACTCGGCCATCTTCTGGCGCACGGCCTTGGCCGAGGCCAGCGCGTTGCCGCTGGGTGACAGCTGAACGCCGATACCGACGGCCGGCTGGCCGTTGAGGCGCGCCGACGTTGCATAGGTCTGGCCGCCGAGTTCCATGCGGGCCACGTCCTTGAGCCGCACGGTGGAGCCGTCGGTGTTGGCACGCAACACGATGTTGCCGAACTGTTCAACATTGGCAAGCTGGCCGTTGACCACCACTGTCGCTGCTATGCCCTGGCCGCCAACATTGGGCAGGTCGCCAATGGTGCCGGAGGCGACCTGCGCGTTCTGCGAGCGGATGGCGGTGGTGACATCGGCCGAGGACAGGTTGAAACCCGCCAGCTTGGCCGGGTCGATCCAGACACGCATCGCGCGCTCGGAGCCGAACAACTGGGCCTGACCGATGCCGGGCAGACGCTGCAGCTCAGGCACCACCGTGCGGGACGCGTAGTCACCGAGCGCAATCGGATCAATCGCCGGGTTGCTCGACGACAGCATGGTGAACAGCAGGAAATTGGAGCGCGACTTGTCCACGCGCACGCCCTGTTGCGTCACGGCCTGCGGCAGACGCGGCGAGGCGCGAGAGAGGCGGTTCTGCACGTCCACCTGCGCCAGGTCGGCGTTGGTGCCGGGCTGAAAACTGATGGTGATGCTGCCGGTACCGTTGGCCTGCGCCACCGACTCCATGTAAATCAGGCCTGGCGAGCCGTTCATCTCGCGCTCAATCACTGACAACACGCTGTCTTCCAGCGTCTGGGCCGAGGCGCCCGGATAGGCAACGTTGATGACGATGGCAGGTGGTGCCACCGGCGGGTATTGGGAGATGGGCAACCGCGTGATCGCCACGCCACCCATCACGATGATGAACAGCGCAATCACCCAGGCAAAGATCGGCCGATCAATAAAAAACTTGGCCATGCAGCAGCTCCTTATTTCGCGGCCGACGAGGCGGCAGCGGCAGGCGCGGAGGCAGAAGCCGCAGGGGCGGAAGCTGCGCCGGCAGGCCGGGCAGCGACCGGCTGCCAGGGCACCGGCTTGACCGTCGCGCCGGGCTGCAATTTCTGGAAGCCGTCCACCATGACTTTTTCGCCGGTTTTAAGGCCTTCGAGCACCACCCACTGGTTACCCTTGGCTGAGCCTATCCTGATGGTTCGCGGGTTGACCTTGTTGTCGTCACCGACCACCATCACCGTATCGCCCTGGGCGGTGCGCGTGACCGCCTGCTGCGGCAAGGTGATGGCATTGGTGGCCTGGGCCTGCTCCAGCCGAACGCGCACATACAGCCCCGGCAACAAGTCGCCGCCGGGGTTGGGCACTTCGGCGCGCAGCGTGATCTGGCCGGTGGTGGCATCGACCGTCAGGTCGGAAAACAACAAGCGGCCGGGTTTGGCATATTCACTGCCGTCTTCCAGCACGATGCGCACGCTGGCTGCCCGGCCGCCACCAGCACGTTTGAACTGACCACTTTCCAGGCCATTGCGCAGCTTCATCACTTCCGATGCGGACTGCGTGAAATTGACATACATCGGATTGATTTGCTGGATCACCGCCAGTTGGGTCGCGTCGCCCTGCCCGACCAATGCGCCTTCGGTGACCAGCGCGCGACCGATACGTCCCGAAATCGGCGCGGTGACCGCGGCATAACCAAGGTTGATGCTGGCGGTCTGCACGTTCGCCCGGCCGACGGCCACATCGGCCTCGGCCTGCTTTTGCGCCGCCACCGCGTTGGCATATTCCTGCTTGCTGACCGCATTGGCCTGCACCAGCGTCTTGTAGCGCTCGGCCAGCCCTGTGGCCTGGGCCAGATTGGCTTCCGCACGCGCCTGGCCAGCCTTGGCGCTCGCTACTTGGGCCGCGTAAGGCGCAGAGTCAATCGTGAACAAGGGCTGGCCGGCCTTGACGTCGCCGCCCTCACGGAACAACCTCTTTTGCAAAATGCCCGCCGCCCGCGCCCTGACCTGTGCCACGCGAGAGGCCTCCAGCCGGCCAGGCAGTTCAGTGACGAGTGCCACATCACCCTGGCTGACCGTCACCACGCCGACCTCGGCCGGTGGCCGCGTTGCGCCGGCCCCCGATCCATTGCCATTGGCGCCTTTGCCACAAGCTGCAACGAACACTGTCAGCAGCGCAACCATCAGGAGTTGCAGGCGGAGGGACTTTTTTTGCAGTAGTTCAGAAGGTAAAAAAGGCTGAATCAGGCTCGACGTAGGCATGCTGCTTCCTTGAGTGTGGCTGTGCAGGAACGAAGAGAATCTCTGGAAGCTGTTCAGGAGAGAAAGCTTACCCAGAACCAAGGGTTTTCGCGGATAAAGGATTTTACATACATTTATGAATGTATATTTAAACCCTTGGAAAATTAAATCGCAGGAGGCAAAGTTTGGCTCGCCGCACAAAAGAAGACGCACTGGCTACCCGCCACAGCTTGCTGGATGCGGCAGAACTGCTGTTTCAGGCGCAAGGTGTTTCCCGCACGTCGCTAAATGACATCGCCAAACTGGCGGGCACCAGCAGGGGCGCCATTTATTGGCATTTCAAAGACAAGGCCGACCTCTTCAACGCCATGATGGAAAGGGTTACGCTGCCTTTGGAGCAGTCGTTTCAGGACCTGGGGCGCGACGGCAACATCGATCCGCTGTCTCAACTCTGCCTGGGCATGCGCGAGGCGCTGGTCCGGATTGCCAACGACCCGCAGACGCGGCGTGTGCTGGAGGTGGCCACCCAGAAAGTTGAATATGTGGATGAGCTTCAGGCCGTGCGCGCGCGCCATCTGGCCGTGCGCCGTGACTTTCTGGCAAAGGTGGCGCATGGTTTGAGCGCAGCGGCCAGGCACCGGTCGGTGACGCTGGCAGCACCAGCCGCCACCTGCGCCGGAGGCTTGCATGCCATCATCGACGGCCTGATTCAGAACTGGCTGCTGGACAGCGAAGCCTTCGACCTGGTCGTCGTGGGCCAGGACGTGATGGAAATTTATCTCTGCGGGCTGGGTCTGAAGCGGGGGAAATAAATCCGGGCCATAACCCGGCGTAACGCTAGTGCAAATGGCGGGGCTTGCGCCCGCCGCCACCGTGCCCGGAGCCGCCCTGGGAGCCGCCCAAGCCACGCGGAGGTCGGCCCAGTTGCATGGAGTTGACCAGGGTCTCAAAGCGCTGTTCGAACAACTTGTCCACCGCCGCCACCACGTCACCGAGTTCCGTGGCATCGAAATGCCGCTCCATCAGTCCGATCATGTCCTGCACCAGCAAGTCGCGCTGGACCTGCATGATGGCGGCCGGCGTGGGGCCGACAAAATACATCGCAAAGTCGTCCCTGGCTTCTTCGCCGTCGCGCTCTTCATCTTCGTCAAAATCGGCATCGTAAAACGTGACTTCAATCGGTGCGCCACTGACGGCCATCTCGTTGAGGGCCATGCAGACTTCGTCAAGCACCTGCCGGAAGTCCTCGTCGCCCGGAACCGTCCAGCACAGCTGCAGCAAATGCTGTTGGGCATCAAAACGTATGCCAGGCTCTTCCTCATACACGCTGGTCGCGCCGTCCGCCAGCGACTTGGCGCCTGCATAAGCCCACAGTGGTTTCAGCGCATCCTGCAACTGCTCAAAACCAATGTCGTCACGCAAGGGCACTTCGCCGTGAACGTGAATTTCAAAAGGAGGGGTGTTGTAACGGGCCATGGAATCTATCTTAACCAGTTGCAGCCTGAAATAAACATGACCACGGAGGAGGAGAAATTGCAGCGCCAAGGGCTTGCAATGCATCGGAAAACTGTCATGTGGTGCCCGGGACCGGAATCGAACCGGTACGCCCCTTATGCAGGAAAGCGGCGGATTTTAAGTCCGATGTGTCTACCAATTTCACCACCCGGGCAGGGTTCTTATTGTGAAACAAAAAAGCCCCATCGCAGGGGCTGGCAAAAAAAACCTGGGTGGAGGCGCGGCCCGGAGTCGAACCGGGCTAGCCGGATTTGCAATCCGGTACATAACCGCTTTGTTACCGCGCCTTGATCTGTCGGGCTCAATAAACCAATTCTACTAACAGCAACAACCCAAAGAAAAAGGACAGCATTTTAACGTGCTGCCCTTTTGAATTGGAGCGGGAGAAGAGTCTCGAACTCTCGACCTCAACCTTGGCAAGGTTGCGCTCTACCAACTGAGCTACTCCCGCGATTACAGCCTCAAATTATAGCGCATTTTTTTGCGCCATGCGAAGAGGATGAAAAAATTTGCTCAATGCGTGATGCTGCCCGCCGCTCCCACAGCAGGCACTGCCGCAGCAGCGGCCGCCACGGCCACCTCTTCCTCAGTCAAGGGCACGGGCTGGCGCACCAGCGCGATCTGCAGCACCTGGTCAATCCACTTGACCGGCACAATCTCAAGACCATTTTTCACGTTCTCGGGAATCTCCTGCAGGTCCTTGGCGTTCTCTTCCGGAATGATCACAGTCTTGATGCCGCCGCGCAGCGCCGCCAGCAGTTTTTCCTTCAGGCCACCAATAGCCGTGACTTCGCCGCGCAAGGTGATCTCGCCGGTCATGGCAACATCGCCGCGCACCGGGATGCCGGTGATGGCCGACACAAAGGCCGTGGTCATCGCCGCACCCGCGCTCGGGCCGTCTTTGGGCGTCGCGCCATCAGGCACGTGGATGTGGATGTCGCGCTTTTCGAACATCTCGTCTTTGATACCAAGCAAGCGTGCGCGGCTGCGCACCACGGTGCGAGCGGCCTCCACGGATTCCTTCATCACGTCGCCGAGTGAACCGGTGCGTGTGATCACGCCCTTGCCCGGCATCATGGCCGCCTCGATGGTCAGCAGGTCGCCGCCGACTTCTGTCCAGGCCAGGCCCACCACCTGGCCGACCTGGTTGTGGTTCTCGGCACGTCCATAGTCAAACTTGCGCACACCCAGATAGTCATTGAGGTTGTCCGCAGTCACGATGACCTGGGGTTCCATCTTCTTGAGCTGGATACCTTTGACGACCTTGCGGCAGATCTTGGAGAGCTCGCGTTCCAGTGAGCGCACACCGGCTTCACGCGTGTAGTAACGCACGATGTCGCGAACCGCCTGCTCCTGAATCTCCAGCTCGCCGTCCTTGACGCCGTTGTTCTTCAGTTGCTTGGGCAGCAGGTAACGCATGGCGATGCTGGTTTTCTCGTCCTCGGTATAACCCGACAGGCGAATCACTTCCATGCGGTCCAGCAGCGCCGGCGGGATGTTCATCGAGTTCGAAGTTGCCACGAACATCACGTCGCTGAGGTCGAAGTCCACCTCGACATAGTGATCGCCAAAGGTGTGGTTCTGCTCGGGGTCCAGCACCTCCAGCAAGGCGCTGGAAGGATCGCCCCGGAAGTCCGTGCCCAGCTTGTCGATCTCGTCAAGCAGGAACAGCGGATTGCGCGTACCGGCCTTGGTCAGGCTTTGCAGCACCTTGCCCGGCAGGGCGCCGATGTAGGTACGACGGTGGCCGCGAATCTCAGCCTCGTCACGCATGCCACCGAGGGCCATGCGCACGTACTTGCGCCCCGTGGCCTTGGCGATCGACTGACCCAGCGACGTCTTGCCGACACCGGGAGGGCCAACCAGGCAAAGAATGGGCGCCTTGAGTTTGTCCACGCGCTGCTGCACCGCGAGGTATTCCACGATACGGTCCTTGACCTTCTCCAGCCCGTAGTGGTCTTCGTCGAGCACCGCTTCGGCATTGGCCAGGTCATGTTTGATCTTGGTTTTCTTGCTCCATGGCAGGCCCGTCAGCACGTCGATGTAGGTGCGAACCACCGTCGCCTCAGCCGACATCGGCGACATGAGCTTGAGTTTTTTCAGTTCGCTCTCTGCCTTTTTGCGGGCTTCCTGCGGCATCTTGGCGGCTTTGATCTTTTTCTCGATCTCCTCGATGTCGGCACCCTCTTCGCCTTCACCGAGTTCCTTCTGGATCGCCTTGACCTGCTCGTTCAGGTAGAAGTCGCGTTGATTCTTTTCCATCTGGCGCTTGACGCGGCCACGGATTTTTTTGTCGACATTCAGGATGTCGACCTCGCGCTCAAGCTGCTCGTAGAGATTTTCGAGCCGGGCCTTGACCGGGTCCAGGGCCAGAATGACCTGTTTCGCATCCAGCTTGAGTGGAAGATGCGCGGCGATGGTGTCGGCCAGGCGGCCGGCATCGTCGATGCTGGAGATTGAGGTCAGTATCTCGGGCGGTATCTTTTTGTTCAGTTTGACGTAGTGGTCGAACTGCTGCATCACCGCGCGGCGCAATGCTTCGACTTCGCTGGTCTTGTCGCCGGGCAGGGCAACTTCCGGCTCAACCGGCGTCACATTGGCGCTGAAGTGAAGCTCGCCTTCTTCAATCTTGTTGACCTTGGCGCGCTGCTGGCCTTCGACCAGCACCTTGACCGTGCCATCGGGCAGCTTGAGCATCTGCAGGATGGTCGCCACACAACCGACCTCGAACATGTCCTCGACCGAAGGCTCGTCCTTGGCCGCGGTTTTCTGGGCAACCAGCATGATGCGGCGCTCGGCCTCCATCGCCGATTCGAGGGCCTTGATGCTTTTGGGCCGGCCCACAAACAGCGGAATCACCATGTGCGGAAACACCACCACATCGCGAAGCGGAAGCAGCGGCAGGTCAATCGGGCTGGAGGGCAGTGTGTTTTGTGCGGACATAGAACCTTAAAGGTAAGCCTTGAACGAAAGCCCTGGCATCGTGACGGGTATCAGGCTTTCATGGTTCGGCAACAGCAATAGCCTCGAACTTGGGGGGCGCTGGCCGGTTTTCAAGCCGGCCTGTCGCTTCAGCACTAGTACTGCAAACCGGAAGTAGCGGAACAAAATGAAAGTGATGGATTCGCGCCCAAGGCAAGGCGCAAGCCGCAGCGAAGGCTGTGCGCCTTCGCAAGGGTTGCAACGCCGCCATGGGTGCGAAGACGCGCTTTCATGTTTCGATATTTTCGGATTGCAGTACTACGCCTGTTTGGCAGACTCTCGGTAAACCAGCAGCGGCGCCTTGTTTTCTTCGATGGTCGATTCGTCGACCACGACTTTTTCGACATTGCTGGTGTTGGGCAGATCAAACATGGTGTCGATCAGGGACTGCTCCAGGATGGAACGCAGACCGCGGGCGCCGGTCTTGCGCGCCAGCGCCTTGCGGGCAATCGCCTTGAGCGCGGAAGGACGAATCTCAAGGTCCACCCCTTCCATGGACAGCAGCTTGCTGAACTGCTTGACCACGGCGTTTTTCGGCTCGGTCAGAATCTGCACCAGCGCGTCTTCGGTCAGTTCGGCCAGCGTGGCGACCACCGGCATGCGGCCCACCAGTTCGGGGATCAGGCCGAACTTGATCAGGTCTTCCGGCTCCACGTCCTTGAAGGACTCGGTCAGGCTGCGCGACTTCTTGCTTTTGACGGCTGCGCCAAAACCGATGCCCGAAGCCTCCGTACGGTTTTCAATGACTTTTTCCAGACCCGAGAAGGCGCCGCCGCAGATGAACAGGATGTTGGTCGTGTCCACCTGCAGGAAATCCTGATTCGGGTGCTTGCGGCCGCCCTGGGGGGGAACCGAGGCCATCGTGCCCTCAATCAGCTTGAGCAGGGCCTGCTGCACGCCCTCGCCCGACACGTCACGTGTGATGGAAGGGTTGTCCGACTTGCGCGAAATCTTGTCAATTTCGTCGATGTACACAATGCCTTGCTGCGCGCGCTCAACTTCGTAGTTGCAGCTTTGCAGCAGCTTCTGGATGATGTTTTCGACGTCTTCACCGACGTAGCCGGCCTCCGTCAGCGTGGTGGCGTCGGCCATGACAAACGGCACATTGAGCGTACGCGCCAGGGTTTGGGCCAACAGTGTCTTGCCGGAGCCGGTCGGGCCGATCAGCAAAATATTGCTCTTGGTCAGCTCGACCTCGTCTTTTTTGGCCTTGTCCTTGTGGCGCAGGCGTTTGTAGTGGTTGTAGACCGCGACCGCCAGCGTGCGCTTGGCGGGTTCCTGGCCAATCACGTAGCCGTCCAGCGTGGTCTTGATTTCCAGCGGTGTCGGCAGGTCGCCGCGCGTTTCGCGCACATCTTCTCCGGCAGGCAACTCATCACGAATGATTTCGTTGCACAGATCGATGCATTCATCACAAATGAACACCGACGGCCCTGCGATCAGCTTTTTGACTTCATGCTGGCTTTTGCCGCAGAAGGAGCAGTACAGGGTTTTTTCGCTGGAAGAGCCTTTTTTTTCGGCCATTGATGGAGTGCCTTTGTAGGTCCCGAAAGGGATGGTAAGTCAATGATAACCAAATAAAAACGGCGTTCTCTGTTACAGAAAACGCCGTTGCCGTGCCGCAACTGACCTGTTTTGGCGAGGGAAGACTAAGGACGCTTGCTGATCACCTCGTCCACCACACCGTAGGCCTTGGCCTCGTCGGCAAACATGAAGTAATCACGCTCGGTATCGCGCTCGATTTTTTCGACGGTTTGGCCGGTGTTGTTGGCCAGGATGCGATTGAGCTGCTCGCGTGTCTTGAGGATGTCGCGGGCATGGATTTCAATGTCCGTAGCCTGCCCTTGGGCGCCGCCGGACGGCTGATGAATCATCACACGGGAGTTAGGCAGCGAAAAACGCTTGCCCTTGGCGCCTGCGGCCAGCAGGAAAGCACCCATGCTGGCGGCCATGCCGGTGCACAGCGTGGAGACGTCGGGCTTGATGAACTGCATGGTGTCGTAAATCGCCATGCCGGCGGTCACCGAACCGCCCGGCGAGTTGATGTAGAAAGAGATGTCCTTGTCAGGATTCTCGCTCTCGAGAAAGAGCAACTGCGCCACCACCAGGTTGGCGGTCTGGTCGTTGACCGGCCCCACAAGGAAAATCACGCGCTCCTTGAGCAAGCGCGAATAAATGTCATACGACCGCTCACCGCGGCCGGATTGCTCGATCACCATCGGCACCATGCCGAGGCCCTGAATTTCCCGTGCACTGCTGAAAATCATATGTTCTCCGATTTGTGAGGCTACTTTACCCAAAATAAATGGGGCTTGAAGCCGTAGCCGCAAGCCCCTGCATCAGAAATTTTGGCCGACAAACCGCAGCCGGACCGGCTGCCGGTCAGTTCTGCGCCATCAACTCGTCGAAGGCAACGGCTTTTTCAAGCACCTTGGCCTTGCCCATCACAAAGTCGGTGACATTATTTTCGATCACCACGGACTCGACTTCGGCCATGCGTTTTTCGTCGCCGAAATACCAGCGCACCACATCTTCAGGCTTCTCGTAGCTGGACGCCAGTTCCTGCACATGGGCCTTGATCTGCTCGCTGGTGGGGAACAGGTTGTTGGCGCGGGTCAGTTCGGCCACCACCAAGCCCAGGCGCACGCGCTTTTCGGCTTGCGGGCGGAAGATGTCGTCGGGAATCGGCGCCTTGTCGGCGTCCTTGATGCCACGTTGCTTGAGGTCGGCGCGGGCGCCTTCCACCATGCGCTCCAGCTCGGCCTGGACAATCGCTTGTGGAACATCCAGTTCGGAATTGGCCACCAATGCGTCCATCACGGCATTCTTGTTGCGGGCCAGCAAGCGGAACTTGACTTCACGCTCCAGGTTTTTCTTGATGTCGGCACGCAGGCCTTCGACGCTGGCGTCGGTTATGCCGAGCGACTTGGCCAGGGCCTCATTGACTTCGGGCAGGTGCGCGGCTTCGATTTTCTTGACCGTGACCATGAAGTCGGCCTGTTTGCCGGCCACGTCTTTGCCGTGGTAGTCAGCGGGAAAGTTCAGCGGGAAAGTCTTGCTTTCGCCGCTTTTCATGCCGCGCACAGCGTCTTCGAATTCCTTGAGCATCTGGCCTTCGCCGACCAGAAACTGGAAAGCCTCAGCCTTGCCGCCGGCAAAGGTTTCGCCGTCGATCTTGCCTTCGAAGTCGATGGTCGCGCGGTCACCGTCCTGGGCCGCCGCGTCCATGGCGCGCTGCGCAAAGGTGCGGCGCTGCTTGCGCAGGATGTCCACGGTCTTGTCAATCGCCTCCTCGCTGACTTCGGACGTCAGCTTTTCGACTTCGGCGTTGGCCAGGTCACCGATCTTGACTTCAGGATAGACCTCGAAGACCGCATCAAAAGCCAGCTCGCCCTCGGGCGCGCCTTCTTTTTCGCTGATGCGCGGCTGGCCAGCCACACGCAGCTTGGCTTCGTTGGCGGCCTGCGAGAACGCCTCGCCGACCTTGTCGTTCATGACTTCGTAATGCACTGAATAGCCGTAACGCTGGGCCACCACATTCATGGGGACCTTGCCGGGACGGAAACCGTCCATTTTGACAGTACGGGCCATGCGTTTGAGGCGTGAGTCAACTTCAGACTGGATGGCGCTGACCGGCAAGGTCAAGGTCATCTTGCGTTCCAGCTTTTCCAGGGTTTCAACAGTCACGGCCATGATCTACTCCTAATATCCAGAATATGTAAAAGACGGTCCGGCGCACGGCAACTCAAGGCTGTGCGGCAATCGTCCTGAAAATCTCAAATAGTGGTGCGCGGGGCGGGACTCGAACCCGCACAGTATTGCTACCGTCAGGACCTAAACCTGGTGCGTCTACCAATTTCGCCACCCGCGCGCCTGAAATAAAAACGGGAATCCTCAGCTTTTTAGGCTCGTGGACCCCCGCCTGAAATCGGTCAACTTTCTATTTTAGCCTGTATCGGTACCGTCCCCGCCTGCCGGTAAACCCGGCCCCCGGATTTACGCCGGCACCACACCGGGTGTTTCGCGTTTCACGCGAAACCATGCGGCATACATGGCCGGCAAGGCCAGCAGGGTCAGTACAGTAGCCACAATCAGGCCGCCCATGATGGCGACGGCCATCGGTCCCCAGAACACGCTGCGCGACAGCGGGATCATGGCCAGCACCGCAGCAGCAGCCGTCAGCACGATGGGGCGCAAGCGCCGCACCGCCGACTCGACAATCGCATCCCAAGCCGGGATGCCTGCCGCGCGGTCCTGCTCGATCTGGTCGATCAGGATCACGGAGTTGCGGATGATCATGCCGAACAGCGCCACGATGCCGAGGCCGGCAACAAAGCCCATCGGCCGATTCAGGATCAACAGCGCGCCCGCGACACCAGCGATACCCATGAAGCCCGTGGTGAAAGCGAGCATTGAACGGCTGAAGCTGTGCAGTTGCAGCATGAGCAAGGTCAAAATGATGAAGCCCGCTACCGGCAATTGCGCTCCGATCGCGCCTTGGCCCTTGGCGCTCTCTTCCACAGCGCCGGCAACCTCGATGCGGTAGCCGCTCATGCCATTTTTTTGCCACTCGGCCTCGATGGCTTTCAGCGCTGGCAGCAGCTCGTTGGTCACCGTCGCGCCCTGCAGACCCTCAACCACATCACTTTGAACCGTGATTGCGTAGTCGCGATTTTCGCGCCACATCACGCCCGGCTCCCAGGTGAACACCGGCTTGGCGATCTGCGTTAGCGGAATCGATTTTCCCGACGCCGTCGGCAGGTAGGCGTTGGCAATATCGGTGATGGCATTGCGTTCGTCCAGTGGCTGGCGCAGCACGATGTCGATCAGTTTGTCACCCTCGCGGAACTGGCCCACGGTGCTGCCCGCCAGGATGGTTTTGGACGCCTGTGCGATCGACTGGCTGGTGACGCCCAGTGCGCGCGCCTTGGACTGGTCCACTTCCAGGCGCAGCACCTTGACCGACTCGTTCCAGTTGTCGTTGACGCCACGCGTGTTGGGGCTCTCACGCATCGCGGCTTTCACCTCGTCCGCGCGGTCACGCAATACCAGCGGGTCGATGCCGACCACGCGAAACTGCACCGGGTAGGGCACGGGCGGGCCGTTGGGCAGCAGCTTGATGCGGCCACGCACCTCGGGGAATTCCTGGGCTAGCAGGGCCGGCAGCTTGATGCGCAGCGATTCGCGAACTTTCAGGTCTTTCGGCAACACAATGAACTGCGACACATTGCTCTGCGGAAACACCTGGTCCAGCGGCAGATAGAAACGCGGCACGCCCGAACCGACCCAGGTGCTGACAGAGCTGACGCCCTCTTCTTTCAGCAGGCGCTCTTCGACGCGCCTGGTCGTGAGTTCATTGGCGGCAAACGAGGTGCCTTCCGGGAACCAGATGTCGACCATGATTTCTGGCCGGCTGGAATCCGGAAAGAACTGCTGCTGCACCTTGCCCATGCCGACAATGCCGAGTGCAAAGACCAGTATCGTCGCGCCTATCGTGAGCCAGCGGTGCTCGACGCACCAGTTCACCGTTCGGCGAAATACCCGATAAAACGGTGTGTCAAAGTGCTCCTGGTGACCCGCCTCGACGCCTTCAGGCAGCGGCTTGGCCTTGAGCAACAAGGTGCCCAGGTAAGGCACAAAACACACCGACACCACCCAGCTCAGCACCAGCGCAATCACCGTCACCGCAAAAATCGCAAAGGTGTATTCGCCCACGGTTGACTTGGCCATCCCGATGGGCAGAAAGCCCACGGCGGTGATCAGCGTGCCGGTCAGCATCGGCATGGCGGTGATTTCGTAGGCAAAGGTCGCGGCGCGCACCTTGTCGTAGCCCTCTTCCATCTTGCGCACCATCATCTCGACCGCAATGATGGCGTCGTCCACCAGCAGGCCCAGCGCGATGATCAGCGAACCCAGCGATATCTTGTGCAGCCCGATGCCGAAATAACTCATGGCCAGAAAAGTCATTGCCAGCACCAGCGGAATCGTGATGCCGACCACCAGCCCCGGCCGCATGTCGATGTAATAACGCTTCCACAGCGGGTGCTGACCCGGCCGCCGGTGAAAACCCAGCGCAATAAAACTAACGGCCAGCACTATGGCCACGGCTTCGATCAGCACGCGCACAAATTCATTGACCGAGGTCGTCACGGCGGTCGGCTGGTCCTGAATCTGCACCAGCTCAATCCCTGCCGGCAGGGTGGTACTGATTTTGGCCGTGGTAGCCCTGAGCGCCTTGCCCAGCGCGATGATGTCACCGCCTTTGCCCATGGACACACCCAGCGCAATCACCTCCCGGCCCTGGTGCCGCACCTTGACGGCAGGCGGATCGACATAAGCACGTTTGATCTCGGCAATGTCGCCCAGGCGCATCTGGTTGCCCGAATTGCCGCGTATCGGCATGGCGCGCAACTGCTCAACCGCCTCAAACTGGCCGGCCACCCGCACCTGCACCACGTCCAGTGGCGTCTGGATGGCGCCAGCCGATTCCACGGCGTTTTGCTGGCCGAGTTGATTCAGCACCTGGCTGAAATCCAGCCCGAGCTGGGCCAGCCGTTTCTGCGAAATTTCGATGAACAGCTTTTCGTCCTGCACACCGAACTGCTCGACCTTGGCCACATCGGGCACACGCAGCAACTGCTGGCGCACATTGTCAGCAAAGGTCTTGAGCTCGGCATAACTGAAACCGTCGGCCTGCAGCGCGTAGATCACGCCATACACATCACCGAAGTCGTCGTTGAAGAACGGTCCCACCACCCCGCCCGGCAAGGTGCCGCGCATATCGCCTATTTTTTTGCGCACCGCGTACCAGACACCGGCCACGTCGGCGGCTTTTGATGAATCCTTGATCTGGAAGATGATCTGCGACTCACCGGGCTTGGAATAGCTGCGGATCTTGTCGGCATAAGGCACCTCCTGCAGCGTGCGTTCGAGTTTGTCGGTCACCTGCTCGGCGACCTGTTGCGCCGTGGCGCCCGGCCAGTACGTGCGAACCACCATCGCACGGAAGGTAAACGGCGGATCCTCGTCCTGGCCGAGCTGGAAGTAGGCGGCAAAACCCAGCAACATCAGCACCACCATCAGGTAACGTGTCAGCGCCGGATGGTCCAGCGCCCATTTGGACAGGTTGAAACTGTCTTTCGGTTGTTCCTGGTTCATGCCGTCCTCACTTCGCAGGCGCTGCAGCGGGTGCGGCAGCAGCGGACGCTATTGGATTGATAGCTGTCTGCGCAGGCGGAACGGGGGCTACAGCCACTTTTGGCTGATAAATCGTGACTTTCTGCCCGGGTGAAAGCACATGCACCCCGGCGCTGACCACCAGCATGCCGGGCTGCAGTCCGGCGGCGACCACCGCTTCGTTGCCGTCGGCTGTGGCGATCTGTATGGTTTGCGATTTCACCGTCATGCTCGCCTTGTCGAGCACCCAGACGGCGCTGGCCTTGCCGTCCTGCCGCAGCGCGCTGGTCGGCAGCTTGATGACCTGCACGCCGGCCGCGCCCAGGCCCTGCGGCTGCACATACACCGTGGCGCCCAGTACCGGCGGCTCTTTGGTGTCGAGGGCCACCTTGACCGGATAGGTGCGCGTGGCAGGGTCGGCACTGGCCGACACCTCGCGCACACGGCCGGTCAGCTCACCGGCCTGCGACCAGACACGCACCTTGACCGGCGTGCCGACCTTGATGGCGGCCACCTTGTCTTCAGGCACAGAAAACACCACGTCGCGCGGGCCGTCGGCCGCAATGCGCAGAACCGGCGTGCCGGCCGTGACCACTTGGCCGGCCTCGGCCTCGACCGCAGTCACCACCCCAGATACGTCAGCAACCAGTGACGCGTAATTGGCCTGGTTGCCCTGCACTGCCAGCTGCGCCTGCGCCTGCTCGAGCTGGGCCTGCGCGGCTTTCAGCGTGGTGTCGCGGCGCTCGAGTTCGGCGCCGCTGATGAAGTTCTGGTCCTTGAGTTCCTTGTAGCGCTTGTAGTCGGCAGCCGCCAGGTCGCGGTTGGTACTGGCGGCAGCCACCTGGGCCCGCGCGGCATCCGCAGCCAATTTGTAGTCCTGCGGGTCCAGTTGCGCCAGAACCTGGCCGGCTTTCACCTGTTGGCCGAGTTCGGCCTGGCGCCGGATGATTTTTCCGCCGACCCGGAATCCGAGCCGGGATTCGACCTGGGCTTTCACCTCCCCGGCAAACTCGTAATTCGCTGTGAAAGAATCGGTGCCCACCGTCATCACCTTGACCGCGCGCACCGGCTCCTCGGGCGGGGCAGGCTTGGAACAGGCGGCCAGAATCAGGGCGCTGCTGATGAGAACAAAGGCTGTTTTATGCATGATGTGGTGGGCAAAAGCGGTGGCGGAATACCAGCAAGGCTGTGGGAAAAATCCACACTACTGACTGACCGGTTAGTAATCTAGGGTAAATCACTAGCGCTGTCAAGCGACAATCCGGCCATGCATCCAGGCCCTCCCCACAGCACGCCGCTGGCGCTGCAGCCGCCGTCCAGCCACTATGAAAACTTTCCGGTGGCCTCGGTCTTGTGCCCGCCACGCCTACGCCCGGCCATTGCCGCGATCTACTGGTTTGCGCGCACCGCTGACGACATCGCCGATGAAGGCGACGCCCGACCCGCCCAGCGCCTGAAAGACCTCTCCGCCATCCGCGACGACCTGTTGGCGGCGGCGGAAGGCCGGCCCGGCTCGGGGCGCTGGCCTCACGTATTTGACGCGCTGCAGCCGGTCATCGCCGAATTCGATCTGCCGGTGCCCTTGCTGGCCGACCTGCTCAGCGCCTTTGAACAGGACGTGGTCAAGCAGCGTTACGCCACCGAGGCCGAGTTGCTGGACTACTGCCGCCGCTCGGCCGATCCGGTCGGGCGCCTGCTGCTGCACCTGTACGGCGTGTACGATGCCGAATCGCTGGGCCAGAGCGACCACATCTGCAGCGCCCTGCAACTGATCAACTTCTGGCAAGACCTCAGCGTGGACATTCCGCGTGGCCGCATCTACCTACCGCGTGAGCTGTGGGCGGCGCATGGCGTGGACGAGGCGCAACTGATGGCGCACGTGATCAACCCGGCCACTACTAATTTGATAGCTGCATGCGCCCGTGCAGCAAGGGCCAGAATGCTAAAAGGCCTGGAGCTTCCGGCCAGCGTCTCGCGCCGGTTGGGCGGCTTTGACGGATGGCGCGCCGCGCTGGAGCTGCGCTGCGTGATTCAGGGCGGGCTGCGCATCCTCGACAAGATGGCAGCCATGGACCACCGCACGCTGGCGCGGCGGCCCAAGCTTACGGCCTGGGATGCGGTCGTGATTTTCTGGAAAGCCCTGCTGCCATGACTCGATCCGTGCCCATCCCTGCCGGCTGCGCGCTGGCCGCCAAACAACACGATGCCGACTTTGCCGACGCGTATGAAGCGCTGGTTCCGGCCTCACAACTGACCGCGACCGAAATTTACCGGGCCATCACCCGCCAGACGCCTGGCTGGATAGAGGGCCTGATGCGCGTGCGCAACCAGGTGGTTCGGCTTGTTGGATTGAAGAATCTGGGCACGATGGCTGTCCCGCCTGGCGAAGCGGTTCCCGGCAAACGCATGGGGCTTTTTGAAGTTGTCAGCAGCAGTCTGGATGAGCCAGGGCCTGTTCACACCGTGTATGCGAGATGCGTTGCGAGTCAAAAAGGTCATGCGCGAGGCGCAAAACGCAGCCGGGCTGGCGCCCGGCAAGGCTTTGCAACGCTGCGCATGGCCTTTTTGGCCGCAACCCGGAGGGAACGTGGTTAAAACAGCGCCACTTGTTGTTGCACTCCTAGCTCAGCCGCCCAGGCTGAGCGTCGTCGCGCGCCTAGATTGGCACTGTTTTAACCACGTTCGCACTTGCATACACGGTGTGAACAGGCCCTTGATGCAGGACGACGACAAACACCTGGTGGTTCAACTGTCGGTGTTGAAGCAAAGCCATGACGACGCCCATGACAAACTGACCCTGAGCACGGTGGTTCATATCCACAACACGCTGGGCCGGGTGTACATGGCTTTTGTCGGCCCGGCGCACAAGATCATTGCGCCTGCGGTGCTGCGCCGCGCACCCCAGGCCGTGGCAACAAGCCTGCGACAATCCCGCCCATGAGCCCTGAGGAATACGTCCAGCAAAAAGCCGCCGCGTCCGGCAGCAGTTTTTATTACGCCTTCCTGTTTTTGCCCAAGGAGCGCCGCGCCGCCATCACCGCCTTCTACGCCTTTTGCCGCGAGATCGACGATGTGGTCGATGAGGTGACCGACCCCGGCGTGGCCTACACCAAGCTGGCCTGGTGGCATGCCGAGGTGCTCAAGTCCTATGCCGGCGAGCCGACACACCCGGTGATGAAGGCGCTGATGCCGCTGGCGCCCAACTACCGCATCGAAGCGCGCCATTTGCAGGCGGTGATCGAGGGCTGCCAGATGGATCTGGCACAAAACCGCTACCTCGACTTTCCCAACCTCAGGACCTACTGCCACCTGGTAGCCGGCATCGTCGGCGAGGTCGCGGCGCGCATCTTCGGCCAGACAGACGACATCACCACGACCTATGCGCACAAGCTCGGCCTAGCCTTCCAGATGACCAACATCATCCGCGACGTCGGTGAAGACGCACTGCGCGGCCGTATCTACCTGCCGGTGAATGAATTGCAGCAGTTCGACGTGAAAGCGCACGAGATTTTGAAGCGCCAGTATTCGGAGCGCTTCACCGCGCTGATGAAATTCCAGACCGAGCGCGCGCTCGCCCTGTACGACGAGGCGCTGGCGCTGCTGCCCGAGACCGACCGCCGCGCCCAAAAACCCGGCCTGATGATGGCCAGCATCTACCGCACCCTGCTGCGCGAAATTGCGGCCGACAACTACCAGGTGTTGCACCAGCGCGTGAGCCTGACACCGCTGCGCAAGTTCTGGCTGGCGTGGAAGACCCAAGCCTTCGGCAAGGTTCAATGAGCCCCCACGTTCCGCATTTCTTCTTTCCGATCATCCTGAGCTTGTCGAAGGATGTGCCCCGAGGGTGTCCCGCATCTCCCCAGCCTGACTGTCATTCCGGCGAAGGCCGGAATCCACGAACCCGCTCCCCAGCGCGCGAGGCCGAGCAGCCTGGATTGCGGGTCAGGCCCGCAATGACAAGCCGGACGCTTGTCGCCGCGATATCACCATGAAGGTCGCCGTCATCGGCGCCGGCTGGGCCGGGTGCGCGGCGGCGGTCGAAGCCACGCGCCTGGGCCAGCAGGTCACGCTGATCGAAGCAGCCCGCATTGCCGGCGGTCGCGCGCGGCGTGTCGATGGCCAGTGGCCTGATGGCTCTGCACTGCCGCTGGACAACGGCCAGCACATCCTGATCGGCGCCTACAGCGAGACCTTGAAGCTGATGGGCGATCTGGGCCTGAAGACAACATCGTTGCTGCACCGCATGCCGCTGACGCTGCAATTTCCCGATGGCAGCGGTTTGCGCCTTCCTGCCTTGCCCACACCGCTGGACGCCTTCGCCGGCATCCTGCGCGCGCGCGGCTGGTCCTGGCTCGACAAGGTCTCGCTGCTGCTGGCCGCCACGCGCTGGCAGCTCGCCGGCTTCCGCTGCGCACCCGAACTGTCGGTTGCCGCTTTGTGCATCGCGCTGACACCCGCCGTTTTGACCACGCTGATTGAGCCGCTGTGTGTCGCCGCACTGAACACGCCCGCCGACCGCGCCAGCGGCCAGGTGTTTCTGCGCGTATTGCGTGATTCCCTGTTCTCCCAGTCCGGCGGCTCCAACCTGCTGCTGCCGCGCACCGACCTCAGCGCGCTGCTGCCCGACGCCGCACTGGCCTGGCTGGCGCAGCACGGCGCCGAGGTGCGGCTCGGTACGCGCGTGTTGGCCCTCGCCCCCGCAGACACCGGCTGGCAGGTCGATGGCGAAACATTTGAGCGCGTGATCCTGGCCTGCCCGCCGGGCGAAGCGGCGCGGCTCGTCCTGAACACGGGCCTGCCCTGCAAGGCCTGGGTGGACCAGACACAGGCGCTGCAGTTCGAGGCTATTACCACGGTTTATGTTTCATCACGCGGCAGCCGCCTTGCGCAGCCCATGCTTGCCTTGCGCGCGAGTGCGCCCGGGGGGGATGCGCCAGCCCAGTTTGTGTTTGACCGCGGCCAGCTCTGCGGCCCCGATGGCCTGCTGGCATTTGTGGTGAGCGCCAGCCAGGGCGACAGCGTCGCGCTGACGCAGCGTGTGCTGCTGCAGGCCCGCCAGCAGCTCGGCCTGACGCAGGCCGTCGCTGTGCAAACCATTGTGGAGAAACGCGCAACCTTCGCCTGCCTGCCCGGCCTGCTGCGGCCCGCCGCGCAACTGCTGCCGGGGCTGGTGGCCTGTGGTGACTATGTGGACGGCCCTTACCCGGCAACGCTGGAAGGTGCGGTGCGTTCCGGCCAGCAGGCCGCCCGATTTGCTATTAAATAGATAGCTACTTGCGCAATCCTGCTATGGGCTGACAGCCTTTTTCTCTTAAGGAACTGCTTAAATTCAGGTCTTGCCGCGGTTGCGCGCCATCACGCGCACCTGCAGTTGTGCAGGCCGCGTCAGGCAGCGCTCCAGCCATGCGGCCACGCGCGGGCAAGCGGCCATCGCGTCCGCGCGCTGGACCCAGGCCAGCACCGAAGCGACGCAGATGTCGGCCACGGTAAAGCGCTCTCCCGCGACGTAATCGCGGTTCTGCAAATGCTGTTCCAGCACCTGCAAGACCAGCGCGAGGCGTCGGTCGGCCTGTTGCGCCAGTTCCGGCTTGCGGCGTTCTTCCGGCATGGCGATGCGGTGCATCAGAAACGTCAGCGCATCTTTTTCACACTCGGTCACGGCCCAAAAGCTCCAGCGCAAAATGTCGGCGCGTTCGGCATGACTCTGTGCCGCCAGTGACAAACCGTTCGGCCCCTGAAAGCGTTCGGCCAGGTAAATCGTGCAGGCCATGGACTCCCACACCACAATCCCGTCGTCGGTTATCACCGGGATGTGGCCGTTGGGATTGAGCGCCAGAAACTCGGGTGTGCGCGTGCCGCCGCCTTCGTAAACCTGGGCGATGTGCTGGTAGTCCAGCCCCAGTTCCTGCGCCACCCACAGCGGGCGCGATGTACGCGAAGCCGCGATGCCGTAAATCTTCAGCGTCATATGTGCGCCTCCCCGGCCTTTAACAGGTCACACAACTCGGTGAGATTGGTCACGGTTTCATGCGGCGAGGCATCGTGCGCCCACAAATGGTCAGAGCGGTTGACCCAGGCGGTCTGCATGCCGACGTTGAGTGCGCCCAGCACGTCCAGCGTGGCATCGTCACCCACATGCAGCACGTTGTGCGCGGGCACATCGACAGCACCGGCCGCTGCGTGAAAGATCCGCGGGTCCGGCTTGCCCACGCCGAACTGCTGCGCGCTGATCGCGGCACGGAAATACTTGCCCAGCCCGATGCGCTGGATATCGGCATTGCCGTTGGTCAGCGCCACCACCGGGTAACGCGCCGACAGAAACCCCAGCGCCAGCAGCGCGTCGTCATACAGCGTGACCTCGTGCCGCGCCGCAAAAAAGACTTCAAAGGCATCCTCAGCCAAAAGCGGGTTTTCTTTGGAACGGTACAACGCCAGACGGATCGCCTCGCGCCGGATCGCGCTGAGGTTGTGCTTGAGTTCGGGCCGGGTGCGCACGATCTGCTCGCGAATGTCGTGCCTGGCGGTGGGGTTGGCGAACATCGCCGCCGTCATGGGCGCGTGGCGGCCCAGCCATTCGTCCAGTGCGGCCTCAGCCCGCTCTATCGCGGGCCACACGGGCCAGAGGGTGTCGTCAAGGTCAAGGGTTATGGCTTTAATAATTGTCAGGTCAAGCATAGGTAGGGGAGAATAACCCATGACTTTCACCCCCGAACCACCCTTTACCCACGGCCAACCCGCAAAAGCGGCATCTGCGACTGCCGTGTTGTATTGCAACCTCGGCACGCCCGATGCGCCGACGGCCGCGGCGCTGCGCCCTTACCTTGCACAGTTTCTCAGCGACCACCGCGTGATCGAGATTCCGAAAGCCGTCTGGTGGTTCATCCTGCACGGCATCATCCTGCGGGTGCGGCCCAAAAAATCGGCAGCGAAATACGCCAGCATCTGGACGGCGGAGGGCTCACCGCTCAAAGTGTGGACGGCAGCGCAAGCGGCTGCGCTGGACACCACGCTGGCTGCGCGTGGCCACCAGGTCGCGGTGCGTTACGCCATGCGTTACGGCAACCCGTCCATCGCCTCCCAGCTTGACGCGCTCAAGGCCGAAGGCGCGACGCGCATCCTGGTGCTGCCGGCCTATCCGCAATACAGCGGCACCAGCACGGCCAGCGTGTTCGACGCGGTATACAGCTGGGCCGCCAAAGTGCGGCGCATTCCCGAGCTGCGTTTTGTCAACAACTACCACGACCACCCAGGCTACATCGCCGCGCTGGCCGCGCGCGTGCGTGCGCACTGGGCCGCACACGGCCGGGCCGACAAGCTGGTCATGAGTTTTCACGGCGTGCCCGAACGCACGCTGCACCTGGGCGACCCTTACCACTGCGAATGCCACAAAACCGGGCGCTTGCTGGCCGAACAACTGGGCCTCACGAAGGAACAGTATGTCGTCACCTTCCAGTCACGCTTCGGAAAGGCCAAGTGGCTGGAGCCGTACACCGAGCCGACGCTGGTGGCACTGGCACAGTCCGGTACCCACAGCGTCGATGTGATGTGCCCCGGCTTCACCGGCGACTGCCTGGAAACGCTGGAAGAAATCAGCATGGAAGCGCGTGAAGCGTTCATACATGCCGGCGGAAAAAGTTTCAGCTACATCGCCTGCCTCAACAACAGCCCCGAATGGCTGGAAGCGTTGGGCGACATCGCCGGGCAGCATTTGTCGGGATGGCCAACGCAGGCTGCGCCCGATGCGCAAGCACTGGCCGCGTCACGCGCGGCGGCACTGGCGCTGGGGGCCAGGCAATAGTCTGCTCCGTTTTTAATAGCTGCTTGTGCTTGCTGGACGTGGGTTGGAGGCCTGTTTCATGATGACCCGGTGCATCAGTTTGAGCCCACTCAACGACGGTGTCTGGCGCGTGAAACACAGCCAGCATGGCCATGTCGGCAACCTCAAGCGCATCGGCAGTGTGTGGAAATTCAAGGCGGTGGGTTACGGCCCGGGCGGTGAAGTGATTCCCGGCGGCGGCCCGCTGACCGACTTTCACAACACGCCGTTTTCCGCGCCCGACGAAGCACTGGTCAATGCCGCATTCGGTTCGCCATAAAAATCCTGTCCAATAGCGCCATGGAACCCAGCAGCAGCAGCAGTAACTCCAACACGACAGATCAGCGCCTGACCGAGCTCGAGATCAAAGCATCCTTCACCGAAGACCTGCTCGACAAACTCGACAACGTCATCGTGCGCCAGCAACAACAAATCGACGCCCTGATCCGCGAGATCGCTGACTTGAAGCAGCAGGCGCCGGTGGATGGGGGTGTGGGTCAGGTGCGCAGTTTGCGGGATGATTTGCCGCCGCATTTTTGAGGTGCGTCTCCTTCGTTTGAAGGATGTGCGATCTGCTAGCCCGGCCTAGAATTCTGCGGTGTTTGACGGCTTTTTATTGACCTGCCAGGAAGGCTCGATGTTCAAGAAACTGTTTCGTGACAAGCACTTGAGCCAAAATTTGGTGTCTGAGTTACACCGTAGCAGGTTGCGGTACACATTAAGTTTGAGCGCATTGGAAGCACACTTGTATATTCACCAGAGGAGGGGTCATGATTCAACCAGCCGCGTACAAAAACTGTAGTGAGTTCTACGAAGTCGTGAAGACAGTGGAATTCGTTATGCCATACGGCGGTGGGGACACGCAGTTTCGAATTGAGGCACTGCACGATCAGCAGTCTGGCCGATTCAGCACTAGGGTCTCTTATCACGAGCACTTCCATCTGCAGCCTTCGTATCCCGTGGTCAGTGGGAAGTTCACTACGAAGCCTGGTGACTTTCAAGTTTGGGTACCGCTCCCGAACGCCGCGTGGACCGATCGCAACACAGCGGACGAAGCAATCACGCAGGCGTTGGGCTTTCTGGGCGCCCACTAACTTAGATGCGCTCTAACTTACCCGTCAACACGGACGCTCACGGGCGTCAGTTCCCTTCGGTCGCACCATTCCGTGTGCGCCGGTTACGTTCACGTTAGGTGTCGCTGTACCTACCCAATGCCTCAAATCATCGAACTGCCCAGCGCCGACGCTCGAGTCCACCTCCTGAAGGGCAGTAGCTACTTCAATGGTGACTTCCCAAGGTACATAAGCTTCGAGCCGGTTCTGCAGGCTGTAGCCGCAGTATTGAACGGTGGTGACTACCACGGCTTCAAGAGTGCAAAGCCGTACGAACTTCCCAACGTCAACTACAGCTTCACGGCCAACAAGGACGGACGCCTTGCCTGGCGCCCGCTTGAACTCATCCATCCGGCCCTGTACGTCTCTCTCGTCAACGCTCTCACCACCGAGGCCAACTGGGCCACTGTGCAGCACCGAATGGAGTCATTCAAGGGCGGCGTGGTTGAATGCTGTAGCTCGCCAGTAGTCTCCAGTGATCACCAGACTGACGTCGCAGCCCAAATACTGAGTTGGTGGCAAGCAGTTGAACAAAAGTCCTTAGCCTACTCGCTTGAATACACGTATCTTCTGCATACCGACGTCACCGATTGCTATGGCGCGCTCTACACGCACAGTATCCCCTGGGCTCTGCACGGGCTACCCGCTGCGAAAGATGGAAAGAAGGACGCGTCCTTGCTGGGCAACGTCGTGGACTCCCACATTCAGGCAGGTCGATACGGCCAGACAAACGGAATACCACAGGGGTCCGTGCTAATGGACTTCGTGGCTGAAATCGTTCTCGGCTACGTTGACTCAATGATTAGCGATGCACTTGGGAATCCAGCTGATGTGCGGATTCTTCGCTACCGTGATGACTACAGAATCTTCTCGAACAATCAGGAGCGCGGCGAAGAAGTACTGAAGACCGTAAGCGACAAGTTGCGGTCCGTCGGGATGCGGCTTGGCGTCTCGAAGACAATCGGCTGCAGCAATGTTGTCGAGGGCTCCGTTAAGCCAGACAAACTCGCCGGGATCGAACTACAGGATCTTGGTAGCGCCAACGCCAAAACAATTCAAAAGCAACTGCTTCGCCTTCACGCGTTTGGCCGACGCTATCCAAATAGCGGCGCTCTCAAGCGGCTTGTCAGCGAGTTTCACTCGAGCATCGCAAAGCAGACCGACTGCCCCGACGACTTAGACGTGCAGGTAGCTATCGCCACGGACATCGCCTACACATCCCCATCGACTATCCCAGCTGTTGCCGGAATACTGAGCTACCTCATCTCTCTGGCGCCAATCGGCGAGAAATCGGGCCTTTGGTCAAGGGTACGCGGCAAAATGGCTCGCGTGCCCTACAACGGATACCTAGAAGTCTGGATGCAACGGGTCATCAAGCCGAAGTCTCTTGGTATAGCGTTCGAGAGTGAGGAACCAATCTGCCGAATTGTGAACGGCGAGTCACCCGCCATTTGGGACTGCACCTGGATCTCAAGCACCGCGCTGAAGAGTGCCATTGACGTAACCAAGCTAGTGATTTCGGATCCGATTGAGGTGCTTGAAGTAGTTCAGCCCGAGGAGGTTGAACTCTTTAAACAGAATGCCTTCTCTTACTAGCTTCGGCGCGATGACGTCGAACCCCTCGCTCAACCGGGCCCGCTACGGCAAGCATCGTGAGCCTGGTCCAAGGCACATGGTGCATCATCTCGTACCAGGCTCACGGTGCTTGCCTCCGCAGGCCGGTTTAACTCGAACGTTAGGCGTCAACAAGCACATGCTACGCCGCTCTCGGAAGCCGAGAAGACTGCAGCCAAGCCCCCAAAATCTCAGCCACTTGATGAAGTCCGATGAATGAAGCCGAACTCAAGGCAGGACTCCCAGCTACGCCGCAATACCGCTACGCGGCTCGCCTCGGCGATCGTCTGTTTGTGGCTGGCCAGATGCCTCTCGACTCCCATGGCCACTTGGTGGGCCCCGAAGACCCGAGCGCACAAGCCTTGCAGTGTCTGCGCAACTTAGAGCGGCTCCTCGCGGTGCACGAATTTCAAGTCACGGACATTCGACAATTGGTCGTGTACGTGGTCGGGGATCAAGCAAGTCTCTCTGCGGCATGGTCAGCGGTCGCAGATTGGTTTGGTGGCCAAGTTCCGCCTGCTACCTTGCTCGGTGTCGCCGGACTGGGCTACGTGGGGCAACTCGTAGAGATTGACACCACAATAGTCAAGGCGTGAGGTCATCGCACCACATGACGCCTAACCCTTCATGTCAAATGTCAGGCCACACAAATACGACACCCACCTCATGCGAATCGAAATTGACGACCTCTCCCGCCCTGCCATCCAGGATCTCCTGAGCGAGCATCTGGCGAACATGTACGAGTTGAGCCCGCCAGAGCAGGTGTTCGCCCTGGATCTGTCAAAGTTGAAGTCGCCAGACATCACCTTCTGGACCGTCTGGGACAAGGACCTGTTGCTCGGCTGTGGTGCGCTGAAGGAGTTGACTTCAACGCGTGGAGAAATAAAGTCCATGCGCACGCCGGCAAAACTTCGCGGCCGCGGTGCTGGGCGGGCGGTCCTCCATCAAATCATCGAGACTGCCAGACAACGCCGGTATAGCCTGATCAGCCTTGAAACTGGCACACATCCCGCGTTCCTGCCTGCACAGCAGTTGTACAGAAGTGCAGGCTTCCAGGAGTCAGGCCCCTTCGCTAACTACAAAGAGGACCCGCACAGCCTGTTCATGGAACTTCGGCTGCCCGAAAGTGCGGGCTGACCCATCGTTTGAGCTTTGCCCGAAAAAACATGCCCCTCACCTGGACCGACCAGTTAGCCGACATCGACTGGAGCGAACTCTCCGCGCTGTATGCGGCCGCGCCCCTCGGCAACAAAAGCCCGGAGAACCTGCAAACCGTCTTCACCAACAGCATGTTCCGCTGCTTCGCGAGCGAGAACGGCAAACTCGTCGGTGTGGGCCGCGTGCTGGCGGATGGCGTGGACTGCGCTTATATCTGCGACATTGCCGTGCTGCCCAGCCACCAGGGCACTGGCCTCGGCAAAGAGATCGTCAGCCATCTGGTGGACCTGTCGCGCGGTCACCGCAAGATCATTCTTTATGCGGTCCCCGGCAAGGAAGGTTTTTACCGCAAGCTGGCCTTCAGGCGCATGACAACGGCCATGGCCATCTTCGATGACCAGGCTGGCGCCATGGCGCGTGGTTATATCAACGAGACGTGAGGTATGGATTGCGGGTCAGGCCCGCAATGACAAGCCTGGCCCAACCTGCAACCTTTGCATCAAATCAGCCTCCCGCCCCCGTCCAGCGTGCGCAGACAGCTATTAATTCAGTAGCAATTTTCCCTGCCATGGCTCAATGCCGCGGGGCCAGTGGGTGCTCAAAAAAGAAGCGCAGCATTTCGCGCGTGGCATCGGGTCCGCGGGCATCGGTGTAAGAGCCGCTGGCATCACCGCCCGACCAGGCGTGGCCGGCGCCCTCTACCCGCCAGTGTTCGGCCAGCGACTTTCCCTCGCCATCGAGGTGGGTGCTGCGGGTGTAGCGCCGCCCGTTCGGCGACATGCCCTGCTCCACCTGTGGACCGCGCGCAGCATCGCCCAGCGCGGCCGCCAGCACCTGCTCGCCGTTGCGCGGGTGCACGGTCCGGTCTGCGTCGCCGTGAAAAACGATGGTGGGGACCGGCACCGGTGGCGGCGCTTTCATTCGGACTGCCGCGCCGAAACGTCCGCCAGACTGCAGGGACGGGCCCGCCGCGCCGCTGTTCATCAGCGCCAGGGCTTCCGGCAGATTGCTGGCGGCGCCGCTCGGCAGTCCCGAATGCACACCGGCCGCTGCAAACATCTCCGGGTAGGCGCCTGCCACGACCGCAGCCATCGCGCCGCCGGCCGACAGGCCAGCGATGTAAACGCGGCGCGGGTCGATACCGTAGTCCTTCATCACGGCCTGCGTCATGCCGGCGATCAGGGCCGGCTCGCCGCTGCCGCGTTGCTGGTGGTTGTGCTTGAACCAGTTCCAGCAGCGCTGCGGGTTGGCGTCCTGCGACTGCTCGGGATACAGCACAAAAAAGCCTTGCGTACTTGCCGGCGCGTTCATGCCGGTGCCCGCGGCGAAGTCGTCGGGGTTCTGGGTGCAGCCGTGCAACATAACCACCAGTGGCAGTTGCCGGCCGGCGCGGCCGGGCGGAACAAACAGCTTGTAGCGGCGCGTGCGCGATGCCTCGGTGAAGGTGCCGCTGATGAACTGGCCCTGCGCTGCCGGGCCGCGCGAAGGCGCCGGCTCCGGGACGGGCGCTGCCTTCGCCGCGGCGGCGGAGGGCTGTTCATCAACCTCAAACACACAGCCGTCCAGGATCAGCGGATCCGCCTCTGATTCGGCTGGGGTGGCGGCGCCCGCGCGAGCGCCAGGGCGAGGACGTGCCGCCGGCACCGCGCCTCCCAGCGCGCGCTGTATCGCTTCGGTGGCTTCAGCCAGGCGGCCGCTTTGTGTCAGGCGTGTGGCTTCACGCATCAGGTCCTGCAGGACGTTGTTCATGCAAACTTTCTTGAAAGGGGAAGGAGGGAAATCAAAGCTGGCGGCTGGCCAGTGCGGCCTTGACCGCCGGGCTGGCATGCAAGGCGCCCAGCACCTCCATCGAGGCGATGGTGGCCAGCGCCAGCTCGGGCGTGACGTCATCGGCAATCGTGGCCAGGCCCAGCACGCGAATCTGCAAGGTCTGGTTGGCAGCCTGCACAGCGCGCAGGTCGGCTGCACTGAAATGCTGCAGGCCCAGCACGAGCATCTTGCGGGCCACCACCTGCTTGACCGCGTCCGAATGCGTGCTCAGCTGGTTGCGAATGGCGGTGCGGATGAAATCGGTGCGGTTGCCGTAAAAGCCCTCCGTGACCAGCAGGTCGATCTGGCCAAGGTCCACAAAACCGAGGTTGATGGTGATCTTTTCAGCGTCCGCAGCCTTGGATCGGGCGAGTACCGCGGTCGTGTTATTTTTCATGAAACCATCCTACCACCATCCATATGGATGGTAATCGGAGGGTTATTGCCATCGCAGGATTAACGTTTAGACCCGAATCAAGGCATCAAATCGGGCCCCAGCCCATTACCAGCAAGCGCAAGCAGCTATCTATTCAGTAGCAACTCCGGCCCGGCTGGCCGCTTTGATAAACCCCGATACCCGCTCCAGTTGATCTGGCACATTAAGCGCTGGCGCATGGCCGCAGCCTTCGATTTCCACCACTTGCGTCAAACCCTGTGCTCCGGGGCCGCGTGTCAGCATCTCGGCCGTGGTCTCGCGCAGCACCAGGTCAGAGTCGGCGCCGCGCAGGCACAACACCGGGATAGTCAGCGCGTCGTAGTGGTCCCAGATCAGGTAGTCGTCGGGATGGTGCGTGAACTGCTGCACCATGGCCGGGTCGTAATGCGGCGTCACCTGGCCATTGGGCAGGCGGCGTGTTGACGTCTCCGTCAGCCGCCGCCACTGTGCGTCGCTGAGCCAGCCATAGGGTTTGTAGACCTGGCGCAAGAAGGCCTCCAGCTCGCGCATGGTGTCAAAGGCCGGCGGGTTACCGGCGTAGGAGCGTATGCGTTCTATCGCTGCATCGGCAATCTTGGGCGCGGTGTCGTTGAGCACCAGACTCTGGATGCGCGGTTTCAGGCTGGGCTCGAACAAGCCCGACGCGCACACCATGCCGATGGCACCGCCCATGGAGGTGCCGACCCAGTGCGCACGCTTTATGTTCAACTGGTCAAACAGCTCGGCGGCGATGCGCGCGTAAAACGAGAGCTGGTACTCATTGGCCGGGTCCGGGCTCCACTGGCTCAGACCACGGCCAATCGTGTCGGGGCAGATCACGCGGTAACGCGTGCTCAGGTGCGCGGCCAGTTCGTCCATGTCGCGCCCGGTGCGCGCCAGCCCATGCCAGGCGATCACGGTGGCGCTGTGCTGCGAGCCCCATTCGGTGTAATGGATTTCGCGGCCGGCGCAGTTCATGTAGTGCGACGTGAAGGACATGGACAGGACTCTCTGTAATCTGCTGTTATGAGACTTGCGGCGGTGTTACTTCAGCAGCTTGCCGGTGCTGCCGATCACCGTGACCTCGACATAACGCGAGCCGATGCGGTTGCTGGGCGAGAAGTTGACGACCACGCCGCCGGTGTCGTAGCTGGTCATGCCTTCCAGGGCCTTGACCACCTTGGCGCGCGTCGGATTCGGGCCGGCGCGGCGTAAGGCTTCGACCAGCACCTTGGCACCGACAAATTCCTCAAAGCTGGTGTAGTTGACGAGTTCCTTGGGCGCGTACTTCTTGAGCAGCGCCTGGTACTCGCGCACCACCGGTGTGTTGGGCATGAAGGGGTAAGGCACCACCTGGCTGATGCCCAGGCCGTGGGCGTTTTTCAGGCCGGCCAGCTTGACCAGTTCGGCCGGGTCCACCACCGAGATGTTGTAGAGCTGCGCGCCGCCGCCGCTCTCGCGGTACAGCTTGACAAAAGCCGCCGTGGACTTGTTGACCGAAATCATGATGATGGCCTGTGCGTCCGAGGCCTTGATCTTCTTGACGGCCTCTTCCACCTTGTCGGTGTTGCGCTCGTAACCGGCGGCCACGGCCAGTTTCAGGTTGCGCTTGGTCAGGGCGTTCTCGACACCGAGCAGCCCCGCCTTGCCAAAACCGTCGTCCTGATACATCACCGCAATGCGGCTCATGCCCAGGGTGGTGACCTGCTGCACCATGTGTTCGGCCTCGTCGGCGTAACCGGCACGCACATGGAAGATCCACGGATTAAACGGGTTGCGCAGCGATTCGCCACCGGTATAGGGTGCCACCAGCGCCGCGCCACCCACATCCAGCACGCCGTCGGTCAGCAACTGGGTGACATTGGCGGTGCCGGCAAAACCGAACAGCGCCACCACCTCGGGTTTGGCCAGCATCTCGCGCGTCAGGCGCACGGTCTCGGCCACCTTGTAGCCGTCGTCTACCACCTCGTGGCGGATTTTTGCGCCGTGGATGCCGCCCTGGGCATTAATGTGCTCAAAGTAAATTTTCCCGCCGACCACCATCTGGTGGCCGGTGCTGGCCAGCACGCCAGAAAGCGGCGCCACCTGACCGATCACGAGGTCGGCCGCCAACACCAGACCGCCGGCTGCGCTCAAAGCCAGCGCCGCCAGTCCGGCCACCGTCTGTCGACCCCAATGTCCGAAAGTGTTCTTCATCATGGTTTGTCTCCTGCTTGTTGTTGCCTGGATTCAGGCTTTTTACCTGCTACCTACCTGCTTACGACCGACTTGCCAACCTGTTCAGATGTGCGGCGCGCAGCTTGCCCACCACCCCGGTGGGAAAGTAATAAACCGACAACACAAACAGCAGGCCCAGCCAGAGCAGCCAGCGGTCAGGGGAAAGCAGGGCCGCCAACCAGGGCAGACCAGAGGCCGCCTCGCTGCCCAGGCGCAGCAGATCCTGCAGGTAGCTTTGCGCCACCAGAAACAGCACCGCACCAATGGCGGCGCCGTAAATCGTGCCCATGCCACCGATCACAACGATCAGCAGCACGTCGATCATGATTTCAAACGACAGCGAGGTGTCGGGCCCGTTGTAGCGCAGCCAGAGCGCGAGCATGGCGCCGGCCAGGGTGGCAAACAGTGCCGACAAAACGCTGGACGTAGTGCGGTAGACCACCACGCGGTAACCGATGGCCTCGGCGCGAAACTCGTTTTCGCGGATGGCCTGCAGCACGCGGCCAAACGGTGAATTGACGATGCGAAGAAGGCTCAGCAGCAGCACCAGGGTGACCACAAACAGCAGGTAGTAGCAAAGCAGACGCCCGTCGATGGACACACCGAGGAAAGGCTGCTCGAAAAACTCCATGCTGGGCGACAGCAGTTCAGGCACCTTGAAGCTCAGGCCGTCTTCACCGCCGGTGATCTCCGACAACTGCGACGCCAGGGTCTGGAAGGCCGAGGCCACCGCCAGCGTGATCATGGCAAAAAAGATGGCCTTGACCCGCAGCGAAAACAAGCCCACCAGCAGCGACAGCACAAAGGACAAGGCCAGCGACGACACCAGCCCGACGGCAAGAGCCTCCCAAGTCGGACCCAGGCGGGTTGTCGCCACCGCGATGCCATAGGCACCAATGCCAAAAAACATGGTGTGCGCAAAACTGACGATGCCGGTGTAGCCCAGCAGCAAGTCAAAGCTGGCGACCAGCACAATAAAAATCAGCACCTTGGCCGCGACGTTGAGCGCCTTCACGCCAGGAAAAATAAACGGCGCAAAGGCCAGCGCCAGCAACAGGCCTACCAGAATGACGGCCAGCACGCGGCTGCGCGGAAAGTCGCCGGAAAGAACGCGGGTCAGCATGATGAGATCCAGAAAGTCGGTCGCAGCGCAGGGCCGCCCCAAGCAAGGCCAGCCCCCTCGGGGGGCAGCGAGTTACACGAAGTGAAGAGCGTGGGGGCCATATTTGTCTTCAGCGGTTGGTCACGGGGTAAATGCCCTGGGGCCGCCACAGCAGCACCGCGGCCATCAGCGCGATGTTGGAAAACAGCGCCACCTTGGGCGCCAGAAAGCCGGTGTAATTGGCCATCAGGCCCACCAGCAGCGCGCCTATCAGCGCACCGCCGGTGGAGCCCAGGCCACCGATGATGATGACGATGAATATCAGCACATTGACCTGGGCACCCATCTGCGGCGTCACGCCCTGCTGGTACAAGCCCCACATCACGCCGCCCAGTCCGGCCAGCGCGCTGCCGACCACAAACACGCCGATAAACAGGCGTTTGATGCGGTAGCCGAGGGACTCCACCATTTCGCGGTCCTGCACGCCGGCACGAATCAGCAGGCCAATCTTGGTGCGTGCCAGGGTCCAGGCCAGCAGGGCAAATACAGCCAGGCCCACCACCACGGCTATCAGGCGGTATTTTTCAATCGCTGCGTCGCCGACCAGCAGCGAGCCACGCATGCCTTCGGGCAGCGGCAGCGCAATCTGGGCCGGGCCCCAAATCACCTTGATCAGCTCCTCGCCGATGATCATGCCGCCCATGGTGATCAGAATCTGCTTCAAATGCTGGCCATACACCGGCCGCACGATGAAACGCTCAAATGCCAGGCCGACAGCGCCCGCCACCAGCATGGCAATTAACATGGCCGGCAACACCGCCACCAGGTTGCGCCACAGTTCCTGCGAGCCGGTCCAGTCGCTCATGGCGCCGAGCACGCTGGTGGCCACAAACGCACCGAGTGCGATAAAAACGCCGTGGCCGAAATTGAGCACGTCCATCAGTCCGAACACCAGCGTCAGGCCCGAGGCAATGATGAAGATGATCATGCCCATGGCCAGGCCCGCCACCGTCAGCGTGAGCCAGGTGGAACTGGAGCCGATAAACGGAAAAACCAGCACGGCCAGCAGCGGGACCAGCGCCAGCGGCTTCCAGTCAAAGTCAAGAGTCATAGTGCCCCCACGCTTGTCATTTCATGTACTACGCTGCCCCCCGAGGGGGCCTTCGCGCCTAGGAGCGGTCCGTCGTCGCGAATTCTCATAGTGCCAGTCCCAAAAGAGATTGCTGAAGCGCCGCGTCTTCCGCCAGTTCTTTCATGGACCCGGCATGCACGACGCGGCCGTTGTCCATCACGGCGACGGTGTCGCCCAGGCGTTTGGCAAAGTTGATGTTTTGCTCGACCAGCAGGATGGTGACCCCGCTGGCCTTGAGCTGGGCAAACGCGTCAATCATGTTGTTGATGATGGCGGGCGCCAGGCCCTTGCTGGGCTCGTCGACGATCAGCAGTTCGCGCGGCTCGACTATCGCGCGGGCCACGGCCAGCATCTGTTTTTGCCCGCCCGAGAGTTTGCCGGCCGGGTGGTTCCAGAATTTCTCTACCGCAGGAAACAGCGAGAAGATCCACTTGAGGCGTGCCGCGTCCATCTGGCTCGCACGGCTGGCACTGCGCGCGGCCAGCAGCATGTTTTCCTTGACGGTGAGGTCAGAGAAGATGCCCATGCTTTCAGGCACATAAGCAATATTGAGTTCGGCGATTTGCGGCGTGTTGAGCCGGGTGATGTCGCGACCAGCAAAACTGACTTTGCCCTGCGAGGCTTGCCACAGGCCCATGATGGTGCGCAGCGTGGTGGTCTTGCCGGCGCCGTTGCGGCCCAGCAGCATGGTGAGCTGCCCCTTCGGTATGGCCAGGTCCACGCCATGCAGGATGTGGTACGCGCCGATGTGGGTGTGCACACCTTCGAGGGTTAGTAGATTCGCGCTCATGCGGTCTCCCCTGCCGGCACCGGCGCCACACCCAGGTAAGCCTCCTGGACCACCGGCGAGGCAATCACCTCAGCCGGTTCGCCGTCGGCCACCAGCGCGCCGTTGTGCAGCACGATGATGCGGTCCGCCAGTTCACGCACCACGTCCATCTTGTGCTCCACCAGCAAAATCGTTTTGGTCTTGTCCCGCTTCAGCTGGCGAATCAGGTTCAGAATCACCGGCGCCTCCTCGGTGCTCATGCCGGCCGTCGGTTCGTCAAACATGAAGACCTTGGACTCCAGCGCCATCAGCAGCGCGACTTCGAGCTTGCGCTGGTCACCATGTGGCAGGCTGGCGACCGGCATGCCGGCCTTGTCGTTCATGGCCACCGCTTCAAGAATTTCTTCAGCCCTTTGCACCAGCGCCTTGTGGTCGCTCCAGATGCTCCAGAGATTCAGCCCATGGCGGTGCGCACCCTGCCTGGTCGCCTGCACCGCCAGCCGCACGTTCTCCAGCACCGTCAGATTCGGAAACAGGTTGGTGAGCTGAAAGGCCCGGCCCAGGCCGGCGCGTGTGCGCGCAGAAGCACTCATGCCGGACAAGCTTTGGCCATAAAGCGTGACCGTGCCGCTGCTGGCCTTGAGCTGACCCGAGATCAAATTGAAATAGGTCGTTTTGCCCGCGCCATTGGGGCCAACAATGGCCGTCAGCGTGCCCGGTGCAAAAGTACACGAGACGGCATTGACCGCCACATGCCCGCCGAAGCGGACCGTGAGTTCGTTTGTTTGAAGCATGTTTTCTTTCCCCTTGATGGGGGGAGCGGCGTAGCGAGAGGGCAGGAGGTTAGGGGGACTCCCCTGACTGTCATCCCGGACCTGATCCGGGATCCATGTCAGCACACCGCAGATGCACGGTCAGCGCGGCATGGATTGCGGGTCAGGCCCGCAATGACAATGCCAAGAATCAGCGTTTGTTGCGGATCGGGATGTTCATCTCTTCCGCCTTGATCTCACGCACCAGTTCAGGCACGCCCCAGGCAAACGCCGGGTCTACCTTGATCTTGAAGTGGTACATGCTCTGCATGGCCTGATGGTCTTCCTTGCGGAAAGTCATCTTGCCCTTGGGCGTGTCAAAACTCATGCCTTCCATGGCGGTAATGAGCTTGTTGGTGTTGGTGTCGCCATTGGTCTTCTTGAGTGCGGTCACTACGGCCATCGCAGCAGAGAAACCACCGGCGGTGAAGAAGTCAGGCGGTGCCTTGAACTGCTTGTAGTGCTCGGCAACCATCGCCTCGTTCACTGGATTTTTAGGGATGCCGAAGTAGTAATACAGGGCGCCTTCCATCTCGGGGAACTGCTTGTAAGCCACCATCGCGGGCAGGATGTTGCCGCCAGTGGCCAGCTCGATGCCATAGCGTTTTTTCAGGTCCAGGTCGGCGATCTTGCCGAAGGGTGTGGGCGCACCGGACCATCCCACCGAGATGTACTTGCGGCCCGGCTGGTCCTTGAGCTTGTCGATGATGCGCTGCAGGCCGGCGGTGAAGTCGGTGGTGCCGACGGGAAGGTATTCCTCATGCACCACCTTGGCCTTCTTGGTGAAGTCCTTGGCCGCCTTCACGCCATCACGGCCAAAAGCGTTGTCGTTGGCCAGAAAAGCAATCACGTTGCCCGGCTGGTCCAGCGCGGCCGCGTTGGCGGCGGCATCCTGTGAGCTGTTGCGGCCAGTGCGGAAGATGTACTTGTTCCATTTGTCGCCGGTGATCGAATCGGCCACAGCCGGCTCGACCAGCAGGATCTTCTTGTATTCCTCGGCGACCGGCAGCATGGCCAGCGCAACCGGCGAGGCTGTCGGGCCGACCGCGATGTCTACCTTGTCGTCGGCATAGGCTGCGGCCAGCAGGCTCTTGCCCACATCGGGCTTGCCCTGGTCGTCCTTTTCAATCACGACCAGTTTCTTGCCGGCGACCATCATGGTGCCGCCGGTGGCGTAGCTCAGGCCCATATTGAAGCCAACAATGGTCTGCTTGGCGTAAGCCTCCAGCGGGCCGGTCTTGCTGGCGATCAACGCAATCTTGACTTCCTTGGACTGGCTCTGGGCCAGCGGCGAAACAAGGGCTGTGGCGAGTGCGGCAAGTGCAATAAGGGAACGGCGGTGCATGGATGTCTCCTGTTGTGGGTTATGCACCAGGATTGCACAGGTCGTGCCAGCTTCAAGCCATTGATTTATATGGATATTTTTTTTATATTTTTTAAGTTGCCTTATATAAATACAATAATTTTGTATTTATTTCAGACAAATGCATTATTTTCGATCAGGGTTATCCAGACGTTCGTACAGCTTGGCGCGCGAGATTCCGAGCAGCCGGGAAGCCGCAAGTTTGTTGCCACCCGTGGCCTCCATGGCGGCGGCAATCGCCCGCCGCTCGACCTGCGCAATCTGTTCGGCCAGCGGCCGCAAGGGGTCGCTGGCCGACAAATCCGCGCCTTCCTCTGCGGCGGGCGCGGGTGCGATACGTTCGATGCCGGCTTCTTTCAGCACCTGCTCGAACTGCGCGCGTTCGATGTTGGCCGAGTCGCTGCGCATGGCGGCCTGCTCCAGCACATTGCGCAATTCGCGAATGTTGCCGCGCCAGGTCTGCGCCGACAACAAGGCCAGCGCATCGGCCGACAGTTCGGGCTGGCGGTCGCCGCTGCGCGAGGCCATTTCCTCGCCCAGCACTTCCAGCAGCGCGGGAATGTCAGAGCGCCGCTCGCGCAACGGCGGCACCCGCACCGGCAACACGTTGAGGCGGTAAAACAGGTCTTCGCGAAACTTGCCTTCGCGCACCAGCACCGCCAGGTCGCGCGAGGTGGCGGCAATCAGCCGCGCGTCAAACGGAATCAGCTTGTTCGAGCCCAGCGGCTCGATCTCGCCCTCCTGCAAGGCGCGCAGCAGTTTGGCCTGCAGCGCCTGCGGCATGTCGCCGATCTCGTCGAGAAACAGCGTGCCGCCATCGGCCAGCTTGAACTTGCCGTCGCGGCCCTTGCGGTCGGCGCCGGTATAGGCGCCGGGCGCCACACCAAAAAATTCGGCCTCCAGCAGCGTGTCGGGCACGGCCGCGATGTTGACGCTGATAAACGGCCCGCGCGCCCGGCTCGACGCCGCATGGATGGCATGCGCCAGCAGTTCCTTGCCGGTGCCTGTTTCGCCCAGCAGCAGCACCGGACTCGATGTTTGCGCCGCGCGCCGCGCCTGGCGCTTGACCTCGACCGCGGCCGGGCTGGTGCCGATGAAACTGGCAAACGTGTGTTTGGACTGGCGCTGCCCGCCGGTGTGCTGCAGTCGCTGGCTGGCCAGCTCTCGGCGCGCATCGTCGAGGTCGCGGTGCAGCAGCGCAAACTTGCTGATCAACGGCTGCAGCGTGGTCTCCGGGTGGTCGAACAGCACGATGCCGATGGCGCCAATGATGTCGTCGCCGCTTTCGTCGCGCAGCGGGATGCGGCTTACAACAAAGGTGCCGGCGCGATTGGTCAGCAGGTCAATCAGAAAAGCTTCGCCGGTTTCCAGCACGCGCCGCATCTGCGTGTTGGGGATGACCTCTTCCACCATGTGGCCGACAAACTGGTCCACCGACGAAAAGCCCAGCGCCGGCAAAAATCGCTTGTAGCCCTCGTTGACCCAGACGATGCGGCCGGTGCGGTCCACCAGGAACATGCCCTGGCTGATGCTGGAAAAAAGGTGGAACATGGAGCGTGCCGCCAGCTCCAGAATGCTCTGGGCATCGCGCGGCAGGCCATGCGTTGTGGTGTCAAGCGTCTCCATGCGTCGATGGTAACGCCGCCGAGCCAAGCACCGGGTCAACTAGAACCCCGCCCCACGTTTTTCACTCTGCGGTCAACACGAGGCTAACAACAATATTCGGCTATCGATAGTCAGCGAAGAATCCTGCCAATGTCTGCTTTGGGCGTCCAACTGGACCATCACGATTCCGTTTTGAATGACTGCAAAGCGGCAGGAGCGGCCGGTCATTTCCGAGCTTTTAGCGACAGCTATGGACCAGAAGCGGTCATTCGCGCAAGTTGAGCCGTGTAAAAAAGTCTTCCTTGCCGGAACGTTCTGGCCGTTTGAAAGATTTACGGCGCGCTGCCGGAGGCGCAATCTGGTCGACGGCCGGTGGAGCCCTTCATAATCAAGGCCTGTCTCCCGCTTGTCTGAGATGCCTACCTTTGGTTATGGATAAATTATTGCTGCAACAGCAGGTGCTGAAACGGCTCGCAGAAGACCTGCTGCAAGCCGAACAGGCAGCGCGGGCGGCCCATGAAACGGCGACCCACGAAGAAAACATCGCCGAAAACAAATACGACACATTGGGACTCGAAGCCGCCTACCTGGCCACCGGCCAAGTTCGGCGTGCCGAAGCCATCCGCAAAGCGCTGGCCAACTGGCGCCAATTCCGCCCGCGTCCCTACGACGTCAGAAAAGGTATACAGCTCGGCGCGCTGGTCTGCATGGTCGATTCCGACGACAAGCAGCAACACCTCTTTCTCGGCCCGGATGGGGGCAGCATGAAGTTGGTCAGCGGCACTCAGCTCGTTCAGGTCATCAGCAGCGAAGCCCCTTTGGGCAGGGCCATGCTGGGCAAATGCGAGGGTGATGAGGTGTCGATCCAGGTCACTCTAATCCGACAGCAGTTTGAGGTGCTACGGGTTTATTAAACCGTGAAGGACTCCTGTGTCTCGACAGCGGCTGTGGGCCAGGAGCCGACACACAGGACTATCGGTCGAATGACCGCTCCTCGCCGCATAGCCGACAGCCAAATTTCCAGATAGCGGTCATTCAACTCATCTGATTTGGTGTTTTGCCCTCGCGCTAAGCCGCACCAGAGTGCCGAGCACGGAGAGCATCCGCGAGCGGCGTTTGTGGGCGTCAGCTTCACCAACCGGTTAGGCTGGGGTAAGAAGCTGAATCGCCCCGGGTTTCGTGGAGGCCCGTTGGGTTAAGTCAAACCGATATGACGGCCTGACTGGCT
>NZ_BMIG01000006.1 GCF_014641715.1 Polaromonas eurypsychrophila | reverse complement strand
AAAACTTGTTTGACTTCTTCATGGCTCAATCCTCTCAGAGATTTGAGCCCCTCAAAATACGGGGCGATCAACGGCATTGGATAAAAGTGGCCTATCGATGCACTTACAGAAGTGTTCAAAACCCTATTTGAATGCCCATGAGCATGACTGCACTTCTCTATAAGGCCTTTCGGGTCGTCAAAAGGTTGCCCACTTGCCGTACGGGTTTATAGGGTTAGGCGCTCTTGATAGGCATGATTTGATCGGTGTGACACCCTCTGAGCGTCTCCCCGTATGTGCACTTCTAGGCAATCTAGAATGAAGGCATGTCGTATCTCGTCCTCGCCCGCAAATACCGCCCCCGAAATTTTGCTGAAATGGTCGGGCAGTCGCATGTGGTGCAGGCGCTGGGCAATGCGTTGACGACACAGCGTCTGCACCATGCTTACCTGTTCACCGGCACGCGCGGTGTTGGCAAAACCACCATCTCGCGCATCCTGGCCAAGTCGCTCAACTGCCTGGGCCCGGATGGGCAGGGCGGCATCACCGCCACGCCCTGCGGTGTCTGCCAGGCCTGCACCGACATCGACAGCGGCCGTTTTGTTGATTACACCGAGCTCGACGCAGCCTCGAACCGTGGCGTCGACGAGATTGCGCAGTTGCTGGAGCAGGCGGTTTACAAGCCGGTGGTCGGGCGCTTCAAGGTTTTCATGATCGACGAGGTCCACATGCTGACGAACACGGCTTTTAACGCCATGCTCAAGACGCTGGAGGAGCCGCCGGAGTACCTCAAGTTCGTGCTGGCCACGACCGACCCGCAGAAAGTTCCGGCCACCGTGCTGTCGCGCTGCCTGCAGTTCAACCTTCGGCCGATGGCGCCGGAAACCATTCTTGAACACCTGGGCCAGGTGCTGCAGGCCGAAAACGTGGCATCGGAGCCGCAGGCCCTGCGTTTGCTGGCACGCGCGGCGCGCGGCTCCATGCGTGACGCGCTGTCGCTGACCGACCAGGCGATTGCCTTTGGTTCCGGCCAGTTGCAGGAGGCCAGCGTGCGCCTGATGTTGGGCAGCGTGGACCGCAGCTACGTGTTCCAGCTGCTTGATGCGCTGGCGCGCGGCGACGGTAAAAGTGTGGTCGAGACCTCCGAGGTGTTGCGCCTCAATGGCCTCAGTGCCGCGTCCACCCTGGAAGAAATGGCCACCGTGCTGCAACGCATGGCTGTGCTGCAGGCGGTGCCTGGCATAGGCGAGGGCGACGATGCCTCCGACCCCGACATCGCTGCGACGACGCGGCTGGCCCAGGCCATGCCGGCCGACGAGACGCAATTGCTGTACAGCTTGTGCCTGCATGGTCGCGCCGAACTGGGCCTGGCGCCTGACGACTATGCGGCGCTGACCATGGTGCTGCTGCGCCTGCTGGCCTTCAAACCCGCCGGTGCGGGGGTCACCACTTCGGGGAGCGCCGTCGAGCCTCCAAAAAAGCCGCAGCTTGAGTTTGCCCCGGCTGCCCTTGCGGCCGCCCCGGCCGTTTCGTCGTTGTCAGCGCGACCCGTGGCTCTGCCACCGCCTGCGCCTTCAAATTTTGAATCAAATCGCCCTCCAGCCTCTACCCAGCGGGCGCAAGCAGCTCCTGATTTCGTAGCATTTGGTGTGCCGCAGACGCCGCCCTGGGATGATGAATTGCTGGCGACGGCATCCTCTGCGCCCGAACCTGACCCCGCGCCAGAGCGCGTACAGACCGCCGCACCTGCAGCCCCCGTGGCAACGCCTGCCACCGTGACACCGCCGCCGGACAGCCCGCTGGGTGACGAATGGACCGCGCTGGTCAACCGCATGGTGGCTGCAGAGATGATTGCGGCCCTGGCGCGTGAGCTCGCCCTGCAGTCCGAGTTGCGTTCGCAGGCGGGCGGTGTCTGGACCCTGCGCGTGGAACGCGAGTCCCTGAACCAGGCCGCTGCACGTGACAAGCTGCAGGCAGCCCTACAGACCGCGCTGAAGGACAGCGGCCTGGCGCCCCATATTGCTGTCGAACTCGGCCCGGTCGGCGATTCGCCGGCGCGGCGCAACGCTGCTGCCGCGCTGGAGCGCCAGCGCCAGGCCGAGGAAACCATACAGAACGACCCCTTCGTGCAAGACATGATGCGTGACTGGGGCGCCAAAATTGTGCCCGGCAGCATCAAGTCCGTGCTTGAGTCCGTGAGCAAGCCGATATGATTCATACCAAGTTTTAAAGGAAAAAACCATGTTCAACAAAGGACAACTCGCCGGCCTCATGAAGCAGGCGCAGGCGATGCAGGACAACCTGAAAAAAGCCCAGGATGAACTGGCCTTCATCGAAGTCACGGCGGAGTCGGGCAACGGCATGGTCAAGGTCACCATGACCTGCAAACACGATGTCAAACGCGTCGAGATCGACCCCAGCTTGCTGGGCGAGGACAAGGACATGCTGGAAGACCTGGTGGCTGCGGCTTTCAACGCGGCAGTGCGCAAGGCCGAGGATCTGAGCCAGGAAAAAATGGGCAAACTCACAGCCGGCATGCCGGGCCTCCCCGGCGGCATGAAACTCCCTTTCTGATGGCGGCTACTGCGCGAGCTCATGGCGGCGTTGCGGGTCCTGCTCAGGCCACCCTCATGCACCTGAAGTGCATTCCGGTGACCTGACACCCGCGCCTTGCCCTGAACCCGCTCGCTACGCCGTTCATGCTTTTCGTCTCTTTCACAATCTATGGCTGACTCCAACGCTCTTGAGGGATTGACCCAGGCGCTGCGGCGCCTGCCGGGCGTGGGTGCCAAATCGGCGGCGCGCATGGCTTTTCATCTGCTGCAGCACGACACGCAGGGGGCATTGCAGATCGCGCGCGCGCTGGAGCATGCGGTGCACAGCGTCAAACACTGCACCCTGTGCAACACTCTGACCGAACTCGACATCTGCAGCACCTGCGCCAACCCGGAGCGCGACCGCAGCAAGCTCTGCGTTGTCGAAACCCCAGCCGACCAGGCGGCGCTGGAGCGCACGCTGGCCTACCGCGGCCTGTACTTTGTGCTGATGGGCAAGCTCAGCCCGCTCGACGGCATCGGGCCGCACGACATTGGTCTGCAAAAGCTGTTTGACCGGGTTGTGCCACGAGGCGCGCGCGGCGAGCCGGTCACAGCGGATGCGCGGGAGGTGCAGGAAGTGATTCTGGCGACCAATTTCACTGGCGAAGGCGAGGCCACGGCCCACGTGATTTCGCAGGCGCTCAGAAGCCGCAGTGTGCAGGTCACGCGGCTGGCGCGCGGCGTGCCGGTGGGCAGCGAACTCGAATACGTGGACCTCGGCACCATCGCCCACGCGCTGGTGGACCGCCGCTAGTCTGCACCCGGCACTTTCACCCCTCCAACCATCCCGACTCCACGCCAGAAAGACCTCAACATGACTTATGTACGTTTTACTGTTGCCTACTGGTGTGTGTTGGCGGTTGCCCTGCTGCCCATTGCCTGTGCCGCGCTGGCCAAATGGGGCCAGATGACAACCCCGCCAAACAAGGGCGGCTACGACAACAACAACCCGCGCGCCTGGCTGGCGCGCCAGACCGACTGGCGTGCCCGCGCCAACGCTGCGCAGGCCAACACCTTTGAAGCACTGCCCTTTTTCTTCGCCGCCGTGATCATTGCGCACCAGTTGCAGGCGTCGCAGGTACGCCTGGACGTGTTTGCCTTTGTGTTTGTGGTCTTGCGCGTCGCCTACGTGATGATGTACGTCGCCGACATGGCGAAAAGCCGCAGTGTGATTTGGTTTTGTGCCTTGCTGGTCAATGTCGGTATTCTTTTTCTGGGCTACCGGTAACGTCTGGTAACTCGAAAACTTTCCGTACAAACCCGCACGGGATGATACCGATGCCGGTTTTTACGGGCTTGCTTATGCTGTTGCCAATCCATAAAAACACAGAGAGGCCAGCATGACTCCTTCTTTTCCCATCTCTCGCAGAACCTTTGCCGGCGCTGCCGCTTGTGGTGCGGCAGCCCTGGCTTTTCCTGCACTGCATGCCCAGGGCAAGCTTGAGAAAACCAAAATTGCCCTGGCCGTCGGCGGTAAAGCCGCGTTTTATTACTTGCCACTGACCATCACCGAGCAGCTCGGTTACTTCAAGGCCGAGGGCCTGGAAGTCGAGATCAGCGACTTTGCCGGCGGCGCGCGCGCGCTGCAGGCGGTGGTGGGTGGCTCAGCCGACGTGGTTTCGGGCGCTTACGAACACACCATCAACCTGCAGTCGAAGAACCAGATGTTCCAGGCTTTTGTGCTGCAGGGCAGGGCACCGCAGATCGCTTTTGGCGTGTCCACCAAAAACATGCCCAACTACAAGTCGGTGGCCGACCTCAGGGGCAAAAAGATCGGTGTGTCCGCGCCCGGATCGTCCACCAACATGATGGCCAACCTGGTGCTGTCGCGTGCCGGCCTCAAGGCCAGCGATGTCAGTTTCATCGGTGTCGGCACATCGGCGGGAGCGCTGGCGGCCCTGCGATCGGGGCAGATCGACGCCATGAGCAACACCGACCCGGTAATGACCATGCTGGAGCAAAAGGGCGATGTGAAAATCATCTCTGACACGCGCACCCTCAAGGGAACGATGGACGTCTTTGGTGGCCCCATGCCCGCAGCCTGCCTGTATGCGCCTATGGACTTCATCCAGAAGAACCCGAACACCTGCCAGGCACTTGCCAATGCCATCGTGCATGGTTTGAAATGGCTGCAGACGGCGGGTCCGGGCGACATCATCAAGACCGTGCCCGAGAACTACCTGCTCGGTGACCGCGGCCTTTACCTCGCGTCTTTCAACAAGGTGCGCGACGCGATTGCGCTTGACGGCATCCTCCCCGAGGAGGGCGCAAAGACGGCGCTCAGGGCACTGGCCAGTTTTGACCCCAGCATCAAGGCCGACAAGATTGACCTCAGCAAGACCTACACCAATGAGTTTGCCCGGCGCGCGAAAGACAAATTCAAGGCCTGAAAATCAGGCCCCCACGCTTGTCACTGCGTGTACTACGCTGCCCACCGGGGGGGCGCTGCGCCTGCGCGGCCCGGCGGAGCCGGTTCCGCGGCCCCGGCTGGTGTGACAGCCCCACAGCAACTGCACTTGTCTTTCTCCTCTGTTTAAGCCGCCCGGTTCGAGGCGACAATCCTCCCATGCAGCCCTTCGTCACCGATTACGCCAACGACTACGCGCTCGAGCTGCTGGACGTCACCTGCACCTTCCGGTCGCGGGACGATGCCGGGCAGGCTTACACCGCTGTCGGTCAAACCACGCTGCGCATCCGTGCCGGTGAATTTGTCTCCGTCGTCGGCCCGACCGGTTGTGGCAAGTCCACCCTGCTCAACATAGGCGCGGGCCTGCTGCCGCCGACCTCCGGCTCGGTCAAGGTGTTTGGCCAGACGCTTGCCGGCATCAACACCCGCGCGGGCTACATGTTCCAGACCGAGGCGCTGATGCCCTGGCGCAGCGCCATTGCCAACGTCATGGTCGGCCTGCAGTACCACGGCGTACCTGATGCCGAGGCGAGGGCCCAGGCGCAGGCCTGGCTGGAGCGCGTTGGCCTTGCCGATTTTGGTGACCGCTATCCGCACCAGTTGTCGGGCGGAATGCGCAAACGCACGGCCCTGGCCCAGGTGCTGGCGCTGGACCCGGACATCATCCTGATGGACGAGCCGTTTTCAGCGCTCGACATCCAGACCCGCCAGCTCATGGAAAACGAAGTGCTGGACCTCTGGGCGGCCAAAAAGAAGGCTGTGCTGTTCATCACGCATGACCTCGATGAAGCGATTGCCATGAGCGACCGGGTGGTGGTGCTGTCGGCCGGGCCGGCGACCCGCCCGATGGGAGAGTTCGACATTGACCTGCCGCGTCCACGCAACGTCGCCGAGGTGCGCACCCAGCCGCGTTTCATCGAGTTGCACACCCAGATCTGGGACGTGCTGCGCGACGAGGTGCTCAAGGGTTATGCGCAACAACTCAAAAAAGCCTGAACATGTGGTCTGCCCTGAAACCTTCGGACAAAAACCTGCGCTACTGGCAAGTCGGCTTGCTGGTGGCCTTCCTGGGACTTTGGCAACTGGCCTCGCGCGACCAGCAACTGGCGTTTTTCCTGGGTGAACCCATCAAGGTGGCTGGCCGCATCTGGTCCTGGTTCCTGCCTTTTGGCTTCGGCCCCAGTCTGCTGTTTCCCGACGGTTTGCCGGGCAATGCCGACATTTATCTGCACCTGGGCACCACGCTGCTGGAGACGGTGCTGGCCTTCGGCATTGGCACGGTGCTGGGCCTGGCTTTTGGCCTGTGGTTGGCGCTGGCGCCCATGGCCAGCGCCATCATGGATCCCTACATCAAGGCGCTCAATTCAATGCCGCGCGTGATTCTGGCGCCGATTTTTGCGATGTGGTTTGGCCTGGGCATCTGGAGCAAGGTGGCGCTGGCGGTCACGCTGGTGTTTTTCATCGTGTTTTTCAACGTCTATCAGGGGGTCAAGGAGGTCAGCCCCGTGGTGCTGGCCAATGCGCGCATGCTCGGCGCGAACCAGCGGCAACTGCTGCGCACCGTTTACCTTCCCAGCGCGACCAGCTGGGTCTTCTCCAGCCTGCACACCTCGGTGGGCCTGGCCTTTGTCGGCGCGGTGGTTGGCGAGTACCTGGGGTCGGCGCGCGGCGTCGGCTACCTGATCCTGCAGGCCGAAGGCACCTTCGATGTGAATACGGTGTTTGCCGGCATCGTGGTGCTGACGGCCTTTGCGCTGGTGCTTGACGGCATTGTCGGGCGTGTGGAAAAGCGACTCATGAAGTGGCAGCCCCGCATCGGGGATACGGAGAAGCTGTGATGAGCGATGCGGCTTCCCTGGTGCTGTATTCCGGGCCGCTGAGCATGTTCGGCGCCAAAGTGCAGATCGCCATGCTCGAAAAAAATCTGGACTTTGAACTGGTGATGGTGGCCTTCGACATGAAGCTGCTCTACCAGCCTAAACATCCCGAGGTGCTTCGCATCAACCCCAAGCAGCAGGTGCCAGTGCTCGTGCATGGCGACCTGGCACTGTTTGATTCGACTCAGATTTTCGAGTACCTCGAAGAGCTGCAACCTACGCCGAGGCTTTGGCCGGCAGGCCTCGCCAGCAAGGCCCGTGCACGCCTGCTGGAGCACCGTGCCGACGAGGTTTACTTCCCCCCGGTCATCCGCCTTATGAGCCTGCAGGACCAGTTGCAGGAGCCGGCAGCCATCGCTGCGTGTGAGGCTTGCGCCGCCTATTACCGGAGCATGGAAGTTTTGCTGGAGGGCCGTGACTGGCTGGCCGGCAGCTATTCGTTTGCCGACATTGCGTTTTACATGGCGCAGTTGTTCGGGGCCCGCATGGGTGCACCCATGGGGGAGGGCACACCGCGCCTGCTGGTCTGGCGCGAGCGCATGTCGGCACGGCCTGCAGTGCGGCAGGTCGCCGGCGCCATGGGGCGTTATTTACTGTCGCAGAACCGGGTCTTGCCGGAATTTCTGGCTGCGCTGGTGAACCAGGACACATGCTGACCCTGCAGTTGGCCGCCTGTTTGTTTGTTCCGTCCTACAGACGCCAGCCGGCGCTTTCGTTACATTGGGTGCAACCCAGCGGCCACCTGTCGCTGCCTGCAGTTCACCGCAAGGACAACCCATGAATCTTTCCGTCTCCCTCGGCCCCATCGTTTCGCTGATTGCGGGCATTTTGATTCTCATCATGCCGCGGCTGCTCAACTACATCGTGGCGATTTACCTGATTGTCATTGGGCTGATTGGCCTGTTCGGAACCGGATCATTGCGTCTGTAAGGCCTTACAGAGGGCGTCTCAGCGCTTGCCGAGCGCGATGGCCAGCAGGGCCTGTTGCTGCGCCGGTGTGCGCGTGGCGATCAACGCCAGCAATCCGGACCGATCCAGCGCATTGATGCCGTTGTATTTGGCAAAGTTGCGGGCGTTCTCGGTGAAGCTCGACGCGGTCGCATAGGTGGCGCGTTTGACCTGACGCGCCGTCATCAGGGTTAGCAGGGGATGAATTTCGCGAACGGCCAGCGGTTGCCCTGGCCATAACTTGCACACGGCTACCGCTACCGGGCCGTCTTTGCCCTGTTGTGCGTTGCGTGAATGAAGCCAGATGGTCACGCCGCCGGCTGCGCCATGGGACTGGACGAGGGTTTCCAGACCACTTTGGGCAAACAGTGTTTGGCAGACGGCGTCGAACTGCTGCGGCGACATGTCGTCGAACAGTTCTGCAGCCCATGTGGTGACCGGCGCGGGGCTTGCCGGTGCCTCCTTGGCTGGAGTGGCCGGCCTGGGCGGCGAGGTCGGCATGGTCGGCCGGCGGGGTGGAGCGGGCTCCGGAAAATCAATCAGTTTTTCGATGGCAACAGACGTGCTGGGGGGGGATGCTGGTTTGCCAGGGGCGGGCAGTCGGGGCGGACCTTCGCCCCGGCCCAGCTTGGCCCAGGGAGGTTCGTAGGCGAGGGGGTCGGCATACATGCCGGAAAAGAGCCTGCTCGTCACGTAACCGCCCGTCAATACGACGCCGAGCAGCAAGCAGACCGCACCGGTAACCCGCAAATCCCGTTGCTGGAAGGACAACATCAGCAGTCCTACGCCAACGGCCAGGACCAGCAGCCCCATCAGAAAAATAAAGCGAAAGGGTGATGCGGTCTGGGTTGCTGGGGCGGGGGGTCTAACGGCCATGGGATATGCAATCTGATCCGCTATTATTTTGATAGCTGGTTACACAGACTGGACAAGCGCAGAGGGCCGTTATTGCTTGAAGCCTTGACTGGACTAGCGCTTCTTGCTCTGGATCACGGTTTTACCCGGACTGCGCTTGACGGCCTTGATGTTGCTGCGTGCAGGCGCTGCCTTGCGCGCAGTGGTCGCCCGGACCGGCAGGAACATCACCACCTGCTGCCCCAGCTTGAATGCGGCATTGGCGCTCACGTCATTCCACTCGGCCACGCTGGCCGCGCTTTGACCGTATCGCTTGGCGATGGTCGCCACGGTTTCGCCCTTGCGTGCCTTGACGGTGCTGCGGCGGGTGACCACCTCCGGGGCGAAGGCCACCTGCGCGGTATCGGCAATGTGGCCGGCCACGTCGTTGTCCACTTTTGCGTTGCGTGGCACCAGCAGGGTTGAGCCAGCCCTGATCAGCATGCGTGGCGGAATGTTGTTGACGCCGCGCAGGTCAGCCTCGCTCATGCCGACGCGTTTGGCCGCATCGCCCACGCTGAGGGTGGCCGGCGCGGTCCAGGCCGTCCAGCTCGCATATTGGCCTTGGGTGTAGGCCTCGAAGTTGCGCTGAAACACCTTGGCATTGTCCCAGGGCAGCAGGATTTGCGGCGTGCCGGATGCGATGATCACCGGGCGGTGCGCCGACGGGTTGAGTGCCTTGAAGTCGGCGAGCGCGACGTCGGCAAGCTTCGCGGCCAGCGCCACGTCAATGTCGCGCGTGATCAGCACCTGCTGGAAGTAGGGATGGTTTTCAATCAGCGGCAGTTCGGCGCGGAAAGCCTGCGGATTGGCCACGATGTTCTTGACCGCCTGCAGCTTGGGCACATAGAGCCGGGTTTCGTCGGGCATGCGCAGGTCCTGGTAGCTGGTGCCCAGGCCGTCTTTTTTGTTTCTGGCGATGGCGCGGCCGACGCTGCCTTCGCCCCAGTTGTAGGCTGCCAGCGCCAGGTGCCAGTCACCGAACATGCGGTGGAGTTTTTGCAGGTAGTCCAGCGCGGCGCGCGTTGATGCCAGCACATCGCGGCGGTCGTCACGAAAGGCGTTTTGTTTCAGGTCGAAGTACTTGCCGGTGGCAGGCATGAACTGCCACATGCCGGCGGCTTTTGCGCTGGAAACCGCCTGCGGATTGAAGGCGCTTTCGATGTACGGTAGCAGCGCCAGCTCGGTCGGCATGTTGCGGCGTTCCAGTTCCTCGACGATGTGAAACAGGTATTTGCTTGAGCGTTCTGTCATGCGCTGAATGTAGTCAGGTCGGGTGGCGTACCACTGCTCGCGATCGGTGACCAGCTCGCCCTGCAGGTCGGGCATCGCAAAGCCGCTGCGCATGCGTTCCCACAAGTCTGAGGGTGGCTGCAAGGGGGCAACCATGCCGGATGCGGTTTGAGCCCGGCTGATGGGCGACAGCGGGCCATTCGGGAACACCGGTGGGCCCGCGAGTGCAGGGGCTGTAGACGTGGTCAACACCGGGTCACCGGGCATGCCGGGCGGACTGGTGCTTGCGCAGCCCGCGAGCAGGGCGACAGCGAGTCCGAGAAGAAAGACTTTGAGGCCTGAAGGTTGGCGGGGGAAGCGCCCGCTGGAAAGGGAGGGACAGATGAAAAACGGTCGCTGCGGGTCGGTCATTTGAATTGGTTCTTCCACTGCCTGATGGCGGCAAATACGCTGTTGTCGTCATGGGTGGCCGGATCGAAGCGCTGGGCCGCGGCCATGACAGTGGCTTGTCGGGTACGCAAAAATGGGTTGATCAGCAACTCCTGGGCAATCGAGGTGGGCAAGGTCGGCTTGCCAACGGCTCTCAAAGCGGTACAGCGTGCATGGTAACCAATCAGCTCGGTGTTGTCAGGTTCTACCGCCAGTGCAAAGCGCAGGTTGCTCAGGGTGTATTCGTGCGTACAGCAAACGCGGGTGTTGCCGGGCAGGGCAGCCAGGCGATCCAGTGAGGCCAACATTTGTGCCGGCGTACCTTCAAAAAGCCGCCCGCAACCGCCGGAAAAAAGCGTGTCGCCGCAGAACAGAAGCGGCCGCCCGTCCATGTCAGGCGTGTAAAAAGCAATGTGTCCGGCGGTGTGCCCCGGCACATCGATGATCTCAAAATCCAGGCCTAATGCCTGCACCGTGTCGCCGTCCTTCAAGCGCTTGAAGGGCTCGGGAATCGCTTCGCGGGCCGGGCCATACACTGGCGCGCCGGTGGACTCATGCAGTTCGGCGACCCCACCGGTGTGGTCAGGGTGGTGGTGCGTGACTAGAATTGAGGCCAGTTGCAAGCCGTTTTCTCGCAGCGCGTGCTGCACGGGCGCGGCGTCGCCGGGGTCGACGATGACGGCGCGCCGGCCATCGTGCAACAGCCAGAGGTAGTTGTCGTTAAACGCGGGGATGGGGATTAGGTACATACGTCGTTGTTGATGAGCTCACAAATTATAGGTTTCACCGACTGGTTCAAGACCCCGCCCGGCGAGTATTTGCTGGCGTGGGAGCGTGAGCGATTCGACCAGGCGGTGGCTGACATGTTCGGCTACCACGCGCTGCAACTGGGTCTGCCCGAACTCGACGCGCTGCGCGCCAACCGTATGCCGCATAAATGGCTGGCCCTGCAGGGCGCTTACGGCGCTTCCGCCGCGGCAGTCCCCCCGACAGGCAAGGGTCCGGATGCGACTTTCGGTGATGCTGCGAGCTCACCGCGCGTGGCACTGCTGACCGAACCCGCGGCCTTGCCGTTTCCGGAAAACAGCCTGGACCTGGTGCTGCTGCCGCACACGCTGGAGCTCAGCAGCGACCCGCACACCACGCTGCGTGAGGTCGAGCGGGTGCTGGTGCCCGAAGGCCGCGTGGTCATCAGCGGCCTGAACCCGGCCAGCCTGTGGGGCTTGCGCCAGCGCCGCGCGCATTTTTACCGGCGCCTCGGTTACGGTGAGCTGTTTTTGCCGGAAGCTGGTGAGTTCATTGGCTACTGGCGGCTGCGCGACTGGCTGCGCCTGCTCAGCTTCGAGGTCGAATCGGGTCAATTCGGCTGTTACCGCCCGGCTGTCAGCAGCCGAGCCTCGCTGGAGCGTTTTGCCTGGATGGACAAGGTGGGCGAACGTTCCTGGCCCATCTTTGGTGCGCTGTACTTTCTGGTGGCGGTCAAACGGGTGCGCGGTATGCGCCTGCTGGAGCCGGCCTGGAAGACGCAGAAAGCCACGGCGAGCGCCCCGGTGGCGATTGCCAACCAAGTCAGGCGGCCTGGCGCATTTTTACTTCCCCATAGTAGGCTGAATCAATGAAGCTCACTGCCACTCGACCGCCCCTCGCCGCGCCATGCGGCGTTGCAAATGCGCGCCGGGCCTGCGGGCCCGTCTGTGCTTTGCGCCTTGCCTGGCACACCGCTGGGCAGCCGCTTGTCAGCGATCTCACTTATTCAGCCTACTGGCAACGCACAACCCTGGACCCCGATGCATGACTGACATCCCGCCAACCGCAGCCCAGCATGTGGTGATTTATACCGATGGCGCCTGCAAGGGCAATCCTGGCCCCGGCGGATGGGGCGCCATGATGACCACCGGTGACAGCGTCAAGGAGCTGTTTGGGGGCGAGTTGACGACGACCAACAACCGCATGGAGATGACGGCCGTGATCGAGGCGTTGGCCGCTCTCAAACGCCCCTGCCGCGTCACGCTTTACGTGGACAGCCAGTATGTGCTCAAGGGCATGACTGAATGGATTAAAGGCTGGAAAGCCCGTGGCTGGCGCACGGCGGCCAAAGAGCCCGTCAAAAACGTCGATCTCTGGCAAAAGCTCGACGCGCTGGTCAGCGGCAGCGGTCACAGCATCGAGTGGGTGTGGGTGCGCGGCCATGATGGCGACCCCGGCAACGAGCGGGCCGATGTGCTGGCCAACAAGGGCGTTGACGTGGCCTTGTCCAGGCGCTGACAGGACTGCCGGGCAGCCCGCCTTGAGGTCCCGGCAAGACGCACCGTAAGCGTGCTTAGTATCAGTGCAGGATGCAGGTCCGGGCTTCGTAAAGGCCTTGTAAAGCTGCCACGTAAGCCCGTTCACCATTGGTAGAAAAGATGCAAGGTAGGGGGTGTCCTGATACATTGGGAACTTGTATCTTTTCATGACAAGTTTGGTTCCCATGGCATCAAAAATAATTTACGCGGCCGTCGCGGTGGCCGGCATCGCGCTGGCATCGGGCGCCGCATGGTGGTACCAAAAGCCCAAGGCTCCCGGCGCAAATCCGTCTCCGACCGCTGCAAGGCCGGCTGCTGCCGGTGGCTCGGGCAAACCGGTGACGGTGGAGGCTGCGAAAGTCGAAGTCGTCCGTCTGGTCGATGATGCGCAAGCGGTTGGCAGCTTGCGCTCCCGCCGCAGCGTGGTCTTGCGCCCCGAGGTCAGCGGACGCATCACCCAGCTCAATTTCATCGACGGCCAGCGCGTGCGCAAGGGTCAGGTGCTGGTGCAGTTCGACGACCAGCTTCCGCTGGCTCAGGTCCAGCAAAGCCAGGCCGAACTGTCGATCGCCCAGGCCAACCAGAAGCGCAACCAGGAGCTGGTAGCGCAGAATTTTGTCAGCCAGCGCTCCCTCGACGAAAGTGCCGCCAACCTGCAGGTCGCGCAGGCCAAGCTGTCGCTGGCCAAAGCAACCGCAGCACGCCTGAAAATTGTCGCGCCGTTTGACGGCATTGTCGGCATCCGTGTGGTCAATCCCGGCGACTATCTCAAGGATGGGGCCGACATCGTCAATATTGAAGACATCGATGCGCTGTTTGTTGATTTTCGTCTGCCCGAACGCTTTCAGAGCAAAGTCAAGCGCGGTCAAACCGCGGTGCTCGATATCGATGCCTTGCCGGGGCGCCGATTCGTCGCTCAAATTCAGGCCATCGACCCGCTGATCGATGCCAACGGCCGATCCGTGGGAATTCGCGGCTGCATCGATAACCGCCAGTTGCAATTGCGGCCCGGCATGTTTGCCCGCGCCAACACGGTGTTCAGCGTGCGCGAGACCGCCCGCGTGATTCCGGAGGAAGCGATTGTTCCGCAGGGCAACCGCCAGTTCGTCATCAAATTGCTGGACGGCCCCGACCCGCAGACTCGCTCGACCAAGCGCGTCGAGGTCAAGGTTGGCATCCGCAGCCCTGGCAAGGTGGAAATTCTGGAGGGGCTGGAGGCTGGTGATACCGTGGTTGCCGCTGGTCAGCAGCGCGTGCAGCGCGATGGCACCGTGGTTTCAGTGGTGCAAATTGGCGAACGACAAGCCGGCCAGGCCATTGCGCCTGCAGGCGGAGCGGCCAGGCCCGCAAGCACAGTCAACACGGTCGCCTTCGTGCCTGCGCTGCCCGGCCCCAACCCTTGCGGCGTGGTGAGCGTTGAGGCGCCTGTCCGGGGCGTGACGCCTCCGAGTCGGACCGCGCCCGAGCGCAAGCCGGCTGCAACGCGTGATCCCGCGTGAACGCCATCTTGACTGACGCCAGAGGTTGCCATGCAACTCGCTGAAATTTCCATTCGCCGCCCCGTTTTCGCCACGGTGCTCTCGCTTCTGATCCTGCTTGTGGGCGCTGTCAGCTTTGACCGCCTGACGGTGCGCGAGTACCCCAAGATTGACGAACCCGTGGTGACCGTCACCGTGCGTTACCCCGGCGCGTCAGCCGAAGTGATCGAATCGCAAATTTCCAAGCCGCTGGAAGACTCGATTGCTGGCATCGATGCGGTGGACGTCATCACCTCCATCAGCCGCGCCGAGCAAAGCCAGATCTCAGTGCGATTCCGGCTCGAAAAAGACCCCGATGCTGCCGCCGCCGAAGTGCGCGACCGAACCTCGCGTGTGCGCAACCGCCTGCCGCAGGCTATTGATGAACCGGTGATTGCCAAGGTCGAGGCCGATGCCTTCCCGGTGATTTTTCTGACCTTTTCCAGCGACAAGTTGTCGCGGCTGGAGATCAACGATCTGGTCAACCGGATTGCCAAGCCACGGCTGCAGACCGTGACCGGTGTGGCCGATGTGCGTATCTTCGGAGAGCGCAAGTACGCCATGCGGGTCTGGCTTGATGCCCAGAAACTGGCCGGCTACCGGCTGACCTCGCAGGACGTGGAAGACGCCATACGCCGGAGCAACCTGGAGCTGCCGGGCGGGCGCATCGAGTCGCAGCAGCGCGAGTTCAGCGTGACGTCGCAGACCAACCTGGTTCGCCCCGCGCAGTTCGCCGACATCACCATCAAGAGTGTCAATGGCTTCCCGGTGAAGATACGCGACGTGGCGCGTGTGGAAGAAGGCGCGGCCGACGAGCGCAGTGCCGTGCGCCTGAACGGCCGTGATGCGATCTCGGCCGGCGTGATCCGCCAGGCCACCGCCAACCCACTGGACCTGTCCACCGGGGTGCGGGAGATGATTCCCAAGCTCAAGCAGGACCTGCCTGAGGGCATCGTGATCGACATCGCAAATGACAATTCGGTGTTCATCGACCGTTCCATCAAAAACGTCTACGCCACCATCATTGAATCCATTGTGCTGGTGGCGCTGGTGATTTTTGTGTTCCTGCGCACCTTCCGGGCTTCCATCATCCCTCTCGTCACCATCCCGGTCAGCCTGGTCGGTACTTTCGCGCTGATGGCGCTGGCGGGGTTTTCGATCAACACGCTCACCCTGCTGGCGCTGGTGCTGGCCATCGGCCTGGTGGTGGACGACGCGATCGTGATGCTGGAGAACATCTTCCGCCACATCGAGGAAGGGCTGGACCCCTTTTCGGCCGCCATCAAGGGCGCGCGCGAGATTGGTTTTGCGGTAATCACCATGACGGCCACGCTGGTCGCGGTGTATGCGCCGCTGGCCTTCACGCCGGGACGCACCGGGCGTCTGTTCATCGAGTTTGCGCTGGCGCTGGCCGGTGCCGTGGTGGTGTCCGGCGTGGTCGCGCTGACGCTGACACCCATGATGTGTTCCGTACTGCTGCGCCACAACCCCAAGCCCAACCGTTTTGACCGCGGCATGGAGAAAATCCTGACCAGCTTCTCGGACGGTTATGGCAGGCTGCTGCGCTGGATCGTCACCACCGGCTACCGGCCGGCTCCCGGCGAACGCGGTGTGGGCGCTGCGCTGCGCCGCTTTTTCCTGCAGGCGCGCTGGATCGTGATCGGCGCCATGTTGCTCAGTGCGCTCGGCATTGCGCTGGTCTACCCGAGCATGCGTTCCGAGCTTTCGCCGATCGAGGATCGCGGCGTGATTTCGTCCAACATCACCGCACCCGACGGCGCCACGCTGGAGTACACCAACCGCTACGCGCGCGAACTCGAGAAGCTGGGCCAGCAATACCCCGAGTTCGACCGAATCTTTGCCAACGTCGGCAATCCGTCGGTGTCGCAGGGCAATGTCACCTACCGCACGGTGGACTGGGAGGAGCGCAAGCGCAGCACCATCGACATTGCCCGTGAACTCGGGCCCAAGATGGCCGCACTGCCGGGCGTGACTGCTTTTCCGATCACGCCGCCGTCGCTGGGCCAAGGCTTTCGCGATCGGCCGGTCAACTTCGTTATCCAAACTTCGGACAGCTACCAGAACCTGAACCAGGTGGTGCGCCAGATGCTTGAAGAAATCGCCAAGCAGCCCGGCATCCTGCAGCCCGACGTGGACCTGCGCCTGAACAAGCCCGAACTGCGCATCGACATTGACCGCACCCGCGCCGCCGATCTGGGCGTGCCGGTGGATGTGGTGGCGCGCGCGGTCGAAACCATGCTGGGGGGCCGTAATGTCACGCGTTACAAGCGTGAGGCCGAGCAGTACGACGTGATCGTGCAGATCCAGTCTTCCGGGCGCAGCACGCCCGAGGCGATCGACAGCATTTACGTGCGCGGCCGCAACGACACGGTGATCCCGCTGTCGGCGCTGGTCAAGGTCAGCGAAACCGTCAGTCCGCGTGAACTGAACCATTTCGGGCAACGCCGTTCGGTCACGATCTCTGCCAACCTGTCGCCCGACTACTCGCTGGGCGAAGCGCTTGTCTACATGAACCAGGCGGCGGCCAGGGTGCTCAAACCCGGTTACACCACCGACCTCAACGGCACCTCGCGCGAGTTCCGCAATTCCCAGGGCGCACTGGCGATTGTTTTTGTGCTGTCGCTGGTGTTCATTTTCCTGGTGCTGGCCGCGCAGTTTGAAAGTTTTGTTGATCCGCTGGTGATCATGCTGGCCGTGCCGTTGTCCATGATAGGCGCGCTGCTTGCGCTGAAGTGGTCGGGTGGCTCGCTCAATGTCTATTCGCAGATCGGACTGATCACGCTGGTGGGACTGATCACCAAACACGGCATCCTGATCGTCGAGTTCACCAACCAGCTGCGTGAGCACGGCATGGACATGGTCGATGCGCTGGTCAAGGCGTCGTCGCAGCGTCTGCGCCCCATCATGATGACCACCGGGGCCATGGTGCTGGGCGCCTTGCCGCTGGCGCTGGCCAGCGGCGCCGGCGCCGAAAGCCGCCAGCAAATTGGCTGGGTGATTGTGGGCGGCATGTCGCTGGGCACGATGCTCACCGTGTTCGTCGTACCGGTGATGTATTCGCTGTTTGCGCGAAGCAAGGTGCCAGGTGCGAAAACCGCCGTCGCGGTCGAAACACCGCCAGCGCACCCCCATGATCCGGAGTTAATTGGGAAGTAGCGGGGCCCCCACGCTCGCGCACTGCGTGTCGCTCCCTGCACCTTGCAGTCCGCCGTTCGCCAGAGTCTTCGCTTCTGATGCCTGTTCAAACCTGCTCAAGCAGGCTTGGAGCCGCAGGGAGCAGCCCCGAGGGGGCCGCTGCGCATGCGGACCGGCAAAGCTGTTTCCGCGGCCCCGGCTGGTATAGGAGACCGTTCGCGTCCTGTTGAAGGGTCGGAGCTACTTGCAGCGAGCGACCGCGGGGGTCACATCCAGCCGTCGAACATCATCACATCGACGTCTTCGCCTACCGCCACATTGCCTTGACCATGGTGCAGCACGATCAGTCCATTCGCTTGGGCCATCGACGAGAGCACACCCGAGCCCTGGTTGCCGGTGGTCCTGACCTGCAATGAGCCGTCAGACGCCGTATTCACCGTGCCGCGCTGGTACTCGGTGCGGCCGGGCTTCTTGCGGATCGCTTCCACGCTGCACGCCCGCAGCAGCGGTGCATGGGGCGCACTGCAACCCATCATCTGCAGCAGCGCCGGGCGCACAAACGCCAGGAAGGTCACCATCACCGCGACCGGGTTGCCAGGCAGGCCGAACAGGATGGCCCCATTGGGATTGCTATTGGTTTGATAGCTGTCTGCGCTTGCCAGAAAAGGACTGGAGGCCGATTTGGCTTGGGAAATCCGGCCCACGGCCATGGGTCGGCCGGGACGCATGGCGACGCGCCAGAAGGCCACGTCGCCGAGTTTTTTCATCATGGCCTTGGTGTAATCGGCCTCGCCGACACTGACACCGCCCGAGGTGATGATGGCGTCGGCCAGCGCGGCAGCGCTGATGAAAGCGGCTTCCAGCAAAACCGGCTCGTCGCGCACCACACCCATGTCGATGACTTCGCAGCCCAGCCGCCTGAGCATGCCGAAAACGGTGTAACGGTTGCTGTCATAGACCGCACCTTCGCGCGGCAACTCGCCCAGCGAAAGAATTTCGTCACCGGTGGAAAAGTAGGCCACCCGCAGCGGTCGTAAAACCGGCACGGTTTTCATGCCCAAAGAGGCCAACAGCCCAAGTCGAGCGGGTGTGAGCAGCTCCCCTTTTGATAGCGCCGCGCGCCCTTGCATCAGGTCTTCGCCGCGCAGCCGGCGGTTGTCGCCGGGCGTCAGCAGTTTGGCGGGGACGGTGATACTGTCGCCCTGAACGCTGACAAATTCTTGCGGCACCACGGTGTCGAGACCGGCCGGCATGATGGCGCCGGTCATGATCTTCAGGCATTCACCGGCAGCTACCGTGCCTTGCCAGGCCTTGCCGGCCAGCGCCGTGCCAACCACCTTCAATTGCAGTTCACCGCCCTCAGCCAGAGCCGCGCCAGCAAAGGCATAACCGTCCATGGCCGAGTTGTCGTGCGGTGGCACATTGAAAGGCGAGACCACGTCCTCCGCCAGCACCCGGCCCAGCGCTTCAAAGAGGGGAAGCTCAAGGCGGTCGGTCACGGGCGTGACCAGCAGCGAGAGAAAACGCGCCACGTCGGCGGCCGGCAGGGCCTGCGGATCGTAGCCCTGCAGTTCGGCCGCGATCTGTTCTATGGTCTTCACGGCCGCAAGGCCTCGAGCTGGTGCAGTTCGGCCAGCGTGTTCGCGTTGAAAAAAGCGCGCGGGTCGTCGCCAGGCTGGTTGAAAGGCACCAGCACGGTTTTGTGCTGCGCGGTCCAGGCGTCAATTTTCCGGCCACCGCCGGCGGTGAAAACCGCCAGGCTCTCAAGCATGCCGGCACGCATCAGGCAGAACACCGGCTGGGCGCGCAACTGCCCGTCTTCCTCGGGGGCGGCTACCACGGCGAAGTCGGCGTTTTCGCGCGCCAGCGCTTCGGCAAGGCGGGGTACCAGCTCTTCGCAGAACAGGGGTGTGTCGCAGGGCACGGTCAGCATATAGGGCGTTTCGCAGCGCTCCAGCCCGGTGATGAAACCGGCCAGCGGACCCGAGAATTCACCCAGACCGCCGGCGTCGGGCCACACTGGAACTCCAAAGGATTCGTAGGCGGCCAGGTTGCGGTTGGCATTTATCATGACTTCGCCGACTTGCGGCGACAGGCGCAACAGCGTGTGTAGCGCAAGCGGCACACCGTTGAAATTCTGCAAGCCCTTGTCGGCGCCACCCATGCGTGTCCCGCGCCCGCCCGCGAGGATCACACCGGTGATTTCTGCGCCGTCTATGGTGTCAATCATTTATTTATCGGGCCTAGCCGCCTATGTAACTCATCTCAACACGTTTTGCGTGGCTGTCGGACATGCCGATATCCGGCGGCAGTGCCGCGCGCAGCTCCGAATAACGGTCGTCGCGCCGCTGCCAGATGTGGGCCACGGCGGCAGAAATCTGCTCGTCCGAATAGTTGCCGCTGCGCAGCAGGGCGCGCAGGTCATGGCCCTGGCTGGCGAACAGGCAGAGGAAGAGCTTGCCTTCGGTCGAGAGTCTGGCGCGGTTGCAGTCGCCGCAAAAGGCGTTGGTGACGCTGCTGATCACGCCGACTTCACCGGCGCCGTCCTCGTAGCGCCAGCGTTCAGCAGTCTCGCCGAGGTAGTTGGCATCAATCGCTTGCAGCGGAAATTCGGTCTGCAGACGGGCTATTACCTGGGCTGAAGGCAGCACCTCGTCCATGCGCCAGCCGTTGGTGGCGCCAACGTCCATGTATTCGATAAAGCGCAGTACCACCCCCGAGTTGCGGAAGTGCCTCGCCATGGGCAGGATCTCGGCGTCGTTGGTGCCGCGCTTGACCACCATGTTGACCTTGATCGGTGCCAGGCCAACCTTGTGCGCGACCTCGATGCCGCGCAGCACGTCGGCCACCGGGAAGTCCACATCGTTCATGCGGCGGAAGACGGCGTCGTTGAGCCCGTCCAGGCTCACCGTGACACGCTGCAGGCCCGCGTTTTTCAGCGCCTGGGCTTTCTTGGCCAGCAGCGAGGCATTGGTGGTCAGGGTGATGTCCAGCGGTTGGCCACTTGGCGTCTGGATCTTCGCCAGCATCTCTATCAGCACCTCCAGGTGCTTGCGCAGCAGCGGCTCGCCACCGGTCAGGCGGATTTTTTCGACACCATGCGCGACAAAAATTTTCGTCAGCCGCGTGATTTCTTCAAAACTCAACAAGGAGGTTTGCGGCAAAAACGCATAGTCCTTGTTGAACACCTCGCTCGGCATGCAGTAGCTGCAGCGGAAGTTGCAGCGGTCGGTCACGCTGATGCGCAGGTCGTGCAGCGGCCGGGCCAGCGTGTCAGCCAGCAACCCGGTCGGTGCCTGCAATTGCGCAGGCACATGCGGCACGCGCGCGGCGTAGCGCATGTCGGCGATAGGAATGATTTTTTCAGTCATGTTCAGAAGGCGAAGGAGAGCAATTCAAGTCTTTGGCCCGCTACGACTATAGCCCGGTACCCGTCCCGCCAACACATGGGTGGGCGGCAAGGACACTCAGCCGAGCCAGCGCACGTTATCCACCACCTCGCTGAAAAAGGCGCGCAGCGAAGGAATGCTCATGGCATAGGGATCAAAGTCACGGGTGACCGAATATTTCTGGAAGAGTTGACGGTTTTCCTCAAGCGTGGACAACAGTCCCATCGACCAGCTCCCAAACCGACGTTGAGTGATCTCGGAGAAATCCAGAATGGCGGGATCGCGATGCCGTTCATCCCGCAGCAAACGGTGGTACAGCGCGTTCACCTCTGTTTTGTCTCCTTCGAGCTGCTGCAGGAAAATGCCATTGCTCAGGCACAGGGCACCCGTCACGCCCACGAGTGCGTTATTCCGCTTTGACGCGGTGAGAATATCCTTGACATCGATCGCACCGAGAATGCCTGCGGTACGGCTGGCGTAAGTAAGTTGTACAAGCATGCTTTGTCCCCAAATCGATTCAGTCTGTCACAAACCGAAATCCCCTATGCCGCGCTCGCCGTTGTAAGGTGATCAGACGCAGCGGCCACCATCCACCTCGATACACACCCCGCTGATGAACGCGGCCTCATCACTGGCCAGGTAGAGCGCGGCATTGGCCACGTCCAGCGCGGTCGAAAAACGGCCCAGCGGGATGCTGGTGAGGAACTTGGCGCGGCGTGCCTCGCCGTCGGGCCCGGTGACGCTGCCGCCGGCAAACTGGGTGGACAGCGCGGTATCGGGGTTGAACACCGGGTTGATGCAATTGACGCGGATGTTGTCGGGGCCGAATTCTGCTGCCAGTGACTTTGAGGTCGTGATCACCGCGCCCTTGGAGCCGTTGTACCAGGAGAGGCCCGGTCGCGGCCGCACGCCGGCAGTGGAGGCAATGTTGATGAAACTGCCGCCGCCACCTGCCCGGAACACCGGCACCGCGTGGAGGGTCGAGAGGTAAATACTTTTGACGTTGATCGCGTAGCAGCGGTCGAATTCTTCCTCGGTGGTCTCCAGCGCGGGCTGGTTTAGATGTGTCCAGCCAGCGTTGTTGACCATCACGTCGAGTTTGCCGTGGCGCTGCACCGCGGTATCCACCAGCGCTTTCATCTCGGCGGTTTTTGTCACGTCAGCCTTGAAAAACGAGGCGGTACCGCCCGCGGCCATGATGTCGGCCACGACTTTTTCGCCCAGCGCGCTGTTGATGTCGTTGACGATGACCTTCGCGCCTTCTGCGGCCAGCCGCCTGGCAATGCCCTCGCCAATGCCGCCGCCGGCGCCGGTGACGATGATGGATTTATTGCTCACGCGCATGGTGTTTCCTTGAATGCTATTAAATGTGTAGCTGCCAGCCCATGCCGGGAAAGGGCTGCAGTCTTTTTTGCTTGAAAAAATGGAAAACGGCTTCAGCCGTGTTTGATTGCCACGGTTTTCAGCGAGGTGAAGCCGTACAACGCTTCAAAACCTTTTTCCCGCCCGTAGCCCGAAGACTTGACGCCGCCAAACGGCAACTCCACGCCGCCACCGGCGCCGTAGTTGTTGATGAAAACCTGGCCACTTTTGACGCGTTTGGCCATGCGGAACTGGCGCCCGCCGTCCTGCGTCCAGATGCCTGCCACCAGGCCGAATTGCGTGGCGTTGGCGAGTTCGACTGCGTGGTCTTCGTCCCGGAAGCTCATGGCGCAAAGCACCGGGCCGAAGACCTCTTCCTGCGCCAGACGGTGCATCACCGGCACGTCGCGCAGCAGGGTGGGTACCTGGTAAAAGCCGGTGTCGGGCGCCTCATCGACGATCTGGCCCTGCGCCACCATGGGGATGCCCGCAACCTGCGCATCGCTGAGAAAATCCCAGACGCGCTGCTGCTGGGTCTGGCGGATCAGTGGGCCCACGTCCAGGTCCATCGTGGCCGGGCCGACGCGCAACTTCTCGAAGGCCTTGCCCAGGCGCGCCAGCACCGGCTCGTAAATGGCATCGTCGACCAGCAGGCGCGAGCCGGCCGAGCAGGTCTGGCCGGCGTTCTGCACGATGGCGTTGATGATGGCCGGGATGGCGGCGTCCAGATCGGCATCGGCAAAAACAATCTGCGGGCTTTTGCCGCCCAGCTCCAGCGTGACAGGGCAGTGGCGTTCGGCCGCCACCTGCTGGATCAGCGTGCCCACGGTCGGACTGCCGGTAAAACTGATGTGGTGGATGCCTTTGTGGCGGGCCAGCGCGTCGCCTACTTCATGGCCGTAGCCGGTGACGATGTTGATCGCGCCCGCAGGAAAACCCGCCTCAGCCGCCAGTTGCGCCACCCGTAGCAAGGACAGGCAGGCGTCTTCGGCCGGTTTGACCACACACACATTGCCGGCCGCCAGCGCGCCGCCTACGCTGCGGCCGAAAATCTGCATCGGGTAATTCCACGGGATGATGTGGCCGGTCACGCCGTGCGGCTCGCGCCAGGTCATCACGCTGTAGCCGTCGAGGTAGGGCAGGGTTTCGCCGTGGAGCTTGTCGCAGGCGCCCGCGTAAAACTCGAAGTAGCGCACCAGCGCCGCGGCGTCAGCCTTGGCCTGCTTGGTCGGTTTGCCGCAATCGCGCTGCTCGATGGCCGCCAATTCGTCGGCGTTCTCAGCGATCTTGCGCGACAGCGCCATCAGCAGCCGTCCGCGCTCTGCCGCGCTGACCTTGTGCCAGACGTTGTCCAGGCAGTCATGGGCGGCCTGAACCGCGTGGTCGATGTCCAGCGCGTTGCTGCGCTGGATCTCGTCAAAGACCTGGCCGTCGGACGGGTCCACCACGGGAATGGTTTTGCCCGACAAGGAGCGAACCGGGGCATTGGCGATGTAATTGAGTTGCATGGTTTTATTGTCGCTAGAAAGGCACCCAGAGATCATAGGCAGACTGCGAGTCTGTCGCGGTGCAGCCGTTTGGCCCTTGTTCGGCAGCAGCTATTTTCTGTCGCGATTTTGCGGAAGGTCCTTGACAGCTGCGAGCATTTTTTCGACATGCTTGAACGGGTTCAGGCTTTGGTAATAGTACGCAACCGAGCCGTTGGGCGCAATCACATAGGAAATGCGGTTGGCGTACTCTGGTCGGGTTTGCATCAGGGCGTCGAATGACTTGCTGATGGCCCGCGTTTCGTCCGAAGCGACCGGGAACTTGCCCTGACAGGACTGGCTCGAAAACCTGGACAAGGTGTCGAGGTCGTCGGTGGAGATGCCGATAACGGTCGCACCCAACGCTGCAAACTGCTCAATCGCTTCGGCAAAAGCGTGCGCCTCAATCGAACAGCCCGTGGAAAAGGCAGCTGGAAAAAAATAAACCACCACCGGCCCTTTGGTCAGTGCGTTGGCCAGCGAATAAGTAAACGTTTTGCCGGCCAGCGCCGCAGGTAAGTTGAATTTGGGCACCGTGTCACCAATATCCAGAGCAGCCCGCGCCGGGGCAATAGTCGCGAAAGCGAGCATCATCAGCCCTATCCCAATCATCCTCGTTACAAGCAGCTTCATGTGGTCAGCCAAAAAATGATAACGCCCATCTTATTCCAGCGTCCCGGCGCATGTGTATGCCGATATTTTGTCCTCGTCTGCCTGACTTTCTTTCTTGCGGCTTGCGGCAGCCTGCCTGCGTTCAAGCAGATGGAGGTGACCCGGTCGCTGCCGCCAGACGCAACGAGCCCGCTTGCCAGGGTCGTTAGCGACTCCACGCCACCCGAAGAGCACTCGGGTTTTCGCCTCTTGCCTCTAGGGGTGTATTCGCTCGATGCGCGGCTCGAACTTGCGCGGCGCGCCAAGCACAGCCTGGACGTGCAGTATTACGTCATCCAGAACGACGGCGCAGGCCGGTTGTTGCTCCGCACGCTCAAGGAGGCAGCGCAGCGCGGAGTACGTGTCCGGTTGCTGGTGGACGATCTCTACACAGCCGGTACAGAGCAGTTGCTGCTGGCGCTTGCGGCAACTCCAAACGTGGAAGTGCGGCTATTCAATCCCTTCTGCTGCGCCCGCGAGCAGCTGACCGGCCGATTGCTTGCCTCGGCTTTTGACATCGTGCGCCTTAACCACCGCATGCATAACAAGCTGTTTGTCGCTGACGGGGTCATGGCCATTGCCGGCGGACGCAACATCGCGGATGAATATTTCACACTCAACAGCGCAGCAAATTTCATCGACATGGACGCGATCGTGGTGGGCAAGGTGATTGCAGAGCTCAGTGGCATTTTTGATGACTACTGGAACAGCGAAGAGGTTTATCCGGTCGCCGCCATTGTCAAACCGCGTAACAGCCGCGCCATCATGGCGGACGATTTTGACGATTGGGTCGGCATGTCTGGTCCGGCGCCCAAGCTCACCCTGCCGCCCACCGATGTGCTGGGTTATGGCCCAATCGGCGAGGAACTCGATGCGGGGCGCATTGGCTTTTTGTGGGGTGTGGCCAATGCCGTCGCCGACCCGCCATACAAGCTGCGTTCCATGACGGCTGAGCAGGCGTTGGCCACCAGCGTGACGATGCGCGTCTGGGACCAGTTGCTGAGGGCTGAACGCGAAGTGCTGATGACGTCGCCCTACCTCGTGCCCGGTGAGCGCGGCATGGCCGCGTTTGAGGAGCTGCGCGGTCGTGGTGTGGGTTTGACGCTGCTGACCAATTCGTTTGCAGCCAACGACGAGCCACTGGTGCACAGCGGGTACGCCCGTTACCGGGTGCGGCTGCTCAAGGCGGGCGTCGACCTGTACGAGTTGAGTCCGGCGCGTACCACGCGCAACAGGCGGCTCGGGCTGTTCGGCAGCTCGCTGGGGCGGCTGCATGCCAAAACCGCGGTGATAGACAGGCGCAAAATGTTTATCGGCTCGGTTAATCTCGATCCCCGTTCTGCCACACAAAATACCGAGCTTGGCATCATGGTGGACAGCCCCCAGCTCGCTCGCGAGATGCTGCGCATCATCAATATCACCAAGCTTGAGAATGCCTATCGATTGCAGCTGGTCGCTACCACTGACACCATTGAGTGGCTGGCGATGGACGACGAGAAAGAGATTATTTTCACTGAAGAGCCAGAGACTGGCTGGCTCCGGCGCATTTATCACAGGGCGATCGGGGTTTTGGTGCCCGAAGGCCTGCTTTAAGGCGCGGCGTTCCCTGGCAAGGCGGTTAGATTGCGTCGGGGCCGGTGATCCGGCTCTATTTCAGTACGGCAGCGTAGACCATGTTGCGGATCAGGCTGCGGTAATGGCTGCGGTGTTTGGGCGACTGCATCATGAAGATCACAAACATTTCCGATTTTGGATCGACCCACATATAGGTGCCGCCGGCGCCTCCCCAGTTGTACTCGCCGGCCTCGCTGGGGTAGGCGGCCTCGCCCGTGGCGCGCCGCACCGCAAAACCAAGGCCAAAACCATACCCCGCACCGGGCAGGTAAAGCGGGCCGGGTACAACGCCCGCGCCCGCATTGGCGTGGTCGGCCGTCATCAGGCGCAAGGTGCTGGGCCCCAGGTAGCGTTTGCCGTCCAGCGTGCCGCCGTTGAGCAACATTTGCAGAAACTGCGCGTAGTCGTTGGCGGTGGACACCATGCCGCCCCCGCCGGATTCAAGTTTTCTGGCAATACGCGGGTTGCTGATGTCGGAACCGACACCGAAATTACGGTCATTGGCCAGGGGTTCGGCCAACCGCTTTTGCCGTTCGGCATCAGTCACGTAAAAGCTGGTGTCTGCCATGCCCAGCGGGTCCAGCAGACGCTCTTTCTCAAAAGCAAACAGCGACTTGCCGGAGACCACTTCCACCACGCGCCCGAGAATGTCGGTGGAGTAGCTGTAGTCCCAGGTGGTCCCAGGCTGGTAGGCCAGCGGCAGCTTGGCGATGCGCTGGGAAAACTCGTTGTTGTCGGGGTCGCCCGCGCTGATGTTGGCGTCGATATAGGCCTTCTTGACCAGCCCCGGCCCGAAGAAACCATAGGTGATGCCCGAGGTATGGCGCATCAAATCATGCACGGTGATTGCGCGGCGGGCCGGCACGATGTCCAGGGTGGGCGTGCCGCTGGCGTCGGGTTTCTCCACACCGACTGTCATCTTCGCGAACTCGGGAAGGTACAGGGAAATTGGGTCTTCAAGCTTGAGCCTGCCATCTTCGACCAGCATCATCGCCGCCACTGTCGTGATGGGCTTGCTCATGGAGTAGATGCGGAAAATCGCATCCTTGGTCATGGGGGCAGGGGAGGTGACGTCCAGCTTGCCGACGCTGTCGAAATACGCCACCTTGCCGCGGCGCGCCACCAGCAACACGGCACCTGGTATCTTGTTGGCTGCCACATCGGCCTTGAGGGTTTCGGTGATCATCTCCAGCCGCTGCGAGGACAGGTCAACCCGTTCCGGGCTGGTACGTGGCAACTCGCGGGCGGTGGCCAGCAGTGGCACGACCAAAGCCATGCAAAAGGCCAGGCCGCGCAGGCTTGGGCGAAGAGGTGTCATGTTGCCTCCTTGTTTTGAGCGGCCAGTTTAGCCCTCTGGAGACAGTTTGCAACGCCTGCCGCAAGACGTTGCATCGGGAGAAAAATCGGCAGTTTGCAATTACAGCGCAAGGAAAGTCTGCTATCAAAAAATAGCAATTGAGGGCAACCCTGTCGCCCCCGCGCCAGCCCGCTCAGGCCGCTTGACCCACGGTGGTGTAGGCCGGTGCGTTGTCGCGCAGCCAACTTGCCGACAGATCGCTCGCCTGCTGGTTGGGATGAAAGTCCGCGCGAAGGTATTCGCGCCAGGGTTTAAAGGTCTGGCGGATCAGGCCGCGCTGGCCAAACAGGTAGCGGGCGGCGCTGGTCCAGGTGCGCCACTTCCACAAGGTGCCATCGTGGTATAGGTTGTTGGCGGTTTGGCGCAGTGTGTCGGTCAAGAAGACGAAGGTGATGCGGCGAAACCACTTGATGCGCCATTCATGGCTGCCGCCCAGAGCGGCATACACGTCGAAGGCAGTGTTCTTGTGTTCGGACTCTTCGGCGCTGTGCCACAGCCACATGGTTTTCAGGCGCGGCTCGCAGCCATTGAGTACGTCATGGTTATGCAACAGCCATTCGGCAAAAATTGCGGTGAAGTGTTCATTGGCGGCGGTGATCGCCAGCGCGTGTAGCGGGTTGGTGCCGGCGAGCAACTTCATGTTGCGCTCGGCGCGCGGCGCCCAGTCGTTGACTAGGCCCTGCTTTTCGAGGTGCCCGTTGAACAGGCTGTGAATCCGGCGATGGGTCGCTTCCTGGCCAATGAAACCCTGGACTTCCGTCCGGTAGGCGTCCTGGTGTTTGACCGGCAGGGCCTTGAGCCCGTTGCGCACCGCGTCGATAAAAAACTGCTCCCCGACCGGAAAGCTCATGGACAGCGCATTAAAGAAGGCGGTTTGAAACGCATCCCCACCGCACCAGTGGCGAGGCAGGGGTGTTTCAAGATCAATCAACAGGCGACGTACAACAAGTTCAGTCATGGGGTTTCCGCTTAAACAGTTTGGTACCAACGGGTACCATTGGGCTGACTGTAGGTTGACTTTGTGGTACTGTCAAGTACCAAATGAAACCGACGCCCGAAAGCGCCTGTCAAACCAATGAACTCCCACGCTATTTCCTCTGCCACCATTGAGTCGGCCAATGCCTACAGACCGCGCTTGCTGGAGGGCATGGCGCACAGCGTTGCAGCTAAAGGTTATGCCGACACCACGGTGGCTGACATCGTGCGAGAAGCGGGTGTGTCCAAGCGCACGTTTTATGAATGTTTTGCCACCAAGGCCGATTGCCTGATTGCCCTGTACGAGGCCGCCAGCCACAACGCGCTGAAGATGCTCGGCGAGGCGATTGACCCGGCGCATGAATGGCAGACGCAGATCGAGCGTGCCCTGGCGGCCTACCTGGGTTGCATGATGCAGAACCCGGTGCTGATGCGAACCCTGTTCATTGAAATCCTCGGCCTGGGCGCGCAAGGCCTGGCGGCACGCCGGCGGGTGAACCTGGAAATCGCTGGCTTCATGCTGGGCGTCATCAATAGGGGGCAGGGCAGCGCCCGGCGCGAACCGCCGCTCTCGGCGGGCATGGCCATGGCCATCGTCGGTGGTATCAACGAATTGATTCTCGAATACATCGAGCAGGATAAGGTGGCCGCGCTGAACGATCTGGTGTTACCCGCCAGCCAGTTGGTGCGGGCCGTCACACATGCCCATGCCGATTCCGGGGACGGGGGGCGCTGAACGCGGTTTTGCAGCTTGGGCCACAAGGCGGGGCCGCGTAAAACTGGATTGACGGGTTGGGGTATTTCCCGGCTAATACAGCTTCACTACGTTCCGCGCCAAACACCCACCCCAGGAGACAAGACATGATTCGACGCAAGCTGGTTTGCCTTGCCGCCATGACAGCGCTGGGCGCCGCCCTGCCCATGGCCGCCCATGCCCAGGCGGACTACCCCAACAAGCCGGTCAAGATCATCGTGCCGTTTCCTCCGGGCGGCACCAGCGACGTGATGGCCCGCATGCTGGCCGACGAATTGACGAAAAACCTCAAGCAGCCTTTCGTCATCGAAAACATCGGTGGTGCGGGCGGCACCATAGGCACAGAGCGCGCTGTCAAACTGCCCGCCGACGGCTATACCCTGATCCAGACCGGTGTCGGCCAGAATGCGGTGGCGCACGGCCTGGACTCCAACCTCAAATACAACTCGATGACAGACTTTGTCCACCTCTCGCAAATCCACTCGGGACCCAACGTGCTGGTGGTCCACCCCTCCACACCCTACAAAACCGTCAGGGACGTGGTGGCTTATGCCAAAGCCAATCCGGGCAAGCTGGACTATGGCTACACGCATGCGGCATCGGGTCATATGGCGATGGAACTGTTCAAGCAGACCACCGGTATCTTCATGACGGGCATACCGTACCGTGGCGGTGGCCCCATGATGACCGATGCCCTGGGCGGCACGATCCCGATGATGTTCATCAACCAGGACACCGCATTACCTCATGTGCGGGCCGGCAAGCTGCGCGCGCTGGCTGTCACCAGCACGCAGCGCAACCCGCTGTACCCTGACGTGCCGACCATAGCCGAATCCGGTTACAAGGGCTTTGAAGCCTTGTCGTGGTCGGGCATGTCGGTGGCCAAAGGCACACCGCAGGCGATTGTCGACAAGCTGGAAGTAGCCATCGCACAGGCCATGCAGTCGGACGCCGTCAAGCAGCGCATGGGCTCCATCGGTTTCATCATTCCGCCGCAGGGCGTCAAGCCCTACACCGCGTTTGTGAAGTCGGAACTCGACACCTGGACCCGGGTGATCAAAACTGCGGGCATCAAGCCGCAATAAGCTGGCTTGGCGCGATCAACGCCCCCTGGTCAGACGCCAGGCGGCGAAGTCATCCTTTGACTGCTGCTCGGTCGGCGGGTACAGGCCAATGATGGCACGCCCCTTGAGCACCTCTTCGGTCACGAAGTCTTCGAAGGCCGTCATTTCCACCGCTTCGCTGGCGATTTCGTCGGCCAGATGCGCCGGAATCACCACCACACCCTCGCGGTCTCCCACCACCACATCGCCGGGGAACACCGCCACATCGCCGCAGCCAATCGGCATGTTGATGTCCAGCGCCTGGTGCAGGGTCAGGTTGGTGGGGGCCGAGGGCCGGTGGTGATACACCGGGAAAGGCATGGCTGCAATTTCAGGCGAATCGCGAAAGCCGCCATCGGTCACGACACCGGCACAGCCGCGCACCATCAGGCGCGTGATCAGGATAGAGCCGGCCGACGCGGCACGCGCATCCTTGCGGCTGTCTATGACCAGCACCGCGCCCTTAGGGCACTGCTCCACAGCCACACGTTGCGGATGCTGGGGGTCCTGAAACACCGTGATCGGGTTCAGGTCTTCGCGCGCCGGGATGTAGCGCAAGGTGAAGGCTTGCCCCACCATGTTCGGCAGGGATGGGTTAAGCGGGTGCACCTCCTGGATGAACTGGTTGCGCAGGCCGCGTTTAAAAAGTGCGGTGCACAAGGTGGCGGTGCTGATATTTTTGAGCTTGTCGCGCGTCGTGGCAGCGAGGACGGTCTGGGCGGGCATGGTTGCTTTCGTGTCAGTAAATGTCGGGCTCGCCGACTGGCGCGCCAAACGAGGTTTCCAGAAAATCAAAATCACAGCCCTGGTCGGCCTGCATGATGTGGCGCGAGAACATCCAGCCGTAGCCGCGTTCAAAACGCTTGGGCAAGGGTGACCAGCCGGCGCGGCGCTCGGCCAGAACTTCGTCGCTGACTTCAAGGTGGATGCGCCGCATCGGTACGTCCACCGTGATCATGTCGCCGGTTTTCACCAACGCCAGGTTGCCGCCGATGTAAGCCTCAGGCGCCACGTGCAAAATACAGGCGCCGTAACTGGTACCGCTCATGCGTGCATCCGAAATACGCAGCATGTCCTTGACGCCCTGTTTGACCAGCTTCAGGGGAATCGGCAGCATGCCCCACTCCGGCATGCCGGGGCCCCCTTGCGGGCCGCAGTTGCGCAGCACCAGAATGTGGTCGGCCGTCACATCGAGATTTTCGTCGTCGGTGGCCGCCTTCATGCTCGGGTAGTCGTCAAAGACCAGCGCCGGCCCAGTGTGCTGCAAATACCGCGGTGCGCAGGCGCTGGGCTTGATCACGCAGCCGTCAGGCGCCAGGTTGCCGCGCAGCACGGCCAGCGCACCTTCTGCGTAAATCGGGTTATCCAACGGACGAATCACGTCGTGGTTGTAAACCTCGGCGCCTTGCAGGTTGTCGCCCAGGGTCTTGCCGCTTACCGTCAGCGCATCGAGCTGCAGATGGTCTTTGAGCACACCCATCATCGCCCGCATGCCGCCCGCGTAGTAAAAGTCTTCCATCAGGTAGGTGCTGCCGCTGGGGCGGATATTGGCAATCACCGGCACCTTGCGACTGGCCTTGTCAAAGTCTTCCAGCCCGATGGCACAGTGCGCGCCGGCGCGGCGCGACATCGCCACCAGGTGAATGATGGCGTTGGTTGAGCAACCCATGGCCATCGCTACCGTGATGGCGTTTTCAAAAGAGGCGCGCGATAGCATGCTGGCCGGTGTCAGGTCTTCCCAGACCATGCCCACCACGCGCCGGCCGCATTCGGCCGCCATGCGAATGTGGTTGGAGTCGACGGCGGGAATTGACGACGCGCCAGGCAGGGTGAAACCGCAGGCCTCGGCAATTCCGGTCATGGTGCTGGCCGTGCCCATGGTCATGCAGTGGCCGTGGCTGCGCGCAATGCTGCCTTCGACTTCGATCCACTGTTGGGTGGTGATTTTCCCGGCGCGCCTGTCGTCCCAGTACTTCCAGGTGTCAGAGCCCGAACCCAGCACCTGACCCTTCCAGTTGCCGCTGAGCATGGGCCCGGCAGGCATGTAAATGAAGGGCAGGCCGGCGCTCAGCGCGCCCAGAATCAATCCCGGTGTGGTCTTGTCACAGCCGCCCATTAACACCGCGCCGTCAATCGGGTGGCTGCGCAGCAGCTCTTCGGTTTCCATCGCCAGCATGTTGCGGTAAAGCATGGTGGTCGGTTTGACCAGCGACTCCGACAGCGACAGGGCCGGCAGCTCCAGCGGAAATCCCCCGGCCTGCAACACGCCGCGTTTGACGTCTTCGACGCGCTGCTTGAAATGGCCGTGGCAGGTGCCGATGTCGCTCCAGGTGTTGATGATCGCAACCACCGGCTTGCCGACCCAGTCTTCCGGTCCATAGCCCAGTTGCATGGCGCGGGAGCGGTGCCCGAAAGAGCGCACATCGTCGGGGGCAAACCAACGTGCACTGCGCAGCGATTCAGGTGTTTTTTTGTTCATGTTTTCCTCAGGTCTCGGGTAGCTCAGCCGCCAGTCTAGCGCCCACCCGGAATGAAAAAAGCCCGGCGAACCGGGCTTGCGAAAAAGAACTTCTGTTTATTTCGTGCCAGACGCTGCGGGCGCAGGTGTAGGCGTAGCGGCTGCATCGGCAGCCTGCGTGGGCTTGGGTGCCGGCATGGCAGGCGCCACGGGTGTGGCCACAGGACCGGCCGGCGCACTGATGACAGTGGGTGCCGTGACCGGTGTGCTGGGGGCCGCATTGGCGGGGCCGCCATGGAACTTCATCATCAGCGGCACGATCAGCAGCGCCACGATGTTGATGATCTTGATCAGCGGGTTGATGGCTGGACCAGCCGTGTCCTTGTAGGGGTCGCCCACGGTGTCGCCGGTCACGGCGGCCTTGTGGGTCTCCGAGCCTTTGCCGCCATGGTTGCCGTCTTCGATATATTTCTTGGCGTTGTCCCAGGCACCGCCACCGGTACACATGGAAATCGCCACAAACAGGCCGGTCACGATGGTGCCCATCAGCAGGCCACCCAAAGCAGCAGGGCCCAGCAGCAAGCCGACAACAACTGGCACCACCACAGGCAACAGCGACGGGATCATCATTTCCTTGATCGCGGCTTTGGTCAGCATGTCGACGCAAGTGTCGTATTCCGGCTTTCCGGTGCCGTCCATGATGCCCTTGATGTCGCGGAACTGACGCCGTACTTCAACCACCACCGCACCGGCAGCGCGACCCACGGCTTCCATGGCCATGGCACCAAACAGGTAAGGAATCAGGCCGCCAATGAACAGGCCAATGATGACCATGGGGTCGCTCAAATCAAAGCTGATGGCCTTGCCATAGGCTTCGAGCTTGTGGGTGTAGTCGGCAAACAGCACCAGCGCTGCCAGGCCGGCCGAACCAATCGCGTAACCCTTGGTCACCGCTTTGGTGGTGTTGCCCACTGCATCGAGCGGGTCGGTGATGGCGCGCACGCTGTCCGGCATGTTGGCCATTTCGGCAATGCCGCCGGCGTTGTCGGTGATGGGGCCGTAAGCGTCAAGCGCCACCACAATGCCGGCCATGCTCAGCATCGAAGTTGCGGCAATCGCAATGCCATACAGGCCCGCCAACTGGAACGACACCCAAATGGCGATACACACAAAAATCACCGGCCAGGCGGTCGAGCGCATGGACACACCGAGGCCGGCAATGATGTTGGTGCCGTGGCCGGTGGTCGAGGCCTGGGCAATGTGCTTGACCGGCGCGTACTGCGTGCCGGTGTAGTACTCGGTGATCCAGACCAACGCGCCAGTCAGCACCAGGCCGACGGCGCAGGCGCCGAACAGCGCCATTTGGGTGCCTGAGGCCTTGATCGCGTTGTCGGGCATCAACCAGACCGTGACAAAGTAAAACGCAATCAGCGACAGGCCGCCGGCGACTGCCAAGCCCTTGTACAGGGCTGGCATCACGTTGGTCATGCCGGGCGAGGCCTTGACGAAGAAGCAGCCGATGATGGACGCGATGATGGACACCGCACCCAGAGCCAGCGGGTAAATCACCGCACTGGTGCCAGCGCTGGTGACCAGCAGGGCGCCCAGCACCATGGTGGCAATCAGCGTGACGGCGTAGGTTTCAAACAGGTCAGCGGCCATGCCGGCACAGTCACCGACGTTGTCGCCGACGTTGTCGGCAATCACGGCCGGGTTGCGGGGGTCGTCTTCCGGAATGCCGGCTTCAACCTTGCCCACCAGATCGGCGCCTACGTCGGCACCCTTGGTGAAAATACCGCCGCCCAGTCGGGCGAAGATGGAAATCAGGGAGGCACCGAAGGCAAACCCGATCAAGGGGTTGAGCAGGCTGGCCAGATTGGAGTTGGGCGTGTAGTTGCCATTGCCAACCAGAAACCAGTAGAACGCCGTGACGCCCAGCAGGCCCAGGCCCACCACCAGCATGCCGGTGATGGCGCCGCCGCGAAAGGCAATGTCCAGTGCGGGGCCAATGCCTTTGGTGGCTGCCTGCGCAGTACGCACATTGGCGCGTACCGACACATTCATGCCAATGAAGCCGCAGGCGCCGGACAGCACCGCGCCGACCACAAAGCCGATGGCACTGGGCACATCCAGAAAAATGCCAATCAAAAGGGCAAGCACCACCCCGACGATGGCAATGGTTTTGTATTGACGCGCCAGGTACGCGCCTGCGCCGGTTTGAATCGCGGCTGCAATCTCCTGCATGCGCGCGTTGCCTGCGTCCTGGGAAAGAATCCAGCTGCGTGCCCAAAAACCGTATCCGACGGCAATGAACCCGCAAACTAGCGCGAGTATCAGCACTGTGTTGCCAACCATGGTGTTCTCCTAAATTGATGACGTAAGGATTTCGGTGCACCGCGAAGGCACACCGCCTTGCGTTGCTTCCTCATCCCCAGTCACAACGGGACAATTGGCCAACCCCGGAAATTTAACGCTAAAACGTGACAACTTGGCGAAGCGTCAGGTCTGAATCAGTAAAATGAGGGTAAATACTGACTACACGACACCCTCTTTCTTTTACCTATCTCAACCCAAAGCGACTATGTCACTCGATAAAGTTTCCCCCGGCAAAAATGCCCCCGACTCGTTCAATGTGATCATCGAAATTCCGATGAATGCAGACCCTGTGAAATATGAGGTGGACAAAGAGTCTGGCGCGATTTTTGTGGACCGCTTCATGAGCACGTCCATGCACTACCCGACCAACTATGGCTACGTGCCGAAGACGCTGAGTGGCGACGGCGACCCGGTGGACGTGCTGGTCATCACGCCGGTACCGCTGATCCCGGGCGTTGTGGTGACTTGCCGCGTGATCGGCATCCTGAAGATGACCGACGAAGCCGGCGAAGATGGCAAGGTGCTGGCGGTACCCATCGACAAAAAGTGCTCGCTTTACACCCACTGGCAAAAGCCGGAAGACATGAACCCGCTGCGCCTGAAAACCATTGCGCATTTCTTTGAACACTACAAAGATCTGGAAGAAGGCAAGTGGGTGAAGATCGAAGGCTGGGAAGGCCCGGAAGCCGCTCGCAAAGAAATCATTGACGGTATTGCCAACTACAAAAAAGAGCATCCTGAGACAATTTGATACTGAAGTGCTTTAGCCCTCTGCCCGTTTTTTGGGGCGGGCGTAGGCAGCTATCAAAAATGAAGCGCCTGCAGCGAAAGCTGCAGGCGCTTTTTTTTGCTCGCCGCGCGGGCCCACGCCTTTCCTACGCGGCTGCTTCAGGCTGTCCTACAAGGCAGCCTCAGCTCGGGGCATAAATTGCATTTGAAGCGGGGCATAAGTGCACCTCGCCCGCTCCACCCCTACCCCATCCCCTATTTCACAGGAACACCCCATGCTTTGTTTGACATTAACCCACCCCTTAACGTGCCACGGCGCGACTCTTCTGATCGCCGCAAAGGAGACATCATGAAAGCACTGGTATACAACGGTCCCCGCGACGTGCAGGTCAAAAACGTACCTGACGCCAAAATTGAACGAGCGACGGACGTTCTGGTCCGGATCACCAGCACCAATATCTGCGGTTCTGACCTGCACATGTACGAAGGGCGCACCGACATGGAGGCGGGCCGCATCTTGGGGCACGAGAACATGGGTCAAGTGATCGAAGTGGGCAAGGCTGTTGACCGCGTCAAGGTTGGCGACAGCGTGTGCTTGCCGTTCAACATCGGTTGCGGCTTTTGCGAAAATTGCGAGCGTGGCTTAACGGGTTACTGTCTTACCGTCAACCCCGGTTTCGCAGGGGGCGCCTACGGTTTCGCCGGAATGGGCCCGTACAGCGGCGGACAGGCAGAGTTGCTGCGGGTGCCTTATGGTGACTTCAATTGCCTCGTGCTGCCACCGGATGCTGCCGAAAAGGAGAACGACTACGTCATGCTGTCTGACATCTTTCCGACTGGCTACCACTCGACCGAGCTTGCCGGCGTCAAACCCGGCGACACCGTGGTGATTTATGGGGCCGGCCCTGTCGGGCTGATGGCCGCTTATTCGGCCGGCATCAAGGGCGCCAGCCAGATCATGGTGGTCGATACCCATAAAGATCGTTTGAAGCTTGCCGAGCAGATGGGCGCGATTGCCATCGACGACACGGAGGGCGCGGGCGTGGAGCGCGTGCTGGAGCTGACGGGCGGGAAGGGCGCCGACCGGGGCTGTGAATGTGTCGGCTACCAGTGCTGCAACATGCACCGCGAGGAGGTGCCCAACCTCACCATGAACAATCTCGTCAAGACCGTCAAGGCAACCGGCGGAATTGGCGTGGTCGGTGTGTTTATTCCCAAAGACCCGGGAGCCCAGGACAAGCTGGCCAAGATCGGCCAACTTGCATTTGACTTTGGCCAATTCTGGATCAAGGGTCAGCACATCGCCACCGGCCAGGCCAACGTCAAAGCTTACAACCGCAAGCTTTGCAACCTTATCCATGCCGGCAAGGCCAGGCCTTCTGGCATTGTGTCGCACGAGCTGTCTCTGGACGAGGCCCCGCAGGCGTATGAAAATTTTGACAAGCGCAAGGACGGCTGGACCAAAGTGGTGCTCAAGCCCGGCAAATAGGCCCCCGGCAAATTACGGTGAGTGCGGTCGGGCTGTCTAGCCTGCGGGCTCTCGCCGTGGTCTCAACTCGATTTGAAACGTAGCCGTAGCCGGAACTTTGCGATCAACTATAAAAAAGAAGCGCCTGCAGCGTGAGCTGCAGGCGCTTCTTCGCATCTGGAGGGGCGCGATTTCAGCCCGCCCGCGCCGGATCGGGGTAAATCAGTCCGTGCAGAAACGTGCCCTTGCGTTCAAACGGCTTCCAGCTGCCCTCCGCCTGCGCCAACCGGTTGGCCACCGCCCACCATGCGCTGGGGTTCAGGCCCAAACCGACGTGGCTGGCAATCACCTCAACATTCTCAGTCTGCGGATTGTGCGCAGCGGGCTTTTGGACGCTGCCTTGCCACGCCACAATGCCGTCGCTTCGGGAATAAATGCTGGTGGTCGGCACTGGGGGTGCGGAGGGCAGGTCGTAGTTTTCAGTTTCACGAGCCACCTTGCGGCCACTGGCCAGTTCGTAGATTCGCCAGGCGTTGGTTGATCGGTGGGAGCCGGCAAACGGCGTGCCCAACGTGATCACGCTGCGAACCAAGTGCGGCAACTCTTTGGCCAGTTCTCGCGCATAGACCCCACCCAGACTCCAGCCGATCAGGCTGACCTTGCGCCCGGTCTCATGGAAGGCGCGTGTGATCTGGGCGCGGGCCGCCTCAAGCACACCGGCGCGTGGACCGAAATTGAAGCCTTGCTCCCAGCCGCTGGTGGCGTAGCCCAGCGTATCGAGGTAACGGCGCAAGGGAATGGTGGAGCCGTCATTGGCCGACAGGCCGGGAAAAACGACGACACTGTGGCCGTCGCCGCGCGGCGCCCGGGCCAGAACCGGCCAGGCCGGCAGCAGGGCGCCGAACTCCCAGAAGGCGCGAAACTCCAGCGCCAGCATCCAGGCCTTAGGCGGCGGTCCGTCGTGCAGCGCCTGCTTTGGGTTTGGTTTTGTTTGCTGTTGTGCGGACGGATGGGCGGGAGAGGGTGCCATGGCTGGACGCATCGGGTGTTGTGGCTTTGTTCTTGATGGCTCTTATTTTGGGACTACTGGCTCTTTTCACAGAGGGAGGCTTCCCTGAAGGCGTCGCTGAGGCGACATCCGTCTTGCGGGTCCACATGGCCGGCATAGGTCTGAATCGTGATGTTAGTGCCAGTCCGTGTATCACGATGGACAGCGGATGAAAACTCACGATGCGCGCGCCAGCAAGAAGCAAAGGCACCGGCGGGCCGGGCACATTGGAGATCGCCAGCTTGGCGACTATCGGCAGGCGGCTGGCCAGCCCGCTTTTGCCATAGGCGTTGAGTGCAGCTTTTGCCGCGCCACCGACCAGCCAAGGCACCGGCAGCGATGGGTAGTCGGTCGGCAGCAGGCCTTTGAGGCTTTGCATCGAGTTCTTGACCTTGGTCGTCGATGCCAAGATGGCGTTCATGCGCTTGAGCGGATGGGCGATGTGGGTGCCACGCTCAATCAGGCTCTTGCTGACCTGGTTCAGGCTGGCCTGCTGTCGCTGGTAGGTTGGCGGAAAGGGTTACGCCGTTCCAGCTCGTCCATGTAGCCGGCAATACCTTCGCCTTCACGCCCCAGGAAACGTTCCACCGCATCGGCAAAGGCCGGATGCGCCAGCCAGTGGGCGCTTGTGGTCCTGACCGGCAGCAAGGCGCGCGCCATTTTGTGTTCACCCTGGGCGCCGCCTTCAAAGCGCCGGTAGCCGTGCTCGATGCACCACTGCAGCGGCTGGTAATAACAGGCTTCAAAGTGCAGGCAGTCCACACGTTCGGTGGCGCCCCAGTAGCGGCCGTAGGCGACGTTGGCCAAAGATTTATTGCAAAATTGGCCTCCAGCCCCCGTCTCGCCTTGGTTGACAGCTATCAAACTGGTAGCAATCGGGCTGCCGTCGCGTTCGCCGACGAACAGCAGCCAGTGTTCCGGCATGTCGTCCTGCATGCGCTGGAAGAAGTCGCGGCTCAGGTAGGGCGCGTTGCCGTGTTCGTAGTAAGTGCGTTCATAACAGCGGTAGAAAAAGTCCCAGTCGGCGGATGTGATGTCTGTACCCAGCGACCAGCGGAAGTGCACGCCGGCATCGAGCACCTTGCGCCGCTCCTGGCGGATTTTCTTGCGCTTGTCCTGGCTCAGCGACATCAGGAAGTCGTCGAAGTCGCGAAAGAAGCGAGGCTTGTCATCGGTGCCAGGCGTGAGGGCAGAATTTTCCGACGGGCCGCCCCTAGGAAAATTAGCCCCCTCGGGGGGCAGTGCAGTACACGAAGTGACAAGCGTGGGGGCCACATTCGTCCAATGAAATTGCACGTTGTGCCGGAGCATCAAGCCGGCTTGCGCGCAGGCTGCCACATCGGCCTCACTGGTGAAAAGCAGGTGCAATGAGGACAGCTTCTCCTCGCTGCACCAGGCCACCAGTGCTTTCACAAGCAGAGTACGGGTTGCGGCATCACGCGCCAGCAGGCGCGGGCCGGGCACTGGCGTGAAGGGCGGCGCCACCAGCGCCTTCGGGTAATACGAAAGGCCATGCTCGTGGTAGGCGTTGGCCCAGGCATGGTCGAAGACATATTCACCGTAGGAGTGGTCTTTTATGTACAGCGCGCAGGCGGCGATCAGTTCATCGCCGTGCCAGAGGGTGATGAAGCGTGGCGTCCAGCCGGTGGCTGGCGTGGCACTGCCGCTGTTGTGCATGGCACCCAGGTACTCGTGACGCATAAAAGGGTTCAGTCCGCCGTTCGGGTCCTGTAGCGCCACCAGCGTATTCCAGGCGGCGCCATCGACCAGCCCCGGCGTGTCCAGCACACGGATGACATAATCGTTTTCAGTCACAACACCCACCGTTTTCTTCTTTTTTCATGACTCTCAAAATCTGCGTTGCCCAATTGAACTACTGCGTTGGTGATATGACAGGCAACGCGCAAAAAATCATTGACGCGGCACGCACCGCTTATGCCGAGGGGGTCAGACTGCTGCTCACGCCCGAGATGGCGATTTGCGGTTACGCCGCCGAAGACCTGTTTTTGCGCCGCTCCTTCATCGAAGCATGTGATGATGCCGTGATTCGGGTTGCCCGTGAGCTGGCCGGGTTAAAGGGCCTGACCGTGGTGGTGGGCACACCCACCCATGGGGACAGCGACAAGGGCCTGCGCACCAAAAGCGTCGAGGTGCAGCAGCGCCACAACGCCGCGCGCGTATTGCGCGAGGGTGCGGTCATCGCCAGCTACGCCAAGCGTGAGCTGCCGAATTACCAGGTGTTCGACGAGCGACGTTACTTCACCCCGGGGCAGGGCGTGTGTGTGTTTGAGGCTGGTGAAGGCGCCGACGCGGTCCGCATTGGGTTGCTGATCTGTGAAGACGCCTGGTTCGATGAACCTGCGCGGCTGGCCAAAGAGGCCGGTGCGGAGATGCTGGCCGTCATCAATGCCTCGCCCTTTCATGTGGGCAAGGGTGGTGAGCGTGAGCTCATGATGCGCGAGCGCGTGCTGGCCACTGGCTTGCCCATGGTGTATGCGCATCTGGTGGGCGGGCAGGATGAGATTGTTTTCGAAGGCCGGTCCTTTGCCTTGCAGGCCGACGGCACGCTCGCTGGACGGGCCGAAAGTTGCAGGGAAGATCTGTTTGTAGCCCATGCGCAGCATGCGCAGGCAGCTATCAAATTAGTAGCGGATGTCGCGCCGGAACGTAGCGCCGAGGCTGATCTGTGGGATGCGCTGGTGCTGGGCGTGCGCGACTACCTCGGCAAAAACGGCTTCCCCGGCGCGATTCTCGGGCTGTCTGGCGGCATCGACTCGGCGCTGGTGCTAGCGATTGCGGTGGATGCCCTGGGCGCCGACAAGGTGCGCACGGTGATGATGCCTTCGCCCTACACCGCCGATATTTCGTGGATAGACGCACGCGAAATGGCGGCGCGGCTCAAGGTTCGGTACGACGAGATTTCGATTGTTCCGGAGTTTGAAGCCTTCAAGGCCTCGCTGGCTGACGAGTTCAAGGGCCTGCCCGAAGACACCACCGAAGAAAACATCCAGGCGCGGATTCGGGGCGTGTTCCTGATGGCGCTGTCCAACAAGTTTGGCGCCATCGTGCTGACCACCGGCAACAAAAGCGAGATGGCGACCGGCTACTGCACCTTGTATGGGGACATGGCGGGCGGTTTTGCCGTCATCAAGGATTTGCTCAAGACCACGGTGTTCCGGCTGGCCGAGTGGCGCAACCAGAACGACCCCTATGGCACGGGCAGCAAGCCGATTCCAGAGCGCATCATCACGCGGCCACCGAGCGCAGAGCTGCGTGCCGACCAGACGGATCAGGACAGCCTGCCACCTTACGAGATGCTGGACGCGATCTTGCAGCGCTACATGGAAAACGACGAGAGCATCGAGAGCATCGTCGCCGCTGGCTTCGACCGCGCGGTGGTCGAGCGCGTGACCCGTTTGATCAGGATCAACGAGTACAAACGCCGCCAGGCACCGGTCGGCATCCGGGTTAGCCACCGCAGCTTCGGCAAGGATTGGCGCTATCCTATTACCAGTAAATTCCGCGCTTAGGATATGCCCCCACGCTTGTCGCTTCGCGTACTGCGCTGCCCCCCGTGGAGGCCGCTGCGCCTGCGGACTGGCGGAGCCAGATCCGCGGCCCCTGCTGGGTTTAAGAGATGTTGCGCCTCGTGCTTTTATGACAATTTAAAAACCAACGGAGATATTCAGTGAAACAAATTACCGCCGTCCTCAAACCGTTCAAGCTCGAAGAAGTCCGCGAAGCCTTGGCCGAATGCGGCGTGACCGGCCTGACGGTGACCGAAGTCAAGGGTTTTGGCCGCCAGAAGGGGCATACCGAGCTTTACCGCGGCGCTGAATACGTGGTCGACTTTTTACCCAAGGTCAAGGTCGAGGTGGTGGTGAAGACCGAAGACGTGGACCGCTGCGTGGACGCCATCGTGCGGGCCGCCCGCACCGGCAAGATCGGCGACGGCAAGATTTTCATCACCAGTGTCGAGCGTGTGGTGCGTATACGCACCGGGGAAGAAGACGAAGCTGCAGTTTGAGCCCCCCCGCTTTTCACTTCGTGTAATACGCTGCCCCCCGAGGGGGCGCTGCGCCTGCCGGCCGGCGAAGCCGGCTCGCGGCCCCGGCTGGAAAAGAATCCTGAACCGAGGCGATGCGTTAAATCTGGTCCAGCCGCTGGCCTTCGGGCGCCATGCCGGCGACTTGAACCAGCTGTTGAAGCAGAGCTTCTGGCTCGGTGCCGACATGGATCAGCTCCATCTGCCAGTCGCTCATGAAGCCGCTTTTGACCGATGAGGCCAGAAAAGTCAGCAGTTCGGTGTAGTACCCGTTCAGGTTGAGCAGGCCCACCGGCTTGGCGTGGTAGCCGAGCTGGCGCCAGGTCCAGACCTCGAAAAATTCTTCCAGCGTGCCTATGCCGCCGGGCAGCGACAAAAAGGCGTCGGCGTGTTCGGCCATGAGGCGTTTGCGCTCGTGCATGGTGTCGACAATGTGCAGTTCGGTGCAGCCGGTGTGCGCCCATTCTTTTTCCACCAGCGCTTTTGGGATGACGCCGATCACGCGCCCGCCGGCCGCCAACGTGGCATCGGCCACGATGCCCATCAGGCCGTTGCGCCCGCCGCCGTAAACCAGTTGCCCATCATGGCCGCCTATCCATGTGCCGACCGCGTGCGCGGTGTCGGCAAAGACCGGCTCTGCGCCGGGGCGCGAGCCGCAATACACGCAGATTGAAAAAGCGGGGGTCATGCAACAAGCCGGTGGAACAGCGCCAGCGCCCAGGTTCCGGCGCACAGCAGCAAGCTCAGCAGCACGGCTGCGCTGCCCATGTCCTTGGCGCGTTTGGACAAATCGTGCCACTCGGGGCCGATGCGGTCGATCGCGGTTTCGATACCTGTGTTGAGCAGCTCAATGATCATCACCAGGATGACCGAACCGGCCAGCAGCACGGTCTCGACCCAGCTTCGGCCCAGCCAGAACGCGGCTGGCAGCAACACCAGCGAGGCAACAGCCTCCTGGCGGAAAGCGGTTTCGTGCCAGCCGGCGTGCAGGCCAGCCACCGAATAACCCAGCGCATGCCAGACGCGGCTCAGGCCCTTGCGATCTTTCTGGGGGTTGACGGGGGAGGCCGGTGCGGGAGGAGCGGCATCGGGAACGCGGAAGGAAGCAGAATCGGGCATCCGGCGATTGTGACCCGGCTCTGTGGCAGTTTGATGTGAAGCCTGCATGCGGGGCCCGCCTCAGGCCGCTTTGGGCGCTTTGCCAGCCGGCAGACTGGTGACCAGCCGGGTGCCTGCGATGGCGTCGTGCCAGAACTGCCGGTCTGGATGAAAACGCGCAAGAATCGCCCAGATCGGCACCCAGCCCAGAGCCAGCACAGCGGCCTCCCGGCCAGGCAGACCCAAAGCCCAACTGACGGCCAGCGGCGGCAAGAACCATAACCAGCTCAACACATACCGCAGCAAGGCACGGGGTTGGGTAATGGGTGCTCCATGCCTGTCCACCACACGGATGTTCCAGGTTTTCATGGCCAGGGTCTGGCCTTTGGCCCAGAACCAGACAAAGTAGATGCCGAAAATAACGAATAAAAACGCCTGCAGTGCGTGGCGGTTATCCAGCGCATTGCGCGTCTGGCTGAGCGTGCCGAACAGGTAACCGGCGATGAAGACCACGCCGAACATCAGCAGGCCTTCGTACATCCAGCAGGCCATGCGCCTGCGCAGCGACGGTGTAACAGCTTGGGGGGCGGAATTGACTATCAATTTTGTAGCGGCCAGGTGAGGGCGGATAAGGGCTACAGCACGAATTTGCCCTAAAAATTAGGCGCGCCGCGCGGCGCGCGGCCCTTCAAGCCTACTGGGGCTGGGCCGGCGTGCCGTTCGGGCCGGCTGGTGTGGCGGCGGGCGCCAGACCGGGCGGGGTGTCAATCGACTGCGAAACTGCAATTTTAGGCGCAGCTTTGGCTTTGGCCTGATCTGCCGCCGAAGGAATGGTGGCCAGCTTCTGCTTGGCGACGGGTTTGGAGGCCGGCGCAGCACCAGCCGGCTTGGCCGGCGCCTTGTCGGCCAGTTTTTGTTTTTCCTCGGAGCTGAGCGACTGGTAAGCCTCCCACTTGGCTTTTTTCTCTTCAGCCGTCAGCTCTTTGGACAGTTCCTTGGTTTTTGCAAAATTCAGCCGGGCCTCGATACGTTGCTGGGGGCTGAGCGCCACCCATTCCTTCATGCGGCCCTGCATTTTGGTCTGCTCGTCAGCCGGAAGAGAGCCATAGCTGCGAGCCATTTCCAGCCATTTGCGCTTGTGACTCTGGCTCAGGGAGGGCCAGGCCGAGGCCAGAGGCTGGAGAATATCGCGCTGCGCCGGGCTCAGTTCGGTCCAGCCGGGTCCGGTAAAAGCCTGGGCGACTATGGTTTTGGCCGGGGCCGCAGCTGGTACAGGTGCGGGCGTGACAGTCTGGGCAGTGGCGGCCATCGCCGAGAGGGTCACCAAAAGCAGTAGAGCCCACCGGCCAGCCAGCCTCGCAAGCTCCTTGCCAGGCAGGCAAAACCCGTCGTCAGCTAGGAAGGTAGGCGCAGTCATGGATAAGGTGTTGACGGTTTCAGCCGTGGCAAACGGCAGGCTTAAAGCGTTGTTTTGAGAAATTGCACAAAACCGGGGTCAGAAAAAGCATCCGGCGGCAGTTCGTCGGTCAGCAGGGCCGAGTCCACCTCGGCCAGTTCTTGCACCAGCTTGTCGGTTTGCAGCGAGCTGATGGCCAGCAGGCCCACCACCAGTGCGATCAGCGGCAGGATGGAGCCGATCCGGCTCCACAGGCTGAAACCTTCGTCCGAGCCCCAGGTCAGGGTGGAACCCATGCTGGCCGTGGCGCTGACGGGGGCAGTCTGTACCTTGGCAATCTTGCGAGCTGCGACGGCCTGAGCGCGCGCGGCGCGCAGGCGTTCCGAGATGTCGTAAGGCAGGTCGGCGGTGCCGGCAGACAGGTAGGAGGCGGTTTTCAGGCCGTAGCGGTCCTGCAGGATGTCGGTGTGGTTTTGCGGTGAGCGGTTCATAGTTTGATTCCCCTGGCGGCCAAAGCTTTACTGAGTGCATGGACGGCTCGCGAACAATGCGTTTTAACGCTACCTTCGGAGCAACCCATGGCAGCAGCCGTTTCAGCCACGTCCATTTCCTCCCAGTAACGCATGAGAAAGGCTTCCCGTTGACGGCCGGGCAGCTCCTTGATTTCCAATTCGATTTCTCGCAAGATTTGAGCCCGTTCCGTGGCGTCCTGGGCGCTTTCAGTTCCCTCTGAGTTGGTTGAGGACTCCAAAGTTTCAAGCAAATCGAAATCTCCGTCGTCACCGGCCGATTCGAAGTCGCTCATGTTGGAAAACAGCGCGTTGCGGGTCTTGCGGCGCCGGAACCAGTCCAGCGTGGTGTTGGACAGGATGCGCTGGAACAGCATGGGCAGCTCGGCGGCAGGCTTGTCGCCATAGTGGTGCGCCAGCTTCATCATGCTGTCCTGAACAATGTCCAGCGCCGCCTCGTCATCCCGAACGTGGTAAACGCTGCGCTTGAAAGCTCGTTTTTCAACGCTTTTCAGGAAGTCGGAAAGTTCTTGTTCGGTTGCCAACGGTTGATTTCCGGTTTGTCCCGGCGCTGTCCTTGTTTTTACTTGTTGCCGGCCGCTCTGGGTTGCGGCCGGCCCGACAGGCCTTGTGCCAGTGACACTCACCGGCAGCAAAATTATCGCATCAAGCACCACTTGGCCGGACTTTATTGCGGCTTGCTTCTGCGCACCAGCCCGTGCCCTATAATCCCGCTTGCAATTCAAACAGCAAACGGGTCATGATCCGGCGGTTTATGTTTCCGCCCATGGTTTTGGCCTCAAGTCTTGACGCTACTCCACAAGAGTCAGTGAAGAGGCACCCAAGGTATTTCGTTAGAGAAATTCACAAAGGTTCATCATGGAAATCACAAAGGCCGAACTCGCTTCGGCAGCGGCGGCAGCATCTGCCCCTACACATTCGCAAGAACTCCGCGGCGCGGAAATCCTCATCAAGGCCCTGCAGGCCGAGGGCGTCAAACACGTCTGGGGTTATCCCGGCGGCGCTGTGTTGCACATCTACGACGCTTTCTACAAGCAGGAAACGATTCAGCACGTCTTGGTGCGCCACGAGCAGGCCGCGGTGCATGCCGCCGACGGTTATGCGCGTGCAACGGGTGAGGTCGGCGTGGCCCTGGTCACCTCCGGCCCCGGCGTGACCAATGCGGTCACCGGCATCGCCACGGCCTACATGGACAGTATTCCGATGGTGATCATCACCGGCCAGGTGCCCACGCACGCGATTGGTCTGGACGCCTTCCAGGAGTGCGACACCGTCGGCATCACCCGCCCCATCGTCAAGCACAACTTTCTGGTCAAGGACGTGCGGCAGATGGCCGAAACCTTGAAAAAGGCTTTCCACATCGCCCGCAGCGGCCGGCCCGGCCCGGTGGTGGTGGACATTCCCAAGGATGTGTCCTTCAACAAGACGATGTATGCCGGTTATCCGCAAACCGTCGAAATGCGTTCCTACAACCCGGTGCGCAAGGGCCACGGCGGGCAGATCCGCAAGGCCTTGCAGTTGCTGATGACGGCCAAGCGGCCTTACATCTATACCGGCGGCGGCGTGTTGTTGAGCAACGCCTCGCAGGAGCTGCGTACGCTGGTGGACATGCTGGGCTATCCCTGCACCAACACGCTGATGGGCCTGGGCGCCTATCCGGCCAGCGACAAAAAGTTTCTTGGCATGCTGGGCATGCACGGGACCCTGGAAGCCAACAACGCGATGCAGAACTGCGACGTGTTGCTGGCCGTCGGCGCACGGTTTGACGACCGCGTGATCGGCAACCCGAAACACTTCGCGCAGAACGAACGCAAGATCATCCACATCGACATTGACCCGTCCAGCATCTCCAAACGCGTCAAGGTGGACATCCCCATCGTTGGTGACGTGAAAGACGTACTGACAGAACTGATCGCCATGATCCGTGAGTCGGGTCTGAAGCCCGACGGCGATGCTTTGGGCTGCTGGTGGGAAACCATTGAAGGCTGGCGCAAGCGCGACTGCATGAAATACAGCCTGGGCAAGGGCGATGTGATCAAACCGCAATACGTGGTCGAGACGCTCTGGAATATGACCAAGGACGCCGATACCTACATCACGTCTGATGTGGGACAGCACCAGATGTGGGCGGCGCAGTACTACAAGTTCGACGAGCCACGACGCTGGATCAACTCGGGTGGCCTGGGCACCATGGGCGTCGGCATTCCCTATGCCATGGGCATCAAGCTGGCCAAGCCCGACAGCGAGGTCTATTGCATCACCGGCGAAGGTTCTGTGCAGATGTGCATCCAGGAACTGTCAACCTGCCTGCAGTACAACACGCCGATCAAGATCGTTTCGCTGAACAACCGCTACCTCGGCATGGTGCGCCAGTGGCAGGAAATTGATTACGAGGGCCGCTACAGCAGCAGCTACATGGACGCGCTGCCCAATTTCGTCAAACTGGCAGAGGCCTATGGGCACGTCGGCATGCTGATCGAAAAACCGCAGGACGTCGAACCCGCCCTGCGCGAGGCGCGCAAGCTTAAGGACCGCACCGTGTTCATGGACTTCCGCACCGACCCCACCGAGAACGTGTTCCCGATGGTCAAGGCCGGCAAGGGCATCACCGAAATGCTGCTCGGGTCCGAGGACCTGTAAGCGGCGCACACCATTTTTTCACCCGTCTTCTGACGAATCTATTGTTTGCCGAGCCTGTGCATTACCGTGCACAGGGGAGGGCAGCGAAAAGAGGAATCTTCTTATGAAACACATCATTGCAGTTTTGCTGGAAAACGAGCCGGGCGCCCTGTCCCGCGTGGTGGGCCTGTTCTCTGCGCGCGGCTACAACATCGAAAGCCTGACGGTGGCGCCGACTGAGGATGCCAGCCTGTCGCGCATGACCATCCAGACCACCGGATCGGATGACGTGATCGAGCAGATCACCAAACACCTGAACCGGCTCATTGAAGTCGTCAAGGTGGTGGACCTAACCGAAGGCGCTTATACCGAGCGCGAATTGATGATGGTCAAGGTTCGCGCCGTCGGCAAGGAGCGCGAAGAAATGAAACGCATGGCTGATATATTTCGCGGCCGGATCATTGACGTGACCGAGAAGAGCTACACGATCGAGTTGACTGGCGATCAGTCCAAAAACGATGCGTTTCTGGAAGCGATAGACCGTACGGCGATTCTGGAAACGGTGCGCACCGGCTCCAGCGGCATAGGCCGCGGTGAAAGAATTTTGAGAGTCTGATTTTTACCTGTCCGTTCGCGCGTTTTCGACAGGCGGGGTGCGAACGGACGAGAAGCGGCGATGTGTGTTTACCGTTCGCCCTGAGCCTGTCGAAGGGCATTTTCGCCAGAACCATCAACGACACCTACGGAGAGAGAAATGAAAGTTTATTACGACAAAGATTGCGACCTGAGCCTGATCAAGGGCAAGACTGTTGCCATCATCGGTTACGGTAGCCAGGGTCATGCCCACGCACAGAACCTGAACGAGAGCGGCGTCAAGGTCGTGGTCGGCCTGCGCAAGGGTGGCGCATCGTGGCCCAAGGTCGAGAAAGCCGGCCTGAAGGTCGCTGAAGTCGCTGATGCCGTCAAATCGGCCGACGTCGTGATGATTCTGCTGCCTGACGAACAAATCGGCTCGGTTTATGCCAACGACGTGGCTCCCAACATCAAGCAGGGCGCTTCGCTGGTGTTTGCCCACGGCTTCAACGTGCACTATGGTGCCGTGGTTCCGCGTGCCGACCTGGATGTCTGGATGGTGGCGCCTAAAGCCCCTGGCCACACGGTGCGCAACACGTACACCCAGGGCGGCGGCGTGCCTCACCTGGTGGCGGTACACCAGGACAAGAGCGGCAAGGCCCGTGATCTGGCCCTGAGCTATGCCATGGCCAACGGTGGTGGCAAGGCCGGCATCATTGAAACCAACTTCCGCGAAGAAACCGAGACCGACCTGTTCGGCGAGCAGGCCGTTTTGTGCGGTGGCACGGTCGAGCTGATCAAGGCCGGTTTTGAGACGCTGGTGGAAGCCGGTTACGCCCCTGAAATGGCCTATTTCGAGTGCCTGCACGAGCTTAAGCTGATCGTCGACCTCATCTATGAAGGCGGCATTGCCAACATGAACTACTCGATCTCCAACAATGCTGAATACGGCGAATACGTGACAGGCCCGAACATCGTGACCTCGGCCACGAAAGAGGCAATGCGCAAATGTCTGAAAGACATCCAGACTGGCGAATATGCCAAGAGTTTCCTGCTCGAAAATCGCGCAGGTGCACCAACGCTGCTGAGCCGCCGCCGCCTGAACGCCGAGCACCAGATTGAAATCGTGGGCGAAAAACTCCGCGCCATGATGCCCTGGATCGCGAAGAACAAGCTGGTTGATCAGACCCGCAACTGATGAAGCTGCCAGGCCTCACCAGTCCTGGCCAGGTTCAGCTTTAAGCCGCGCAGAACACCTGCGCGGCTTTTTCCATTTCTGCGGACTACCGTTTGGTATCCTCTGTGCATGACTGAATCACTCTATGCGCCGCACATTGGGCGCGCCACTTTCCCCCCCACCCGGAGCAGCTTCCATGCATGACGGCCACGACCCTGACATCGACGTCGAAGAAGTTGTTCCGCGCAAGCGGCGCAAGGGCATCTACATCCTGCCCAACCTGTTCACGTTGGCAGGTTTGTTTGGTGGGTTTTACGCGATTGTGATGGCCATGAACGGCCGGTTCGACCAGGCCGCGATTGGCGTGTTCTCGGCCATGGTGCTGGACAGCCTGGATGGTCGCGTAGCACGCATGACCAACACCCAGAGTGCTTTTGGCGAGCAGATGGACTCCCTGGCCGACATGGTGTCATTTGGCGCGGCGCCTGCCCTGATTGCTTATGTTTGGGCGCTAACCGGGCTGGGTCGCTGGGGCTGGATTGCCGCTTTTGTGTATTGCGCCTGTGCTGCGCTCAGACTCGCACGTTTCAATGTCAACACGGCGGTCGTCGATAAACGGTTTTTCCAGGGCTTGCCTTCGCCGGCTGCTGCAGCGCTGGTGGCCGGGTTCATCTGGCTGATGGACGAAGCAGGTGTCCAGGGCGAGGATGTGCGTTGGTACATGTTTGCCCTGACGCTTTATGCTGGCCTGACCATGGTCACGAATGTGCCTTTTTACAGCTTTAAGGATCTGAGCATCAAGCGCAGTGTCCCTTTTGCCGTGATTGTGTTGATTGCTCTGGGCATAGCGGTGATCAACATTGACCCGCCTACGGTGATGTTTGCGCTCTTCATTGCCTACGGTTTATCAGGCTACGTGCTGTATGTGTGGCGCAAGGCCAAGGGTTTACAGACCAGCGTGATTTCGACCTCGACTGATGAACCCGATGAACGCGGCCTGCACAAATAAACCTGTCATCTCCGGAAGCCCGTACCTGAAAATTTTGTGATACATTGCAATCTATGAACAAGATTTCGCTAGCGCTGCTGCTATCTGCCAACGGGCGGAGACGGTAGAGCGCACGCGTTCACCCAATTCAACGGCCCGTTTGCACCAGCAACGGGCCGTTTTTCTTTGGGTTGCTGGGTTTGAAATGTCACAGTGGATGAGAACCAACATGTTGAAAACACCTTCAAGCAAATACAAGTCCTTTCCCCCGGTTCGCCTGGCCGACCGCAGCTGGCCGGATGTGGTGCTGACTCAAGCGCCGATCTGGTGCAGTGTGGACCTGCGTGACGGTAACCAGGCGCTGATCGAACCCATGGACATCCCGCGCAAGCTCAGGATGTTCGACACCCTGGTGAAGATCGGTTTCAAGGAAATCGAGGTGGGTTTTCCTTCGGCGTCGCAGGTTGAGTTCGATTTTTTGCGCAGATTGATTGATGGAAACCTGATCCCGGCAGATGTCACCATTCAGGTGTTGACCCAGGCCCGCGAGCCACTGATCCGGCGCACGTTTGAAGCACTGCAGGGCGCGCCGCGCGCCATCGTGCATCTTTACAACGCGACCGCGCCGGTCATGCGCCGCGTCGTGCTGGGCATGAACGAGGACGAAATTGTCAAGCTGGCGACCGACAATGCGAGGCTGTTCAGTGAACTGGCCGCAGCGCAGCCGAATACTCGGTGGACCTTCCAGTATTCACCTGAGATGTGGTCTGGCACCGAACTTGAATTTTCCAAACGGGTGGTCGATGCCGTCACCGAGGTCTGGCAGCCTACGCCAGCGCGCAAGTGCATCATCAACCTGCCATCGACTGTAGAACATTCGACGCCCAACATTTTTGCCGACATGATGGAATGGATGCACCGTCATCTGGCGCGGCGCGACGCGATAGTGTTGTCGGTGCATCCGCACAACGACCGCGGCACCGGTACGGCCGCTGGCGAATTTGCGTTGATGGCGGGGGCCGACCGCATCGAAGGCTGCCTGTTCGGCAACGGCGAGCGTACTGGCAATGTCGATCTCGTCAACATCGCGCTCAACCTCTACACGCAAGGCGTTTCACCGGGTCTCGATTTCTCGGAAATCGACGAGATCCGCCGTACCGTCGAGCATTGCAACCAGTTGCCGGTGCCTCCACGCCATCCTTATGCCGGTGACCTGGTCTACACCTCGTTTTCGGGCTCGCATCAGGACGCGATCAAGAAGGCCTTCGCTGCACGCAAGGAGGGCGACATCTGGGACATGCCTTACCTGCCAATTGATCCGAAGGACCTGGGCCGCAGCTACGAGGCGGTGATTCGCGTGAACAGCCAGTCGGGCAAGGGCGGCATTGCTTACCTGCTCGAAAGCGAGTTTGGGCTGGAGTTGCCGCGCCGCCTACAGATCGAGTTCAGTCAGGTGGTGCAAGGCGTGATGGACGCGACCGGCAAGGAGTTGACGGCGCAGGATTTGTTTGCGTTGTTTGAAACAGAATATGGTGTGCAGAGTGTTCCGGCGCCGCAGCACCTGGTGATTGAGGAAGTGGTTAACGCCGGTACCAAATCCTTCAACATCCGGGCCGATGTGCAGGTGCACGGTATTCGCCACCAGGTGGACGGCACGGGCACGGGGCCGATTGACGCTTTTGTGGCCGGACTCAACAATGCCACCGGTCACGCCGTGCGTGTCCTCGATTACCACGAACATGCCATCGGGTCGGGCGCCGCCGCGCAGGCCGTGGCTTATCTGGAGCTGCGCGTCAACGGCCAGACGCTGTTCGGTGTCGGCATGGACGGCAACATCGTTTCGGCGTCGTTGAAAGCCATTGTTTCTGGCCTGCAGCGCACCCGGACTTCCGAGGCAGTCGCCGTTAACATAGCGGACTGATTCGAATCTCAACGACGTATAGCGAGCACGCAGCAGGAGCCAGCCATGACCGACAAACTGATTATTTTCGACACCACCTTGCGCGACGGCGAACAGTCACCGGGCGCGTCCATGACGCGCGACGAGAAGCTGCGTATCGCGCGCCAGCTCGAACGTCTGAAGGTCGATGTGATTGAGGCCGGGTTCGCAGCGAGCTCCAACGGGGATTTTGAGGCGGTGCAGGCGATTGCCAATGCGATCAAGGACTCGACCATCTGCTCGCTGTCGCGCGCCAATGACCGCGACATATCTCGCGCTGCCGAGGCACTCAAGGGCGCCAACCGCGGGCGCATCCACACCTTCATCGCCACCAGTGCGCTGCACATGGAAAAAAAGCTGCGCATGAGCCCGGAGCAGGTGCTGGAGCAGGCCAAGCAGTCGGTGCGGTTTGCGCGCAACCTGGTGGCCGATGTCGAGTTCAGCCCGGAAGACGGCTACCGCAGCGACATGGACTTTCTGTGCCGCGTGCTGGAAGCCGTGATCAATGAGGGAGCGACCACCATCAATGTGCCCGACACCGTTGGGTATGCAGTGCCCGAGCTGTACGGAAACTTCATCAAAACCCTGCGTGAACGTGTGCCCAACAGTGACAAGGTCATCTGGTCGGTGCACTGTCACAATGACCTCGGCATGGCCGTGGCCAATTCGCTGGCCGGTGTCAAAATCGGCGGCGCGCGCCAGGTTGAATGCACCATTAACGGTCTGGGCGAACGGGCCGGCAATTGCTCACTCGAGGAAATTGTCATGGCCGTGAAAACGCGCCGCGATTATTTCCAGCTTGACATGAACATTGACCCGCTGCACATCGTGGCCGCCAGCCGCATGGTCAGCCAAACCACCGGTTTTGTGGTTCAGCCGAACAAGGCCGTGGTTGGCGCCAACGCCTTTGCGCATGCGTCCGGCATTCACCAGGACGGCATGCTCAAGGCGCGTGAAACCTACGAAATCATGCGTGCGGAAGACGTGGGCTGGAGCTCCAACAAGATAGTGCTGGGCAAACTCAGCGGACGCAACGCCTTCAAGCAGCGCCTGCTTGATCTCGGCATCCAGATGGACAGCGAGGCTGACACGAATGCGGCGTTTGCGCGTTTCAAGGAACTGGCGGACGGTAAAAGCGAAATTTTTGACGAAGACATCCTGGCGTTGGTCAGCGACGAAAGCGTCACGCACGAAAAAGAGCAATACGGCTTTGTCTCGCTGTCACAGCACAGCGAAACCGGTGAGCGCCCGCAGGCCAGCGTGGTGTTCACCGTGGACGGCAAGGAAGTCAGGGGCGAATCCGACGGCAATGGCCCGGTCGATGCTTCGCTCAAGGCCATCGAAACGCACGTCAAAAGCGGCGCCGAGATGGTGCTGTATTCGGTCAATGCGATCAGCGGTTCCACCGAAAGCCAGGGCGAGGTGACGGTTCGGCTGCAAAATAGCGGTCGGGTTGTCAATGGTGTGGGTGCCGATCCGGACATCGTGGTGGCCTCGGCCAAGGCTTATTTGAGTGCGCTGAGCAAATTGCACAGCAAAGCTGACCGGGTGGCAGCGCAGGGCTAAACCGTGCAGATTACAAAATCCTTATAAATCAATAACTTAGTAATTTTTTGTGGTTTTACATCGGCGCCAAAACAGAACTTGGGATTGAGTTAAACGTTGTGATTAGGAAAGTAACGCAAACGATTGATATTGCGTGACTTTTTCTATTTGGATACACTCCAGCATCGCATTAATTGCAACTGGAGGCGAACCAATGGTCAATACGCTGGACTTGATATTCAAACGCAGCTTACAACTCGTTGGACTTCTTACTTTTTCGGTCGCGTTGATTTTTCCGGTTGCTTCGGAAGCGGCTCCCGCCAAACGCCAGGTAATAAAAAAATCCCAGGCGACAAAGACGGTTTCCAAAAACGTCGTCTCCAGCCGCAAGAGCGTTCGCTTTGTAACCAAAGCCCCGCGTAAGCCCATCATCGTCGCACTACCTGCCAGGCCTTCGTTTGGGCAGATCGCCGGCCTGCACAGCGCGCAGGATCCGCTGGACCTGAAGTCCAGTGTGGCGCTGGTGATTGATCAGGATACGCATGAAGTTTTGTTCAGCAAGAACGACCAGGCCGTGTTGCCGATTGCGTCTTTGACCAAGTTGATGACCGGCATGATCATTAGCGGTGCCCAGTTGCCGATGGATGAAAGCATCACCATCACGCAAGACGACGTGGACACGGAAAAAGGCAGCAGCTCACGCCTGCGCGTCGGTTCCAGCCTGACCCGTGGCGAACTGCTGCATCTGGCTTTGATGTCCAGCGAAAACCGCGCTGCGCATGCGCTGGGCCGCACTTACCCCGGTGGCATGCCTTCGTTTGTCAATCTGATGAACGCCAAGGCCAAACTGCTGGGCATGAAGGGCACCCGTTATGTCGAGCCCACCGGCCTGTCCAGCCAGAACCAGTCCAGCGCGCAGGACCTTGCCACATTGGTCAATGCCGCGCACGCCGACCCGGTGTTGCGAGAACTCTCTACCTCCACCGGTTACCAGGTGGCACTGGGCCGGCAGACGCTTCAGTACAACAACACCAACCGGTTGGTCAAAAACCCCGACTGGGACATCGGCCTGCAAAAGACCGGCTACATCTCGGAAGCAGGTCAGTGTCTGGTGATGCAGACAAAAATTGCAGGCCGCAAGCTGATCATGGTGTTTCTGGATTCGGCCGGCAAACTCAGCCGCCTCGGTGATGCCGAACGTGTTCGCCGCTGGGTCGAATCGCAGCCGGTCAATGTGCCGAAAATCAGCGCAGCCGCCAGACCCAGCGCTGGCTGAAGCAGCGCAAAACCTGTTTTTCAGCTTCTCCGACCAGCGATCCTGCTATCTTATTGATAGCTTATGCCGCTTGCTGAAAAAGGGCCAGACCTCTTTTTTACTTGAAATTTTCGGATCTGTAGCCGAGCGCTGCAGAAATTTCATGTGCGGTTGCCTCAAGCTTTTGCAACCAGCTTTCGTCCAGCCTGTCCGCAGGGGCCGAGATCGAAAGGCCCGCCACCAGTTTGCTCTGGTCGTCGTAAATACCGGCAGCCATGCAGCGCACCCCGAGTTCCAGTTCCTCATTGTCGCGGGCAATGCCGTATTGGCGAGCTTTTGACAGTTCGCGCTCCAGCGTGGGTAGCTGGGTGATGCTGTTTTTTGTCTGGCCCGGCAAGCCGGTGCGGGTGGCATAGGTTCGCAGGCGCTGCGGATCATCAAAGGCCAGGAACAGCTTGCCCACAGAGGTCAGGTGCAGCGGCGCGCGCCCGCCAATCGCCCGCACCACTTGCATGCCCGAGCGTTCGCTGTAGGCGCGCTCCACATAAATGATTTCATCACCTTGGCGCACGCTCAGGTTCACCGGTTGCTGGATCAGGCGATGCAGCTCGCGCATCGGCGTCAGGGCAGCATCACGCACGCTGAGCCGTGCTTTCACGAGGTTGCCGAGTTCGAGCAGTCGCATGCCCAACCGGTAGCTGCCGGCGACAGGTCTGTCCACAAAGCGGCCGGTCGCCAGATCGTTCAGGATGCGGTGCGCCGTGGACGGATGCAGTCCCGATTTTTCGCTGATTTCCTTGAGCGAGACTGCTTCCTCACGCGTCGACAGAATCTCCAGCAAGGTGAACATGCGTTCTATCACCTGAACTGTAGGTTTGGCGGGCTGAGCGGAGGGGTCGGATTTTTTCATAGGAGGCCAGGGCCAAATTTTACCCTGTGAAATGCGAGTTAACTGCCAAAGCGCAGCGTGCTTTGCGCTGCGAACGGTTTCAGCCAGCGCTGCGCTCGGCAGGGGCTGTAACCCATTCTCCATCGACCAGAATCTGGTTCGGCAAAAACCGGGCCTTGTAGTTCATCTTCGGACTCTGGGCGATCCAGTAACCGAGGTAAACATGGGGCAGCCCCAACTGCCGGGCCTGTTCAATCTGCCAAAGCACGCTGTAGTTGCCGTAGCTGGCCTGGGCATCGGGCTCGTAAAAGGTGTACACAGCAGAAACGCCGTCTTCGAGTACGTCCAGAATCGACACCATTTTCAACGCGCCCGCCTCCCCACTGGGCAAGGTCTCACGGAATTCCACCAAGCGCGAGTTGACGCGACTTTGCAGCAGAAACTGGGTGTACTGGTCCACGCTGTCGTGGTCCATGCCGCCGCCGGAGTGGCGGCCGTTCTGGTAGCGCAGGTAGAGCTGGTAGTGCTCGGGCATGAAACACAGTTTGAGCACACGCGACAGAAGCAGTTGGTGGCGCTTCCAGGCACGACGCTGGCTACGGTCGGGCGTAAAGCTGGCGACGGGAACACGCAAGGGCACACAGGCCTGGCAGCCATCGCAATAGGGGCGGTAGGTGAACATGCCGCTGCGGCGAAAGCCGTTGGTGACAAGTTCCGAATAGGCTGCGTTGTGAATCAGGTGGCTGGGTGTGGCAACCTGAGAGCGTGCCTGCCGGCCGGGCAGGTAGCTGCAGGGGTAAGGCGCTGTGGCATAAAACTGCAGCGCCTGAAGGGGCAGGTCTTTGAGATGCGTCACGTAGTCAGGTAGTTCTGAATTCGAGCGTCAATAACTGATTCCAGTATAGGGGCTCAAATTCCCAACTTGGTGGCGTCTGTGTCGCGCTGCTTGCCACCTGCGCGACAAATTGCGCACGCGGAATTTCCGCCGCGCCCAGCGAAGCCAGGTGCCGGGTATTCTGCTGACAGTCGATCATGGTGAGGCCTTGAGCCCGGCAAAATGCCACCAGAGCCGCCAGCGCGAGTTTGGATGCATCGGTACGGTGCGCAAACATGGACTCGCCAAACACCATACCGCCGATGTTCACGCAGTACAGCCCCCCGGCGAGTTCGCCGTCTATCCAGGTTTCAACGCTGTGTGCATGGCCCGCCCCGTGAAGCGCGATGTAGGCCTGCACCATGTCCGGAACAATCCAGGTGCCTGCCTGTCCCGCGCGCGGTGTGTTGGCGCAGGCGCCTATCACCTGGGCAAACGCCGTATCGAAGCGTATGTCGTGTCCGGGCGTTTCACGGAAGTGGCCGATGCTTTTGCGAAGCGAGCGATGCAGCCTGAAATCCTTTGTGCGCAGCACCATGCGTGGGTCAGGGCTCCACCACAAAACAGGCTGTCCAACGCCAAACCACGGAAAAATGCCGAGAGCGTAGGCTTGCAGCAAGGTCGGCACATTAAGAGTTCGTCCCGCCGCCAGCAAGCCCGGCGCCGGATCGCTCTCGCCCCAGGCCGTATCAACCAGGGGGAAGGCGTCGTTGGCATCAAGCCAGGGCAGGGTATGGGGAGACTTGCGCATCGCAGGCAAATAAAAATAGGAGCTTGGAGCCAGCCTGTCGATTCACTCCCGCGATGTGTGCACGCAGAGTAGAGACGCAGCCTGCGGGAATGGTACTCCACGCGGCCATTCGCGTGCACTGCCAGTGCTCGCGATGCTTGTCGGGGGGAGAAGCGCAAATATTTAAGGCTATAATGTTAGGCTGTATTCCTCAATAGCTCAGTTGGTAGAGCGCCGGACTGTTAATCCGTAGGTCCCTGGTTCGAGCCCAGGTTGAGGAGCCAATTAGGTTCCGATCTGGGCACTCTTGTAGTGCCCATTTCTTTTTGTGCCGCAGCAGCCAGCAAAACCGCCTTTTTGCCGCGCATCACGATCCGCTTTCCATCGAACCGGATTTCGCTCACGAACTCGCGCAGATAGCGCTTTGAGAACCCTGCCGTTCGATCCAGCACCCGAGCCCGCAAAGCTGTGCCGAACGTGTCCAACTGCCGGGCTGACAGCATAGTCACCGGAAGCTCCTTCATGCGGTTGGTGCCCGCGACCTCAATCAATAGGGCTTCACGCCTTGCCTTGAGCTTTTGAGCCCGTCCCTTGAGCGTGTCATCCATTGGCAGTAGGCCTTTCTCCACGGCCTCATAAAGCCGGTTGGTGGCGGTTTCCAGCTCGACCAGCTCCTTTTTCAGGGTGCGCAGCGTTTCATCTTGTCCTGAAGCGGCCTGTTTCAGGTGTTGCTTCATCTCCTGCAGCATTGCCCGCAGGCGTTCTGGAGTCAGTACCTTGTCCGCAAACGCAGCCAGGACAAGATCGTCCATCTTCTGCATCGGCACGGCCGGGGTACAGCAAGCGCCAGCGCCCCGACCGATGCGGGTATTGCACTTGTAATACTGGTACCGCCCGCCTTTGCCCGTGGCAGTCGTCATACCCGCGCCGCAGTTATCGCAGCGCAGCAGGCCAGTGAGCAGCGTCGGTGTGCTGACCACCCGGGCAGGCGTGACAGCCGGCGATCTGTCGTGACGCCTCTGGGCCACCGCCAAAAATACCTGCTTATCAATAATGGGGTCGATGGACACGCGCACCCACTCTTCCTCGGGCTTGATCTGCTGCGCCTGCATATCCTTTTTGTTGAAAACGTAGTCGCCCATGTAGGCCGCGTCACCGAGCAGCTGCTGCACCCTGTTTCGCGTCCATTTGGCACCCCTGCGCTTTACCCCGTGTTCGTCCAAGTTCGCAGCAATCTGCAAGCACCCCATCTCGCAGCCGTTCAAGCCGCTGTAGTAGAGCTCGAAAATTCGCCGCACCGTGGGCGCTTCGGCCTCATCAATCACCAGCCGCTTTTTCTTGCCCTTGGCCGCTGGCAAATCCAGTTCTTCGGTCTTGTAGCCAAAGGGCGGTTTGGAGCCATTAAAGAAGCCTTGCCGAGCGTTCTCTTTCAAGGCCCGCAGCGTGTGCTTGCCGGTTTCCTTACTCTGATACTCATCGAACATGCTGAAAATCTTGCGTGCCATCTCCCCGCCCGCATCGTCGCTGGTCTGCTGGGTGATCGAAATGAGCTTGACGCCAGACTTTTTGAGCTGGCGTTCATAGAGCGCAAATTGCAGCGAGTCCCGAAAGAAACGCGACAGGCTGTGCACGATGATCGCCTCATAGGGTGAAGGCTTGAGGGTGGAGTCCGAGATCATCTGCTGGAACTCTGGCCGCCGGTCATCGGTGGCAGAGGCTCCGGGCTCGACGTACTCCTTGGCGACGGAATACCCGTTGCGCTTTGACCAGTCCCGCATCTGTCGCAATTGGTCAGGGATGGATAAATCCTTGTCCGCCTGCTTGGTGGTGGATACCCGGGCATATAGCGCAACAGCCATTTTTTACTCCTTGTCGTCTTGCAGCCAAAGAACATCTTTGACCAGCTCGGGCAGCAGTTCCTGCACCAGTTTCAGTTCAGCAGGCAGCAAAGGCAAGTTTGCTTGCAGATCGCAATCGACGATCAGTTCGGATTGTGGTTTTTTCAATCATGGGGCACCTCCTTTCCTGCATGTATCGGCCTGCCCAATTCCGCTCCTTTTCGCTTTTGATCTTCGGCCACGATCCGCGCCAATTCCGTTTCCAGTCCATTACGGCCAAACTCATCCAAGAACAGTCGCCGGAAGGCCCGGAACTGTGATTCCGACAGTGAAGCTTCAGCCACCAGCAGCGCCCGGTTCTTGCGAGCGTTGACAGCTTCCAGCAGGTGATCGAGCAACATCACGACGCAAGCCTCAATTGATCCATGCGCTTTTGCACATCCCCGCGCCAGGTCAAAGCGTTGTGCACTTTGTCCAGCAAGGGAATCAGCCGGTCAATGGTTTGGACTTGCGAGAGCATGGGCCGGCCTTCTTTCAAGCACTCAATCGCTGCAATTTTCTTGAGGTAGCCTTCCATGCTGATCGCCATGCGTAGGAGGATTTCGTCCAGCGCCATCCGGGGATCAATCTCCCGGTACACGCCTTGAGCGGGCAGGGTGTTGATGTGTTCGCCCAGCATGGTCCAGAGGGGATGTACGGGCCAGCGTGAGCGGTTGGCGTCCTCGGTCTTGACCCGCAGGCTAGTGTGTTCGCTGATGAGGTAGCGCAGCACGTCGCCGTAGCCGTCAAACAGGTCCTGAAAGGTACGCAGGCCAAAGCGTTTCAAGGTTTCCTTGCGAATCTGCCACTCCACGCGCCAGACGTTTTCTGTTTGTTCTTGCCAAAAGAGATAAAACCAGTATTTGCCGCTGGCCTCTTTGATTTCGTCGGACTTGTTGTAGACCCGCAGGACGATTTCATCCCGCCCGAAGGTGAAGGTCTGCACCTTGCCATTTTTTCGATGCTGGCTGTCTTTCTCGGCGGTGGTGACGAAGTTGTCCTCATCAAAGTCAATCTGCGGCAGCAAGAAGTCAAACGCGAAATCGCACCGAGAGAGTCCTTCCGGCCTGAGCGCCTGCAAGCCCAGCGACTCAGCCCAAGCCAGGAATCGTTCATGTAAAAACTTGGCCCCCTTGCACCACAGCGCAAAGCTGCTGTAACGCACGAAGAAGCTGGGATTGTTGAATTCTCCAAACTGGATGGTGCAATCCTGATTGGAAATGACGAAGGGGTAGCCAGACTTGGTGCCGTTCGGCGACAGCAAAAACTCCATGCCTCCCAGTTCCAGCACAGCCGCCTCAGGCTGTTTGGATTCACGCATGTACTCACGCTGAAGCCGCAGAGCAGCGAAGTCCAGCTTGCACCCACTACCGGCATGCAGGTAATACGCGCACTCGACGGTATCGAGACCAGAGGCGAGAAGGTTCATTTTCCTTCTGCCGTGACAGAGTAATTTGCGGCAAACAGGAGGCTAGGGTTCTCATTACCCAGTTCAGTCTCAATAGCCGCGTAATGTTTGTTTGCCGCTTGATGGAATTGGAGAATTTGTCCCGCCATTGCGAACATTTCCTCGTCAGTTTCTGGATGTTTGTGCCCCATCGGAACGCCTGCATGACACTCAAGATTTTTCTCAACTTCGGCAAGAGCAGCGGTAAGCAAATCGCCCACAAGTTGAGTGCGTGAGCGCGTTGGATAAAGCTCCTCCAAGGCAGCGAGTTTTGCAGCTACGTGAACCGGTAAGCGGAAGGAATACTGCTTGGCTGTGAGGCGCGAGTTGTCCGGCGCAGACCATACTGTGACGAGATCGGATGCTTTCATGGAGACTCCTGAAGTTCTCCTGAATGTCTCAAATATTTAGTTAAACGTCAAATGACATTTATTCGACAGTTGTAAAAAGGCTGCATCCGGGGGCGGTGCGCCCACGGGGCACCTCCGCCCCGGTCGCAGCCTATCCCACAATTGAATGAGGGGAATTGGTAACAAACCTCGTACTATGTGTGTTTTGTATTTATAGCCCCCCGTGTTACTTGAACGGGGGCAACCCGAGGGTATCCCCCACGGGGAAAAGCAACTAAAAATAGTTGCATAATTGCCATATCGAAGGTTTACTACGTGAGTCGAAAAGAAAAATTACTCGAGCGCTTGCGAAGCAAGAGTGCTGACTTCACATGGAATGAAGCTGTAACTTTGATGAAGTACTCCGGGTTTGATTTGATTAATGGCGATGGGGCTAGTCGCAAATTCGTGCACAAGGAAGCAAAAGTGAAGGTTTTCATCCACAAGCCTCACCCAGGAAATGTTGTCAAAGCGTATGCGCAAGAGGACCTACTGCAAGGGCTACGAAACGCAGGAGTGATTAAATAGTGAGTAAATTTTTAGAGTACAAGGGCTATCTAGGTTCTGTCGAGGTCGATCTGGACGAATTGTTTGTGTTCGGAAGATTGATGTTTATTAGGGATGTCGTTAGCTATCGCGCCGATGTTCTCGGAAACATTGGAACGGCGTTTGAAGAAGCTGTTGATGACTACCTAACCACATGTCAGCAACTTGGGGACGCGCCAGAACTGCCGTGTAAGGGTACTTTCAACGTTAGAGTTGGTCCTAGCCTTCATCAAAGAGTGGCAATTGACTGCTCTACCGAAGAAATTAGTCTCAACGAGTGGGTCAAGCAGGCATGTGAGTTAAAGCTTGCATGTAGCGATTCAGCATCCACCGATAGTTCAACAATGAGACCGGGTACGTTGCTAGAGGTGAAGTTCGAGGAAGAGCAGGTGTTCGAATTTGGAGGTAATTTAGATTGGCAGACGCAAAACAACCGCCGCACTCATTGAACTATAAGATCAAAAATTTAGCGACTTTGAAGGCTGCTTGTGAGAGATTTACTCCGTTCGGCGAAGCGGCTAGTGGGGTATTTCGTAATACTGGTAAGTTGGAAGTGACTCAGCCACCCGGCAAATCAAATGAGCTAGAGATCAAATTTCAAAGAACAGTGACTGGCCAGCCCAAGGGGCAAGAAAATGGACAGGTGGCGTTCATTGCTAGCTGTCAAGTTAGTTGCTTGATAATTTTTGATGAAGCGCAAAGCAACGATTTGCCAGAACCGCTTTTGAGGGAGCTGACGGCCCCGTTATTCTTTGTTGCTGCCGAGAGATGTCGTCACTTGGTATCAAGCATGGGATATCCCAGTCCAGTTGTCAACGCGATGCCCTTACTCGAAGTGTCTAAGCCAGATTCTCAACCGGCAGCACGAGTCAGTACTATTAATCGCCCCGCCAAAAGTGCTCTGGCTAGTAAGTCGCGTACTAAAGCCAAGGCATAAGGTTTCCATTAGGTTGTCCAGTTATGCCAAAGATCTACCGCGCAGTTTCACATGTGAACGGCTATGAGGCGATGCCACAGTACGAGATAAGAGGTACCAAGATCTACCGCACAGTTTCACATGTGGATGGCTATGAGGCGATGCCACAGTACCAGATAAGGGATACCAAGATCTACCGCACAGTTTCACATGTGGACGGCTATGAGGCGATGCCACAGTACCAGATAAGGGATACCAAGATCTACCGCACAGTTTCACATGTGGACGGCTATGAGGCGATGCCACAGTACGTAATTAAGGGTTAACTTGGATTATCGAGCGCTCTTTTAGTTGATCGACATCACTACACTCCAGTTCTCAGCATGGCCCGGATAGGGGAGCCACCGAATCAAGGGCTTGCACACATCGTGCAGGCCTTTTGTTTTTGTAGGCCTGGTCGGCGAGTTGTTCGTTGCTCTCGCCGGACTGGCGCGTGCGTCCCACAAACTTTCCAGCTTGCGATGTTACGGGAACGCCGTTTCCGGACTGTTCGGTATTTGTGCGCAATGCCCATCGTCATGGTCCGCCGCTTGGAGGAAAAGACCTTTCCGCTGGCTGCTATGGTCGATAGGTGGAAACCCTCTGCAGCTCCTTTGAGAGCGAAAGTTAGCATGCAAATCTTCGCCCCAATAATTCAATCAAAGGGAGATCTTCCATGACAAGAAACCGGACATTCTGGAGTTCACTGATTGCGATCGGTGTTTTGTCAGGCTGCGCGCAGACGCCGCCTCCTCCTGCTTCAACTCCCGCGGCCCCTCCCGCAGCCGCTGCGCCCGCGTGGCAACAGGGTCGGACGGCCGATATGGCCAGCTCCAAGCTTGCCCCGCATGCGGGAAAATTGACCGCGACTCCGGCGGCTGACATTCCCGTGCAGAATCTGAAATTGCCAGCGGGCTTTAAAGCAGAGATCTGGTCGCATGGCACCCCTGGAGGGCGGGCCATGGCCCGCGGTGAAAGCGGAAAAATCTACGTAGGCACCCGAGGGCTGGGCCGTGTCTACGAAATTTCCGATAACGGCAGGGAGCGCACGAGTCGCGTGGTGGTGGACAAGCTGAATCAGCCAGCGGTCGCTATGCACAATGGCTCACTTTATGTCATGGCGATCGACAAGGTGTTGCGCTATGACGGGATCGAGAGCAATCCGAACGTCCAGCCGGTCGACTTGACGGCCAAGTTCAACTTGCCGCCCGAGCAGCACCACAACTGGAAGTACATTCGTTTCGGTCCTGATAACAAGCTGTATGTTCCGTTTGGCGCGCCCTGCAATATCTGCCTGTTGCCGGCGGAAGGCTACGCGCAACTGCGGCGTTATAACGCGGATGGGTCCAACATGGAGGTGGTTGCCCGTGGCATACGGAACACGCAGGGCTTCGACTGGCATCCGGTCACCAAGGAACTCTGGTTCAGCGACCATGGACGGGACTGGATGGGTGACGACTCCCCTGAGGACGAACTCAACCGCATCACGCGGGTCGGGCAGAACTTCGGCTTTCCCTATTGCCATGCCAACGGCGTAGCTGACAAGGACATCAAGAAGGACAAGCCCTGCGAAGGCGTCACCTTGCCGGTGCAAACCCTGGGCGGCCACACCGCCGCCATGGGCGTGCATTTCTACACGGGCAACATGTTCCCCGCCGATTACAAAAACGCGATGTTTGTCGCCCGCAAGGGATCATGGAATCGCACCAAGAAAAGCGGCTATGACGTGCTTATGGTGCGTACCGACGCCAATGGGCAGAACCCCCAGGTCACTCCTTTTGTCACTGGTTTCCTCGACGACAAGACCGATGCATTCTGGGGCCGTCCGGTGTACATGCTGCAACTGCCTGATGGCTCCCTGCTGCTGTCTGACGAGCAGTTGGGCGCGATCTACCGCATCACCTATGCCCGGTCCTGAAACCGGCAAACTCCCGCGGGCATGCAGGGCACTGGCAGCAGTCGCCCTGCTTTTTTTTCTGGGTCAGCCCCAAGCCCAGGTGCTGCAACCCAACGCCGCGCAATTGACCCTGTGCATGGCTTGCCACGGTCCCCAGGGCAACTCACAGATTCCCCTGACGCCCTCACTGGCGGGTCAACCCAAGGTGTTCATTGAAAACCAGCTCGTGCTGATCCGGGAAGGCTTGCGGGATATTCCGCAGATGAAGGGGCTTCTCGATGGCGTGAAAGACCCCGAAATCGTCGGGCTGGCCACCTATTTTTCAGCGCAGACGCCAGCCAAGGTGTCGGGGTCCGCTAATAGCGCAACGTATCAGCGTGGTCTGCAGACATCCCAGCGGATGCTGTGCGGCACCTGTCATTTGCCTGATTACTCCGGACGTGAACAGATTCCCAGATTGGCGGGCCAGCAGGAAGCATTTCTGCTGTATGCCATGAAACAATTCCGCGACCATCCCGGCCTCGGGCGCGACACCATCATGGCTGCCTCGCTGTACGGACTCAAAGATGCCGACCTGGTGGATATGGCGCATTTCTTGACGTACTTTAAATAGACGGCTCATCGGGCGTCGGAGGGCCTTCGCAGGTGCTGTCCGATAATCGGATTCTTTCCCACGAGATCCGGGCGACCGGATGGCAACTGCCTCATGAGCAACGACCTTTTTGTATTTGAATACCCGCGCGTGTTGTCGATTGCCGGCTCCGACAGCGGCGGTGGTGCGGGCATCCAGGCCGATCTAAAAACCTTTGCCGCGCTCGGTTGTTACGGCATGACGGCGATCACCGCGTTGACCGCCCAAAATACCCAGGGGGTGCGCGCCATTCACGGTGTCCCACCGGACATCCTGCGCCACCAGATTGACGCGGTGATCGAAGACATCGGTGTCGATGCCGTCAAAATCGGTATGCTACATGCGCCCGAGATTGTGCTGGCGGTGGCCGAGGCGATAGACCGCCATGCACTCCGGAAAATTGTTCTCGATCCTGTCATGGTGGCCACCAGCGGCGCGGTACTGATCGACAACCCGGCCATAGCAGTGCTGGAGCGCGAACTGTTTCCGCGCGCTGTGCTGGTAACGCCCAACCTCGATGAGGCTGCTTTGCTCGTAGGCCGGCCCTTGCGCAATGCGCAGGACATGGAGCGCGCGGCGAACGAATTGCTGGCCCGCGGAGCCCATGCGGTGCTGCTCAAAGGGGGCCATTTGCCGGGCGATACGGTGATCGATTTGCTGGTCACGGCTCAAGGTGGCAAACACTGGATGCAGGCGCCGCGTATCCAGAGTCCCAACACCCATGGAACCGGCTGTACCCTGTCGTCGGCGATTGCAGCTGGACTGGCGCTGGGCCAGCCCTTGCTTGAAGCTGTCGAGATGGCACGGGCCTATGTGCGCGCGGCCATGCTGGCCGGAGCGCAGGTGAAAACCGGCGCAGGCGGCGGCCCGCTCAACCACGGCCACGCACCTGTGCCGATGCGGCTCAAACCGTTGGTTTAAAGGCGGATCGCGGACGACTGGCGGGTGCCCGGAGTCAGTCGACTAGGGGCGGCTCCACACCCAGCAGCTTGTGCAGTTTAGGACTCGTGGTGGTGTACTGGAGCTGGATCTTCTGGTCAGGGAAAATCAGTGCGGCCGCCCCGAAAGCTGCGAGTGCGCACTCATGGAAGCCGCAGAGGATCAGTTTTTTCTTGCCAGGGTAGGTGTTGATGTCGCCAACCGCAAAAATACCGGGGATGCTGGTGGAGAATTTTTCGGTGTCTACCAGCAACTGCTTGCGTTCCATGTCCAGCCCCCACTGCATCAGCGGTCCGAGCTTGGGTGACAGGCCGAGCAGAACCAGCATCATGTCCACTTGCAAGGCAGAGGTGTTGCCGTCCACGTCGGTGATACGCACTGCTTTCAGTTTTCCGTCTTCGCTATCGATCCCGGTAACTTGCCCCACCTGAAAACGCGCACCGCCGTTGATGCGCAAGGCATCGAAGCGGACCAGGACTTCTGGAGGGGCTTGCAGAACATCACGCCGATGCAGCAAGGTCACGCTTTTCGCCTGCTGCGGTCCGGCCTGGGCCAGACGCGCCGTCTGGTCGATGGCTGTTTCGTCGCCACCCACTACCAAAACGTTTTTACCCGCAAAGAGCGCTGATTCGCTGGCGTGGTGAAAGAGCTGGCTATTTTCAAAGGCATCCAGCCCGGCAATCTTCAAGCGCTTTGGCTGGAAGGAGCCTACACCGGCAGCAATGAACAGCGTTTTGGCAAGGAACATCGTGCCATGGGAGGTTTCCACCAGGAAGCGGCCATCAGCCTGCGGCGCCACCGAGGTGACTTCCTGGCCCAGATGGAAGCTGGCGCCGAAAGGCTTGATCTGTTTGAGGAGACTCGCAACCAGCTCTCGACCGCTGGTGCGCGGCGTGCCGGGAATGTCGTAAATCGGCTTGTCGGCGTAAAGCTCAATGCACTGTCCGCCCGGGTGGGGCAAGGTGTCCACCACGTGGGCCTTGATGTCCAGCAAGCCGAGCTGGAACACCTGGAACAGACCCACCGGTCCTGCGCCGATCACGACCGCGTCGGTCTGAATCATTGAGGTGCCGGTCATACCTCTAACCTTACCAAGCCAGCAGGGGCCGCGGAACTGGCTTTGCGAGGCCGCAGGCGCCGTCCCGTGCAAGGGGAGGTGGTGCTACACGAAGTGAGCATCCGGCAGGGGTGTGCATGTTTAGCGGATCAGTTCAGACAGTTTGCCGGTCTTGTCTTTCCACTCTTCGGCATCGGGCAAGGCTTCCTTGCGCTTGGTGATACTTTTCCAGCCTGCGGCCTGGCTCAGCTCGACATTGATCTTGATGAAGGCGATCTGGTCGGCTGGCACGTCCTCCTCGGCATAAATCGCATTGACCGGGCACTCGGGTATGCAAACCGCGCAATCGATGCATTCGTCCGGGTCGATCACCAGCATGTTCGGGCCTTCGCGGAAGCAGTCCACCGGGCACACATCGACGCAGTCGGTGTACTTGCAGCGGATGCAGGATTCGGAAACGATGTGAGTCATGTTGTTCTGGCAAGGATCGGTGGAAACCCTCAATTTTAAGAGGATTCCGCGAGCAGGGTTAAGTCGGCAGGGTGCAGCTGCTGATCAGGTCAAAGAATCAGCGCAGCGCCCGATGTTTTGTTCGATGCCGTGTCCACCAGCACCAGCGAGCCGAGCACGCGTGAACGTGCATACGGCAGGGTGGCCAGCGGCTCGTGCAGGCCCAGCTCAATATGGCCAATGGCATTGGGCGGCAGCGCACTGGCATCTTCCTCGGCCAGGGTATTGACATCGAGCTTGTGAACGATGCGTTTGACCTTGGCTTTGACCCAGCGGTGGCCGTGCAGCGCCCAGTAAACACGTCCAGCGACCAGCGGCTCGTCGTCCATCCAGGCGATGGTGACCGATAGTTCGCGGCTCGGCTCGAAGGTGTCCGACGCGAGCAGCCAGTCGCCGCGCGACACGTCCACTTCGCGATCCAGCACAATGCCGGCGCTGTGGCCGGCCAGGATCGATTTGGGCTGGCGTGTGTGGTCCAGCACCTGGGCCACGACGGCGGTTTGGCCGCTGGGCAGCACGGTCACGCTTTGGCCTGGTTGAACTCCACCGGTGGCGACACGGCCCCAGAAGACGCGGCGGCCCTGCGAGGTGTCCGATGAAGACGAGAATTTCTCCACCCACTGCACCGGGAAGGAAAAAGCTTCGGTGCTTTCGGCGGCGGTGGCCGGCAGGTGTTCAAGCAATTGCAACAGTGACAGACCCTGATAGTCGCACCAGCCGGGCAGCGCATCCACCACGTTGTAGCCCTTCAGGGCCGACACAGGAACGGTTGCCTTGACCGGAATGGACGCGGCTTTCGCAAACGCGGCGAGGGCCGCACTGATGTTGCGGAAGGCCAGGGCGGGATCTTCCACCGCGTCGAGCTTGTTGACCGCGAACACGATGGATGGCACCCGCAGCAGGTTGACCAGCAGCGAATGGCGCCGGGTCTGCGGTAGCAACTCCATGGACGGATTTTTCCAGTCCAGCTTGGTGGCGTCGACCAGCACCACGGCGGCGTCGGCGCTGGATGCGGCGGTGACCATGTTGCGGGTGTACTGCTCGTGGCCGGGCGCGTCGCCAATGATGAATTTGCGATTTTCGGTGTTGAAGTAGCGGTAGGCCACATCGATGGTGATGCCCTGCTCGCGCTCGGCCGACAGGCCGTCGGTCAGCAGCGCGAGGTCGGTCTCGCCGCCGCGCTGCACACCGGCCAGGTGGTCCTGCAGCACGGCCTTGCTGTCCACCAGCAGGCGGCCGATCAATGTACTTTTCCCGTCATCGACCGAACCGCAGGTGATGAACTTGAGTGCAGATTTCAAGTCATTTTGGCCTGTAGCCCCTGCCTGACGGGCGTCATCAGCTATCAAATCAGTAGTGGTTGTGCTTGTATTCATCTCAGTCTCAAAAATTGAGGGAAGGTCCTTGTCAGTTGGGGCCGCAGGTCCGGCTCCGCCGGCCTGCAGGCGCCGCCCCCTGGGGGGAGCAGGCGAAGCCTGCACTGGGGAAAACTAAAAGTACCCGTCTTTCTTGCGCTTTTCCATCGAAGCGTCGGAGGTTTTGTCGTCCATGCGTGTGGCGCCGCGCTCACTGACATCAGCTGCCAGGGTTTCGATCACGATCTCGGCGGCCGTGACGGCCGGGCTGTCCACCGGGCAGGTGCAAGTGATGTCACCCACGGTGCGAAAACGCACGGTTTTTTCGACCACTTCCTCGCCGTCACGCGCTGGCGTAAGTTCAGTCACTGGCACCAGCAGGCCTTTGCGCTCCACAACCCTGCGCTGATGTGCGTAGTAGAGCGAAGGCAGGGCGATCTGTTCGCGTTCGATGTACTGCCAAACGTCGAGCTCGGTCCAGTTGGAAATCGGGAACACGCGGAAGTGTTCGCCGGGCTGCAGACGGGTGTTGAACAGCGTCCACAGTTCGGGTCGCTGGGCCTTGGGCTGCCACTGGCCAAAGCTGTCGCGGTGCGAAAAAACGCGCTCTTTGGCGCGAGCTTTTTCCTCGTCGCGCCGCGCCCCGCCGATCAGCGCGTCGAAGCGGAACTCCTCAATCGCCTCCAACAAGGTCACCGACTGATGCACATTGCGCGACTCGCCTGGATGCGCCAACCGCACGGTGCCGCGTTTCATGGAGTCTTCGACGTTGCGCACAATCAGCTCGGCACCGAGCTCTTTGGCGCGCAGGTCGCGGAAGTCGGTCACCTCGTGGAAGTTGTGGCCGGTGTCAATCATCAGCAGCGGGTAGGGGATGCGGCCCACACCAAAAGCCTTCTCGGCGCACTTGAGCATGACCAGCGAGTCCTTGCCGCCCGAAAACAGCAGGGTCGGACGTTCGAAGGCTGCGGCCACCTCGCGCAAGATGAATATCGTTTCCTCCTCAAGCGCGTCAAGGTGGGCGTTGGACAGCCGCGCGGTGGAGATTGCCGGGTCGGCTGGCAGCAGGGTGGAGGGTGTGCGGGCGTTCATAGTTCAGTGTGCGAGGTGCAGACCGCATTCGCGGTTGTCTTCGCCCTTGGTGGGGTCTACATAGTCAAAGTTGTTCGGCAGGCTGTGGATTTCACAGTACTGGTACAGGTCTTTGGCCGACCAGTGCAACAGGGGCGCGACCTTGATCAGCCCGTCGGGGTTGACGGTGACCGCATCCATCTGGGCGCGCACGGCGGTGTCGGTGGCGCGCAAGGCCGTGAACCACACTTGGGGCGCAGTTTCTCTCAGGGCGCGGGCAAAGGGCTCGAGTTTGACCTCTTCGGTGAAAGCGGCATGGCGGGGATCGTCCAGCGCCGGGGGCGGGCCTTCCACGGCCTCGCGGTGTGCACGCGAGCGGCGCGGCAGGTAAATGTGCAGGTCCAGCTTGAGCCGCTTCGTCACTTCATCGGCAAAGCGGTAGGTGGCCTCGGTGTTGAAGCCGTTGTCCATCCAGACCACCGGCACGCGGGGATTGGCGCGCGTCACCATGTACAGGATGACCGCCTCGAAGGGGCGGAAATTGGTGGTGACGATGGCGGGCTGGCCCAGCGCCACGGCCCAGTCCACCAGGCCCTGTGCGTTGCGGCCGAGTTCTGCGTTGATCTTTACGAGGTCAAGGTTCATGGTGTTCAGGCCGCAGCCTCTTCCTGAGATTCCTTGAAGTGGGGTTGAACGTCGACGGCATCGCCCTGGTATTTGCCGACGCCGTAGCCGGGGTAGGACGCCAGCACGCGCTGGGCGGTCGCCATGTCCTGGTCGGCGCGCAGCACGGCCACGTCAAAGCCGCTGCGCTCCATCTGCGCGAGTTGGTCGGCCAGCACGTCACCGGTGGCGCGTATCTCGCCATTGAAGCCGCGACGGCGGCGCAGCAAAAAAGCCTGGCTGAAGGCTCGGCCGTCGGTGAATTTCGGAAAGTGCAGGTCAATGCGTGTCACGCCGTCCAGCGCGGGCTGCAGCGGGTCAGCGTCGTTAGGCAGCACGAGCAGCGTGCTTTCTGCGGTGGCGCTGTGATCGCTCAGTGGCAAAAGTTTCATGCTGTGCTCCTCAGACGGCTGCAGACGCTGCAGCGGAAAAACGCGCGCTGTTGGCCGCGGCCTTGAACGGGTCGATGCCAGTGCGGCGCAAGGTGGCAATAAAAGTTTCGCCGGCTTCGCGTTGCCGGCGGTAGGTCTCCAGCACGGCCTCAATCGCTTCCGGCACTTCAGCCGCCGAGAACGAGGGGCCGACCACCTTGCCGGGCACGGGTGCGCCACTCAAGGTGGAGCCATCCGAGCCGCCCAGAGAAACCTGGTACCACTCAAGGCCGTCCTTGTCGACGCCGAGAATGCCGATGTGGCCGCTGTGGTGGTGGCCGCAGGAGTTGATGCAACCACTGATGTGCAGGTCGATCTCGCCCAGGTCGTGCAACTCGTCCATGTCCTGATAACGCTCGGTGATGGCTTCGGCGATCGGGATCGAGCGCGCATTGGCCAGCGAGCAGAAATCTCCGCCGGGACAGGCGATCATGTCGGTCAGCAAACGGATGTTAGGGCGTGCAAAGCCGGCTTTTCGCGCGGCACGCCAGAGCTCGGGCAGCTCGTCGCAACGCACCCAGGGCAGCAGCAAATTCTGGTCGTGTGTGACGCGCACCTCACCTGCGCTGAACTGGTCGGCCAGGTCGGCGGCCACGTCCAACTGGTCGGCGGTTGCGTCGCCTGGCGCCTGGCCCAGGCGCTTGAAAGACAGGGTCACGCAGCGCAGATCAGGGTTCTGGTGCGGCGCCACGTTTTGCTTGAGCCAGCGGCCAAACTCGATGTCGTCTTCCGCCGCGGCGCGCAGGATGTTGGCAATTTTGGCGTCAGCGCTCTTGCGGTCGCACTTCAGCGTGGGCGGCACAAAGGACGCAGTGACACGGTCCAGCTCAGCCTGCGTGATGGTGTGCGGACCGCCGTCGTGTTCCATGATCTGCAGGTACTCGGCCTCGACGTCGTCGATGTACTTTTGACCCTCGGCCTTGACCAGGATCTTGATGCGGGCCTTGTACATGTTGTCGCGGCGGCCATAACGGTTGTAGACGCGCACGATTGCTTCGATGAAATTCATGATCTGGTGCCACGGCAAAAATTCACGAATCACGGTGCCGATGATAGGTGTGCGGCCCATGCCGCCGCCGACCTGGACCTTGAAGCCCAGTTCGCCTTCCGCGTTGCGTATCAGGTGCAAGCCCACGTCGTGCCAGGCGGTGGCCGCGCGATCTTCCCTGGCGCCACTGATGGCGATCTTGAACTTGCGCGGCAGGAAGGCGAACTCCGGGTGCAGCGTGCTCCACTGTCGCAGGATTTCGCCGAAAGGCCGCGGGTCGGCGATCTCGTCCGCGGCGATGCCGGCACGTTCGTCGCTGGTGATATTGCGTATGCAATTGCCGCTGGTCTGGATGCCATGCATGCTCACGCTGGCCAGCAGGTCCATCACGTCGGCGGACTTGTCGAGCGGAATCCAGTTGTACTGGATGTTCTGGCGCGTGGTGAAGTGCGCGTAACCGGCGGTCAGTTTGGACGCCACTGACAGGCCACTTTTGAGGTTCACTGGACCGAGCTTGTCCTGGGCCGCTTGGGCGTCCTCGAACAATGCGGCGTTTGGCTGGTCGTACTCACGGGCTATCTTCGCCAGCACACGCACCTGTGCGCTCGACAGCTCACCGTAAGGCACGGCCACGCGCAGCATGGGGGCATAACGCTGGACATACCAACCGTTTTGCAGGCGCAGCGGGCGGAAGTCGTCTTCGGCCAACTGGCCGGATTGCCAGCGCGTGAGCTGGTCGCGGTACTGGTCCGCGCGTGCCTGCACGAACTGGCGATCAAATTCTGTGTATTGGTACATGGCTGTCAGAGATCAAAAAGTGGATTCAGATGGCGATGAGCTTGACGCCGGCATAAGCCAGCAGCACGGAAAGCAGGGAACGTATCCAGCGGTCAGGCGTGCGAGTGACCAGCCGCGCCCCGAGCCAGATACCCGGCAGCGAGCCGACCAGCAGCTTGGCCAGCAGGACCCAGTCCACCGAACCGATGGACGCATGACCGAGACCGGCGACCAGGGTCAGCGGCACGGCGTGGGCGATGTCGGCGGCCACAATGCGCGGCAAAGGCAGGGCGGGGTAGAGCAGCATCAGCACAATCACGCCGATCGCGCCCGCGCCCACCGAGGTAATGGTCACCATGGCGCCAATCACCGCACCGAACAGAACGGGTAGTGCCCAGTGCCGGGCCTGCGTCGCGGCACCGAGGGCTGCGGCATCGATATGGCGTGGAGCGGCTTTGCCGTAGACGGCTTTGTAGAGAGTTGCGCTTGCTGTGAGTAACAGTGCGATGCCCAGCGTGGTGGTCATCACCGCATGGGCGGCCGGGCTGGCCGGCCCAAGCAGATGCAGTGCGTACAGTGTGGCCAGCGCGGCCGGAATGCTGCCAGCGGCGGTCTGGCCGACGATTTTCCAGTCCACGATACGCGCGCGCGCGAGGCTGACGGTACCGCCCATCTTGGTGAAGGCGGCAAACAGCAGGTCGGTGCCTATGGCCAGGTGCGGTTTGACGCCGAAAAAGAAAATCAGCAAGGGCGTCATCAGTGAGCCGCCGCCGACCCCTGTCAGGCCAACCACCAGGCCCACCGCAAAACCGGCGAAGACAAAAGCAAAATCATGCATAAGCCGGTGACTGTAAAACTGCCGGTTATGAAAACAAACTACAGATTTGTTGTTCGCTTATTCGCATAAGCTTATTCACCAGTGTTCATGCGGCTTCTCAGCGTTTTGAACTCCAGATTCCTTGAATCCGTCAAACCAAACAAGCCCTGGATTGGGGCAAGCCCGCTGTGAGGACCGGCGAGAGCCCCGCATAATCCACCGCAAATGACATTCAGGGGAGCGCTGGGGGCTGTGAAACCAATATTCGTCAAGTATTACGGCTTCAGTGATGCCGAGCGCCATGCCTTGCACACCCTGTTTCGCCTGTCTGAATCGCACCGGGTGGTTTATGCACCCTGGACCGCAGCAAGCCCTGAAGCACCGCAAGTTGTGCTGATAGAGGGTGATAGCTGGGAGGCAGCTCTGGCCCTGGCCAATCCGCTGCACGACAGCCTCAAGCTGGCTTGGGTGGGCGCGGGTGCGCCGGCCATGGCCTGGCGGGTGTTTGATTCACCGGTCAAATGGTCGGCCTTGATTGAAGCGATGGACGAGGAGTTTTCGCCGGTGACATCAACGGCCTTGTCGCTCGACCTCGATTTGGCGCACGATGCGGACCTGGATGTGCACTTTGAAGGCGACGACGACACCGCGCCTATGGCGCTGGAAGGTGCGGTACCGGCAGCCGCGCGGCGAGTGCTGGTGGTTGATGCCGGGCGCGACGAGCGCCTCTACCTGCGCGCCAAGTTGTCATCGGCCGGCTTGCATGAGGTGGACGAAGCCGCCAGTGGCGCCGAGGCGCTGGAGCTGCTGCGCGGCGCTGCCTACCAATTGGTCATCGTGGACCTGGGTCTGACCGACATGGACAGTTGGCAGTTGATCAAGGCGGTGGACGGCATGCGGCCCAGGACGGCCCATCTTTTTGTCACCGCCTCCATGCAGTCCTGGGGCCAGAGCGCACGCGCATGGATGTCTGGCGCGGTCTATTTGAAGAAGCCGCTGGACCCCGAAAAGCTCAAAATTTTGCTACAAAATATATAGCTGCTTACTTCAACGTAGCATGGGCTAGAGGCCGAAAAGCCATGAGGTTTAGCGGTTCAGGCTTGGAAGCGCTGCGGCGACAAGGCCTGCGCCAGGCGATGTTCCAGCGGCAAAGGCTCGCCATGCAAGCGGGCCGCCAGCAGCTCGCCGCACAACACGGCGAAGCTGAGGCCGCGCGAACCCATGGCGGTGCTGACCCACAATCCCGGCCAGGTGCGGGCGTCAACCCGGCCCACCAGCGGCAGGCGGTCAGGCGCAGCGCAGCGCACACCGGCCCAGGCGCGTGCCGAGCCGTTTTGAAAAAATGGCCCCAGCAGTTGCGCCGTGGCCGGCAGCAGGGCTTGCAGGCGTTCGGCATTGGCTTGTTGGTCGGCGGGCTGGGTTTCGGTGCTGTCCTCGTCGCGCTCAAAAGTCGCGCCTGCGAGCCAGGTCCGTCCTTCATCGGTCGGCACGGAGGGAATGAAACTTCCGCTGCCGTTCACCACAAAAGGCGGGAAAGTTGCGGTGCCCGGCGCGTCTGCGTGCAGGCCCCAGGACATCTGCCCGCGAATGGCCTGCAGCGGCAAGCCGCCTTCAATCAAAAGGCGGCTGGCATGGCCGGCGGCAAGCACCACCATGCCCGCTTGCGCCAGACAGCGTCCTTGCACATCCAGCACCTGCCAGTGGCCGGTTGCCAGGTCTCGCTGCAAGCGTGCAGCTTGCATGCCGCCGCGCCAGCGTATGCCCGGCTGTGCGAGCAGGTCATTGACCAGCCGGGCCGGTTTGATCCAGCCGCCGCGGTGGTGCCAGCAGGCGGGTCCGTCGTTCGTGCTGAGCCCCGCCTGCGCCAATTGCGCTCCGGACGCGATATCGCTCCAGTCGCGGCCGGCCTCTGGCCAATCTGCGGGCAGGCCGGGGCTGCCGTCCAGGCGCCGCTCCAGCACACCGCAGGCCTGCCAGTCCTTTCCCGCCTGCAGCAGGGCGTGGGCCTGCTGCCAGGTGGCGCGCACGCCGCAGCGCGACAGCCGCGACAGCAGGCTGTCATCGGGCGAGACATGCGGCACCAGCACGCCGGCCGGCAGCCCTGATGCGCCGCCAGCCGGGGCGACATGGCTGTCCAGCACTTCGACCTGCCAGCCGCGCCGCGCCAGGCTGGCCGCTACGGCCGCGCCCGCGAGGCCGGCGCCTATCACCACGCAACTGGATGGGGTGACCGGTGTGAAGGGTGTGAACGACATCGGCTTGCGCGGCTCCCAGCGCGGGTCGAACTCGCCTTGCAGGTTGTCACGCTTGGGTGGCAGGCCCGGTATCTTGCGTACGGTAAAGCCGCACTGGCTCAAGCCGTCGAGCACTGTCCGGGCAATGGTCCAGCTCACGATACGCGTGCCGCGGCGGCAGCAGCGCGCCACCGCCTTGAGCGTGTACAGGTCCCAGATGTCGGGGTTTTTCGAGGGGCTGAAGCCGTCCAGGTAAACCGAGTCGGCCTCGAAATGCTGTTCGCGCAGCACCGCCTTCGTGTCACCTATACACAGGCTCAGTAACACCCGGCCTTCTTCAAACACCAGCCGGTGCACCCCTGGCAGCAGGCCCCAGCACTGCGTCTGCAGTTGCTGCGCCAGCGGCATCAGTTCAGGGTGCGCGGCAGCAGCACGCAGCATGTCGGCGGCGCTGGCGGGATACGCTTCGGTAGAGACGAAATGCAGCAGGTGTGGACGCGTCAAGTCGGCTTTCCAGGCCTGCCAGGTGACCAGGAAGTTCAAGCCCAGGCCGAAGCCGGTCTCCAAAATGCGCCACTGGGGCTGGTTCGCCCAAGCTTCAGGCAGGCCGCAGCCGTGCAGAAAAACCTCAAGCGATTGCGCCAGCCCGCCGAGCTCACTGCGGTAACGGTCGCCAAAGCGCGGGCTGTAGGGCGTGCCGTCCGGCAACCACTCAATCAGTTCAGCCATGAGGGCGAACTGAGGGAGCAGCCTTCGACAAGCTCAGGACGATCGGATGTAGAGGGCATGTCTTTTCAAGCAGGGGCCGCGGGTCCGGCTTTGCCGGCCCGCAGGCGCAGCGGCCCCCTCGGGGGGCAGGGAGCGACACGAAGTGCGCGACCGTGAGGGCCCTATGCAGTCGGTGGGATGTAGCCCTGCACTTTGTCGGCACCGGTGCCGAAGAAGTGGTTTTCCATCTGGCGCGCCAGGTACTGGCGGGCACGGGCGTCGGCCAGGTTCAGGCGGTTTTCATTGACCAGCATGGTCTGCTGCTTCATCCATTCGGCCCAGGCTTCCTTGCTGACTTCTTCCCACAGGCGTTTGCCCAGCGGGCCGGGGTAAGGCGGAAAGTCCAGGCCTTCGGCTTCTCGGCCCAGTTTGATGCAGTTGACAGTGCGTGCCATGTGGATTTTCTTTCGTGCGATGTCGCGTTATAGATGTTTTGGGTATTAAGAACTGAATTTTTATTCGTTCCTGTTTGGTGCGAAGGCTTTCAAAATCCAGCTTCTTACTTAAATCGCATGCAAATGCACTGGAATCAGGAAAGCAGACCATGACCACACGCCGCCATTTTATGAATGTTTCGACCCGTCTGGCATTAGCCGTTGCGCTGGCAGGGTCGGCAACGGCCGCCCTGGCCCAGGCGCCAGCCGCCAAACCGCCGGTGACTTTGCTCAATGTCTCCTACGATCCGACGCGCGAGCTCTACGTGGAGTACAACGCCGCTTTTGCCAAACACTGGAAGGCCAAGGCCAACCAGAACGTGACCATCAAGCAGTCGCACGGCGGCTCCGGCAAGCAGGCCCGCTCGGTGATTGACGGGCTGGACGCCGACGTCATCACGCTGGCGTTGGCTGGCGACATCGACGCCGTCCACCAGAACGGTGCATGGATTCCCAAGGACTGGCAGAAGCGCCTGCCGCTCAGTTCATCGCCCTACACCTCGACCATTGTGTTGGTGGTGCGCCAAGGCAACCCCAAAGGCATCAAGGACTGGGACGACCTGATCAAGCCCGGTGTCAGTGTGATCACCCCCAACCCGAAAACATCGGGCGGCGCGCGCTGGAATTACCTGGCAGCCTGGGAGTTTGCCAAGCGCAAGTATGGCGGCGATGCTAAAGCCAAAGAGTTTGTTGGCAAGCTGTATAGCAACGTCGCCGTGCTGGACACCGGTGCGCGTGGATCGTCCATCAGTTTTGCGCAGCGCAACCAAGGCGACGTCTTCATCTCATGGGAAAACGAAGCTTATTTGCTTGAAAAAGAGTTTGGCAGCAAGGTGGACTTTGTTTACCCCAGTTTGAGCATCCTGGCCCAGCCGCCAGTGACGGTGGTGGACAAAAACGTCGACAAGAAGGGCACCCGCGCGGTCGCCGAGGAATACCTCAACTACCTGTATTCCGAAGAAGCCCAGGACATCATCGGCAAGAACTTTTACCGCCCGACATCCGCCAAGGCCCAGGCGAAGTACGCCAAGCAGTTGCCCAAGCTGAACCTGTTCACCATCGACCAGGCCTTTGGCGGCTGGGACAAAGCGGCCAAGGATCATTTTGCCGACGGCGCGGCATTTGATCAGATCTACCTTCGCAAGTAGGAACGAGGATACTGACGTCGCTATAAGCACGCAGCGTGCTCAGGGCAGATGCTGCCGCAGGTAGGGCCCGGTCCGGCTGTCCCGGCTGGCGCACACCTCCGCCGGCGTGCCGGTAGCCACGATGCGCCCGCCCTGTTCGCCGGGGCCGGGCCCGACGTCGATGACCCAGTCACTGGCCGACACCACGCGCAGTTCATGCTCGACCACAATGACGGTGTTGCCGGCATCCACCAGGCCCTGCAACTGCGCCATCAGCTTGTCCACGTCGGCCGGGTGCAGGCCGGTGGTGGGCTCGTCAAGCACATACAGGGTGTCACCGCGTTGCGGGCGCTGCAGCTCGGTCGCCAGCTTGATGCGCTGGGCCTCGCCGCCTGACAGCTCGGTGGCCGGCTGACCCAGGCGCAGGTAGCCGAGGCCGATGTCGCGCAGCAGCGCCAGCGGGTTGAATACCGCGGGTTCGGCTGCGAAAAAGTCGCAGGCCTCCTCCACCGTCATGCCCAGCACCTCGGCAATGGTCTTGTCTCGCCAAGTGATTTTCAGGGTCGCCTCGTTGTAACGCGCGCCATGGCAGGCCGGGCACGGCGCGTAGACGCTCGGCATGAATAGCAGCTCGACACTGACAAATCCCTCGCCTTCACAAGTTTCGCAGCGTCCCTTGGCCACGTTGAAGGAAAAGCGGCCTGCGTCGTACCGTTTGGCCTTGGCGGCACGGGTGGCGGCAAACAGCTTGCGCACAGTATCGAACAGACCGGTGTAGGTTGCCAGGTTGGAGCGCGGCGTGCGGCCTATCGGCTTCTGGTCGACCCGCACCAGCCGCTTCAGCCCCTGCAAGCCATCCGCAAGGCGGCCCCCGGTCTGTGCCGCCACCCTGGGTTCGCCATCGACCTCGGCCTCCTCGGACGCGGTCGCTTCATGGCCCAGGTGTTCGCCCACCAGTTCGACCAACGCCTGGCTGACCAGGCTGGACTTGCCTGACCCCGAGACACCGGTCACTGCAGTGAGCACGCCCAGTGGAAAACGCGCGTCCACGCCGTGCAGGTTGTTGCGCTGGATGCCTTGCAGCTCCAGCCAGCCTTTCGGCTTGCGTGAGCGACGGGGCAGTGGCGAGTGCGAGCCGAAAAGATAGGGCGCAGTGCGGGAGGCCGTGACAGCTTCCAGTCCGGCGGGCGGCCCGCTGTACAGCACATGGCCGCCGCGCTCGCCGGCGTCCGGCCCCACGTCGACCAGCCAGTCGGCACGCCGCATCATGTCCAGGTCGTGCTCCACCACAAAAATGGTATTGCCCGACTCCCGCAACTGGTCCAGCGCCAGCAGCAGTGCCTCGTTGTCGGCAGGATGCAGCCCTGCCGAAGGTTCGTCCATCACATAAACCACGCCGAACAGGTTGGAGCGGATCTGTGTGGCCAGCCGCAGGCGCTGCAGCTCGCCGGACGACAGGGTCGGCGTGCTGCGCTCCAGCGCCAGGTAACCCAATCCCAGGTCCTGCAGGGTGGCAATGCGAGCCAGCAAATCCTGCGCGATACGCTGGGCGGCGATGCGTTTTTCTTCGGAGAGGTTGGGAGTGCGCCGCACGTCGGGCGCCGCGTCATGGGCGGCACCGCCGGCCGCCACGCGGCGCGCCTTGTCGGCTCCGGCTTTTTTTAGGCTCAGGGTGACGCCGTTCGGCGTCGGACCCAACTCTCCACGCGCGACCGGTGCCAGCAGGTCAGCCATGCGGTCCAGCGGCATCTGCGACAGCGTGCCGATGTCCACACCGGCAAAGGTGACTGACAACGCTTCGCGCTTGAGCCGCCTGCCGTCACAGACCGGGCAGACGCTGCCGGCCATGAAACGCGCCACCCGTTTTTTCATGAGCGCGCTTTGCGTGCTGGCAAAGGTGTGCAGCACGTATTTACGTGCGCCTGTGAAGGTGCCCTGATAGCTCGGTTCGGTCTTGCGGCGCAGGGCGGTGCGAGTTTCTGCGGGCGTGAACCCGGCATACACCGGCACCGTGGGTTGCTCATCGGTGAAGAGAATCCAGTCGCGGTCCTTTTTCGGCAGGTCCCGCCACGGCCTGTCCACGTCGTGACCCAGCGTGACCAGGATGTCGCGCAGGTTCTGGCCATGCCAGGCCGGCGGCCAGGCGGCCACCGCGCGCTCGCGGATGCTCAAGGTGTCGTCCGGCACCATCAGCTTTTCGGTCACCTCAAAAACGTGGCCCAGCCCGTGGCAGTGCGGGCAGGCGCCTTGCGGCGTGTTTGGCGAGAAGTCCTCGGCATACAGCATGGGCTGGCGGGGCGGGTAACTGCCTGCGCGTGAATACAGCATGCGCACAAAGCTCGAGAGTGTGGTGAGGCTGCCGACCGATGAGCGTGTGCTGGGTGTCCCGCGCTGCTGGTGCAACGCAACCGCAGGGGGCAGCCCCTCGATCGAATCGACATCGGGGACACCGACCTGGTCTATCAGCCGGCGCGCATACGGCGCCACCGATTGGAAATAACGTCTTTGCGCCTCAGCATACAGGGTGCCGAAGGCCAGCGAGGACTTGCCTGAACCGGAAACACCGGAAAACACCACCAACGCGTCACGCGGGATGTCCAGGTCCACGTTTTTCAGGTTGTGTTCGCGTGCGCCGCGCACCTGCACGAAGTGGCTGCGCCGGCCGGCGCCTGAAGCCTCGCTGGCTCTCACTGGCCTGGTTGGTTTGGGCATGCCGTCGGGCTCAGTAAGGCGGAGGCGCCAGCGACTGCCTGGTGAGCCTTTTTTTGAGCAGGAAGGACAGCAGCAACAGAGCGCCCGAGGCGGCGCCATAAACGATGGCGCGCTGTTTCAATGTGGGCCGAGCAGTGCGGCGACGAGCGGGAGACGGGGCTGCGGCAGACGTTGCCAACATCGGTACGGTTTTGTCCGCCTTCTCGCTGCGGCGCGGCACTTCGACCGCCGGGGCAAGCACGCTTCCCGCGGCGGTTGCCGGTGCGGCCGCAGCAGCGGGGGCCATCCGGGTGCCAGCCTCGCCGCGCAGTGAGCCATGTTCGTGGGCAAACACCCAGGTGAATTCCGCACCCAGCAGGAAAATCTGCGCCGAGTAATAAACCCACACCAGCAGTACCACCAGCGAACCCGCCGCTGCGAACGACGAGGTCACGCTGCTTTTTCCGATGTACAGGCCAATCAGTGCCTTGCCGACCTCGAACAGCACCGCGGTAACCGCTGCACCCACCCAGACATCGCGCCAGCTAACCCGGGCCTGCGGCATCAGTTTGAAGATCATGGCGAACAGCAGGCTGGAAATGCCCAGCGAGATGGCGGTGTTGACCACCTGCAGCAACAACTCCCAGCCCGGGAACAGCCCGTCGGCCCAGCCCCCGAAAGCCGCCACACCGGCGCTGAAGACCAGCGACACCATCAGCAAAAAGCCCAGGCCCAGGATGAAACCGAGGGACAACAGCCGCGCGCGCAAGGTGGCCCAGATGCCAGATGCCTTTTGCGAGGGCGGCACGTCCCAGATCCGGTCCAGCGCGCTTTGCAACTCGGCAAACACCGTGGTCGCACCGACCAGCAGCACGCCCACGCTGATCAGCGTGGCAATCACCCCTGCGGCGGGCTTGTTGGCGCTTTCGATCAGGGCCTGCACGCCGGTGGCGCCGTCCTGGCCGATCAGGCCGGTAAGTTGGGCGACGATTTCGCCCTGTACGGCGTCGCGGCCCCAGACCAGCCCGGCGACCGCGATCACGATGATCAGCAGCGGTGCGATCGAGAACACCGTGTAATAGGAGATCGCCGCCCCCATGCTCGGCGCGTAATCGTCGATCCAGGCGGCAATGGATTGCCGGGCGAGGCGGTAAAACAGCTTGAAATGCACGGTGGCCTTTGGCAGAACCGGCGAAGACCGGTTGACGATTCAAAGTGTTTCAGACTCGCGCCGCCTGCGTCGTCGGCTCCTGCTGCATCCCGCTGTAGGCGGGCTGCGACTTGTGCGGGAAACTCTGAGCTTGTCCGCCGTGGCCAGCAGGAACCCTGAAATACTGAGAAAATCGTGCTCCAGAGCCTGTCCGTCGGTCCTGGTTCGCTATGAAAATAATAGTGAATGGCGTGGCCACCAGGCGCTGCCGGGCCACAGGCTGCGGGTAAAATGGCTGCTCTGACGCTTGTTTTTCGGCCCGGACCCCCCAGCTTTGATGCATGACCACCACCCACACCCCTTCCAGCGCCAACCTGACCGTGACCCACGTTCTCGCAGAGTTGCTTGAACGTCTGGAGCACAGCCAGCAACCGGTCGGTCCGGAGCAATACCTTTCTGTGGTGAACCACTTGGTCGAGGCCTTTGGCGACGTGACGCCAGGCATGGAGCTGGGGGCTTTGCTCGATACCCACCCGGCTGCGGCCGAGTTGTACGAAAATATCAATTACCAGTACGCGGGTTTATGCCGCTCTCCGCTGCAAACATCCCTCAGCGCCGAGCAGCAAGCCAGGCAAGTTATCGAGCGCGCCATGCGCTCATCCAATAAAGGAACCCCCTATGGCCAGAGCTGATGCCAAAACCACTGTCCTCGCCGACGGGCTGCGCTACAAATCCAAGGTGTCGGGTTCGCCGTTTGTTGCATCCGCTTCCTTCGGCGCAGCGACCATGTCCTGTTTCATGTGTGGCAAACACCGCCCGCGTTCACAAATGGGCACCCGCAAGGTGCTCGGCAAGTCGCACGCCGTTTGCGCGCCTTCGTGCAAGGCGCTGGACGAAGCCAGTAGCTGACACCGCGCTGAAACGCACGCCGGGCAAACACGAAAGCCACGATGGCTGACCCTCTGCACATCGTCTGCCCGCATTGCCACACCACCAACCGCGTCCGCCAGGACGACTTGGCAAAGGCGCCCGACTGCGGTAGCTGCCACAAGATGTTGTTCACGGGCCATCCGGTAACGCTGGGTGAGGGCGCGTTTGAACGCCATATCAGCCGCAGCCAGATCCCGGTGCTGGTCGATTTCTGGGCTCCCTGGTGTGGCCCCTGCCTGCAAATGGCGCCCGCCTACGCGCAGGCCACCGCCCAGCTTGAGCCCGGCTTTCGTGTCGCCAAGGTCGATACCGAAGCTTGGCCCGCGCTGGGCGCGCGTTTCAACATCCGCAGCATCCCGACCCTGGCCCTGTTTAACAACGGCCATGAGCTTGCGCGCCAGGCTGGCGCCATGGGTGCAGCCGACATCGTGCGCTGGGCCAAGTTTCACGCGCTCTGAGTCGGGGTATCTTTTGTTTTGCCGCGCAGCGTGATACGCGTCGTGCTGTCTGTCATGTGCTGGACATACGCCGTGCCTACGATTCACAGATTCTTACAGTCTGGGCCGTTTGCGCCGCACCATGCAGCTACACAGATCAGAAAAAGCCAAACTCGAGCTTGCCTCCAGGGCACGCGTGCTCAACGTGCGTGAGCGCGGAGCGCTTTTTCTTGCGGACGGCCTCAAAACGCGTGACCAAATGCAGGGCTTGCTGCAAGACGACGGTCGCATCCTGCAAAAGTTGATCGTCGACGGTTACCTGATCGTGCTGGGAGCGGAAAGCGCTGGTATGACGCCTGTTAAAAAACCGGCACTGGCGCGGCAGGCCTCTTATGCACCGCCATTGCCAAGCCCTTCCTTGCCCGTGGCTGCAGCTATTCCTGCACCTGCACCTGCACCTGCACCTGGCCCCCAGGGTGACAACTTTGAAGGCAAGCGTTCGCTGGCGACCACACGCATGTTTCTGTTTGACATTTGCGAGCGGATGTTCGTCAGAAAGATGCCGGAGCTGGCCAAGCATTACCGCGACCAGTTGCGCGAGGCGCGTGACCGCGAGTCCATGATGGCGATTGCCCGCGACATCATTCTCAATGTCGAGGAAGTCGCGGGTCCCGAGCGAGCCGATGGCCTGAGCGAGCGTATTGCGATGCTGTTGCCGCCCGAGCACTGAAAAAATTCAGTCGCCGGCTCTGGCGACATCATGGTGTCATGCCGCACCTTCAAGATCAGGCTTCTTAAAGCCTAGACTCATGATTCGTACCCAAACTATTTCCACCAATCAAGCCTCCATCGTTGCTGTCGCGGCGCTGGATGATCTGGTCATTGATCTTGTGAAGGCGAGCCACCTGCGCATGTCGCCTGCGTTTCTGGATTGGGTGGCCGATGAAGCCACGCCCCTGGTCGAGCGTTGCGTGGCGCGCGCATTCAACAGTCCACGGTTTGCCAACAGCTTGCACATGGGGGACCCGCGGATCGCGCTGGCGCGCTGGGTTCGCCATTGGGTGGGGCCATGGATCGTGGCCAACTTTGACGACCTTGCCGCATACTTGCCGGAGTTTGCCAACAGCCGCCCCTCGAGCTTGCCAGCGGCGAGCCCTGAACTGCCTGTGCGGGGGCAAGCCCCCGTCTGGCGCCGGCCCCGCGCGTGGCCACACGAAGGTGCAGTCGTCGCCAGTCCGGTTTAGGCGCCTCGGGTTCAACGGCCTTGCGGTTCTTTCGCTATCAATAAAATAGCTACTTGCGCCTGCTGCATATGGGCTAGAGCCCGATTTGCTGCATAAATCCGGCCACAGCCAGGGTCCTGGCTTGATCACGGCCTGAGTGCGTGACTCGGCGGCGAGATGTCCGTTTTCGGCGAGTCTGGCCATGGCAAGCCGCCTAAGCTGGCGCTCCACAACTCCTGGGCCACCATGACACCGACCGCGATTTCAATCTCATCAGCCGCCCGAGACTGGGCTTTGCTCACTGACGAGCTGCAATTGCATGGCCGTGCCGTGCTGCCGCAGTTGCTCAGTCCGGACGCGTGTTTGGCCATCAGCCGCCTTTACCCGCAGGCCGACAATTTTCGCAGCCGCGTCGTGATGGCGCGCCATGGCTTTGGCCGGGGCGAATACCAGTACTTCAACTACCCGCTGCCGGCGTTGGTGCAGCAGTTGCGCAGCGCGCTGTACCCACTGCTGGTCGATGTGGCCAACCGCTGGAACGAAGCCATGGGCGTTGCCGTGCGTTACCCACTGGAGTACGCGGTTTTCCTGGCGCGTTGTCATGCGGCGGGGCAAACGCGGCCGACACCGCTGCTGCTGCAATATGCCGGGGGCGACTACAACTGCCTGCATCAGGACTTGTATGGTGAGCATGTGTTCCCGCTGCAGGTCACGATTGTGCTGTCGCGGCCAGGGGAAGACTTCAGCGGCGGCGAATTTGTGCTAACCGAACAGCGCCCGCGCATGCAGTCGCGCGCCACGGTGGTGCCGCTGGCGCAGGGCGATGCGGTGGTGTTTGCCGTGCAGCACCGGCCGGTGGCCGGCAGTCGGGGCTTTTACCGCGTCAACATGCGCCACGGCGTGAGCGAAGTGCGCGCCGGCCAGCGTCACACCCTGGGCATTATTTTTCATGACGCGCAATAAGCCCCGGCCGGGGACAATGGTTGCGTGACGACAGACCTGTTTGAAGACATCAATACATCCGAGCCAGCGCAGCAGACGCTGGCGCCCGGCGCCGCGCTGCTGCGCGGCTTTGCGCGCGAGGCGGGGGCTGAGCTGCTGGCAGCGCTGGACGGGGTGCTGGCCGCCGCGCCATTGCGCCACCTGGTCACGCCGGGTGGCCACACCATGTCGGTGGCCACGAGCAACTGCGGCCCGCTGGGCTGGGTCTCCGACAGGCGCGGCTACCGCTATACCAGGGAGGATCCGCTCGCAGGCCAGCCCTGGCCCCCCATGCCGGGAAGCTGGCGTGAGCTTGCCGCCCGCGCGGCCGCAGAGGTCGGCTTCGACGGGTTCGTGCCCGATGCCTGTCTGATCAACCAGTACCTGCCGGGCAGCAAACTGTCGCTGCACCAGGACAAGGATGAAAACGATTTTTCAGCGCCCATCGTGTCGGTGTCGCTGGGCCTGCCGGCCGTCTTCTTGTTCGGCACGCCGGAGCGAAGTGACAGGCCGCAGCGGTACCGGCTGCAGCACGGCGATGTGGTGGTCTGGGGCGGGCCGGCGCGGCTGGCTTTTCACGGGGTGGCCGCGCTGGCCGACGGCCACCACGTATTGCTGGGCCGGCGACGCATCAACCTGACCTTCCGCTGTGCGGCCTGATATTTTCGAACCAAATCCGCCCCTCAGCCCATACTGGACGGGTGCAACCAGCTATCAAAAAAGGAGCTAAATCCGCGCAAGAGGCTCATCGGCACATGCCGTAACCGCCGGTTTCCAGATGAAAGTGGTCGCGGTGGGCAGCGTTGTAGTCCGGCCCCAGTACTCCGTTGAAGTAGCGGCAGGCGCTGCGATGGGCTTCCTTGAGAAACAGCGCGTCCGATCCGGCCACGGTGGCGGCATCATCGGTTTGCCATTGACGCAGAACGGCTATGTATTTGCCATTGGTCAGCGTGAAGCCCGCGATGTCCAGCGCATCGGCGGTGGCATGCTGGCTGCGGTTGCCGGGCGGTGCATTCGGGGCCGCACCATCGCCGCGGTTGACATTGCGGCAGGCGTAGCTGCCCAGGTGGCTGATGGCCGCTATGCGCTGGCCGGTATGCAGCACGGCCGCTGACTGCAGCGCGTGGCGTTCCCACATGGCCAACGACAAGGCCATCGGGCAACTGAGCGACACTGGCGCGCCTATGCGCACACCGGCCTCACGCAACAAAACAGCGTTCTCAAAGCCGCAGCCCGGTCCGGTGACACGGTCCGGCAAGGGGCTGTAGCGCATCCCGGTCTGCGCCAGCGCGGCCAGGCAGCGGGCGGGATCGCCGCGCGCCCGCGCCAGCTTTGTGGCCGTGAGAAAGTTGGGCGGCGCCGCGACATCCAGCGCAGCCCAGGGGTTGAAGCGTTCGGGGATGATGAGCGCGCCGCTGTAGACCGCGTAGCCGCCGGCCACGGCCGCGCCCCACAGCAGCGCAAAAATCCAGCGGCCCCAGCGCGGGCTGCGTGTGCTTGTTGGCTGGTTTGCTGTGGCGTGCGGACGTGGAGCGGGGGACATGCCCTGTTTGTAGCCCTGTAACAGCACTGTGTCTGCCAGCCGAAACCGCATGAGCTTGAAGGGCCGGGTGCGGCGCTGCCGGACATCGTGGACCTGGCAGACTCCCTAAAAATGTTCTGGGCCCAGCACCAGCGGAGGGTCCGCCGTGTAAGCCGTATCGCTGGTGCTGCACGAAACGGCTAAATTCAGGCCATGGCAGATTTACGTTTGGCGTACGAGCGCGCGGTGGCAGAACTCGGTGTGCAGGTATCGGGCATGCTTGGCGCCGGCGTGGCGCAGGAGCAGGTCGCGCGTTGGGCGGCAGGCGAGCGCGACCGGCTCAAGCAGGTTTACCGCGACATGACGCCCCCGGCAGCATTGGCCGTCATCGAGGCCAGGAGCCTGGCGGAGTATGGAAACACGACCGGGCCGTCGGTGGAGCAGCTCAGGGCCGATGGCAAATCCTGGGCGGAGATTGCCGCGTCGGCCGGTCGTCCGGGCAAGCAGCCCGACGGCCTTTGATGCAGCACTTCGGGCAGGGCGATGGCTAGGGTGATGCCGTTGGCAGCGGAAGCATGCAGCCGAGCGCCGCCAGCGCCACACGTACATCGGCCGGGCTGCGCACAAACACGGCTTGCAGTCCTGCAGCACGCGCGCCGGTCACGTTGTCGACCAGGTCATCAAAAAACAGAATCGCGCCGGGAGGGGTGTTGATCTCACGGGCGATGTGTTCAAAGGCCCGCCGCTCGGGCTTGCGAAAACCGATGTCGGACGACACAAAAATCCGGTCAAAGGCCTGCACCACTGCCGGGTACATACGCGACCAGGCCGCCTGGTGCACGGCGTTGGAGTTGCTGAATGCATAACAGGGCAGGGAGGTACGTGCGGCATTTACCAGCGCGAGGGTTTCGGTGATCTGTCCGGTGAAGATGGCGTTCCAGCCCTGGGCAATACCTTCGGGATCGTCCCGCAGCTGAAGTTTATTGATCAGGTGTGCGAAGTACTCGGTGGCGCCGATCTCGCCGCGTTCGTGTTTTTCATAGGCGTCGTCGAAGCGAAAGGCGGCCCGGATGCCTTCCAGCGGCAGCGCCGAGAGGCATCGCCAGTGTTCGAAGGCGCGCCCGAAGTCAATGTCGATCAGTACACCGCCCAGGTCGAACAGCAGGGCCTTTACCGCGGGTACCTGTTCCGGGTGTGTGAGTTCCTGATTCATGGAAAGCCTTTGTAAGCGCCGGGAAATGGCGGGAAAAGAAGGGAATAAATACTACATCGGATGCGGCAGACTGGTGAGGGACAAAGGGGGCCGGCTGCTTTGCATAATGAGCCTGTCGTTTTTAGATTTTTCCCATTCAGGAGAACCCATGACCCAATACACCATCGCCGTTGTCGTCGGCAGCATTCGCAAGGATTCCTTCAACCGCAAACTCGCCAAGGCGCTTGAAAAGCTGTTCCCGACGGAGTTCAGCTTTACCCAGGTACGCATTGACGACCTGCCGCTGTACAACCAGGAAGACGACGCCAGCCCGGCGGCCTCAGTGACGCGCCTGAAAGGCGAGATCACAGCTGCGCAGGGCGTGCTGTTTTTCACGCCAGAGTACAACCGATCCATCCCCGGCGTGCTGAAAAACGCCATCGATCACGCGTCGCGCCCCTATGGCGAAAGTGTCTGGAACGGCAAGCCTGCCGCTGTGATCGGCGCCTCGGTCGGCCCCGTTGGTACCGCACTGGCGCAGCAGCACCTGCGAAACATCCTGGCCTACCTGAACATGCCGACTCTGGGCCAGCCAGAGGCCTTCATTCACAACAAGGAAGGCCTGTACGACGAGGCCGGCAACATTGGCGAAGCCAGCAAAAAATTCCTGCAGTCCTGGGTCGACGCCTACGTGGCCTGGGTAAAACAAAACCAGGCCTGACCATGGCCGGCGCCGACAACACCCCATCGTAAGCCGGCACAGCGGCCGAACCTTCACTGCACCGCGTGATGGGGCCCCTGGCTGTTGCTGCTGTTCATCGTCGCGACATCCTGGGCACTGGCATTTACGCCCTCACCGGTTAGGTCGCCAAACAGGTGGGCGGCGTGGTCTGGCTACCGTTTCTGCTGGCGTTTGCGGTGGCGCTGGTCACTGCCTTCAGCTATCCGGAGCTGGTGACCATGTACCTACGCCCGGCCGGCGCAGCACTGTATGCGCACGAGGTTTTCGGCGTGCATTTCATCACTTTCCTCGTCGCGTTCACGGTAATGTGTTCGGCCATCACCTCGGCGTCCACCGCATCGCGTGCCTTTGCGGCCAAGCTGTCGGGTGCCTTCGGGCTGGACCTGGGCGCAGGCTTTGGCGTCACGGCCGTGGGCCTGGTCTTCATGGCAATGGTGGCGGCGGTGACCCTGCGCGGTGTTGGGGAAAGTGTCAAGGCCAATGTGCTGCTGCCCCGTGTCGAGTTGACCGGTTTGCTGATCATCATCTGTATCGGTTTCTGGGCCATAGGCACGGGGCAAGGTGATGTCGGCCGGGTGATGGAGTTCAAGACGACGATGGACGGCGGCAGCGCTTTCTGGTCGGTGATTGCCGGCACCTCGCTGGTGCCGCCCGAGAAACTGGCCGAAGGCGAAACCCCGCTGCTGCAGGTGGTGCAGGCCGGCGCGCCGGGCTTTCCAGTCGAGCTGTTTGGCTTCATCACCATGTTTGCGGCGGCCAACAGCGCGCTGATGAAAATGCTGATGGCCAGACGTCTGGTCTACGGCATGAGCCACGAAGGTGTGTTTCCGCCGCTGCTGGGCAAGGTGCATGCAGCGCGCCGCACACCTTATGTCGCGATCGGCTTCACGACCTTGCTGGCCTTTGGCCTGATCACTTTTGTCGGCGAGATACCGGCCCTGGGTGGCACCACCGCGCTGCTGCTGCTGGCCGTGTTCACAGTGGTCAACATCGCGGTGCTGGTGCTGCGAAGGGAAAAAGTCGACCACAGGCACTTTCGCACATCCGTGGTGTTGCCAGTGGTTGCGGCCCTGTGCTGCGTCCTCCTGCTTGGCCCCTGGACCGGCCGCGACCCGGTGCAGTACACCATTGCCGCTGCCTTGCTGAGCATAGGCGTGCTGCTTTGGGGCGCGACGGTGTTGTTCCAGCGCGCGGCGCGACGCAAGGCCGCGGGCGCGTAGAACCCAACGCCTTATGCGGCCAGCGCGGCTTCAGGCTGGTTGGCAGCCGGCGTGGCAACGGCTTTAATCTCCAGCTCGGCAGCGGCCAGCGCACTTGTTTTGGCAGCCTCACCCATGGCCAGGCCTTCGGCGCGAACAAAACGCAGGTCGGTGATGCCGAAGAAACCGAACACCACCTTGAGGTAACTTTCCTGGTGTTCGGTGGCATTGCCGGCCTCGCTGGTCGAATACATCCCGCCGCGCGAAGACGCCACGATCACGGTCTTGCCGCCGGCCAGGCCGACCGGTCCCTTGTCGGTGTACGAGAAGGTGCGGCCGACTTGCGCCACGCGGTCGATCCAGGCCTTGAGCTGGCTCGGAATGCTGAAGTTGTACAGCGGCGCACCGACCACGATCACATCGGCGGCCAGAAACTGTGTGACCAGCGCTTCAGACACGGCGTTTTCACGCTGCTGCACCTCGCTGAGCGCGCTGCCGGCGGGCAGGCGAAATCCCAGGGAGTTGGCCGACAGGTGGCTGGGCGCGTCTGCGGCCAGGTCCAGGTAGCTGACCTCGGTTGCGGGATGGCTGGCGCGCCAGGAGGCCACGATCTGGGCCGTGAGCTGGCGCGAGACCGAGTTGCCGCCGAGGATGCTGGAATCGATGTGAAGAAGCTTGCTCATGATTTGATTCCTTGAAACAGTCGTTCGGGTTGTTGGTCGAGTTCACTCTGATCTCAACCGTGGATAGATTGTGTTGGTGAGTCGATTGGTTGATAAGTCGGAAAAATCGCGATACATTGTTCTATCAACAGGACAATAGAGACGAATCATGCAGGATTTGAATGACATGTTGTATTTCGCCGAAGTGGTGGAGCGGGGCGGTTTTGCCGCCGCCGGTCGCGCCCTGGGCCTGCCCAAATCACGGCTGTCGCGGCGCGTGGCCGAGCTTGAGGCTCGCCTGGGCGCGCGGCTGCTGCAACGCACCACCCGCAAGTTGTCGCTGACCGAGGTCGGTGAGATTTACCTGCGCCACTGCAGCGCGATGCGCGACGAGGCCCAGGCTGCCGACGAGGCGGTGGCGCAACTGCAGGTCGAGCCGCGCGGCACCCTGCGCATCAGTTGCCCGGTCACGCTGGCGCAAAGCACGCTGGGTTACCTGGTGCCGCGTTTCATGGCGCTGTACCCGCAGGTCAAGGTCGACATGCGGGTCACCAACCGGATTGTGGATCTGGTGGAAGAAGGCATGGACATCGCGCTGCGTGTACGCCCCACGCTTGAGGACAGCGGCAGCCTTATCATCAAGAATCTCGGCCCCAGCGCCGGCCGTTTGCTCGCCAGCCCGGACCTGTTGCGCCGCCAGGGCGTGCCTGACAAGCCGGAAGACCTCTACCTGCTCGACACGGTTGCCATGTCCTGGACCGACGGTCGCTCCTCCTGGACGCTGCTGGGCCCCGACGGCAGGGAGTTTGTGCTGCAGCACCAGCCGCGTTATGTCGCGGACGATTTGCAGACCCTGAAGCTGGCGGTACTGGCCGGCACCGGTATGAGTTTTTTGCCGGAGTCGATGAGTGCGGCCGAGCAGCAGGCGCAATTGCTGGTGCCGGTGCTGCCGGGCTGGGCCTTGCGCGCCGGGGTGGCGCATGCCGTGTTTACATCGCGTCGCGGCCAGGTGCCGGCGGTGCGCAGTTTTCTGGATTTTCTGGGTGAGCACATGTGCGGCGAGACACTGGTCTAGCCAAGATTTGCTCCTGATTTAATAGCTGCTTGAGCTTTCTGGCTATGGGCTCAGACCACTTTAGATGCTTATTCCCGAAGCTGTAACCACGGCCAGCGCGCCTGGTAGTCGCGGGCTTTCTGGCTGTACAAGGCGCCGTGGTCGACACGGGGATTGCAGCGCAGGGTGCCCTGGTACAGGTCAGCCAGGCCATAAGGCGCGTATACGCTTGTCTGTCCCTGTGTTTGTTGCATACCGACGCTGGTGCTGCCTACCAGAAACCGGTCCACGCCTCCACAGGCACTTTGCAGCGGCGGGCAGGGCCGGCCGAAGTACGCCGGGTACCAGGTGTGGACCCGCGCCTGGTTTTTGACTTCGAGCTGCACGCCCAGATCACCGAAGATTTGTAGTGCGCGCAGATTCGCGGCGGTTTCCGCGGCTTCGGACAGGTCGTCGACATCAAAGTAGAAGATGTCGTAGTCGCGGATACCGGCCTCCGGCGGCTGGCCGCCCAGCAGGTTCCACACGGTCTGAAACAGGCAGCCGCCGACCAGCCAGGTGTCCGGCAAGTTCAGTTCAGGCAGGCGTTTCAGCAAGACCTGGTTGCAGCGGTTGCGCAGGGCGTCCTGCACAAAACGCTGCGCCACATCGACCATGGGCCGGGTTACAGAACCTTGGCGATGGACGCGCAGACGTGGTTGATGTTCTGGCTGTTCAGCGCAGCGACACACATGCGGCCGGTGTCGGTGCCATAGACGCCGAATTCATTGCGCAGGCGCACCATCTGGTCCTTGCTCAGGCCCGAGTAGCTAAACATGCCGATCTGGGTCGTGATGAAACTCATGTCTTCCTTGACGCCGGCGGCTTTCAGGCCGTCCACCAGCTTCTGGCGCATGGCCTTGATGCGCACACGCATTTCGGCCAGCTCTTTTTCCCAGAGCGCGCGCAGCTCGGGGTTGTTGAGCACGTTGGCGACCACGGTGGCGCCGTGAATCTGCGGGTTGCTGTAGTTGGTGCGGATCACGACCTTCATCTGCGACAACACACGCTCGGCTTCTTCCTTGCTTTCGCACAGCACCGACAGGGCGCCGACACGTTCGCCGTAAAGGCTGAAGCTTTTGGAAAACGAGGTCGAGACAAAGAAATTGAGGCCGGCAGCGACAAACTTGCCGATCACTGCGCCGTCTTCCACAATGCCGTGGCCAAAGCCTTGGTAGGCCATGTCCAGGAAGGCAGTGAGTTTGCGGGCCTTGACGGCAGCGATCACCTGGTCCCACTGAGTGCTGGTGATGTCGTAACCGGTTGGGTTGTGGCAGCAGGCGTGTAACACGACGATGGTGCCTTCTGCCGCAGTATTGAGCGCGGCCAGCATGCCGTCGAAATTGACACCGCGTTTGGCTGCGTCGTAATACGGGTAACTTTCGACCGTGAAGCCCGCTTGGGCGAACAAGGCGCGGTGGTTTTCCCAGCTCGGGTCGCTGATCAGAACTTTGGCGTTGGGGCTGAGCTTCTTCAGGAAGTCGGCGCCAATCTTCAGACCGCCGGTGCCGCCTATACCCTGAGCTGTGGCGACTCGGCCGCTTTTGACCGGTTCGCTGTCCGCGCCGAACACCAGTGTTTTGACGGCTGCGTCATAGGCAGCGACGCCGTCCATAGGCAGATAACCGCGCGGCTTGGGCGCTTCCATCATGGCTTTTTCGGCAATCTGCACACATTGCAGCAACGGCAGCTTGCCCTTGTCGTCGTAATACACGCCCACGCCGAGGTTGACCTTGGCCGGGTTGGTGTCGGCATTGAATTGCTCGTTCAGGCCCAATATAGGGTCACGGGGGGCCATTTCGACGGCGGAGAAAAGCGACATGAAAATCCTCTGGAAGAGTGGTTTGTGTTTTTAAACGATCCGGCATGCCATCTGGTTTACCGGGTGTTACGCAGACAGTCGGAAGATCGTCGGCCTCAAGATTCCGCGCGCCTGCCAAATGTCGTATTCTGTTTGGCTGCCCCAGATTTTAGCGGGCCAGAATTGGGGGTTTTATGCCAGAAGTGATTGAAGTCATGTCAGAGTCGAGTACGGCCTCCGTTGAAGGCGAGTTTGTGCGCTTTCCGGACTCGCCATTTGAGTTGTTCATGCCGTATCCGCCGGCCGGTGATCAGCCGGTGGCGATCGAGCAACTGGTCGAAGGCATCCACGATGGCGAGGTGTTCCAGACCCTGCTGGGCGTCACGGGTTCGGGCAAAACCTTTACCATGGCCAATGTGATTGCCCGTCTGGGCCGACCGGCCATCGTTTTTGCCCCCAACAAGACACTGGCAGCGCAGCTCTACAGTGAGTTTCGCGAGTTTTTTCCGAAGAACGCGGTCGAGTATTTCGTCAGTTATTACGACTACTACCAGCCCGAGGCCTACGTGCCGCAACGCGACCTGTTCATTGAGAAAGATTCGGCGATCAACGAACACATTGAACAGATGCGGCTGTCGGCGACCAAAAGCGTGCTGGAGCGGCGCGACACCATTATCGTCGCGACGGTCAGCGCGATTTACGGCATTGGTGCGCCGGAGGACTATACGCAGATGCGTTTCATCGCGCGCACCGGTGACAAGATGAACCAGCGCGACGTGATTTCGCGCCTGATCCGCATGCAGTACGCGCGCAACGACCAAGACTTCTCGCGCGGCACTTTCCGTGTGCGGGGCGATGTGATAGACGTGTTTCCCGCCGAACATTCCGAGTTGGCAATTCGCATCGAGCTGTTCGACGACGAGATCGAGACACTCTCGCTGTTCGACCCGCTGACCGGTCGCATCCGCCAAAAGGTGCCGCGTTTTGTGGTTTACCCTAAAAGCCATTACGTTACACCGCGCGACAAGGTCATGGCCGCGGTCGAAACCATCAAGCTGGAGCTGTCCGAGCGCGTCAAACAGTTTATCGGCGACGGCAAGCTAATCGAAGCCCAGCGTATCGAGCAGCGCACGCGCTTCGATCTGGAAATGCTCAGTGAAATTGGCCATTGCAAGGGCATCGAAAACTACACCCGCCACCTGAGTGGAGCGCCGCCCGGCTCGCCGCCGTCTACTTTGTGCGACTACCTGCCCAAGGACGCGATCATGTTTCTCGACGAGAGCCACGTGATGATCGGTCAGCTCAACGCCATGTACAACGGCGACCGCTCGCGCAAAACCACGCTGGTCGAATACGGATTTCGCCTGCCGAGCGCGCTGGACAACCGGCCGTTGAAGTTCGAGGAGTTTGAAGCCAAGATGCGCCAGGCGATTTTTGTGTCGGCGACACCCGCTGCTTACGAGCAGCAGCATGCCGGCAAGGTGGTCGAGCAGGTGGTGCGGCCCACCGGGCTGGTTGATCCCGAGGTTGAAGTGCGACCCGCCACCCACCAGGTGGACGATGTGCTGCAGGAGATCCGCATTCGGGTCGACAAGAACGAACGCGTGCTGATCACCACCCTGACCAAACGCATGGCCGAGCAGTTGACCGACTACCTGACCGACAACGGCGTCAAAGTGCGTTACCTGCACAGTGACGTGGACACAGTGGAACGCGTGGAGATCCTGCGCGATTTGCGCTTGGGCGCCTTCGACGTGCTGGTGGGCATCAATTTGCTGCGCGAAGGCCTGGACATTCCCGAGGTCAGCCTAGTGGCCATCCTCGATGCCGACAAGGAAGGTTTTCTGCGCGCTGAGCGGAGCCTGATCCAGACCATAGGCCGGGCCGCCCGCAACCTGAACGGCAGGGCGATCCTGTATGCCGACCGCATCACTGATTCGATGAAAAAGGCAATGGACGAGACCGAGCGCCGCCGCAACAAGCAGATCGCCTTCAATCTCGAACACGGCATCACGCCGCGCAGCATCGTCAAGCGCATCAAAGACCTGATCGACGGCGTCTACAGCGAAAAATCCGGCAAGGAAGCGGAAAAGCTGGAGATGCAAAAAGCGCTGGTCGAGGACATGAGCGAGAAAGACATCGCCCGCGAGATCAAGCGGCTGGAAAAACTGATGATCGAACACGCCAAAAACCTGGAATTCGAAAAAGCAGCGAAAGTCCGCGACCAGTTGCATGTTCTGAAAGCGCAGGCCTTCGGCGCGCCGGGAGCCGACAACATTCCACCCCTACCAGCCGCCGCTTAGGGCTTGCCGCAATAACCTTTCCCGGTTCTCGGGAACTGCCGGGCTGCGCCGTACTCCAAAAAAAGGGACAGATGACGTGTCGGGTGGTTTTGCCGGTCCACAGAGGGACCGATGGCCTCTCTTTGGGGCGTCTCTGTGGTATACTTGACGAAATTAGTCAACAACAAACAAAACAACAAAGTCCCGAGCTGAAAAGGCCAATTGGCCGGGGTGGGTGGAGAAAAGTTCCTTGCAAGGTCACAAGCCTTGCAAGGTGAGCCAAACGACAGTCAAGCCAACTTTTTAAGGAGCTTGAAAATGCGCCTCACGACCAAAGGCCGCTTTGCGGTCACTGCAATGATTGACTTGGCCCTGCGCCAGAACAACGGTCCCGTTACCCTGGCTGCGATCAGTCAGCGCCAGCAGATTTCGCTGTCTTACCTCGAGCAACTGTTCGGCAAGTTGCGCCGCCATGAGCTGGTGGAATCCACCCGTGGCCCTGGCGGCGGTTATACGCTGGGCCGCAAGGCTGCCGAGATCACCGTGGCTGACATCATCGTCTCGGTGGACGAGCCCATTGATTCCACCCAGTGTGGCGGCAAGGAAAACTGTCTCGGTGAAGGCGGCCGCTGCATGACGCACGAGTTGTGGGCTTCGCTGAACAGTCGCATGGTGGAGTTTCTTGACTCCGTGTCCCTGCAAAAGCTGGTGGACGAACAATTGGCCAAAGGTGTGGTGGTGGAGAACACCCCGATGGTGAAGAAAGCCATCTTCACCTCGCCGGTAGCCAAGCCGATGCGGGTCAATGCACCCAATTCGGTGTTTGCACTCGGCAACGCGTTCTCGAAGTCCTGATCCCGGCCGGTCGCTGCCGGTCATACCGGCGGCAGACTGCCGTCTTTTTTTGATGCTGCACGCCAGCAATGAGATAAAAAGCTAGCCACATGGAAACCCCTCACTTTCCCATTTACATGGATTACAGCGCCACGAACCCGTGTGACCCACGGGTGGTCGACGCCATGATCCCTTGGTTGCGCGAGCATTTTGGCAACCCGGCCTCGCGCAGCCACGCTTGGGGTTGGGAGGCAGAAGCCGCTGTTGAAAAAGCGCGAGAGCAGGTGGCCGATTTAATTGGCGCCGACCCGCGCGAGATTGTCTGGACCAGTGGTGCGACCGAGTCCAACAACCTGGCGATCAAGGGCGCGGCGCAGTTCTACAAGACGCGCGGCAAACATCTGATCACGGTCAAGACCGAGCATAAAGCGGTGCTGGATACCTGCCGCGAGCTTGAGCGCCAGGGTTTTGAAGTGACTTACCTCGACGTGCAGGCCGACGGCTTGCTGGACATCGAAGTTCTGAAGGCTGCTATTCGCCCTGACACGATTCTTGTGAGCGTGATGTACGTCAACAACGAGATCGGCGTCATTCAGGACATTGCGGCCATCGGCGCTTTGTGCCGCGAAAAGGGCGTGATTTTCCATGTGGATGCAGCTCAGGCGACCGGGCGTGTGGACATCGATCTGGCAAACCTGCCGGTGGACCTGATGAGCCTGACCTCGCACAAGACCTACGGCCCGAAAGGCATAGGCGCGCTGTACGTGCGCCGCAAGCCGCGAGTGCGCCTGGAGGCGCAAATGCATGGTGGCGGCCACGAGCGTGGCATGCGGTCCGGCACCTTGCCGACACACCAGATCGTCGGCATGGGCGAGGCTTACCGCATCGCCAAGGCCGAGATGCACGAGGAAAACAAACGTATTCGTGCCCTGCACGAGCGCATGCTGGCCGGCCTGAAAGACGTGGAAGAGGTTTTCCTTAATGGCCACGCCGACAAACGCGTGCCTCACAACCTCAACATGAGTTTCAATTTTGTGGAAGGCGAGTCGCTGATCATGGGCATCAAGGGCCTGGCAGTGTCCAGCGGGTCAGCCTGTACATCGGCTAGTCTGGAACCCAGTTATGTTCTGCGCGCTCTGGGCCGCAGCGATGAGCTCGCGCACAGCAGCCTGCGCATGACGATCGGCCGCTGGAGCACCGAGGAAGAAATCGATTACGCGGTGGCGACGATCAAGGAAAACGTGGCCAAGCTGCGTGATCTGTCGCCGCTGTGGGAAATGTTCAAGGAAGGCGTGGATCTGTCCACCATCCAGTGGGCTGCTCACTGAATTGGAACACCCCCGAAGCAGCTTGCGCTGCCTCCCCTCAAGGGGGCGACAGCTGTGGCCCGGCAAAGCCGGTTCCACGCTGTCACTGGAAAAGAAGCGAATTTGACGAAAGGAATTGATCATGGCTTATTCTGAAAAAGTGGTGGACCACTATGAAAACCCCCGCAACGTGGGTTCGTTTGAAAAAGGCGACGACACGGTAGGTACCGGCATGGTGGGTGCCCCAGCTTGCGGCGACGTGATGAAGCTGCAGATCAAGGTTAATCCGCTGACGGGTGTGATTGAAGATGCGCGCTTCAAGACTTACGGCTGCGGCTCGGCGATTGCGTCGAGTTCGTTGGTGACCGAATGGGTCAAGGGCAAGACCCTGGACGAAGCGGCAAGCATCAAGAACAGTGCGATTGCCGAAGAGCTTGCCCTGCCACCGGTGAAAATTCATTGCTCCATCCTGGCCGAAGACGCGATCAAGGCTGCCGTCAACGACTACAAGCTCAAGCACGCTCACTAACTTTTCAATCGATCTGCGAACCATGTCCGTTACCCTCACCGACGCCGCAGCACGTCACGTCACCCGCTACATGACCAAGCGCGGCAAAGGCGTTGGCGTGCGTCTGGGCGTGAGAACCACCGGCTGCTCCGGTCTGGCCTACAAGATCGAATATGCCGATGAAATCGCGCCCGAAGACGTGGTGTTCGAGGACAACGGCGTGAAGGTGCTGGTCGACCCCAAAAGCATGGCCTACATCGACGGCACCCAGCTCGACTTTGTGCGCGAAGGTCTGAACGAGGGCTTCAAGTTCATAAATCCGAATGAGCGCGACCGCTGTGGATGCGGCGAATCTTTTCGGGTGTGATTTTTGTGTGTAAAGCTACTGCGCGGCCGCCATGCGTCGTTGCGCGGTGCTCGCAATCCTCACGTACCTGAGTACGTTCCGGTTGCTGCGCTCCGTGCGCCTAGCCTGACGATCGCTCGCTACGCTTTCCATCACAAAAATTTCTTACCGCCGTGCCCTCGCTTCAATCCAACGATTTCGAACTCTTTGACTTGCCTGTGCAGTTTGCGCAGGACAGCGCCATGCTCGATGCGCACTGGAAAGAGCTTCAGCGTGAGGCGCACCCCGACAAGTTTGTGGCGCAGGGCGCTGCTGCGCAGCGCCTGGCCATGCAGTGGTCGGTGCGCATCAACGAGGCCTACCAGCGCCTGAAAAATCCGCTCAAGCGGGCCATGTATCTGTGTGAGATACACGGCGCTCCGATCGAGGCAGAAAACAATACCGCTATGCCCGCCGACTTCCTGATGCAACAGATGCAATGGCGCGAAGCGCTGGATGATGCGGACGCGATCGAAGATATTGATGAAATTGCTGCCCAGGCCACGTCCAGCAAGCGCGAGCAGCTATTAAAAATAGAGCAACTGCTGGATGTCACGAAAGACTTTCCTGCTGCGGCCCGACAGGTGAGAGGCCTTATGTTTATTGAGCGTTTTGCCGCCGAGGTCGATGCGCGCATCGACGCGCTGGGACAATAGGCTCTCATAACAAATACAGCGCGACTCCAGACCCATGGCTTTACTGCAAATCTCCGAACCTGGCCAAACGCCAGATCCGCATCAGCGGCGCATTGCCATCGGCATTGACCTGGGAACCACGCACTCGCTGGTGGCCAGTGTGCGCAACGGCATCGCAGAATGCCTGCCCGATGTCCAGGGTCGTGCCATCTTGCCCAGCGTGGTGCGTTACGGCTTGGATGCCGGCGGTGCTGTGACCCGCCAGATCGGATACGAGGCGTTGGCTGCCCAGGTCGAAGACCCGGAAAACACAATTGCTTCTGTCAAGCGCCTGATGGGCCGTGGGATGCAGGACATCGGCAGCCGGGCTCAACTCCCGTACAAATTGATCGACAAACCCGGTATGGTCGCCGTGTTGACAGTCGCCGGTGAAAAAAGTCCGGTCGAAGTCAGTGCCGAGATTCTGGCCACCCTGCGCTACCGGGCCGAAGACACCTTCAACGACGATATATTCGGCGCGGTGATCACGGTGCCGGCCTATTTTGATGATGCGCAGCGCCAGGCGACCAAGGATGCCGCGCAACTGGCTGGCATTCATGTGCTGCGCCTGATCAACGAGCCGACGGCTGCCGCAATTGCTTACGGCCTGGACAACGGCAGTGAAGGTGTTTATGCCATCTATGACCTGGGCGGCGGTACTTTCGACATCTCCATCCTGCGCCTGAGCCAGGGGGTGTTTGAAGTGGTGTCCACCGGCGGCGATTCGGCGCTGGGCGGCGACGACTATGACCGCGCGTTGGTGCAATGGGTGCTGGACAAGGCCGGCGTGGCAGCAGACACGCTGACACCAGGCGACAAGGCGGCCCTGCTGCAGACCGCGCGGGCCTGCAAGGAAGCCCTGTCTGCTACAGATTCAGTAGCATTCTCCGCCCGCCTGACAAGGGCTAACGTGCAATTTGACATGAAGGCCGCGGACTTCGAGGCAGCCACCGCGTCGCTGACGCAGCGCACGCTGACGGCAGTACGAAAGGCCCTGCGCGACGCCCAACTGGGCAAGGACGACATTCAGGGCGTGGTGCTGGTGGGGGGCTCGACCCGCATGCCGCAGGTGCGCCGTGCGGTCGGCAGCTTTTTCGGCCGCGAGCCGCTCACCAACCTGAATCCCGATGAAGCGGTGGCACTGGGTGCGGCGGTTTCCGCCAATCAGCTGGCCGGCAATGCTGCCGGCAGCGAGTTGTTGCTGCTCGACGTGATCCCGCTGTCGCTCGGCATCGAGACCATGGGCGGTCTGGTTGAACGCATCGTGCCGCGCAACCAGACCATCCCAACAGCGATGGCGCAGGACTTCACCACCTACCAGGACGGGCAGACCGCCCTGGCGCTGCATGTGGTGCAGGGCGAGCGCGACCTGGTGGCCGACTGCCGCAGCCTGGCGCGTTTTGAGCTGCGCGGCATTCCGCCCATGGTGGCTGGTGCCGCGCGCATTCGCGTGACCTTCACGGTGGATGCCGACGGCCTGCTCAGTGTCAATGCCAAAGAGCAGGGCAGTGGCGTGGAGGCGCGCATCGATGTGAAGCCTTCGTACGGCCTGTCCGACGAGGACATCGCCCGCATGTTGCAGGAGAGTTTTTCCACCGCCCAGCAGGACATGCAGGCGCGTGCGCTGGCCGAGGCGCAGGTCGATGCCAACCGCATGTTGCTGGCGACACAAAGTGCGCTGACCGCCGATGCCGATCTGCTGCATGAAGCGGAGAAAACGGACATAAATCGCCTGATGGCCGAACTTGCCCGGATACGTCAGCACGGCGATGCCGCGCAGATTGAAGCCGCCGTCAAGGCGCTTGCCGATGGCACCGAAAATTTTGCCGCGCAGCGTATGAACCGCGGCATTCGTCAAGCCCTGGCCGGCAAGAACATCGCCACGGTTTGAAGAGGCAGCCACACCATGCCCATCATCAAAATATTGCCCCATCCCGAGTACTGCCCGAACGGTGCTGAAGTCTCAGCCTCCGCCGGCACTTCAATCTGCGAAGCCTTGCTCGACAACAAGATCAACATCGAACATGCGTGTGACATGAGCGCGGCCTGCACCACCTGCCATGTGATCGTGCGCCAGGGTTTTGCATCACTCAACGAGCTTGATGAAACCGAAGAAGATCTGCTCGACCGCGCCTGGGGACTGGAGCCCAACTCCCGCCTGAGCTGCCAAGCTATATTGGCACAAACCGACGTCACCGTCGAGATTCCCAAATACTCGATCAACCACGCCAAGGAAGTGCACTGATTCGTGCACTGATAGAGTCAGCAAGAACAACTCCTCGCCTTGATCGGCAGGCGGGACGGTGGGTCCAGCGCTCGCTGCTTTCAGTTCTGCGTTCTTTCGACTTGCGTGACAAAGCGGCGCAACTGCCGTATGACCATGCTTCTTCAATTCCACGCAGAGTTGGCCCCTTAAGGCCAGTTATTCCCATTGAAATTTGACCTCCATTAGGAAGTCTGTGCACGCCGCCCGAGCAGGCCTATTTGAATTAGTTGCCCCAACTGACCCAGGCCACATAAAATGAAATCTCTGGTGCGCCCCGAGTTGCCCACCGCGTCGGCCGGTTGGTCGCCCAGCGACCACCGACACCGAGGACAACTTTTGACTTTTGGCAATTCGCTCACAGTCCACTTATAAATCAGGGAAAGTTTTTCAAATAACCGGAGCCACTTCTTTCCCTACAAAAATGCATAACCAAATAAAAGAATCTGCATGACAGATGTGCATCAATGCGGAATCAACCAGAGCTACGGTATTTTCCCTGCGAAAGCTGGTGGTTAAGTGATACTTGCCACTTTGCGGCAATTCGCTCATTTTTCAGGCGTTGGGTTTATTTCAGCAGTCGGCCACTATGGTTTGATGGTTGCATTGGTTCAAGGTTTGGATGTAGTGCCAGTGCCTGCCTCTGCAGCAGGCGCAGTGCTTGGGGCCGGGATAAATTATTTATTAAATTACCGATTTACTTTTCGTAGCGCCAGACGCCACAGCGAGACCGTTCTAAAATTTTCCGTGGTTGCATCAGCGGGCTTGATGCTTAATACGATTTTCATGTGGCTTGGTGTTGAACTGCTAGGGTTCCACTACCTGATCAGCCAAATTGTGACGACAGGGCTTGTCATGGTCTGGAGTTTTTTGGGGAGTCGTTATTGGACCTTTCATGCAAGACGGATAGAAAAGTAGTGAAATAGTGCCCCCTGTTTCTCATTTGTCACATCTATTGCGCCATAGGTTATTGGCCTGCGCTATTTTCTTGATTTCTGTCCCGGCTTTGGCAGGAGGCATTTCCTTTCGCCTGTCGGCGACGGACTCTACGCTCATTGTTACCCTGTTAGGGGAAAGCCAAGCCTTCTACCCGTCAGTGCTGCGTATGCTGCCCGATGGTCGCTGGGAACCGCTGGCAACGAAGCCGGGTTCGGTTCTTCCTGCCGAACTGCTTCCCGGAAAAAATTATGCACTGGAATGGCCTGACACGCGACCACTGCAGGGCCTTACCCAGATTGAACGTTTGCTACCGGTGATGGTGCGTTACTTTGAAGTGGGTGGAGTCAGTTTTGGTCAGATTGTCTTCATTAACGCACCACCGCCCGCTATAGAAATCCTTCAGGCCAGCTATGTCAACGGTTTGCTGGTGGTTACACCGCCCGAGGCCAACCATATTGACAGTGCCACATCAAACACGATTCACGCTACTTGGGTGCTTTGGCCTCAAGAGGAGGGTATTGCACTGATTAGTGAGCCACTACGTTTTGAGCATGTGCAGCCTCCGGCGCGGCGCATCGAGTGGCAATCCGGCGCAAGTGCGGTCCATATCAATACGGGTAAAGGACAGCCGGATGCCATGTTGCTGCATGAAACAGCGCAAGGCTACGTGCTGCAAACAGTGGCTGGCAGCGGTTTGCAAGGTCGGCAACAGCGTGCCGTCTGGCTTGAGGCTAGTTCGAAGTTCTATGGCATGGCTCTCCTGTCTGCGCTTGTCGCTGTGATTGCGCTACTGCTGTATTTCATTCGGGCAGCACGGGGAAGCACGGTCAGATGAAAAATACCTTGATCAGGGCTATCGCACAGCGAATTCGCTTGGGAGGCGAAGTGGCCTTGACGCTAGGCGCTGCAGTCCTAGTCGCAACTATTCTAGGGATCAGCTTTCTCAATTCCGACAATTGGCCTACCGGTGGCGACAGTGCTTCGCATCTGCTGTATGCCTGGCTGTATGCCGACAGCCTGCTTTTTTCTGGCTATGTCATGCCCTGGGTTCCGGAAGTATTCGGCGGGCTGGCGTTTCTTTCCTACTATTTTCCGTTACCGTTCATTGTTATAGCTGTACTGTCAGAGTTTTTAGGCTTTGCACCTGCCTTCAAATGGGGCGCTTTTGGGGCCGCCCTATTGTTGCCCGGTGCTGTTTATATCGCCAGCCGTCGCTGGTTGAACTTCTCCTGTCTACCTGCATTCTTCGGCGCACTGGGTTCGCTTGCGTTTCTACTGCACGAGCAGAGTGCGATCTGGGGCGGTAATTTGCTTTCCACGCTGGCCGGTGAGTTTTCCTATAGCTATGGCTTACTGTTTGCCGTACTAGCAATGATGGCTTGGGCGCGTGCAATTTCTCTTGGTCGGGGATGGGTGTTGGCAGGATTGCTGGAGGCGGCTTGCGGTTTTTCTCATGGTTTTCCGTTACTGGTCGTGGGGTTTTCCACGATTTTTCTGCTGCTCGATTGTGGCTCCTGGGTTTCTTTTCGGAGAGTTTTCGGGCAACTCGCCCGTGGTCATTTGCTTGCCTTTGGTTTGCTCGGTGGATGGCTGTGGCCATTGCTTGAGATGCATGGATTAACCATCCCCAATGACGCCTCTTTTCCCTTGTCGGGTTGGCGCGATCTCTTGCCGGCCACGCTGTGGCCTTCGATTGTGGCCGGCGTCACCGGGATTGCATTGCTGGCGGTTCCAGCTGTCCGACGGAGTTGGAGACAGGAACAGGCGCTAGCGTTGCGCTATCTCACCAGTGGGGCAGGTCTTGCTGCGTTTGCATTTATGGTCGGTGACAAGCTCGGCCTTGCCGATATCCGGTTTTTTCCAATGGTCTGGCTGTTCGGAGCCCTTGTTTGTGGCTGGCTATTCGGGCAGGCATTGGCTGTTCTGGGCGCCGCCCCTGATCGTGTCGGTAACGGCCTCCTACGCCTGGCCCGGGCCATGATCGTTTCAGCCTTTGGACTTGGCTTGCTCGGATGGCTGGGCCAGCATGTTCATCAGGCGCCAGGCTGGGCGCAATGGAATCATTCCGGACTAGATGCCAAACCGCAATGGCACAACCTGAGCCAGCTTTTCCCCGCCATGCGTGGCGACTTGTGGAGCCCGAGACTGCTTTTCGAACACGATCCGGCAAACGAAGACATCGGATCGACTCGCACCCTCGAGTCACTGCCGATGTTCCTTAACCACCGTCCTGTACTCGAAGGACTTTATATGGAGTCCGCAGTCCTCGGGCCAGCCATTTACCAGTTGCAATCAGAAGTGTCGGCGCGCGCTTCTTCGCCACTCGTACGCTTCCCCACTGGGCCAACCATAGATCCATCGTTCGCCGCCAAGCACATGAATTTTATGCACACGGATACGCTGTTGCTACGCAGCACGCAAGCTAAGGCGGCAATTGAGGCAAGCGCGCTGTTTGAAAAAATTGCAGAGTCTTCACCCTTTACGCTTTACCGGCTCAAGCAATTTGATAGCCGCCTGGTGCAAGTTGTCACTCAGCCGCTGCGTATTCTTTCTGAAAAAAACTGGATGGAAGACGCCTTTACCTGGTTCAGAACGCGCAGCCGCTTTGACGCTTATCTACCGGTTTACGGTGAAAATCTGGCGATCAAGGCGGCAACCCAAGCATCGCCCCCTTCAACGCAAGTCGGTGAAAAACTGCTGTCGCGTCACGAACTGGTGTTCGAAACAGAAGCGATCGGTCGCCCACATCTCATAAAAATCGCCTACCACCCACGTTGGCAACTTCTCTCCAAAGGAAGTCTGCGAATTGCTGGGCCCGGATTCATGCTGATCGTGCCGGAAGAACGCGAAATCCAACTAGTCTATGGTCATACGCTGGTGGCTAAAGTGGGAATGGCGGCAACTGCCTTGTCAGTTTTCTACTTGATGTTCCTGGTCTTGAAGCGTAAGCAGAGGCTGGCCGTTCTTCCAGAAATACTTTCTATTTGTACCGCTCGTGCACTGATGCTCCGTTGGCTACCGCTGCTTACCGGATGGGGAATACTGGTTATTGCGGGCACGTTTTTCGCCATGCACTCACCCGAACGGGCTTATAACCACGCATGGGAGTTGTTTAGGTCCGATCGCTACGAAGCGGCAAGTGAACAATTTCTTCGTGCCTACGAGTTGAGAAAACCAACGGCAAAAAGGGAAGAAGCCTTGTTTTGGTTAGCAAAATCCATCATTCTGGCTGGTCATCGCGCTGAAGCGAAAGCACGTTACCGCGAATTGTGCGAACAATATCAAGGCTATTGGCTTCCAGAGAGTCTCTATATCTTAGCCTTACTGGAGCGCGAGGACGGTCACAGCACGGAAGCTGAATCTTATATTCGTCGACTGCGTGAAGAGTATCCCACCAACACATGGACGCTGAAACTTGATACGACCAAATGACATGACCATTGATCTCTCGCGTCCTAAACTCAGCGTTGTGGTACCGGCCTTTAACGAGGCGGGGGGAATCGCGGCCTTTCTTGAACAACTGTTTGCAGTGCTGAGCGACTGTTGCGTCGATTTTGAGGTCTGGGTCATTGATGACGGCAGCTCCGACGCCACCTGGGTGCGTTTATGCACAGAACAATCACGTTATCCACAACTGCACGGACTGCGGTTTACGCGGAACTTCGGCAAGGAAGCGGCTATTCTTGCCGGACTACGCCACGCCCGTGGCGACGCCGTAATTGTTATGGACGCAGATGGCCAGCATCCACCCGGCCTGTTACCGGACCTGCTCAAACCCTGGCAAAGCGGTTGCGCAAAAATTGTTGCCGCGAAAAAGAAGAGGCGAAACAACGATGGTTGGAGGGCACGATTCAATGCCCATATCTTCAATAAATTAATGAAGTCGCTAACCGGGCTTGATCTTGCCGATGCCTCGGATTTTCGTCTTCTTGACCGCCTGGTTGTCGATACGCTGCTCGCTTTCCCTGAGAAAGTTCGCTTCTTTCGCGGCATGACAGTATGGACGGGGTTCGTCACCGCGCAAATCGATTTTGAGGTACCTCCCCGACTTGTCGGCGAGAGTCAATGGAGTACCGTACAACTAACTCGATTTGCCATCACTGCCATGACTGCTTACAGCGCAAAGCCGCTGAGTTTGATATTCCGGTTTGGATTGCTGGGGATGTTGGCGGCTGGCCTGTTACTGTTACAGGCACTGTATTCCTGGCTAGCGGGCACCGCTATTTCCGGTTGGACCTCACTCACGTTCATATTGCTATTATTCGGTTCCGCAAACATGCTTGGCATCGGTGTCCTGGGCATCTATCTCGCCCAGTTATTCGATGAAATCAAGCGTCGCCCAGAGTTTCTGGTACGGGAAACACTGGGCGATGTAAGCAACGTAGCCGAACCCCATTAGATACCGGTTTTTCCGCCTCCGCGGGCGGTGAAGGCCGGCGGTGAATCAGACTAAGGGCGCGGCCCCATAGCCCCACCACCAGGTCCCATAGGACTAGGTCCCATAGGACCGGGCACCATTGGACTAGGGCTCATAGGGCTAGGCCCCCCGATACCACCGCCAGGAGGTGTCATACCAGGACCACCCATGCCTGGACTCATGCCACGCCCCATGCCGCTACCGAAACCGAGTGGATTTTCGACAGCTTTTTTACCCACCGCTTGTTCTGGGCTGTCGGGTTTTACACCTTCGCCACTTGTGCCAGCGCCATTGGTGCTTGCGCCAGTCGTCCCAGTTGTGGTCACGGGCGGCTTGGTTGTGACCGTCACTGTTGTAGGTGCCGCAGTCGTGCGAGGTGTGGTTGTGGCCGTCACTGTTGTTGGGACCGCAGTCGTGCGCGGGGGGGTGGTCACGGGCGGCTTGGTTGTGACCGTCACTGTTGTAGGCGCCGCAGTCGTGCGAGGTGTGGTCGTGGCCGTCACTGTTGTTGGGACCGCAGTAGTGCGTGGGGGGGTGGTCACGGGCGGCTTGGTTGTGGCTGTCACTGTCGTAGGCGCCGCAGTCGTGCGAGGTGTGGTCGTGGCCGTCACTGTTGTTGGGACCGCAGTCGTGCGCGGGGGGGTGGTCACGGGCGGCTTGGTTGTGGCTGTCACTGTTGTAGGTGCCGCAGTCGTGCGAGGTGTGGTTGTGGCCGTCACTGTTGTTGGGACCGCAGTAGTGCGTGGGGTGGTGGTCACGGGCGGCTTGGTTGTGACCGTCACTGTTGTAGGCGCCGCAGTCGTGCGAGGTGTGGTCGTGGCCGTCACTGTTGTTGGGACCGCAGTAGTGCGCGGGGGGGTGGTCACGGGCGGCTTGGTTGTGGCTGTCACTGTCGTAGGCGAGGTGGTGGTCGCGGGCAGCTTGGTTGTGGCTGTCACTGTCGTAGGCGAGGTGGTGGTCGCGGGCAGCTTGGTTGTGGCTGTCACTGTCGTAGGCGAGGTGGTGGTCGTGGGCAGCTTGGTCGTGGCTGTCACTGTTGTAGGCGAGGTGGTCGTCGTGGGCAGCTTGGTTGTGGCTGTCACTGTCGTAGGCGAGGTGGTGGTCGCGGGCAGCTTGGTCGTGGCTGTCACTGTCGTGGGCGAGGTGGTGGTCGCGGGCAGCTTGGTCGTGGCTGTCACTGTCGTAGGCGAGGTGGTGGTTGTGGGGGGCGGCTTGGTTATGGGCGGTGTGGTGTTAGGTGTTGTATTTATAAGGGGGGTAGCCGTGACAGGGATATCCCTGGTGCTGCTATAGGTGATCGTGCCGTCGGCGTTGCGCATCAACATGCCGGCTATGGTTCGTTTTTCGTCGACGGTGATCGATTGATTACGCCGACCGACGATAATAAGGTCGTACTTTCCCGGTGTCAGCCCAGTGAATTTATAAATTCCATCTTTGTTCGTCACGGTCGTAAGTGCGCTGCCATCGGGATTTTTCTTCACGACGACGACGACATTCGGGATAGGTTCACTGGCCGCCATTGCCGCCGAGCTCAGCAGCGTTAAAGCTAATCCGAGGACGAGCGCGCGCGTGCCAGCGTATGCCGACGAAAGTCTTATTTTTTTTTCTTCGGCGTTTATGACACGGCTATGTTGGGAGTTGATTTCGCTGCTCCTCGTTGAAGGTAGAGTGATGGATCATTCAATTTCGAAATACTTGTCAATTCGCTCGGTGGTTTTGATGCCGCCCGGTTAGACGGTGAACAGCCTTAGCGGCAAGGGTCCGGAAATGGACTATCTCGGCCTCATCGCTCCGCTGCCCGTGCCTGCAGTGCCCGTGCTTGCAGTGCCCGTGCTTGCAGTGCCCGTCATCGAAGGACTGGAAAGGGGACCGGAGCCGATAGTTTGCTGTTGATTGAAGCCACCGCCGAAAGTTTGACCGCCTGAGCCGCTGCCGCTCATTTGCGAGCTGAATCCGCCGGACAGGCTGCTGGCGCTGCCGGTACCGCCTGCGGGACCCATGCCAGTGCCGCTACCGAAGCCGATAACCGGGTTGGGTAGAGTTTGCTCCGCCACTATGGTGGTGCCGACCGCCTGGTTGAATCCAGGTTGAGCCGCTGCGTTCATGGGGCCGATGGCGATGAAGGCGTATGCCGCTGTGAAAATTGCAGGTTTGATTTTCATTTCAATGACCTTTTATTGGGTTGAACCTCGATGGCAAGAGGTATTGAGCTCTACAAGCTTGAGGCGCAGTGGGCAGATTTTTGGTTGTCGATTTACGATTTAGCTTGCGGAGCTATCAATAACTGAAGTTCAGGCCTACCGACACCGTGTGGTTGGTATAGGCTGTTCCGGCCAAATTGGAATCATTGCGCCCATAGGCGTAGCCGCCGCTCAGATACCAGTTTTTCGCCACCCTCTGTGTCACCTCGGCGAACAGCGTTTCCGATTTGCTGACAAAGAGCGTCGCACTCTTGAAATCACGCGTAGCGTGGCTGTAGCCGAGGTTGACGAACGTGTCTTTGAGCGGCAGGTAGCCCAGATTCACGCCGTAGGTTTCGCCGGTGTAGCTGTAGCCACTAAGGTTGGCTTTGGAGTCCTCATAGTCGCCAAACGCTTTGACAAAGACAGTCGGGCTCAATTGCTTCTTGATTTCAAGGGTTCCGCCGAAACCTTTGGAGTCGCTCGCGGTCTGCCGGGTGTAGCGAGTAAAACCGCGAGCCGTGACCTGCCCCGACCAGGTGGGGGAAAGCTGCTGGTAGAGCCCCGCGCTCGCCACCAACATGGAACTGTTGAGGGCGTTGAATTTTTGGTAGGCGGAAGAGAGTGCACCGATCTGACCGATGAAGTAGCGGGTTTGCGCGTCATCCAGCGGTGTGAAGTACACCGCGGAAGTGCTCAGTGTAAGGTAGTTGTCGCTGAGCTGATTCGCTTTGGTCGGCGTATCGGGTGAGCCGTTGACGTTGTTGTCATGGGACAGCTTGGCACCGGCATTAAACGTGACCTCGGCTTGAGCCGGGCCGACCAGAACCGCCAAAACGGAGGCAAAGACGAAAGCGGGGGTCAAATTAAATCGCACTGGCATGTCCGTTCTTCTTTATGGTTCGAGCTTCTTGCAAAACGCCCGGACTGAGCAGGATTAACCGCTGATGGGGTAGGGATGGACAGCCATTGCTGGCAAGATGGAGGCTCGGAAGACCTCGTCGATGCCCAGATGTATGGTACGCCACTCCAAGGATATTGCAACAACTTGTAGCAAGGGGTGTCGCTTGGGCTTGAATTCAGATCGGACGGGGGTTTGCTGGCGCCGAAGCGAGAGCAGGTGCTTCCTACGTTGGAATACGCAACCCGACCAGGAACGACCCGGAGCGATAATCCTGCCCATGCGCCAAATCGTTCTAGATACTGAAACCACCGGTCTTTCCGCTGAAAACGGCGATCGCATCATCGAAATCGGTTGCGTTGAATTGCTGGGCCGCAAGCTCACTGGCAACAACAAGCATTTCTACCTGAATCCCGAGCGGGACAGCCATGAAGACGCTCTGAAGGTGCACGGCATCAGCAATGACTTTCTGCAGGACAAGCCCAAGTTCCCGGCGATTGCCGACGAATTGCTGAAGTACCTGCAAGGCGCTGAAATCATCATTCACAACGCTCCTTTTGACGTCAGCTTTTTGAACAAGGAGCTTGAACTGGCTGGTCTGCCGCCCATCAAGCAGTATGTTTCCAAGGTCACCGACAGCCTGATGATGGCCAAGGAACTGTTTCCCGGAAAACGCAACTCGCTCGATGCGCTGTGCGACCGGCTTGAGGTGGACAATTCCGGACGAACCCTGCACGGCGCTTTGCTCGATGCCGAACTGCTGGCCGATGTTTATATCAACCTGACGCGTGGGCAGAACGCTCTGGTGATGGAGGTTGGCAGCGCGGCCGGTGACGGCGGCAACATCGCGGTGATTGACCTGCGTGGATTTGAATTGCCGCTGCTGCTGGCCAACGAGCATGAAATGGCGGCGCATGAAAACTTGCTGACCGACATCGACAAGGCCAGCAAGGGCAAAACAGTCTGGCGTGTGCTCGAGAGTGCGTGAGAAAGCCGCTATAATCTGAGGCTGACCGACAGGGCGGTTAGCTCAGGGGTAGAGCACTGCATTCACACTGCAGGGGTCGCAAGTTCGAAACTTGCACCGCCCACCAAATTCAAACCCCAAGCCAGCAATGGTTTGGGGTTTTTCTTTGTCACTGCGCTGCCCAGCCCCCATCCATGTTCCAGGCCACGCCGCGCACATTGTTGCCAGCGGGTGAACAGAAAAACACTGCCAGAGCGCCGAGTTCTTCGGGCGTGGTGAACTGCATCGACGGTTCCTTTTCGCCGAGCAACTGCCGTGTTGCTTCCTCATTGGAGATGTTGCCGGCGGCAGCTTTGGCATCCACCTGTTTCTGCACCAGCGGGGTCAGCACCCAGCCTGGGCAGATGGCATTGCAGGTTATACCCGTGATGGCGTTTTCCAGTGCGGTGACCTTGGTCAGGCCGACGATGCCGTGTTTGGCCGCGACATAGGCAGATTTTTCGGCTGAACCGACCAGGCCGTGCACTGAAGCCACATTGAGGATACGTCCCCATCCCTTTCCGCCATCAGCAGCCTGCATGGCAGGCAACGCCAGACGCGTGGCGTGGAAGGCGCTGCTGAGGTTGATCGCGATCACCGCATCCCAGCGTTCGACGGAGAAGTTTTCAATTTTTGCCACATGCTGGATGCCGGCGTTGTTGACCAGGATGTCTACCCGACCAAACTGCATGGCGGCGAACTTCATCATGGCTTCAATCTCGGCAGGCTGGCTCATGTCGGCACCGTGGTAAGCCACCTTGACGCCCAGCGCGGCGATTTCCGCCTGCGGGCCGTCGGTATCGCCAAAACCGTTGAGCACGATGTCGGCGCCCTGTTGCGCCAGTGCTCTGGCGATGCCGAGGCCAATGCCACTGGTCGAGCCGGTCACGAGGGCGGTTTTACCTTTGAGCATGAAGTTTCTCCGTATGATTGATGATGCAAATGAAACGCTGAAAAGCTGTTTCGACAATTATCAAGCCTTGAATCCGGATTCCATTGCAATGACCGACCCTACGCTGAACTACTTACCCTGCGCCCACGCCTTCGGCGGTCACCGCATGGCGTACTGGCAATGGGGCGATACTGAAAATCCGCACGTGGTGATGTGTGTGCATGGCTTGTCGCGGCAGGGCAGGGATTTCGATGTGCTGGCTGGCTACCTCGCTGATCAGGCGCGGGTGGTATGTCCGGACGTGGCCGGCCGCGGTCAGAGCGACTGGCTCCAGGATCCGATGGCTTACCAGATCCCGCAGTACGTTGCCGACATGCTCGCCCTGCTGGCTCACCTGGACCAGCAAGCACCCGTGACCACGCTGGATTGGGTCGGCACCAGCATGGGTGGCCTAATCGGCATGGCGATTGCCGGCCAGCCCGGACTGCCTTTGCCTGCTCCGGTAAACAAGCTGGTGCTCAATGACGTGGGACCGGCCATCGAATGGAGCGCCATCCAGCGTATTGCGGCCTATCTCGGCAAGGCCGGGCATTTCGACTCGCTGCAGCAGGCTGCCGATGCGATGTGGGCCGTGTCGACAAGTTTCGGCCCGCACACGCCCGAGCAGTGGCTGGCCCTGTCACGCCCTATGGTCAAGCCGGTGCCGGGCGCGCAGGATGGCCGCGTGATGCTGCATTACGACCCGGCGATTGCTGTTGCGGTGCGTGCGGCAACCGAGGAGTCGGCACGCCAAGGCGAGGCGACCTTGTGGCTGCTCTACGACCAGATAAAGGCGCCGGTGCTGGTCCTGCGTGGCGCCGACTCGGACCTGCTCAGCCACGAAACCGCTCTGGCCATGACGCAGCGTGGGCCGCGCGCGCGGGTCGTCGAGTTTGAAGGGGTAGGTCATGCACCCACCCTGGTGAGTCTGGACCAGGTCAGTACGGTCAGTGATTTTCTTTTTGTCTGAAGCCTCGCCATGAAAAATACCGGGGTCGGGCAGGGCGCCTTGACCGTAGCGCCCATCCAGCATACAAGCAACGCGTCCATTGTGACGGCGACAGCAGACAGCCTGCCGGACCAGCCGGATGCACTGGTTCGCGCGCGCGCCTTTGCCGAGCCGCTGATCGCCAGCGAGATGCTAGACACGGGGGAAAACATCCTGGCCCACGCGGATGCGGTTGCCGCAATCCTCAAGACCATAGGCGGCTCCGAAGCCATGCAGGCTGCCACCTATCTGGTGCATGCCTGCGCGCACCTGAACAAGCCCCAGGAGGTTATTGCCAAGGCCTTTGGCGCTAATTTCGCGGCTCTGGCCATGGAAACCACCAAGCTGGTCAATGTGCAAAAGCAGGCCCGCGCCGCCGATGCCAAGGCGCAACTGACGGAAGACCCTGCTGCGCAGACCGAGAATGTGCGCAAGATGTTGCTGGCGTTTTCGCGTGACTTGCGAGTCGTCATGCTGCGCCTGGCATCGCGGCTGCAGACCTTGCGCCACTTTGCAGCGATTCGCCAACAGGCCCCGTTGGCCGTGGCGCGCGAGTCGCTGCATGTGTTCGCACCGCTGGCCAACCGGCTGGGCATCTGGCAGATCAAGTGGGAGATGGAAGACCTTGCCTTCCGTTTTCTCGAGCCCGATACCTACAAACAGATCGCGCGCCTGCTGGATGAAAAACGGACCGAACGCGAAGGCTTCATGGAGAGCTTGCGCGCACAGCTTGAGCGCGACCTCAATAGCGGCGGGACTGCAGCGCTGGTGCAGGGCCGGCCCAAACACATCTACAGCATTGTCAAAAAAATGCGCGGCAAATCGCTGGACTTCGAACAGGTCTTCGACATCCGCGCCCTGCGTGTGATTGCCGCCGACGTGAAGGGCTGTTATGCGGCGCTCGGTTTTGTGCATGCCAACTTCACGCCGGTGGAGGGAGAGTTCGACGACTACATCGCCAAGCCCAAGTCCAACGGCTACCAGTCGCTGCATACCGTTGTGCGTGACGCGCAGCAGCGTGCGGTCGAAATCCAGATCCGTACCCAGGCCATGCACGACCATGCCGAGCATGGTGTCGCCGCCCACTGGGCCTACAAGGAGGCCGGTGCCAAGGGCTACAGCGGCGTCTCGGCCAGCAGCGAATACGATGCAAAAATTGCGGTGCTGCGTCAACTCCTGGCCTGGGAGCGCGATTTGTCGGGCCCGGCATCGGCAAAAGCGCGTGAGTCCAATCAGGGGCTGTTCGAGGACCGCATCTACGTGTTGACGCCCGATGCGGCCGTGGTCGAGTTGCCCCAGGGTGCGACGGCGCTGGACTTTGCCTACTGCGTGCACACCAGCCTTGGCCACCGCTGCCGCGGTGCAAGGCTGGACGGCGCCATGGTGCCGCTGAACACGCCGCTGCAAAACGGGCAAACCGTCGAGGTGGTGACTACCAAAGAGGGTGGTCCCTCGCGCGACTGGCTCAATCCCGAGCTGGGCTTCCTTGCCAGCCACCGCGCGAAGTCCAAGGTGCGCGCATGGTTCAACGCGCAAGCCATGGCGCAGACGGTGGCGCGTGGGCGCGATGCCGTTGAAAAGCTGCTGCAGCGCGAAGGCAAGACCGCGATGAAGCTGGAGGATGTGGCAGCGCAGCTCGGTTTCAAGAGTGCCGAGGATTTGTTCGAGGTGGTCGGCAAGGACGAGTTGTCCCTGCGCACCATCGAAAACATGCTCAAGCCGCCGGAGCCGGCGCTGACGCAGGACGACTATGTGCTGGCCAAGAAGGCTAGGCCTGACAAGTCCGCAGGCCGCAGCAGCAAGGGCGCTGTGCTGGTGGTCGGCATCGACTCGCTGCTGACGCAACTGGCGAAATGCTGCAAGCCCGCACCGCCAGACGCCATCCTCGGCTTTGTGACCAAGGGCAAGGGCGTGAGCATCCACCGAAGCGATTGCAGCAACTTCCGCAACATGGCCGGCGGCAGCCCGGATCGCGTGATCGAGGTCGAGTGGAGTCAGCCCAAAAACAGCGGCGGCGCGGTCTACCCGGTCGACGTGGCCATCGAGGCCGCAGACCGCCAGGGTCTGTTGCGTGATATTTCCGAGGTATTTGCCAAGGAAAAAATGAATGTGATCGGCGTGCAGACGCAATCGGTCAAGGACAACCGCGGCGGTACGGCGTGGATGACTTTCACCGTGGAGGTGACGGAGTCGGGGCGCCTGAACCAGGTGCTGGCGGTCGTGGCCGAGGTCGCGGGTGTGCGGTCGGCACGAAGGCGCTGACGCGCTGTGTTGTTGGCGGCGGTGAGGCGGGCGGTTTTTCGCAGGGCCGCCCCAAGGAAAACACGCCCCATCGGGGGGCAGCGAATTACACGCAGTGAATGAGCGTGGGGTCAAATTTCTCCTGCTACAATAGTTGAGTCGAACAATACTTAGGCGCGTAGCTCAGCTGGTTAGAGCACCACCTTGACATGGTGGGGGTCGTTGGTTCGAGTCCAATCGCGCCTACCAATTTTCTCAATTTTCCCGATCGCTGTGGTCTCCACAACGCACACAGGGTAAACCAAGGGGATTGTTGGTATGCATACTTCCTAGAATGCAAATGAGACCTGTGCAACAGCACAGGCAGCCATCCCAGGGAGTTCGTGCAGTGCCAAAAAGCAAGCCTACCAGTTCGCCAAGAAATCAGACCACCGAGCCGGGGCTGTCGTCGGGCAGTGCTGCGGCCGGTAACGGTAAGACGGCCAAACCGCGCATAATTAAAAAATACCCGAACCGCCGTCTCTACGATACCGATACCTCGACCTACATCACGCTGGCCGATGTCAAACAACTTGTGATGGACACGGCTGACTTCGTGGTGCGTGATGCCAAGACCGGCGAGGACCTGACGCGCAGCATCATGCTGCAGATCATTCTTGAAGAAGAAACCGGTGGTGCGCCCATGTTCACCGAGGCAGTGCTGGGCAACATCATCCGTTTTTATGGCAATGCGATGCAGAGCTTCATGGGAAGTTACCTCGAAAAAAATGTCCAGTCCTTCATGGACTTGCAGGTCAAGATGTCCGAGCAGTCCAAGGGGCTGACGCCTGAGTTGTGGGGGCAATTCATCAACGCACAGTCGCCGATGATGCAGGGCATGATGGGCAGTTATGTCGAGCAGTCCAAAACCGTGTTCACGCAGATGCAGGAACAGATGCAAAAGCAAAGCGAACAAATGCTGGCTGCCCTGGGCCTGAAGCGCTGACCGCGTCTTAAAGGTTCTTTCCGTCACCGCAGGTGCGTGACAGCCGGCTCTGAGACAATGCGGATATGAGCTCCGTTCTTTCTCCCGCACCTTCCATCTCTTCGAACAAGGCCCCGCGCGTCGGTTTTGTCAGCCTCGGTTGCCCCAAGGCCTTGACCGATTCGGAGCTGATCCTCACCCAATTGAACGCAGAGGGATACCAGACCTCCAAAACCTTTGAGGGCGCCGACCTGGTGATCGTCAACACCTGCGGCTTCATTGACGACGCGGTCAAGGAAAGCCTGGACACGATAGGCGAGGCACTGGCTGAAAACGGCCGCGTGATCGTCACCGGGTGCCTTGGCGCCAAGGCCGGCGATGGCGGTGGCAACCTGGTGCGGCAGATGCACCCCAGCGTGCTCGCCGTTACCGGACCACACGCGACCCAGGAGGTGATGGACGCCGTGCACCTGAACCTGCCCAAGCCGCATGACCCGTTTGTGGACCTGGTGCCCAACTCCTTCGGCATTGCGGGCATCAAGCTGACGCCGCGGCACTACGCCTACCTGAAGATCAGCGAAGGCTGCAACCACCGTTGCACCTTCTGCATCATTCCCTCGATGCGTGGCGATCTGGTCTCTCGGCCGATCGGCGATGTGTTGAACGAGGCACGCGCATTGTTTGAGGGCGGTGTTCGGGAACTGCTGGTGATCAGCCAGGACACCTCTGCCTATGGCGTGGACGTCAAATACCGCACTGGCTTCTGGGACGGCAAGCCGGTCAAGACCCGCATGCTGGAACTGGTACAGACACTCGGAGAGATTGCCGAACCTTACGGCGCCTGGGTGCGGCTGCATTACGTCTATCCGTATCCCAGTGTGGACGAAGTGATTCCTCTGATGGCCAGCGGCAAGGTACTGCCTTATCTCGACGTGCCTTTGCAGCACAGCCATCCCGACGTGCTCAAACGCATGAAGCGCCCGGCCAGCGGCGAGAAGAACCTGGAACGTATTGCGCGCTGGCGCGAGATGTGTCCCGAGATTGTGATTCGCAGCACCTTTATCGCCGGTTTTCCGGGTGAGACCGAGGCAGAGTTCGAACACCTGCTCGATTTCATGCGTGAGGCAAAGATTGACCGCGCCGGCTGTTTTGCCTATAGCCCGGTCGATGGCGCCACGGCCAATGCGCTGCCCGGCATGCTGCCCATGGAACTGCGCGAAGAACGCCGGGCGCGCTTCATGGCGGTTGCCGAGGCGGTCTCCAGCCAGAAGCTGCAGCAGCGTGTGGGTGCCACCATGCAGGTGCTGGTGGACTCGGCGCCAGGCATGGGCAAAAAAGGCGGCGTGGGTCGCAGTTATGCCGATGCGCCCGAGATTGATGGCGTGGTGAAATTGTTGCCGCCCGAGAAAATCAGCAAGACGCTGAAGATCGGAGAATTCACGAAGGCCAGGATTGTCGGCACCCAGGGTCATGACCTGGTGGCTGTGCCTGTCTGAGGTGACAGGCACCAGCGGCGCATGAGCAGCACCTCAGTGCATGAAAAACAAAAAGGCCACTGGATTGACAGTGGCCTTTTTTGAGCCAGCTTTCACTGGTTTGGATGTATCTGGTGCCCGGGAGAGAACTCGAATCTCCACATCTTGCGATACACGGACCTGAACCGTGCGCGTCTACCAATTCCGCCACCCGGGCACAGCCAGCAGTGTACCATTACGGAATGAATTTCCAGGGGCGGACTTCAAAAATTTTCTCTCATGTTGCAGCCTTTTTGGCTGCCCCCATGTAAGGCAGAAGGGGAACGCCAACGGGCGCGTTTTTTGCTGATTTCCGACAACCAATCATCTCAAGAAAAGAGATCACTTATCAAAACGACCACTCAAAGCACCGGCCAGGGCGCCGGGCTGCTTGCCGAATTTGAAGGCACCGTTTCGGGCCACCGTGATGGCCACGGTTTTGTACAGCGCGATGACGGCGAGGCCGACATCTATTTGCCGCCCAACGAAATGCGCGCCGTGCTGCACAAGGACCGTGTCAAGGCGCGCATCGTGCGGCATGACCGCAAGAACCGTCCCGAGGGTCGCGTCACGGAAATCATCGAGCGCTCGTCCAACCCCATCATCGGCCGGCTGCTGCAGGAAAGCGGTGTATGGCTGGTGGCGCCCGAAGACAAGCGTTACGGTCAGGACGTGCTGATACCCAAAGGGGCGACTGGTACCGCCAAGTCGGGCCAGATTGTGGTGGTCCAGCTGACTGAGCCGCCGGCCTTGTTTGGCCAGCCGGTCGGACGCGTCAAGGAAGTGCTCGGCGAGATCGACGACCCCGGCATGGAGATTGAAATCGCGGTGCGCAAGTACGGTGTGCCGCACGAGTTCAGTGACGCGGCGCTGGCGCTGGCCCGGACCCTGCCGGACTCCGTACGACCCGCCGACAAAAAACACCGTGTGGACATCAGCGACGTTCCGCTGGTCACCATCGACGGCGAAGATGCGCGTGACTTTGATGATGCGGTGTATTGTGAGCCCGCCAAGGTCGGCCGCGGCAAGGGATGGCGCCTGCTGGTGGCGATTGCGGATGTGAGCCACTACGTGGAAACTGGCAGCGCGATCGACGTGGACGCCTACGACCGCGCCACCAGCGTGTATTTTCCGCGCCGCGTCATCCCCATGCTGCCGGAAAAACTCTCCAACGGCCTGTGTTCGCTGAACCCCCATGTCGAGCGCCTGTGCATGGTCTGCGACATGCTGGTCAATGCCAAGGGCGAGGTCCACGCCTACCAGTTCTACCCGGCCGTCATGTTCAGTCATGCCCGTTTCACCTACACCGAGGTCGCGGCCATTCTGGCCAATACGCGCGGTCCGGAAGCGGCGCAGCGCAAGGCCCTGGTGCCACATCTGCTGGACCTGCACGATGTCTATCAGGCGCTGCTCAAGGAGCGCAGCGTGCGTGGCGCTGTGGACTTCGAAACCACCGAAACCCAGATTGTTTGCGATGACGCAGGCCGCATCGAAAAAATCGTGCCGCGCACGCGCAACGTCGCGCACCGGCTGATCGAGGAATCCATGTTGGCGGCCAACGTGTGTTCGGCCGACTACATCTCGCAGAGCAAGCACGTGGGCCTGTTCCGGGTGCATGAAGGCCCGACGCCCGAGAAAAAGGACATGCTGAGAAACTACCTCAAGGCCATCGGCCTGGGAATGACAATCAGCGACGACCCGAGCCCCGGTGAGTTCCAGCAGATCGCGGTGGCCACCAAGGACAGGCCGGACGCGCAGCAAATCCATTCGATGCTGCTGCGCTCCATGCAGCAGGCGATTTACACGCCGATGAACAACGGCCACTTCGGCCTGGCTTACGAGGCCTACACGCATTTCACCAGCCCGATCCGTCGCTACCCCGACTTGCTGGTGCACCGTGTCATCAAGGCCATCCTTAACCAGAAGACTTACCAGTTGCCGACCCTGCCCACCCCCGGCGAAGCCGAGGCCAAGCTGTCCAAGCGGCTGGCATCGCGGGTCAGCGACCCGACGCAAAAGCCGAAAAAATTCAGCGTGGACCAGCTGGCCTGGCTGGCCGCAGGCCTGCATTGCAGCGCCAACGAGCGCCGTGCTGACGAGGCCAGTCGCGATGTCGAAGCCTGGCTCAAATGCAAATACATGCGTGAGCACCTGGGCGAGGAGTTTGGCGGCGTGGTCACGTCGGCTGCCGGCTTCGGCATCTTCGTCACGCTGGACGCGATGTATGTCGAGGGCCTGGTGCACATCACCGAACTGGGCGGCGAGTACTTCCGCTTTGACGAGGCGCGCCAGGAGCTGCGCGGTGAACGCACCGGCATTCGTTATGCCATCGGCACACGGGTCCGGGTGCAGGTCAGCCGGGTTGACCTGGATGGGCGCAAGATCGATTTCCGCCTGGTCCGCGAGGGCGAGGAGTTGCTAACCCGTGCCATGAAGGACAAGACCGGCGGGCGCAGTACCGACCTGCCGGAGCAGGAGCGCGGCGCAAACCGCAGCTCGGGTGAACCGCGTGGCGACAAGCGAAGCGGGCCGGGCGCCGGCGGACGCGGCAGCAGCGCCGGCGGCAGTCGCGCGGCGGTCTCGCCGATCCAGGCGCTCAAGGCGGCGGTCAAGAAATCGGCCAGCAGTGCCGGCCGCAAGTCCAGCAAAAAACCGAGGCGCTGAGCCGCCATGCTGATCCGTATTCTGGCCTTTTTGCTTGAGACGCTTTTCTTCGTGCTGATCGGAGCGGCCTTGCTGCGCGCCTGGATGAACTACCAGCGCATCAACATGCGCGCCCAGCCCGGCACCTTCGTGATGGCCGTGAGCGACTGGCTCGTCAAGCCCCTGCGGCGTGTGCTGCCCAAAGCGGTGGCGCAGTCGCGTGTGGACTGGGCCAGCGTGCTGGCTGCTTTTGTGCTGGCGCTTCTGTTCGCCCTGCTGAGCGCGCTGCTGATCGGTGCGCTGTCGGGTGGTCTCGAGGGCATGGTGGACCTGAATGTCATGCTGCTGCCGGCGCTGCTGCTTGCCGCGCTGAAGATGCTGCTGCGTGTCGCCCTGCAGGTGGCCTTTGTGGCCGTGCTGGCGTTTGCCATCATTTCCTGGGTGCAGCCCGGCTCGGCGATGTATGTCCTGCTGGGCCGCCTGACCGAGCCCTTACTGGCGCCGTTGCGTCGGGTGATTCCGCAGATTGGCGGCGTGGACCTGTCAGCGCTGGTGCTGCTGTTGCTGCTGCAGATCGGGCTGATGATCCTGGGCTAACAGGCAAGCAGTCAGCACCTGTCCCGGGTGGCTGGTCGTCCAGTCATCGGCCAGTTGGCCATGTCGGAACACCGTTCTGCAGGCGGCCTCAAAGGCCGGCAGCCCGGCGGCCAAGGCGGCGCCCAGCATGCCGGCGAGCACATCGCCGGTGCCGGCCGTGGCCAGACGCGCATTGCCGGTGGGGTTGATCACCGGAATTTCCCCGGGGGCGGTGATTACCGTGCCCGATCCCTTGAGCAGCACGACACACTGAAATTGTGCCGCCACCCGGTTTGCCGCATCCAGGCGATCCGCCTGCACGGCTGCCGTGGTGCTGCCCAGCAGGCGCGCGGCCTCGAGCGGGTGCGGACTCAGGATGGTGTGCCAGCCCCGGGCGGCGCGGGTGCGGAGCAGGGCTCGCAGGGATGTGTCGCTTGCCACCGCGTTGAGACCATCGGCGTCGAGTACCAGGGCTTTTGCTCTCGACAGGATTTTGGGCAGTACAGTGGCGACTGCATCGCCGCCGCCGCAACCGCAAACCACGACCTGCTCAGCCAGGTCCAGGGCGTCCAGGCTGCGAAACATCAGCTCCGGTTGCTGCGGGTCCACCGTCAGGCTTGGGCTACCGAGCAGGGCGACAAACACCCGGCCGGCGCCGGCATGCAGGGCCGCACGGCCGGCCAGCAAGGCAGCGCCAGCCATGTGGCTTGTGCCTGCGGACGCGCCGCCGACGATGGCCACATCGCCGAATGTGCCCTTGTGGCTGAGGTGGCGGGCTCGGTCGCGGCCGAAGGTGCCGGTGCGGTCCTGTCCCGCCAGCCAGGCGTCGGGCGTCAGGTCGGGCAGTGCGGCAATGCTCAAGTCATCCCACCAGACCTGGCCTGCCAGGTCGCGACCGGCGGCGGTGAATAAACCTGGCTTCAAGGTCAAAAAGCTCAAGCAAAATCGGGCTCCAGCCCTTTCCTGGTAGGGGTGAGCAGCTATGAATTCAGGAGCTATGTCGGTGCCCCTGTCGGCCTCCAGGCCGCTCGGGATGTCGAGTGCCAGCACGGGCTGACGGCTGCTGCGCAGGAGGTGCAGCCACTGATCCAGTGGTCCTGTGGGTACTCCGCTGGCTTGCGGCGTGCCACCTATGCCCAGCAGGGCATCGATGGCGAAGTCCCAGTCCGGCGGCGGGGTGTCGGCAAATGGCACGCCCGCAGCGCGTGCCAGCTGCAGCGAGGCCAGCGCGTCGGCGGGTAGCTTGCCCGCGCGTTCGTTTCGTTCGCCCAACCAGGTGACCGTGACGGTTTTCCCCCCCTGGTGCAGGTGCATGGCTGCTTCCAGGCCGTCACCACCATTGTTGCCGGTCCCGCAGGCGATCCAGACTTGCTGCGCATGCGGCGCCAGCGCCAGCGTGAGACGTGCCGCAGCCAGCCCTGCTCGCTGCATCAGTGTGTGCGGGGGCAGCGCCGCTGCAGCCTGCTGCTCCAGCCGGCGGGTCGCAGCCACGCCATACAGCGGAAGGGTGAGGGCGGTGGAGAGTTTTTGCATGGCCCGATTGTGCGATTTTTGCGTTGTTAGCGCGTGAGTCGCCCGACGTCGAACCCGTCCATGTCTATTGCTGGCGTTATGCCGCCCACTAGGTCAGCGACTGCTCTGGCGCTGCCACAACTGAGGGCCCAGCCGCTGGAGCCATGGCCCAGGTTGAGCCACAGGCCAGGCAGGCCGCTGGCACCGATGATGGGCGGGCCGTCCGGCAGCATGGGGCGGGCGCCTTTCCATTCCTGCACGCTGGCGCCTGTGTTTGATGTGTGGGCTGCACCCGGAAACCAGTCTTGCAGCACCTTGTACAGCGTCTGCACCGAGGCCGCGCGTTTTTTGTCGGGGCAGCCGCCGATCTCTGCACTGCCCGCGACGCGCACGCGGTTGCCCAGCCGCGAGATGGCGACCTTGTAGCGTTCGTCCATCAGTGCGCTGCGCGGCGCGTTCAGCGGCTCGCGGATCGGCGCGCTGATCGAGTAGCCGTACACCGCCGCAAGCGGAATCTTCAGGCCTAGCGGCCTGAGGAGACGCGCCGACGCCAGGCTGGCACACAGCACCACCGCGTCGAAACTGCGCGGGGTGGTCTCACCTGCTATCAAAAAAGTAGCTGACTGCTTACTATCCATATGGGCTACTGCTTTGTTGAACTCGAAATTGACACCCAGTCGCTGGGCGTCGGTCTTGAGCAGCAGCGCAAACTGGCGGCAGTTGGCGACTTCGTCATCGGGCAGGTGCACCGCGCCCAGCAAGCCCGTGTCCGGGTTCAAGGCCGGCTCGATCTTGCGTGCCTCGTCGCTACCGATCTGCCGGAAGCTGACGCCGGCGTCGCGCAGCACCTGCAGGCCGGGCTCCACCATGCGGGCGTCGGCTTCGCCACGCAGCAGCACCAGGTAACCGGGGCTGCGGTCGTACTCGAGCTGCCGGTCGGCGGTGATCTGGTGCAGGCGTTCCCGGCTGTAAAAAGCCAGGCGCTGCAGCCGGGCGCGGTTGGCGAGGTAGGTCTCCAGCCGGCAGGCGCGCCACCATTTCCAGATCCAGGCCAGCTCGCTGCCGGACAGTGGCAGGCCCAGTGCGACCGGGGCGTGGCGACTGAACAGGTGGCTGAGCACCTTGCGAGGCATGCCCGGCGCGGCCCAGGGGGTGACGTAGCCGGGCGCGACCACGCCGGCGTTTGCGAAGCTGCCTTCCTCAGCAGCAGCACCGCGGCGCTCGAACACGGTGACTTCATGGCCGTCCATGGCCAGTTCCCAGGCGGTGGTGATGCCGATGACGCCGGCGCCTATGACGGCGACTTTCACGGCCTGAGCCGGCGTCTACCGGGAGAAATCGAGGGGGTCAGGGGAGAAGGCATGGTTTCCTGGTTAAATCGAGTCGTAGCCCATGTCAGACGGGCATGGACAGCTATCTTTTTTATAGTAAGGATGAAACGGGCGGGACGATGGCTTGGGTGGGCCTCCCCCATATGGCGGGCGGTCCGGTGGCCCTGCTCAGGTGGCGGGATGTTATACTCAGCGGGTTGTACGAAAGGCTGTCCGGCCGTTCGCGCAATAAATCGCAAATCAGCCGTTCAAGGTGTTGCCTTCGGGACTTATGCAAATGAGCCCTTCAGGCGATAAGCGCTGATTTTAGACACAACCTTTGGAGTATCTCTATGTCAACAAGCATGCGTGAAATGCTGGAAGCCGGCGTCCATTTCGGTCACCAAACCCGCTTCTGGAATCCCAAGATGGCCCCGTATATCTTCGGCCATCGCAACCGTATCCACATCATCAACCTCGAAAAATCGCTCCCGATGTTCGAGGACGCGATGAAGTTCGCCAAGCAACTGTCCGCCAACCGCGGCACCATTTTGATGGTTGGTACCAAGCGCCAGGCCCGTGAACTGGTTTCCGCTGAAGCCAAACGCGCCGGCGTGCCTTTTGTCGATCAGCGCTGGCTGGGCGGCATGCTGACCAACTTCAAGACGGTCAAGACCTCGATCAAGCGCCTCAAGGAAATGAAGGCCCAGCAGGAAGTTGGCCTTGACTCCCTGAGCAAGAAAGAGCAGCTGACCTTCAAGCGCGAAATGGAAAAGCTGGAAAAAGACATAGGCGGCATCCAGGACATGAATGCGTTGCCTGACGCGATTTTCGTGATCGACGTGGGCTTCCACAACATCTGCATCCTGGAAGCCAAGAAGCTGGGCATCCCGCTGATCGGCGTGGTTGACTCCAACCACTCGCCCATCGGCATCGACTACGTGATCCCCGGCAACGACGACTCGTCCAAGGCGGTGGCCCTGTATGCACGCGGCATCGCCGACGCCATCATCGAAGGCCGCGCTAGCGCCGGCAATGAAGTCGTCAAGATGGTTTCCGCCGAAAGCACCGACGAATTCGTCGAAGTGGAAAACGCCGCTGCCTGATCGGCCCGGCCCTGCGCCTGACGCGAAAAAGGGGCTCGCGTAGCCCCTTTTTTACAGCCTTGTCCAAAGGCACCTGTATTTATTTGAAGTCAACACGACACACGGAGAACCGAAGATGGCAATCACAGCAAGCATGGTCGCAGAACTGCGCGCAAAAACCGACGCACCGATGATGGAGTGCAAGAAAGCCCTGACCGAAGCCGAAGGCAATTTCGAAAAAGCCGAGGAAATCCTGCGCGTCAAGCTGGGCAACAAGGCTGGCAAGGCCGCTTCCCGCATCACCGCTGAGGGCGTGATCGCTTATCACAGCGAAGGCGGCACCGGCGCGCTGGTCGAGATCAACTGCGAAACCGACTTTGTCACCAAGAACGACAGCTTTCTGGCTTTCACCGACGCGGTCGCCAAGGGTATCGTCAACAACAACCCCGCGGACGTTGCCGCTGTCGGTGCTATGCCCCTGAGCCTGGACGGTTTCGGCCCGACGGTGGAAGACGTTCGCAAGGGCCTGATCGGCAAGATCGGCGAGAACATGTCGGTGCGCCGCTTCAAGCGTTTCGAAGGCAGCGCGCTGGCTTCTTACCTGCACGGCACGCGCATCGGCGTGGTGGTCGAGTTTGACGGCGACGAGACCGCCGCCAAGGATGTGGCCATGCATGTGGCCGCCATGAAACCGGTGTCGCTGTCTGGCGACCAGGTGCCGGCCGAACTGGTGGCGCGTGAGCGTTCCGTGGCTGCCGCCAAGGCCGCCGAAGACGCGGCTGTGGCAACTGCCGCCGGCAAACCGGTGCAGTCTCCCGAAATTGTTGCCAAGCGTATCGAAGGCGGCGTGCAGAAGTACCTCAAGGAAGTCAGCCTGTTCAACCAGTCCTTCGTCAAGAACGACAAGCAGACCGTCGAGCAGATGCTCAAGGAAAAAGGCACCAGCGTGAAGTCTTTCACCCTGTACGTCGTTGGCGAAGGCATCGAGAAAAAGGTGGACGATTTCGCTGCCGAAGTGGCTGCCCAGATCGCCGCCGCCAAAGGCTGATCCTGCCCCATTGACCCGGAAGGCCGCTAAACTTACGCCCATAAAAACGACAGGAACTTCCCTCATGCCAGCCTACAAGCGAATCTTGTTGAAACTTTCAGGTGAAGCCTTGATGGGAGACGATGCCTTCGGCATCAACCGCGCGACGATTGTGCGCATGGTTGAGGAAATTGCCGAGGTCACGCGCATGGGTGTGGAAGTCGCCGTCGTGATCGGCGGCGGCAACATTTTTCGCGGTGTGGCGGGCGGCTCGGTCGGCATGGACCGCGCCACGGCTGACTACATGGGCATGCTGGCCACCGTGATGAATGCGCTGGCCCTGGGCGATACCATGGACAAGGCCGGCCTCACGCCGCGTGTCATGTCGGCCATCGGCATCGAGCGTATCGTCGAGCCTTATGTTCGGCCCAAGGCGCTGCAATACCTGGAAGAAGGCAAGGTCGTGATTTTTGCAGCCGGAACCGGCAATCCGTTTTTCACGACCGACACCGCTGCCGCCCTGCGTGGCGCGGAAATTGGCGCGGAAATCGTGCTCAAAGCCACCAAGGTGGATGGTGTCTACAGCGCCGATCCGAAGAAAGACCCGTCGGCAACGCGTTACACCAACATCACGTTTGACGAGGTCATCGGCAAGAACCTGGAAGTGATGGACGCCACGGCCTTCGCGCTGTGCCGCGACCAGAAGCTGCCGATCAAGATCTTCAGCATTTTCAAACACGGCGCCCTCAAGCGCGTGGTGCAGGGTGAGGACGAGGGAACGCTGGTTCACGTCTGAGACTTCGGGCCGCTGCGGCCCTTCGCAACTTTTGCAAAAACAAGATTCCTCCGGAGACTCCATCATGAGCATTACTGATATCAAGAGCAGCACCGAGCAGAAAATGCAGCAGTCGCTGGAATCCTTCAAGCAGTCGCTGACCAAGATACGCACCGGCCGCGCCAACCCCGGCCTGCTGGACACCGTCCAGGTGGACTACTACGGCGCCATGGTGCCGATCAGCCAGGTGGCCAATGTCTCGCTGCTCGATGCACGCACCATCAGCGTGTCGCCCTGGGAAAAGGGCATGGGCGCCAAGATTGAAAAAGCCATCCGTGATTCCGACCTCGGGCTCAATCCAGCCACCCAGGGCGACCTGATTCGCGTGCCGATGCCCGCCATGACCGAAGAGCGCCGCAAGGAGCTGACCAAAATCGTGCGGGGAGAGGGCGAACATGCCAAGGTCGCGATCCGCAACCTGCGCCGTGACGCCAACGACGGCGTCAAGAAACTCGTCAAGGAAAAGCTGGCCTCGGAAGACGACGAGCGCCGCGCCCATGATGAGGTCCAGAAATCCACCGACCGTTTTATTGCAGATGTCGACAAGCTGGTCGCTGGCAAGGAACAAGACATCATGGCGGTGTAGATTGCCCCCACGTTCGCTCGCTCCGCGTAGCTCTCTGCCCCTCGAGGGGGCCGCTGCGCCTGCGGCCCGGCGAAGCCGGTTCCGCGGCCCCTGCTTGAAAAGACCGTCCCCACGCTCGCTCAGCGCAGCGACTGATCGCTGACATGATCGCTCCAAGCCTCACTACCGTTCCGCACCACCTTGCCATCGTGATGGACGGCAACGGCCGCTGGGCGACCAAACGTTTTTTGCCGCGCGTGGCCGGCCATCAACAGGGCGTGAGCGCGCTGAGCCGTTGCGTGAAAGCCTGCATGGCACGCGGCATCGCTGTACTAACCGTGTTTGCGTTTTCATCCGAAAATTGGAACCGTCCAGCCGAGGAAGTCTCCGGCCTGATGGAGCTGCTGGCGCTGTCGCTGGCGCGCGAGGTTCCCTCACTCAAGGCCAACGGCGTGCAACTGCATTTTGTGGGCGAGCGCCAGCAGCTCTCAGACAAGGTTCGGGCAGGGCTGGTGCAGGCCGAGGCGGCGACGGCAGACAACAACCGCCTGGTCCTCAATGTGTGTTTCAACTACGGCGGACGCTGGGACATCGCCCAGGCCGCGCGCAAGCTGGCCGCCGGCGGCCAGGAAATCACCGAGATGGCACTGGACCGCGCGCTGTCCCTGGCCCATGTGCCGGACCCGGACCTGGTGATACGCACCGGCGGCGAGCTGCGTATCAGCAATTTTCTGCTCTGGCAGGCGGCGTATTCCGAGCTGCATTTCTCCGACAAACTCTGGCCTGATTTTGACGATACTGCGCTCGATGAAGCGATTGCCGTTTATGCCAGCCGTGAGCGGCGCTTCGGCAAGACGTCCGGCCAGATCACCCCCGGCCCCAAAAAAACCACCGTGAAGGCCGCCTGATGCTCAAGCAACGCGTGATCACCGCCATCGTGCTGCTGGCCATTTTGCTGCCGGCACTGTTTTACCCGACACCGATTCCGTTTTCTGTCCTCGCCGTGGTGCTGATTGCTGCCGGCGCCTGGGAGTGGGGGCGCCTGAACGGCTACGGTCCTATTGCCTCGCTGGTCGCCGGCTTCGCCTGTGTGGTGCTGTGCGCCATGTCTTGGGACCTCGGCATGCTCGATCAGCCTCTGCCGCTGCTGTGGCGGCTGGCAGGCGCAGCCTGGGTGCTGGTCGGCGCCTGGCTGCTGCGCAGTGGTGTGGCCGGGTGGCCGCGCATTCCGCGAACACTGCGCCTGGTGGTGGGCGTGCTGGCCCTGTGGCTGGCTTGGCTGGCGGTGGCGCAGGCACGCGTTATTGGCATCGAGTTCCTGCTGTCGCTGCTGCTGCTGGTCTGGGTGGCCGATATCGGCGCCTACTTTGCCGGCAAAGGCTTGGGCGGGCGTTTCAGCAAAGGCAAACTGGCGCCGGCCATCAGTCCGGGCAAAAGCTGGGAGGGTGTCTGGGGCGGCATGGTGGGCGTGCTGGTGCTTTGCATCGCCTGGGTGGCGCTGGACAGCACCGGGCAGAGTCTTTACGCGCGGCTGGCCGCGCAGTACGGCCTGCCGGTGACTCTGCTGGCCATGATTTTTCTCGCCGCCTTCAGCGTGGTCGGCGACCTGGTCGAGTCCCTGGTCAAGCGCAGTGCCGGCGCCAAGGATTCCAGCGGTCTGTTGCCTGGCCACGGCGGCGTGCTGGACCGCGTCGATGCGCTGGTGCCGGTGCTGCCGCTGGCCTTGATGCTGGTCACGGTCTGAGATATGGCTCCCACGCTTGTCGCTTTGCATACTCCGCCGCCCCCCGGCTGGGGGCTCGCGCTTTGGGGCGGCCCGGCGTCGCTCGATTCGCCATGAAAAAACAGAGGGTCACGGTTTTGGGCTCGACCGGGTCGGTCGGCGCCAACACACTCGACGTGATCGCCGGCCATCCGGACCGCTTCGAGGTGTTCGCCCTCAGCGCCTCCACGCAAACCGAATTGATGCTGGCGCAATGCCTGCGCTTCAGGCCGAGTTATGCTGTCATGGCGAGCACGCCGCACGGTCGCAATCTGGCTGAGAAGTTGAAGGCAAATGGACTCTCAACCCATGTCCTGCTTGGAGAAGATGCTCTCGAAACCATAGCGTCTGACGAGCGTGTCGACATTGTGATGGCGGCCATCGTCGGCGCTGCAGGTCTGCGCGCCTGCATGGCGGCCGCTCATGCCGGCAAACGCCTGCTGCTGGCCAACAAGGAAGCCCTGGTGGTGGGCGGCGAGGTGTTCATGCAGGCGGTGCGCGAGGGAGGGGCACAACTGCTCCCTATTGACAGCGAGCATTCAGCCATCTTTCAGTCCCTGCCCGAAGATCCGGCGGCTTGGGCCGAACGTATCGACAAGATCATCCTGACGGCGTCCGGTGGGCCGTTTCGCACGCGCACGCCGGCCAGCCTGCGCGATGTCACGCCGGACGAGGCCTGCGCCCACCCGAACTGGGTCATGGGCCGGAAGATTTCGGTGGACTCGGCCACCATGATGAACAAGGCGCTCGAGGTGATCGAGGCGCGTTTCCTGTTCGGCTTGACGCCAGCGCAGATCGAGGTGGTGATTCACCCGCAGAGCATCATCCATTCCATGGTGCAGTATCGCGACACCTCGGTGATGGCCCAGCTCGGCACACCCGACATGCGGGTTCCCATTGCCTACGGCCTGGCCTGGCCGGGGCGCATCAGCTCGGGCGCCCCGGCGCTCGACTTTCGCGCGCTTGCCACCATGACTTTCTCGGTCCCCGACGACGCCCTGTTTCCCGGCCTGCCGCTGGCTTGGGAAGTGCTCGACGCGCCCGCAGGCACTACGGCGGTGCTCAATGCGGCCAATGAAGTGGCCGTCGCCGCCTTTCTTGAAAAACGGATACGCTTTGACCAGATTCATGCCGTGAATCGCGCGACGCTTGATGCAGTCACTGCGCCCTGTATTTGCGGCATCGGCGACCTGCTGGCACTGGACCAGCAGTCGCGCGCGGTGGCGACAAGCCTGGCCGCCAAGTTGACAAACTGATCGGAGTATTGCCATGCTGACCCTGGTCGCCTTTGTTGTTGCACTCGGTATCCTGATCGCCATCCATGAGTATGGCCACTACCGCGTGGCCGTCGCCTGCGGTGTCAAGGTGCTGAAGTTCTCGGTGGGTTTTGGTAAACCGATCTACACCTGGCGGCTGAAGAATCGCCCGACAGAGTTTTCCATCGGCATGTTGCCGCTGGGCGGCTACGTCAAGATGCTGGACGAGCGCGAGGGCCCGGTCGATCCGGCGGAGCGTCATCTGGCTTTCAACAACCGTCCGCTGGGCGCGCGTGCAGCGATTGTGGCCGCCGGGCCCGCCGCCAATCTGCTGCTGGCTATCGTGCTGTATGCCGTCGTCAACTGGAGCGGCATGCAGGAGCCTCAGGCGGTGTTGGCCAGTCCGGTCGCCGGCTCCATCGCCGAGCGCGCCGGTCTGCGGGGCGGCGAACGCGTTCAACAGGCCGCCTTTGAGGGCGAATCCATGGAAGAGGTTCGTTCCTTCGAGGACCTGCGCTGGCGCCTGACCCGCGCGGCCCTGGGCGGGCGCGATGTGCGTCTGCAGGTCACCGACGGCGGCGGCGAGTCCACCAGCGGCGGTGTCGCGGCCACACGCAGTGTGCTGCTGCCGCTGGGCCAGCTCAACGCGGCCGATGCCGACGCGCAACTTTTCAGGAAGATCGGCATTCTGGGCCCCTGGACGCAGGCGGTGATTGGCGAGGTCATGCCGGGCGGTGCAGCAGAAAAATCGGGCTTGCGCACCAATGATGTGGTCCAGCGCGTCGGCGGACGGGTCATTGTGGACGGCCAGCAACTGCGCGAAACCATACGCGCCTCCAAAGGTGCGCAGAGCTGGCAGATCCTCCGGGGCGGGCAAGCCCTGCAGGTGCAGGTCACGCCGGAGATGCGTCAGGAGGGCGATCAGTCGATAGGACGTATCGGCGCTTACGTCGGTACGCCGCCGGCGCTGGTGACCGTGCGGTACGGGCCGCTGGATGGGCTGTGGAACGGCGCGGTTCGCACCTGGGAGGTGTCGGTGCTGACGCTCAAGATGATGGGCAAGATGCTGATCGGCGAGGCGTCTCTGAAAAACCTCAGCGGGCCGCTGACGATTGCCGACTATGCTGGCAAGTCGGCCAGCATTGGCTGGAGTGCTTACCTGCTGTTTCTGGCGCTGATCAGCGTCAGTCTGGGGGTGCTGAATTTACTGCCACTGCCGGTTCTGGACGGTGGGCACCTGATGTATTATCTTTGGGAGGCGATCACCGGCAAGAGCGTGTCTGACGCTTGGATGGACCGGTTGCAACGCGGTGGCGTTGCCATTCTGCTGGGCATGATGTCTGTTGCCCTGTTTAATGATGTCACCCGGCTTTTGGGTTAATTCCATATTTTTCATGCAAAAACAAATCAAACGATTCAAGCTCCGCAGCATATCCGCGATGGTGGCCAGTTTTCTGATCGCACAGGCAGCGTGGGCCGTGGATCCCTTCACCGTTCGCGATATCCGGGTTGAAGGTCTGCAGCGTGTGGAGCCTGGGACTATTTTTGCTTCGCTGCCGTTTCGGGTGGGCGAGACCTACAACGACGATAAAGGCTCCAGTGCCATCCGCGCGCTGTTCGGACTCGGTTTGTTCAAGGATGTGCGCCTGGAGGTCAGCGGCGACGTGCTGGTGGTGATTGTGGAAGAGCGGCCCACCGTGGCTGATGTGGACTTCGTCGGCACCAAGGAATTTGACAAAGAAGTGCTGAAAAAGGCGCTGCGCGACATCGGACTGGCGGATGGCCGGCCTTTCGACAAGGCATTGGCTGACCGCGCTGAGCAGGAGCTTAAGCGCCAATATGTCAACCGCAGCCTTTATGGCGCGGAGGTGCTGACCACGGTGACCCCGATTGAGCGTAACCGCGTCAATGTTACTTTCAGTGTAATTGAAGGCGATATCGCCAAAATCAAGGAAATCCGGGTCGTCGGCAACAAGGCCTTCAGCGAGTCCACCTTGCGCGGCCTGTTCGACCTCAATACCGGTAGCTGGCTCAGCTGGTACACCAAATCCAATCAGTATTCGCGCGTCAAGCTCAATGCCGATATCGAAACCCTGCGCTCCTACTATCTGACACGCGGTTACCTCGAGTTCAAGGTCGACTCCACCCAGGTGGCCATTTCGCCGAACAAACAGGATATTTCCGTCACACTCAACATCACGGAAGGCGAACGCTTCACTGTGTCGGGCGTGAAGCTCGAGGGCAATTTCCTGGAGCGGGAAGAAGAGTTCAAGTCGCTGGTGACTATCAAGCCTGGCGACGCTTATAACGCTGACCTGGTGGCTCAAACTGTCAAAGCTTTTACCGAGTATTACGGCAGCTTTGGTTTTGCCTTTGCCAAAGTCGACGCCAAGCCTGAGATTGATCGGGTCAATAACCGCGTGGCCTTCGTGCTGCAAGGCGATCCCTCGCGCCGTGCCTATGTACGGCGTATCAATATCGGTGGTAACAACCGAACGCGCGACGAAGTAGTTCGTCGCGAATTTCGCCAGTTCGAGGCGTCCTGGTATGACGGCGACAAGATCCGCCTGTCTCGGGACCGCGTGGACCGACTGGGTTACTTCACCGAAGTCAACATCGACACCCAGGAAGTACCCGGCACGCCGGACCAGGTGGATTTGAACCTGGCGGTGGTTGAAAAACCCACCGGTAACCTGCAATTGGGCGCGGGGTTCTCCAGTGCCGAAAAACTGTCGTTTATTTTTGGCTTCAAACAGGAAAATGCATTCGGTACCGGCAACTATCTGGGCCTGGAGGTCAACACCGGAAAATTCAATCGGCAATTTGTGCTGAGCACGGTGGACCCTTATTTCACCAATGACGGTATATCGCGGACATTTGATATCTACTCACGCACGTCCAGACCCTACGACAGTCAAGGCGGAGATTACGCGCTTAAGACGACGGGTGGTAGCGTGCGTTTTGGCGTGCCTTTCAGTGAGGTTGATACGGTTTATTTTGGTGTTGGCCTGGAGCAGATCGATATTTCAGGCGCCGTCCTTCCCCAGGTGTATCGAGATTACATACGTACCTTTGGTGCCAAAAGCAATACGGTCCCATTGACGGTGGGCTGGTCGCGCGACGACCGGGACAGCGCACTGGTTCCGAGCAAAGGTACCTTCCAGCGGGCTTATGGCGATTGGGGCATTGCCGGTGATGCCCGCTTCCTGCGCGCCAACTACCAGGTCCAGAAGTACATTCCGCTGAACAAGCAGTTCACCATTGCCCTGAATGGGGAGGTGGGTTGGGGCAAAGGCCTCAACGGCCAGCCTTTCCCGGTGTTCAAGAATTCCTATTCGGGCGGCCTCGGTTCGGTGCGCGGTTTTGAACCGGGTACGCTGGGCCCGCGTGATGCCCAGGGCAACGCCATTGGCGGACCTAAAAAAATCACTTTGAACGCGGAAATTTTGGCGCCTTTCCCGGGCGCGGGTAACGACCGGACCTTGCGCCTCTTCGGTTTTGTGGACACCGGCAATGTGTTTGGTGAAAACGACAAATACAGCCTGGGTGACTTGCGCTCATCGGTGGGTATCGGCATCAGCTGGATTTCCCCGTTGGGGCCTTTGCGCCTGGCGATTGCCAATCCGCTGAGCAAGAAGCCAACAGATAGAATCCAGAGATTGCAATTCCAAATTGGTACATCGTTCTAATGAAGTATTTTTCATCCAAATTATTTCTGGCCGTGCTGATGGCTCTGGGCACCTGTGCAGTGGGTGCGCAGGAGTTCAAGATCGGCATTGTCAACATTGACCGCATTTTCCGAGAAGCCAACAGCGCCAAGGCTGCCCAGGCCAAGCTGGAGCAGGAGTTTGGCAAGCGCGAAAAAGAACTCGGCGATCTGGGTACCCAGCTTAAAACGCTGGCAGACAAATTTGAACGCGAAGCGCCCACCTTGTCCGAGAGCCAGCGCGCCACCCGCCAGAAGCAAGTGGTCGATCAGGATCGGGACTTCCAGCGCAAACGTCGCGAATTTCAGGAAGACCTCAATGCACGCAAAAATGAAGAGTTGCAGCAGGTCATCGAACGCGCCAACAAGGTGGTCAAAACGGTTGCCGAGACCGAAAAATACGACCTAGTCCTCCAGGAGGCGGTGTATGCCAGCCCCAAGCATGACATCACGGACAAGGTCATCAAGGCACTCAACGCCGCCAAGTAAGCGTTCAGGCACAGGCCACGTGTGACGCTCAGACTCGGAGACCTCGTCGCATCGCTGGCTGGTGAGTTTGATGCCACATTGCTGGGTGATCCGGAACTCCTGATCGAACGGCTCGCGCCACTTGAATCTGCCGGCCCCGCAGAACTGACCTTCCTGAGCCACATCAAGTACCAGGCCAAGCTGGGCCGGTCTGCGGCTGCCTGCGTCGTGGTGAGTCCCCAGGCGCAGCAGGCGGCGACCCAGCGCGGTGCCTGCATCGTCGTCAGCGACCCCTATCTCTATTTCGCCCGCATCACCCAGCTTTGGAAAAAACGCCACGAGCAACCCGGCCGTGCTGGAATCCATTCCAGCGCCGTCATTGATCCTTCGGCTGAGCTTTCACCAGGGATTTTCGTGGGTGCGTTTGTCTGCATCGGAGCGCGTGCCGTGTTGGGTGCAGATGTGCACATTGGCGCGCACAGTGTGATTGGCGATGACGTGCGGATCGGCCGGGAAACACGGCTAGCTTCACGGGTGACTGTCAATGACGGCTGCGTGATCGGCGATCGCTGCGTTGTGCATCCCGGCGCTGTCATTGGCGCCGACGGTTTCGGTTTTGCGCCGCATGAGGGCACCTGGGTAAAAATCGAGCAGCTTGGTGCAGTCCGTATTGGCAACGATGTGGAGATAGGCGCCAACACCTGCATTGACCGCGGCGCGCTGCAGGACACGGTGATCGAGGACGGCGTCAAGCTCGACAACCTGATCCAGATTGGCCACAACGTGCATATCGGCAGGCACACTGCATTGGCTGGTTGTGTGGGCGTGGCGGGCAGTGCCACCATAGGCGCGCACTGCACGGTGGGTGGCGGTGCGGTGGTGCTGGGGCATTTGAGCCTGGCCGACCGCGTGCATATATCGGCGGCTTCGGTGGTGACGCGATCCATCCACAAGCCTGGGCATTACACCGGGCTGTTTCCCATCGACGACAATGCGAGCTGGGAAAAAAATGCCGCCACGCTCAAACAGCTTCACGGATTGCGTGAACGTCTCAAGGTGCTGGAGCAAACCACAGACATCGCTTCTCGAAAGAACCCATAAAAATGATGATGGACATCCACCAAATCCTTAAGCAGTTGCCGCACCGTTACCCTTTCCTGCTGGTGGACCGGGTGCTCGAACTCGAAAAGGGCAAACGCATCAAGGCCCTGAAAAATGTCACGATGAACGAGCCGTTTTTTACCGGCCATTTCCCCCACCGGCCAGTGATGCCGGGTGTGCTGATGCTTGAAGCGATGGCGCAGGCAGCGGCCCTGCTGGCTTTTGACATGCAGGGCATCACGCCCGATGAGAAGACGGTGTATTACTTTGCGGGCATTGATGGTGCGCGTTTCAAGCGGCCGGTGGAACCGGGCGACCAACTGATCATGGAAGTGACACTGGAGAGGCTCAAGGCCGGCGTATTCAAGTTCAAGGGGGTCGCCCGCGTGGACGACAACATGGCCTGTGAGGCCGAATTGATGTGCACCATGCGCACGATTGCCTGATTCAGACAGCAAGAGCGCTTCCGTGACAGGCATTCATTCCACTGCGCTGGTCGATCCCGCGGCCCAGCTCGGCAGCAGCGTCAGCGTCGGTCCTTACACCGTGATTGGCCCGCATGTTCGCATTGGTGCCGGCACGACGATTGGCGCGCACTGCGTGATCGAGGGGCACACCACCATCGGGCGTGACAACCGCATTTTCCAGTTCAACTCCCTGGGCGCGATTCCGCAAGACAAGAAATACGCGGGCGAGCCCTGCGAACTGGTCATTGGCGACCGCAACACCGTGCGCGAGTTCTGCACCTTCAACATTGGCTCGCCCGGCGACAGCGGCGTGACCCGTGTGGGCAACGACAACTGGATCATGGCTTATGTCCATCTGGCGCATGACTGCGATGTCGGCAGCCACACCATCTTTGCCAACAATTCGCAACTGGCCGGCCATGTGTCTGTCGGCGACTGGGTGATCCTCGGCGGCTTCACCGTCGTGCACCAGTTTGTGCGGCTGGGCGCGCACAGCATGACAGCCATGTGCACGCTGCTGTTTGCCGACTTGCCGCCGTTTGTGATGAGTCAGGGCCAGCCGGCCGCTGCCCGCTCCATGAACTTCGAAGGCCTGCGCCGGCGCGGTTTTTCCGCTGACCGGATCGCCGCAGTCAAGGGCATGCACAAGGCACTCTACCGCGAGGACCTGACGCTGGAGCAGGCGAGGGCGCGCATCGCCACGCTGACGGTCCAACATCCCGAAGCCGAAACCGACGTGCAGATGATGCTGGGCTTTCTGGAAGCCACCTCGCCGCAGCGCGGCATCGTGCGTTAGCCGATCGTGCCGGACGCATCCAGCTCTCTGCCAGCCCGTGGAGGAGCTGGCACCCCCAACCCTCCTTCATTCGCCATGGTGGCCGGCGAGACCTCCGGCGACTTGCTCGCAGGCCTCTTGCTCGACGGTTTTCGCGCACGCTGGCCGGATCTGCGCGCCGGTGGCATTGGTGGGACGCAAATGATGCGGCGCGGCTTCGAGGCCTGGTGGCCCAGCGAGAAGCTGGCCGTCCGCGGGTATGTCGAAGTCCTGTGGCATTACCGCGAGATCGTCGGCATTCGCACTCAGCTTCGGAAAAAATTGCTGGCCGATCGGGCGGATGTATTTATCGGCGTCGATGCGCCCGACTTTAACCTCGACCTTGAGGCCGATCTCAAAGCGGCAGGCATCAAAACGGTTCATTTCGTCAGCCCCTCGGTCTGGGCCTGGCGCGCCGATCGGGTCGAGAAAATCCGCCGCAGTGTCGACCACGTCTTGTGCATTTTTCCCTTTGAGCCGGACTTGCTGGCGCAACACGGCATCGCTGCCACCTATGTTGGACATCCGCTGGCCGGTGTGATCCCCATACGGCCCGATCAGGCGGCCGCGCGCCGGCTCTTGGGCCTGCAGGCGGAGGACCTGGTGCTCGCCTTGTTGCCCGGCAGCCGCCGTTCCGAGATCGATTACCTGGCTGACCGGTTCTTTCAGGCTGCAGCCCATGTAATACGGGCGCATCCAGCTATCAAAATAATAGTGCCTGCAGTTCCTGCGCTGCGCGCACAGATCGAACTGGCTGCCCGGTCTGCTGGCATGCTGGGCCAGGTGCAGATTGTTTCGGGGCAGTCCCACACGGTGCTTGCCGCCTGCGATGTGACCCTGATTGCCAGTGGCACGGCGACGCTGGAAGCGGCGCTGTACAAGCGCCCCATGGTGATTGCCTACAACATGAACTGGCTGTCCTGGCAAATCATGCGCCGCAAGAAACTGCAGCCCTGGGTCGGCTTGCCCAACATCCTGTGCCGCGATTTTGTGGTGCCGGAACTGCTGCAGGACGCCGCCACGCCACAGGCCCTGGCCGACAGCGTTTTGCAGTGGCTGGATGCGAAAATCTCCGCACCTGAAAAAATCCGCGCCCTTGAACAACGATTTACAACACTGCACGAAGAATTGCAGCGCGATACCGCGAAAATAGCCACCGATGCGATCCAGAACATTCTTGCAGGCTGAACAGGTCATGCTCTCCTGGGACACGCCGGGCCTGTGGGCTGGCGTGGACGAGGCCGGCCGTGGGCCGCTCGCCGGTCCGGTGGTGGCCGCAGCGGTGATTCTGGACGACCTGCAGCCCATCAAGGGCCTGGCGGACTCCAAGGTGCTGAGCGCGCTGCGCCGCGAAAAGCTCTACGACGAAATCCGCGCCAAGGCGCTGTGCTGCTCGATTGCCATGGCGAGCGTGGAAGAGATCGACCGCCTCAACATCCTGCAGGCCACCCTGCTGGCGATGCAGCGCGCAGTCGAAGGCCTGCGCCTCAAACCCGTCAAGGTGCTGGTGGACGGCAATCGCCTGCCGACGCTGAGTATCCTCGCGGAGGCCATCGTCAAGGGCGATGCCCTGATTCCGGCTATCTCCGCGGCCTCCATCCTCGCCAAGGTGCACCGTGACCGCTGGTGCGAGCAGTTTCATCTGGAATACCCACAATACGGCTTTGCCGGCCACAAGGGTTACGGCACGGCAGAACACCTGGCGGCGCTGCGCGAACACGGCGCCTGTCCGCAACATCGCCGCTCCTTCAGCCCCGTCGCCGAGGTCTTGCGTTGAGCGCTGGCGCACCGGTTTTGGTGACCTCGCGTGACAACACGCTGCTCAAGGATTTGCGCAAGCTCTCGCAGGACAACACGGGCTACCGCAAGCAGGGCCGCATCTGGCTCGAAGGCGACCACCTGTGCCGCGCGGCGCTGGCTCGTGGCTTCAAACCTGCCGTTGGCGTTTTCTGCGAGTCTTTTTGGCCGGTAGCCCCTACCGAATGGGCGCAAGCAGCTATCAAAACCATAGTGATCCCCGACGCATTGATGGCCGACATCAGCGGTTTGGAGTCACCGGCGCGCATGGGTTTTGTGCTGGATCTGCCGGCGCCGGTGGCCTTGGCACCGGGCGCTGCTTCTCTGATTCTGGACCGTGTGCAGGATGCAGGTAACGTCGGCTCGATGTTGCGCAGCGCTGCGGCATTCGGTTTCAGCCAGGTGATCGCGCTCAGGGGAACGGCGGCGTTGTGGTCGCCCAAGGTGCTGCGTGCCGGCATGGGCGCACATTTTGCGCTGCAACTGGTCGAAGGACTGGCGCCCGAAGACCTCGATGCATTGACGGTGCCTTTGCTCGTGACCAGCTCCCACCAGGGCTTTTTTCTGCATCAGCAAGCCCTGCCCATGCCCTGCGCCTGGGCCATGGGCCATGAAGGGCAGGGCGTTGGCGACGCGCTGATGACGCGCGCCAGCCTCAAGGTGCGTATTGACCAGCCCGGAGGCGAAGAATCGCTTAACGTCGCCGCCGCCGCCGCAATCTGCCTGTACGCCAGCTCGCTGGCGCTGACCAGGGCCTGAGCAGATCAAACTCGTGCGTGGAGCACGTCATGCCACAAACGCATATGAAGACGTCGCCCGCAAGCTATAATCAGGGGCTTTTCAAAACACAGCTTCGCCCGAGCGCATACAAAGCCAAACCCCTCACAAAAGCAAGCCGCAAGAGTCTTACCGAGACGTTTCTTGTGCACGCTTGGGCGAACCGTAAACAATCCGGAGAACCCAGTGCTTTTGTCTTTACAGGGAAAATCAGGAAGAACCTCGCACGCCATCCTGGCGCTCGCAGACGGTACCGTCTTTCTCGGCAATTCCATCGGAGCCCCGGGCTCGACCGTCGGTGAAGTGGTGTTCAATACCGCCATGACCGGTTACCAGGAAATCCTGACTGACCCGAGTTATTGCCAGCAGATCGTCACGTTGACCTACCCGCATATTGGCAACTACGGCATAAACGCCGAAGACGTTGAAGCCGAGAAGGTTCATGCCGCCGGTCTGATCATCAAGGACCTTCCGCTGCTGGCATCCAGCTTCCGCATGGACATGACCCTGACGGAGTACCTGGTCAGGGAAAAAACTGTCGCCATCGCCGGTCTGGACACGCGTCAGTTGACACGCCACCTGCGCACGCAGGGTGCGCAAAACGGTTGCATCCTGACGCTGGCTGCGGGCGAAGAAATCACCCAGGCCGCCAAAGACAAGGCCATCGCCGCCGCCAAGGCTGCGCCCAGCATGGCCGGCCTGGATCTGGCCAGGGTGGTCTCGGTCAAGCAGACCTACGAGTGGACGCAGACCGAGTGGAAACTGGGCGCGGGTTATGGCGTGCAGATCACGCCGAAATTCCATGTTGTGGCCTTTGACTATGGCGTGAAAAAAAACATCCTGCGCATGATGGCCGAGCGCGGCGCGCGCATCACCGTGGTGCCGGCGCAGACGCCTGCGGCCGACGTACTCAAACTCAAGCCCGACGGCATCTTCCTGGCGAACGGCCCCGGAGATCCGGAGCCTTGCGACTATGCTATCGCCGCCACACGCGAACTGATAGAAACTGGCATCCCGACCTTCGGCATCTGCCTGGGCCACCAGATCATGGCCTTGGCCAGCGGCGCGAAAACCTTCAAGATGAAGTTCGGCCACCACGGCGCGAACCATCCGGTGAAAGACCTCGACAATGGCCGCGTCAGCATCACCAGCCAGAACCACGGGTTTGCGGTCGATGAAAAAACGCTGCCCGCAAACCTGCGCCCCACGCACATCAGCCTGTTCGACGGCACGCTTCAGGGACTGGCCCGCACCGACAAGCCGGCCTTCTGCTTTCAGGGCCACCCGGAAGCCTCGCCGGGTCCCCACGACATTTCGTATTTGTTTGACCGCTTCACGGCACTGATGGAGCAACACAAGAATGCCTAAACGCACAGACATCAAAAGCGTCCTCATCATCGGCGCTGGCCCCATCATCATTGGCCAGGCCTGCGAGTTCGATTACTCCGGCGTGCAGGCATGCAAGGCGCTGCGGGAAGAAGGCTACAAGGTCATCCTGATCAACAGCAATCCGGCGACCATCATGACCGACCCAGCCACGGCTGACGTCACCTACATCGAGCCCATCACATGGCAGACGGTCGAGAAGATCATCGCCAAAGAGCGGCCCGACGCCATCCTGCCGACCATGGGAGGCCAGACCGCGCTCAACTGCGCGCTGGACCTCTGGCACAACGGCGTGCTCGACAAGTACAAGGTCGAGTTGATAGGCGCCACGCCCGAAGCGATTGACAAGGCTGAAGACCGCTTGAAGTTCAAGGACGCGATGACCAAGATCGGCTTGGGCTCGGCGCGTTCGGGCATTGCGCACAACATGGAAGAAGCCTGGACGGTGCAGAAGACGCTCGGTTTTCCGACGGTGATACGCCCAAGCTTCACGCTGGGCGGCACCGGCGGTGGCATTGCCTACAACTCGGAAGAGTTTGAGGTTATTTGCAAGCGCGGCCTGGAAGCTTCGCCGACCAGCGAACTGCTGATCGAAGAGTCGCTGCTTGGCTGGAAAGAGTTCGAAATGGAAGTGGTGCGCGACAAGGCGGACAACTGCATCATCGTCTGCTCGATCGAAAACCTGGACCCCATGGGTGTGCACACCGGCGACTCCATCACCGTAGCGCCGGCGCAGACCCTGACCGACAAGGAATACCAGATTCTGCGCAATGCGTCTCTGGCCGTGCTGCGCGAGATCGGCGTTGACACCGGCGGCTCTAATGTCCAGTTTTCGATCAACCCGGTCGATGGCCGCATGGTGGTGATCGAGATGAACCCGCGTGTCTCGCGCTCCTCCGCGCTGGCCTCCAAAGCCACTGGTTTCCCGATTGCCAAGGTGGCAGCCAAGTTGGCCATTGGCTACACGCTGGATGAACTGCGCAACGAAATCACGGGTGGTGCAACACCCGCGAGTTTCGAGCCCAGCATCGACTACGTGGTCACCAAGATCCCGCGTTTTGCCTTCGAAAAATTTCCGGCAGCGGATTCCCGCCTGACCACACAAATGAAGTCGGTCGGCGAGGTCATGGCCATGGGCCGCACCTTCCAGGAGTCTTTTCAGAAAGCCCTGCGTGGCCTGGAAGTTGGCGTGGATGGCATGAACGAGAAAACACAGGACCGCGAGGTGCTGGAGAAAGAACTCGGCGCGCCTGGCCCTGACCGCATCTGGTACGTCGGTGACGCGTTTGCGCTCGGCATGAGCGTGGATGAAGTGTTTGCCCTGACCAAGATCGACCCCTGGTTTCTGGTGCAGATCGAGCAGATCGTCAAGATCGAGCTGGAGCTGGAAACCACCACGCTGGACAAAATAGATGGGCCGACTCTGCGCGCCCTGAAGCAAAAAGGTTTTTCTGACCGGCGCCTGGCCAAACAGCTCAAGACCACAGACACCGCGATACGCGAAAAACGTCTTGAACTGGGTGTGCGACCGGTCTACAAACGGGTCGATACCTGCGCGGCCGAGTTTGCGACCAACACCGCCTATATGTACTCGACTTACGAAGGCGAGGGCAGTGAATGCGAAGCTGATCCGACCGACAACAAGAAGATCATGGTGCTGGGCGGCGGTCCGAACCGCATCGGCCAGGGCATCGAGTTTGATTACTGCTGCGTGCATGCCGCGCTGGCCATGCGCGAAGATGGCTACGAGACCATCATGGTCAACTGCAACCCGGAGACCGTGTCCACCGACTACGACACCTCGGACCGCCTTTACTTCGAGCCGCTGACGCTGGAAGACGTGCTGGAGATCGTCGACAAGGAAAAACCGCTGGGTGTGATCGTGCAGTACGGCGGCCAGACGCCTTTGAAGCTGGCGCTGGACCTGGAAAAAAACGGCGTTCCCATCATCGGTACCTCGCCCGACATGATTGACGCGGCCGAAGACCGCGAGCGTTTCCAGAAGTTGCTGCATGCGTTGAAGCTGCGCCAGCCGCCCAATGCCACAGCCCGCACCGAGCCCGAAGCGCTTGAAAAAGCCGCTGCGCTGGGCTACCCGTTGGTGGTGCGCCCCAGCTACGTCCTGGGCGGTCGTGCGATGGAGATCGTGCATGAGCAGCGCGACCTTGAGCGCTACATGCGTGAAGCGGTCAAGGTCAGCCACGATTCGCCGGTGCTGCTGGACCGCTTCCTGAACGACGCGATTGAATGTGATGTCGATTGCATCCGCGATGTAGAAGGCAAGACCTTTATCGGCGGCGTGATGGAGCACATTGAGCAGGCCGGTGTGCACAGCGGGGACTCTGCCTGTTCGCTGCCGCCGTATTCTCTGGCCGCAGAAACTGTCACCGAAATCAAGCGCCAGACCGCCGCCATGGCAGCGGCACTGAATGTGGTCGGTTTGATGAACGTGCAGTTTGCGATCCAGCATGTGGATGGCAAGGACGTGATTTACGTGCTTGAAGTCAATCCGCGTGCCTCCCGCACCGTCCCTTTTGTCAGCAAGGCTACCGGCATACAGCTGGCCAAAGTGGCGGCACGCTGCATGGTTGGCCAGACGCTTGCGTCGCAAGGTATCGACAAGGAAGTGACACCACCTTATTTCAGCGTCAAGGAAGCCGTCTTCCCCTTCGTCAAGTTCCCAGGCGTGGACACGATTCTCGGCCCCGAGATGAAGTCCACGGGCGAGGTGATGGGCGTGGGCAAGACTTTTGGGGAGGCGTTTGTCAAATCGCAGCTCGGTGCCGGCACCAAGCTGCCGACCTCGGGCAAGGTTTTCCTGACGGTCAAGAACAATGACAAGGAGCGCGCCGTGGACGTGGCGCGCGCGCTGGCGGCCCTGAAGTTCGAGCTGGTCGCAACCAAAGGCACTGCCGCAGCCATCAATGCAGCGGGCATCAGCTGCGGCGTGGTCAACAAGGTCACCGAAGGCCGGCCACACGTGGTGGACATGATCAAGAACAACGAGATTGCGCTGGTTATCAACACCGTGGAAGAGCGCCGTAACGCGATTGCCGACTCGCGGCAGATCCGCACTTCCGCCCTGCTGGCCCGGGTCACCACTTTCACGACGATTGCCGGCGCCGAAGCGGCGGTCGAGGGCATGAAGTACCTGGATAACCTGACCGTGCACTCGATCCAGGAGCTGCACGCGCAGCTCGCCTGAGAGCTTCATCCCCGCGGTCGCTAACTGCGTGTAGCTCCCCCCGAGGGTGCCGCTGCGCCTGCGGATTGGCAAAGCCAGATCCACGGCCCTGGCTGGTAGGCCGAAGGCCTCATGATCGGTCGCATCGCGTAGTTCCGCGGCGCGTCTGTGGAGACAACAATTGCTAGGGTCTGCGCTGATGGGGACTGCACCCGATTTGCATTAAACTGGCTTTAGGACAAACTTGTTTAGACGCCGCCGCCAGGTGACTGGTGGCGGTTTCGCTTTTTGGAGGACTCAAACCATGGCAACCATTCCGATTACAAAAAAGGGCGCAGAAAAGCTCAAGGCCGAATTGCATCAGCTCAAGACGGTGGAGCGCCCGCATGTGATCAACCTGATCTCCGAGGCGCGTGCTCAGGGCGACCTCAGCGAAAACGCCGAATACGACGCCGCCAAGGACAAGCAGGGTTTTGTCGAAGGCCGCATCCAGGAAATCGAAGGCAAGCTGTCGGCCGCCCAGGTCATTGACCCGTCCGAGGTCGATGCCGGCGGCAAGGTGGTGTTCGGCTCGACCATCGAGCTCGAGGATGAAGACAGCGGCGACAAGGTGACTTACCAGATCGTCGGCGAGGACGAGGCTGACATCAAGCTGGGCCTGGTCAACATCAGCTCACCGATTGCCCGCGCGCTGATCGGCAAGGACGAGGGCGATACTGCCGAAGTGCAGGCGCCCGGTGGCATCAGGCGTTACGAAATCATTGCGGTGATGTACATCTGATGCCCCCACGGTCGCTCACTGCGTGTAGCTTCCGAGGCCTTGCAGGCCCCGGCTCGCGAGACGCTTCGCCTCTGTCTCCTGTCCAAAGCTGCTCAAGCAGCTTTGGAGCCGCAGGCTCCCGCCCCTCGGGGGCCGTCGCTTGCTCGAGGCGGCCCTTCGCGGCGCGTTGGTGGCTCTCCTTGACCTGATCATGGACACCCGGTCACGCATCAGCATCCTGCTCGCTGCGCTGTGGTGGGGCAGCCTGAGTGCCCTGGGATTTCTGGTGGTGCCCCTGTTGTTCGTACACCTGCCCAATCCGGCCGCGGCCGGCGCCATGGCAGCAAAGCTGTTTACCGCTCAGACCTGGCTCAGTATCACCTGCGCCTTTTTGCTCCTGATGGCTCTAAAGGGAAAAGAGGTCTCAGCCCTTTCCCCGTCTGCGCAAGCTGCTATGAAATATGTAGTGGCTGGGCTTTTCCTGGCGGTGCTGGTGGAATTTGGCGTCTCGCCGCGCATTGTCAACGCGCGTGCCGAGGGTGGTAATCTCAAGCTCTGGCATGGTCTGGGCACTGCCCTGTATGTGGCCCAGTGGCTGGCTGCCGGCTGGACCTTGTGGTGTCTGAGCCGGGCTACGAAAGCCGGCGACGCATAGCCTGTTAACCAAAGGCTAGCCGCCTCTTTTCAAGCAGGGGCCGCAGATCCGGCTTTGCCGACCCGCAGGCGCAGCGGCCCCCTCGGGGCTGGTGTCTGCGGCTCCGAGCACCAGAAACGAAGTCTCTGGCGAGCGACGGCCTGCAAGGTGCGGGAGTTACACGGAGTGACCGACCGTGGAGGCTCTTTCAGCAGCCTCGAGGGTATTGACCAGCAGCATGGTGATGGTCATCGGGCCCACGCCGCCCGGTACCGGGGTGATCCAGCCAGCCACTTCCTTCACGCCTGCAAAATCGACATCGCCGCAGAGCTTGCCCTCGTCATTTCGGTTCATGCCCACATCAATGACCACCGCGCCAGGTTTGACCATGTCGGCGGTCAGCACATTGCGTTTGCCGACGGCGGCCACCACCACATCGGCCTGAAGCGTTAGCGCTTTGAGGTTTTGGGTGCCGCTGTGGCAGATGGTTACCGTGGCGTTTTTCTGCAGCAGCATCAGTGCCATGGGTTTTCCAACGATGTTGCTGCGGCCGATAACAACAGCGTGTTTACCCTTCAGGTCGTAGTTAATGCTTTCGAGCATCTTCATGCAACCGTAGGGCGTGCAGGGCCAGAAGCCGGGCTGGCCGACCATTAGCGCACCGGCGCTGGCGACATGGAAACCGTCCACATCCTTCTCGGGTGAAATGGCCTCGATCACCTTCTGGGCGTCGATGTGCGCCGGAAGCGGCAGTTGCACCAGGATGCCGTGGATCGCCGGATCGTTGTTCAGGGCGTCCACACGCGCCAGCAGATCGGCTTCACTCAAGGTGGCGGGATAGGGCTCCAGCACCGAGTGCAGGCCACCGTCCTGGCAGGCCTTGACCTTGTTGCGCACATACACCTGGCTGGCCGGGTTGTCGCCGACCAGCACCACCGCCAGGCCCGGCACGATGCCGCGCGCACGCAGCGCGCCCGCACGCAGGGCGACCTCCTCGCGAAGTTGCCTGGACAGGGCGTTGCCATCGATCAGTTGTGCAGTCATGATTCAGCTTTTTGAAGTAAAAACGCCCGCTGGTCCTTAAACCACGGGCGCAGGCAGCTATCGAAAAAATAGCGGCGGAAGAGGATATTCAGGCCTTGGGTGCGCTCGATCCCAGGGCAATTTTCAGCAGGTCGGCCACCGTGTTGGCATTGAGTTTTTCCATGATGTTGGCGCGGTGCGCCTCCACCGTCTTGATGCTGATGCCCAGGTCGTCGGCGATTTGCTTGTTCAGGCGGCCGGCGACGATGCGTTCGAGCACCTGGGCTTCGCGTGAGGTGAGCTTGGCCAGCAGGGCGTCGCGGCTGGCTGATTGCTGGTGTTCGCTGAAGGCTTCCTTGGCCTGATCCAGCATGCGTTCTACCAGGCTGACAAGGGCTTCTTCCTGGAACGGTTTCTGGATGAAATCCATCGCACCCTTTTTCATGGTGTCCACCGCCATCGGCACGTCGCCATGGCCGGTGATGAACACGATGGGCAACGGCGACTTGCGTTCGACCAGGCGGTCCTGCAGTTCCAGGCCGGTCATGCCGCCCATGCGGATGTCCACGATCAGGCAGGCAACCTCGCGCGCGTCGTAGCGGCTCAGAAAGGTTTCGGCGGAGTCGTAGCAGCGCACCCGGTAGTCCTTGCCTTCGAGCAGCCACTGCAGCGAGTCGCGCACACCCTCGTCATCATCGACGACGTAGACGGTGCCTTTTTTCGGAATCAAGCTCATGCCAAACCTTTTGCTTAGACGGTATCAAACAGCTTGTCAGTGAACGCCAGCCGGTGGGGACGGCGTTTCGGTGGCAGCCAGCGCTGGTGAAAGCAGGGGAGTTACGGGGATCCAGAAGGTGAACCGGCACCCTACCACTTCATCGCCATTGTAGAGGTTCTCCGCCTGCATCCTGCCCTGGTGCGACTCGACGATGCTGCGGCACAGCTTCAGGCCGATGCCCATGCCTTCGGCCTTGGTGGAGTAGAAGGCTTCGTAAAGCCGGCCCATCACCTCGGGCGACAACCCCTTGCCAGAGTCGAGTACCGAAAACTCGATCACGCTTTGCTCGTCAATGATCTTGGGCACGACGCGCAACTCCACGCTGCGCCGCGCCGTGGGCCGACGCGCCTGGGCTATCGACTCGGCGCCGTTTTTCATCAGGTTGATCAGCACCTGCTCAATCAGGATCGGGTCCACCATCACTGGCGGCAGGCGCGCCGCGATGTAGTGGCTGAGCCGCACGTTGTGGCGACGCAGCTCGATGTCGGCCAGCTCCATCGCATTGCTGACCATGGTGGCCACGTCGGCCGAACTGCGGTTCGGCTCGCTGCGTTTCACGAAGGAGCGGATGCGCTGGATGATCTGTCCGGCGCGGTGCGCCTGCTTGGCGGTTTTTTCCAGCGCCACCAGCAGGTCTTCGTTACTGATCTGCTGGCCCTTGATGCGCGAGACCATGCCGTTGCAATAGTTGTTGATGGCGGTCAGTGGCTGGTTCAGTTCATGCGCCACGCTTGACGCCATCTCGCCCATGGTGATCAGGCGACTGGCTGACTGGGCGCGCTCGGCCTGCAGGGCGGCCTGCTCTTCGGCGTGGCGGCGCGGCGTGATGTCGGTGGCAATCACCATCTGGGCCAGGCGCCCGTCCACCCAGGTCAGGTAACGCGAACGCACTTCCAGCCACTTGCCGAGTTCCGGTACAAAAATCTCGGCGTTTTCGGTTTGGGCTGTGGTCAATGTGTCGGTCGGGAGACCGGCCAGCCCGTCGACGGCATCCAGTGTGTCCTCGGTCGGTACCGCAGTCGGCACCCCGGCCTGGGCAATCAGGTTCATGTGACCTGCGACTTCACCGCCAAACCAGGCGCGGTAGAGCTTGTTGGCAAACAGCAGTTCCTCGCTGCCGAGCGGCGCCACCGAGACCGCCGCGTCCAGCCCTTCCAGCACGGTGGTAAAGCGTTCGTACGAGGCCGACAGTTCTTCTCGAACACGTTTGGGCTCGGTGATGTCGGTGACCGAGGTCATCCAGCCGGTTTGTTGGCCGCGCGGATCGATCAGGGGCGAGACATACATGCGGCCATCGAAAATCGCGCCGCTTTTGCGTTTGATGCGAACTTCGAAACCGCCCGGGGTGGAGCGACCGTGCAACTCGTCATCCAGTCGCGCGGCAAGCGTTTCGCGGTCCTGCTCGGGCCAGTAAGGGAAGGGCGCGGTACGGCCCACCAGCTCGTCCTCGCTCCAACCCGTCATCTGGCAAAAAGCCGGGTTCACGTAGGTGATGCGGCCTTGCAGGTCCAGCGCGCGCATGCCGGTCAGCATGGAGTTTTCCATGGCGCGGCGGAAGTTGGTTTCCGAAATCAATGCCTCCTGGGCCTGCACGCGCCGCCGCGTATGGCGCCAGGTGCCCAGCAACATCCACACTGTGAGGGCGCTAAGTGCGCTGACCAGCCAGAAAAAGCCGCTGCCCACAACACCGAGCGATGCCCGGTAACCCTGAGCCTTGAGCAGCAGGCCGTTGCCAACCGGTGACACCGGAATCTCGTATTCCTGCGCCTCGTCGGACCAGGGCAACAGCTTGGCGGCGGTGTTTCGCGCTGGCGGCAAGTTGCCGGCCAACAGTTTGCCTTGGTCGTCGAGCAGCGCCACCGCGTATTTGGCGGTGACTTCGGTTGGCACGCCGAAGCGCAGCAGGCCGTCCACTGCGTATTCACCCATGATCACACCACCGAACTTGCCCTGGTCGTCCAGCGGTATCTGCAACTGCAGGCTGGCACCGTTGTGGCTGGTGTCGTCCTTGTTTGGGAGCGGGCGCGAATACACCGGTTGGCGCAAATCGCGCGCCAGGCCGAAGGTGCCTTCGGTTTCGCCGTATTTGAGTTGCTCCCCGGACAGGCGGGCTTGTGCCAAGTTGGCGCTAGGCGACACATAGGCGGCTTTCACCTTGCGGCGCGAATCAACCCAGGTCACGGCCAGCAACTCTGGATACTGGTTGACCAGCGATTCGGCCTGGGCAATGAACTCCTCGGTGTCCACTTCCTTGTTCGAGACATCGCGGCCCAGGCGCATCAATTGCTCCTGGCGTTCCAGCAGGCGCAGACGCAAGCGTTGTTGGGCGTATTCGACATCGCGTTTGACCGCTTGCTGTTCGCGGTCGATTTCCTCGATGCGCAGATAGGCGAAGGCGGCAATCACCGCCGCCAGAAACAGCATCACCGCCAGCAGCGGGCCGAGGGTGACATAGCGGTCCTGCCGCGTGGGGGATTGCTTGCGCCACCAGTGGCGCCAGCGTGCCAGCGGCGCGGTGCCGGAAGAGCGGGCGGGAGTGGCGGGTGCTGGGACGGTCATGGTGGGTCGTCAAGTTTAAGGGAGTTAAGCCCTGCGAGCCGTGTTTCTACCTTGCGGCCTCGCTGTTCTTGCGCGTTTTTTAAGCCATGCTATCGGCTTGAAACTGACCGAAGGCAAATATTGTAAATTTCTTAATATGAAATCATTAAGCACTATTTGAAATCTTGTAAAAACTATGAGAAACTAGAGACTTAAATCTAAATTGCGTTACAACGTGATGAAGACGCCACTCAACACAAGCTAGCACCCTAGCCAACAGCAGGAGACAAAACCATGGCTGCAAATCCGGAACAGGCACGTGTGGACACTTTGGGTAAAGCCGCGAACAACGCGCTTGACAAAGACGCCCAGGAAACGCGGGAGTGGCTCGAGGCCCTTACTGCCGTCATCGAAAGTGAAGGCCCGGAGCGCGCCCACTTTCTGCTGGAGCAACTGCTTGAGCATGCCCGCCAGGGCAGCATCGACATGCCGTTTTCGGCCAACACTGGTTATGTCAACACCATCGAGGTGGATCAGGAGGAGCGCTCTCCCGGTAACCTTGAAATCGAACGGCGTCTGCGCGCCTACATGCGCTGGAACGCCATGGCCATGGTGGTCAAGGCGAATCGCCTGCATCCGGCCGACGGCGGCGACCTCGGCGGCCACATCGGTTCCTTCGCGTCGCTGGCCAGCATGTTTGGCGCGGGCTTCAACCATTTCTGGCATGCCGAAAGCGAGACGCACGGCGGCGACTGCCTCTACATCCAGGGGCATGTGTCACCCGGCGTGTATGCGCGTGCTTATCTTGAAGGCCGGCTGACCGAAGAGCAACTGCTCAACTTTCGTCAGGAGGTCGATGGCAAGGGTCTGTCGAGCTACCCGCATCCCAAGCTGATGCCCGAGTTCTGGCAGTTCCCGACCGTCTCCATGGGCCTGGGCCCGCTGATGGCGATTTATCAGGCGCGTTTTTTGAAGTATCTGCATGCTCGCGGCATCGCCAACACCGAAAACCGCAAGGTCTGGGTGTTCTGCGGCGACGGCGAGATGGACGAGGTCGAATCGATGGGCGCCATCGGCCTGGCTGCGCGCGAAAAGCTCGACAACCTGGTGTTTGTCATCAACTGCAACCTGCAGCGCCTGGACGGTCCGGTGCGCGGCAATGGCAAGATCATCCAGGAGCTCGAAGGCGAGTTCCGTGGTGCCGGCTGGAACGTCATCAAGCTGATCTGGGGCAGCAACTGGGACCCGCTGTTGGCACGCGACAAGGACGGTGCGCTGCGCAAGGTCATGATGGACACCGTCGATGGCGACTACCAGGCCATGAAGGCAAACGACGGCGCTTATGTGCGCAAACATTTCTTCGGGCAGAACCCCAAGACCCTTGAGATGGTCGCCAAGATGAGCGACGAGGACATCTTCGAGTTGCGCCGCGGCGGCCATGACTCGCAGAAGGTCTATGCCGCCTTCCACAAGGCCGTCAACCATGTCGGCCAGCCAACCGTGTTGCTGATCAAGACCGTCAAGGGTTTTGGCATGGGCAAGATCGGCGAGGGCAAGAACAATGTCCACCAGACCAAGAAGCTGTCGGACGAGGACATCAAGGCCTTCCGCGACCGCTTCAACATCCCGATTCCTGACAGCCAGCTGGCCGACATCCCGTTTTACAAGCCGGCCGACGACACGCCCGAGATGCAATACCTGCACGAGCGCCGCAAGGCCCTGGGCGGCTACCTGCCGCACCGCCGTGTCAAGGCCGACGAAAGCTTTACCGTGCCGGCGCTGGAGACCTTCAAGTCGGTGATCGAGCCGACTGCCGAAGGCCGCGAGATCTCGACGACCCAAGCCTATGTGCGTTTCCTCACGCAATTGCTGCGCGACCAGGCGCTGGGTCCGCGTGTGGTGCCCATCCTCGTCGATGAAGCGCGCACCTTCGGCATGGAAGGCCTGTTCCGCCAGATCGGCATCTACAACCCCGATGGCCAGCAGTACACACCGGTCGATAAAGATCAGGTGATGTATTACAAGGAAGACAAGAAGGGCCAGATCCTGCAGGAAGGCATCAACGAGGCCGGCGGCATGAGCAGCTGGATCGCGGCGGCCACTTCGTACAGCACCAACAACCGGATCATGATCCCGTTCTACGTGTATTACTCGATGTTCGGCTTCCAGCGTGTCGGTGATCTCGCCTGGGCGGCCGGCGACATGCAGGCGCGCGGCTTCCTGCTGGGCGGTACATCCGGCCGCACCACGCTAAACGGCGAAGGCCTGCAGCACGAAGACGGCCACAGCCACATCCTGGCTGGCACGATTCCGAACTGCATCTCCTACGACCCGACCTTTGCGCATGAAGTCGGCGTGATCCTGCACCATGGCCTTAAGCGCATGGTCGAGCGCCAGGACAATGTGTATTTCTACCTGACGCTGCTCAACGAAAACTACGCCATGCCAGGCCTGCAGCCCGGCACCGAAGAGCAAATCATCAAAGGCATGTACCTGTGCAAGCAGGCACCGGCCCTCGCAGCCAAAGCGCCCACCGTCCAGTTGCTTGGCAGCGGCACCATCCTGCGCGAAAGCATCGCCGCCCAGGAACTGCTTGAGAAAGACTGGGGCATCGCCGCCGGTGTCTGGAGCTGCCCGAGCTTCAACGAACTCACGCGTGACGGCCAGGACGCCGAGCGCTGGAACCTGCTGCATCCGGTGGACGCGCCGCGTGTGCCGTTCGTGACGCAGCAGCTGTCGGCCAGCGCCGGCCCGGTGGTCGCTTCCACCGACTACATGAAGGCCTATGCCGAGCAGATCCGCCCCTTCATTCCCAAGGGCCGCACTTACAAGGTGCTGGGAACCGACGGCTTCGGTCGCAGCGACTTCCGCAGCAAGCTGCGCGAGCACTTCGAGATCAACCGCCACTACATCGTGGTCGCCGCGCTGAAAGCCCTCAGCGAAGACGGCACCGTGCCGGTCGCCAAGGTGGCCGAAGCCATCAAGAAATACGGCATCAATGCCGACAAGATCAACCCGCTTTACGCCTGAATTCAGGCCTGAACGAGCGAACGGAGACAAGAACATGGCATTGGTAGACATCACCATTCCCGACATCGGCGACTTCGACGAAGTCACCGTCATTGAACTGCTGGTCAAACCCGGCGACAGCATCAAGCCCGACCAGAGCCTGATGACGGTCGAAAGCGACAAAGCCTCGATGGAAATTCCTTCCAGCCAGGGCGGCGTCGTGAAAGAGCTCAAGGTCAAGCTCGGCGACAAGGTCAAGCAAGGATCGGTCGTGCTGGTGCTGGAAGCTGGCGACGCGGCGGTTGCACCTGCTGCGGCCCCGGTTTCTGAACAAAAACAGGCTGCAGCCCCCGCCGCAACTGCGCAAGCAGCTACAAAATCAGTAGCAAATCCAGCCGCTGCCGCTGGCCTGGTGGATGTCCACGTGCCTGATATCGGCGACTTCAAGGACGTGGTAGTGATCGAGGTGCTGGTCAAGGTCGGCGACACCGTCAAGGCCGAGCAGTCGCTGGCGACCGTCGAGTCCGACAAGGCCTCGATGGAGATTCCGTCCAGCCAAGCCGGCGTGGTCAAGGAGCTGAAGATCAAGCTGGGCGACAAGATCAATGTCGGCGACGTGTTGCTGGTGCTCGAAGGCGTGGCCGCCAGCGCGCCTGCTGCAGCTTCACCGGCACCAGCGCCGGCTGCCGCCGCCGCCGCCGCCGCACCCGTGGCCGCGACTGCTTCCGCACCGGCCGCTGCGCCCGCGCCCGCCGCCGTGCCTGCGCATGACCCGTCCACCCCCACCGGCCAACTGCCGCACGCCTCACCCTCGGTGCGCAAGTTTGCGCGCGAGCTCGGTGTGCCCCTGGCCGAAGTCAAGGGCAGCGGTCCCAAGGGCCGCATCACCCAGGACGACGTGCAGGGCTTCACCAAATCCGTGATGGCCGGCGATGTGCGCACCCAGGCGCAAGCCGCGAAAGTGCCGGCCGCAGCCGGCGGCGGTGGCGCCGGGCTGGACCTGCTGCCCTGGCCCAAGGTGGACTTCACCAAGTTCGGCGCTGTCGAGCGCAAGGACCTGCCGCGCATCAAGAAGATCAGCGGCGCCAACCTGCTACGTAACTACGTGATGATCCCGCACGTCACCAACCATGACGATGCCGACATCACCGATCTGGAAGCCTTCCGCGTGTCCACCAACAAGGACAACGAAAAGTCCGGCCTCAAGGTCACCATGCTGGCGTTCCTGATCAAGGCCAGTGTCGCGGCCCTGAAGAAATTCCCCGAGTTCAACAGCTCGCTGGACGGCGACCAGCTGGTCTACAAGCAGTACTACAACATCGGTTTTGCCGCCGACACGCCCAACGGCCTCATGGTGCCCGTGCTCAAGGATGCCGACAAAAAAGGCATCATGCAGATCTCGCAGGAGATGGGCGAACTGGCCAAGAAAGCGCGCGACGGCAAGCTGGCGCCAGCCGAGATGCAGGGCGCAAGCTTCACCATCTCCTCGCTGGGCGGGATTGGCGGGCGTTATTTCACGCCCATCATCAATGCACCCGAAGTCGCCATCCTCGGCGTCTCCAAGAGTCAGATGGAGCCGGTCTGGGACGGCAAGGCCTTCCAGCCGCGCCTGATGCTGCCGATGTCGCTGGCCTGGGACCACCGCGTGATCGATGGCGCTGGTGCCGCGCGGTTCAACGCCTACCTGGGTTCGATACTCGCCGACTTCCGTCGCGTGCTGCTTTGACTCCCACGCTTTTCACTTCGTGTAATGCGCGAGTCCTTGCAGGCCGCGGCTCGCGAGACGCTTCCCCTCTGCCGCCTGTCCAAACCTGCTCAAGCAGGTTTGGAGCCGCAGGCTCCAGCCCCTCGGGGGCCGCTGCGCCTGCGGTCTGGCGGAGCCAGTCCCGCGGCCCCTGCTTGAACGGATTTGCGGCATGACGACGCTTGTGGTTGTCAAAAAGGCCGGGCAGGCAGTGATCGCCACCGATGCGTTGATCACCTTTGGCGACACGCGCTTGAGCAATCGCTTTGAGGCCAACGGCAAAATCTTCAAGGTCGATGCGCCGGCCGGTGTCAGCTACATCGGCATGGCCGGCACGGTGGCGCATTTTCCGGTGCTGCGCAAGGCGCTGGCGTCGCTGCCGAAAGACCAGTTGCGCTTCGGCAGCAAGGACGAGGTCTTTGACACCTTCAACAAGGCCCATCCGGTGCTCAAGGAAGCGTTTTTCCTGCAAACAAAGGAAGACGACAACGACCCTTATGAGTCCAGCCAGTTCAGCGTGCTGATTGCCAACTCAAGCGGCATCTACGGCCTGTACAGCTACCGCGAGGTGTTCGAGTTCAAGGAATTCTGGGGCATTGGCTCTGGACGCAGCTTTGCACTCGGCGCGATGCACGCGAGCTGGAACAAGGCCAAAACGGCGCGCGAAGTGGCACTGGCCGGCATGAATGCCGGCTGCGAATTCGACAAAAACTCCGCCGGCCCGGTGGAACTGTTCACGGTCAAGCTTAAAAAGTAAGCCGACCCCTCAAGCGGAGACAAGCGACATGGCAACGATAGACATCCAGATTCCCGACATTGGCGATTTCGACGAAGTGACCGTCATCGAGGTGCTGGTCAAAGCCGGAGACAGCATTCAGGCCGACCAGAGCCTGCTGACGGTTGAAAGCGACAAGGCCTCGATGGAGATTCCGTCCAGCCACGCCGGTGTCGTGAAGGCGCTCAAGGTCAAACTCGGCGACAAAGTGAAACAAGGCACGGTGGTTTTGTCACTGGAAGCCGGGGGCGCCGCTGCAGCCCCGGTTTTAGAGCCAAAACAGGCTCCAGCCCCTGCTGCGCCTGCGCAAGCAGCTTCTGAAAAGATAGCGTCTGCAGCAGCAGCCTTCAACGGCAGCGCCGACCTCGATTGCGACCTGCTGGTGCTGGGCGCCGGCCCTGGCGGTTATTCGGCGGCTTTCCGCGCCGCCGACCTCGGCCTCAAGGTGGTGCTGGTCGAGCGTTACGCCACACTGGGCGGTGTCTGCCTGAACGTCGGCTGCATCCCGTCCAAAGCGCTGCTGCATGTGGCGGCCGTGATGGACGAGGTCAAACATTTCGCGTCGCTGGGCGTGAGTTTTGCCGAGCCCACGGTGGACATCAACAAGCTGCGCACCCACAAGGAAAAAGTGGTCGGCAAGCTGACCGGCGGCCTGGCCGCCATGGCCAAGATGCGCAAGGTCACTACCGTGCGCGGTATTGGCCAGTTCGTTGGCGCCAACCACCTTCAGGTCGATGAAACCGCCGGCGCCCAAGGCCAGGAAAAAACCGGCAAGAGCCAGACCATTGCGTTCAAAACCTGCATCATCGCCGCTGGGTCACAGGCAGTGCGCCTGCCTTTCATGCCAGACGATCCGCGCGTGGTGGACAGCACCGGCGCGCTGGCGCTCAAGGAAGTGCCCAAACGCATGCTGATCCTGGGCGGCGGCATCATCGGCCTGGAGATGGGCACCGTCTACAGCACGCTGGGCGCGCGCCTCGACGTGGTCGAGATGATGGACGGCCTGATGCAGGGCGCTGACCGCGACCTGGTCAAGATCTGGCAGAAGATGAACGCGCCGCGTTTCGACAACATCATGCTCAAGACCAAAACCGTGGGCGCGAAAGCGACAAAGGCCGGTATCGAGGTGACGTTTGCCGCGGCGGAGGAGGGCGGCACTGCGCCCGCGCCGCAGACCTACGACCTGGTGCTACAGGCCGTGGGCCGCACACCCAACGGCAAGAAGCTTGGGGCCGAGAAAGCTGGCGTCAGTGTCAGCGACCGCGGCTTCATCCCGGTGGACATCCAGATGCGTACCAATGTGCCGCACATCTTCGCGATCGGCGATATCGTCGGGCAACCCATGCTGGCGCACAAGGCGGTACACGAGGCGCATGTGGCCGCCGAAGTGATTGCCGGCGAGTTGCAGGGCAACAAGGAGCTCGCCAGCGCCGCCTTCAATGCGCGCGTGATTCCGAGCGTGGCCTACACCGACCCGGAAGTGGCATGGGTCGGCCTGACCGAAGACCAGGCCAAGGCCCAGGGCATCAAGGTCAAGAAGGGCCTGTTCCCCTGGAACGCCTCCGGCCGCGCGATTGCCAACGGACGCGATGAAGGCGTCACCAAGCTGCTCTTTGACGACAGCCCTGAGGCGCACGGACACGGCAAAATTCTGGGTGGCGGCATGGTCGGCACCCACGCCGGAGACATGATCGGCGAGATCGCCCTAGCCATCGAAATGGGCGCAGATGCTGTCGATATCGGCAAGACCATTCACCCGCACCCGACGCTGGGCGAAAGTATCGGCATGGCGGCGGAAGTGGCGCATGGCAGTTGTACCGATTTGCCGCCGGTGCGCAAATAAATTCAAACAAAAAAGGCCTGCGACCCCTGAATGGCGGGCGCAAGCAGCTATTGAATCGATAGCAGTTACTGCCGGTTGCTGTTGAATGCCAGGCTCAGGGCCGCACGCCCGGGGTCTCGCCAGGCAAACCTTTGGCACGCGCTGCCAGGTACAGCTCCAGCTCCACCAACTCCTGCGCACCATAGGCAAACGGCTCGGCGCGCACGCCGCTCATGCAGCCGCGCAGGCGCCGCTGCAACGAGCCCAGCGCTTGCCACTCGAGCCGATACACCGGGTAGCCGGTGGGATGGGCCTGCGGAATCACGCTGCTGCCGAGGCGGCCGCCGGCGTGGTTGTCGTGGCACTGGGCACAGGACAGGTTGAGCTGGCCCATGCGCTGCATGAATCGCTGTTCGCCTTGCCTGCGATAAGGTGCAAGTCGCTCGTCGGCCGGCGGCGCCAGCGGCAGGCCGCGTGACTGGAAGGCGACATAGGTCTCCAGGCTCAGCAGTTCCTGGCTTTCAGCGCGCAAGGGTGCCGACTGCTGATGGTGCTGGCGGCATTGGTTGATGCGCTGGCCTAATGTGACGGGGCGCAACAGCCGTTCATCGAACGCCGGATAACGCGCCGCGACGCCGCGCATGCTGCTGCTTGCTGCGGCATGGCAGGCCACGCAGGCCTTGCCGCTGGGCGCTACAGGCTGGCTCCACAGGCTTTCTCCCTCCTTGACCCACAACATCGCGGGATTGAGGGCGTCGTCCTTTTGCATGGCCTGGGTCGAGGGACCCATGAACTCGGAGCCCGAGCGGCGTGTGTCGATGCCAGCCGGCGTTTGCGCGAAGGCGCCAGAGCTTGTGGCCAGGAAGGCCAGCACGATCAGCCCGGCGTGTCCTGCCGCCCTCATGGGGTCACGGTGAGATTCACGTTTTCCGTCTGCGAAAACCCATTGTCACCTTCCCAGGTCAGCGCCAGTATTCCGCTGTTGGTGGCGACGGTGTGGAAGGCCAGGTAGGGATTGGCTGCAACTGCAGAGAACATTTCGGCGCTGAACACCAGTTCACCGTTGTAGCGGCAGCTCACGCGCCGGATGATGTCGCGCGGTACGAGTTTCCCGTCGTCACCGGGACGAAAACCGGTTTCCATCGGATGGGCAATGGTGGTGCGGATCTCGATCACCTCGCCGCGTTTGGCGGTGGTCGGCACATTGACAAGCGTGCGGGCCATCAGGGGTCACCCTCTATGCACGCCGCCAATGTGACGATCACGTTGACCGTGTGCGACCAGTAGCTGCCGTCGCTCAGTTGCGCGACAGCGACCAGTTGCTGCGAGGTCGCGAGGCGAATCCGTGTGCTGACGCTGGCTTTGCCGGCACGTGGACCCAGCGTGAACTTCGCCACATCGCGCTGCGGATTTTTCTCGTTGAACACAGCAATCGCCCTGACATGTTCACTCGCCGTCATCGGGCTGTCTACCGTCACGGTCAGGGGCACGACGTTGCCGTTGTCCACCAGCTCGGCAATGTCCATCCTGACTTTGCCGGGCCGCACCGGGGCGCCGCCGGCATAGCTGGCCACTGCGGCGGCCAGCTCATTGCTGACCGCGCCTGCAGGGCCAATGCAAATCCAGGCGCCAAGCGTCGTGGCACCCTCCAGTAAACGGCGCCGGGTGAGGGTGGGCGAAGTGGCGGGACGGGTCGAGGAACGGCGCATGGTGGGCACTCAATCACGCAGGGTTCGCAGGAAAGCGACCACATCTTCAATCTGCTGCGCCGCCAGCAGCGGCTGGCCCTGCCACGCGGCGCCCACCCGGTTCAAGCCATCGGCCTGGTAGTAGGCGGGCATGATGGTCTGCGGGTTCAGGCGCCGGGCATCGACCATGCGCAGGCGCAGCTGGCCCTCGGACCAGCGCGCGCCTGTGCCGGTCAGGTCGGGCGCGAGATTGCCCTGGAATCGTTCTTCAGGAAGTGGTCCGGCATGGCACAGCAGGCACAGGCCGGTTTGCCGGTTCGCAACAATTGCGCGACCGCGCGCTGCGTCACCGGGCACGCCGGTCAGGGAGTCGGGGAGGGCAGCTGCTGGGCCTTGAGCGGGAGACACGGCGGGCAGGAGCAGCAGCGTGGCCGCTGCAAGCGACTGCACCAAGGCCGCCGCCCATGCCCGCTGCGTCATGCCTTCAGGCTGTGGTTCTTCAGCGGCAGTTCGCGGATGCGTTTGCCGGTCGCCGCAAAAACCGCATTGAGCACAGCCGGCGCCGCCACCGCAATCGTCGGCTCGCCGACGCCGCCCCAGAAACCGCCCGAGGCGACGATGATGGTCTCCACGGCCGGCATGTGCTGCATCTGCACCACCGGGTAGGTGCTGAAGTTGTCCTGCTCGATGCGGCCGTCCTTTTGTGTGCATTCGCCGAACAGCGCGGCTGACAGGCCGTAGGCAAATGAGCCCTCCACCTGGGCCTCGATCTGCTGCGGGTTCACCGCGTAGCCCGGGTCGGTGGCAGCAACGATGCGGTGGATTTTCAGCGCGCCTTCCTTGTCCACCGAGACCTCGGCGCAGGCCGCCACATAACTCCCGAAGCCCATGGTCTGCGCCAGGCCCCGGTAAACCTTCTGGCCGCGCACGTCCGGCGGGGGTACGTCCCAGCGGACACGTTCTGCCACCGCGTTCAGCACCGCCAGGTGTTTGGGGTGGCTGGCCATGAGCTTGCGGCGCAGCGCCAGCGGGTCCTGCTGCGTCGCCGCAGCGATCTCGTCGAGAAAACACTCCAGGTAAATGGTGTTCTGGTTCAGGTTGACGCCGCGCCAGAAGCCCGGCGGCACGCTGGGGTTGCGCATCGCGTGGTCGATCAACAGGTTGGGAAAGCTGTAGCCGATGGAGGCTTCCGGCCCCGGCGCATTGAGGCCCTGGAACTGCACCGGGTCCAAGCCGTTGCGGATGCTCTGCGGCGCCACACCCGCCAGGATGGACTGGCCCGAGATACGCATGTGCAACGCGGTGATATTGCCTTGCGTATCCAGCCCCGCCTGGAGCTTGCACTGCGTGATCGGGTGATAGCGGCCGTGCAGCATGTCCTCCTCGCGCGACCACAGCAGCTTGACCGGCACGCCCGGCATCTGTTTGGCGATGTCCACGGCCTGGCGCACCCAGTCATGTATCGCGCCGCGCCGGCCAAAGCCGCCGCCCAAATGAATCTTGTAGACCTCGCACTTCGAGGCAGGCAGGCCGGCGGCTTCCGAGGTTGCGGCCAGCGCAGCTTCACCGTTTTGGGTCGGTGTCCAGACCTCGCATCGCTCGGGCGTCCAGCGCGCGGTGGCGTTCATGGGTTCCATGGTGGCGTGGTTCTGGTGCGGGTAGGCATAGACCGCTTCGATGCGGCGCGCGGCCGAAGCCAGCGCCGCTTTGGCGTCGCCGTTCTGATTGCCGACCGCCGCATCGGACGCGTCGAGCCCCGCCTTGAGCATCTGCGCCACGCTGGCGCTGGAGTTGGCGACGTTCGGGCCGTTGTCCCACTCGATGGGCAGGGCGTCGAGTGCAGTCTTGGCGCGCCACCAGGTGTCGGCCACAACCGCCACCGCGCTGTCGCCGACGCGCACGACCTTTTTGACGCCAGGACGCTTTTCAATGGCTGCCGCGTTGAAACTTTTGAGCTTGCCGCCGAACACCGGGCAGTCCTTGATGGCTGCATTGAGCATGCCCGGCATGGAGAGGTCGGCGCCATAGATCTGCCGGCCGGTGACCTTGTCCAGCGTGTCCAGCCGCGCCAGGCGTTTGCCTACAAGCTTCCAGTCTTTCGGGTCTTTCAGAGCGACCTGGGCCGGCGCCGTAAGTTTGCCGGCGGCGGCGGCGACTCTGCCGTAAGTCGTGGTGCGGCCGCTGGGCGTGTGCGTGATGACGCTGGCGGCTGCGCGGCATTCGCCAGCCGGCACTTTCCATTCGTCGGCCGCTGCCTGCACCAGCATCAAACGCGCGGTGGCGCCGCCCTTGCGCACATAGTCGTGCGACTCGCGGATGCCGCGGCTGCCACCGGTCGAAAAATTGCCCCAGGCGCGATTGCGTGCCAGGTTCTGGCCGGGTGTCGGGTATTCGGTGGTGACTTTGGCCCAGTTGCATTCGAGCTCCTCGGCGGCGAGCTGGGCCAGACCGGTCAGGCTGCCCTGGCCCATCTCGGAGCGCGCGATGCGGATGACCACCGTGTCATCGGGATTGACCACCACCCAGGCATTGATTTCCGGCGCGGGACTGGTTTGGGCCAGCGCCTGACCCGCGAGCGGGATGTGGAAGGCCACGACCAGCCCCGCGGAGGCGGAGGTGGCGAGGAAGCTGCGGCGGTTCAAAGCGCCCGCAGACATGGGAAGAAACTCCGAAGGTGCAAGGGCCTGCTGCTTCATGTCGTGCTCCCGTCGGTGTGCTGGATCGCCAGCGCAGCGCTTTTGGTGTTGCCGCCGGCAGCCACTACCTTGATGGCCGCCCGTACCCGGTTGTAGGTACCGCAGCGGCAGATGTTGGTCATGGCCTGGTCGATATCGGCGTCGGTCGGGTTGGGTTTGGTTTTGAGCAGGGCGACCGCCGTCATCACCATGCCGCACTGGCAGTAGCCGCACTGCGGTACATCGAGCGCGGCCCAGGCTTTTTGGACCGGGTGCGAGCCGTCGCGTGACAGGCCCTCGATAGTCACGATTTTCTGATTGGCGCCGACGCTGGAGACTGGTCGTACGCAACTGCGTGTGACTACGCCGTCGATGTGCACAGCACAGGCGCCGCATTGCGCGATGCCGCAGCCGTACTTGGTTCCGGTGAGCCCGAGCTGCTCCCGGATGACCCAGAGCAGGGGGGTGTCACCCTCCGCCTGAAACTCCCTAACGCTGCCGTTGACGTTCAGTTTGGCCATGGTTGCGCTCCTGTTTTTTCAGAATGTGGACCGGTAAACCCGATAGATGGTAGCGCTGGCATTGCCCAGGCGCACCCCATATAGCTATACCTGAGTAAAGTACTGACCTGCATGGGCCAAGGATACGATTTCAACGCCGCCACCGTGCGTACCGCCTGTAAACCGGGTGTCACCCATGAACGCCGACGGCATTCGCAGCGTGAACAAAGCAAAAATCGGGAACAAGGCACCGGCAATGCGTCTGGCTGGTCTTGACAATCATTCTGATTCCGCTTTGCAGAACAACACGCGTCGCGAAGGTGCCAGAGATGCGTGTTTAGGCGGATTTTGGGGGCAAACCCGCTAGGCGCATGACTGAGCGTCGTCCCAGAATAGGTTTTCCCTTTTGGAGAAACCATGGTTGACCCCGCTTCCCCGCGCACGCTGTCGCGACGCTGCTTTAATCTCTCCATCACGGCCGGTGCCGCCACCGTGTGTGCACCCTTGCTGGCACAGCCGGCATGGCCGAACAAGCCGATCCGCATCATCGTGCCTTACACACCGGGCGGTTTCACCGACCAGATGGCGCGGATGGTTCAGGTGGGCCTGCAAAACCGCCTGCAGCAAACCGTCACCATCGACAACAAGCCGGGCGCCAACAGCATCATCGGGGTGGACCTGCTGGCCAAGGCCCCGGCCGACGGCAGCACCTTTGCGGTGGTCATTGCAGCTTATGCCGCCAACACCACCCTGTATCCCAAGCTGCCCTATGACCCCCGCAAGGACCTGACCGGCGTGTCGCTGATGGGGGTATCGCCGTTGCTGGCTGCCGTCAACAACGACGCGCCTTTTAAAACCGCGAAACAGCTGATTGACTACGCGCGCGCCAACCCGGGCAAGATCAGCTTTGGCTCCTCAGGCAATGGGTCGGCCGCACATCTGACCAGCGAGTTGCTCAAGGCCATCACCAAAATCTATATGGTGCACATTCCCTATCGCGGCGCGGTGCCGGCGCTGACGGATTTGATCGGTGGGCAGATTCAGCTTTTCTTTGACGCGCCCACTGGCTTGATCAACCAGGGCAAGGCTGGCAAGGTGCGCCTGATCGGCGTGGCCAGTGACCGGCGCCTGCCAGCAGTGCCCGATGTGCCGACCTTTATCGAGCAGGGGTTTGCGGGCTTCACCGGCAGCACCTGGGCCGGCATGCTGGCGCCCGCAGCGACGCCCAAAGACATCGTCAAACGCATGTCGGACGAAGTGGGGCGCATCATCCGCAGCGACGAGACACGCGCGCGGCTCGACGCCATGGGTACTTTTGGGGCCGGTGGCACGCCCGAGGAATTTGATGCGTTTATTGCCCTGGAAACCACCAAGTGGGCCAAGGTGATCCGGGATGCAGGAGTCAAAGCGGAATAAGCGCTGGAAAAGGCCCGAAAAGGCCGGCAAGCAGGCGCCAGCGCGGCGCTGAGTGTTTATTCGCCCGAAGTGTTCGTGGGCAGGCCGCCCTGCACGCGGCGAGCGCCGTCAAAACGGCGCGCCCAGTAAGCGACCCCCATGCTTTCAACGCGGACTTCGGCGCCCGGTTTGGGAGCATGGATGAACTTGCCGTCGCCGACATAAATGCCGACATGGCTGAAAGCCCGCTTCATGGTGTTGAAAAACACCAGATCACCCGGCTGCAGTTCAGTCCGGTCAATGTTCTGGGTGGCGGCGGCCTGTTGCTCGGCGCGGCGCGGCAGGATCAGGCCGACGGTTTGTTCATAGATGGCTTTGACAAAACCACTGCAGTCCACACCGGTTTCCACCGAGTTTCCGCCGCGCCGGTAAGGCACACCGAGAAACCCCATGGCATTGATGACCAGTTCGGACGCCTTGTGACCGACCGACTGACGCACTTGGTCAATCCGGTTCAACAGGCCTTTGTCGGACAGGAATTTGTCCATCTCGTCGCCGGAATGGCCGGGGCTGGCGTGCGCCGTGGCGACAAGCAGAAGGCTGGTGACGAGCAGGGTGAAACGCATGGGCGCTAGAGTACTTGAAGGACCAGTCCTACGTCAAGCTAAAGTTTTTTCTAGATTACGTTGTTAAACCATTGATTTGTAACGACATTAAACAAAATGCCTTTTTTCCTTCAAAAGCGCTGCAGGTGGCGACAAAGCCGCCGTGCCTGCACTGGCAATGGCTTGATGGCATATTGACTGTTCGTCTGGCCCAATTGGGCCCCTTCTGCACCACAGCAAGAAAACGAGAGGTAAATATGCCTTCAGCCCATACCGGTCATGCGCGAGCAGCTATGTTTTTAGTAGCGTTTTCAGGTTGGGTCGCGGTCAGCACGGCGCAAGCGCAAGGCGTGCGATCCGAGGTCGTTGCCACTGGCTTGCAAAATCCCTGGGCTGTCAGTTTTCTACCGCAAGGCCGCTTTCTGGTGACCGAGCGCCCTGGTCGCATGCGGGTGATCGAAGCCGATGGCCGGCTCGGCCCGCCTTTGCCGGGTTTGCCTGCCATTGACGTCGGCGGGCAAGGCGGCCTGCTCGACGTGGTGGTCGATGCGGATGTTGCGGCCAACCGGCGGGTTTACTTTTGTTATTCAGAGGCTGCGGCGTCGGGCGGAAACAGCACGGCGCTGGCCAGCGCGGCCCTGGCGGCGGACAATTCGCGGCTTGAAGATGTCAAGGTGATCTTCAGCCAAAAACCCAAGTTTGCCAGCAGCGCACATTTTGGCTGCCGCATTGTCGAGGGCAGCAAAGACGGTAAACCCGACGGCACGCTGTTTTTGACGCTGGGTGACCGCTATTCCCGCATGCAGGACGCGCAAAAGCTCGACAACCACCACGGCAAAGTGGTTCGCATCAACAAGGACGGCAGCGTGCCCAGGGACAACCCCTTTGTGGGCCGGGCCGGCGCATTGCCCGAAATCTGGAGCTACGGCCACCGCAACCTGCAGGGCGCGACGCTGGCACCCGACGGCAGCTACTGGACCCATGAACACGGCCCGCAGGGCGGCGATGAAATCAATCTGCCGCAGCCGGGCCGCAACTACGGCTGGCCGGTGATCACTTATGGCGAGAACTACGGCGGCGGCAAGATGGGCGAAGGCATCACCGCCAAAACCGGTCTGGAGCAGCCCTTGCATTACTGGGTGCCGTCGATTGCACCCTCAGGCATGGCGTTTTTGAGCAGCGACAAGTACGGCAAGGCCTGGCAGGGCAACCTGTTTGTCGGGTCGCTGAAGTTCGGTTACCTCAACCGCATCGAACTGAACCAGCCCTTCAGGGGCAAGGTGATGCGCGAGCACAAGTTGCTGGAGGGCGGTGGCCGCGTCCGTGACGTGCGGCAGGGCCCGGACGGGCTGCTGTATGTGCTGACCGACAGCCCGCAGGGCCGGCTGCTGCGCCTGCAGCCACAGTAAGCATGAACGGGGAAGCCTCCACCTGCATCGATAGAATGGGCGCTTTCCCTGACCAGAGTGAGCCTGCGTGTCCGAACGATCCGAAGTCCTGTTGCAATACCTTCTGCCCAAACGGGCGATCACCGAGTTCGGCCGCCATATTGCGTCCATGCGCGGCGGTGCCATCACCACGGGCATCATCCGCTGGTTCATCGGCAAGTACGGCGTCAACATGGCCGAGGCGGCCAACCCGAATATCAGCAGCTACGCGAGCTTCAACGATTTTTTCACGCGGGCACTCCAAGCCGGCGCGAGGCCGCTGGCCGACGCCGATCTGATCTGCCCGGTTGACGGCGCGATCAGCCAGTTTGGCGCCATCGCGGGCGATCAGATTTTCCAGGCCAAAGGCCACCACTATTCGACCACCGCCCTGGTCGGTGGCGACCGGGAGCTGGCCGCGCGTTTCGACGGCGGCAGCTTTGCCACGATTTACCTTAGCCCCAAGGACTATCACCGCATCCACATGCCGGCCGACGGACGATTGAGCCGCATGATTTATGTGCCGGGAGAGCTGTTTTCGGTCAACCCGGCCACGGCGCGTGGTGTGCCGGGCCTGTTTGCACGCAACGAACGCGTGGTTTGTGTGTTCGAGTCGGCGCGCGGCCCTTTTGTGCTGGTGCTGGTGGGGGCCACCATCGTCGGCAGCATGGCGACGGTCTGGCATGGCGTCGTCAATCCGCCGAGGACGCGCGAAGTGCGCGATTGGCGTTATGACGCCGAGCCGGTGGCACTGCGGCAAGGCGAGGAGATGGGGCGCTTCCTGCTCGGCTCCACCGTCGTGCTGCTGTTTCCGCAGGGACCCTGCCGTTTCAACCCTGCCTGGACGCCGGGTGCGGCGGTTCGCCTGGGTGAAGAAATGGCTGGTTTTGCGGTCTGATGTCCCGCCTACGCTACGAATTGCATAGCGGCATCAGTCCGTAGCAGGTGGGCCGCAGCCCTGTCCCGGGGCTGCGCTGGAGTGTGGGTCGCGCCTTGACCTCACCTACCTGATCTTCATCCATTTCCTACATGGGTGACCCGACCCGCGTCCTAGTCTGATTCCATTGGACAGTGCTTGAATCGCAACCGGCGGTTCACGCTGGGCCGCGGAGCATATGTGATCAAGAAGTTTTTCAACCGTGCGGAACCCACCGTGGACACTCGCATGGCGGCCGGGCCGGAATATCCGGGCCGCCTGGCCTGCGTTGCTGCCCGGGCAAGCTGGGCTTGCTGATGCTTACGCCTGACGGGGGGGCCACATTTGACGCCGCACTCAGGGCCTTGCTGCAACATTTGCGAGAGCAGGCTTACGAATTCACCACGGTCACTCCGCTCACACATGCGCGGGTGCTGGCGAACCGGCAGGGCATTCCGGCCACCAACTTGCGCGATATTTTTGGCTGGTCCCTGGGCTTTTCTGAACGGGCCATGCCGGCCGCCCTGCTGGACTTGCTGCTACTGCACGGCCTGGTGTTGCGCGAAGATACGCTGTACCGCAGTCGCGTCAGGGTAGCAAGTTTTGACGGTGACTTGTTCGTGCATTCGGCGTTTCCCACGCTGGCCAACGATGCCGTTTTTTTCGGCCCGGACACCTACCGCTTCCTGAACCTGATCCGCGATCACATACCGGTGGCCGCTGCAGGCAAGCCACTGCGAATCGCGGACGTGGGATGCGGCAGTGGCGCCGGTGGCATCCTGGCGGCGCGTCTGCGCGTGGGCGCGCAAGTCACGCTCAATGACATCAACCCGCTGGCCCTGCGATATGCCGGCATCAACTCGGCCTCGGCTGGTGTAGACGTTGAGCTTGCGGCGGGCGATGCATTGTCCGCCGTCACGGGTGATTTTGATGTGGTGCTGTCGAACCCCCCTTACCTTGAAGACGACGCCGGGCGTGCCTACCGGCATGGCGGTGGAGATCTGGGCCGGGCACTGAGTGTAAAGATAGGCGCCCAGGCCCTGCAGCGCCTGCTGCCGTGCGGACGGTTGATTCTGTATACCGGTGTCGCGATCGTGAACGGTGTTGATCATTTCATCCGGGAGATGGAGCCATTTCTCGGGCAGGCCGGCTGCACCTACACCTATGCCGAAATCGACCCTGACGTCTTCGGAGAAGAGCTGGAACGGACGCTGTACCGCCAGGCGGACCGGATCGCCGCCGTCGGGCTGGTCGCCGTGAAGGCATGAACAGTCTTGAATGAACATCAAAGGATCGTTATGCGCAAACCATCAGACTCCAAGGAATTGAAAGCCACGAAGACCGCCGATGACGCGGGCCCGCAGGCCAGCCGCGCCGGTGCCACGATGGTCAACGCCTGGCCATTTGCGCCTGGTTCGCAGCTGGGAAAACAGGTGGCCAAGCCCTGGTCCCCCAAGCGGTCCTATCGATTCAATCAGCGCTGAGGCCGGGTCTTTGCTGGCGCTGTGTCGGCAACTCTGACGCCCTGCATGGATTTGCACAAAAGCTGCGTTGAGCTTGTCGTTCAGGGCGTGGCTGGGTTGGGCGGTGCGTCCACTCTGCCGTGGCGTCTACACTTTGGGCAACAGTGGAACTCAGATGCGGGTAAAAGATACACATCACAACACCCGGAAGGGACACCCCTCGCTCAAGGTATTTCTTGTTGAGGACAACGTGGTGCTGCGCAACATCATTGCGGATGCGCTGCGCGACATACCCTCGGTGGAAGTCCTGTTTTATGCGGACAACGAAATCTCTGCGACCAACTGGCTGTCGTCCAACGACAGCGCCTGGGATCTCGTGGTGGTGGATCTGCATCTCAAAAAAGGCAGCGGCGTGGGTGCACTGAGCTGGTGTACCACGCGCCGGCCTGAGCAGCGGGTGGTGGTTCTGAGTGGGGAACTCACCGATGCTATGCGCCAGAAGTGCCTGGCCTTGCGCGCGGATGCGGTGTTCGACAAGGGGACCGAGATGGACGACTTTCTCAATTACTGCAAGTCACTCGCCGCCTGAGCGGCATGTCGCATGGCCTAAACTTGTGTGCCGCGCTGAGATGGCGCGTCATTTATTCTGGAGACGGCATGACCGTGTTATTTCGCGAGCAACTTCTCGCAGCCTCCGAACAAGCTATGTTTCCTGCCGAAAAAACACGCGACCCGCAGACCGGCGAAGAGTCGCTGGACCCGGCGTCTGCCGCATCGATTGCGCAGATATTCGACTTATTCGGTATCAGCGCCTTGACACCGGAGGATGAGGATTTCGACCGCGTCATCAACACCACCTGCACGCTGGCCGTGGAGGTCGCGGCGCATGTGCAGGAGCTGGATCAGGTATCGGGTGTGCTGGACGCGCTTGAAGACGCGGCCGATTGGCATGCTGACTACCGCGCCTATGTCGGTGCATTGTGGCGGGGTGACCGCGAGGGCATTGCCAAAGCTGCGGACCGGCTGAAACTCACAGGCGGCATGCCCAATGGCTCCTTGCCGCTGGACCAGGGTCCGCTCGCCTGAGTTCGCGCCCCTCACGACTATCATGGATGCATGACCTCAACGGCCCGCATTTTTTCTTCGCTTTCTCTGCTTAACCGCAAGGCACGCGACTGGCTGCTGGGCTGGTGGCGACTGATTTACCTGGGCGCAATGATTCTGGTGCTGGCCATGTCGCCCTCAAGCTACGGCCGCGCTCACCGCCGTGTGCTGGCCGCACACATCTACCGCAACACGGCACCCAACCTGCTCGGCTTCACGTTGATGTGCGCGCTGATCACGGTGGTCATCACGCGCATCGTGATCGTCACCGCCATCAGTTACGGCTTGTCGCAGTACGCGCTGCAGGTGGTGATTCGGGTGTTGGTGCTGGAGCTGATTCCGCTGACGGCCGCGATGTTTGTGGCGCTGCGCTGCGCCATTGCCAGTGGCGTCGAGTTGTCCCAGATGCGCCGCGACGGTAGGCTTGAAGCGCTGCAGCAGCGCGGCGTGGACCCGGTCCGCCACGAAGTGTTGCCGCGCGTAACGGCAGGCATTTTTTCGACGATTACGCTGGCCGCGCTCAGTTGCGTGGTGGCACTGGTGATGGCTTACCTGGCGGTGTATGGCTTCACGCTGTCTGGCGTGTCCACCTACACACGGCTGTTCGGCCAGGTGTTCAACCCGGAGGTCACGCTGATTTTTCTGCTCAAGACCTTGTTTTTCAGCTTGGCGGTGTCCCTGATTCCGATGGCCTCGGCCCTCTACGATTCGACGGCACCGCGCCTGCGCGCCAGCGCCGAGTTGCGCATGCTGGTGCGCATGTTCGCTGTGATTCTGTTGATTGAGGTGTTGTCCCTTGTCGGCAACTACTATTGAAATCCGGTCCTATCCCCATGAATCCTTTCACTCCATGAGCAAGCCCCTTGACACATCAGCCGCTGGCGGCCCACCACCGCCGTTGGACGAGGAGGGGCGATTGCCACCCGTGGCCAACCTGGAGTTCAAGGCCGTGCTGCTGCTGATCTTCATGGCCACGCTGGTGATCGGTTCGGCGCTTTACGTGCTGTATGCACGCGGCCTGTTTGAAAGCACGCAAAAACTGGTGTTGGTGTCCGATGACTCCGAAGGCGTGGTGGTCGGCATGGATCTGACGTTTTCGGGTTTTCCCATCGGCCGCGTACGCCGCATCGAACTGGCCGACGACGGTAAAGCCCGCATCGTCATTGACGTGCCGACGCGCGATGCGCACTGGCTTCGCACCTCAAGCGTGTTCACACTGGTGCGCGGCCTGGTCGGCAGCACCAATATCCGGGCTTACTCTGGCCTGCTCAAAGACCCGCCGCTGCCCGACGGCGCAGTGCGCGAGGTGTTGCGCGGTGACACCGGTGCCGAGGTGCCCAAGCTGATCGCCGCGGCCAAGGAACTGATCGAAAACCTCAACAGCCTGACTGCCAGTGAAGGCGCTGTTTCGGCCAGTCTGGGCAATGTGCGGAAGCTGACTGAGCGCCTAAACGGTCCCGGCGGTGCACTCGGCGTGTTGCTGGGCAACGAGGCCGAGGCTAAAAAACTGATTGTCACGCTGGACCGCACCAATGCCTTGCTGACCAAGCTCGACGGCCTGGCCGCCAAGACCGACACCCAGGTGTTCGGCGACAAACCGGGAAATCTGGGGGTGGTGCTCGAAACGCGTGCCACGGTGGTCCAGCTCAATGCCCTGCTCGGCGAGGCGCGCACCAGCCTGAAAAAAGTCGATGCAGTGCTGGTCGAGGCCCAGGCCGTGGGCGCCAATGCCCGCGCTGCGACCGACGACCTCGGCACGCTGCGCGGCGAGGTCGAGTCCAGCCTGCGCAAGGTTGACAGCCTGATCAACGAGGTCAACCGCAAGTGGCCGTTTGCCCGCGACACGGAGATCAAGCTGCCATGATCAATGTTGCAAAACCACTGCTCTGCGCCGCCTTGCTGGTGCTGGCCGCCTGCAGCAGCGGCCCAAAACCTGCTGACTGGCAGCTCGACGCCAAAACCGCCACCGAGCGCGGCGTGGCCGCCTATATGGAGGGCAATTCGCGCGTTGAAGCAGTGGAATTTGGCCGCGCGCTGAGCGAAGTCTCCAGCACCGGCCGCGTCGATCTGACATCGCGCGTCGAGCTCTTGCGCTGCGCAAGCCGCACCGCCAGCCTGGTGCCCGAGTCATGCGCCGGCTTCGAGCGCCTGCGCACCGATGCATTCCCGGCAGAGCGCGCCTATGCCGACTACCTGGCAGGCCGGCTGCAGCCGCAGGACCTGGCCCTGTTGCCTGCTGCGCAACGTGCAGCGGCTGGTGGCGATGCGGCGGCCGTCAAGGCCATTACCGATCCGCTGTCGCAACTGGTAGCCGCGGCGGTGTTGTTTCAGGGCGGGCGCGCCAGCCCGCAGGTCGTGCAGCAGGCTGTCGACACGTCATCTGCGCAAGGCTGGCGTCGGCCGCTGCTGGCCTGGCTGGGCGTGCAGGCGCAGCTCGCCGAAAAAGCCGGTGATACGGAGCAGGCGGCTCGCCTGCTCCGCCGCATGACCTTGGTGGAGCCAGTCAAAACCGGCGCTGCAGGACCCCGGCCTTGAGCGCCCCCCAGCCCGAGCCCGGCCGCTGGGCCATCGCCTTCGCCGGCCTGTTGTCGCTGGCGATTGCCATGGGCATTGGCCGCTTTGCCTTCACGCCGCTGTTGCCCATGATGCTCAGTGATGGCGTGGTCGACCTGCCCACGGCAAGCTGGCTGGCCAGCGCCAATTATTTTGGCTACCTGGTGGGCGCCTTGTTGTGCACCTTCCAGCCCTGGATCTGGAGGCGCTTGCCGTTTTTGCCGCAGGTCGCCGGCCCGACCTGGGTGCGTATTGGCTTGGTCGCCACTGCGGTGTTGACCCTGGGCATGGCGCTGCAGCTGCCTGCTGCCTGGCCACTGCTGCGTTTTGCCGCCGGTGTGGCCAGCGCGCTGGTGTTTGTCTACACCTCGGGCTGGTGCCTGTCGCAGCTGGCCAGACGCAACGCACCCATGATGGGCGGTGTGATTTACGCCGGGCCCGGCGCTGGCATCGCGCTCAGTGGCCTGTTTGCCAGCGGCATGGTGGCGCTACAGTGGCCAGCCGCCGCCGGTTGGCTGATTTTTGGCGTACTGGCGGCACTGCTCACGGCTGTTGTCTGGCGCACCTTCCGGGAGCGGGGCGGGCAGGGCGTCGCCAGCGCATCCACGCCAACAGCGGCTTTGCACACGAACGCAGTGGCAGGCCGAAATCAGATGCTGCTGCTGGCAAGCGCCTACGGTCTGGCGGGGTTTGGCTACATCATCACCGCGACCTTTTTGCCGGTGATCGCACGCGAGGCGATGCCAGGCTCGGTTTGGATTGATTTTTTCTGGCCCATCTTCGGACTGGGCGTCATCACTGGCGCGCTGCTGGCGACGCGCATTCCGGCCACGGGCGACTACCGCCACCTGCTCGCTGGCTGTTATGTCGTGCAGTCTCTGGGCATTACCGCCAGCATTTTCAGCCCGAACCTGGCTGGTTTTGCCATCGGCAGCTTGTTGCTGGGCATTCCTTTCACGGCCATCACCTTTTTTGCGATGCAGGAGGTACGGCGCCTACGGCCTGCCGCTGCGGCCAGCACCATGGGTCTGCTGACGGCGATGTACGGCATCGGGCAAATCGCCGGCCCGCCCATGGTGGCACTGCTGCTGCAGCACAGCCGCAGCCTGGGCGAGGGTTTCACGCTGTCGCTCGAAATTGCCGCCGCCACCTTGCTGGCCGGCGCGTTGATGTACCTGTGGATGGTCAAGGCCTACCCGGTGGCAGGCCGCGCAAGCCGGCCGTCTTCTTCCGGAATTTAACAAAGTCAGCCTCCAGCCCATATCCAATGGGCTTACTCAGCTATCAAAAACAGAGCGTCAAGCGGCTGCTTTGGCGATCAGTACCGGCCTGAGCAATTGCGCCAGCTCGGTGCCCTGGATTACGCGGATCTGGTGGCTGGCGGCGAACTGGCGTGCGTTGTCGGTGACTTCGCCGGCGGAGACACAAATGCAACTGCTGGCATCACTCACGCTGCGCGCCGCCTCCAGGGCCTGGAAAATTTCCAGCCCCAGTCGCGCGGCTTTCCAGCGCTTGCCGCTCAGCAGCACATGGCGTCCCCCCTTGAACAGTTCAAAGTCGGCGGCAGGACTTTCCAGACGCTTGACCTCGAACCCTTCGCGCAGCAAGGCCTGCTCCAGCGCAGCCGAAAATTCGCGCCAGGGCATGGCGTTGATCTGTGTCAGCGTGGCCTCAACGTGGGCGGTGCTGGGCGCGCTCAATTGCCGCCACAGCGTGATCAGCGCAATCACCACAAATGGAATACCGCCCATGGCGCCGAACAAAAAGTAGGGGGGCGGCAGCAGCGCTTTGGAAGCCAGCGCGATGACACCGGCAATCGACAGGCTGATCCACCACGAGGAGCGCAGCAAGACGGCGAACAGTGACTTTTCAGCCATTTTGAATTTCAAGATATTCCTTTCAACGGGAGCGGTGTTTGTATCACGCCAGGCCGGGCACCTGCGTGCAGCTCCGCTGGGAAGCTGGTATGCTTCAAAAATGATAGCTGCTGGCGCACGAATTCATTGGGTTGCAGGGCTTTTTTATTCACAAATGCAAGGGATATCCGATCATGCGTAGCCAGCACGAATGCGCTGCGACCCGGCGCGCTACGCGGGCTCTGCTTGTCGCGCTGGTGCTGGTCGTGATCTGGGGCATCAACTTCTCGCTGCAGAAGTTTGTATTCAATGTGGTCGGCCCCGGTGGTTTTCTGTTTGCGCGTTACCTGATCATGCCGGCCTGCGCGCTGGGCTTGCTGCTGTGGCGCTACGGCCGGCGTTTCCCGAAAATCACCCGGCGCGACTTCTGGGCACTGGCGCGCCTGGGCGTTGCTGGCCACTTCCTGCATGTGGGCATGGTGACCTACGGGATTCACTGGTCCACCGCGTTTTCAAGCTCGCTGATCCTGGCCTGCGGTCCCATTTTCACCTTGCTGATCCTGCGTCTCATGGGCCTTGAACCACTGCACAAGGCACAGATCGCTGGCGTGGCGGTCGCGTTCGCGGGCGTGCTGGTCTTTCTGTCCGACAAGCTGCTGGGCGGCCAGTGGCTGGCCACCGGCGGTGATTTGTTTTTGCTGGTGGCCGCGAGCTTTTTCTCTTACTACACCGTGGCGGCCAAGCCGCTGATCGAGCGCCACGGCGGCGTGCTCACCATGGCTTATGCGACCCTGCTCGGCAGCGTGCCGGTGGTGTTGTTCTCCCTGCCTGCGGGTCTGGCCGCGCCCTGGGGCGATGCCTCGCTGGTCGTGTGGCTCAGCCTGGTCTGGTCGGTCACGGTATCGGCTTTTCTGGGTTGGCTGCTCTGGGGCTGGGTCAACGCAGTGCGCGGCGTGGCGCGTACCGCGCCGCTGATGTATCTGATGCCGCCAGTGGCCGGGCTGGTGGCCTGGTTGTTTGCCGGCGAACAGTACACAGGCATCAAGCTGGCAGGTGCCGCGCTGACGCTGGTGGGCGTGGCGCTGGCGCAGTTCACAAGCGGGCGGCAGGCGCTGGCACGCGCGGCGCCGGCCCCGGTGGACTGACCTTGCGGTGCGGCAGGGCAAAATCTGCGGCGTTCGGGGCCGCCCGGGCTTTCATCCATACTTGTTACACCTTCACTTGCCGGTCTTCCGGTTCTCATTCCTCCCATGACCAAGCCCTCGCTCGACAAAGACAAGATCAAATTCCTGTTGCTGGAAGGCGTCCATCCCTCCGCCATCGAGGTGCTGCGCTCCGCCGGCTACAGCCAGATTGAAACCGTGCCCATGGCCTTGCAGGGCGGGGAACTCAAGGCGAAGATCGCCGACGTGCATTTCATCGGTATCCGCTCGCAAAGCCAGCTCACTGCCGACGTGCTGGCCCATGCCTCCCGGCTAGCGGCGGTGGGATGCTTCTGCATAGGCACCAACCAGGTCGACCTGAATGCGGCGCGTGAGCGCGGCATCGCGGTGTTCAACGCGCCGTACTCCAATACCCGCTCGGTGGCCGAACTGGTGCTGGCCGAAGCGATTTTGCTGCTGCGCGGTGTGCCCGAGAAAAGCGCACTGGCGCACCGCGGCGGATGGCTCAAGTCGGCCGTCAATTCCTACGAAATCCGCGGCAAGACGCTGGGCATCATCGGGTACGGCTCCATCGGAACGCAGTTGTCGGTGCTGGCCGAGGCGCTGGGCATGAAGGTGGCGTTTTATGACGTGGTCAGCAAACTGCCGCTGGGCAATGCGCGCCAGGTCGCCAAACTGCTCGAGCTGCTGGCGCAAAGCGACATCGTCACCTTGCACGTGCCCGAGACGGCCGCCACGCAGTGGATGATAGGCGCGGCCGAAATTGCGGCGATGAAACCCGGCGGCATCCTGATCAATGCTTCGCGCGGCACGGTGGTCGACATCGACGCGCTGGCCGCGGCGCTCAATGCGAAAAAACTGCTGGGCGCGGCGCTCGACGTTTTCCCGGTCGAGCCCGGCAGCAACAAGGATGAATTCGTGTCGCCGCTGCGCGGTCTCGACAATGTGATTCTCACGCCGCATATCGGCGGATCCACCATGGAGGCCCAAGCCAACATCGGTGTCGAGGTTGCAGAAAAATTGGTCAAATACAGCGACAACGGTACCTCGACCTCATCTGTAAACTTCCCCGAGGTCGCGCTACCGGCGCATCCGGGCAAACACCGGCTGCTGCACATTCATCGCAACGTGCCGGGTGTGCTGGCCGACATCAACCAGGTGTTCGCCGGCAACGGCATCAACATCGCCTCGCAGTTTCTGCAGACCAACGAAGCCATCGGTTATGTTGTGATCGATATCGACGCCGCGCACTCGGACCTGGCGCTGACCAAACTCGCCGAAGTGCCGGGTACGATCCGCAGCCGCGTGTTGTTCTAGACGATCAACGGGCAAACCTGACGGCCTTTGGATCTGGCTCCATCAGACCGCAGGCACACAAGCGCGAAGGCATCTCTTTTCAAGCAGGGGCCGCGGGTCCGGCTCTGCCGGCCCGCAGGCGCAGCGCCCCCTCGGGGGGGCAGTGAGCGACACGCAGTGCGCGAACGTGGGGGCTATAAACCTGCGGGCAGCTTCAGGCCCAACAGAGTTGCCAGTGCAGCAGTCGGCATGGATCCTTCCTGGGTGACCAGGGCGCCGGTCTCGGCATGGTTTCCGATGATGGTCGGAATCGAGGCAAAGCCGAAACGTGTCAGCAACTCGGTGTTTTTGGCAACGTCGGCTTTCTGCGCGTCGATGTCGCTGCCGGCGCCGATGCCGCCCCGCTGCGCCGTCATGGACGCTTCGTGTTCGTCCATCGCTGCCACTGGGTCCTTTGCGGCCAGCAGGGTCGCGCCCTGCGCGGTGCTGGAGGCATTGAGGATCCCGACCGGGATCCAGACGAAGCGTGCCTGCGGCTTCAGTGGTTTGGCAGCTTCCCACAGCGCCGTGCAATGCGGGCACTGGGCGTCGAAAAACACGTAGACGGTTCGCGCACTGACCGCTGAGCCGACGCTGAAACCTTTGGCTTCGGCCGCCACTGCAGCTACTGACACTGGCGAGGAAGCCGCAGCGGCAGGTTTATTCGCGTCGGGCGCGTCTTCGCAGCCGGCCAGCAGCAGGCTGGAGGCCACCAGGAAGGCGGTGAAAATTCTCGGAAAAAAAGTAACAGTCATGGGCGAACCTGCGGTTGGAGCCCGCAAGCATAGCGCAGCAGGCAAGCCTCCTTGCCATGGCGTGTATTTGCCCCCGTTTTCTGTGGGCCACCCTGTGGATAAGCCCGTGAAAAAGCCACGAGAGGCTTGCCTGTCGTGGCTTGCAGCGGATTGCCTGCGGATTCAGCGGTGGCCGCCGAAGCGACCGGCTTCCTTAACCCTTGTTGGTCATTCCCAGGCGCTCGATGGTTTCTTTTTCGGTCGCGAAGGTTTCCCGGGCAAAACGCGTGTATTGCGAGGTGTTCATGTAAATCACCGACTGGTCATACTTGTCCAAGGTGGCGAGCACGGCGGGATCGTTGAGGGTGCGGCGGAAGGCCTCGTGCAGGGTGGCCACCACGGCCGGGTCCATGCCCTTGGGGCCGCAGACACCGAAGGGCGAATCGGACACGGTCTTGTAACCCAGCTCGTCGAGCGTCGGCACATTCGGCCAGCGCTTGGTGCGTTTGCTGCCGTAAGTGGCAATCAGACGCAGCTTGCCGGATTCGACGTGGGGGGCCCAGCCGGTGGCGTCGCTGGCGGCCATCACATGCCCGCCGAGGATGGCCTGCATGTTGTCGGCATTGCCCTTGAACGGCACATGCGTGAGCTTGATGCCGGCGCGCTGCGCAAACTCCTCGATCGCCAGGTGTGGGCTGGTGCCGGTGCCGGTTGAGCCGTAGGTGAATTTTTCAGGGTTGGCTTTGGCATAGGCCACCAGGTCCTTGATGTTTTTGATCGGCGAGTCGGCCGGCACCACCAGGCCGAAGGTGTAGCCGGTCAGGCAGGCGATCCAGGTGAAATCTTTGAGCGGGTCGTACTGCACCTTTTGCATGTGGGGGATGCGGAACACACCGTGTGGCAACTGCGTGAGGGTGTAGCCGTCGGGCTTGGCAGACATCATCTCATTGGCGCCCAGCATGCCGCCGGCGCCAGGCTTGTTGTCGACAATGATGGTTTGACCAAGCGTCTTGCCAGCGCTCTCAGCCAGCGCGCGAATAACTGCGTCGGTCGAGCCGCCGGCGGGCCAGGGGCAGATGTATCGGATAGGACGCGAGGGAAAGGCAGGGGCCTGGGCCTGGGCCAGCGAGGGCAGGGCGAGGCCGGCGGCTGCAGCGGCAGCGGTGGTGAGGAAGTTGCGGCGTTGGGTCATGGGGTTTCCGGGGATGTTGCAGAATTCAATCCGCAAGCGTAGCCAGAGGAGGGTCTACTGTCATCAAGGTTTACGCGGGGCGCAAATTCTGCACTGTGGAACCCAACCCGTCCGCCAGTGCGCAGACGTTAAAATCGGTGTCGCCCGCCCGTGCCTCTCCCCCACTGAATTGATTGCCTGTGACCGACATTGCCTTCCCTGCTTCTTCCGCCGATTCCCACTCTCCCGCCTTCCTTCCAGATGACGACAGACCGGTGCAGCAGCCCCGGTTGTGGTGCGGCGACGGCTGGACCGCCCGCGTGATCAAGAACGAGGATGACGACGGATGGGCCGTTGCCATGATCAAGGACGGTGAGCCGGAGCCGGCGCTGGTAGGGCCGTGGACCATGGGGCGCGACAAGAAAAATCCCAAGCCGCTTGACGGCCAGGCCTTCAGTACCCTGGTCAAGACCGCTTCGGAGTTTGTACGCCGGCATGAGCAGCAATTACACGCCACGCTGCATCAGAGCCTGGAAGTTGATTGCCGCGGCGCGCGCATCACGGTGTCGCTGGACATCGTGGCTGATGAGGACAATCCTTCCGCGCTCTTGAGCGCGCATGACGAGGCCGGCGAGCAACTCGCGCAGGTGCGTGTGCCACCGGCCTTCAAGCTGAACCGCGCCAGCGCAACGGCCTGGGCCGACCGCGGCTTCGCCAAACCTTGACAGCCCTGCCTGACGCCTGCGGCATCGACTTCGGTACCTCCAACTCCACGGTGGCTTGCGCGCGGGCCGCCGCACCCGGCCAGATCGCGCTGCTGGCGCTGGAGAACGGCAAGTTCACCTTGCCCTCGGTGGTTTTTTTTCATGCCGAGGACGCCCACATCAGCTACGGCCGCGCCGCGTTGGCCGACTACCTGGCCGGTGACGAAGGCCGCCTGATGCGTTCGCTCAAAAGCCTGCTCGGCACGCCGCTGATCGACGAACAGACCGAAGTCGCCGGCCGTGCGCTGCCGTTTCGTGAACTGTTGGCGCAGTTCATCGGCGAGCTCAAGCGCCGTGCCGAGCGGGCGGCCGGCCGCAGCTTCACCCGCGCGGTGCTGGGGCGCCCGGTGTTTTTTGTGGATGGCGACCCCGTGGCCGACCGGCAGGCGCAGGACACGCTGGCCGACATTGCCCGCGCGGTGGGCTTTACCGAGATCGCCTTCCAGTACGAGCCGATCGCCGCCGCCTTTGCCTACGAATCGCAAGTGACGCGCGAAGAGCTGGTGCTGGTGGTCGACATCGGCGGCGGCACCTCGGACTTTGCGCTGGTGCGGCTGGCGCCCGAGCGCGCGGACCGCGCCGACCGGCGGGACGACATCCTCGCCAGCGGCGGTGTGCACATAGGCGGCACCGACTTCGACAAGTACCTGAGCCTTGCCAGCGTGATGCCCATGCTGGGCCTGGGCAGCCTGCTCAAGAGCGGGCTGGTGATGCCTTCGGCACCGTACTTCAACCTGGCGACCTGGCACACCATCAATTTTGCGTACACCAAAAAGGCGGCGGGCCAGATCACCGAGTTGCGCCGCGAGGCCGCCGAGCCGGACAAACTGGCGCGCCTGCAGGTCCTGGTGGCGCAACGCGCTGGCCACTGGCTGGCGATGCAGCTCGAGGAAGCCAAGATGGCGCTGTCGGGCTCGGCCGAAACATACATGGACCTCGGCCGCATCAGCGCGGGGGAAACGCTGCGCTTGCGGCGTGACGCTCTTGATGGCGCGATCTCCGTGCTGGTGGACGACATTGCCACCAGCGTCAGCGGCTTGCTGCGCGATGCGGGTGTGGATGCGGGCGCGGTGGATACCGTGTTTTTCACCGGCGGTTCCAGCAGCGTGCCGCTGCTGCGCGCGCGGATTGCCGCGTTGTTGCCACGGGCGCGCCGCGTCGAGGGCGATCTGTTCGGCAGCATTGGTACCGGACTGGCGCTTGATGCGCTGCGCAAGTTCGGCTGAATCCTTTGTCATTGCGGGCCTGACCCGCAATCCATGCTGGATCACACGAGTCGCCAGTTCCAGCGCCATGGATCCCGGATCTTGTCCGGGATGACAGAGATACCAAGATGCCCAAGCACACCCGCAGGCGGTAACCCGCGGGTGTATTTGCCCTGCAACACGGACCGGTAAGTCTGTTTGCCAGCAGCAAGTATCGGCCTTAAGGCGAAGAAAGTGCTTCCGTATTTCCGGTCGTTTATGCTGATATCAGTAATAATTGCTTCATAAATCAAAAAATGAAGGAAATATTTCTTTATGGATAAAATTGACCGAAAAATTCTTCAGGTGCTGCAGGCCAATGCGCGTGCCAGCCTGCAGGAGATCGGCCAGGCCGTGGGCCTGAGCCACACACCGTGCTGGAGCCGCATCAAAAAGATGGAAGAGTCGGGCGTGATCGAGGGCTACACCGTGCGTATCAATGCCGCGGCGCTGGACTTGGCCGACACCGTGCTGGTGCAGGTCACGCTGGACAGCCACTCTGACAACACGCTGGAAAAATTTGGTGAGACGCTTGCGAAGATTCCGGAAGTGATTGAGGCCTACCTGGTGTCCGGCGACTACGACTATTTGCTGCGTATCGCCGTCAGCGGCACCCAGGACTACGAACGACTGCTGCGTGAGCGCCTCTACAAGATCAAGGGCATACGCCACAGCAAGTCCAGCTTTGTGCTGCGCACCCTCAAAAAAGCCGACCTGCCGCTGTTTCCGGCCTGACGCGCCAGTGCGCGATCAGAGGCGCTCGCGCAGGGCCCGCGTACGCACCCAGGCCAAACGCGCCTCGGTCAATGCCACCCCGAGCCCGGCCAGGCAGATCAGCGCGATGCCAAGCGCCGTGGTTTGGCCTGGCATCTGGCCAAACACCAGCCAGCCCAGAATCGCGGCGCTGATGATCTGCATATAGCTGAAGGGCGCCAGCAGGGTCGCAGGGCTTTTGCTGAAAGCCGCCGCCTGCAGCCAGTGGCCGAAGAAGCCGGTGACACCAGTGGAGACCAGCAGCACCCATTCCCCGACGGACAACTCGGGCGTGACCCAGAACCAGGGCAGCGCCACCGACAGCGCGGCCGTGCCAAACAGGCCGCCGTAGTAGTTGGTGGTCAGCGGGTCGTCATGCGCCACGCGGCGCGTGGCGATCTGGAACAGGGCAAACGTGAAAGCGGTCAGCAAGCCCAGCGCCACACCGACCGGGTCGAGCTGCGCGCCGGGCCGCACTACCACCAGCATGCCGGCAAAACCGACCAGCACGCCCAGCCAGCGGTGCAGGCGGTGCGCCTCCTTGAGCAGCCAGGGCGCTATCGCCATCACAAACAAGGGCGCCATGAAGTTGATGGCGGTGGCCTCGGCCAGCGGCAGGCGCGCCAGCACCGAGAAAAACAGCACCGTGGTGGCGATCATCAAAAATCCGCGCACCAGTTGGCGCTGCAGCGACCGGGTTTTGAAAATTGCCTTGCCGCGCTGGGGCAGGACCACGACGGTCATCAGCGCGGTGTGCACCGCATAGCGCATCCAGGACACCATCAGTACCGGCACACCGGCCAGCACCAGCCACTTGCCGGACGCGTCGAGCGTGGAGAGCAGCCACAGGCCGGCAATATGAAGGAGGATTCCGCTCTTGTTCATGGGTGGGGAGGGCAGGCCGGGCGCGCGGCTCGGCTGCACACCCCCCGATTGTAGATCAAAAAAGCCCTCCAGCCCCCGTCTGAAAAGGGTCTAAAGCTATCAAATCAGTAGCATTGAAGGAACGGCAGTGCGTCCCGCTTATACGATGACGTCGGCATTCTCCGCAGCGGCAAAGTGCATTTCCGCGCGGCCCGGCCCATGGCTCAGGCCGACCTGCTCGGCAGTGGCCAAGGCCTGCACATCGTCCCAGCCAAGTTTCCGGTATGACGGCGGGTCTTCGGCGGCAAGCGCACCGGGCTCGCTGCTAACGCTGATCACCACGCCAATCTTGCCGTCGACCACCTGGCTGCTGATCACGATGCTGGCGGGGGTCAGCGCGGCGTCGGTCAGGGCAATCAGGGCGGCAGTGAAGACGCTGCGCAGCGCGAAAACCGAGGTCGCCATGTCGGAGCTCGCGACGGTGTTGGACACATTGAAACCGCGAAAAGCCAGTTCGGTCGTCAGCATGCCGACGCATTCTTCCACGCTGACGTGAAGTGGGCCATTGCTGTTTTCTTTGGGGTCCAGCCAGGTCAGCAGGCCCATGCTGGCGCCTGCGGCCGAGCGCGTCAGGGTGCTGATGGACTTGCTGCTGTCGCGTATCACCGTGAGATCAGGTTGCGCTGCCTGCAAGCGCCTCTCCATGATGGCCGCCACCATACCGATGGGCTGAAGCATTCCTGCCAGGTGATGGCGCAGTGCGGGGGCAACGCGACGCAGCAGCGCATAACGGGCGGCCTCTTCCGCGAGCAGCTCCTGGTGGGTGCGCGCCGGTGGCGCGGCGTGGGCTGGTTGAAGATCGCGAGCTGTCATGCCACCCCGCCGAGGTTCAAGCGTGGTGAGTCACAGCGGCTGTTTGAAGAACGGGCTGTTCGGTACAAAAACATGGTGGTCAAAAATGTTGAAGTCACGGCCCACTGGGGGCGGGAAGCTAAATCGTATCACCGCCTCAAGGCTGGCTGACCAGGTCAGACCCACGCCGTGAAGCCGTTCTCGCCCTTAAAAATAGCGCGGGCACGACAGGAGTGTGCCGGACCGGTCCCGGCCAGCGTGTCAGACGACACCCCTAGTTTTGAGGGCACATGACAGAATGCACGGATTCTTTTGATGCGGAGCCTGTATGAATTTTGCGCCCGACCTGTCCACCGTGACCCACGGCATCCAGTTGGCCGTGGCGCCGGTGTTTCTGCTGACCGCCGTCTCCGGAATGATCGCCGCCGTGGCGGGACGGTTGGCCCGAATCATTGACCGCGCGCGTTTTCTGGAAAACCGGCTAGAAAGCGGTGGGGTAGAGTCCGCTAGGGCCATCCGGATGTATGCCGAATTGAAGGAGCTCAGGCAACGCGGCTGGCTGGTCAACAGTTGCATCGCGCTGCTGACTTTTTGCGCCATGCTGATTGGCACCACCATCATCTTGCTGTTTCTGGGCGAGACCAGCGAGCTGAACATCCTGCGCACCGCCACCGTGTGTTTTCTGGCCGGTGTGGTGTTTTTTCTGCTGGCGCTGCTGTGTTTTTTTGCCGAAACGCTGCTCGCGACACGGCTACTCAAATTTGCGGAGTTGCCGGTCCGGCCTCAATGTTAGTGCTCAAAAAGGCCTCCAGCCCCCAACAGGTGGGCGCAGGTAGCTATCAAAAATATAGCGTATTGGGCGATACGTTATTTTGGCTTGCGCCGCGACGGCAGTGTGGCCTGCACCGTCGGCAGGTCGACCATGACCGGCTGGCCCGGCGTGGTGCAACCGGTGTCGCAGCATTTGCCGGGTTGCCTGTTTTTGGTGATCGCGCGGTCCGGGTCGTACGGGACGCCCTCGCCACTGCCGTCAGCGTTTATGCCACGCTCCAGGATGCGTTCCACCAGTTCCACCTTCGAGCCCACCGGGTAGTTGCGGTAAATCTCCTGCTTCATGGCCGCCGGCGAGCCGCCGCCGTGCAGGCTGATCACGCTGTACCAGCCGCCCTGGTAGCCGGCCGTCAGGTCTTCGATGAAACGCGCGGTTTCGATACGCTGCTCATAGGGCACATCGGGGTTAGCGCGTAGCACCTCGGACAGTTTGGCGCCGGTTTCCGGGTTGTGGTCTTCGTCGGGGCCGGGCAGGGTGACGATGAGGCCGCCGCTGACGTAGTGCGCAATCCGATGCATGTCATAAATTTTGGTGGCTAGCAACAGCTTGCCGATGTTGGAAAACACCGGGTCGGGCATGAAGGTCTTGCTGTGTTCATCGGGCTTGCCATAAACGCTGGCGGCCACCCCGCAGGCGTAAAAACTCTCCGTGATGGTGATGAGTTCGACCATCTGCTCCCGCAAGTGGGTCTCTTTACCAGGATCAAACCCATTGGCCTCGCACATCAGCGCACCGGCGCCTATAAGCAGGTCGCCAAATCCGGCGCGTGCGCCTATGCAGCTGTGGCGGTGGTGCGTGGCGTAGCTGTAGGTCAGGTGGCCGGAGTGTTCCCATTCACCGGCGTAAAACACCTGGTCCCAGGGCACAAACACCTTGTCGAACATCACCACGCCGGTGCTCTGGCCGTACTTGCGGCTGAACAGCGCCGCGCCGTGTTCGACCTTCTCACCGGGCCGGCCAGCCGGGCGGGCAACGATGGTAACGCCGGGTGCGTCCACCGGCACCGCACAGCAGACCGCAAAGTCGGCGTCTTCCTTGCCCATGTTGCGGCAAGGCATGACCAGCAACTCATGCACATACGGCGCGCCGGTCACGATGGCCTTCGTGCCCGAGATGACGATACCTTTTGAGCTGCGCTCCACGACATGCAGGTAGCTGTCAACATTGGCCTGCTCGTGCGGGCGTTTGCTGCGGTCACCTTTGGCATCGGTCATGGCCACGCCCAGGGTCAGGTCCTGGTCCTGCACGCGGTGCAGGTAATTGAGAAAACGTGCGGTGTTTTCCGTTGTACCGCGCGCATCGTCAATGCGGCTGGACACCTGGCCAATCGCGTTCAGTGCGTCGTGTGTCAGGTAGCGCTGGGCGCAACCGGTTTCCTGGCAGACCAGGCGCACGGCTTCAAGTTTGTTCAGCAGGTCGCCGCTGCTGGTGTTGATGTGGCTCAATCGGTTCACCAGCTTGCCACTGGTGTGCTGCACCGCTGTCATGATGGGCGCGTACTTCGCCTTCAGGGCGTAGTCATAGGTCAGCGCGATGGCATTGATGCCGGGACCAAAGCCGCGCTCGTCGACCACGCTGCCCACTTGCCGGCCGTCCAAGAACACGCGCGGTTTGTAGCGGCGCAGCGACTCTCGGAACTCTTTGCCGGACATCAAAGTGGTGGGAGCAGAGGCGTTCATGGGGACTCCAGTGGTGCGGTTTAATTATTTTAAACGCTGTTCAATTTAATCGCCAAGTGTTTAATTTTGAGTTTGCTCTGACGCTTTTGCGGATATATTCGAGTGATGCAAGCCAAACAACAACGCCAACAGGCCATGAACGATTCGCGTCGTGCGCTCATGCTTGATGCTGCGCGATCGGTGTTTGATCGACTGGGCATTGAAGGCGCCAGCATTCGCGAAATCGCCAAACAGGCGGGCTATACGCCAGGTGCGATCTACTCCTACTTTGACAACAAGGAAGCGATTTACGGTGCACTGCTGGCCGAGTCGCTGGAGCGTCTCAATGCCGCGGTGGACGCCGCCGGAGATGGTGTCATGTCGGCGGGCGACCTGCTGGAGGCCAAGGCCAATGCATGGTTCGGTTTTTATGCAGCCAACCCGCGTGACCTGGACCTTGGCTTTTACCTGGTGCAGGGCGTGCGCCCGCGCGGCCTGACCGCCGAGCTCAATGAGCAGCTCAATGACCGCCTGCATGAGGCGCTGAAACCCTGCGAAGCCGCACTGCAGGCCATGGGCCTGGGCGCCGAAGCCGCCTTGCGCGAAAACACCGCGCTGTTTGCCCATGGCGTGGGCCTGCTGTTGCTGCAGCACACCGGCCGCATCCGTATGTTCGGGCAAGATGCCATGATGTTGTTCGAGGCCTACCTGATCAGCCTGGTCGAGCGCCTGCAAACCCGTTCGGGCTGAGGCATACCATCGGACTGAGCCTGTCGAGCCCTTCACCCCTTCATTTTTTTCAGGATTTCCATGTTGCTCGATGCCGATGACTCCCAACTGGTGCTGGTGGACTACCAGGCCCGCCTGATGCCCGCCATTTTTGAGAACGAACTGATTGTTGCCAACGCCGTGCGCCTGGCGCGCATCGCCCAGGTGATGCAAGTGCCGGTCTGGGGCACCGCGCAAAACCCTGACGGCCTCGGACCCAACGTGGCTGCGGTGCAAACGGCCATTGAGGCAGTCGGCGGAAAGATCCTGTCGAAGATGCATTTCAATGGCGTGGCCGACGGCCTGGGCGAGTGGCTGCGCCCGCCGGTGCGCAAGGCCCCGGCTGGCCCGCCCCGTGGCAACGCCCGCAGTCTGCCCAAACATCTGCAAAAGCCGGTCGAAGAAGAAGGCGAGGGCAGGGCCACCATCGTCATCGCCGGCTGTGAGGCCCATGTCTGCCTGATGCAAACCGCGTTGGGCCTGCTGGAAGAAGAGTTCGATGTCTGGGTTGTCACCGACGCCTGCAGTTCACGCACCGAACGCAACCGCGACGCCGCTTTTGACCGGCTGGCCGGTGCGGGCGCGGAGCTGGTGACGACCGAGATGGTCGCGTTTGAATGGCTGCGCACAGCAGAGCATCCGGCGTTCAGGGAGGTATTGGGGTTGATTAAGCAGGGCGATACTTAAAAAGTGCAAGCCGGGTGATATCCGACCGCATGCCGTGTTAACTTTCGGTTTTGCGGGACATATCAAAGTCCGGTGTCCACTACCATTCGCACCAGCCCAAGCTGACGAAGGCGCGCATGAATTTTCCTGGTGACAAGTTATCCTCCGTTTTGGACCCGCTCGCCTTCCTGACCGGGGGCGGAGAGATGGGCAGCTTGATCCGGGCTATGGACTGGTCAAAGACCCTGCTGGGGCCGGTTGCCGGGTGGCCGCAGAGTCTGCGCACGACCGTGAGCATCTGCCTGGCCTCGGACCTGCCTATCTGCGTCATTTGGGGACCGGGCCTCGTCCAGCTCTATAACGACGCCTATCGGGCTATTTGCGGTGGCAAACATCCGCGGTCGATGGGACAGAATTTCTCCGAGTGCTGGAGGGAAGCCTGGCCGGTCATCGGCGAGGCGCACGACTCGGCCTTGGCCGGCGACAAGGCCTTTCTTGAAGTCCAGCAAATTTTTCTCGAACGGCACGGCTATGTGGAGGAGTGCTTCTTCACGTTTTCATTCAGCCCCATCCGCGACGAGGCCGGACAGGTCGGCGGCCTGTTCCACCCCGTCATCGAGATGACGACCCAGATGCTCAGCGAGCGGCGGACACGGGCGCTGCGTGACCTTGCCTTTCAGACCAGCAAAGCGAAGTCCGTCAGCGAAGCGCTCTCTCTCTCCGCTCAGACCCTCGCCCAGTACGACCTAGACCTGCCTTTCACCATGCTCTACGCGCTGGAGCCCAATGGCGATCAAGCCCGGCTGATCGATGCGACCGGCCTCCAGGCGGATACGGTCGCCAGCTTGAGCACGGTGTGTTTTGGAGAGAAGGAACGAACTCTCTGGCCCATGGAAGAAGTTGTTCGTTCAGGGTCGGCGGTGCAGGTAGACGACGTCAAGCAGCGGATCGGTCCGGCGGGCCCCTATCCCGAACCACCGAACGCGGCACTGGCGCTGCCGATCATCCCGACAGGAGCCGACCGCCCCGCCGCCATCTTCATTGCCGGTGTCAGCTCTCGCCTGCCTATGAACGAGGCATACCGCGGCTTCTACGACCTGCTGGCTTCCAGCGTGACCACCGCCGTCACAAATGCCCGTGCGTATGACGACGAGCGCAGGCGTGCCAAAGCGCTGGCCGAACTGGACCGGGCCAAGACCGCTTTCTTTTCCAATGTCAGCCACGAGTTCCGCACGCCACTGACCTTGATGCTCGGGCCGGTTGAAGATGCCCTGGCCAGTTCAAACGAGCAATTGCCGCCGTTGCAACGAGAGCGATTGGAAGTCGTTTACCGCAATGGGCTGCGCCTGCAGCGCCTCGTCAACAGCTTGCTGGATTTTTCACGGATTGAGGCCGGTCGGGTCCGCGCGGCGTATGAGCCGACAGCCCTTGCCGACTTCACCGCCGATCTCGCCAGCAACTTCCGCTCGGCCTGCGAGAAGGCCGGGCTGGACTTGCGCGTCGATTGCCCGCCGCTCGGCGAGCCGGTGTTCGTGGACCGGCCGATGTGGGAAAAGATCGTTCTGAACCTGCTGTCCAACGCCTTCAAATTCACCCTCGAGGGGGAAATCACTGTCTCGATGCGGCGCGCCGACTTTGCCATGGAACTGCGCGTACGCGACACCGGTACGGGCATCCCCGCCGAGGAAATCCCGCTGCTTTTTGATCGGTTCTACCGGGTCGAAAACGCACGCGGACGCACGCACGAGGGTAGCGGCATCGGGCTGGCCCTTGTGCAGGAACTGGTCAAACTGCATGGCGGCTCGATCAGCGCGACAAGCGAGGTCGGACGCGGGACGACGTTCACCGTCAGGGTTCCGCTAGGCTCGCAGCATCTGCCCCGTGATCAGGTCGGCAGCAGTCGCACCGCCGCGTTGCCCAGCACTGAGGCGAGTCCATTCGTCGAGGAAGCTTTGCGCTGGCTTCCCGACGCTGATCAGCGATTGGCCGTCGGCGTTGAGTCGACGCCGATTCGGGACGAGCCGGGGGACGACGACCGACCTCTTGTGCTGGTGGCCGACGACAACGCCGACATGCGGCAGTACATCGTCCGTCTGCTCGGCGAGTATTACCGCACCGAGGCCGTGCCGGACGGGGAGGCAGCGCTGGCGGCGGCGCTACAGCGGACGCCGGACCTGGTCCTGACCGACGTGATGATGCCCCGGCTCGACGGCTTCGGACTGTTGCACGGGCTGCGCGCCGACCCTCGCACGAGCGACGTGCCGGTCATCATGCTGTCTGCCCGTTCCGGAGAGGAAAGCCGGATCGAGGGCATGCACGAAGGGGCCGACGACTATCTGGTGAAGCCATTCAGCGCCAAAGAGCTGTTAGCTCGGGTGGTGGCTCACCTCAAAATGGCCCGAATACGCCGCGAGAGCAGCGCGGCGATCCAGGCCAGCGAGGAACAATTCCGGGCCTTGGTCAGTGCCAGTTCGGATGTCGTGTATCGCATGAACGCGGACTGGACCGAAATGCGTTACCTCCAGGGCCGCGAGTTCGTCGCCGATACCCCCGAGCCGAACCGCTCCTGGCTGGAGAAGTACATTCATCCCGACGACCAGCAGCTCGTGATAGCGACCATACGCGAAGCCGTCCGGACCAGGGGAGTCTTTGAGCTGGAGCACCGGGTCTTGCGGATCGACGGCACGCTGGGCTGGACGTTCTCACGGGCCATCCCGTTGATGGACAGCAACGGCAGCCTGGTGGAGTGGTTCGGCATGGCTGGGGATGTGACCGCCCGCAAACAAGCCCAAGAGTCTTTGAAGGCCAGCGAACAAAAGTATCGTACGTTGTTCGAGTCAATGGATGAAGGCTATTGCTTGATCGAGATGATCTTTGACGCCGACGGCCAGCCTGCCGACTACCGGTTTCTGGAAATCAACCCCGCCTTTGAAAAGCACACCGGACTTCAGAACGCGCAAGGCAAGCGGATGCGGGAGCTTGCCCCGGATCACGATGCCCACTGGTTTGAGATTTACGGGCGGGTGGCCGTTACCGGAGAGGCCATCCGGTTTGTGAACGAGGCGAAGGCGCTCGATGACCGGTGGTTCGATGTTTACGCATTTCGAATAGGCGGCAACGGAAGTTATAAGGTCGCCATTTTGTTCAACGACATCAGCGACCGCAAGGCGAGTGAAGACGCGTTGATGGTGAGCGAAAACCGTAGTCGGACAATTTTGAACAGCATCACCGACGGCTTCTTCGCCCTCGATCGCGACTGGCGCATCACCTATATGAATGCGGCGGGCGAGCGATTCATGGACCGCGCTCCCGGCGATCTGATCGGCAAGTGCTTGTGGGACGAGTACCCTGGCACGGCCGGGAGCGAGTTCGAGCGCGTGTACCGCCGTGTCGTGACCGGGCAGGTGAGCGAGTCGTTTACGGCTTACTACCCGAACTTCGACTGCTGGTACGAGGTCACCGCCTACCCCGCCCCGGACGGATTGTCGGTGTACTTTCGGGATGTCACCGAACGCAGGCGCGTCGAGCAGGAGCGGCAGCAGTTCGCCGCCTTGGTGGACGCCAGCTCCGACTTCATCGGCGTGGCCGGACTTGACCAGCGGGGCATCTACCTGAACCGGGCTGGCGAGGAGCTGATCGGACTCAGCCCCGGTAAGGTCAGCAGCATCAGCATGCTTGACTGCTTCCCCGAAAGCGAGCACGGCCGCGTCACCGGCTTGATTGCCGACTCCGATGGTGTGGACCATGTGGTCGTGGACACTTGGTTCCAGCACTTGCAAACTGGCCAGTTGATTCCGGTTTCGTGGTCGTTCCTGAGACTTCGGGACGCGAGCGGAAACGTCAGCGGGTACGCTACCGTGACCCGTGACCTCACCGAACGCAATAAGGCCCAAAACCTGCTGCGGGCAAGCGAGGAGCGGCGGCGGTTGGCTCTGGAAGCCGCCGAACTCGGCACCTGGCATGTGGACACTGAGACCCGTATCACCCAGACCGACGCCCGGTTCCGCGCCATCTTCGGCACGACTGAGGAGTGGACGGACTACCTGCAGGCGGTCGCAGTTATTCACTCCGACGACCAGCCCGCAGTGCTTGAGGCGGTGGCAGCGGCTACGCGGCTGGAAGACCCAGCCCCCTACGCCATCGAATATCGGATCATCCACCCGGACGGATCGCTGCGCTGGATTTTCGCTAAAGGGCGGTCAAGTTTTGAGGGGACCGGTCCGACGAGGCGTGTGACGAGTTTTGACGGTACCGTGGCAGACATCACCGACCAGAAGCGGGGCGAGGAGGAGAGAGAGCGACTGGTCGCCCGTCTTCGAGAGCAAGACCAGCGCAAGGACGAGTTCCTTGCCACGCTGGCCCACGAACTCCGGAACCCGCTCGCTCCGATTCGCAACGGCTTGCAGATCATGCGGCTGGCACGTGGCGACCCCGAAAAATCCGAGATGGTCCGCCTGATGATGGAACGCCAGCTTGGCCAGATGGTGCATCTGATCGATGACCTTTTGGATTTAAGCCGCATCAGCCGGGGCAAGATCGATCTTCGCAAGGAGCGCATCGAGCTGGCCAGAGCGATTGAGCGGGCCATCGAGGCCAGCCGGCCGTCCATCGAAAATGCCGAGCACGAGTTAGTCATTGAAGTGCCACCCGAGGCGATTTACGTGGACGCTGACCTGACCCGGCTGACTCAAGTTTTCTCGAACCTGTTGAACAATGCCGCCAAGTTCACAGAGCGCGGAGGTCGAGTGCGATTGGCTGTGCAGCTGAAAGGCGCCGAAGCCGTCGTGTCGGTCACGGACAACGGAATCGGCATCCCGACGCATATGCTCTCACGTGTCTTTGAGATGTTCACGCAGGTTGATGGCAACCTGGAACGGTCGCAGGGTGGGTTGGGAATTGGCCTTTCTATCGCGCAGCGGCTGGTTCAGATGCACGGGGGGTTGGTCGAGGTTCGCAGCGACGGCCCCGGTAGGGGCAGCGAGTTCGTTGTGCGCCTGCCGGTAGCTTTGTCCCTCGTCGGGGACACGCTTGCCGACGAGGCCAACCCTGTTCGCCCTGCTGCACGCCTGCGCATTCTGGTCGCGGACGACAACCTGGACTCCGCGGAAAGCTTGGCGATGTTGCTGAGGCTTGAGGGTAACGAGACGCAGACGGCGCACGACGGCCTTGAAGCGTTGGAAGTGGCAGCGACTTTCAGGCCGGACGCGATACTACTGGATATCGGGATGCCGAAGCTGAACGGCTACGAGGTGTGCCGCCGCATCCGACAGCAGGCGTGGGGCAAGAGCATGGTGGTGATCGCCCTGACCGGGTGGGGCCAGGAAGAGGACAAACGCCGATCGCTGGAAGCCGGGGTCGACTTTCACCTGGTAAAGCCGGTAGACCATGCTGCACTCAAGAAACTGCTGGCCAGGGTGACTGCGGCGAGGGCTTGAGTCGGCCGACAAGCGGCCGAGCCGAACGCTGAGCAAAATGCATTTCAGCGCCGTGGTCGATGGCCTCGCCGTCCGGCTTCGCTACGCAAGTCGATTCAAAGAGGTAAGGCCCGCGGCCTGCTCAAGCACCTGCGAAAGGCTACGGCAAAGAGGATGAGGGCGACAGCACCGTCTCATCGCTGGCTGTGAGGCGCATGTCTGCCTGATGCAGATCGCGCTCGATCTGCGCGAATAAGAGCTTGAGGTCTGGGTCACCACCGAGATGGTGGCCTTTGAGTGGATACGCACGGCGGAGCATCCGGCTTTCAGGGAAGTGCTGGGGCTGGTGAAATAGGGTCTGAGCCAAAGCGTTTGGAGAAATGTTGATTTCGCCCCTGGCGGACGGGAATAGTCAGCTATCAAAATAGGAGCTAATCAAGAGCTAGGCGGCCTCTCATTCCAGAACGGCCAACAGCCCGGCCACTTCGTCTTTGGTCAGCCCAGAAGGAATTCGCCGAGCCCGTGTGGGACGGTTGATGTTGTCGAGGTTCAGTTCTAGGCGAGCGCGCAGCCCAGCGTGAAATAGAACGTCGCGCCTTGGCCCGGGGCGGACTCGGCCCAGATCCTGCCGCCGTGGCGCGTGATGATTCGATGCACCGTGGCCAGGCCAATGCCGGTTCCGGCAAATTCCAACGCCGTATGCAGCCGCTGGAAAGCACTAAAAAGCTTCTCCGAATAGGCCATGTCAAACCCCGCACCCTTGTCCCGCACAACATACATGGCCTCGCCATCCGGGCCGCTCTCGCGGCCGAAATCAATATGGGTTTGCGGCTGCTGCCCGCTGAACTTCCAGGCATTGCCCAGCAGATTGTCAAGAACCTGCCGCAGCAGGCGTGGGTCACCGAGAACGATCAGCCCCGGCTGAATAGCCAACTGTACAACCCGGTCTGGCTCGCGCTCCCGGTAAGCGTTCAGTACCGTTTCGGCCATGGTGCTCAGATCGACGTTCTCCCAGCGCAGGCTGGTATGCGAGACATGGGCCAGGGACAACAGGGCGTCGATCAGCTCGCCCATCTGCACGACCCCGGCGCGGATGCGGGTCAGGTAGTGATTGCTGCGCTCAGTGGCCGCACCACCGATCTCCTTGCCAAGCAGGCCGCTGTATCCGTCAATGCTGCTCAGCGGCGAGCGCAGGTCGTGTGACACGGAGTAGGAAAAAGCCTCCAACTGCTGGTTAGCAAACTGAAGCTGCGCCGTGCGTTGCTGCACTCGCTCTTCAAGTTCCTCATTTAGGCGCAAAATTTCTTCTTGGGCTTGCTTGCGCTCGGTGAGGTCTATGTGGCAACCAATCATGCGTATGGCCCTTCCGCTCGCGTCGCGAAAGAATTGCCCTCGAGCGTAGATCCAGCGCAGTGTGCCATCCTTGTGGCGCATCCTAAACTCCGCCTCATACGCTCCCTGCGGTCGGGCCATATAACTCTGAATGCGCTGCTGGGCGGCGGCCAGGTCGTCGGGGTGGACGAGGCGCTCCCATTCGCTGAACTCGTTGCTGAGCTCGGTCTCCTCGTAACCGAGCTGGATTTTCCATTCGCGCGAATAGATGACTTGGTTCGTCCGCGGATCCCAGTCCCAGAGTCCGACGTTGGAAGCCTGCATCGCGAACCGCAGACGTTCCGCACTCTCGCGCAGGGCGGTTTCTGTGCGGTGGCGGCCGATGGCGATGGCGGCGGTGTGCGCGGCGATGTCAATGAGCCGTTGATGGCCCGGTTGAGCAAGCGCGGGCTGACGGAAATACATAGCGAACGTACCGAACACCCGCCGTTGCGCGTCAAATATGGGCGCGGACCAGCAGGCACGCAGCCCGTGCTACAGCGCCACCGCCTTATCTTCGGCCCAGCGCGGATCGGTGGCGATGTCTTCCACCATCACCGTCTCCTTGCTATAGGCCGCCGTGCCGCAGGAACCGGCCGACGGCCCGATGGACACACCGTCAATCGCCGCCACATACTCTGGCGGGAGACTGGGCGCCGCGCCGACACGGAGGTGAACGCCGTCCTCGTCGAGCAGCAGAATCGAACCGAGCATGCCAGGCGCTTGCGCCTCGATGAGACGCACCACCGCGGTCAGCGATTCCCCCAACGGCGCGCCGGCGGCGATCATTTCCAAGGCCCGCCTCTTACCGTTCAACAGCGCCTCCGCCCGCTTCTGCTCGGTGATGTCCCGCGTGATACCCAGCAGGGCGGTGACTTCGCCGCGTTCGTCGCGCAGCGGAACGGCATGTGTGTCGATTGTGCGCCGGGTGCCCTTCAACCCGATGATGTCCAACTCAAGGGTGCCGGATTCGCCTTGCAAGGTTTTTCGCAACAAGGCGCTGAACGCCGGCCGGTGCTCCTCAACGATGGCGCTGTTGATTCCCTCGTTTTGCACCTGCAGGAACGAGTCTGCCTCGATCATTCGCAGGCCTGCGGGGTTCATTTCCAGGCTCAGGCCGTTCTTGTCGACCAATTTTACGCATTCCGGCTCATTGTCGATAATGGCGCGCAGCCGGGCCTCGCGCTCGCGCAAGGCGGCCTCGGACTGCAGGCGTTCGGTGATGTCGCGCACTGCCGCAGCCACTACGATGCCCCCCTCCGACTCCATCGGGCTCAGGCTGATGTCCACCGGAAAGGCCGTCCCGTCCTTGCGCAAACCGAGAAAATCCGCGCGGCCCACGCCCATCGCCCGAGGCATGGCATTTCCCAGGAAGCCTTGGCGCAAGTCCACATGCGCTCGACGAAAGGCCTTGGGCATAAGTACCTCGACCGGCTGGCCGAGCAGCTCATCCCGCTGGTAGCCAAACATAGCCTCCGCCTGGCGGTTGAGGAGCGAGATGATGCCCTGCTGGTCGATCATCACGACTGCATCCGGCGCGAAATCGAAGAGGGCATGGTACCTATCCTCCGCACGTTTGCGGTTGGCGATTTCTGCGGTCAACGCCTCGATTTTCGCCTGGAGTTCCGTGTTTTTCTCCTCCAGCTTGGACACCAGCCGCTCGCTGTATTCCTTGAGCACCTCGGCTTCCTGCATTGCCTTGGGTTGCGGCGCGGCATGAGGCATGGCGTTGACCTCGTGCACTGCAGCGACGATGGTTTCAAGGGGAACGGGTCTCATGAGGTATTTGTCCGCGCCCACGTCGCGCACCAGTTTCTCGTGATCGACAGAGGTGTAGGTGGACGTGCAGAGGATGATTGGCAGGTCGTGCAGGCGCGCGTGCTTGCGGATTTCGTAGCAGAGGCGGTATAGGTCAGCTCGTAGATGTCCTCGATCCCGCGCGAGGCCTTGAACACCAATGCCTCGGAGCCCGGCGTAATCGGGGTGCCTAGCTCGAGACTCAACGCCGCTGCCCGCGCGATTAATTCTTTCGGATCGGAGATGTCGGCCGGCGTGATCTGGTTCATCACTTCGGCGGCTGTGTAGCCCAGCATCCGCTCGGCGCCGACGTTGAAAATCTGGATGACACCCTTCGCGTCGGTGGCGATACTTGAGAAATTGGCGCTGTTGAAAATCGCGCTGTGCAGCGCCCCCGTCTTGAGCACTGTTTCCTGCCGCCCAAATTCCGTGACGTCGTCAGGGCCACCCTGCTTTTCGGCAGTGTCATCACCAGAATGGGTTTTTGGCATTAGCTCTTTCGTTCGAACATTCACGCCAGACAGTAGCGACCCGACTCTGTTTCACAAAATATCATTAGAAGCTTATATTTACATATTAGCGCATTGCTTTTGCCTTGCCTTGCCTTGCATCGCAAACCCTGACCTTTCGATCAAGCGGACTGGAACCGGCTGGCCCTGCCAAGCGTTCAGAACAATGACCAGAATATGCAATCACAACAAGTACGGCTGAACTTGGTACAGGACGGCTGTCAGCCCTGCGCAAGTGTGTTATCAATAATTATGAATTCAGTTTCAAAATAATCCGGAGATAAACGTGTTCAAAGCCCTGCAACTTGACAAGTCCGAAGCCGGCTTTTCGGCGGCTGTTGTTGATATCGACGAAGCTCAACTGCCCGCTGGCGACGTGTTGGCGCGGGTCGAGTATTCAACGCTCAACTACAAGGACGGCCTGGCAATTACCAACAAAGGCCCGGTGGTTCGCAACTGGCCCATGGTGGCGGGCATCGACGGTGCCGGCACGGTGCTGGAGTCCACCCACTCGGGATGGCAAGCCGGCGACAAATTCATCCACAACGGCTGGGGCCTGGGCGAGACGCGCTGGGGCCTGATGGCTGAACGCGCGCGGCTGCAGGGCGACTGGTTGGTGAAGTTGCCCAAGGCTTTCAGCACGCGCCAGGCCATGGCGATTGGCACAGCGGGCTACACCGCCATGTTGTGTGTATTGGCGCTGGAGAAACACGGCCTGCAGCCGGGCAACGGTGAGGTGCTTGTGACAGGCGCCACTGGCGGTGTTGGCAGCATTGCCGTTGCCCTGCTGGGCAAGCTGGGTTACAGCGTCGTGGCAGCGACGGGCAAGGCCGGTGAAGAAGCCTGGTTGAAACAACTGGGGGCCGCATCCGTGATAGCCCGCGATGAGCTTGCTGCCGCCGGCAAACCGCTGCAAAAGGAGCGCTGGGCGGCAGTGGTTGATGCCGTTGGCTCGCACACCCTGGCCAATGCATGCGCGCAAACGCGATACGGCGGCGTGGTGGCGTCCTGCGGGCTGGCGCAGGGTGCGGACTTTCCGGCGACCGTGATGCCTTTCATCTTGCGCGGTGTGACGCTGGCCGGTATCGACAGTGTGATGGCTCCGCTGGCGCGCAGGCAAGCCGCCTGGGACCGGCTCGCCATCGACCTGGACCCGGCCAAGCTCGAAGCCATCGTCGAGGAAGTGCCCTTGGGGCAGGCAGCAGAAAAAGCATCGGACTTGATGGCGGGCAAGGTGCGCGGCCGCATCGTTGTCAAAATTTGAATTGCTGCAAAAACAATCACGGAGACAGACCCATGACCAGCTACGCCGACTTTTACCGCCGCTCGATGGATGAGCCCGATGACTTCTGGACCGAGCAGGCTCAATTGATCGACTGGCAGCAGCCCTTCACGCGTGTCTGCAACCATGACAAGCCGCCGTTCGTGCACTGGTTCGAGGGCGGCAAAACCAACCTTTGCCACAACGCGGTGGATCGGCACCTGAAAGACCGTCCCGACCAGGCCGCGCTGATCTACGTCTCGACCGAAACCGGTGTAGAAAAAACCTATAGCTTCGCCGAACTGCACCGCGAGGTGCAGTGCATGGCAGCCAGCCTGCAGGCGCTGGGTGTGCAAAAAGGCGACCGCGTGTTGATCTACATGCCCATGGTGGCTGAGGCGGCGTTTGCGATGCTGGCTTGCGCGCGGCTGGGTGCGATTCACTGCGTGGTGTTCGGTGGCTTCGCCAGTGGCTCGCTGGCATCGCGCATTGACGACGCGACGCCCAAAGTCATCGTCAGCGCCGATGCCGGTTCGCGCGGCGGCAAGATCGTGCCCTACAAGCCGCTGCTTGATGAAGCCATCCGCCTGTCCCATCACAAGCCCGAGGCGGTGCTGCTGACGGATCGCGGGTTGGCGCCCATGAACATCGTCGCTGGGCGCGACCAGCTGTGGAGCGACTTGCGCGTCAGGCACATTGATGCGCAGGTGCCCTGCGCGTGGCTCGACTCCACAGACATCAGTTACACCATCTACACCAGCGGCACCACCGGCAAACCCAAAGGTGTGCAGCGCGACACCGGCGGTTACGCGGTGGCGCTGGCAGCCAGCATGAAACACATCTTCGACGGCCGCGCCGGTGAGACTTATTTTTCGACCAGCGACATCGGCTGGGTGGTGGGCCACAGCTACATCATTTACGGACCGCTGATTGCCGGCATGGCCACACTGATGTACGAAGGCCTGCCGACCCAGGGCCTGGACCAGCAGCCCGATGGCGGCATCTGGTGGCGGTTGGTCGAAAAGTACAAGGTCACGGCGATGTTCAGCGCGCCGACGGCGGTGCGGGTGCTGAAGAAGCAGGACCCGGCCCTGCTTAAAAAATACGACCTGTCCAGCCTGCGCGCCTTGTTCCTGGCCGGCGAGCCACTGGACGAACCGACCGCGCGCTGGATCAGCGAAGGCCTGCGGGTGCCCATCATCGACAACTACTGGCAGACCGAGACTGGCTGGCCGTTGCTCACGGTGGCCAACGGCGTGGAAAAAACGCCCAGCAAATTTGGCAGCCCCGGCATCCCGATGTACGGCTACCGCGTCAAGCTGCTGCATGAATCGACCGGTGAAGAGCTGACGCAACCCAACGAGAAGGGCGTGGTGGTGCTCGAAGGCCCGACGCCGCCAGGTTTCATGCAAACCATCTGGAAAGACGATACGCGCTTCGTCAACACCTACTGGAAAAGCGTGCCAGGAAAAATGGTTTACAGCACCTTCGACTGGGGCATACGCGACGAGAATGGTTATTACTTCATTTTGGGCCGCACCGACGACGTGATCAACGTGGCTGGCCACCGGCTCGGTACGCGCGAAATCGAGGAGAGCATTTCCGGCCATGCCGGTGTGGCCGAGGTGGCGGTGGTCGGCGTGGCCGACAGCCTCAAAGGGCAGGTGGCGATGGCCTTTGTGGTACCCAAAGACAGCAGCGTGCTGCTTGATGCCGCAGCCGCGCTCAAGCTCGAAGGCGAGATCATGAAACGTGTGGACGGTGACCTGGGAGCGCTGGCCCGGCCCTCACGTGTGCGATTTGTATCGGTGCTGCCAAAAACCCGCAGCGGAAAAATGCTGCGGCGGGCGATCCAGGCGGTCTGCGAAGGGCGTGACCCCGGCGACCTTACGACGATGGATGATCCGGCCGCCTTGCAGCAGATCAAGGAGCTCGTGAGCGCTGACTGACTGTGCCGGAAAGACAGAGATCTGATGCAGTTATCATCGAAATATGCCTCCGGCCCATTAGGAATGAGCGCAACCAGCTATCGAAATGGTAGCAACTAGCGCCGGGACCCGGGCACGTCAAAAGCCTCTGGCGGCCGGCCGGCGCGCGCGCGGCCGGCCATGAAAGTCCAGGCGGCTTCCAGCTCCTTGACGCGTGCCTGCAGGTCAAACAACGGGGCGGTCGCCTTTGCCTCCTGCAGGCGCCGGCGCAGGTCGGCGAGCTGGCTGCGGTCGCGTCCCAGTGCCACCACGGTGGCGCTGTAGGACGCATGGTCCTGCACCACACATTGCGGCAAGCCCGCCGCTCGGAGAATACTTCCTCCCAGCCGCGAAGCCATGCTGTTGCCCGCGCAGCTGATTGCGGGCAGCCCCATCTGCAGCGCGTCAGTCAGGCTCTGGTTGGCGTTGAATCGCAGCGGATCGAGAAACAGGTCCCCCAGCGGCATCAGTGCGAGCGTGTCGCAGCCTGTGGCGCCGCCGGCAAACACCAGCTGCCGGGCAGCGACGCCTGCGCCTTGTGCCACGCGCGCCAGGTTGGCCTGCGCCGCAGGCGTGTAGGCAGGCAGCCACAACACGGCGTCCGGCAGGGCAAGCAGCAATGCCATCCAGGTCTTGAAAGTCTGGGGGTCAATCCGCAGGGGCGGCACCAATGCGCATAACACCAGCGCACCGGCGGGCAGCCCGGCATCCTTGCGTGTCAACGCCGGCGCGGCGGGCGTTTGCCCGTATGCCGCCAGCCAGCAGGTGTGGGGAAGCCGCACCTGCGCGGCGCACTGCCCAACGAAGTCTTCTGCGTCCGGGTGGATAAAAGTGTCGGACAGGTTGTAGTCATAAGGGCCGCGCGGCAGGCGGCGCTGCCAGGACAGCTGCTGAAGCTGCACTGGAGCGACGCGCCGCTGGGCAATACCGGGGCGCCACGAGGGCGTGCCGAAGCCCAGATCCATCCACAGGTCCAGCGGGTCGAGCCGGATGCGCCGCACCGCTTCTTCATCGGTGAAGTGCGCGATCTCGACAACCTGGTGAGGTAAAAGCGGTTCTGCGAGCACCTCCTGTGGCTGCGGCGTTGGAGAGTACACATGAAACACAAAACGCGCGTGATCGTGACATGCCAGCTGGGCGGTCAGCGCTGCCGTGGCAGTCAGATCACGCAGGCTGTGGGCGCTGATGCCGATGTGGATATGCTCGTCGCGCCTCAAGCTGCGTTTTCCGGAGAAGGGCGGTTGCGGTTTTTCAAGGGGCCTTGCCAATGCTGTCCAGGTAGCTTGGACGGCCTGCGTCATTTCGTCTTCGCTCAGAGGCAGGGCCAGGCCAAAAAGCAGGGCCAGGCGCAAGTCCCGCCCCTGGCCGGGAAAGCGCTCCGTGGCGATCTGCTCGCGCAGCGCTGCGGTCAGACGCTCTTGATCGCGCCAGTCACATTCTTCCATGGCGTCGAAGGCTTGCCGACTGAAAAGCACACGCGCGTCCGGCTCAATTGCGGGCGCATGGGCGGACTGCGCTGCCGTGCCGCCATGCAGAAAATGCTGCAGTACGGTCGTGGCTTCGGGGTTCAGCGCGGCCAGGGCCTGGTCAGCCGCTTCGAAGTCGGCGGCAAGCGCCAGTGCGACTGCGCGACGCATGGCAATCTGTGGGTGCTCTGGGAAGTGGTGCAAGGCCTTGTGAAGGTGGGCCAGCGCGTCGGTGTGGCGCTGGGCACCCATCAGGAAGTCTGCCAGGTAGATCCAGGCATCCTGGTTCGCCGGCGCCAGCGAAAGGCAGCCTGTTGCATGACCGATGGCATCCGCCCATCGGCCCTCGCGCGCGGCCATCAGCCCCAGCTGCGTCAGCGCCGGTGCATGGTCTGCGTCGAGGGTCAGGGCGTGTTCGAAGTAAGCTCGCGCCAATGGCCATTGCCCGCAGGCCGATGCCGCAATCGCGAGATTGGTGGCGCCGTCGGGATCAGCCAGCAGCAGCTTTTCGACGCCAAGCAAGAGCTTGAAGGCGGCGCTGGGGCGGGACAACTCGAACAGCAGGGTTGCGCAGGCCGAAACCGCGTGGGCATTGTCCGGTGCCAGCGTCCGTGCCGATTCAAACGCGACCAAGGCCTTCACGCGATCACCGGCCCCATGCGCCGCGACGCCGCTGGCCATCAGGGCGCTGAATTCCCCGGGTTCATCTGGCGCAGCGTCGGCAATGGGAGCGGCGCAGGGCTCTGGGGAGGTCATGATTGATTATGTGACAGACTCTCATGAGTGCAGATCGCCCGCTCGTTTGCCGATGCATTGTTGACCCCCACTCATGAACCCCAGCGCCGCCCTCCAGTCATCTGCCACCTTTCATCTGGTCGGCTACTTTGACGACCCGTATGCCGGTGCTGAGCATGAACTGTTGGCGCTCGCCGGACTGCTGGCGCGCTCACGGCCGGTCCAGCTCTGGTCGGTGGTTCCACCGCACAGCGGGTATGCGAAACAGGGAGTGATGGCAGTTCAACCCTTTGCCGGGAAGTTTCCCCGCCATGGTGTGTTGATCTGGGGCGGGGCCCATATTCCGCCGGCCCTCTGGCTCAAATACGCACGGTTTGAACGCGTCATTTTGCAATGTAACCTGGCCAATTGGGAGCGCTTGTTTGCCTTGATCGAGGTGTTGCGCGAAACCACGTCCATTGATCCTGAACTGGTCTTTGTTTCGCAGGCCTTGCGGCTCACTGCGGGCCTGCCGGGCCGGGTTGTTTACAGCCCGATGGATATTCAGCCGTTTCTGCAGGCGGCGGGTTCCAGGGCGCGTCCGGCGGGAGGACCTTTGACCGTGGGGCGAGTCAGCCGCGATGCGCCGGACAAACACCACCCGCTGGACCCCGATCTTTACCGCATGCTCGCGGCCACGGGTTGGCGTGTTCGCATCATGGGCGGGACTTGCCTGGCGGCGGCGCTGCAAGATGTGGAAGGAGTGGAGTTGCTGCCCGCCGGTGCCGAAGAGGTTGGGGATTTTTACCAGACGCTGGATATCTTTTTTTACCGTACCGGCACGACCGTCGAGGCGTACGGACGCGTGGTTGCCGAAGCCATGGGCTCGGGATTGCCTGTGGTTGCGGGCAATCTGGGTGGTTATGTAGAAGTGATTGTTCCCGGAGAGACGGGATTTCTCGTCGCCTCGCAGGAAGAGGCCTGGGATGCGCTGCAGGCACTCGCCGACAACGCCGGTCTCCGGGACGCCATGGGACGCGCCGGAATGCGACAGGCCGAGCTGCTGCATGGCGAAGCGGCCATTTCAGCAGCGCTCGCCGCCTACTAGTGCTGCAACCTGGAAGTATCGGAACAAGATGAAAGTGATGGATTCGTGCCCAGGGCAAGGCGCAAGCCGCAGCGAAGGCTGGGCGCCTTCGCAAGGGTTGCAACGCCGCCATGGGTGCGAAGACGCGCTTTCATGTTTCGATATTTTCGGGTTGCAATACTAGTCCCCGCTATTTCTGGAACACCGCTGCGCCGGCCACGTAGCCGCTGGTAATGTATTTGGCGTAAGTCAGGCCAATCAGGCTGCCGGTCGCACCAACGAACACGCCTTTCAAATACCCGGTACCGGTAAATGACGGTTTGTTGCCGCTGGCGGTGTTGGCAATGACGCCAAACGATGTGTTGATTGACGAATTGACCGTGTACGCTGTCGACGTGAAGTTCACCGTCAGGGTTGCGCTGTTGAGCGTGCCGGCGACTCCGTTGCGTGTTGGCGCGGTACCTCCCACCAACAGGTAGGTCGCAGTGCCTCCACCGAGCATCAGGCTGGTGATCTGTGTTTGCGGGGTGGGGCGACCCGCAATGTAGTGCACCTGATCCAGCAGGGTGGTGCCGGTGTATTCGTACTTGCCGGTGGTCCAGGTACCCCAGCCAATGAAATTGGGATCAGAGACATTTCCGACCGATTTGAAATTCGCTTCAGCTTGCGGTGTACCTGTTTCTGACCATTTGGGATTGTTGAACGTCGGATCCTGGGCGCTCAGCAGCTTGTTGTCGCTGAAAACCGTCGTCGGGTTGTCGGTGGTCGAGAACGGGAAGTCCGAGCCACTGGCGGTCCCGAACCCCACGACCTTGATGTTTGTGAAGGTGCGTGAAACTGGCGGTGCAGGTGCAGGTGCAGGTGCAGGTGCCGACGCCGGAGCGGGCGATGGCGCCGGAGAGGGCACTGGCGCCGGAGCTGGAGCTGGAGCTGGAGCCGGAGCCGGAGCCGGAGCCGGAGCTGGCGCTGGCGCTGGCGCTACGGCAGTAATCACCCGCGATTTCCCGGCATCATCAGCCTTGTCGCCAGCCACATTGGCATCTTTCTGGGCGCTGGGCGTTTCCACCTTGGCCTGCTCGCTGGTACGCACCGGCGGCGTTGTGCTGTTGATCACCCTGACTGACTCGCCTGCCACCAGGCCAATACAGCCGCTCTGGTTGCAGACTTCAATTTTGTCCAGCTCGCTGGTGATGCCCAAGGTACCGTCAGCGTTGTAGCCGACCTTGAAGCCCGATCCACGGATGCCGATGGTGGCCGTGGTGGTGGTGAGTTTGTAGTTGTCGCGGTTGCGTTTGCCGATCAGCCCGGTGATGGCGCGCATGCTGCCGCGCAGCAGGTCCACCAGAAAGCGGTCTTCCTTGGGGTCATTCTGGTCAACATAGTTAGCGATCTTGAATTCGGTGTTCGGCTGCAGGGAGATCAGGCCGCCGTCGGTGAACTTGACCTGGGCGCGGCCGTTGGTACCGGTGACGATGGCGTTGCCGCTGTTGATGTCACCGCCTTTGGCCAGTGCGGTCGTTCGGCCGTCGGTCTGGCGCAGATTCACTTCGCCAGCAGTGAACTGGGCAACTCCCGCCAGCGCATGGGCTTGCAGGGGGTAAGCCGCAGCCAGGGCCATCAGCAAGACCGCATTTTTCAGTTTGAAGGGTTGTTCCATGAAGCAGCCTTGAATGTCTTTCGGGGAAACCGGAGCGCTTAAAAATCCTTGCGTACTGTTACGGACAACACCCGCTTGCTGAAATCCGAAATGGCGATATTGGAATCCGTCTTGAGCAGTGAGAGTTGTGGCGTGACACGCCAGTTGACAAAGGGAACCCAGGTCAGCCCGAGGTTGAGACTGGTTTGCTTGTCGCGGCGAGTCACCAGAAAGAACGGGTCGGCGCCGCCGTAGCGTCGTTCTTCGTACCCCATGTTGGCAAACACATCGACATCCGCATTGACAGACTGCTGCAAGCCGGCGCGCAGGCCGGCCAGGTGATGCCCGAGATGGGGAACATTGGCAGCGCGTTCGTTCTCCGTTCCGACATATCCGCCACCGAAAGCCAGCAAGCCGCTGCGAAATGCTGTGGCGTAAGAGGTGCCCAGGACAAACCGCTCGGCGTCCCGCAGGCTCTGTCCCGGATAGCGCAGCGTGGACATCTGCAGGTAAGTGCTCCACTGACTGGCCGCCTCGGGACGGTGGGTCCATTCACCCACCACCCCGCGCTGATCCCTGACGCCGCGGTTGTCGGCCGAGAAGCTGCCAATCTGTGCGGCAACCGTGAATTCGTCCTTGTCGATCTTGTAGCTGCCACCGGCGCTGAGATCGAACTGGTTGGTGTCGAAGTCGTTGTAGTCGTTGTTGAAGCGGTAGTTGCCGGAAGCGCTGGCGATCAGGGACAGGCGTGGATCGATGACAAACCGGCCGGAGACCCCGGCGCCCACGCTGTAAAAGCTGTCCTTGAGCTTGACGCCTGTGCGGTCCAGCGTCAGGACCAAACCACCCAGCGAGGGAACTGCGACATTGGCATTGCTGGGGCCGCTGTTGATGTTGCTGTCCCTGCCGATACCGGCTTCCACGTAGGCCTTGATCGAAGAGCGCGCGGCTTCTTCATTGCGGTCGATGGCTTGCAGAAATTCATCGATTTTTCGCGCCGCTTCGGGAGGGATGCCGTCGCGTTTTGTTTCCTGGAGCACTTGGCGTGCTGCCTGGTTGTCGCCCAGGGCAAACAGCGCGCGACCGAGTTCGGCGCGGGCGCGGGAGTTGCCTGGTTGTACGGTCAGCACGCGCTCCAGCGCAAAAACCGCGCGGGTGAACTGACCGGTTTCGTTGGCGGCGATGCCCAGGACGGTGTCAAAGTCCGGGTCGCCCGCGCGCTCGGTTTCAACCGCGGCCAGTTGGGCAAACGCTTGCTGGGATTTTCCCTGCTCCACGAGAAGCAGTGATTCGCGGACCAGTGCATCGGCTTGGGCGTGCGCAGGGCCGGCAAGCCACAAGGCGCAGGCGCATCCACTGAGGAGCAATTGAGAAAACCGTTTGGCGAACATAGTACGTATGAATTAGTAACAACCACGGATTAACTAGGGTTTTATAGCACGCACATATGCAAGCTGTTCGTTTTTTGTGGTGACTTTTGCGCACTTATTCGCGGCTCGGCAGGCGTTGTTGCGTTAGCACGCCAGTCAAGCAGCGTGTGCACGTTAACGGTGCCCCAAGCAACGCTGAACAATTTTCTGTAAGGGTATGCCCGCTACATGGGTTCGTCGTAGCAGCTTTAATATCAGCCATTGCTTATATTAAAGATTGCTTTCATGAACACCATGATTCAGGCCGGTGCCAAATCAGAACAGGGACGGGTTTTTGAACTCGCAGCCGAGCTGTTTGCGGTACTGGCTACGCCGATGCGTTTGCAGGTGTTGAGTGCGCTGTGTGAGCGCGAGAAATCGGTCAGCGAATTGCTGGCCGAAATTGACACGACGCAACCCAATTTGTCGCAGCATCTGGCGGTGCTGTACCGCACCGGTGTGGTGGCCAAACGCAAGGAAGGCACGCAGGTGATTTACCGCGTTCAGAGCGAAAAGGCGGTGGCCTTGTGTCGTGGGGTGTGTACCCAGATTGCGATCGAACTCGATGAGCCGGATGCGCTCCCGCCGGGTCAAGCCATATCACCCGCGCAAATAGCCCGCCCATGCTGAGTCGTTTTATCCGCCGCGCGCCTGAAAGCTTCCTGGATCGTGAGCAGATCCAGGCGGTCCGTTCCGGACGCCGCGGCTTCCTGGCTGGCGCCGTGGCAGCAGCGGCCGGTGCCATGGCGACGGAGCGGGCGCTTGCGCTGGCAGGCGATGACCCCGCCATCATGAATCTGCCCGCTCACAGCAAAGGCCTGGGTCAGCCGGTAGCGGCGAGTGGCTACGGCCAGCCCAGTGAGTGGGAGAAAAACCTGCAACGTCGACAGAGCCCCGGTCTAACCCGGGTGCCTCAGTCCAGCGTGAGTTTTGCACCGCTGCAGGGCCTGTTTGGCATTATCACGCCGAGCGGACTGCATTTCGAGCGGCATCACCAGGGCTGGTGGGACATTGATCCGTCCAGGCACCGGCTGATGATCAATGGCTCCGACGACAGCCTGCTCAAGCGGCCCACCGTCTTCAGCATGGACGAACTGATGCGCCTGCCCAGCACCAGCCGCATGCACTTCATCGAATGCGGCGCCAACACCGGTATGGAGTGGGGCAATGTGGCGGTGCCGACGGTGCAATACACCCACGGCATGCTCAGCTGTAGCGAGTTCACCGGCGTGCCGCTTCGCACCCTGCTGGAGATGTGCGGCGCCGATTTCAAGCGGGCGAAATTCGTGCTGGCCGAGGGCGCTGACGGCTCCGGCATGACGCGCACCATTCCCATGAGCATGGTGCTGGACGGCCAGGTGCTGGTGGCCTATGGTCAGAACGGTGAGATGCTGCGCCCGGAAAACGGTTACCCGCTGCGCCTTGTTGTGCCGGGTGTGCAGGGCGTGAGCTGGATCAAGTATTTGCGGCGGATCGAGCTTGGCGACATGCCTTACGCCACCAAGGATGAGTCGATTCATTACGTGGACCTGCTGCCTGACGGCACACACCGGCAGTACACCAGCATCCAGGAGGTCAAGAGTGTCATCACCTCGCCCAGCGGCGGGCAGGTCCTGCTGGAAAAAGGCTTCCACACGATCACCGGGCTGGCCTGGAGCGGCCGTGGCAAGGTCAAGCGGGTGGACGTGTCAGTGGACGGCGGGAGGAACTGGACGCCGGCGCGGCTCGAAGGGCCGGTCCTGTCCAAGTGCCTGACCCGTTTCAACGCCGACTTTGTCTGGGACGGCAAGCCGGCCTTCTTCCAGAGCCGGGCGGTGGACGAAACCGGCCAGATTCAGCCGACTTATGGCGAGCTGCGCAAGGTGCGCGCGTCCCGCAGCATCTATCACAACAATGCGATCCAGTCCTGGGCGCTGGCGGAAAACGGCGAGGTCGGCAATGTCCAGCTGTCTTAAGTTTGCATTCCTCGCGCTGGCGTTTTGTATGGGTCCGGCATTCGCCGCCGGTCCGGCCGAAAAATTCCCCGGCATAGGCCGTGCGGCGACCCCCGCTGAAGTCAAGGCCTGGGACATCGACGTACGCCCCGATTTCAAGGGACTGCCCAGGGGCCAGGGCTCGGTGCGCCAGGGTGAGATGGTCTGGGAGGCTCAATGCGCGTCCTGTCACGGCAGCTTTGGAGAGTCCTCAGACATCTTCACGCCGATTGCCGGCGGCACCTCGGCAGAGGACATGCGCGCAGGGCGGGTAGACAGCTTGCTGCCGGGCGCCAACCAGCCCCAGCGCACGACCTTGATGAAGGTCGCCACCTTGTCCACGCTGTGGGACTACATCAACCGGGCCATGCCCTGGAACGCGCCCAAATCGCTGAGCGCCGATGAGGTTTATGCCGTCACGGCCTACATCCTGAATCTTGGCAACATTGTCCCGGCCGAGTTCACCCTGTCCGATACCAACATCCGCGAAGTGCAGGAGCGCTTGCCCAACCGCAAGGGCATGACCTCGGCGCACGCGATGTGGCCGGGCCGGGAGCTGGGTGGCCAAGCCCGACCCGATGTACAGGGTTCAAGCTGCCTGCGCGATTGCAAAAAAGACGTGACTGTGAAAAGTTTTTTGCCTGACTACGCCCGCAATGCACATGGTCAACTGGCCGAGCAGACTCGCCTTGTCGGCGCCAGCCGCGGTGCCGACACGAGCCGGCCACCCGCCGAAAGATTTATGGAAAAAATGCCTCCAGCCCCTCCCGGACAAGCGCAAGCAGCTCCTGAAAAGATAGCAACTAACGCGCCGACCGGTGCTGCAGGGACCCGCGCCGTGATGCCCATGCTGCAAAAAAACGCCTGCATTGCCTGCCATGGCATGGACAGCAAGATGGTGGGTCCCTCGTTCAGGGATATAGCCAACAAATATAAAGACCACGCTGACGCGTTGAATTACCTGTCGGGCAAAATCAAGGCTGGCGGACAAGGCGTCTGGGGCAATATCCCGATGCCGCCGCAGGCCCTGAGTGAGGCGGAATCCAGACGGCTGGCCCAATGGCTGGTCAAGGATTTTTGACATGGAACAGGTGTCTGGCGTGGTTGCGGCTCGGATAAATACCTGTCCTCGACCCGCGTTTTTGTTTCCAATCGTGTTCAAGTTTTAAATAAGCTGAAGTTATATTCAAAGGAGTTCAGACCATGGAACGTCGTCATTTTCTAGCCACTGGTTCAGGCGCCACTGCACTGGCCCTGGCCGCCTCGGCCGGGCTGTCGCCGGCCCAGGCGCAAACCGCTGCCGCCTGGAACAAGCTCGCATTTGAGAGCAAGACGCTGGCCGAAGCCGCCAAGGCCATGGGCGCGACAACTGCGCCGGTTGAAAGCAAGGATCTGATCCTGCAAGCGCCGGAAATTGCCGAAAACGGCAGTGTGGTGCGCGTCGGCGCGCAGAGCAACATCGCCGGCACCACGCAGCTGGCGCTGGTGGTCGAGAAGAACCCGAATGCTCTGGCCGCTTTGTTCGACATTCCTGCCGGCACCGATGCCAATGTGTCGACTAACGTCAAGATGGGGCAGTCGTCCAATGTGTATGCGCTGGCTAAGGCTGGCGACAAGTTCTTCTACTCGGTCAAAGAAGTGAAAGTGACTTTGGGCGGTTGCGGCGGCTGACCGGCTGCGCCTGCAAGTGCTTTAACTCAAACTTCAAGGAAAAATCATGTCAGATCCAATGAGAATCCGGGCCCAGGCCCAAGGCGACAAGACCACCGTTCGCGTACTGGTCAGCCACGAGATGGAAAGCGGTCAACGCAGGGATGCAGCCGGGAAAATCGTGCCGGCCTGGTTCATCCAGAACATCACTGCCACCCACAATGGCAAGACCGTGATGAGTGCCCAGTGGGGGCCGGCTGTGTCGAAAAATCCGTTCATGCAGTTTGCCTTCAAGGGTGCCAAGGCGGGTGAAAAAGTCATTGTTAGCTGGACCGACAGCAAGGGCGAAAAACGCACCGACGAAGCCGTCATTTCCTGAACGGCCGTTGGTGCGTTCATAACAACACGAGGAGCAAGCGATGAAATGGAAACTGGTGGGTCTGGCTGCCTTGGGCCTGCTGCCCATGCTGGCGGTAGCGCAAAAAACCACGGCCGAGGGTATTGCCGAATACCGGGCCATGCTGGCCGATGGCAACCCGGCCGAGCTTTTTGAGGCCAGGGGCGAAGCCCTGTGGAAACAGGCCCGCGGTCCCAAAAACGCCAGCCTCGCGCAGTGCAACCTCGGCAAGGGCCCTGGCGTCGTCAAGGGCGCTTTTGTTGAACTGCCGCGTTACTTTGCCGACACGGCGCGGGTGCAGGACCTGGAGTCGCGTCTGCTGACCTGCATGGAAACCCTGCAGGGCTTCAGCGCCGAGACCGTCGCCAAAACGCCGTTCGGCAGTGATGAGCAAAAAACCATCGAGTCGCTGGTGGCTTTTATTTCCGGCGAATCGCGCGGCATGAAGTTCAACCTGCCGCAAGCGCACTCCCAGGAGAAGCTGATGTACGCGGTCGGCAAGCAGGTGTTTTACCAGCGCGGCGGGCCCTATGACTTCTCCTGCGCGTCCTGCCATGGCGAAGACAACAAGCGGGTGCGTTTGCAGGACTTGCCCAACCTGACGAAGAACCCCGGCGCCGGCGATGGTTTTGGCGCCTGGCCGGCCTACCGGGTCTCAAGCGGTGACCTCTGGAGCATGCAGCGCCGCCTGAACGATTGTTATCGCCAGCAGCGTTTTCCGTTCCCCGGCTATGCCTCGGACGTGACCATTGCGCTGGGCGTGTACATGGGTGTGAACGGCAAGGGCGGTGTTTCCACCGCGCCCGCCCTCAAGCGTTGAATTGAGCAGGACATCATGATGAAAAAATCTTATCAACAAACGGGCTTGCTGGCCCTGACGGTGCTGCTGGCCAGTTGCGCCACCGGTCCTTCGCCGCAGGATGTGGCCGACGCGACGCAAAAAGTGCTGAAGTCTTCGTTCCGGGACCAGGGCATCGCCAAAACTGCCTGGCTGGACCAGGACGCCTCCAACAAGAACTGCTCGGAAGCCCAGGGCGCTGCGCTGGATGAAAAACTGGCCAAGGCCATTGAAGAAGCCAACTTCAAAACCTTGAAGATGCCCTCTGATGGCAAATTTATCGGCGACTGGCGAGAGGGCGAAAAAATCGCCCAGAACGGCCGTGGTATGACCTGGAGCGACGCCGCCGGCTCGGCCAACGGCGGCAGCTGCTACAACTGCCATCAGATCAGCAAGGAAGAGCTTTCCTTCGGCTCAATCGGCCCCAGCCTGTACAACTACGGCAAGTTGCGTGGCGTAGCGGACCCGGCGGCGGCGGCCAGCAAGCCCATTGTCGATTACACCTGGGGCAAGCTCTGGAATGCCAAGGCCTACAACGCCTGCTCCGGTATGCCGCGTTTTGGCCATGCCGGTATCCTGAATGAAGCCCAGATGCGCCATGTGATGGCGCTGCTGCTGGACCCGCAATCACCCGTGAACAAGTGATTATTACGGGAATTTAGTGCTCATATCTGCCTGTAGCCCATGACCAGCGGGCTTAGGTGGCTATCAAATTTATAGTAATTCTATATGCCTGGCGTGCCGGGCAGGATCGGCATCGCCATGAATCTGTCCCGCCGCGAGTTTTCTTCTGTCCTGACTGCTGCTGCCGTTGCTGGTTTCCCATTGATGCGCGAGGCCAGCGCCAAAGAGGCTGAAAATCTTTACAACGTGCCTAAAACGGGCAACGTGCATTTGCTGCACATGACCGACTGCCATGCGCAGTTGTTGCCCATTTATTTTCGCGAACCCAATGTAAACCTGGGCGTAGCGGGCATGCGTGGCAAGGTGCCGCATTTGGTGGGGGAGCATTTGATCAAATATGCCGCGCTCAAAGCGGGCAGTCCGTTAGCACACGCACACACCTACGTAGACTTTGAAAAAAGTGCTAGGCAGTACGGCAAGGTGGGCGGTTTTTCCCATCTGTCCACTTTGGTCAAACAGTTGCGTGCCAGCCGCCCTGGTGCCTTGTTGCTCGATGGGGGTGACACCTGGCAGGGAAGCGCCACCAGCCTGTGGACCAACGCGCAAGACATGGTGGATGCCTGCAAACTGTTGGGTGTGAACGTGATGACGGCGCATTGGGAATTTACTTATGGTGAAGAGCGCGTCAAAGAGATTATCGAAAAGGACTTTGCCGGCAAGATAGATTTCGTTGCGCAAAACGTCAAAACCAAAGACTTTGAAGACCCGGTGTTCAAGCCCTACGTCATTAAAGAAATGAATGGCGTGTCGGTGGCCATTGTTGGGCAGGCCTTCCCCTATACGCCCATTGCCAACCCAAGCTGGCAAGTGCCCAACTGGACTTTTGGCATCCAGGATGAGCAGATGCAAAAAGTCGTCAACGAGGCGCGTGCCAAGGGCGCACAGGCCGTGGTGGTGCTGTCGCACAACGGCATGGACGTGGACTTGAAAATGGCCTCCCGCATCACAGGCATTGATGCTATTTTGGGTGGCCACACGCACGATGGCGTGCCAGTGCCGACGATGGTCAAAAATGCAGTCGGCCAAACCTTGGTCACCAATGCAGGCAGCAATGGCAAGTTCCTGGGTGTGCTCGACCTGGATGTGCGAGACAAAAAAGTTGTCAACATCAACTACAAGCTTTTGCCTATCTTTGCCAACTATTTGCCCGCCGACAAAGAGATGGCTGCATTGATCGACAAAGTACGCGCACCTTACAAAAGCAAGCTTGAAGAGAAACTGGCTGTTACCGAGGGCTTGCTGTACCGTCGTGGGAACTTCAACGGCACGTTCGATCAGCTCATCACTGATGCGCTCATCAATGTGCGTGGTGCGCAAATTGCGTTCTCGCCCGGCTTTCGCTGGGGTACATCGCTGCTGTCTGGTCAGGCCATCACACGCGAGCATGTGATGGACCAAACGGCCGTTACCTATCCTTGGACAACGCTCACCGATTTGTCGGGCGAAACGATCAAGATCATCTTGGAAGACGTGTGCGACAACCTGTTTCACCCCGACCCTTACTACCAGCAAGGCGGTGACATGGTGCGCACCGGTGGCATGAGTTATACCTGCGATCCGACTGCCAAGGCCGGTGCCCGCATCAGCGACATGCGCTTGGGCGGCAAGTTGATCGAAGCGAGCAAAACCTACAAAGTAGCAGGCTGGGCTCCCGTGCAAGAAGCCAGCAAAAACGCAGGCCCCCCCATCTGGGATGTGGTGGAGACCTACCTGAAGGACAAGAAGGTCATCAAGCCGATCAAGCTCTACAACCCCAAGTTGCTCAATCTCGATGGCAACCCCGGAATTATTCTTTGACGCTTGCGCGAAAAATTCCAGACCTCTATTTCCCTTAATGAAATTACGATGTATTCATTTTCAGCACTGAGAGTTTTGACCACCACATTTGCCGTTTTGGCTCTGCACCTCAGCGTCTCTTTAAGCGCACTGGCGCAAGTCGATGAAAGCAAGTTGGTGCCCGAGAAAAAGACCAAATTGGAGCTTTATCTGGATGCCAAATCCACACCTGATTTTTTGAAAAAAATGCGGGCCGTGTATTGTTTATTGATGTGCGTACTCGAACCGAGGCAATGTTTGTTGGTATGCCTAGCGCAGTAGATGCTTTGGTTCCCTTTGTAGAGACGGAAGACCTCATGACGACATGGGACAACGCAAGATCCGCATACAAATTGGAACCGGTACAAGATTTTGTGCCGGAGATAAATCGCCGCTTAAAAGAAAAGCAGCTCACCAAAGAAGACATTGTGGTTTTGATTTGCCGCTCTGGCGATAGAAGCTCACGCGCAGTCAACCGCTTGGCAGAAGACGGATTCAAGCGCGTGTATACCGTGGCTGATGGTTTCGAGGGTGACATGTCTAAAGATGGCCGTCGCAATGTCAATGGATGGAAGAATGCCGACCTCCCTTGGTCTTACAAGCTGGACAAAAGCAAAATGTATTTTGCAAAGTAAAGAGGATTCCCTGATTTTTAAACTTGCTACAAGGAGTCAGATATGAAATATTTCTCTAAATTCTTTTTGATGCTTGCGATGTTTGTTGCGAGCACAGGCTTTGCCTTGGCACAGGACAAAGCGGTGTACCACATTGACCATGCAGAGGCACAGGCGACGAAAGGCCTGCGCAATGTACGCAACCACCTGGACGTTGCTCCCGACACGAAAATCGTCGTCGTTACGCACGCCAATGGCGTTGATTTTTTGATGGAAGGGGCTAAAGACAAAGCCAACCCCAACGTCGACTATTCCTCATTGGTGAGTGCCCTGAAGGCGCGCGGGGTCAAGTTTGAGGTGTGCGAAATCACGTTGAAGAACCGCAATCTGAACAAAAACCAGTTCATTTTGGATGCCGAATTCACGCCGTCCGGTGTTGCCAGAATCGGGCAATTGCAGTCACGTGAAAAGTTCGCTTACATCAAGCCTTGATGCTTTCGTTGGAACGTGTTCGATCTCTGGTGATTCGAGCTATTGCAGTCGTTGGCTCTGTGTTGGCCGTAGTACCTGCTTGGGCTCAAAGTGAAAGTGCAGTCAACTTACAACCCCAGAAGGTAAGTCCTTCAGTGTGGTACGTGCAGGGCGCGAGTGCCCTGGGTAGCCAAGCCAATAAAAACTTTATTTCCAATGCGGCCTTCATTGTGGGAAAAACCGGGGTGGTTGTGGTGGATGCCCTGGGTTCCCCCGCGCTGGCGAAGGGGTTGATCCAGGCCATTGCAAAAATCACACCCCTTAAAGTTACCCACGTCATCGTCACTCACTACCATGCTGACCATATCTATGGCTTGCAAGAGTTTAAAAAAATTGGCGCGAAAATTATCGCCCATCCTGCAGCCAAAGAGTACCTTCATTCTGACACCGCCAAGCATCGGCTGGCGGCATCGCGCGCCGAGCTGTTTCCCTGGATTGACGAGAACACCACGCTGATTGAAGCCGACACTTGGATTGACAGAGATGTAGCCCTTAATCTGTCCGGCGTGGACTTGCTTATTAAAAAAGCTGGGCCTGCACACACACCCGAAGATTTGATTGTTTTTTTCGATGGCGAGAAAATTTTGTTTGCCGGTGATTTGGTGTTTCGTGGCCGTATTCCGTTCATTGGGCCTACTGCCGACACCGCACCATGGATTGCCAGTCTTAAAACCATGCAAGACTTGAATGCCAGCGCCGTAGTGCCAGGTCATGGCGCAGCCTTTAAGAGCGCCAAAGAAGACATAGCGCAACTGCAAGATTACCTGATTTACCTTCGTACCATTATGGGCAAAGCAGTCAACGATTTGGACTTGTTTGATGAGGCCTACGCCGCTGCCGACTGGAGTCGTTTTGAGAAGCTACCGTTGTTTCGCTTTGCCAACCGCATGAACGCTTACAACACCTATTTGCAATTGCTTGACGTGAAAAAGCCTTAAGCACACTCAACGTACGAGGCAGCCTATGCGCGACGCAGTTCGTTTTTTTGATAACCAGTTTCAGCACTTGTCCGCGAAGCAAGTGCCTGATCTCAATCCTTTCGAGCAACGCTCTGTGCCCTATCTCAAGGGGCGCGTGCTGGACTACGGTTGCGGTATGGGCAACTTGAGTGTGTTGGCTGCGCGACAAGGGCATTCGGTCTTGGCAGTGGATGCCAGCCCGGCAGCCATAGGCCATTTGCAACGACGCGCGCAGGCAGAAAACCTGCCCCTGCAATGTCTATTGGCTCAGGCGCAAGACACGATTTTTGAAGGTTGTTACTACACCGTTTTGGCGATTGGCCTCTTCATGTTCATGGACTGCCAGCTAGCGCATCAGCAAGTGGAAAAAATGAAATCGCTAACATGCATTGACGGTGTGATGGTGTGCAACGTATTGGTTGAAAGTACCACTTACCTCGAAATGTTCGGTGCAGATGACTACTGCCTGTTTACGCCAGACGCAGTGCGGCTGTGGTTTAAAGGCTGGCGTACCGAAGACTTCCAGATTGAAGAGTTTGCCGCTCCGGGTGACACCATAAAACGCTTTGCCACTGTCATAGCGACGCGCTTGCACTAAGCCGGCACTGTCAGACGGTCTGCCGACTCTTGCAACGAGAGGACTGCCTGGCCAACGAAGGCATGGTTAAAACCACTGGCTGCAAAATAGTCTAACCCTGGCCCTTTGATTTGTGCCAAATGAAATCCGATGCCTGCATCTTTGAGGACTTGCGTAATCTGGATCCAGTTGTCAAGTTCTGCCTGTTCATAAACACGTTTAACAAAAATTTCTGGCTACTCCTGTCGTTGCTGCTACAGCTGCCTTCTTCACGCCCAGAATCCGACGCCAGTTGCATCGAAAATAATAGCTTTTAAGCTAAATAAATCGACGTGATGACTATGCATTAATTTCTCGCCGCACTCACATACAAATGGTCATAGGGGCGGGGCTTGCTGGCTTTGGCGAACTTCAACAGACCCGCGCTGCCCCACACACATTGCCCATCGCCACCACACTGGACGAAGACCTGGCGCGCGTCGTGAAACAAGGCAAACCCTTGGTAGTGATGGTCAGCTTGGACGGTTGCCCGTTTTGCCGTTTAGTGCGGGAAAACTTTTTACCATCGCTTGAGCGTGAGCAGCATTTGACTGTTGTGCAAGTGCATATGCGTAAGTCAACCGCCATCAAAGATCTGCAAGGTCGCCGCACCACGCACGACCAACTCACTAGAACCTGGGGCATCAAAGTAGCCCCTCTTCTATTTTTTGGTAAGAATGGCAGCGAGGTTGCCGAGCGACTGGCAGGAGCATCGATACCTGAGTTTTTACAGCGCCTATTTACAAGAGCGCATCCACAAAGCTCTACTGTCTTTTACCTAGATATTTAAACAAAAAGCCCCGACCGACCTTGTGGGCTGGTTGGGCTTTGAATCCGGGGGCGAGCTTACTTTGCCTGGTCCAGGTATTTGGTTAAGCGGTCTTTGTTCATGGCCAAAGATTTGCTGTAGTTGGCGGCTTCTTTTTTAGCCTCGTCCAGATTGGTGGCCTTGCCCACTTGGATCACGCCGACCATGGCCATTGGCTTGTGCGGGTCGCACTGGTACATGTAGATGCCTTCTTCGCTCAACGTGACAACGACTTCTTCGTCCATCTTGCCCTTCCAGCCCTTGGCTCCTTTAGGGGCAAAAAAGGATGCGCTGTTGTGCGCTGCGTCGGTTTTGATGAATTTGATTGTGTCGCCTTTGGCGGCCTGCACAAAACCTGGTTCAAAAACCATAATGCCGTCTTTGCCGGTGTTCAGCATTTTGATTTGATGCTCTGCTGCGAATGCACCTGAAGCCAGTAATGCGCCAATAGCCAGCGTAACGAGTTTTTTCATGTCCAGTACCTTTGTATAAAGCTTGATAAAAATTGATCTGTGCGATTTTCTAAATCGCACAGCGAACACGCAAAATAACAGTGCTCGCTTATATAACGTCGGACTTATATTAAGTGCCTTTAGTGATTACCCTGTACTGGCAATGGGTGGGGTGTTGGGCGGCCACACGCATTAAGGCGTGCCTGTGTTTGTGAAAAACTTGGATGGTCATACCATCGTCACCAATGCGGGCACCAATGGCAAGTTTTAGAGATTCTGGACTTGAAGTGACCGGCAAATTGATTGAAGCCCATAAAACCTACAAGGTAGCTGGTTGGGTGCCGGTGGCCGAGGGCAGCAAAAATGCCGGACCGCCAGCCTGGGAAGTCGTCGAGACTTACCTGCAGGCTAAAAAAGTCATCAAACCGCCCAAGCTCAATGTGCCGGCCCTGATCGGCGTGGCGGGCAATCCTGGCCGGGCCTGAGACGCTGCAAATCACCGCCAGTTGACGGCCTCGTGACAAAACCCGGACGCCTTTGTGGTGGTCCGGGTTTTGTCGTTGGGGTATTCGGTGGCACAATCAAAGTTGTTTCTGAAGGCCCTTCCTTGCCACAGTCGCATCCGCCAATCGGTCAAGCCGTGTTCGCGGAAGGTTAATCAACCAGCCACATCCTGCTGTGGTCAGCTAATGTTTCCTCAAGGGAAACGGAGGTCAGCGTAATGAGTTCAATCCCGGCGGCATCGTCCGTCTATTCGGCCTATCAGGGCAACACCTATCTCTTCGGCGGCAATGCGCCTTATGTCGAGGAGATGTACGAAAACTACCTCGCCAACCCTGGCAGCGTGCCCGATAACTGGCGCGAGTATTTCGACGCCCTGCAAAACGTCCCCGCCGTTGACGGCAGCAATGCCAAGGACGTGCCGCACCTGCCGGTCGTCAATGCTTTTGCCGAGCGTGCCAAGCAGGGCCAGACCAAAGTGGTTGTCGCCAGTGGTGCCGACTCCGAAATGGGCCGCAAGCGCACGGCCGTGCAGCAACTGATTGCTGCCTACCGCAACGTCGGCGCCCGCTGGGCTGATCTGGACCCGCTCAAACGCGCCGAGCGCGACAATATTCCCGAGCTGGATTCGTCGTTTTACGGGTTCAGCGATGCCGACCAGGAAACGGTGTTCAACACCAGCAACACCTTCTTTGGCAAGGACACCATGAGCCTGCGCGAGTTGCTCAATGCGCTGCGCGAAACCTACTGCGGCACGATTGGCGCCGAGTACATGTACATGACCGACCAGGCGCAAAAGCGCTGGTGGCAGCAAAAGCTCGAAAGCATCCGCAGCAAACCCCACTTCACCAAGGAAAAAAAGCTTCACATCCTGGACCGGCTGAGCGCGGCCGAGGGTCTGGAGCGTTTCCTGCACACCAAATACGTCGGCCAGAAACGTTTTTCGCTTGAAGGCGGTGAAAGTTTCATCGCCAGCATGGACGAGTTGATCCAGCGCGGCGGCAGCATAGGCATCAAGGAAATCGTGATTGGCATGGCGCACCGCGGCCGTCTCAACGTGCTTGTCAACTCGCTGGGCAAAGTGCCAGCCAGCCTTTTTGCCGAGTTTGACCACACTGCGCCGGAAGACCTGCCCAGTGGTGACGTCAAGTACCACCAGGGTTTCAGTTCGGACGTGACCACGCCTGGCGGTCCGGTGCACCTGAGCCTGGCCTTCAATCCCTCGCATCTCGAGATCGTTAACCCCGTGGTCGAAGGTTCGGTGCGCGCCCGCATGGATCGTCGCGCCGACCCCAAGGGGCTGCAGGTGTTGCCGGTTCTCGTGCACGGCGACGCGGCCTTTGCCGGGCAGGGCGTTGTCATGGAAACGCTGGCGCTGGCCGAAACACGGGGTTATTCCACCGGCGGCACGGTGCATATCGTGATCAACAACCAGATCGGTTTCACCACCAGCGACCCGCGCGACAGCCGCTCAACGCTGTATTGCACCGACGTCGTCAAGATGATTGAAGCGCCGGTGTTACACGTCAACGGCGACGATCCGGAAGCCGTGGTGCTGGCCACCCAATGGGCGCTCGAGTTCCGCATGGAGTTCCAGAAAGACGTCGTGGTCGACATCATCTGTTTCCGCAAACTTGGCCACAACGAGCAGGATACCCCCGCGCTGACCCAGCCGCTGATGTACAAAAAAATTGCACAGCACCCCGGTACCCGCCGCCTTTATGCCGACAAGCTGTCGGCCCAGGGCATGGGCGAGACGCTGGGCGACGACATGGTCAAGGCTGTGCGCGCTGCACTTGATGCCGGCAAGAGCACCTTCGACCCTGTGCTGACCAACTTCAAGAGCAACTACGCGGTGGACTGGAGTCCTTACCTCGGCAAAAAGTGGACAGATGCCGGCGACACGGCGATCCCGATGGCTGAATGGAAACGCTTGGCCGAAAAAGTCAGCACCATTCCTGCCACCGTGACGGCGCACCAACTCGTCAAGAAGGTCTATGACGATCGCGCGGCCATGGGACGGGGCGACATCCCGGTCGACTGGGGCATGGGTGAGCACATGGCATTCGCCTCGCTGGTGGCCAGCGGCTACCCGGTACGTTTGTCAGGTGAGGATTGTGGACGCGGCACCTTCACGCACCGCCACGCCGTGATTCACGACCAGAGCCGCGAAAAGTGGGATACCGGCACCTATGTGCCGCTGCAAAACGTCGCCGAGAACCAGGCACCGTTTGTGGTGATCGACTCCATCCTGTCCGAAGAGGCCGTGCTGGCTTTCGAATACGGCTATGCGTCCAACGACCCGAACACGCTGGTGATCTGGGAAGCCCAGTTCGGCGACTTCGTCAACGGCGCGCAGGTCGTGATCGACCAGTTCATCGCCTCGGGTGAAGTGAAGTGGGGTCGCGTCAACGGCATCACCTTGATGTTGCCGCACGGCTACGAAGGCCAGGGCCCGGAGCACAGCTCGGCACGCCTTGAGCGTTTCATGCAGTTGTCGGCCGACACCAACATGCAGGTGGTGCAGCCAACAACGGCGGCGCAGATCTTCCACGTGCTGCGGCGCCAGATGGTGCGCAACCTGCGCAAGCCGCTGATTATCATGACGCCCAAGTCGCTGCTGCGCAACAAGGATGCCACCTCGCCGCTGAGCGAGTTCACCAAGGGAAGCTTCCAGACCGTGATTCCAGACAGCCGCGAGCTCAAGGCCGACAAGGTCAAGCGCGTGATTGCCTGCTCCGGCAAGGTCTACTACGACCTGGCCAAAAAACGCGAGGAGAAAGGCGCGGACGATGTCGCCATCCTGCGTGTAGAGCAGCTTTATCCCTTTCCGCACAAGGCGTTTGCCAGCGAACTCAAGAAGTACCCCAGCCTCACCGAGGTGGTGTGGTGCCAGGACGAGCCGCAAAACCAGGGCGCCTGGTTCTTCGTGCAGCACTACATCCACGAGAACATGTCGGAAGGCCAGAAGCTGGGTTATTCAGGCCGCGCGGCGTCCGCTTCGCCGGCTGTCGGGTATTCGCACCTGCATCAGGAGCAGCAAAAAGCGCTGGTTGACGGCGCCTTCGGCAAGCTCAAGGGCTTCATCCTGACCAAATAAAAACCGGCCGCGCGCCCCGTGGCGCGTGCTTGGTCACTCCCCCCATACCGAAAGAATTTAAATGGCTACCGTAGAAGTCAAAGTCCCCCAACTGTCCGAATCAGTCGCCGAAGCGACCATGCTGCAGTGGAAGAAAAAAGTCGGCGATTCCATCGCCATCGATGAAATCCTGATCGAGATCGAAACCGACAAGGTGGTGCTGGAAGTACCGGCCCCGGCCGCCGGTGTGTTGTCTGAAATCCTCGTGGCCGATGGCGGCACGGTGACTGCCGAGCAGCTGATTGCCCGGATTGATACCGAAGGCAAGGTGGCCGCCGCCGTGCCTGCACCCGCAGCGCCTGTTACCGCTGGAGCTTCAGTGCCGGCACCAGCCCTTGGCGCGGCGGGTGGCAGCATGGCCGGTGTGGCGATGCCTGCCGCTGCCAAGCTGATGGCCGACAACCAGTTGGCCGCCGGCTCGGTGGCCGGCACCGGCAAGGACGGCCGTGTCACCAAGGGCGACGTGCTGGGCGCCGTGGCCTCCGGTTATGCTCCTAAATCAATAGCTGCCAGCTCAATCCCGACAAGGGATTCGGCCACTTCCTTGCCTCAAGTGGCAGCGCCGGCAAAGGCGAACGACCTTGGCGACCGCCCCGAGCAGCGCGTGCCCATGAGCCGCCTGCGTGCGCGTATCGCCGAGCGCCTGCTGCAATCGCAATCGACCAACGCCATCCTGACCACCTTTAACGAGGTCAACATGGCCCCGGTGATGGAGATGCGCAAACGCTTCCAGGAAAAGTTCGAAAAAGAGCACGGCACCAAAATCGGTTTCATGAGCTTTTTTGTCAAGGCGGCGGTGCATGCGCTGAAAAAATACCCGGTGCTCAACGCCTCGGTGGACGGCAACGACATCGTCTACCACGGCTATTTCGACATCGGCATCGCTGTCGGTTCGCCGCGCGGCCTGGTGGTCCCCATCCTGCGCAATGCCGATCAGATGAGTTTTGCGGAGATCGAAAAGAAGATCGCCGAGTACGGCGCCAAGGCGCGTGACGGCAAGCTCGGCATCGAAGAGATGACCGGCGGCACTTTCTCGATCTCCAATGGCGGCGTGTTCGGCTCGATGCTGTCCACCCCCATCATAAACCCGCCCCAGTCCGCCATCCTGGGCGTGCACGCGACCAAGGACCGTGCGGTGGTCGAAAACGGCCAGATCTTGGTGCGCCCGATGAACTATCTGGCGATGAGCTACGACCACCGCATCGTCGACGGCCGCGAAGCTGTGCTCGGACTGGTCGCGATGAAGGAAGCGCTGGAAGACCCGGCACGCCTGTTGTTTGACATTTAAGGAGCCACGCATGTCCAAACAATTCGACGTGGTCGTCATCGGCGGCGGCCCCGGCGGCTACATCGCCGCCATCCGCGCTGCGCAACTGGGTTTCAACGTCGCCTGTATCGACGAGTGGAAAAACGCCAATGGCGGTCCGGCCCTGGGCGGCACCTGCACCAATGTCGGCTGCATTCCGTCCAAGGCACTGCTGCAATCGTCGGAACATTTCGACCACGCCAGCCACCACTTTGCCGAACATGGCATCGAGGTCAAGGGCCTGGGCCTGGACGTGGCGAAGATGCTGGGCCGCAAGGACACCGTGGTCAAGCAGAACAACGACGGCATCGTCTACCTGTTCAAAAAGAACAAGGTCACCTTTTTCCATGGCCGCGGCTCGTTTGCCGCAACCAGGGACGGCCTGTACGACATTCAGGTCACCGGTGCTGCCGAAGAAACCATTTCGGGCAAACACATCATCGTGGCCACCGGTTCCAGCGCGCGCGCCTTGCCCGGCACACCATTCGACGAAGAAAACATCCTCTCCAACGACGGTGCGCTGCGGATCGGCGCGGTGCCGAAAAAACTCGGCCTGATCGGCTCTGGCGTGATCGGCCTGGAAATGGGATCGGTCTGGCGCCGTCTGGGCGCTGAAGTCACGGTGCTGGAAGGTCTGCCAACCTTCCTGGGCGCAGTGGATCAGCAAATCGCCAAGGAGGCCAAAAAGGCTTTTGACAAGCAGGGCCTGAAAATCGCGCTCGGCGTGAAGGTCGGCGAAGTCAAGAACGGCAAGAAGGGCGTCAGTGTCGCCTACACCGATGCCAAGGGCGAAGCCCAAACCCTGGAGGTGGACAAACTGATCATCTCGATCGGCCGGGTGGCCAACACCCAGGGCCTCAACCCTGAGGCCGTGGGTCTGAAGCTCGACGAACGCGGCGCCGTGGTGGTTGATGACGAGTGCAAGGCCAGCCTGCCCAATGTCTGGGCCATCGGCGATGTGGTGCGCGGCCCGATGCTGGCGCACAAGGCCGAGGAAGAGGGCGTGGCAGTGGCCGAGCGGATTGCCGGGCAACACGGGCACGTCAACTTCAACACCATTCCCTGGGTCATCTACACCAACCCGGAGATCGCATGGGTCGGCCAGACCGAGGAACAGCTCAAGGCTGCGGGCCGCGCCTACAAGGCGGGCACCTTCCCTTTCATGGCCAACGGCCGCGCGCGGGCGTTGGGCGACACCACTGGCATGGTCAAGATGCTGGCTGACGCCACCACCGACGAAATCCTGGGTGTGCACATCGTCGGCCCCATGGCCAGCGAACTGATTGCCGAATGTGTGGTGGCCATGGAATTCCGTGCCAGTTCGGAAGACATCGCCAGAATCTGCCATGCCCACCCTTCGCTCAGTGAAGCGACCAAGGAAGCCGCGCTGGCCGTCGATAAACGCACGCTGAATTTCTGAGCTTGCGGGCCAACGCCACGATGTCCGTACAAGCGGAGTACGCGTCTGAACTTAAAACACGGGGCTACACCAGTGACCCGGCTCAGTTGCGTGCGGTGGAGGCGCTTGAACGCTGTGCCACAGAGTGGGCGGCGTTCAAGGAACAACGCTCCAACCCGCTGAAAAAACTGATCAACTGGCCCGACATTCCGCAGGGTGTCTACATGCACGGTGGGGTCGGGCGCGGCAAGAGCTTTCTAATGGACTGCTTTTACAACGCGGTCCCGCTCAAACGCAAGACGCGGCTGCATTTTCACGAGTTCATGCGTGAGGTGCACCGTGAGTTGCGCGATCTGCAGGGCGTGGTCAATCCGCTGGACGAGTTGGGCAGACGCATTGCAAAGCGTTACCGGTTGATCTGTTTTGATGAATTTCACATCGCCGACATCACCGATGCCATGATCCTGCATCGCCTGCTGACGGCGCTGTTCGACAACGGTGTCGGGTTTGTGACCACATCCAACTTTCACCCCGATGATTTGTATCCCAACGGCATGCACCGGGAGCGCATGTTTCCGGCGATTGAGCTGCTCAAGGAAAACCTGGAGGTGCTGAGTGTTGACAACGGCACGGACTACCGGCGGCGCACGCTGGAGCAGGTCCGGCTGTACCACACACCGCTGGGTCCACAGGCCGACGCGGAAATGAAGGAAACTTTTGAGCGTCTGGCCGAGTCTCAGGATGAGTCTCCCGTGCTGCAGATCGAGTCGCGCCAGATCCAGGCCAGGCGCAAGGCCGGGGGCGTCGTGTGGTTCGACTTCAAGACCCTGTGCGGTGGACCGCGTTCACAAAACGATTACCTGGAGATTGCCACCCAGTTTCATACGGTGTTGCTCAGCGATGTACCTTACATGCCGGTTCGCATGGCTTCTGAGGCCCGCCGCTTTACCTGGCTGGTGGATGTGCTTTACGACCGCCGGGTCAAACTCATCATGTCGGCGGAGGTAATGCCTGAGGCGTTGTACACCGTGGGCCCGCTGGCCCATGAGTTTCCCCGCACGATTTCGAGGCTTAATGAGATGCAATCTGCGGAATTTCTGGCGCTGGATCGGCGAGACGTGGATACCACCCTGACATGAAAAAAACACTTCTTTTGCTGCTGGCCTTGACAGTCGCCCCCATGGTTGCGGCGCAGCCCCGGGAGGACCTTTTTTCCCCGGCTGCGCAGATGGAGCGCGAACGCATCAACACTGAAAGGCTTGCGCTGGAGGCCGGCTTCGACGTGGAAGAAGCTGCTTGTTACAAAAAGTTCTTCACCAATAGCTGCCTCAAGGATGTTCAGCCGCGCCGGCGTGATGCCATGGCTTTATTGCGGCAGCAGGAGGTTGCCCTCAATGATCGGGAGCGCAAGGAAAAGGCTGCCGCGCAGATTCAGAAAACAGAGGAAAAATCATCCGCCGAAGCGCAGGCGCAGGCCGCTGAGCGTCGCATCCAGGCCTTGCAGGAAACACGGGAACGGGTTGAGCGTACGCAGCAAAAGGCCGACGAGCGGGGCATCCTCAAGCAAAACGAAGCGCTCAATGCCGCAGATGCCGCGAACCGGGCCAAGGGCTCTCAGGAAAGAGCGCAAGCCCGCGCAGACAAGCAGGCCGCCATTGCTGCCGAAGTCGAAAAATACAATGACAAGCAGCAGGAGGTGAAAGAGCGAAAAGCCAGCCGCGACCAAAAACAGCGCGAACAGACCAAAGCGCCGGCCAAAACCCTTCCCACGCCGCCTTAGGGTCCCTGCGGCTTTATTCGAGGGCTTCGAGCTTGACGATGACCAGCGACAGGTTGTCACCGCCACCATGGGCGCGAGAGCGGGCTTTTTGAATCAAGAATTCCGTCGCTTCGCGCGGTGACAGCATGGACAGCGCAGAACCTATTTCGTTGGGACTGAAGTAGTGCCACACGCCGTCGCTGCAGGCGATCAATGCATCTCCGGGGCGCAACTGCGGTATGAAATGCTGGGTGACGGGCGGGCCTTCTTCGGTCCCCAGGCAGCCCATTAGGATATTCGACTGCGGGTGGACGTTGGCTTCGTCTTCGCTGATCTCACCTTTATCCACCAGCGTTTGTACGTAGGAGTGGTCGATGGTGCGCGTCACGATTTTGGCACCGTGAAAATGATAGACACGCGAATCGCCGGCATGCACCCAATGGCAATCGCCGGCCGGGTTGATCAGAAACGCGGCCAGCGTGCTGTGCGGCTCCTGTTCGGCGGAAATGGCGGTCAGCTTGATGACGGTGTGTGCTTCCTCCACCAATTGCTTGAGCATGAGAGGTGCATCATCGCTGGCCGGTGCATAACGCTCAAACAATTGCTTGGCGGTCATCATGACCTGGTCCGATGCCTTGCGCCCGCCGCTGCGTCCGCCCATTCCATCCGCCACGATGCCGAGCATGCAGCCTGCAATGTGCGGATGGCTGAGCAGTGCAACCTGGTCCTGCTGATAGTCGCGGTCTCCCTTGTGAATACCGGTGGACGCTGTGATTCGATAACCTTTGGACATCTTGACTCGATATATCTCTGTAATCGACGTATTATCAGACGAAGCAGCCTGCGCGGATAAAAAAACCTTGGACACAAATCTACACTCTCCGGAGCGCCATCTGATTGACCTGAGAATCGAACATGCAGACCTCAATGCACTGGTCGACATCACATCGCATGCGGTTCCAATCAATGAGTTGATGCTCAGGCGCCTGAAAAAGCGGCGCTTGCTGCTGCGGGACCAGATCGCCCTACTCGAGATGTCGCTGGAACCCCCTGAACCTGCCTGATGAATCTGGCATCCCAAGTTCTGGCGGCCTTCGCCCCTGAGGGCGTGCTGTCGCGCGCCACCGAGCACTTTGTTCCCCGCAGCGGGCAGACCGAGATGGCGTTAGCCGTGGCGCAGGCGATTGAAGGTGCTTATCCGCTGGTCGTCGAGGCAAGTACCGGGGTTGGCAAGACTTTTTCCTATCTGGTGCCGGCCTTGCTCAGTGGAGAGCGTGTGTTGTTGTCGACCGCAACCAAGGCGCTGCAGGACCAGTTGTTTGGGCGCGATCTGCCGGCTCTCGTCAAGGCGCTCGGTGTACCTGTCAGCACGGCTCTGCTCAAGGGGCGCGGCAGCTATCTGTGCCTGCACCGCATGGAGATGGCTCGCCATGATGCGAGTTTTCCCGAGCGCACGTCGCTGGGCGCACTCGCCAAAGTGGAGAGGTGGGCGCAAGGCACTGCTACCGGTGACCTGGCGGAGTTGCCAGGCCTCGATGAACGCTCACCCGTGATCCCCTGGGTAAGCTCCACACGTGAAAATTGTCTGGGTTCGCAGTGCCCGCGGTTTCGCGGCTGTCATGTCAATCACGCGCGGCGTGAGGCGCTCGCCGCCGATGTGGTGGTTATCAACCACCATTTGTTTTTTGCCGATCTGGCGGTACGGGAATCAGGCATGGCGGAATTGCTGCCCACAGTACGCATCGCCATTTTTGACGAAGCGCACCAGCTCAACGAAACGGGCGTGCAGTTTCTTGGGAAGAACCTGTCGACAGGGCAAGTGCTTGATTTTTCGCGCGATATGCTGGCCACCGGTTTGCAACTGGCGCGCGGGCTGGTGGACTGGCAGGCTTTGTCGGGCGCCACCGAGCATGCGGCCCGTGATCTGCGTCTGACCGTGGGCAATGCTTATCCGGGCAGCAAGCTGCGCTGGAACGATACCTTTCCCGAAGGGCTGAACGCTGCCGAGTGGTCAACCGCCCTGGCAGCGCTCGGCAACTCGCTGCAGGCTGCGTGTGAAGCCCTGGACAGCGTCACTGAAATGGCGCCCGACTTTGTGCGCTTGCATGAACGCGCGCTAGAACTGGCAGAACGTACGCGGGCATTTTCAGCGCCGACCGAGCCAGGCGGAGTCCGCTGGCTTGATGTGGGGACACAGTTGCGCCTGGTGGAGTCGCCGCTGGACATTGCGAAGGCCATCCAGGCACGGGTGTTCACGGACGACAAGGCTGCGGCGAAGTCCTGGATATTCACATCGGCAACGCTGGGCGATGACGAGCGCCTGAGCTGGTTCACCGGGCCTTGCGGGTTGACGCAGGCGTCGGTGTTGCGGGTCGGCAGTCCGTTCGACTATGCACGGCAGGCTGCGTTTTATGTTCCGCGCAACTTTCCCAAACCGGGTGACGCGGCACATACGGCGGCTGTTGCAGCATCGGCGGCGAGCTGGGCGCGTCGGCTGGGCGGGCGCACGATGGTGCTGACCACCACCTTGCGCGCTTTGCGCGCCATTGGTGACGCGCTGCAGTCGACTTTCGACGGTGCGGGTGACATCGAGGTTCTGGTGCAAGGTGCGATGCCCAAACGTGCGCTCATTGAACGCTTCCGTCAGGGCAACGGTGGCGGTGGCCGTGCTTGCGTACTGGTTGCGTCTGCGTCGTTTTGGGAGGGTATCGACGTGCCTGGCGAGGCGTTGCAACTGGTAATCATCGACAAATTGCCATTTCCTCCGCCCAACGATCCCATGGTAGAAGCCAAGTCGCGGGCGCTGGAGTCGGACGGCAAAAGCGCCTTCAACGACTATTTCCTTCCGGAGGCGGCTGTGGCGCTCAAGCAGGGCGCAGGCCGACTCATCCGCCGCGAAACCGATCAGGGGGTGCTGGTGATTTGCGACAGCCGTCTGGCTGTCATGGGTTATGGCAAGCGCCTGCTGCGGGCCTTGCCTGCCATGCAACGGCTGGCATCAGAAGACGAGCTCAACGAACGTCTGGACCTGCTTACCAGAAGCGGTACCACGGCGACTCAACTGACTTGAAACCCTTGGTCAGGTACTCGCTCTTCGGGTAGCTTTTTTCCATCACGCGTTTGGTGTCATCGCGCAACTGGGCCATGCCCAGCGCATCGTAGGATTTGTAGAGGATAAACAGCGCGTCTTCAAGCACTGGCACGTCGCGGTAGTCGGTCAGGGCAGTTTGCGCGCGGTTGATGGCGGAAATATAGGCGCCGCGGGTGTAGTAGTAACGCGCCACATGGACTTCATACTGCGCCAGTGAGTTGACAATATAGGTCATGCGCAGGCGTGCATCGGCTGTGTACTTGGAATCGGGAAAACGATTGGACAAGTCCTTGAAGGCATCGAATGATTCCTTGGCCGCCTTCTGGTCACGCTCCGACAAATCCTGTCGGTACAGAAAACTGAACAAGCCCAGGTTTTCGTTGAAGGTCACCAGACCTTTGAGGTACAGGGCGTAGTCGATGGCCGGGCTGGCCGGGTGCAACTTCACGAACCGGTCCAGCGTGGCCTGGGCCTGGGCCTGCTCGCCACCCTTGTACTGGGCGTGGGCTTTTTCAAGCTGCGCTTGTTGGGCCAGCGGCGTGCCTGCAGCGCGGCCTTCTAGCTTTTCAAACAGCGGAATGGCCTTGTCGTAGGCGCCGGAGCTCGCTTCTTCACGGGCCTCCGCATAAATTTTGTTCGGGCTCCAGTTTGCCGTCGGGTCTTTCACGGTGGAGGAACAGGCCGACAACATGAGGACGCAGGCTAGCAGGGCTGCCGCTGTAAAAGGGGGGGGAGCGGGAACAACCGATAATTTGGTGGAAAACATCGCAATTGATCCTGTAAATGACTGATTCTGAACAAAGCAAATTGATTATATCGAGCGCCAATGCCGGGGACGGTTTGTCTGACGAGATCGCCGACGAACTGGAGACGGGCGCTGGCTTCGAGTTGCGCCAGGTCGTGGTAGCTGCTGCCAGCCACGGTGAGCGTCTGGACCGAACACTCGCACAGGCCGTGCATGAATTTTCCCGCAATTATCTGCAGCAACTGATCGAGGCCGGGGCAGTGCAGCTCAATGGCGTGACGGTCACCAAATCGGCGGGACGTGTGAAGGCCGGCAATGTGTTGCAGGTCGAACTCAAACCCACGCCGCAAAGTCAGGCCTTCAAACCTGAAACGATGGCGCTGGAGATCGTGTTTGAAGATGAACATTTGTTGGTCGTCAACAAGCCGGCGGGGCTGGTGGTGCATCCGGCGCCCGGCAACTGGAGTGGCACGCTGCTCAACGGCCTGCTGGGCCGCGATCCGCAGGCCAGTCTCCTGCCGCGCGCTGGCATCGTGCACCGGTTGGACAAGGACACCAGCGGCCTGATGGTCGTGGCGCGCAAGCGCCAGGTGATGGACCAATTGGTGGCCATGATTGCCGCCAGAACCGTCAGCCGGGAATATCTGGCCTTGGCCCACGGCGACTGGCTGGGGCCGGCCGCGCGTCAGGTGGAAGACCCGATAGGCCGCGATCCGCGCAACCGGCTGCGCATGGCGGTGGTGGACCTGGAGCGAAATTCCGGCAAGACCGCGTCTACCGGTATCTTCAGGCTGGGCAGCGGCGGCGGGTTTTGCCTGGTGCGTTGCAAGTTACAGACGGGCCGGACCCATCAAATTCGGGTGCACATGGCGGCTATCGGCCATCCGCTGGTGGCGGACGAGGTTTATGGTGGAAAGCCCGTTGCCGGACTGGGGCGCCAGGCCTTGCATGCCTGTCGGCTGGCCTTCGAGCATCCCGTCACCCATGAGGCGCTGGAGTTCCTGTCGCCGCTGCCTGCTGATCTGGCGGCCGCCGTGGCCGGCGTGGGGCTGGGATACAATCAAAGCCAGTAGTTTTCTGCTACCCGCACACGGCGCACCCTGATGAAGTGCTTGCGCATGATGTGAGTTGCGCTGCCAGGCGCCTTGACCTCGTTTACTTTCGGAACCAAGACCATGAATACGACGGATGCGAAGCGCGTCCTCGAAACGGCACTGATTTGCGCGCAGCAGCCGCTGGCTGTGCGTGACATGGGTGTTTTGTTCAACGGGGCGCTGACGGCCGACACCCTGAAGCTGCTTCTTGAGGACCTGCAAAACGACTGGTCCGGACGCGGCGTGGAACTGGTGCGTGTGGCCACTGGCTGGCGTTTCCAGAGCCGCCCCGACATGCGCGAGTTCCTGGATCGTCTGCACCCTGAAAAGCCGCCGCGCTACACCCGCGCCACGCTGGAGACTCTGGCCATCATTGCGTACCGCCAGCCGGTGACGCGCGGGGACATGGAGGACATCCGCGGGGTCACCATCAACAGCCTGCTCCTCAAACAACTTGAGGACCGCGGCTGGGTGGAAGTGATCGGGCATCGCGAAACCGTGGGGCGCCCCGGCCTGTACGCGACAACGCGGCAGTTCCTCGATGACCTTGGTGTTCAATCGCTGGATCAGCTTCCGGCCATGGACAACGCGGCTGGCCAGGCGACCATGTTGGAGCAGATCGAATTCGGCCTGGCAGGCCCGCCCGCCAGCAACGACACCCTCGCACTGGAAGCGGCGGGGCATGCTTCTGGCGATGGCGACACTGAAACCCCACTCCCCAATGAGACAGAGGCGGCATTGGCCGCAGCCAGCCCTGCCGAGCCGGCAGACTTTGATAGCTTGCAGGAAGCCCCGGCCAGCAGCCGGGCATCTCCTGATCCCCACGCCTGAATGGCCACCGCATGAACCCCAACGACAATCCGGCCCCGGCCGTTCTGCCCCCCCCCCAGATCGAAGAGTCAAAAATGGTTTCAGCCCATAGCCATAAAGCGCTACCAGCTACTGATTTGATAGCGGATGCCACGCCTGCTGCTGCTGCTGAAGGCGTGGCCGGGCCGACTCGCCAGGCCCAGCCATCAGGCGCACCGGCGAACCGCTTCGACGACGTTGTAACGGGCCAATTCGACGCGGACGAGGAAGATGTCGCAGTGGAACTGGCCAAACGCGTTTTGTTGCCCCAGCCGGAAACGCCGAAATTGCACAAGGTGCTGGCCCAGGCCGGCCTGGGGTCGCGGCTTGAAATGGAGCAATTGATTCTGGAAGGGCGGATCTCGGTCAATGCCGAGCCGGCCCATATCGGCCAGCGCATCCAGTTCGGTGACACCGTCAAGGTCAATGGCAAGCCGATCCGGGTGAGGATCGACCCGCCGCCGCCGCGTGTGATCGCCTATCACAAGCCTTCCGGCGAGGTGGTGTCCCATGACGACCCACAAAACCGTCCCACGGTGTTTCGCAAGCTGCCCAAGCTGTTCCAGGGCAAGTGGCAGTCGGTGGGGCGGCTGGACCTGAATACCGAAGGCTTGCTGCTGCTGACCAGTTCCGGCGAGCTAGCCAACAAGTTGATGCATCCGCGTTTCGGTCTGGAGCGCGAGTACGCGGTCCGGGTGCTGGGTGCCTTGAACAATGAAGAGAAAAAACGCCTGCTCGATGGCGTGCAACTCGACGACGGCCTTGCCCAGTTCAGCACCATCGAAGCCGGCGGCGGCGAGGGCGCCAACTGCTGGTACCGCGTGACCATCTCCGAAGGGCGCAACCGCGAGGTCCGCCGGATGTTCGAGGCCGTTGGCCACGCCGTCAGCCGCCTGATCCGCATCCGTTATGGCGCCGTGGTGCTGCCGCGCGGCCTCAAGCGCGGTGCTTTTGTGGAACTCGACGAACGCGATATCTGGGCCCTGACCAACGCGGTCGGTCGTTCGGAGTCGCGCGCTGATCCGCGCGGACCGAAAACGCAGGCTGAAGCCGGAGACGGCGCGGGTGAGTCCCGCCCTGCACGCGGTCCACGCCGCAACGACAGGTCGCGCGGTGGGCGAGGGCGTACGGATGCCGGCGCGGCCCGACCGCCGGAGCAACAAGCTGCACCTGGCCAGGACGACGGCGAGGAAACGGGGCCTCATGAGTTTCAGCCGCCCATGCCCCGCAACGACGCGCCACGGGATGCCAACCGGCGTCGCGGCGGTGGCGGCAAAGGCCGCGGTCCGGACGGTGGCAACGGCGGGTCTACCCCGCGTTCCGGCCCGCCGGGAAACTTCGGTGGCAATCCAGGCCAGGGCCAGCGCCGCCGTGACGACGGAGGTGGCCGCGGCGATCGTGCCGACAAGGGCCCGGGTGGTGCGCAGCCCGACCCGATGAAAACTTCCTTCGGCTACATCGGTGCTGAAACCTTTACCCGCCAGCGTCAGGCCCAGGGCCAGCGGCGCAGCGGGGGTAATGGCCCCGCTGGCGGTGGTGGGGGCGGCGGAGGTGGCGGTACTGGCCAGCGGCGCGGCGGCCCAGGCGGCGGTGGCGGCGGAAACCGGGGCAATGGCGGTGGTAACCGGGGCGGAAACCGCTGAGTCTTCACGCCCGCCCCACGCGTTTTTCAAACAGGGCGATTGATGGCGGGTTAAAATCAGAGGCTTTATTCGATTTGAATAAATCCAAGAAAATCAAGGTTAAGGAAATCTCATGGCGATCGAACGCACTCTCTCCATCATCAAACCCGACGCAGTGGCAAAAAATGTCATTGGTCAAATTTACGCACGCTTCGAGGCCGCCGGCCTGAAAGTGGTCGCAGCCCGCATGGCGCACCTGTCGCGCGGTGAAGCCGAGGCTTTTTATGCCGTGCACAAAGAGCGTCCCTTCTTCAAGGACCTCGTGACTTTCATGATTTCCGGCCCGGTCATGATTTCTGCGCTCGAAGGCGAAAACGCGATCCTGAAGCACCGCGATCTGATGGGTGCGACGGACCCGAAGAAAGCCACTGCCGGAACCATCCGTGCCGACTTTGCCGACAGCATCGATGCCAACGCCGTGCACGGCTCCGACGCCGTTGAAACTGCCCAGGTGGAGATCGGCTTCTTCTTCGCGGGCATGAACATCTATTCGCGCTAGATATATGGCCCCCACGCTTGTCGCTTCGTGTACTGCGCTGCCCCCCGAGGGGGTGCTGCGCCTGCGGCCCGGCAAAGCCGGTTCCGCGGCCCCGGCTGGTGAAGAGGGAACCCCTAGGCGTGTCGTTTTGCGTACTTTGCTGCCCCCCGAGGGGGCTGTGCTTTCTCGGGGCGGCTCGTCGCTACTCTAGCGCGGAACTCCCTGCCATGACCACCAACCTGCTTGATCACGATCTGGAGGGGTTGGCTGCGTTTTGCGAAACGCTGGGAGAAAAACGCTTCCGGGCCACGCAGCTTTTCCGCTGGATTCACCAGAAAGGCGCAACAAATTTCGACCAGATGACCGATCTGGCGAAGTCGCTGCGTGAAAAACTTCCCGCTTCCGCCCACATCCAGAGCCTGAAGGTGGTGTCGCGCCACGATTCGGCTGACGGCACCATCAAATGGCTGTTCGATGTCGGCGCCGGCGATGTGATCGAGACGGTTTTCATCCCCGAGTCTGACCGCGGCACTCTGTGCATCTCCTCACAGGCCGGCTGCGCGGTCGGCTGCCGCTTTTGCTCGACGGGTCACCAGGGCTTCAGCCGCAACCTCACCACCGCCGAGATTATTGGTCAGCTCTGGTTTGCCGAGCACTTCCTGCGCCAGCACCTGGGCAGGAGCGAACGGGTTGTTTCCAACGTCGTGATGATGGGCATGGGCGAGCCGCTCCAGAACTATTCGCAGCTACTGCCGGCCTTGCGTGTCATGCTTGATGATCATGCCTACGGCCTGTCGCGCCGGCGTGTGACCGTGTCGACTTCGGGCGTGGTGCCCATGATGGATCGCCTTGCTCAGGATTGCCCGGTGGCGCTGGCGGTGTCGCTTCACGCGCCGGAAGATGCCCTGCGCAGCAACCTGGTGCCGCTCAATAAAAAATATCCGATTGCGGAGCTGCTTGATGCCTGCAGTCGCTATCAGAGCGCCGCACCGCGTGACTTCATCACCTTTGAATACTGCATGCTCGATGGCGTCAACGACCAGGCCGAACACGCGCAGCAACTGGTGGAGTTGATGAAAAAACATTCCGTGAGCGGTTTGTCGTGCAAGTTCAACCTGATCCCGTTTAACCCGTTCCCGGCTTCGGGACTCAAGCGCTCCAGCATGCCGCAGGTCATGGCTTTCGCGAAAATCCTGATCGATGCGGGCATGGTGACCACAGTGCGCAAGACACGTGGCGACGATATCGATGCGGCTTGCGGCCAACTGGCCGGCGACGTGCAGGATCGCACCGGCGTGCAACAACGCATGGCGTCACAGCGGCAGGGTATGCTCAAGGGCATCAAGATAGTCTCCAGAGAGGTCGGCGTATGAAACTTGTCCGTGGCGTGATCTGGTTTTCCGCCTGCTGGGTTGCGGTGTTGATGGCCGGCTGTGCCGCCAATCCGGGTGCCACGTCTGGGTCTGGCGGGCGGGCCGAGATTATGACCGAGTCGGACGAAACAGATGGCCGCAGGCGTGCGCGCATTCGCCTGGAACTTGCCGCCAATTATTTCCAGCAGGGCCAGACCAACGTGGCGCTGGATGAACTCAAGCAGGCGCTGGCGGCCGACCCGACCTTTGCCGATGCACACAACCTGCGTGGTCTGGTCTATATGCGCCTGAACGACAGTGCGCTCGCCGAAGACAGCTTTCGTAGAGCGCTGGCGCTGAATCCCCGTGACGGTGGCGTGTTGCACAACTATGGCTGGCTCCTCTGCCAGCAAAACCGGTATAGCGAATCAGTTGCGCTGTTTGGTCGAGCTATCGCCATGCCCCAGTACGGCGGGCAGGCTAAAACGCTGATGACACAGGGCATTTGCCAGCTCAGTGCAGGGCAGGTGGCCGAAGGAGAGCGCAGCCTGTCACAGTCCTATGAGCTTGATGCCGGGAACCCGATCACTGCCTACCACTTGTCCAGGGCGCTTTTTCAACGCGGTGACCTACCACGGGCGCAGTTTTATATCCGTCGCGTCAACAACAGCGATCTGGCCAGGGCTGAAACGCTCTGGCTGGGTATCAAGGTGGAGCGCAGCCTGGGTAACCGTGAGGCCATGTTGCAGTTGGCTGACCAGTTGAAAAAACGCTATGGGGCGTCGCGTGAAGCGGCAGCTTATGACAAAGGTGCCTTCAATGAGTGAATTTGACGGCCAAGCGCCGGGCAGCTCAGGCATGCCGATGGAGGAATCTGCGCGAGCCGGATCGCCAGCGCCTGCCGAAAGTGCAGGAGCCTTGCTCAGGCAGGCACGCGAGGCGGCTGGCCTGCACATCGCTGCCTTGGCTGTCGCGCTGAAGGTGCCGGTGAAAAAACTCGAAGCACTTGAGGCTGACCGGCTGGACTTGCTTCCCGATGCGGTTTTTGTGCGTGCACTGGCGTCAAGCGTTTGCCGCACGCTCAAGATGGATGCTGCCCAGGTGCTGGCGCTTTTGCCCCAAACCGGCAAGCCGCGCCTTGGTTACCAGCAGACCAGCATCAACACGCCATTTCGCTCCCCGAGTGATGGACCTGGCCCCTCCCTGTGGGCGCAGGTGTCCCGGCCAGCGGTTCTGGCCGGGCTGCTGCTGCTGTTGGGTGCGCTGGTGCTGATCTTTTTTCCGGCTGTGCAGCAGCAGGAGATGGCGGTTCAGCCCTTGGCCAGTTCGGCTGTGGGCGCTCCACAACCGGTACCCGGCAGTGTCGAGGCAACTCCTGCGCAATTGCAGGAAAGCCCCCGCCCGACCGTGTCGGAAAGTCCGGTTGCTGCGGCTGCTGCGGGGGGCGTCCTGCCTGCCGCAAAGGCGATCCCCACCGGTTTGCCGGCAGGTTCCGCGCTTTTAATGCCGGCGGCGAGCCCCGCCGACGCACCGGCCGCCATAACTGCGCAAGCAACTACAACGCCCTCCGCGGCGGTAGCCGGGGGACTTATCGTGTTCACGGCCAAAGGTACGTCCTGGGTGGAGGTCACCGATGCCAAAGGGGTGGTGGTGTTGCGCCGCACCCTGGCCCCCGGTGAGGTGGCCGGTGCGTCAGGTGTGCTGCCGCTGGCTGCTGTGGTCGGCCGGGTTGATGCCACGCAGGTCCACGTGCGTGGTCGCCCCTTCGATCTGGGCGCGGTCGCCAAAGACAACGTCGCACGTTTTGAGGTGAAATAGTGGCTGCCTGTTTACCGATTGACTCGGCAGCGCCCAAGGCACGTGTGTCCGCTCAGGCGCGGGTGGTCTGGGGTTCGCGCGTGGTCACAGTAGGCGGCGATGCGCCGGTGCGTGTGCAGTCCATGACCAACACCGACACCGTCGATGCCATCGGCACCGCCATCCAGGTCAAGGAACTTGCGCTGGCCGGTTCGGAAATGGTCCGGATCACCGTCAATACGCCCGAAGCAGCCAAGGCCGTGCCTTATGTGCGTGAGCAGCTCGATCGCATGGGCATTGACGTGCCGTTGGTCGGCGACTTTCACTACAACGGCCACCGCCTGCTGACCGATTATCCGGCCTGTGCCGAGGCCTTGTCCAAATACCGCATCAACCCCGGCAATGTGGGCAAGGGCGACAAACACGACAGGCAGTTTGGCCAGATGATCGAGGCGGCTGTCCGTTGGAATAAGCCGGTTCGCATCGGTGTCAACTGGGGCAGTCTTGACCAGGAGTTGCTGGCCAGCCTTATGGACGAGAACAGCCGACGCCGCCAGCCCTGGGACGCCAAACAGGTGATGTACGAGGCCCTGATTACCTCGGCCCTCGACTCCGCCATGCTCGCTGAACAGCTGGGCATGGACAAAAACCAGATCATCCTGTCGTGCAAGGTCAGCGGCGTCCAGGATTTGATCTCGGTCTACCGCGAACTGTCCAAACGTTCGCGTTACGCGCTGCATCTGGGCCTGACCGAGGCCGGCATGGGCACCAAGGGTACGGTGGCCTCCAGCGTGGCCCTGGCGGTGCTGTTGCAGGAGGGCATTGGAGACACCATCCGTGTTTCGCTGACGCCTCAGCCTGGTGAAGCTCGCACCCAGGAAGTGGTCGTTGCCTCGGAAATCCTTCAGGCGCTGGGACTTCGCAGCTTTGTGCCCAGCGTCACGGCTTGCCCCGGCTGCGGCCGCACCACCAGCACCACTTTCCAGGAACTGACCAAGGAAATCGACGACTTCCTGCGCGCCCAGATGCCGGTCTGGCGCGAACAGTATCCTGGCGTTGAAAAACTCAGGGTTGCCGTGATGGGCTGTATCGTCAACGGGCCAGGTGAAAGCAAACATGCCGATATCGGCATCAGCCTGCCGGGTTCCGGTGAAGCGCCGGCTGCGCCGGTCTACATCGACGGCGAAAAAAGTGTGACCTTGCGCGGCGACCGCATTGCGCAGGAGTTCCGGGTCATTGTCGAAAACTACATTGAAAAGCGCTTTGGCACGCAAGTCGCCGAAGCCGCTTAAAAAACGCCATGGCTGAAAAACTGACTGCCGTCAAAGGCATGAACGATATATTGCCGCCCGATGCGGCGCGCTGGGAATGGTTTGAGGCCAAGGTGCGTGCGCTGATGGCGCGTTACGCCTATGCCAACGTGCGCACGCCGATCGTCGAACCGACGGCGCTGTTCGTGCGTGGCCTTGGCGAAGTGACCGATATCGTGGAAAAGGAGATGTACTCCTTTGTGGACTCAATGAATGGCGACAGGCTCACGCTGCGTCCTGAGGCTACCGCCGGCATCGTGCGTGCGATGGTCGAGCACAACGCGCTGTACAACGGGCCGATGCGGGTCTGGTCGGCCGTGTCGCTGTTTCGCCATGAGCGGCCGCAGAAAGGGCGCTACCGCCAGTTCCACCAGATTGATGTCGAAGCGCTGGGCTTTGCGGGGCCGGATGTGGACGCTGAGCAGATCCTGATGTGCCGCGCATTGCTGCGCGATCTGGGCATCCCGATGGAGCATGTGCGACTCGAGTTGAACAGCCTGGGTCAGCCGGGCGAGCGTCTGGCGCATCGCGCGGCGTTGATTGCGCATTTCGAAGCGCATGCCGATGTACTGGACGAAGACGCGAAGCGCCGGTTGCACAGCAATCCACTGCGGATCCTCGATACTAAAAATCCCGCACTTCAGGCGGTCGTCGAAGCAGCGCCTCAACTCATGGGTTTTCTTGGTGAGGCTTCGCTTGCGCACCTGAGTGCTGTGCGCGCAGTGCTCGACGCAGCGGGACTGGCCTACCGCATCAATCCGCGCCTGGTGCGAGGCATGGACTATTACAACCTCACCGTGTTCGAATGGATCACGGACAAGCTCGGTTCGCAGGGCACGGTTTGTGGCGGTGGCCGCTACGATGGCCTGTTCGAGCAGCTTGGCGGGAAACCCACCCCGGCGGTGGGTTGGGGCATGGGCGTGGAGCGTATGCTGCTGCTGCTCGAAGCAGTCGGCGTGTCACCGCCCGAGCGAGCGCCCGACGTTTACGCCATCGTGCCATCCGCAGAGCTCATGCCAACCGCCATGGCAACCTGCGAAACTCTGCGCGCCGAAGGTGTCAGTGTGCAGATGCACGCCGGCAGCGCGGACGGCATGGGCAGCATGAAGTCCCAGTTCAAAAAAGCCGATGGCAGCGGGGCGCGTTTTGCGCTGATTTTTGGACAGGCCGAGCTTGCAGAAGGCTGCGTGGCAGTCAAGGCTTTGCGTGGAGACAAGGGCGACCTTGCGCAAGCCCAGGTCCTGCAGCCGCTGGACGCCGTTCCCTCCTGGGCGCAGGGCTTGCGCAGCGCTAGCTGACCCGCACCCTACAATCGACATTCCTTGTTGGGCATCAACATACATCATCGGACAGAACAAGAAGCGCTTTATGGCAAAACATCTCGATTTGGAAGAACAGGAGCAGCTTGACGAGCTCAAGCACTTCTGGAAGCAATACGGCAACCTGATTACCTGGGGCCTGATTGTTATCTTCGGCAGCTTTGCCGCATGGAACGGTTACCAATACTGGCAGCGTAGTCAGCAGGCGCAGGCCGCCATCATGTATGACGAGGTGGAACGTGCAGCCACGTCCGGGGACGCAAGCCGTCTGGATCGCTCGCTGGCCGACATGAAGGACAAGTTCGGTGGCACGGCATTTGCGCAGCAGGCCGGGCTGCTGGCTGCCAAGACCTATTACGACAAGGGCAATATCGATGGCGCCAAGGCGGCCCTGGCCTGGGTGGCCGGCAAAAGTGCTGATGAGGGTTACCAGGCAATTGCAAAACTGCGCCTGGCGGGAGTGCTGCTTGAAGCCAAGGCCCATGACGAAGCGCTGCAGCAGCTATCTGGCACCTTCCCCAAGGATTTTACGGCGCTGGTGGCAGACCGGCGTGGCGACATATTTGCTGCGCAAGGCAAAAAAAGCGAAGCCAAAGCTGAATACGAAAAAGCCTACAAAGGCATGGACGAGCGCACCGAGTACCGACGCCTGGTCGAAGTCAAACTCAATGCGCTCGGAGTCAATCCGTCAGCGGCATTGTCCGTCCCTGCAGCAGCCGCTGCAGTTTCTCCCGCGTCCGCCCCGGAGGTCAAGCAGTGATTTTCAAGTCTTTTAGGCCTCTGGCCCATGCTGGTAAAGCGCCAGTAACTATTGTTTTAATAGCACTGTTGTCCGGTTGTTCGATGTTCAGCGGATTCTTTGGCGGCTCTGTCAAGAAACCGCAGCCGGCCGAATTGCAGCCGGTGGTTGCGCTGGTGCCGGTTCGCCAAGCCTGGACCGCCCGCATTGGTGAAGTCGGCTTCCCGCTCGAAGTCGAGGTGGCTGGTGACGCGGTGGTGGTCGCCAGTGCGGACGGCACGGTGGCTTCGCTGGACGCCCGAACCGGGCGCGACCTCTGGCGTACCAACATCGGCACGCCGATTGCCGCCGGTGTCGGCAGCGACGGTCAACTGGCTGCTGTGGTCACACGCGCCAACGAAGTGGTGGCCCTTGCCGGTGGCCGCGAAATGTGGCGCCAAAAACTGGCGGCGCAGGCTTTCAGCTCACCTTTTGTCGCTGGCGGAAGGGTCTTTGTGCTGGCCGCCGACCGCTCGGTCAATGCCTTTGACGGCCAGACCGGGCGTAAGCTCTGGACCCAGCAGCGTCCGAGCGAGCCGCTCGTGCTGCGGCAGTCCGGCGTCATGTTGGCTGTCGGCGACACGCTGGTGGTCGGGCTAGCCGGCCGGCTGACCGGGCTGAACCCTCTCAACGGCAGCATCCGCTGGGAAGCACCGATTGCTTCGCCGCGTGGCATCAATGATGTGGAGCGCCTGGTGGACCTCGTGGGTACCGTCAGCCGCGACGCCAACACGGTGTGCGCCAGGGCCTTCCAGGCCAGCGTCGGCTGCGTCGACGCCGGGCGCGGCACCTTGCTGTGGAGCAAACCCGCCAACGGCGCCCAAGGCGTGGACGGCGACGACAGCCTGGTGTTTGGCACCGAAGCCGACGGCAGGGTGCTGGCCTGGCGCCGCGCCGATGGCGAAAGTGCCTGGAGCACGGACCGTCTGCGTTACCGCAACCTGACCTCACCGGTGGTGGTGGGACGCTCCATCGCCATTGGCGATTCAGCCGGTTTCATCCACCTGCTGTCGCGCGCCGACGGCTCCGTGATGAACCGCCTCAGCACCGACGGCTCGCCAGTGGCGGCTTCGCCGGTGCTGGCTGCCAACACCTTGATTACCGTGAACCGATCAGGCGCCGTGTACGGTTTTGCCCCTGAGTAAATGGTGGCCCCCATGCTTGTCACTTCGTGCGCCTTCGGCGTTGCGCTGCCCCTTGCACAGGAACAAGGGGCGCTGCGCCTGCGGACCGGCGAAGGCGGATCCGCGGCCCCGGCTTGGGAAGAGCTGACCCGCGCGCTTGTCACTTCGTTTCTTTCGCTGCCCCGAAGGGGCTGATCTCTCCGCCTTGAATGCCCATTTAGTGAAACCTGTTCTCGCCCTGGTCGGTCGCCCCAATGTGGGTAAATCGACGATTTTTAACCGGCTGACCAAGTCGCGCGACGCAATTGTGGCCGACTATGCCGGTCTGACGCGGGACCGCCATTACGGCAACGGCCGTCTGGGCTCACAAGAGTTCATCGTCATCGATACCGGCGGCTTTGAGCCCAAGGCCATCGACGGTATCTACAAGGAAATGGCCAAGCAGACCCGGCAGGCGGTGGCCGAGGCCGACGTCGTCGTGTTTGTGGTCGATGCACGCGCTGGCGTGAACGCCCAGGACCATGAAATCGCCAGGTATTTGCGCAAGCTGGGCAAACCGACGGTGCTGACGGCCAACAAGGCCGAGGGCATGACTGAAGGGGTGCAACTGTCCGAGTTTTTCGAGCTCGGCCTCGGCGAAGTTCTTGCCGTGTCCGCCTCCCATGGCCAGGGCATGCGCACCCTGGCTGAGCTGGCTCTGCAGCCGCTGAATCTGCCGGATCCGGACGAGGAGGGTGAACCCGCCGACCCGACCGTGATCAAACTTGCGGTTGCCGGCCGTCCCAATGTCGGTAAATCGACGCTGATCAACACTTGGCTTGGTGAGGAACGGCTGGTGGCGTTTGACCAGCCGGGCACGACGCGCGACGCGATTTCGGTGCCGTTTGAAAAAGCCGGCCAGAAGTTCGAGCTGATAGACACCGCCGGGCTTCGCCGCAAGGGCAAGGTGTTCGAGGCGATTGAGAAATTCTCCGTGGTCAAGACCTTGCAGGCCATTGAAAGCGCCAATGTGGTGCTGCTGCTGCTGGACGCGACCCAGGGTGTGACCGACCAGGACGCCCACATTGCCGGCTACATCCTGGAAAGCGGTCGTGCCGTGGTGCTGGCGGTCAATAAATGGGATGCGGTGGACAGCTACCAGCGTGAAACCCTTGAGCGCTCTGTCGAGACGCGCCTGTCTTTTCTGAAATTTGCGTCCATCCACAATATTTCAGCGATCAAGCGTCAGGGTCTGGGCCCGGTCTGGAAATCCATCGTCCAGGCCCACGCCTCGGCCAACCGCAAGATGTCCACCCCCGTGCTGACCCGCCTGTTGCTGGAGGCGGTGCAGTTTCAGAGCCCGCAGCGCGCCGGCATGTTCCGACCCAAGCTGCGTTATGCCCACCAGGGCGGCATGAACCCGCCCATCATCATCGTGCATGGCAATTCGCTGGAACACGTGACGGATTCCTACAAGCGCTTCCTGGAAGGGCGCTTTCGCAAGGAGTTCGAACTGGTTGGCACGCCGCTGCGCATCCAGATGAAATCGTCGAGCAACCCTTTCGCCGACAAAGATTCAGCTTAAACCTACATTTGCGGCGGATGGCCTGTGGTAAGGTGAAGTTCTATCAACTCTTGAACACGGAAAATATCGTGAGCAATAACAAAGGTCAGCTGTTGCAGGACCCGTTCCTCAACACTTTGCGCCGTGAGCATGTGCCGGTTTCGATTTACCTCGTTAACGGCATCAAGCTTCAAGGCCAGATCGAATCTTTCGATCAATACGTTGTGCTGCTGCGCAATACCGTCACCCAGATGGTTTACAAGCACGCGATTTCGACCATTGTTCCCGGTCGTGCCGTCAACTTCGCTGCGGCTGAAGCTCCGGAAAGCCCAGTCAGCTGAGGCCTCTGGACACTCCCGCTACATCGGCCCCCCTGGCCATCCTGGTCGGGGTTGATTTAGGTGTTCCCAATTTTGATGCCGGCCTGGAAGAGCTGGGCTTGCTGGCCCAGACGGCCGGCCTGCAGCCGGTTGCGTGCGTGGTTTGCAAGCGCCGCGCGCCCGATGCGGCGCTGTTCATCGGCAGCGGCAAGGCCGACGAAATCAAAATGCTGGCACTGGAAACCGGTGCCAGCGAAATCCTGTTCGACCAGTCCCTGAGCCCCGCGCAGCAGCGCAACCTGGAGCGGGTGCTGGGTCTTCCGGTCAACGACCGCACCTTGCTGATTCTTGAAATTTTTGGCCAGCGCGCGCGCAGCCACGAGGGCAAGCTGCAGGTGGAGTTGGCGCGCCTGCAGTATTTGTCCACACGCCTGGTCAGGCGCTGGTCCCACCTGGAGCGGCAAACTGGCGGTGCCGGCGTACGCGGTGGCCCCGGCGAGAAGCAGATCGAACTCGACAAGCGCATGATCGGTGAGTCCATCAAGCGCACCAAGGAACGCCTGGTCAAAGTCAAGAAGCAGCGGCAAACCCAGCGCCGCCAGCGCGAGCGGCGCAATGCCTTCACGGTCTCGCTGGTCGGTTATACCAACGCCGGCAAATCCACGCTGTTCAATGCGCTGGTCAAGGCCCGCGCCTACGCAGCCGACCAGTTGTTTGCCACGCTGGACACCACCACGCGCCAGCTCTACCTGGGTGATGCGGCGCGTTCGGTCTCGCTGTCCGACACCGTGGGATTTATCCGGGACCTGCCGCACGGATTGATTGATGCGTTTGCTGCCACCTTGCAAGAGGCCACCGATGCGGACCTGCTGATCCATGTGGTCGATGGCGCCAACCCGGACCATCTGGAGCAGATCGAGCAGGTGCAGCGCGTGCTGGCTGAGATTGGTGCTGCCGATGTGCCGCAGATCCTGGTGTTCAACAAGCTCGATGCCCTTGAAAAATCACGCTGGCCGCTGCAATTGAGTGACAGTTTCGAGGTCAAGGATGCGTTTTCCGATACCGGTAAACGCGTCGAGCGCGTGTTTGTCAGTGCCCAGAGCGGGGAAGGCTTGCCCCTGCTGCGCGAGTTGCTGGCCCGGCATGCAGCGCTGCCGCCGGCCGAAGATACCCCCCAAATCAGTGAGGCTGTCTCGTGATTGGGCACAATGTCGGAGTAATGAAAAAAAATGAGCCTGATTCCATGAACCTGAACCCTGTGCTACAGACACTGACGACCCTACCGGCCCGACTGGGGCAACGCCTGCGGGGGATGTTCAATTTGAATGACCCCCGCTGGGGCCGCGACGACGACAACAAGGCGGGTCCGGACGAAAACAAGCCAGAGGCTGGACGCGATGAGCCGGCGCCCCCCAAGCCACCGGCACCCAACCGCCCTCCGCCGCAAGGCCAGGGCCCGAACCAGGGGCCGCCCGATCTGGATGAGTTGTGGCGTGACTTCAACCGCAAGCTCGGCGGCCTGTTTGGCGGCAACAAGTCCGGCCAGCGCACCCGGGGACTTGGCGGTTTGGGTGGCGGTGGTGGCAGCGGCGGCCCTGGCGGTTTCCAGCCTGACATGAAAAGTGCTGGTATCGGTGTGGGTTTGATCGCGCTGGTGGCCGTACTGATCTGGCTGGGCACCGGGTTTTTCATCGTGCAAGAGGGCCAGCAGGCCGTGATCACCCAGTTCGGCAAATTCAAATCAACGCAAGGGGCCGGTTTCAACTGGCGCTTGCCGTATCCCATACAACGACACGAAACATTGGTGGTCACCCAGACCCGGTCGGTCGATGTCGGCAGGGACAGCATTGTCAAATCCACCGGGCTGCGTGAGTCGGCGATGTTGACAGAAGACGAAAACATCGTGGAAATCAAGTTCGCCGTCCAGTACCGCCTGAGCGACGCGCGCGCCTATTTGTTTGAAAGCAAAAATCCGGCAGATGCGGTGGTGCAAGCTGCTGAAACCGCCGTGCGTGAAGTGGTCGGAAAAATGCGCATGGACGCAGCACTCGGGGAAGAGCGTGAGCAGATCGGTCCGAGGGTGCGCAAATTGATGCAGACCATTCTGGACCGCTACAAGGTCGGTGTCGAGATCGTGGGCATCAACATGCAGCAAGGTGGCGTGCGGCCACCCGAGCAGGTCCAGCCCGCCTTCGATGATGTGCTCAAGGCGGGCCAGGAGCGCGAGCGTGCCAAAAATGAAGCCCAGGCCTACGCTAATGACGTGATTCCGCGGGCTGTGGGTTCGGCCTCGCGCCTGAAGGAAGAGTCCGAAGCCTACAAGGCCCGCATCGTGGCACAGGCTCAGGGTGATGCACAACGCTTCCGCTCGGTGCTTGCCGAGTACCAGAAGGCGCCCCAGGTGACCCGCGATCGCATGTACACCGACGCCATGCAGCAGGTGTACAGCAACGTCACCAAGGTACTGGTCGATTCCAAACAGGGCTCCAACCTGCTGTATTTGCCGCTCGACAAGATCATGCAGCAGTCGGCCCAGAGCGGACCTGCTGCTAGCAGCGATGCCGCCACTGTGCCAGGGGTCGCCAGCGTGCCCTTGAACTCCGGCGTGCCTGCCAGCACCGTTGATCCACGCGTCCGGGATGCAGCACGCACCCGCGATCGCGAAACCCGTTAAGAGGACAAGATCGTGAACCGAGTTGGATTTATTGCCTCATCCCTGCTGGTGCTGCTCGCACTGGCCAGTTCCATGCTGTTTGTGGTTGATCAACGCCAGTATGGTGTGATTTACGCACTTGGCCAAATCAAGGAAGTCATCACCGAGCCTGGCCTCAACTTCAAGTTGCCGCCGCCGTTTCAGGACGTCAAATACCTGGACAAGCGTTTGTTGACGCTCGACAGCACCGACACGGAGCCTGTTTTGACCGCAGAAAAGCAGCGGCTGGTGATCGACTGGTATTTGCGCTGGCGCATCTCCAATCCGTCTGAATACATCCGTGCGCTGGGGGCAGACGAAAAAGCCGGCGCCAACCAGCTCAGCAGGGAGGTACGCAACGCTTTCCAGGAAGAGATCAGCAAGCGTACGGTTCGTGAGCTGATCTCCACCAAGCGCGAATCCCTTATGGTCGAGGTTCAGCGCCAGGTGCAGGAAAACGTCAAGAGCAAGAGCTGGGGAATTGAGATTGTCGACGTGCGCCTGACCCGCGCGGACTATGTCGAAGCCATCACCGAGTCGGTCTACCGCCGCATGGAAGCCGAACGCAAACGCGTGGCCAACGAGCTGCGCTCCACCGGTGCCGCCGAAGGCGAGAAAATCCGCGCCGATGCAGACCGCCAGCGCGAGGTGACGATTGCCAACGCCTATCGCGATGCCCAGAAGATCAAGGGTGAAGGCGACGGCCAGGCCGCTTCGGTCTACAACGACGCCTTCGGCCGCGACCCGCAGTTCGCCCAGTTCTACCGCAGCCTGGATGCCTATAAGGCCAGCTTTGCGAAGAAAAGCGACGTGATGGTGATCGATCCTTCGTCCGAATTCTTCAAGGCCATGCGCGGCGCCGGCGCGGGCAGCGCCCCGGCGAAGAAGTAGGTTTTTCCTGGACAGCAGCACGCTCTGGCTGGCTTTGGCCTGCCTGCTGGTCCTGGAGGGCCTCTTTCCTTTTCTCTCACCGGGCGGCTGGCGCCGCATGTTTGAGCAAATCCTGACCATGAGCAACGGCCAGATCCGCTTCTTCGGCTTGTGCAGCATGGGCGCTGGCCTGGCCTGGATGCTATTTCTGCTTTAGGGCGCCGCATCAAGTTGCAGCTATTTGCGCCCACACGGTGCATCCGGTCACCGCCCGGCCGAAAACCGGGCTCAAGCCCGGTAAAATCCTGTTTTTAACAGCGCACGATAAATACATGCCCGCCTGGTCGTCATCATGGCAATTGCCGGATCAAATTGCCGATGTCCTGCCCTCCGAGGCGCGTCACATCGAGGAGTTGCGCCGTTTGTTTCTCGACACGGCTCGCAGCTACGGCTACGAGCTGGTCATGCCGCCGCTGCTCGAACACCTCGAATCCCTGCTGACCGGCACCGGTGAAGCACTGGATCTGCAGACCTTCAAGCTGGTGGACCAGCTCTCCGGCCGCACCCTGGGCCTGCGCGCCGACACCACACCGCAAGTGGCGCGCATCGATGCCCACCTGCTCAACCGCCAGGGTGTGGCCCGCCTGTGTTACTGCGGGCCGGTGCTGCACACCCGCGCCGACCGGCCGCATGCGACGCGCGAGCCGCTGCAGTTCGGCGCCGAGATTTACGGACATGCCGGGCTCGAAGCCGATCTGGAAGCCCAGTTGCTGGCACTCGAAGGTCTAAGCACCGCCGGGGTCACGCAACTTTCTGTCGACATGGCCGATGTGCGCATCGTCAGCAGCCTGCTGGCTGGCGCCAGGATCAGTCCTTCCATGCTGGCGCGCATCCACGCCGCCCTGGCCGCGAAGGATGCCAGCGAACTCGCCAGCCTGATGGCCAGCCTCAACGGCGAGCTGCCTTCTGCAGCACGTCAGGGCCTGCTGATGTTGCTGCAGATGTATGGCGACGACAAGGTGCTGGCAGAGGCTGAAAAGGCCTTCAAAGCGGTACCCGAAGCGCTGAGGGCGCTGCAGAACCTGAAATGGCTGGCGACCCATGTGCAGGCACTGGCCGGACCCGTCCGCATCGCCTTCGACCTGGCCGACCTGCGCGGTTATGCCTATTACAGTGGTACACGTTTTGCCATCTACGGCCATGGCCAGCGAGACGGCGGTCAGGGCGCCGAGCTGGTGCGCGGCGGCCGCTACGACGAGGTCGGCGCGGTGTTCGGGCGCAATCGCCCGGCGGCCGGCTTCAGTCTGGACCTGAAGGAGCTGGTCAGCGTGCTGTTGCCCAAACCGCTGCGGCCTGCGATTCGTGCGCCCTGGGGTGAGGATGCCGGCCTGCGTGCTGCCATTGCCAAACTGCGTGCCGGCGGCGATACCGTGGCCTGCGTGTTGCCCGGTCACGAGCATGAAGTCGACGAATTCGATTGCGACCGCGAGCTGGTCAGCCTGGCCGGCCAGTGGCAGGTCCGGCAACTCGCCAAAACGCCCGCCTGATCGGCGTACGCGTCCGCATTTCCCCATCCATTCTTAACGAGTAAACGAAGATGACAAAGACAACTGCCGCAACCGCCGGCCGCAACGTGGTGGTCGTGGGTACTCAGTGGGGTGACGAGGGCAAGGGCAAGCTGGTGGACTGGCTGACCGAAAGCTCGCAGGGCGTGGTGCGTTTCCAGGGCGGCCACAACGCCGGCCACACGCTGGTCATCAACGGCATCAAGACCGCGCTGCACCTGATCCCCAGTGGCATCATGCGTCCGGGCGTCAAATGCTACATCGGCAACGGTGTGGTGCTGTCGGCGGCCAAGCTGTTCGAGGAAATCGAGGGCCTGGAAAAAGCCGGTGTCGAGGTGCGTTCACGCCTGCGCATCAGCGAAGCCTGCCCGCTGATCCTGCCCTTCCACGTGGCGCTCGATGTGGCGCGCGAGACCCGCCGCGAAACCGGCGGCACCGGCAAGATCGGCACCACCGGCCGCGGCATCGGCCCGGCCTACGAAGACAAGATCGCCCGCCGCGCGCTGCGCGTGCAGGACCTCAAACACCCCGAGCGTTTTGCCACAAAGCTGCGTGAACTGCTGGATCTGCACAACTTCGTGCTGACCGGTTACCTCCATGCGCCAGCGGTTGAGTTCCAGCCGGTGTACGACGAGGCCATGCGCCACGCCGAACTGCTCAAACCCATGATGGCCGACGTGTCGCGCGAACTCAACGACGCCAATGCCGGCGGCGCCAACCTGCTGTTCGAGGGCGCGCAGGGCACGCTGCTCGATGTGGACCACGGCACCTACCCGTTTGTGACATCCAGCAACTGCGTGGCCGGCAATGCGGCCGCCGGCGCCGGTGTCGGGCCGGGCATGCTGCACTACATCCTGGGCATCACCAAGGCCTACTGCACCCGCGTGGGCGGCGGTCCGTTCCCCACCGAACTCGACTGGGAAACACCGGGCACGCCGGGTTATCACATGAGCACCGTGGGTGCCGAAAAAGGCGTGACCACCGGTCGCAGCCGGCGCTGCGGCTGGTTTGACGCGGCCCTGCTCAAACGCTCGGCCCAGGTCAATGGCCTGTCCGGCCTGTGTATCACCAAGCTGGACGTGCTGGACGGCATCAAGACTCTGGAGCTGTGCACCGGCTACGAGCTGGACGGCCGCATCACCGACATCCTGCCCATGGGCGCCGAAGAAATTGCCAGTTGCAAGCCGATTTACGAAAGCCTGCCGGGCTGGACCCAGAGCACGGTTGGTGTCACCGATTACGACAAGCTGCCCGCGGCGGCCCAGCGTTACCTCAAACGCATCGAGGAGGTCACCGGCGTGCCCATCCACATGATCTCGACCAGCCCGGACCGCGACCACACCATCCTGCTGCGCGATCCGTTTTCGGCCTGAGCCACCTTGCAAAAATCAGTCAAATCGGCCTCCACCCCTTGACGGTCTTGCGTAATCAGCTATCAAATCAGGAGCATTTTCCATGTTGACCGAAGACGGCAAACACCTTTACGTCAGTTATGACGAATACCACAACCTGATTGAAAAGCTGGCGATCAAGATCCACCAGTCCGGCTGGCAGTTCGACACCATCCTGTGCCTGGCCCGCGGCGGCATGCGGCCCGGCGACATCCTCTCGCGTATCTTCGACAAGCCGCTGGCCATCATGTCCACCAGCTCTTACCGCGCAGACGCGGGCATGACACAAGGCAACCTGGACATCGCACGTTTCATCACCACACCCAAGGGTGAAATCGCCGGCAAGGTGCTACTGGTCGACGACCTGGCTGACACCGGTCACACCCTCAACGCCGTAATCCACCAGCTGCGCAACAACTACAAGCCAATCACCGAGTTGCGCAGCGCGGTGATCTGGACCAAGGGCGTGTCGACCTTTCAGCCCGATTATTCGGTCGAGTTTTTGCCGACGAACCCCTGGATCCATCAGCCCTTCGAAGGGTACGACGCGCTGCGTCCGGCGCAGCTCATGGAGAAATGGAAGATTTAAGCCCCCAGGTTTGCCAGCGGCGGCCCGGGCCATAAGGTTCATTGGGTTTGGCTGTCATCCCGGACTTGATCCGGGATCCATCTCCGTTTACCTCGTGCCTTAAGGTTGGTCACCAAGCCGGGTCTCGCCCCGGCGGGCGAGTTACTTTTCTTTGTCTCGCCAAAGAAACCTAACGAAAAGAAAGGCGACCCGATGGTCTGGGTCCCTCCGCTTCGGTACGGGCAACCTGTGGTGCTCGCGAAAAATGGGGTCGAGCTCGAACTCGCCTTCGGCTCAAACAATCGCTCGCCCTGATCCATTTTTCGCTGCGCTCCTCGGCCCAGCCCGACGGGTGGAAAGAAAACAAATACCTGACAGAAATCCGGAGTCCTTGAAGCGCAAAGCGCTTCAAGGACGGGAATCCCAACGAACGGTCATGTTTGCACGCGAGCGCAGCGCACGCGGCCACATGAGGTCCCCCTTCATCGCCCAGCGGGGCGAGGGAGGGGTTAGGGGAGGGAGTGGGGAGTCAAGTTCTGCTGTCTCAGGCATAGCCCGGGTCCTGCAATCTGCCCGTGTTGAATAAGCGCGCTTCCGTCAGGCCATCACACAGGCGCTGACGGCAGAAATCCCCAGCCGTTACCATCGGGCATGAGCGACAAGTCCACCCAATTGATACATCACGGCTACAAGCCGCCCGCCGGTTTTGATTCGGTCCAGCCCGGCATCCACAAAGCCTCCACCATCATTTTCCCCAGCGTTGCGGCCCTGCGCCAGCGCGACTGGAAACACAAGACTGGCTACACCTACGGCCTGCACGGCACGCCGACCACCTTCACGCTTGAGGAGCGCATTTGCACGCTGGAAGGTGGGCAATATTGCACCCTGGTGCCCAGCGGGCTGGCGTCGGTGGTGCTGGTCGATATGGCGCTGCTCAAGGCCGGCGACCAGGTGCTGATTCCCGACAACGCCTACGGCCCGAACAAGGCCTTTGCGCAGAATGAACTGACCGCCTGGGGCGTGAGCTTCGCGTATTACGACGCCATGTCACCGTCCGACCTGGCAGCCAAACTGACGGCCCGCACCCGATTGGTCTGGCTCGAGGCGCCGGGCTCCATCACGCTGGAGTTTCCGGATCTGCCGGCGCTGGTGGCCGTCGTGAAAGCGCATGGCGATGCCCATCCGCAAGGCATCGTGACGGCGCTGGACAACACCTGGGGCGCCGGCATAGCCTTCAACGCTTTTGACCTCGGTGCCGACATCTCGGTGCAGGCTCTGACCAAATACCCCAGCGGCGGCGCCGATGTGCTGATGGGCTCGGTGGTTACCCGCGACGAGGCTTTGCACCAGCTGCTGCACTTCTGCCACATGCGGGTGGGTTACGGCGTCAGCGGCAACGACGCCGAGCTGGTGCTGCGCGGCCTCAACAGCATCGCCCTGCGTTACGCGGCGCAAGACGCCACCACACGCGCGCTGGCCGGTTGGCTGCAGCAGCAACCGCAGATCGAGGCCGTGCTGCATCCGGCGCTGGCCGGCTCACCCGGCCACGCCGCCTGGCAGCGCGACTGCACAGGCGCGGCCTGCCTGATGAGTGCGGTGTTCAAGCCCGGCTACAGCCAGGTCACGCTCGACGCCCTCTGCGACAACCTCAAACTGTTCAACATTGGCTACAGCTGGGCCGGCCCGATCAGCCTGTGTGTGCCCTATGACGTGCCCGCGATTCGAACCACGGGCTGGCCCTATAAAGGCGGTCTGGTGCGTTTTTCTGTCGGGCTGGAGGCGCTGTCCGACTTGCAGGCCGACTTGGCCCAGGCGCTGTCCCTGATGCAGTACAGTTAGAACATATTCCTGAAGAAAGCACGCTGTGGCAACTCCCAATTATTCCTACGAAAAACGCCAGAAAGAGCTGGCCAAAAAGAAGAAAAAAGAGGAAAAACTCAAACGCAAGGCCGAAGGCAAGCCGGACCTGCCCGATGACGACACGCCCGATGGCGATGCCGGCGCGCCGCCCGCCGAACCTGCCGCCTGATTCGTGGAAGGCCAGCAGAAATTTTGAATGAAATCGGGCTCCAGCCCATACCCAGCGGGCGCAGACAGCTAGACTTTTAATAGCAAGCCCCGCCTCCAAGGCTCCGCCGGGACAGCAACCCTGTCCCCCGGAGCTTTTTTCATAGGCGCCGTTTTATGTCGCGAGCAGGCTGCGCGCCAACGTCGTCATGGCGGCTGTACTGTGGTCGCTCGGCGCCAGTACTTGGGCGGTGTCGTATTGCGTGAAGTTGCGCCGCATCGACTGCAGGTAAACCGGGTCGTAGTGCTGCAGCAGCAGCTCGCGTACTACGGAGGCCACATCACCGCTGTGCGCCCGCGCCTGCCAGTCGCTCACCACGTCCTTGCCGCGCGCCTCGGTCAGCGCGCCCAGGCGATCGCAGAAAAATGCAGTGTCCTTCACGAAAAAATCATAGTCTTCCAGCAGCAGCGCAACGCGTTCGTCCTCAGCCAGGTCCAGCCGCAGGCAGGGACTGGCGCGCATGGCGGCGATCAGGCCTTCCGGCACGGCCACATTGCCCACTTTTTTGCTTTCGCTTTCGATGTAGACGGGGCGCGCCGGGTCAAAGCCGCGCAGGGCCGCCCAGACCAGACTGTCAAAAGCCTTCTGGCTCGGTTGCGGCACACCGGGAATCATGCCCAGCACCGAACTGCGGTGGTTGGCAAGGCCTTCCAGGTCCAGCACCTGCGCGCCCTGGGCGGCAAGCGCATGCAACAGCCGGGTCTTGCCCGCGCCCGTGGGGCCGCAAACGACTTGGTACTGGTGCCGCGCCGCCAGTTGCGGCAGGTCGGCCACCAGTGCGGCGCGAAAGGCCTTGTAGCCGCCGTCCACCAGCGTCACCTTGAAGCCGATCTGGTCCAGAATCAGCGCCAGCGAACCGCTGCGTTTGCCGCCGCGCCAGCAGTAGACCAGTGGTTGCCACTCTCGCGGCTTGTCCAGCACCTCGCGCTGGATGTGTGCCGAGATATTTCTGGCGACCAGCGCGGCGCCCAGCTTTTTGGCTTCGAACTGGCTGATCTGCTTGTAACGCGTGCCGACGATCTTGCGTTCCTCGTCATTCAGGCTGGGCCAGTTGACGGCGCCGGGCAAGTGGTCTTCGGCATATTCGCCTTCGCTGCGGGCATCAATCACGGCGGAATAGTCAACCAGGCTGGCCAATGCCTGTTCGGCGGAGATCCGTTCCAGGCTCACTTGAGGAGTTTCTTCAGGTCGGGCCAGACGTTGGCCAGCATTTTGGCCTGTGACTGCTCATTGGGGTGGATGCGGTCCGCCTGGAAGTTGCCGACCGCGTCATCCACGTCCGCCACACCCTTGAGGAAGAAGGGCAGCAACGCGGCTTTTTCGGCCCTGGCGACCTTGGCGAACAGCCCGGAGAAGGTCGCGCCGTAAGCACCGCCATAGTTCGGCGGTACCTGCATGCCCAGCAGCAGCACTTTGGCGCCGATTTTTTTCGCGGCCTGCGTCATTGCCCGCAGGTTGGCCTCGGTCATGTCCAGCGGCAGGCCGCGCAGGGCGTCGTTGCCGCCCAGCTCGATCACTACGACTGTGGGTTTGTGCTGGGCCAGCAGCGCCGGCAGGCGCGAGCGGCCGCCCGAGGTGGTGTCGCCGCTGATGCTCGCGTTGATTACACGAACATTTTTCTTCTCGCCAGCAAGCTGTTTTTCGAGCAGCGGCACCCAGCCGGTGCCGCGCTTGAGGCCGTATTCGGCGCTCAGGGAGTCACCAACGATCAGCACCGTGTCTCCGGCAGCGACTGCGGTCTGGGCTTGCGCCAGCAGCGGCAAGGCGGCGACAACAGCCAGCAGCAGTGCGCCCAAAGGTTTTACCAGCCGGGCGGCCGCGGCGCGGACAAGCTTGGTAAAGTCTGTTCTCAAGTTTTCTGACAAGGCTGACATGTTTGAACCTGCGGTTAGTGTGCTGAACGACGCTGTTTCCGCGTCCACGAGCTCTTCAATTATTTCCGTGGAGCACGTTTTCAAGAGCGTGAGCGACTCGACCGGCACGCTGACCATTTTGCGCGATATTCATTTCGCACTGGCGGCCAGGGAGACTGCGGCGATCGTCGGTGCTTCGGGGTCGGGCAAAAGTACCTTGCTGTCCATCATCGCCGGGCTGGACACGCCGACCCAGGGCACGGTGCAACTGGCCGGTCAGGACCTGTTTGCGCTCAGCGAGGACGACCGCGCCGCATTGCGCGCGCAAAAAGTCGGATTTGTGTTCCAGAGCTTTCAGCTCATGGGCAATCTGACAGCGCTGGAAAACGTCATGCTGCCGCTGGAGCTGTCCGGCGCCAAAAATGCCCGTGCGCAGGCGACCGAGATGCTCAAACGCGTCGGCCTCGGTGAGCGGCTGGGTCACTATCCCAAGGTGCTATCGGGCGGCGAGCAACAACGGGTCGCGCTGGCCAGGGCTTTTGTGGTGCAGCCGGCGCTGCTGCTGGCCGACGAGCCGACCGGCAGCCTGGACTTTGCGACCGGCGAGACTGTGATGGCGCTGATGTTCGAGCTCAACAAGGAACTCGGGACCACTTTGGTGCTGGTGACACACGACCGCGGAATCGCCGCACGCTGTGAGCGCCGGATCACGCTGGAAGGCGGGCAGGTTGTTGGAAATTAAGAGTTAAACAGGGCTCTAGCCCATAGCCAGTCCGGCCAATCGGCAGGCAGATCGCGGTTGCAGCATTAGCAGTTGGGGCGGAGTTGGAGCATGGCAATCCGATGCAGTGTGTAGGGTTGAACGTGCTTGAATTTCGCAGCCTGGCGCCACATGTTACTGTTTCCTGGCTGTCTTTCGAGGCGGCTTTCGCCCACCCACAAGACCCCTGCCATGACTACAGCCGCGCCAGTTACCCTGAAAATCGATTTTGTCTCCGACGTGTCCTGCCCCTGGTGCGTGATCGGCCTGAAGTCCCTTGAAGAGGCCCTGGACCGGGTCGGCGACAGCGTAAAGGCCGAATTGCATTTCCAGCCCTTTGAACTGAACCCGAAGATGCCGACCGAAGGTCAGGATATTGGCGAACACCTGGCCGAAAAGTACGGCTCCACACCCGAGCAGTCGCAGCGCAACCGCGAGATGATTCGCGCGCGCGGACAGGAGGTGGATTTTACCTTCAGCATGGACAAGCGCGGCCGCATCTACAACACCTTCGATGCGCACCGGCTGCTGCATTGGGCCGGCGAAGAGGGGCAGGGCCTGCAGCAAGCGCTGAAGGAGGCGCTGTTCACAGCCTATTTCACGGATGGCGAGAGCCCCGGTGCACACGAAGTTCTGGTTCGTGTGGCTGGCGAGGCCGGTCTGGACGTGGCTCGCGCCAAGGCTATCCTCTCCTCAAGCGAGTATGCGGATGCAGTGCGCGAGCGCGAGCAGTTTTACCTGGGACAGGGCATCCACTCGGTGCCGGCCGTCATCATCAACGACAAACATCTGATTTCCGGCGGTCAGCCTGCCGAGGTGTTTGAGCAGGCCCTGCGCCAGATCGCTGCTGCCGGCTGACAGCCGCTCAGGACTTGAGCGTGGCAGTCAGCGTGATCTCTGCCACGCTCGCCAGTGCCTTGGACAGCGGGCAGCCGCGTTTGGCGGCTTCGGCGATCTGCTGGAATTGACCGGCGGCTATGCCCGGCACCTTGGCTTCCAGCGTCAGCGCGATGCGGTCGATCACAAAACCGTCGCCTTCGGGCACCAGCCTCACTTTGGCCTGGGTGTCCACTTGCTCGGTGGCAAAACCGGCCTTGTCACAGGCAAACGAGAAAGCCATGGTGAAGCAGGCGGCATGCGCCGCGCCCAGCAGTTCCTCTGGGTTGGTGCCTTTGCGGTCGTCTTCAAAACGGCTGCCAAACCCATAGGGGTAGGCTTTTAGTGCAGCGGTCTCGGTGCTGATCTGGCCCTGGCCTTTTTTGCCTTGGCCTTCCCAGTGAACGCTGGCGTTTTTTTCAGTCATGGGGTGTCCTTTGTGTGATGTGATGGATGGCGGGCCACGCCGCGCGTGGCCACCTATCCACTCTGCCCAGCCGGCCGGGGGCAGGGCGTGAGACATCATCGCCAGCGGGCGCTGGCGTTCTCCTACGCTAGGGGACGGTGAGCGTTACAGGGGCTTGCGTGCTGATGAATCTCATGCGGATCGCTCAGTCCGAAGTCTTGCCTTCCAAACAAACAGCGGGGGAGCCTCAAATCTGGGACACCTGTGATCATGACTGGGTAGTCTAAAAAGCGCGGTCCACACCAACTGCTACTAGCAATGCACCTATTGCAGCACAGCCAACTGCAAAGGCCCCTAAGACGAAACAGGCAATCAAAATCGCAGGCCTTACCCTTTTTCAACGCTCTTGAATATAAGTACCGTACGGTATAAAGAGCAGCGCAGCGGCGATGGCGCCAATTAGAAAAAGACTTAATGCAGCTACTCCATAGGGTTTAAATCCGATAAGGACTTCGGGTTTCAACACCAGCGCTTGGAAGAAGCCCAGCATTACGGCAACTCCTGCGCTATTTAAAACGGCTAGACCCTTGACGCCGCTGTTTATAACGGTGTGCCGTAATTTTTGGTGACACGCCTGTCGTCTCTTAAAGCTTTTTCCTCGTCAGTTAGCGAGCCTATGTCCTTGCTTTTGGTTTTCCAGCTCTTTTTAATGCCCATAGTCACTCCGTGTTCAACCGATGATAAGAAAGCTGATCATTTCATCGCAACAAGATCCTTTGGCAGGTAACGGAGAGCGCATGACGAAAACCACGCCGCCTGTCTACAGATTCTTCACCAGCACCAAACTCTTGCGATTGAGGTTGTACTTGCGCTTGCGGGCTTCCGGCAGCCAGTCGGGATCAACCTGCACAAAGCCGCGCTTGATGAACCAGTGCATGGTGCGGGTGGTCAGCACAAAAATGCTTTTCAGACCCATGCCGCGGGCGCGCTGCTCGATGCGTTTGAGGATGCGTTCGCCGTCACCCTGGCTCTGGCTGTGCGGTGACACCGTGAGGGCTGCCATCTCGGCGGTTTTGGCCTCGGGGTAGGGGTAGAGCGCGGCGCAGCCGAAAATCACGCCGTCGTGTTCGATCACGGTGTAGTGGTCGGCGTCGCGTTCAATCTCGGTGCGGTCGCGCTTGACCAGGGTGCCGTCTTTTTCAAACGGTTCGATCAGTTGCAGGATGCCGCCCACGTCGTCGGCCGTGGCTTCGCGCAGGCTTTCGAGCTTTTCGTCGATGACCATGGTGCCGATGCCGTCGTGCACATAAATTTCAAGCAGCAGGGAGCCGTCCACTGCAAACGGCAGGATGTGGCTGCGCTCGACGCCGGACTTGCAGGCCTTTACGCAGTGCTGCAGGTAAAACGCGGTGTCGGTCGGCTGGGTCGGGTTGGGCAGTTGTGCCAGCAGCTTCTCGGCGGCGGCGAGCGGCAACTCGGTGTCTATCGGGTTGTCCTCGCTTTCGGGCTGGTCCGGATTCATGCGGATTCCGGGGATTTCGGTCAGGAAGATCAGCTTGTCGGCCTGCAGTTCTATGGCCACGCTGGTGGCGACTTCTTCCATGGTCAGGTTGAAGGCCTCGCCGGTCGGTGAAAAACCGAAGGGCGACAGCAGCACCATGGCGCCAAAGTCCAGCGTGCGTTTGATGCCGGCGGTGTCAACCTTGCGCACCATGCCGGAGTGCTTGAAGTCCACGCCGTCGACGATGCCGACCGGCCGCGCGGTGATGAAGTTGCCTGAAATCACGCGCACGGTGGAGCCGGCCATCGGTGTGTTTGGCAGGCCCTGGCTGAAGGCGGCCTCGATCTCGTAACGCAACTGGCCGGCGGCTTCCTGGGCGCTGTCGAGAGCCACCGAGTCGGTGATACGCATGCCATGGGAGTATTTGGCCTCGTGACCCTTGGCCGCCAGTTGTTCGTTGACCTGGGGCCGGAAGCCGTGCACCAGCACGATCTTCACGCCCATGCTCTGGATCAGCGCCAGATCCTGCGCCAGGTGCTGCAGCTTGCCGGCAGCAATCGCCTCGCCTGCGATGCCGACCACAAAGGTTTTGCCGCGGTGCAGGTGGATGTAGGGCGCCACCGAGCGGAACCAGGGCACAAAGGTGAAGTTGAAGACCGCAGACATGGGCGCGCTTTCGGGTTGCAGGAGGGATAGGAGCCTGCGCGGCAGAAGGAACATCGGCTGCAAAGCGACCGCAGCGGTCCATTTTTCGCCGGCTTTTTGCCCCATAGCTACGGCTATGCGGCTGCAAATCCGACAAAAACTGTCCTCGCTGGGGCCGCTTTTCGCTTCGACGTCTTCTGCCGCGCAGACTCCTAGGGTGGCCAATGGCAGTGAGTGTAAGGGAGGGCGCGGGTTTTCATCGAGGTGAAGCCACTCGCCGAAGCGCCCGCTTCGCCGGATAATCTGGGACGCATGGACAAACTGGCCTATGGGTTCTGGGGGTGTTATTTCGGAACGACCGCACTGATGCTGGCCGGCTCTGCCATGGCGTTTAACCGTTCCCTGCACCGGATATCGCTCAACGCAGCGCTGTCTGCGACAGCGTCCGGTTTTTTTGTGCTTGCGTTTCTCGGTGCGCTGCCGATCCCGGACCCAGACACGCTGGCGCGCTTTTTGGCGCATGTGGCGATAGCGGCCTCGATGGTCCTGGCTTATCTGCTGTTTTCGATTGTGGGCGCTCTGGACAATCGCAAGACTCGCCGACGTACGCAATTAACCTTGGTAGCCCTGGCGCTGGGCGGTGTGGCCCTGGGCTGGCTGCTGCCAGCGGTCCATGCGCTTGCGGTCGGCGTTGGCATCGCCTGGTGGCTGGGACTGGTGGCCCTGGGTGTGGCGCTGCGCAGCGCCTGGCGCGGTGGCCGGCTGGCCTGGCGGGCTTTTTTTGGTGTGTTTTTCATGCTGATTGCCATGATTGGCCTGAGTTTTATTGCTTTGGCGCGTGGGCAGGTGCCGTGGCAGGTGCATGCGGTTAGCGCGCTGGCCGGCACGGCCTACCTGACCTTGATGGCGTCGGCATTGTGGGTGCGTTACTCCTACCTGATCGAGCTGAATCAGATCATGGCCCATGGCCCGAGTTATGACCCAGTGACCCGCATGCGGTCTCACACCGAAACCGGACACATGATCGTCAAGGCCTTCAAACACCAGCGCGACCAGCCCTCGGCGCTGGGCATGCTATTTGTGAGCATAGGCAATTTGTATGCACTTGAAAAACTGCACGGCATCGCAGCGATGAACCATGCCTTGTTTGTCTGTGCGGGGCGCTTGCGGCAGGTGGTGCCTGCCCAGTTTGAGTTGGGGCGTTTTGGCGAGGACGGTTTCTTGCTGCTGCTGCCCCAGTGCAGGGACAGCGGCCAACTGATCAAACTGGCGCACCGGCTCGGGCCGCGTTTGGCCAAGTCGGTGGCCCTGAACACCAGCGTGAACACCACTAAGCGAGAAAGCGAACAAACCCGCTGGCGGGCAGATGTGGGCATTGGCGTGTTGATGGTGTTTGAACCGGCGGCCAAAGTCTCTGTCACGCTGACCACGGCACGCGCCATGTCACGCGCCGCGATGAGTTATGCCAGCCGCGTGGCCTGGTTTGACCATGCCAGCGGCGAAGCGGTGGAGTTGCCGGCGCCCCAGGCTTCCTGAGCGGGCATTTCGTCCCGCCGGCTTGCGGGGCGCTTGTCTGCACCGATAATTGGCAGCTCCCATCCCGGTACCTCTGTACCCCCGTATCCCCGGAAGCCCCACGTCTTGTCGTCTCCCTTGTCCGTGCCCTTGAAGATCGATTTTCCCGAGTCCTTGCCCGTGTCGGGCAAGCGCGTGGAGATCACCGCCGCCATGCAGGCGCACCAGGTGGTCATCGTCTGTGGTGAAACCGGTTCCGGCAAAACCACGCAATTGCCTAAAATAGCGCTGGCCATGGGCCGCGGCAAGCTCAACTACCCGGCAGGCCAGGGCAAGCTGATAGGTCACACACAACCGCGCCGGATTGCCGCCTCCAGCGTGGCCAAACGGATTGCCGAGGAGCTGAAAACACCGCTGGGCGACGTGGTCGGCTACAAGGTGCGTTTTCAGGACCGCTTGAGCCGCGACGCCTCCGTCAAGCTGATGACCGACGGCATTTTGCTGGCCGAGACGCAGACCGACCCGCTGCTCAAGGCCTACGACACCATCATCATCGACGAGGCGCACGAGCGCAGCCTGAACATCGACTTCCTGCTCGGCTATTTGCGCCAGTTGCTGCCGCGCCGGCCCGACCTGAAAGTCGTAATAACTTCGGCGACGATTGATGCGCAGCGTTTTGCCGATTATTTTGCTTCTTCCAAAGGGCCAGCCCCGGTCATCATGGTGTCCGGGCGCATGTTTCCGGTCGAGCAGCGTTACCGGCCGTATGAAGAGTCGCGCGACTATGACCTGAACGACGCGATTGCCGATGGCGTCGATGAGCTTTGGCGCAACCCGCACAGTGCGGGCGACATCCTGATCTTTCTGCCCGGCGAACGCGAAATCCGCGAGGCCGCCGATCACCTGCGCAAACACCTGGCGCACCAGCCGCTGTTTCGCAATGCCGAGGTGCTGCCGCTGTTTGCGCGGCTTTCCCAAGCCGAGCAGGACCGCATTTTCGACGGCCACACCGGCCGGCGTATCGTGCTCGCCACCAACGTGGCCGAAACCTCGCTGACAGTGCCAGGCATCCGTTATGTGATTGATGCGGGCACGGCGCGCGTCAAGCGTTACAGCTTTCGCAACAAGGTCGAGCAGTTGATGGTTGAGCCGGTCTCGCAGGCCGCCGCCAACCAGCGCGCCGGCCGCTGCGGCCGTGTGGCCGACGGCATCTGCATCCGCCTGTACGACGAGCCCGATTTTTTGGGCCGGCCGCGTTTTACCGACCCGGAGATATTGCGCAGCTCGCTGGCCGCAGTGATTTTGCGCATGAAGGCGCTGCACCTGGGCACCATCGAAAGTTTTGCCTTCATCGAGCCGCCTCAGGGCCGTGCCATTGCCGACGGCTACCAGTTGCTGGCCGAGCTCGGCGCGGTGGACGACGACAACGAACTCACGCCGGTGGGCCGCAACCTGGCCCGCTTGCCGCTGGACCCGCGCGTGGGCCGCATGATCCTGGAAGCCAAAGACCGGCAAGCGCTCGACGAGGTGCTGGTGATCGCCAGCGCGCTCAGCGTGCAGGACGTGCGCGACCGGCCCATGGACAAGCAGGCGCAGGCCGACCAGGCGCATGCCAAGTTTGACGACGAGAAAAGCGAGTTCAGCGGCTACCTCAAGCTGTGGAAATGGTTGGGTGATGTGCGCGGTGGTCATGACGCGGTTCATAAGCTGACGAACCGCCAGTACGAAAACCTGCTGCGCGAGAACTACGTCAACATCCGCCGCGTACGGGAGTGGCGCGACATCCACTCGCAACTGCACAGCGTGGTCGGTGAACAAAAGTGGGTCTTGAATGACAAACCGGCCAGTTATGAGCAACTGCATTTGTCGATGCTGTGCGGCTTGCTGGGCAACCTCGGTATCAAGAATGAAGAAGATGACTGGTACCTGGGCGCACGCGGCATCAAGTTCTACCGGCATCCGGGCGCCAAGCTCAGCAAAAAACCTGGACGCTGGATCGTCGCGGCCGAACTGGTCGAAACCACGCGCCTGTTCGGCCGCGGCATCGCCAACATCGAGCCGCAGTGGGTCGAGCAGGTCGCCGGCCATTTGCTGAAAAAGCAGCTGCTGGATCCGCACTGGGAAAAGAAGGCCGCCCAGGTCACCGCGCTGGAGCGCGCCACACTTTACGGCCTGGTGATCTATAACGGCCGGCGCGTCAATTTCGGCCGCGTTGATCCGGTGACAGCGCGCGAGATATTCATCCGCGAAGCGCTGGTGGCCGGCAACTGGGACACCAAACTGCCTTTCCTCGCGGCCAACCTGAAGCTGATCCAGCAGGTGCAGGACCTGGAGCACAAGGCGCGGCGCCAGGACGTGCTGGTGGACGAAGAGCTGATCTACGCCTTTTATGACCAGCAACTGCCGGCCGACATCTGCACCGGCGCCGGCTGTGAGCATTGGTACAAGGACGAGGTCAAGAAGCAGCCCAAGCTGCTGCTCTTGAGCCGCGAAGAACTGATGCGCCATGAAGCGGCCGGCATCACCACGCAGTCCTTCCCGAAAACGCTGAGGTTGGGGGGCGTCGATTGTCTGGCGACTTATTTGCATGAGCCGGGCGATGCCAAAGACGGCGTGACTGTTGACGTACTGCTGTTTGCCTTGAATCAGGTCAACGAGGAGCGCTGCGAGTGGCTGGTGCCCGGCATGCTCAAGGACAAGATCCAGGCGCTGATCAAGACCCTGCATCAGCGGCCACGCTCGCGGCTGGTGCCGCTGCCGGAGACGGCGGCGCGCATGGCGGCGGAACTGTTGCTGCCGGAAAAGTTTGGCGCCGGCTCGCTGACCGATGCTGTGCTCAAGCTGGTCCGCGATGCGACCTCGCTGGACATAAAGCGCAACGACATGAAGCTGGAGATGCTGCCGCCGCATCTGTTCATGAACTTCCGCGTGGTTGATGAACACGGCCGCCAGCTCGGCACTGGCCGCAACCTGGGCACACTCAAGGGCGATCTGGGGTCGCAGGCGCGCGGAGCCTTCCAGGCGCTGGCCGGTCTCAAAACACGGCCGGCGTCCGAATCTGCGCAGGATTCAGAGTCAAATCGTCCTCCAGCCCATAGCGGGCGGGTGCAAGCAGCTCCTGAAAACATAGCAAGCCCGGGGCCCCAGCCGGCTCGCACGCCCGAGCGCTACACCAGCTGGAGCTTTGGCGAGTTGCCGGAAATCATGGAAATCAGCAAGGGCAAACAGACCCTGATCGGGTTCCCGGCACTGATCGACCTTGGCGACGCCGTGACCATCGAGGTGTTTGACGAGCCCAACGTGGCGGCCATCAAACACCGCGCCGGCCTGAGGCGGCTGTTCTCTCTGCAGATCAGGGACGCGCTCAAGTACCTCGAGAAAAACCTGCCCGACCTGCAGAAGATGGCCACCGCCTACATGCTGGTGGGTCGCGCTGCCGACAACTCGGGCGGCGGCACGCTGGAAGAACTGCGCGAGCAGATCATCGAAGTCGCGCTGGACCGCGCCTTTCTTCAGGATCCGCTGCCGACCCAGGAAGCCGACTTCAAAAAGCGCATCGACGACGGGCGAGGGCGCCTGACCCTGATCGCCAGTGAAGTCGCGCGCCTGGCTGCCGTCATCCTGACCGAGTTTGCAGCGGCCCAGCGCAAGATCAAGGACACAAAAAACGCTGCCGAAGCCTCTCTGGATGCCGCCCAGCAGTTGCAGCGCCTGGTGCCCAAACGCTTCCTGACGGCCACACCGTATGCGCAGCTGCAGCACTTTCCGCGTTACCTCAAGGCCATCACGCTGCGGCTGGAGAAGTGGCGCGCCGACCCTGCCCGTGACGCCGCGCGCCTGGCCGAGCTGCGGCCACAGGAGCAGCGCTATTGGCGGCTGGTGGCCGAACGCAAGGGCGCAGCCGATGCACGGCTGCAGGAGCTGCGCTGGCTGATCGAAGAGCTGCGCGTCAGCTTTTTTGCGCAGGAGCTGCGCACCCCCCAGCCGGTCAGCATCAAGCGGCTGGACAAAGCCTGGCTGCTGCTCACCCATTAAATCAAGGCCGAAATTTCGATTCGATCTATTCAACCATGAAGCACAAGTCCGGAAAGCCGCCTCAAGCAAAACCCAGCGTCAGGCACCCAACGCAGGTGCAAGCGCAGGCCAGCCTTGCCAGCGGCCTGGCCTTGCATCAGCGGGGGCAGCTCAATGAGGCACGGGCTTGTTACCTGCAGGTACTCGAGCTGCAGCCCCGGCATTTCGACGCATTGCATTTGCTGGGCGTGGTTGCCGCGCAAACGAAAAATTTTGCGCAGGCTCTGGAATTGTTTGACCAGGCCACTGGGATTAATGCGAGTCACGCTTTCGCCTTCAACAACCGTGGCAATGTATTGAGGGACCTGAGGCAGCCCGAGAGGGCGATTGCAAGCTACGACAAAGCCATTGCGCTCAAGGCGGACTACGCAGAAGCTCACAACAGCCGCGGCAGCGCCTTGATGGACCTGGCGAAGACGCAGGACGCGCTCCAGAGTTATGACAAAGCGATTGCGCTCAAAGGGGATTACGCCGAAGCGCATACCAATCGGGGCAACGCCTTGTTGGCCTTGACGCTGCACCAGGCTGCCATAGCGAGCCACGACCGGGCGATCGCCCTGAAACCAGACTATGCCGAGGCTCACAATAATCGTGGCGCGGCGCTTGCGGCGCTTCAGCAGTTCAGCACCGCCATTAACAGTTATGACCAGGCCATCGCATACAGGGCCAGCTATGCGCAGGCTTACTACAACCGCGCCAATGCTTTGGTGGAGTTGAAAGAGCTTGAGACGGCTCTGGAGAGTTACGACAAAGCCATAGCGCTCAACCCGGCGCACGCCGAGGCGCACAACAATCGCGGCAATGCGCTCAGGGGGATGGAGCGTCTGGAGGTAGCCCTTGCGAGCTATGACCAAGCCATCGCGTTCAAGGCAGACTTCGCCGATGCACATAACAACCGTGGCAACGCCTTGAGCGACCTGCGGCAGTTTCGCGCGGCCCTGGAAAGTTATAACCAGGCCATCGCCCTCAAGGCGGACCATGCCGAGGCGTATAACAACCGCGGCAGTGCGTTCAGGGATCTGCAACAGCCGCAAGCGGCGATTGACAGTTACGACCAGGCCATCACGCTTCAGCCCGACTATGCCAAGGCGCACCTCAACCGCAGCCTTTGTCTTTTGCAGATGGGTGATTTCGAGCATGGCTGGGAAGAATATGAATGGCGCTGGGAAGATGAAGCCTTGCAAAAATCCGTGCGCCAGTTCACCCAACCGCTTTGGCTGGGCGCAGAGCCATTGCACGGCAAAACGATCTTGTTGCATGCCGAACAGGGGTTTGGCGACACGCTCCAGTTTTGCCGCTATGCCAGGCTGGTCAGCGATCTGGGCGCACGTGTCCTGTTGGAGGTTCAAGCGCCATTGGCGGGGTTGCTGGCCGAGCTGGATGGGGTGGCGCAGGTCCTCAAGTGCGGCGAGCCGCTGCCCGCGTTTGACTGCCATTGCCCTTTGTTGAGCCTGCCTTTCGCCTTCAAGATAAGGCTCGACAAGCTGCCGGCTGGTGCAAGTTATCTGGCGCCGCTCCCGGACAAGGTGGCGCAATGGGCAGCCCGGTTGGGTGAAAAATCAACACCCCGCGTTGGTTTGGTCTGGAGTGGAAGCGCCACCCACAAAAACGACCGCAACAGAAGTGTGCGCTTGTCGGAATGGCTCAGGTTTTTGCCCGAAGGCTTGCAGTACGTTAGTCTGCAGAAGGAGACCCGCGCCGAGGACAAAGAGACGCTGGCGCTGAATCCGCACATCGTGCGCCTGGACGAGGAAATCACTGACTTTTCCGACACGGCGGCACTTTGCGAAATGATGGATGTGGTGGTCAGCGTCGATACCAGTGTGGCGCATCTTGCCTGCGCCATGGGCAAATCAACATGGATTGCCTTGCCGCTCAACCCGGACTGGCGCTGGCTGCTCGAACGCAGCGATAGCCACTGGTATCCCTGCGCGAAGCTCTATCGCCAGGAAGCGGCTGGAGATTGGGACGGTGTTTTCAGACGCATCGGGACTGACCTGGGTGCACTTGCCGCGCCTTTCTCCCCGCCGTTATCTGCCAAACCCTGAAGTCCGGTTTGGGTCTCTGGCCTGAGGCAAAAAAAGGACCCGGCGTTGAATACCGGGCCTTTTTTTTTGGTGAAAGGCTGGAGCGCTAAATCCGGCCCATCAGCAGCAGCACGATGAGGATGATGACGACCAGACCCAGACCGCCGCTGGGACCGTAACCCCAACTGCGACTGTGGCCCCAGGTGGGCAGCGCGCCGACCAGAATCAGGATAAGCACGATGAGCAGGATGAGTGAAATCGACATGTGAAACTCCTTGTTGTGTGTGCAGTCATTCTCGTCCGCAGCCCGCAGAAAGTTGGCAGGAATGTGCGCTGCGGCACCGTCAGGGAGTTCCTACAGTTGACGAAGGAAAGCGGCTCGCGCTGCCGCGTTACCTCGCGCGTGCCGGAACCGCAGTAACCCGACCTCTACGGAGTGTCATCCCGGACTTGATCCGGGATCCATCTCTGGCTGCTTCGATCGCTGGTAGTTGGTTCCGCACCTGTTGGCCGGGGGTTGCCCGGCGGCAAGTAACTTTCTTTTGCTTCGCTTTATGGACCGGACACATGGTGGACAGGTGTGCGGGGACATGGGTGACACTTTCCGGTCAATTAGCCGGG
>NZ_BMIG01000005.1 GCF_014641715.1 Polaromonas eurypsychrophila | reverse complement strand
AGCAGCAAGACAGGAAGTCCGCATAATGGTCAGTCTATGGAGTGCGGGCAACAGGGGCAAGATCAAAGATCAGATGACGTCATCGAAAAAATGATTGCCAAAATCTGAGAGGCGCCACAATAGGAGCGGGTTACGCGTTAGTTAAATGAAAAAGCCCCCTAACCATGACAGCTAGGGGGCCTTCATTTGGTGCCGGAGAGATGAATCGAACACCCGACCTTCTCATTACGAATGAGCTGCTCTACCGACTGAGCTACACCGGCGAATCCTGACATACAGCCTACGAGTATAGCCGGGGCAAATTTGCAGTCGGCATGAGCAGGCAGGGCCTCATGAATCCTCTGCATATAGCTCCAAGCAATCCATCATCCACGCGGGGACGAGGACTCCTAGACTGAGGCATTCCATCAAGGATGCCCCGATGACACCTGATACCCAGCTCGCAGCGGCCCCGCCGCAGCAATTGTTGAAGACGGCCATTCCGCGCTATTACGAGTCGCTGGACTTTCCCGCGCTGTGGGACGAATTCCCGACTGCGCCCGACTATTTCGAGTCGACCTACCGGCTGCCGCCGGAAGGCATTGCCGCCCTGCAGGAGAAACGCCTGTTGCAGCAGGTAGCGCGTGGCTGGCAAATTCCGTTCTATCAGCGCCATTGGGGCGCGGGCGGGCTCAAGCCGGGCGACGTGTCTTGCCTGGCCGACCTGAAGGAGATACCGCCGTTTTCGGTGCACGACCTGCGCGAGAGCATTGAGCGCAATCCGCCCTGGGGTGACTTTCTGGGCATCGACCCGACGCGTGATGCGCCCATGCCCCTGGTGCTGCAGACCAGCGGCGGCACCACCGGCCTGCCGCGCGCCATGCTGTACACGCCGCGTGACCGCGAGGTGATGAACATCATCACCGGACGGCGCCTGTTCATGCAGGGGGTGCGGCCTTATGACCTGGTGCAGGTGGCTTTGTCCACAGGCCTGACCAATGGCGGCTTTCTCGCCCGTGAGGGCATCTGGAAGTACACCGGCGCGGTGCCGGTGATGACGGGTTCGGGCGCGCAGACGCCCACACGCCGGCAGGTGGAGATCCTGAAGGCGTGGAATGTGAATTTTCTGGTGGGTTTTTCGGCCTACCTGCGCAACATCGGGCTGGTGGCGCGTGACGACATGGGCATAGACCCGCGTTCGCTGGGCCTGCGCGGCCTGATTGCGCACCTGGGCATGGAAGACCGCGAAGCGCTCGAAGACCTGTGGGGCTGCGGCGTCTACGACACCTACGGCACCAACGAGTTCGGCTCCATTGCGTCCGATTGTGTCCACCGCACCGGCATGCATGTGTTCGAAGACGCCATGCATGTAGAGATTGTCGACCCCGAAACCGGCCAGGCGCGTGACAAGGGCGAACGCGGCGTCATGTACGTGACCAGCCTGTTCAAACATGCGGCGCCCATGATCCGTTTCAACAGCAACGACATTTCGTCCTGGGTGGAGGGCGCGCCCTGCGCCTGCGGCAGCCATCACCGGCGGCTCACCAAGCTGTTCGGACGCGCTGACAACATGGTCAAGCTGCGCGGCACCAACATCTTTCCGGAGGCAGTGGGCGCGCTGGTGGCCGAACACCCGGCGACCAATGGCGAATATGTCTGCATCCTGGAGCGTGATGCGGCGACGGGGCGTGAAGACATGCGGGTACGTTTCGAACTCAAGGACGCGAACCACCCCGCTACGCAGGTGGAGCAGGACCTGACGCTGCGCATCAAGGAAGCCTTGGGGGTCAAGCTGGTGCTGCAGGCCGCCGCACCCGGAGAACTCAGCCCTTTGACCGGACTCTCGTCCACGTCCAAGATCAAGCGACTCATCGACGCGCGCACCAAGGCGTGATCGCCTTGCCTACGGAGAACACTTTGAAAATCATCGACTGCCATTCGCACTGGGGCACCCAGCGCGGCTACATCTTCCGCACGCCCGAAGAACTCGCGCGCCAGGAGAAAATCTGGAAAACGCCGGTAAGTTATTTCACCGAGCAGGAACAGGCGGATTACTTCCGCGCGAACAATGTGCGGGCCGTCCTCGACCTGTCCATCACCAAGTTCATGGCAATCGACGAGATGCGTGCGTTGCATGACTACGCGATGGCGCAGCAGCGCCAGCACCCGGACGTAATCGCCGGCCACTGGCTGCAGTTCGACCCGCGCCGCGGCCAGGAGGCGATTGCCGAGTTCGAGCGCTGCCTGTCGGCCGGCGCCGGATTCGTGGGCATCGGTGTCAACGGCCAGGTCACGCGGGTGCCGGCCAGCGATCCGCTGTGGGACCCGTTCTACCAGCGTTCTGCCGATGCGGGCGTGCCGGTGATGATTCTCACCGGCCTGACCGGCATCGGGCAAGGCCTGCCGGGCGGCGCAGGCATCAAGCTGGACGACGGGCATCCGCGCCACATTGACGACGTCGCCTCGCGTTACCCGGATTTGCGCATTCTGGCTGCGCGGCCGGCTTACCCGTGGCAGGACGAAATGATCGCCATCCTGCTGCACAAGCCGAACGTGACCTACGAGTTGCACGGCTGGGGGCCGCGACAGTTCACACCGGCACTCAAAAAAGAAATCAGCGGCAGGCTGCAGGATCGCGTGATGTTCGGTTGCGACTTCCCGGTGCTGCGCTACGAAAAGGTGCTGGCCGACTGGCGCTCCGAGGGTTATTCCGACGCGGTGCTTCAGAAGGTGCTGCACGACAACGCACAGGCTTACCTCGGCCTTGGCTGAGGGGCTGCCCGGCCCCATTTTTCCAGAATCAACAGGAGACAAAACATGCCATCAAAACGATTTCTTCTCAAGTCAGCCACCGCCGTCGCCCTCTCTTCCATGCTTGCGCTGTCGGCGAGCGGCGCCGCTGCCCAGGAGCGCTTCCCCAGCAAACCGGTATCGCTGGTTGTGCCGTTTGCGGCCGGCGGCGCGACCGACGCCATTGCGCGGCTGATCGGGCAAAAGCTCGGCGAGCGCTGGGGGCAGCCGGTGGTGGTGGACAACCGTGCCGGCGCGACCGGCGCGATCGGGTCCACTTACGTCGCGCGTGCGCCGGCAGACGGCTACACCTTGCTGCTGGCCACGGCGTCCACCCATTCGGTAGCCCCGGCCGTCAATCCCAAACTCAGCTACAGCCAAAAGGACTTCAGCACGATTTCGCTAGTGGCCACCTTCCCCAACATGCTGGTGGTGCACCCGAGCGTGCCGGCACGCAACGTGGCGGAATTTGTCGCCCTGCTGAAGGCCGAACCGTCGAAGTACAACTTTGCGAGCACCGGCGCGGGCGGCTCCGTCCATCTGGCGGCCGAGCTGTTCAAGATCGCCACCGGGACCGAGATGGTGCATGTGCCGTTCAAGGGCAGCGGCGCTGCCTTGAGCGAGCTGCTGTCGGGTCGGGTACAGATCGCCTTCGACAACATCCCCGCGGTCTGGCCGCAGGTCCAGCAGGGCAAGCTGCGCGCGCTGGCCGTGACAGGGCTGGAGCGCAGCCCGGTCGCGCCCGAGGTTCCGACCCTGGCCGAAACCGTGCCGGGATTCAGCGCCACCACCTGGGTTGGGCTGATGGCACCGGCCGGTCTGCCGCCGGCCATCGCCGCGAAAATTGCCGCCGACACGCGCGAGGTCATGCAATTGCCGGAAGTGAAGAAAAAGCTGCTGGAGCAGGGTGCCAGCGCCGTAGGCAGCACGCCCGAGCAGTTCAGCCGCTTTGTCGCCGAGGACACCGACAAGTGGCGTAAAGTGGTGCGGGTGACCGGCTTCGTGATGGAGTAGGCGCCTCCTTTCACTTTTCCCCCGTGCATGGACCCTTCAGACACCCGCCGAATTGACCTGAACGGGCTGCAAGTCTTCGACATGGTCATGCGCGAGCGCAATGTCACCCGCGCGGCAGAGCGGCTTGCGCTGACCCAACCGGCCGTTAGCCACGCGCTGGCACGCCTGCGGCAGGTGTATGGCGATCCCCTGTTCGTGCGCAGCGCCGACGGCGTGCGTCCGACACCGCGGGCCGAGGGCCTGTGGCGCGAGGTCCGCGGCGCGCTGGAGGCGCTCAGGCGTGCCGTTGCGCCCGACTCTTTTAACGCTGCCAGCACGAGTTTTGGTATTTCGCTGGCGATCAACGACATGCTTGTGAACCTGCTCGTGCCGGACTGGTATGCGCATTTGCATGCGGCGGCGCCCGGCCTCACCCTGCGCCTGGTGACGCGTACGCTGGGCGACACGGAGTCGCGCCTCGCGCAGGGAACGCTGGACTTCGGCGTCGGCCTGTTCTACGCGCTACCGGAGCACTTCGGAAGGCGCGAGTTGTGGGCCGACCAGCATGTGTGTGTGTTCCGCAAAAAAAATCCTGTGGCGGCGCTGCCCTGGAACCTGGAGACCTTTTGTTCGGTAGCGCACATCGCCATATCGCCGGACGGTGAGGCTTTCACCTATGCCGACTCGGCCTTGCGCTATGCGGGCATCGAGCGCCGCGTCGGTCTCGTGGTCAGCCAGTTTTCCGCGGTGCCTGCCTTGCTGGCCCAGTGCGACCTGATGGCGTTGCTGCCGCGCCGCCTGGCGCTGGCTGCAGCACGGCAATACCAGCTCGAGGTGCGCGAGACGCCGTTCCCGCTGCAGCCCGTGAAGTACGAACTGATCTGGCACGAACGCAGCGAGCGGCTGGGCGCGCACATGTGGTTTCGCGACCACGTGGCGGCCAGACTGCGCTGGCCCGACTGATCTAGGCGCCGAGGTGGTAGCCGGTGACGCGTTCGACCTCGTTCTTCGAACCCAGGATCACACTCACGCGCTCGTGCAGCTTGCCGGGCTGGATGTCAAGGATGCGCTGCTTGCCGTTGGTGGCGGCGCCGCCGGCCTGCTCGATCAGCCAGCTCATGGGATTGGCTTCGTACATCAGGCGCAGCTTGCCAGCTTTTTCAGGCTCGCGTTTGTCCCAGGGGTACATGAAGATGCCGCCGCGGCAGAGAATGCGGTGCACGTCGGCGACCATGGCTGCGACCCAGCGCATGTTGAAGTCTTTGCCGCGCGGACCGTCCTTGCCGGCCAGCAGTTCGTCCACATAACGCTTGACCGGTTCGTCCCAATGCCGCATGTTGCTCATGTTGATGGCGAACTCTTTGGTGTCTTCGGGAATCTGCACGTTCTCTTCGATCAACACGAAGGAGCCCTGCTCGCGGTCTAGCGTGAACATCGCGACGCCGTCGCCGACGGTCAGCACCAGCGTGGTTTGCGGGCCGTAGATGCAGTAGCCTGCCGCCACCTGCTGGCGGCCTGCCTGTAGAAAATCGGACTCGTCCACACCGCGATCACCTTCGGGCATCTTCAACACGCTGAAGATGGTGCCGATGCTGACGTTGATGTCGATGTTGCTGGAGCCGTCGAGCGGGTCGAACAGCAACAGGTATTCACCTTGCGGATAGCGGTTGGGCACCACGTAAATGCCTTCCATCTCCTCGCTGGCCATGCCGGCCAGGTGGCCGCCCCATTCGTTGGCCTCTATTAGTACTTCGTTGGCAATGATGTCGAGCTTTTTCTGGATCTCGCCCTGCACGTTCTCGCTTTCGGCGCTGCCCATCACACTGCCGAGCGCGCCCTTGTTGACGGCCTGGCTGATGCTTTTGCAGGCGCGGGCGACCACTTCCAGCAGCAGGCGAAGCTGCGAAGGAATGTGACCGTCGATGCGCTGTTGCTCGACCAGGTAGCGCGTCAGTGAAACTTTGGAAGGCATGATGAAACTCCTCGGTTTGTCATCCCGGACTTGATCCGGGATCCAGGTTAGTGTGCCAGCATGGATTGCGGGTCGAGCCCGCAATGACATGTTTAATCGGCCAAAGCGCGCGAGACTACCTCGTGCGTGTCTTTGCTCAGATCGGATTTTGCAGCGACGCGGGCAATCGCTTCGCGGGCGGCGCTGCGGTAGGGTTCGGCCAGTTTGCTCCAGCGGTCGAGCGCGCGCGCCAGACGGGCAGCGACCTGCGGGTTGATCGCGTCGAGCTCAATCACGCGTTCGCTCCAGAACACATACCCAGCCGCATCGGCGCGGTGGAAGCCAGCCGGGTTGCCCTGGCAGAAGGTGCTGACGACGCTGCGCGCGCGGTTCGGATTGCGCAGACTGAAGTCGGCGTGTTTCATGAGTTGCTTGACGGCCGGCAGGATGTTGCCGCCGCGGTCTGGCGCCCCGGTCTGCAGGCTGAACCACTTGTCGATGACCAGCGCCTCGTCCTTGAACATAGCGTGGAAGCGGGGCAGGGCCTCGGCCGCGAGCGCGTGGCCACTGGAGACCAGCGCCGCCAGCGCGTTGAAGCGGTCGGTCATGTTGCCGGCGGCCTTGAAACGCTGGTAAGTCTTGCCGGGCCAGACCGAGTCGCCGCTCACCGTGGCGGCGATGCACAGATGTGTCAGCGCCATGCCCGCCAGTGCGCGCCGTCCCGAAGACAGTGGGTCGGGTGTGTAGGCGCCATTGTCCTGATGCGCTTCGTAAACCACCGCCCAGTCGTCGGCCAGCGCTGTGGCGAGTTGCGCGCGCATGGCTTCACGCACCGCGTGGATGCGCTGCGGGTCCACCACGTCAAGCTGTTCGGCGATATAGGTTTCGCCCGGCAGGGTCAGCACCAACTCTTTGAAGGCGGCGTCCAGCGCCGGGTCGCGCAGCACGCTGCGCATGGCTTGCACGTAAGCATCATTAAGCGGCTCAGCCCCTGCCGGGCAAGCGCTGGCAGCTATGGATTCAATAGCGCTTCGAACGGCCAGGCGTTGCCCGGCTTCCCAGCGGTTGAAGGGGTCGATGTCGTTGGCCAGTAGATGCAGCAGTTGTGCGTCGCTGTAGTCAAACTCCAGCACCACCGGCGCACTGAAGCCGCGCAGGATGGATGGCACCGGTTCAGCGTCGATATGGGTGAAGGTCAGCGTCTGGCCGGCCTCGGTCAGCACAAAGGTGCGTGGCGCGGCGACCGGGGCGGCTTCGCCAGCGAGCTGCAGCGGCAGGTCGGCGCCGTCGGCGTCCAGCAGGCCCAGGCCGACCGGGATCACAAAGGGTTCTTTGACTGCCTGACCAGCGGTCGATGCGCAGCTTTGCGAAAGCGTGAGTGTGTAGCTGCGTGCGGCGGCGTCGTACACACCCGTGCCGTGCACACGCGGCGTGCCGGCCTGGCTGTACCAGCGCTTGAACTGCGGCAACAGGCGCGCCAGGTCCGAGGCGGGGTTGGCGTCAGCAATCGCCTGCGCGAAGTCGTCGCAGGTCACGGCCTGGCCGTCGTGGCGCTCGAAGTAAAGCTTCATGCCCTTGGCGAAACCGTCGCGGCCCACAAGGGTCTGCATCATGCGCACCACTTCGGCGCCTTTTTCGTAGATGGTGACGGTGTAGAAGTTGCTGATCTCGATGTAGCTGTCGGGCCGCACCGGGTGCGCCATCGGGCCGGCGTCCTCAGGGAACTGCGCAGTGCGCAACACGCGTACGTCCTCGATGCGTTTGACGGCACGGGCCGAGGGCTCAAAGCACAGGTCCTGGCTGAACTCCTGGTCGCGGAAAACCGTCAGGCCTTCCTTCAGGCTTAATTGAAACCAGTCGCGGCAGGTGATGCGGTTGCCGGTCCAGTTGTGAAAGTACTCGTGGCCGACCACACTTTCGATGTTCGAATAGTCGGTGTCAGTCGCGGTCGCCTGGTTCGCCAGCACGTACTTGGTGTTGAAGATGTTCAGGCCCTTGTTTTCCATGGCGCCCATATTGAAGTCGCTGGTGGCCACAATCATGAAACGCTCCAGGTCCAGGCTCAGGCCGAAGCGGGCTTCGTCCCAGGCCACCGAATGCATCAGCGAGTTCATCGCGTGTTCGGTCTTGTCCAGGTCGCCGGGGCGCACATAGACCTGCAGCGTATGCTCCTTGCCGGCGCGCGAGGTAATGCGCTGCTCCCTGGAGACGAGCTGGCCGGCCACCAGCGCAAACAGATAGGCCGGCTTTTTGTGCGGGTCCACCCATTTGGCGAAGTGGCGGCCACCTTCGAGCTCACCCTGTTCGACCAGATTGCCATTAGACAGCAGCACCGGATACTTCGCCTTGTCGGCGCGCAGGGTGACGCTGTAGCTGGCCATCACGTCGGGACGGTCCAGGAAGTAGGTGATGCGGCGAAAGCCCTCGGCCTCGCACTGGGTGAAGAAAGAGTCGTTGCTGACGTACAGGCCCATCAGCTTGGTGTTTTTGACCGGCGCGCAGGTGGTGAAAATTTCCAGCTCGAAAGCCTCGGCGCCTTCCGGCAGGTTCTCCAGCACCAGTTGCTCGCCTTCCATGCGGAAAGAGGTGCCCTGGCCGTTGACCAGCACACGCGCGAGGTTGAGTTCCTCGCCGTCGAGCTTGAGCGGCTCCGCCGGCACGTCGGCATTGCGCCTCAGCGTCATCTTGTTGAGCACACGCGTCTTGGCCGGGTCCAGGTCAAACGACAGGTCGACGGTGTCGATCCAGTAGGCGGGTGCGATGTAGTCGGCGCGGTTGATCACCGCGGATTGGCCTTCACGCATCATGGCGGGTTCCTGGGGTTGAGTTGGCATGGCAGCACAGCCTGTGGCCTGTGGTGAATGGATTGCGGATCAAGACCGCAATGACAGTTTTTAAAGTCATACGCCCTGTTTCAACGAAGCTTCGATAAATTGATCAAGATCGCCGTCGAGCACTTTCTGGGTGGCCGAAGTTTCGTAGTTGGTGCGCAAATCCTTGATGCGGCTGTTGTCCAGCACATAGCTGCGGATCTGGTGGCCCCAGCCCACGTCGGTCTTGGTGTCTTCGAGTTTTTGCTGGGCTTCCTGTTGTTTGCGCAACTCGAAGTCGTACAGGCGCGAGCGCAGGCGTTTCCAGGCGACGTCGCGGTTGCTGTGCTGGCTCCGACCGTCCTGACACTGCACCACGATGCCGGTCGGGATGTGTGTCAGGCGCACGGCCGAGTCGGTCTTGTTGATGTGCTGGCCGCCAGCGCCGCTGGCGCGGAAGGTGTCGGTGCGCACGTCGGACGGGTTGATGTCGATCTCGATCGAGTCGTCGACCTCGGGATAAACAAACACCGAGGCAAACGAGGTGTGGCGCCCTCCGGAGGAGTCGAACGGCGACTTGCGAACCAGGCGGTGCACGCCGGTTTCGGTGCGCAGCAAACCGAAGGCATATTCGCCCTCGATCTTGATGGTCGCACCCTTGATCCCGGCGGTGTCGCCCGCGGTTTCGTCTTCAATCGTGGTCTTGAAACCTTTGCGCTCGGCGTACTTGAGGTACTGGCGCAGCAGCATGCTGGCCCAGTCGCAGGCTTCGGTGCCGCCGGCGCCGGCCTGGATGTCCAGGAAGGCGTTGAGCGGGTCGGCCGGGTTGTTGAACATCCGGCGGAACTCCATCTTCTCGACCTCGGTGGCCACATTCGCGGCCTCACCTTCGATGGAGGTCATGCCGGCTTCGTCGCCTTCGGCTTTGGACATCTCGAACAACTCGGAGTTGTCGGCCAGCTCGCCGGTCAGGCGGTTTATCACATGGACCACGTCTTCCAGCGATTTCTTTTCCTTGCCGAGTTCCTGCGCGCGTTTGGGGTTGTCCCAGACTTTCGGGTCTTCTAGCGCCGCGTTGACTTCGTTTAACTTACGTTCCTTGGCAGGATAGTCAAAGATACCCCCTGAGCTCGTTGACCCGGTTGCTGAGGTCGGCGAGCTGGTTGGCGATGGTATTGATGCGTTCTGCTTCCATGGGAAATCCTGTGTGGTCTGAGGTCAATCCAGCATTTTCTCATGCTCTGACCGCTCAGGGCTTCAAAGGCGCGGGCAGGGCTATTTGCCGCTGGTGCATCACTTCGCGCAGGCGGTCCGGGTAGTCGGTGATCAGGCCGTCCACGCCCCAGGCGATCAGGCGCTCCATGTCGGCCACCTGGTTGATGGTCCAGGGAATCACCTTCAGGCCAAGCGCCTGCGCCTGCTGCACCAGCGCCTGCGTGACCGCGCCGCCGTTGGGCGCCCAGACCGCGCCGCCGGCGGCCTTGACCATGGCCGGGACACCGGCATGTTCGGCGAGCTTGAAGCCGGCCGTCCAGGCGCCGCTGGCGATGTTGTTGCTGTTGGCCGTTTGAATGCTCAGGTAAACCGTGGGAATCGACGGTTCCAGCCGCTGCACGATTTGCAGCGTGCGCCAGTCGAAGCTCTGGATGCTCACGCGCTGCAGCATGCCGGCATCGCGCACGACCTTCAGCAGCGCTTCAGTCATCTGCTCGGGGCTGGCGGTGTCGCCCGGTTGCTCCGGGTTGATCTTGGTTTCAATGTTGAAGCGCATGCCGTTCCCGCCCAGAAGCTTCACGCGCTCAAACAGCGCAGCCAAAGTCGGGATGCGTGTGCCGTCCAGCGGCTGCTGGCTGCCGAAGGTGCTGGCGTAGGGCGTGCCGGGCTGGATGCGGCCCACATCGTAAGTCTGCAACTGCGCCAGACGCAGCGAGCGGATCAGCGGCCCTTTGCTTCCGATCAGCCACTGGCCCGCGGCATCGCGCGTGATCAGCGGGTTCAGGTGCAGGTCGTGCGCGATCACCACCACGCCATCGGCGCTCAGGCCCACGTCCAGCTCAAGCGTGCTGACGCCGATGGCCAGCGCCCGCTCAAAGGCCGGCAGGGTGTTTTCCGGCGCAAGGCCGCGGGCGCCGCGATGGCCTTGCAGGTCGAAAGCGGCGGCCGGTTGGGCGAACAGTGAGACTGTAGTCAGAATAACAAGCCAAATCGGCCTCCAACCCATATTCGGCGTGCGCACACAGCTATCAAAAAGTGAGCGAATAGCGGGCGAGTGGGGTGGCATGGCGGGGTGGGTGAGCATGGTCATCGCTGCATTTTGCCCCGCTGGCGTGACAATGGGGGCATGAATGCGCGCTACCCCGTCAACCAGCATGAGCTTTACCATGCGCACGTTTATTTCGACGCCGGCACAGTGGCGCAGGCACGCGCGCTGGTGGCGGCCGCGGGTGAACAATTCGGCCTGCAGGTCGGCCGCGTGCATGAAAAAGAAGTCGGCCCGCACCCGCGATGGAGCTGCCAGCTGACATTCGGCCGCACCGAATTCGATGCGGTGATTCCCTGGCTGGACCACCATCGCGGCAGCCTCGATGTGTTTGTGCACGGTGTCAGCGGCGACGACCTGGCCGACCACACCACCCATGCCTACTGGCTGGGGCGCTCCTGGCCGCTGAAGTTGGCCATGTTCGGGGGCTAAGGGGGATCTTGTTTTTTCCTCATGCTTTGAGGTATGCCAGCAAGCCGGGTCTCGCCCCGGCGGGCGAATTACTTTTCTTTGCGTCGCCAAAGAAACCTAAGGAAAAGAAAGGCGACCCGATGGTCTGGGTCCCTTCGCTTCGCTGCGGGCAACCTGCGGTGCTCGCTGAAAACGGGTCGAGCTCGAACTCGCTGCGCTCAGACAATCGCTCGCCCTGATCCGTTTTCGGCTGTGCTCCTCGGCCCAGCCCGACGGGTGGTGGAGAAAAAACAGAGAAGGCAAATACCAATACCGAACTCAAATCCGGAGCAGAAGAAGCGTGCAGCGCTTCTTCTGCGGGAATCCCAACAGACCGTCATGTATGCACGCGAGCGCAGCGCACGCGGCCACATGAGGTCCCCCTCCATCGCCCAGCGGGGCGAGGGAGGGGCTAGGGGTGGGAGTGGGGAGTCAGGTAGTGCTGTCTTCTGCATGAACGGGTGCCGGGGCCTGCCAAGGCCTGCTGGCCGGGGCGGCGGGACGAAATCCGTCAGTCTGCGGCCAGCGCCGGCTCGACAGGCGGCTGCAGCGGCAGGGTGATGCTGAAAACAGAACCTTCGCCGGGCTTGCTTTGCACGCTGATGCTGCCGCCGTGCGCTTCTACCAGTTGCCGGGTGATGTACAGACCCAGGCCCAGACCCCCGATGCCGTCATTGCCGGTCACCCGCTCGAACTGCTCGAAAATGCGCTGCTGCGCTGCCTCCGGGATGCCCATGCCCTGGTCGCACACGTCCATCCGCACGCTGCCCGGCAGCGCGTGCAAGCTGACTTTCACCGGTTTGCCCCTGCCGTAACGCAAGGCGTTGGTCAGCAGGTTGATGGCGACCTGCTCAATCCGGAAGGCGTCCCACAGGCCTGTGACCGGCGGGTGTGCCTGCAGGGTGATGGTGGTGCCTGCGTCGGCAGCCTGGTTGGACAAGTTGTCCACCACCCTGGCCAGCAGCCCGGTCAGCTCGACCTGAACCGGGCGAATCGACAACCGGTTGCTGCGAATCCGCGAGGCGTCCAGCATGTCGTCAATCAGCCGCACCATGCTCTGTATCTGCCGTTGGTCCTTGGCGACCATGGTATGCAGGTAGGGGGTGTCAAAAATTTGCTCCTGGCCTCTTGCCAGCTGCATCTTGCGCAACTGCGTCTCCAGAAACATGGTGTTCAGCGGTGTGCGCAGCTCATGGGCGGCCATGGACATGAAGTCGTCCCGCATGCGCAAGGCCTTGCGCAGCTCGCCTTCGGTGGCCTGCAGTTGCGCCAGCAGGATTTGTTGTTCGTGGCGGCTTTTCTCAAGCGCCTGAACCTGCCTGCGGACTTCGCGACGCTGGCAATAAAGCTCGACAAAAACGCTGACCTTGCCCCTGACCGCAGCTATATCCAGCGGCTTGTACAAAAAGTCGACGGCACCAGTTTCGTAGCCGGTAAAGGCGTAGTTGGATTCCTTGCCCGCAGCGCTGACAAAAATGATGGGAATCTGGCGGGTTTTTTCCGTGCTGCGCATCAGCTTGGCCAGTTCAAACCCGTTCATGCCCGGCATCTGCACGTCCAGAATCGCCAGCGCGAACTCATGCTCAAGCAGCAAATTAAGGGCATCTTCACCGCGTGATGCCTGGAAGATGGTGCGATCGTCCTGGCGGATCAGCGCATTCAGGGCCAGCAGGTTCTCGGCCAGGTCATCGACGATCAGAATGCGCGTGGTATTTTCTTCAGACATGAGCCGTGGGTCAGTGGGCGCGGACTGGCGCAGAGGTATCTCCAAGTGTAAAGCCGGCTCCGGCTGTACGTGGGTAGTCGTGGCATCAAAACTGGCCAATCTCATGGAAGCTGCGTGACCCGTGGGCTCAAAATTCGGATAATAAAGTGCATGAAATATGTGCCTTAAAGGGTGCAAGCTGGCGGATGGCCCGTCTGTGCGGTGGCACACATAACGGGTTGTGGTGGATGACGGTTGTCAAGCCCGGTCAAGTTTAAGCAGAAAATCCCGGATGCCGGCCAGCTTGAGGATGAAATCGGGCGCCTGCCTGAAAATCGCCGCCTCAGGCATGGTGGGCACCTCCGCTTCGACGGGGTCCTGCACGACAGTCAGGCCGCCTTGTTGCTTGATACGCGCCATGCCGGCAGCACCATCCTCGTTGGCGCCCGTCAGCAAAATACCCGCAAGCGCCGCGCCATATGCATCGGCTGCGGACTCCATCAGAATATCGACTGAAGGGCGTGAGAAATGCAGGGCTTCTTCACAGCTAAGTGAAAAAGTACGGTCCATTTCAACTGACAGGTGATAACCGGGGCCCGCAAAATACAGTGTGGCGGGTGCAATGCTTTCTTTATCCGCAGCCTGGCGCACTGCAATCGGTAGCCGGTATTGAAAAATCTCGGCCAACTGGCTGTCGCGGTCTTCCGGCAGATGCAACACAACGATCACGGGCAGGCCAAAGCTGCGCGGCAAATCGGTCAACAAAGCCAGCAAGGCATGTACCCCTCCGGCAGAAGCGCCGATGACGACGGCTTCAATGGCCGGCCTTTTTTTTGCTGTGGCTTTCATGGCGTTCAGGCAGGCAACGCCTTGAGTTTGCGAAAAATCCGGGCGGACTTGTCCAACACCTCAAAATGGTCCACATACCCCGAGAAATCGATGCTCTCCTTGATGCCCAGGCCCATGAAACCCCGATGGCTCAGCGACTCATGAAACAGACCGAGGACGCGGTTCTGCAAAGGCTTGTTGAAATAGATCAGAACATTGCGGCAGAGCACCAGTTGCGTTTCTGAAAAGACGCTGTCGGTGGCCAGGCTGTGATCAGAGAAGGTGACGTTGGTGCGCAGGGTCGGGTCAAAAATGGCGGCTTCGTAAGCAGCCCTGTAATAGTCAGAAAAGGCCTGTTTGCCCCCGGCTTGCTGGTAGTTGACTGTGTGGCCCTTGATGCTGGCCAAGGTAAATATGCCGCGTCTGGCCTTTTCCAGTGCCACCGGATTGATGTCTGTGGCGTAGATCAGTGATTTCTCCAGCAGGCCTTCCTCGCGCAGCAAAATTGCCAGTGAATAGACCTCTTCACCCGTGCTGCAACCGGCCACCCAGATTTTGAGGGAGGGGTAGGTGTGCAGTACTGGCAAGACCTGCTGGCGGAGCGCCAGAAAAAAAACCGGGTCGCGAAACATCTCGCTGACCGGAATCGTCAGGTACTGCAACAGCTCCACGAATAACGTGGCGTCCTTCAGCATCAGGGCCTGCAACGCGCCAACGGTCGGGCACTCAAAGTGGGCCATGGCCTGCAGAATGCGGCGCTTTTGTGATGCGCCGGAATAATTCCTGAAATCGTAGCTGTACGTGTTGTAGATCGCTTCCACCAGCGAATCCAGTTCAAATTCGCTGACGCTTGCCCCCGCGTGCGGTAGTGCGCCCGCGCGCGCCGCTCCTGTCGAGACGCTTCTTCCAGGCATGCTCAAACGCGTTCCACGTTCGGGATCCAGACACGCAGCAGTGAAAACAGGCGGTCCAGATCAATTGGCTTGGCAAGGTAGTCGTTAGCGCCGGCTTTCAGGCACGACTCCTGGTCGTCTTTCATGGCTTTGGCGGTGACGGCAATGATGGGCAGTTTCTGGAAACGCGGGTCCTGGCGGATACGGCGTGTGGCTTCCAGGCCGTCCATGCCGGGCATCATGACGTCCATCAACACCAGGTCGATGCTCTCGACTTCATTGAGTTTGCTGATCGCCTCAAAGCCATTGCGGCCGATTTCGACCAATATGCCCTTTTGCTCCAGCGCACTGGTCAGCGCAAAAATGTTACGCACGTCGTCGTCCACCAGCAAGACGCGGCGGCCTTCAAACACCTTGTCCCGGCTGCGCACGGCCTTGAGCATGACCTGGCGGTCCGCCGACAGGTCGGCTTCCACCTTGTGCAGAAACAGGGTCACCTCATCGAGCAGGCGCTCGGGCGAGCGGGCTCCCTTGATGATGATGGAGCGTGAGTACTTCAACAGGTCGGCTTCCTCCTGGCGGGTCAGGTTGCGCCCGGTGTAAACAATCACCGGGGGGAAGGACGAAATTTCTTCGGTGGCCATGCGCTGCAGTAACTCATAACCCTGGATGTCGGGAAGTTTCAGGTCAATGATCATGCAGTCGTAAATCGTGTTTGACAGAAGTACCAGTGCTTCCTCGCCGGTTTCCACAGCCGTGATCTCCACGTCGTCGTCGCCGATCAGGCTGGTTACGCTGGCCCGTTGCAAGGCGTCGTCTTCCACCAGCAGCACACGTTTGACCTTCTGGGTAAGTTTGTCTTCCAGCTTTTTGAAAACTGCCTTGAGTTGCTCGCGTGTGGTGGGTTTGATGGTGTAACCGATGGCGCCCATCTGAAGGGCGGGCTCGCGTGGTTCTTCACCCGACACCACATGCACCGGCAAATGGCGCGTCAACGGGTTGTGTTTGAGCTGCTCCAGCACCGACAGGCCGTTGCGGTCGGGCAGGCCCATGTCGAGCAGAATGGCGGCCGGCAAAAACTGCGAGGCCAGCGCGATGCCGTGTTCAGCGCCATGTGCGACCAGACAGTCGTAACCCAGCTCGTGGGCCAGGTCGTAGAGGATTTGTGCAAAAGCAGGATCGTCCTCGATCACCAGCACCAGCCGGCTGGTCAGCGGCTTGTGTCTGTCATCGGCGAACACCGGCACGGGCGCTGTTGCCTCCAGGGCTGCGACTGTGCTGGAGAGGGCGCTGGCTACGGGCAGCATGGCTGCCGGTGTGGGACGTGCGCCTGGAGGGCTGACCGGCAGAGACGGCTGCAGCTGGGCGGGTGTCCAGACGGTGGGGAGCCGCAGCGTGAAGCAGCTGCCATTGCCTTCACGGCTCTCCAGCGTGATGGCGCCTCCGAGCAAACTGCTGAGGTCGCGCGAAATCGCCAGTCCCAGACCGGTTCCGCCATAACGACGGCTGGTCGTGCCGTCGGCCTGGTGGAAGGCGTCGAAAATAACGCCATGCTGATCGGGGCGAATGCCTATGCCCGAGTCCTGCACCGCAAAAGCTATCTGCCCATCGGCCTGTTGTGACACGGTGAGGCTGACCTTGCCTGCGTCGGTGAACTTGATGGCATTGGACAGCAGGTTTTTCAGGATCTGCTCCACGCGCTGTCGATCGGTGACCAGCGTGACGGGCGTGCCGTGACTGATATTGATTTCGAACTTCAACTGCTTCTGATTGGCCATGGGCTCGAAGGTGTTCTTCAGCGAGTTCACCAGATTGCCCAGCACAATGTCTTCGGGTGTCAATTCCAGCTTGCCGGCCTCAACCTTGGAGATGTCGAGAATGTCATTGATCAGGTTCAGCAGATCGTTGCCGGCGGAGTAGATCGACTGTGAAAACCGGACCTGCTCATCATTGAGGTTGCCCTTGGGGTTGTCTGCCAGCAGCTTGGCCAGAATCAGCGAGCTGTTTAGCGGTGTGCGCAACTCATGCGACATGTTGGCCAAAAACTCCGACTTGTAGCGGCTGGCCCGGCTGAGTTCTTCGGCGCGTTCCTCCAGCAGGGTCTGCGCCTGGTTGAGGGCACCATTCTTCTGGTCGAGTGACAGAGCCACTTCTGACAACTGCTCGTTGGTCTGCTCCAGCTCGGCCTGCTGGTTTTCCAGATTGACCTGGTATTCCTTGAGCACGCGTGACTTTTCTTCCAGCTCGTCGTTGACGCTGCGCAGCTCTTCCTGCTGCGACTGCAGGTCTTCATTGAGTCGCTGGCTTTCGGTCAACACGTCTTGCAGCCGCCGGCGGTACAGCGCCGCGTGGATGGAGTTGCCGATGTTGTTGGCAATCATGTTGACAAACTCCAGGTCGCGCGCACCGAGCGCGCGCAGAAAACCAAGCTCGACCACGCCATTGACCTGGCCGTCGTTGTGTACCGGGATCAGCAACACATGGCGCGGTGAGCCCTTGCCCAGGCCGGAGACAATTTTGAGGTAATTTTCGGGCAGGTCGTCGAGTTGCATGACCTGGTTTGAAAGTGCCGCCTGACCGACCATGCCTTCGGCGCTGTAAAAGGTGTGGCCCTTGGCTTCGTCTTCTGCGCTAAAGCCGTAACCGGCCACGCGCCGCAGGTCGCCATTGTCTTCACGCACATACAGGGCCGCTATGGCAATGTCCAGATACCGTGCCACAAACTCCAGCACGCTACGGCCCAATGATTCCAGTGCCTGCTGCCCGATGGTGTGTTCGGCCAGCTGCCGCTGGCCGGTGCGGAGCCACAGCTGCTGATCCAGCAGCAGCGCGGTGGCGGCCTGTTTTTTTTCCGCCGCGCCGTACGAGTCTGACAAACGTTGCAACTCGCGATGCCCCAGCAGCGCCAGCAGCCCGCTCATGCCCAGGCTGAACAGCAGGTAGGCCGCCATGCCCCAGGCGGTGCTGTTGCTTGCCTGCGCGTTGCGCTCTTGCAGCAGACGCTCTTCAAGGCTGATGAAGTCGGCGAACTCGCGCTGAATTTCATCGTTCAGGCTTTTTCCGCCAGCGGCGCGGACCGGCGACTGGTAGTCCAGGCCCTTGCGCCGCAAATCCACAATATTTTGCGCAAACTCGTTCCATTGGGTTTGCAAGGCGGCAATGCGCCTGAGCCGGTTGACCTGGGGCTGGTTGTTGCGCACCAGCTCGGCCAGCGAGGCGGTTTCTGCGGCAAGACGCGGCTTACCGATCTCAAGTGTCTGCAGCAGGGGCTCTTCACCCGTGATCAGGTAGCCGTACATGCTGGCTTCCATGTCGGCGCCCAGCTTGGCGATCTGGTTTGCCTTGCTGACGGCACGCTCGGCCAGGTCAACGCCGCCCAGCATTGACAGCAGGTAGAAGGTGAGACTGACAAAAATGGCGGCACTGAGGGTACCCACTGCCAGCGGCAGGCTGACGTTGCGCGTCAGGGTGCGGCGCAGGTTGTCCTGCGGAATATGGACTGGCTCGGTCATCGTGGTCCCCCGCGCCGAGCGCTGCAAAGCGTCAAGTATGCGCCCAAAGCCCTGTCCTGGGTGCGCGCTGGCGCACTTAGCGTAGAAAACCCTCTATCAAGCGTGCCAGTTGTTCCGGCTGGTCATGGTGCAGCATATGGCCGGCATCCGCAATCACGGCGGTGCTGACCTGCGGCACGGATTTCAGGCGTTCCCGGTATTCGGCCAGCGTGTATTTGCCCTGCCACCATTTGCCCAGGGAGTCGTCCGAGGCTTCAATCGCCAGTGTGGGCGCGCTGATGCGCTGGTAAATCTCCAGCACTTCATCCACGCGGTAAAGCTGGGCGTTGACGATTTTGTGGGCCGCATCGCCCAGGATGTTCCACTGGCCCTCGTCGTCAGGGGCCGCCCAGTGGCGCGCCAGCCAGTTGGCCTTGTCGGGGCTCAAGCGCGGGTTTGTGCGCATCAGGCGCCGGGCTACGCCAGCCGCGTCCTGGTAAGGCTTGAGCGCCATCTCGCCCTTGTGCAGGCTTTTGAGATCGTCCATCCATTTGGCGAAACGGCCAGGGGCCTGAGCGGGTCGGGTGGCCGGCATGCCGAAACCTTCAAGGTTGACCAGCTTGCGGATGCGGGCCGGGCGCACGCCGGCGTACAGCATGGCGACATTGCCGCCCATGCTGTGGCCGACCAGATCGACAGGCTGGTCGGCCGCGTAATGGTCGAGCAAAAAATCAAGATCGGCCAGGTAATCGGGAAACCAGAAATTGTCTGCACCCAGGGTGCCAGTTTGCCCATACCCCCGCCAGTCGGGGGCAATGATGCTGCGACCCAGCACGAAGGTATCGGACAGCGCGTCCACCACAAACTGCCAGGACGCAGCCACGTCCATCCAGCCATGCACCAAGACAAGTGGTACCCCCACGTTCCCCACTGCGTGTGCCTCCGGTGATTCACTGCCCCTTTGCCCGATAGGAGGGGCTGGCCTTGCTTGGGGCGGCCGGGCGCTGGCGGCCGCGGCGTCAGCCTGCCAGATGCGCACGTGGTAATCGATGCCGCGTATAGGGACTAACTCGCTGCGGGAGATGCGCTTTTCTTTGTACATTGGGGTGATGATAAAGAGACTTGCAGCGCCCCACAGTCAAGGCAGGGACATCGCAGCCGCGCTGCCCCCCGATCATTACGCTGCCATGCACAGCGCTTTCCGCTGGCAGGTCGATGCCTACTTCAACATTGCCGAGGTTTGCTGTCGGCGCTGGGCGCGGGCCGATGGCGTCAGAGATGCTATCAAAAGAGTAGCTATCCACGTCCACCAACCGGGGGCTGAGACCACTTTTTATACATATTTTCAGCTCCAGCAGGCGGCCGATGCGCTCAGCCATGCGCTGGTGCAGTCAGGCGTGAAACGCGGCGACCGGGTCGCCATCGTGATGCCGCAGCGTTTTGAAACTGCCGTCGCCTACATGGCGGTGTTCCAGATGGGCGCCGTGGCCATGCCGCTGTCCATGCTGTTCGGACCCGAGGCGCTGGAATACCGGCTGCAGGACAGCGACGCGGTGCTGGCTATTTGCGATGAGAGTTCTATGGCCAACATCCAGGCGGTGCGCAGCCGCTGCCCGGCCCTGCGTGCGGTGATGGCTGCCGGCGCAGCCGGCGGGCAGGGCGACCTCGATTACCCGGAACCGGCCCCCACGCTTGTCGCTTCGCGTACTTCGCTGCCCCCCGAGGGGGCTGTTCCACCTAGGGGCGGCCCGTCGGTGGAACCGCGCTGGCCCGCCTTCACACCGGTTAGGACACGCGCCGACGATGCGGCCATATTGATCTACACCAGCGGCACCACCGGACCGCCCAAGGGCGCACTGCTTGCGCACCGCGCGCTGGTCGGCAACCTGCCGGGGTTTGTTTGCAGCCAGAACTGGTTCGGCTTCAACCCGTACGAGAACCACCAGACTACCTCCCCCGGCGGGGGGAGGGCCGGGGAGGGGGCGAACACAAAAAGGGCGAAGCCCAGCAAGGGTGACCAGAACACGGCAGTGTTCTGGTCACCCGCAGACTGGGCCTGGACCGGCGGGCTGATGGACGCCCTGCTGCCCACGCTGTATTTCGGCCGTCCTATCGTCGCTTTCAACGGACGCTTCAGCCCCGAACTGGCTTTCGGACTGATGGCTGCACAGGGCGTGACGCACACCTTTTTATTCCCGACCGCGCTCAAGGCCATGATGAAGGCCTTCCCGCAGCCGCGAAGGCATTTCAAGCTCAAACTGCAGGCCATGATGAGCGCCGGCGAGGCGGTCGGCGACGCGGTGTTCTGGTACTGCCGGGACGAACTGGGGGTGGTGGTCAACGAGATGTTCGGCCAGACCGAGATCAATTACATCGTCGGAAATTGCAGTATGAACCGCTCCCCGCCGGAGGCAACTACTGGCGCCGCAGCGCAGGGCCGCCCCAAGCAAGGCACGGCCCCCTCGGGGGGCAGCGCCTTAAACGAAGTGAAAAGCGTGGGGGCTGTCGGATGGCCGGCCCGGCCCGGCAGCATGGGCAAGGGCTATCCCGGCCACCGCGTGGCGGTGATTGACGAAGACGGGAATGAATGCCCGGTCGGCGTGCCGGGCGACGTGTCGGTGAACCGCTATGACATCCATGGCGATCCGGACCCGATTTTTTTTCTTGGCTACTGGAATAAAGACGCGGCCACGCAGGCCAAGTTCACCGGTGACTGGTGCCGCACCGGCGACCTCGCCACGCGTGATGCCGACGGCTACCTGTGGTACCAGGGGCGTGCCGACGATGTGTTCAAGGCGGCCGGTTATCGCATCGGCCCCGGTGAAATCGAAAATTGCCTGGTCAAACACCCGGCGGTGGCGAATGCGGCCGTGGTGCCCAAGCCCGACCGCGAGCGCGGCGCGCTGGTCAAGGCCTATGTCGTGCTTGCTCCTGATTTCATAGCTGCTCGTGTCCGACAGTCAGGGGCTGAGGGTCAGTTTGATGCAGAACTGATAGCACAACTGCAAAACCATGTGAGGGGATTGCTGGCACCTTACGAGTACCCCAAGGAGATTGAGTTCATAGACTCCTTGCCCATGACCACCACCGGCAAGGTGCAGCGGCGCGTGCTCAGGCTGCAGGAAGAAGAGCGCTTCCGTAAAGCAAGCGCCGGGTGAATCCTTTCCCGTCTTGACTCCGTCGGCTGGGGTCTGCCAGCAGGCCGGGTCTCGCCCCGCCGGGCGACTCACTTTCTCTTGCGTCGCCAAGAGAAAGTAAGCAAAGAGAAGGCGACCGATGGTCCGGGTCCCTCCGCTTCGCTGCGGGCAACCTGCGGTGCTCGCCGAAAACGGGGTCGAGCTCGAACTCGCCTTCGGCTCAAACAATCGCTCGTCCTGATCCGTTTTCGGCTGTGCTCCTCGGCCCAGCCAGACGGGTGGGGGATAAACCAATGCGGGGACAAAATCCGGAGTCCTTGAAGCGCGCAGCGCTTCAAGGACGGGAATCCCAAGGAACGGTCATGTTTGCACGCGAGCGCAGCACACGCCGCCACATGAAGCCCCCCTCCATCGCTCAGCGGGGCGAGGGAGGGGCTAGGGGTGGGAGTGGGGAGTCAGACCTACTGCAGCGAGCAGACCGCAGGCGCAGCGTGATGCAAGCACCAGCCACAGGGGTGTACTCAACTCACATTACGCGGCGCCGGCACAGCCGGCGCCGAACGCGGCAGGCGGACCGTGAAGCTGGTGCCGCCAGCCGTACTGGAGGCAAGGTCCAGGGTTCCACCGTGAGCGCGGACAATCTCCTGACAGATAAACAGGCCCAGGCCCAGGCCGGAGCTTTCGCGGCGCTCGCCCTGGCCGTGCCCCAGGCCGCGAACAAGCGGCATGAAAATCCGTTTCTGTTCCTGGGGCGGAATCGGTGTGCCCAGGTTGTGCACGGAAAAGGCCACGTCTTCAGAGTTTTCCCACAGGCGAACCGTTATTGGTTCGTCGGCCGCACCATGGGTGAGGGCGTTGGTCAGCAGGTTGGACAGCAGCTGCCCCATACGGCCCTCGTCCCAGAAGCCCTCGAAGTTGCCGGCGCTTTCCAGACGCAGCAGGCTGCGCGGATAACGCACGCGGGTCTCTGCCAGCACCTTGGCAAACTGGCTGGCCAGGTCGCCGGGCACCGGCTTGATTGGCATCATGCCCTCTGACTGCACGCGTGTGAAATCCACCACATGTTCGATCACGCTGTTGATGCGCACCACGCTGTTGATGATGGTTTCCGCCGCGCTGGCGGCCAGCTTGCCAGAGCGCACCAGGTACTGCGCCGACATGGAGATGGTGCCTAGCGGGTTGCGGATGTCGTGACCGAGGATGCCGATGAACAGCTCGGTGGATTTACGGGTCTGGTCGGTGTAGCGGGCCACCGATTCGGCGATTGCCTGATCCATGGCTTCATGGAAGCGGACAAGGTCTTCCATGTCGCGCGGCTGGTCCCGCCCGCCGCCTGCGGCCAGCCACAGCCGGACCACACTGGTGCGGAATGCCCGATATTCAGTGATCATGGCGTCGATAGCGAACCCCGAGACCATGCGGGTGTCGGCATGGGTGCCGGCGGCCGCCTCCAGGTCTTCCGGGGCACTTTCGTTTGCGGGTTTGGGGGTGTCTGCATTTGCCCCGGCCGGTGGGCGGTCGAGCTCGTCGGCAATCGCCGCGAGGATTTCACCGGCATGATCCCGCAAAGTGGCATGGTCCAGCATGCCGCCATCCTGCACCAGGGTGGCGGCAAAGGCGTCCCAGGCTGCAAGAATTTCCTGCGCGTTGATACGCAGGTGGGTTGAAAGTCGCATGGTGAACCTTTGTTGAAGAACGTCCCGGCATGGGGGGGGGGCGCCTGACCGGCAGAAACCAGAAACCAGAAACCAGAAACAAAAAGCTAAAAAACCCCCCGGTTGCCCGGAGGGTTTGTCGTCAGTGTCCCCGGGACGTCGAGTCGGCGATCACGTCGCCCAGTGCGACGCCAATCGTTGTTGGCGCCGGTTTGCAGCGGGGGTGTCTGGACGCGAGTGTTCGATCAGCGGGCCGCAGCCTGAACCGGCTCAGCCACATAAATTTCCACGCGGCGATTTTTGTCGCGACCCTGAGCGGTGTTGTTGTCGGCCAGAGGCTGGCGTGAGCCGGCGCCATCAGTGCCGATGCGGTTGGCGGCGACGCCGCGCGATACCAGATAGTTACGGGTGCTGTTGGCACGATCCATGGACAGCGGGTTATTGATGGCATCACTGCCAGTGTTGTCCGTGTGACCGATGATGGTTACGGTGGTCACCGGGTTCTGGTTCAGGCTGCCCGCGAACTGGTTCAAGATGGGCGCGAAACTGGAGTTGATCTCAGAGCGGCCGGTCGCAAACGAGATGTCCGAAGGAATGTCCAGCTTAAGGCGGTTGTCGGAGGTCTGGGTCACGGCCACGCCGGTACCGACCGTGGCTTGTTCCATGGCAGCTTTTTGTTGCTGCATGCGCTGCGACCACAGATAACCCCCACCCGCGCCCACAGCGCCGCCAAGCACTGCGCCAGTGGCTGCACCTTTGGAGCCGCCGGTTGCCGCGCCGAGGACTGCGCCTGCGACGGCACCGATGCCGGCGCCCTTGGCTGTGCCTTGCTGGGTTTCGTTCATGTTGGCGCAACCGCTCAAAAAGAGGGCAGCGCAAGTCAGTGAGGTGAGGGCGAGTTTCATGTAATTTCTCCTGGGAAGTTTTTGTGCAAGCACGCGAACCACGGCTTGGTAATCCGATGTTAGTGCGAATTGTCATCTGTATTTGTAAGTAAAATGCCCGACAAGCTGAGCGCCAACCGCGTGTCCGGCCAGGCTTTAAACTTATGCCGGTGCGCCCTGCGCTTTTTCTTCAACCTGTCTTTAAGTGAACCCATGAACAAAGTCCAACTTGGCAGCAGCGACCTGCAGGTCACCTCTATTTGTCTGGGCACCATGACCTTTGGCGAGCAGGTCAATGAAGCCACCGCACACGCCATTCTTGACCGCTCGCTGGAGCGCGGTGTCAACTTTCTTGACACGGCGGAAATGTACTCGGTACCGGCCCGCGCTGAAACCTTTGGCGCGACTGAAACGATCATTGGCAACTGGTTGTCCAGCCGGCCCGGTGCGCGCAGCAAGATGGTAGTGGCGACCAAGGTCGCCGGCCCGGCACGCGGCATGGACTGGGTACGCAAGGGCAATCCGGACCTGACGGCCAAAGACATCGTGCAGGCCTGTGAGGACAGCCTCAAGCGCCTGCAGACCGATGTGATTGACCTGTACCAGATCCACTGGCCGGCGCGCAACGTCCCGGCTTTCGGTCTTGTTTATTTCGACCCGGCCAAAGACAAACCGGTCACCAGCATTCACCACCAGCTTGAAGCCTTGAGTGGTCTGGTCAAGGCCGGCAAGGTGCGCGCCATCGGCCTGTCCAATGAAACGCCTTACGGCGTGCACGAGTTTGTGCGGCTGGCCGACCAGCATGGGCTGGCGAAAATCGCGACGGTGCAAAACCCGTTCTGCCTGATCAACCGCACGGTGGAAAACGGGCTGGATGAAAGCATGCACCGGCTTGGCGTGTCGCTGCTGGCTTACTCGCCGCTGGGCTTTGGGCTGCTGACCGGTAAATACGACAACAGCGGGACCAGCGGTCCGGATGCACCGGCGAACGGGCGCATCGCCAGATACGAATCGGTACGCAAGCAGCGCTGGGGCCGACCCGAGGCCCTCGCCGCCGCGCGCCGCTACAACGCGCTGGCACGCGAGCATGGTTTGTCGCCGGTACAACTGGCGCTGGCCTTCTGTTACGGCAAATGGCAGGTCGCCAGCACCATCATCGGTGTGACCTCGGTCGCGCAGCTCGACGACAACCTCGATGCCTGGGGCACCAAGCTGTCGCCCGAACTGCTGACCTCCATCGACGCGATCCGCTGGGACGCGCGGGACCCCGCGCTCTGAATATGGTTTCCCCCCGAAGCGCCTTTGGCGCCTCCCCCCAAAGGGGGACGCCATCTGCGGCCCGGCGAAGCCGTCTCCGCGCTGGCATTTGAACGGAAGTACCGCAGTGAGCAAAAAAGATCACGTGTCGGAGACACCAGCCACGCAGTTGCTCAAGGCCAACAAGGTGGCTTTCACCGAGCACCCTTATGAGTATTTGGAGCACGGCGGCGCGCAGCACAGTGCCGAGGTGCTGGGGTTTGATCCCTTCACCGTCGTCAAGACCCTGGTGATGCAGGACCAGGATGCCAAACCGCTGCTGGTGCTGATGCACGGCAACCGCAAGGTGTCGACGAAAAACCTGGCGCGCCAGATTGGCGCCAAGTCGGTGGAGCCTTGCAAGCCCGAGGTGGCGAATCGGCACAGCGGTTACCTGGTCGGCGGGACCTCACCCTTCGGCACGCGCAAAGTCATGCCGGTGTATATCGAGGAAAGCATTTTGGCTTTGCCTGAAATCGCCATCAACGGCGGCCGGCGCGGCTACCTTGTGGGACTGGACCCGGAGGTGTGTGTCGCGCTGCTGGGTGCAAAATCCGTCAACTGCGCGCTCGAAGACTGACGTCATAACAATATCCGGAGAACCCCATGGACTACCTTCCTTCCGCCCTCGCCGTCGTGGCGGCCTACCTGATGGGTTCGCTGTCATTCGCGGTGATCGTCAGCAAGTTGATGGGCCTGAACGATCCGCGCAGCTACGGCAGCAAGAATCCGGGTGCGACCAATGTGCTGCGTTCCGGCAACAAAGCAGCGGCCGTTGCCACCTTGCTGCTGGACGGCCTCAAGGGCTGGCTGCCGATGGCGCTGGTGACCTGGTTCGGCCGGGATTACGGCTTGCGGGAGGGCACTTTGGCGGCCGTTGGGCTGGCCGCTTTCCTCGGTCACCTGTACCCGGTGTTTTTCAAATTCGAGGGCGGCAAGGGGGTGGCCACCGCAGCGGGCGTGTTGTTTGGTGTGCACTGGGTGCTCGGGCTGGCCACGCTGGCGACCTGGGTCATCGTCGCTTTCTTTTCGCGCTACTCGTCGCTGGCCTCGCTGGCCTGCGCGCTGTTTGCGCCCTGGTATTACATGATCGGTGACCGCAGCTTCTGGTACATGGACAAAACCATGGCGCTGGCAATATTTGTGATGAGTGCCTGTCTTGCTTACCGGCACAAGGAAAACATCAACAAGCTGCTCAGAGGCGAGGAATCGAAGCTGGGCAGCAAGGCCAAACGCTGAGTTTGGGCCAGGTCAAGCTCAAGAACTGCCCGTGTCCGGATGAGCGCGTGCCGCAGGGGGCTTGTGCAGCGCTTCCCTAATAACGCCTGACCAGAATCATCTGCTCGTTCTCGCGCAGCATCTGAAAGCGTGTCAGAAAGCTGTTGCCCAGCAGCATGAACGGCATGGGTTGGGGTGACACCACGGCATCAACGTCAAAGACCTCGACATCACCGATCCGTACCGAGTTGAGTTTCACGCGGTAACCCTGGGTGATGCCGTTGGCAGTGGTCATGCGTACGGGGTCCCCGTCTTTGTACTGGATGCCGGTGCGTTCAGCGTCCGCCGCGCTCATGGCGATGCTGGTGGCGCCGGTGTCCACCATGAACTGCACCGCGCGGCCGTTGATCTGGCCGGCCGTCATGAAATGCCCGCCGCTGCCCGCGTTCAGTACGATGCGGTTGCCCTTGCCCGCTCCGCCGCCGGTCCCCCCACCCGCACCCACGCTGACCGGCGCATCACCGACCCGCAGCGTGAGGCGCTTGCCATTGAGTTCCAGCACCGCCTGGTCGCCAGAGGCGGAAATCACCTTGACATTCATGTGCGTGTCGCCGGCCGCCACCGACTTGGGCGGCGCGCTATTGACGACCAGCAGCGCCTTGCTGCCCAGGATGCCGGCGAGCGCAACGCTTTGGGCGTAAGCCAGACCAGGCAGCAAGCAGGCCAGCGCCAACAGCAACAGGCCGAGTTGCACACGAACGGCCGCCGCGCCGGGCCGCCCCAAGCAAGGCCAGCCCCCCAGGGGGGCAGCGAAGCTCACGCAGTGGCGAGCGTGGGGGCTCATGTCTAGTCTCTGAAGTTGTTGAAACTCAGCGGCATGTCGGGCAACTCGGCCTTGATCATGGCCATGGCCTCCTGCAGGTCGTCGCGGTTTTTGCCGGTGACCCGCACCGCGTCGCCCTGGATCGAGGCCTGCACCTTGACCTTGCTGCCCTTGATCAACTGCGATATTTTCTTGGCCTGTTCGGTCTCGATGCCGTTGCGCACCTTGGTGATTTGCTTAACCTTGTCACCGCCGATCTTTTCGACCTTGCCGGCGTCGAAAAAGCGCACATCGACGCCGCTCTTGGTGGCCTTGTTGCGCAGGATGTCGGTGATCTGGTCAATCTGGAAATCGCTGTCGCCGATCAGCGTGATTTCCTTGTCCTTGAGCTCGATGGCTGCCGCCGTACCCTTGAAGTCAAAACGTGTGCCGATTTCCTTGGCGGTGTTTTCAACCGAGTTCTTGACCTTGACCAGGTCGGCTTCGAGGACGGTGTCAAAAGAGGGCATGGTTTTTCAGCGGTTTGACCGGCTTGCAGCAGGCCGGGTGAGACAATCCTGCGATGTTAGTCGAGAAAAACGTCCCCCTCCAGTTTTCCAACACCTTTGGCATCATGGCCAAGGCCTTGAGCCTGGTGCGTATCAGCAGCGAGCAGGATGTGGCCGCCGTGCTGGCCGACCCGGCGCTGCGGGATGCGCCCAAGTTTGTGCTGGGCGGCGGCAGCAACATCGTGATCACCGGCGACGTCAAGCCGCTGGTGCTCAAGGTCGAGATCAAGGGCAAAAAGCTGCTTGGCGAGACCGCCAAAGCCTGGATCGTCGAGGCCGGCGCCGGCGAAAGCTGGCACGACATCGTGGACTGGACCGTGCACCAGGGCTATCCGGGGCTGGAAAACCTGGCGTTGATTCCGGGCACCGTCGGTGGCTCGCCGGTGCAAAACATAGGCGCTTACGGCGTGGAACTGCAGGACCGCTTCGACTCGCTCGATGCGGTGGACCTGACGACAGGCAAAGCCTTCACGCTGGGCGCCGCGCAATGCGCTTTCGGCTACCGCGACTCGGTGTTCAAACACAGCAGCACGGGCCCCAACGGCCTGGGTCTGGCCGGCAAGGCGTTGATCACGCGGGTGCGTTTTGCACTGCCCAAGGCCTGGAAGCCGGTGCTCGGTTACGCCGATCTCGAGAAAAAAATGGCCCAGACGCCTGGCGTCCAACCCGACGCCTTGCAGATTTATGACTGGGTCTGCGAGATACGCCGCACCAAGCTGCCCGATCCGGCGGTGATTGGCAATGCCGGCAGCTTTTTCAAGAACCCCACGGTGTCGCCCGAGCAGTGCGCCGACATCATCCAGCGCGAGCCAAAAATCGTGCATTACCAGCTCGATGACGGCTCGGTGAAGCTGGCCGCAGGCTGGCTGATCGACGCCTGCGGCTGGAAGGGTAAAAGCATTGGCAATGCCGGCGTTTACGAACGCCAGGCGCTGGTGCTGGTCAACCGGGGCGGCAGCGCCGACCCGGTGACCGGCGGCGAAGTCATGACCCTGGCCAAGGCGATACAGACCAGTGTTTACGAGCGGTTTGGCATCTTGCTGGAGCCCGAGCCGGTGGTGGTTTAAGGCATGACGCGGCTGTGCCGGTGTTTGCGCGTGAGGTGGGGAAGTTATTTTTTTTTCCGGGCATCTGCGCTCTGTAAAGCCTGCTTTCATACTTGCGCTTCGTATTAAAGATTGGTTTAATTTGATCTCATCAAATTAAAGAACTCTTTCAAATCATGCGCAGCACCGGTACCTACGCCGCCTCCACCACCTTGGGCGAGTCCGTGCAGGCGTTTGTGCCGCACGCACTGCCGCCCGCCAAGCCAGCGCTAGCGCCCGAGTCCTTTGTGGAGGCCAACCGTGCGGCCGAGCTGGCGCTGGCGCGGTTGTCGGGCGTTGCCGGGCTGGTGCCGTCGGTGGACTGGCTGCTCTACAGCGCCATTCGCAAAGAGGCGCTGCTCACCTCGCAGATTGAAGGCACCCAGGCCACGCTGGCAGATTTGTTTGACGAAGAAGCCGGCTTTGCGGTGAACAACACCGACGATGTGGAAGAAGTCACCAACTACCTGCGTGCCTTCCGGCTGGTGCAGTCGCAACTGCGTGACCCGGCTGGCCTGCCCTTGAGCGTGCGTTTGCTGTGTGACGCCCACCGGCTGTTGCTGGATGGCGCGCGGGGCAACGGCAAGCAGCCTGGCGAGTTGCGCCGCTCGCAAAACTGGATTGGTGGGACGCGGCCGGGTAATGCGGTGTTTGTGCCGCCACCGCCTGAGCGGGTGCCTGCCTTGCTGGCAGATCTGGAGCGTTTCATACACAACACAGACAATGGCTCGCAGCCCTTGCCGCCGCTGGTGAAAACGGCACTGGTCCATCTGCAGTTTGAGACGATTCACCCATTTCTGGATGGCAATGGCCGTATTGGGCGCCTGTTGATTGCCGCGCTGCTGGAGCATTGGGGCTTGCTGCCTGAGCCTTTGATGTACCTTAGCGGCTACCTGAAGCAACACCAGTTCGAGTATTACCGCCGCCTTTCCAACGTGCGTACCGAAGGCGACTGGGAGGGCTGGGTGGCGTTTTTCCTTGAAGGCGTAGCCACGGCAGCCCACGATGCCGAACGCAACATCGTGGCCATTGCCACGCTGTTGGCAACAGACCGCCGCAGCTTGTTGGCGGCGCCCAAGGCAGGGCCCAGCAGCTACCGTTTGTTTGAAATGCTGCCCATGATGCCGCGCTTCACCATCGACCAGGTGCGCCAGAAGCTGGCCACCAGCTTCCCCACCGCCACGGCAGCCGTCAAAGTGCTGGAAGATTTGGGTATCGTCACGGAGCTGACCGGGCAGAAAAAAAACCGCAGCTACAGTTACGCTGCGTACATTGCGCTGCTGAGTGCTGTATAAAATAACAGCAAACAGAATGAGGGCTGAAATCGTGCCATCGCTGACCGGAAACTTTGCTTTGCCACGCATATGACCAAACGCAAGTCCCAGGCACCGACGACCAAGACCGATGTTTCGATCGTCCGCTCTTCGGCTGCGGAGTACCTGACCTTTGTTGCGGCCACCGGTAACGGCAGCAATAGTGTCGAAATGCGTTACGAGAATGAAAACCTCTGGCTCACGCAAAAGATGATGGCCACGGTCTACGATGTATCGGTACCAGCCATCAGCCAACATTTGAAGCGCATCTATGCGGATAACGAGTTAGAGCGCGAGGCAACTGTTAAGCAGTACTTAATGGTTCAAACCGAGGGTGACCGCGAGGTCCAGCGCAAGGTGGATCATTACAGCCTGCAGGCCATCATTGCCGTCGGTTTCAAGATTGAGAACGAGCGCGCAGTGCAATTCCGCAAATGGGCCAACCAGATCGTGAAGGACTACACGATCCAAGGCTGGGTCATGGATGTGGATCGCCTGAAGAGTGCCGGCAGCGTGCTGACTGAAGAATTCTTTGAGCGGCAGTTGGAAAAGATCCGGGAAATCCGGCTCACTGAGCGCAAGTTCTACCAGAAGATCACGGACATCTACTCCACGGCACTGGATTACGACACCACTGCCACTGCCACGGCCACCAAACGCTTCTTTGCCGCTGTGCAAAACAAACTGCATTACGCTATCCACGGGCAGACGGCGGCAGAGGTGATCGTGGACCGGGCGAACCACCAGAAGGAAAACATGGGCCTGACCCACTGGGAAGGCGCGCCCCACGGCAAGGTCCACAAATATGACGTTTCCGTCGCCAAGAATTACCTATCGGAGTTCGAGATGGCGCAGATGCAGCGCATCGTGTCGGCCTACCTGGATATGGCTGAACTGTAAGCCATGCGCCGTATCCCCATGACCAATGCAAGATTGGGAGGAGCGCCTGGCCCGCTTCCTGCAACTGTGGGATCGAGAAATCCTGCAGGATGCCGGTAAGGTATCAGCAGAAATCGCCAAGGCCCATGCGGAAAGCGAGTTTGAGAAATACCGCATCGTGCAAGACCGCTTGTTTGAGAGCGACTTTGACCGCATGGTTAAGCAGCTCCCCCGCGCGTCGGGCGATTGAACTGCAGAGATTGATGTGTCCATGCGCCCACGGGCGTTGTGGCCATGCCCCTCGGGTAAAGTCCAGCCATAAGAATTCCGAAGGGGGAGGGGAGCATGCTCATCAAATCAGCCGACGACAAGTCCAGGCGCCTGGCTTTGCTGCAAGACCTGCAAAAGTCCCCCCTGCTGGACACCCGGCAGAAAGAGTGGCTGCGCGTTGAACTGCGCAACCTGACCGCCGGCATCAAGGGCGAACGAGAAGCCGCCTTCCACCTCGACGGCCACTACAAGGATGGGCAAAACAATGTCCTGCTGCACGACCTGCGGTTCCAGGTCGATGGTGAGGTGGCCCAAATTGATCATTTGGTCATCAACCGCACCGGCTACATGGTGCTGATCGAAACCAAAAATTATTCGGGCGACCTTGAAGTCAACGCCCATGGCGAGTTCACCGTGCGCTATGGCAAGGAGCGCTACGGCATTCCCTCCCCCTATGAGCAAAGCCGCCGCCACGCGCGCATCCTGGGCAAACTTCTGGAACGGCTGGAAATCGGCACTCGCACCGACAAGCTGCCCGAGTTCCATAACGTGGTGCTGATGCACCCGCAAGCCATCATTCAGCGGCCAGACGCCAAGGCGTTGGACACCAGCTTTCTGATCAAGGCAGACCAGTTCCGCGCCTGGCATGAAAAGCTGGTGGACGGCTTCAGCACGGGCGGCGTGTTCAAGGCCATCTTCAACATACGCAGCCCCGACACCATCAAGGCATGGGGCGAAAAGCTCAAGCGCCAGCACCGCCCGCAAGACCTGCTGGACCTGCCAGACTTCATGCAGCCCAAACCTCAACCGGCCAAGGCTGTGATGGAGCCTAGGCCTCCAGCGCCAGTATTTGCTGCAGCACCCGCCACCCCAGCACCCGCACAGGCCGACGCCTCATTGGCCAAAAAGCTGATCTGCGCCCATTGCCGTGAGAAGATCAGCTACCCCGAAGGCAAGTTCTGCTGGAACAACGCCAAGCGTTTTGGCGGGTTGCAGTATTGCCGGGAGCATCAGAATAGTTTCACTTGACTGATACTGCTGCACGGTTCAGCAAACTTCCCACAGAGGCAGTGAAGAAATTGGAGAGATCGGCTACTGATCCAATGCGCGAGACAAATGAAGGAGGAGCGGCTTTATGGCGTCTGAGATTTCTAAAAATGGGTTGCGTCTTGAAAAGTTACATGAGCGGCATCCTGGATTGACCGCTTCGCTTGCCGGGACTTTTTCGGAAGCTGCATCGGTATGCCTTGATAGGCACCATTCCTCGCCCATTGAAATGTCGGTTGCATGCAGCACAGGTCTGGCGAATTGCAATGTCGAATTCACTAAGCCTGACGAAAGGACGCGAAACGCTTGGGCAAACGAGATTGATACAACTGAAGCAGGCGCTTATGGCGTTTGTTTGGCTGCGGTTGAAGTTCGCGAGGGGTTGGTTGCAGTTCGGCGTGCGGAAACTTTGACTGGGGCGGACTGGTATGTTGCGCCTGCAAATACGGAGTTGGAAGACTTAGAAACCTGCTTTCGCTTGGAAGTGTCTGGCGTCGATTCTGGAGGGCGTACAGTCGTGGACGCTCGACTAAAGCAAAAGATAGAACAAACGCGACGTGGGGCGAGCAACTTGCCAGCAATTGCGTCAGTTGTCGGCTTTAAGGAATTGGTGATAGCGATTCAGAAAGTGAGTGAAGGCAAATGAGCTGGGCTCTGTTTCACACAGAAAGTGAAAGACTTGCGATTGACGCACAGTTGGAGCTAAGGGCTGGCAACTTTGATCGCGCAAACGAGCTATATAAGGGAGCTGCTGTTGCTGAGCGCAAAGCGCTGGACCAGCTTGATGCGTCAAAGCTGAGAACAAGGGGGATCACTGCGGTTAGTGCTGTATCGCTTTGGTACAAGGCGGGAGAGTACGCTGTAGCCGAGCAGCTCGCTCACTCAATGCTTGCCGATTCGTTGTTACCTGAATTTTCGCGCGAGGAACTCAGAAACTTGGTTCAAGCAATATGGACAGAAAGTTCCAAGAGAAAAGCGAACGTCGCATTTGTCCCTGGACAGGTCATGGTTTCGGTCAAGGGTGGAGAGGTGGTAACGGGTGGGGCTCCGCTCGACTTAATCGTTGACAAAGTCCAAACGATTCAATCGATGTTCTATAGGACGATTGAGTATCTTCAGGGTGTAGACCATCGAAGGGCCGGTCCACCATCGAGAGAATTGCAAGAATCGTGTCGCCCTTGGTTGTTTCAGTCAGCGCCAGGGAGTTATCAGTTTTCTGTAGCAATACAGAAGCCCAAACAAGATGACTTCTTTAAAGAAAATGTCGAGCCGCGGCGCATTGCGCAGCACTTTCTTGAAATCGTTAGTGCCTCCACATTTGAGGATGGTGCTGCATTAGAAAGCCTTGTGTCAGATAAAGCGTATCGAGCCACATTTCTAAAGCTTGCTCGCAATCTAGCCCCCACCGGTAAAACTTTTGAACGGATTGAATTGCGTGGCTCGGGTGAAGTAAAACCAGTCTGTCTTGATACTGGAACGCGCTCAAGTATCAATGCCCAACTACGACAAGAAAGACCTCAGTCGCCTGAAGTAGATAAGAGTCCGGAAGAATTGCGAGGTACTTTGCGCGCAGTGCATTTGGACAAAGATTGGTTAGACATCGTTGTAGACGGCGTTTCACTTCATATTGAGGGGCTCCAAGATGCTGTCGATGATGTTATTGGTCCCATGGTGAATCGCTCTGTTCTAGTTAAGGTGATTCGGTTGAACGGGAAGAAACTAAAGTTTGTCGACATCGAGCTGGCAGATTGACAGACCTTCGCGTCGATGTTGCTGGCCGCTTATTGGGCCCATGTCTTTGCACGCAAATGGCTTGTTTACTGTTGGAGTATTGAGAGACAGTGATTCGATAAAAAGACAAAGCCCGCAAAAGCGGGCTTTGTCTTTGGGGCTTCAACCGATGCCTACTTGCCCAGCTTCAAAAAGTCATCCCCCTTGCCCAACTCCAGCATCCCAGCATTGGAATAGATACCCAGCTTGGCGCGCGTGTCCGTGATGTCCAGATTGCGCATAGTCAGTTGCCCAATGCGGTCCAGTGGCGAGAACGGGGCGTCTTCCACCTTTTCCATGCTCAGGCGCTCAGGTGCGTAGGTCAGGTTGGGCGATTCGGTATTCAAGAGCGAGTAGTCGTTGCCGCGGCGCAGTTCGATAGTGACTTCGCCGGTGATGGCGCTGGCGATCCAGCGTTGGGCTGTTTCGCGCAGCATGATGGCCTGGCTGTCGAACCAGCGGCCCTGGTACAGCAGGCGGCCCAGCTTGCGGCCGTTGTCGCGGTATTGCTCGATGGTGTCTTCGTTGTGGATGCCGGTGATCAGGCGCTCGTAGGCGATGAACAGTAGCGCCAGGCCCGGGGCTTCGTAGATGCCGCGGCTTTTCGCTTCGATGATGCGGTTTTCGATCTGGTCGCTCATGCCCAGGCCGTGGCGGCCGCCGATTTCGTTGGCCTTGAGGATCAGGCTCACCAGGTCCGGGTAGTGCACGCCGTTTAGGGCCACGGGGCGGCCTTCTTCAAAGGTCACGCTCACTTCTTCGGCCTTGACCACGCAGTCGTCTTTCCAGAACGGCACGCCCATGATGGGGTTAACGATCTTGATGCCGCTGTTGAGGTTTTCCAGGTCTTTGGCTTCGTGCGTCGCGCCCAGCATGTTGCTGTCGGTGCTGTAGGCCTTCTCGGCGCTCATCTTGTAGCCAAAGCCGTTCGCGGTCATGAAGGCGCTCATCTCGGAGCGCCCACCCAGTTCGTCGATGAACTGCTGGTCCAGCCAGGGTTTGTAGATCTTCAGCGCGGGGTTGGTCAGCAGGCCGTAACGATAAAAGCGCTCGATGTCGTTGCCCTTGTAGGTGCTGCCGTCGCCCCAGATGTTGACGTCGTCTTCCTTCATGGCGCTGACCAGCATGGTGCCGGTCACGGCGCGGCCCAGCGGCGTGGTGTTGAAGTAGGTGGAGCCCGCGGTGGTGATGTGGAAGGCGCCGGCCTGCAGAGCGGCCAGGCCTTCAGCAGCCAGTTGTGGGCGGCAATCGATCAGGCGGGCCTTGATGGCGCCGTATTCCATGGCCTTGCGCGGGATCTCGTCGTAATCGGCCTCGTCGGGCTGGCCCAGGTTGGCGGTATAGGCGTAGGGCAGGGCACCCTTTTGTTTCATCCACAAGAGCGCGGCGCTGGTGTCGAGGCCGCCGGAGAAGGCGATGCCGACCTTTTGGCCGGCGGGGATGTTTTGCAGGATGGTGGCCATGTTTTTCTCAGTGGAATAAATCTTGTGGAGCTTTTGAAAATTCGATGAGCGGGATGCAGTGCAAGGCGTACGGAACGGAGGACACCGGAATGCACTCAAGGTGCATGAGGATTCCGAGTACCGCACAACGCGGCAATGCGCCCGGTCATTGGATTTTCGGAAAGCTCCTCAGCCGAAGTGGCAGATGTAGTGGTAAGCCTCACCGACCCGTATATCGAAACTTGAGTTGCCCGGCACGCTGAATTTTTCACCAGGCGAAGACCTCACCCAGGCGTCGCTGCCGGCTAGTTTGTATTCACAGGCGCCGGCTACACATTCCATGATCTCGGGTGCACCGGTATTGAAGGTCAGGGTGGAAGGCAGCACCACGCCGACAGATTTTTTTGTGCCGTCGGCAAAAGTGATGCCGTGGCTCACACATTTTCCATCGAAATACACGTTGGCTTGGGTGGTGACGCTGATGTTGTCGATTTTTTCGGTAGTCATGGTGTTCTGGAAAAGGACGGGTGAGCCAGCAAGAGGGCCCGGCGTGCAAAACCATCGATTTTAGGTCAGCCTGGCCTCCCCGGGCGCTGCCGGCCTGAATCCATTGACCCGTTTCGGGCGTATAGGGAATGCAGGACAATGGCGTCCATGAATGCAGAAAGCCCGGATACCCAATTGATCGCGCTCATTGATCGCGTTGCCCAGACCGACGAATCGGCGCTCAGAGAGCTTTACGAGTTGACCTCGTCCAAGCTTTATGGCGTGGCGGTGAGAGTGGTCACCAACCGAAGCTGGGCCGAGGACGTGTTGCAGGAAGCATTCATCAACATCTGGCGTATTGCAGGCGACTACAAGGCCAGCCTGTCGCCGCCCATGGCCTGGATGTGCCTGATCGTGCGCAGCCGGGGGCTGGATTTTCTGCGTCGTCGCACCTCCGAACGGGCCGATGCGTCGCTGGAGCTGGACGATGTGATGGCCGAGACGGTGGAAGGCAATTCCCCGAATCCGATGGATACGGCGCTGGCCAGTGAGCAGGCCTGGGCGCTGCACCAGTGCCTGAGCCAGCTGGACAACAAGCAGCGTGAGGTGGTGAGTCTGGCCTACATGCGGGACCTGAGCCACGGCGAACTGGCCGAGCAGCTCAAGCTGCCGCTGGGCACGGTGAAGACCTGGATTCGCCGCGGGCTGGAGCAATTGCGGGGCTGCATGTCGCGGTTTGTATGAGTCACCGCATGAATTTGATTGGGTTTGTTCCCGCCAATGGTGTCGGGAAACTTCTGGAAGAAGGTAAGGTATGAATATCACGCGCAACCCCTCGCTGGTCGAGCAGTTGGCGGCCAGCTACGCGCTGGGTACGCTGCGCGGCGGTGCCCGTCGCCGCTTTGAGGCGCTGGCGCGCACCCATGCACCGGTGCGCGCCGCCGCGCTGATCTGGCAAGGCCGCATGGCTTCGGTGGCCGAGCTGCAGCCGCAGACCGCGCCCAGTCCGGCGGTCTGGAAGCGCATTGAAAATCTTGTCAACGCTGAAAAAGAGTCCAGGGCCATGCTGGCCGCACGGCGGGCACCTGCCGCTGTATCGGACGGTGGCTGGTGGGCCAGCCTCGGTTTGTGGCGTGGCGCCACAGCCGCCGGCGCCATGGCTGCCGTGGTGGCGGTGGTGACTGGTCTGAACCTGAACACGGCGCTGAACGGTCAGGTGCAGGAACTCAGCGCCCGTCTGGCCGCCACGCCCGAGATCCAGTACGTGGCCGTGCTGGCCGACGACAAGTCCGCGCCTTCGGTGCTGGTGACGTACGACCCCAAACACAGCCAGTTGCAGCTCAAACATGTGGGCCAGTTCCACCCTGCGCCAGACAAGTCGCTTCAGTTGTGGGCGCTGCCGCAGGGCGGCGGTGCCAAGTCGCTGGGCGTGCTCGGAGACGGTGCGGTGGTGCGCCTGCCGGCCGGCAATGATGCTGTGAACAAGGTGCCGGCGCTGGCCATCAGCCTGGAGCCCAAAGGTGGCGTTCCTGCGGGCAGCGGGCCCAGCGGGCCGGTGCTGTTCAAAGGCGCGCTGCTCCAGACCACGCTTTAAGAGCGCGGGCATGCGGCTGGCGCCGTTGACGCCGCTAACAAAAAAAGGGCTGCAGGATGCAGCCCTTTTTTACGCGAGTTCGCAGCGCTTAACGCCAGTGGCGGTGCCCATGTCCGTGCCCACCACGGCTGTAGCCGAAATTAAGCGACAGGCCAATCGGCGGGTAATAAGGCCGCGAGTAATAACCGGGGTAAGCCCCCACCGGTGCTTGCTGCACATACACCGGCTGGCTGTAAACCGGTTGTGAATACACCGGTTGTGAATACACCGGCTGTGAATACACCGGCTGTGAATACACCGGCTGTGAATACACCGGCTGGGTATACACAGGCTGTCCATACATGGGCTGGGCCTGCTGGGGTTGGGCGTAACCGCGCTGCACCGACGCCTGTGGCGAGGGCAGGGCACCGACCGGTGTCACCTGCAAGCGCACATACAGGCCGGGATCGCTGGGCATCTGGATGTTGTACTGCTTGTCGGCGTATTCGTAGACCACGTTGTAGTGTGTGGTGCGGTTTTCATAACTGGTCTGGATGCCGCATTGCTGCACGTTTTGCACCTGGGTGCGGTTGCCTTCGATGTTGTTGCCGACCATCGCGCCGCCCACCAGGCCAATCATGGTTGCCAGTGCGCGGCCGCCACCGTCACCGATGGCATTGCCCATGGCGCCACCAGCCAAGGCGCCCATCACCGCACCGGCGCCGGAGCCCGGCGACTGCGTGACCATGGGCTGCGTGGTGCAGACCTGCTGCGGCACGCCGACCTGCTGCACCACCGGCGTGCTGGAGAGCACCCGTGCCAGGATATCCATGGCCGACGCATTCACGGCAAACAGGCTGGAGGCTGCGGCAACCGTCGATAACAAAAGTATTTTTTTCATGATTCACATCCTTTTCAGCCCGCTGAAATGCCGTGAAGGCGGGCCAAATAAACAGCTTCCAGTTTAATGATTCAGAGCGCTTTTGGTGCACACAAGTTCAGGTAAATCACTGTAAAGCTGGCCGACAGTTTTACAAACCCCTTCGGCCCCCCCCACATGCTCAGGCCAGCGCCCCCCAGGCTGTCGGCTCGAAGCCCACCGTGATTTGCCCGCCCGGCCACTCGACCACCGGACGTTTGATCACACTGGCGTGGGCTTGCATCACGGTCAGTGCGCCGGCGGCGTCCGTGGCGCTGGCCTGCTCGCCGGGGTCCAGCTTGCGCCAGGTGGTGCCCTGGCGGTTCAGCAGCTTGTGCCAGCCGACCGCCTGTTCCCAGATTCGCAGTCTTGCCGCCGGGATTCCCAGCTTCTTGAAATCATGGAATTCATGGGCCAGACCTTGGGTAGCCAGCCAGGCGCGGGCCTTTTTGACGGTGTCGCAGTTGGAAATGCCGTAAACGGTGATCATGCGACAATTTTCGCATGATTTGTGTATCAAATCGGGCCTCAGCCCATGGCGAGCGGGCGCAAGCAGCTATTAATTCAATAGCAAAACAAGTCGTGGAGGCAAGAGTTACAGGCTGACGCAGAGGCGGTGCCGGGGCGCCAGCGGCGACAATAGTGCCTCTATGGACAAGCTCACTACCCTGGACGACTGGCTCGCTTACTGCGAGCGCCTGCACCCCACCGCAATTGACCTCGGCCTGGACCGGGTTCGCGGTGTGGCCCACGGGATGGGCCTGGCTTTTGACTGCCCGGTCATCACCGTGGCCGGCACCAATGGCAAAGGATCGAGCTGCGCCATGCTTGAGGCCATCCTCGGGCAGGCCGGTTACCGAACCGGGGTCTACACCTCCCCGCACCTGGTGCATTTCGAGGAACGCTGCCGGGTCCGCGGCGAGATGGTGCAGGGGCAAGCGTTGCTGCCGCACTTCGAACGCGTCGAGGCGCTGCGTGGCAACACCTCGCTGACCTATTTCGAGTTCACCATGCTGGCCATCTTCAGCCTGCTGGCCGAGGCGAAGCTGGACGTTGTGATCCTGGAGGTCGGTGTGGGCGGGCGGCTCGATTCGGTCAACATCATCGATACCGACTGCGCCCTGATCACCAGCATCGATATCGACCACACCGAACTGCTGGGTGTCGACCGCGAAGCCATTGGCTTCGAGAAGGCCGGCATCATGCGCGCCGGCAAGCCGGTGGTGGTCGGCGACCCGGTTCCGCCGCAAAGCGTGCTGGACCATGCTGTCGAAGTGGGCGCTGACCTGTGGCGGCTGGGCCGTGACTTCAATTTTTCCGGCGACAAGCTGCAGTGGGCCTGGGCTGGCCGCGGCCGTAGGTATGCCGGCCTGGCCTATCCGGCCTTGCGTGGCGCCAACCAGCTGGTCAACGCCGCCGGCGTGCTGGCGGCCCTGACGGCGCTGCGCGACCGGCTGCCGGTGACGGCGCAGGCGGTGCGCAATGGGCTGGGCATGGTCGAGCTGCCGGGTCGCTTTCAGATCATCTCCGGCCAGCCGACGCTGGTGCTGGATGTGGCGCACAACCCGCACTCGGTCGCGGCGCTGGCCGAAAACCTCGACGCCATGGGTTTTTACCCCTGCACCCATGCGGTTTTCGGCGCCATGGCCGACAAGGACCTGGCGGCCATGCTGCAGCGTGTCGGGCCCATGGTGGATCGCTGGTATTTCAGCGATCTGCCGACGCCGCGCGCGGCCAGCGGTGCCGGTTTGATGGCTCGCTGGCAGGCCGGTAACCGGCGCCCGGACGCCAGCGCACAGGTGTTCGCCACCCCGGTCCAGGCCCTGCAGGCGGCGGTGGCCGCCGCAGACCCCGCTGATAGAATTGTGGTGTTCGGATCGTTCTATACGGTGGGGGCTGTGTTGAAAGAGGGTCTGCCCCGTCTTTTTGCCCCGCACGCCATGCCAGGGCGTCCCGCGCCATCATCAACCGATACCTAACGGACACCGCCACCAACATGCCGTTTTTCAACTTTCGCCGGGGCTCATCCACCACCGCTGCCGGGGCGGCCGGTCCCGCCGAGAGTGTCGAGGCCATGCGCAAACGCGCCAAGCACCGACTGATCGGTGCCGTGGTGCTGGTATTGATCGGTGTAGTCGGTTTCCCGCTGTTGTTCGACACCCAGCCGCGGCCTGTGGCGGTCGACATCGCGATTGAAATCCCCGGCAAAAATACTGTCAAGCCGTTGGTGATGCCGGCGCCCGCGCCCAAGGTCGCAGCCAGTGCGCCTGCCGCCGCCAGCGAAAAAGTGGCGGTGCCGTCCAGCCTTGCGCCGCGTGAAGAAATCGTATCGGAAAAGCCTGCAGCCCTTGTCCCGCCTGTCCAGAGCGCTATTAAAACAGAAGCAAAACCAGAGCCCAAAGTGGCCGCCAAGCCGGCTGCGACCAGTGACGAGGCGGCGCGTGCCAAGGCCTTGCTCGAAGGCAAGCCGGTGGCGCCCGCGCCAGCCGCCAAGGTGGCCAACGCCGAGACCGAAGGCCGGCTGGTGGTGCAGGTGGGTGCGTTTGCCGATGACGACAAGGCGCGCGAAGTGCGACAGAAGCTCGAAAGGGCGGGGCTGAAAACCTATACCCAGGTGGCCGATACCAAGGACGGCAAGCGCATCCGGGTACGGGTCGGGCCGTTTGCCACCAGGGCGGACGCCGACAAGGCGGCCAGCAAGATCAAGGGGCTTGATTTGCCAGCGGCCATCCTGACTTTATAAGTACTAGCGCGCCGTGGCCGTTGTCGATCTGGCTTTTCTGGGGGTGCTGGCGCTTTCGCTGCTGATAGGCGCCTGGCGCGGCCTGGTGTACGAGGTGTTGTCGGTGCTGGGTTGGGCACTGTCGTTTTATCTGGCGCAGTGGGTTGCGCCCGAAGTGGCGCTGCTGCTGCCTTTGCAAAGCGCCTCGGAGCCGGTGCGTTATGCGGCGGCTTTTGTGCTGGTTTTTATTGGGGCCGTGTTTGCGGCGGGCCTGGTGGCGGTGTTGATAAAGAAGCTGGTGGACGCCATCGGTCTGCGGCCGGTGGACCGCACACTAGGCGCAGCTTTCGGCCTGGTGCGCGGCGTGATTTTGCTGCTGGCGGTGACGGTGGTCATCAACATGACCGCCTTCAAAAGCGCCGTGTGGTGGCAGGAGTCGCGTGGCGCCGAGGTACTGACCGTTGCACTCAAGGGACTCAAGCCGGTGCTGCCCGAACAGTTCGGAAAGTACCTGGATTGATGGGCCCCGACGCTTGTCACTGCGTGCGCCTTCGCCGGTGCGCTGCCCCTGGCACCGGGTTCCGGGGCTGTGCTTGCTTGGGGCGGTCCTGCGCGGCGCACTTCGTGTCGATCGATTTTATGAACGAAAGTAGATACATATGTGCGGAATAGTCGGTGTTGTCAGCAACGCCCCGGTGAACCAGCTGATTTATGACGGCCTGCTGCTGCTGCAGCATCGCGGGCAGGACGCCGCGGGCATCGTCACGCAGCAGGGCCGCAAGTTTTTCATGCACAAGGCCAAAGGCATGGTGCGCGACGTGTTTCGTACCCGCAACATGCGCGCGCTGCCCGGCACCGTGGGTCTGGGTCAGGTACGTTACCCGACCGCAGGCAATGCCTACAGTGAGGACGAAGCCCAGCCTTTCTACGTGAATGCGCCGTTTGGCCTGGTGCTGTCGCACAACGGCAACCTGACCAACGCTGCTGAACTCAAGGCCGAGCTGTTCACCACCGACCACCGCCACATCAACACCGACAGCGACTCCGAGGTGCTGCTCAACGTGCTGGCGCACGAGCTCGAAAAAACCACCCGCGGCCTGCCGCTGACACCCGCCGACGTGTTCGCCGCGGTGCGCGGTGTGCACAAGCGTGTTAAGGGTTCTTACGCGGTGGTGGCGCTGGTCGCCGGCCACGGCCTGCTGGCCTTTCGTGATCCCTTCGGCATCCGCCCGCTGTGCCTGGGCCGCGGCCAGAACGACAGCGGCAACACCGTGATGGTGGCCAGCGAGTCGGTCGCCCTCGAAGGCACCTCGCACCAGTTTGTGCGCGACATCGCACCCGGCGAAGCCGTGTTTGTCGACCTCGAAGGCACGGTGCACGCCGAGCAATGCGCTGTCAACGCCCAGCTCAAGCCCTGTATCTTTGAATTTGTCTACCTCGCGCGGCCGGATTCGGTGCTCGACGGCATCTCGGTCTACCAGGCGCGGCTGAACCTCGGCGAAACGCTGGCCAAACGCGTGGTCTCGACCGTGCCGCCCAACGAGATCGACGTGATCATCCCGATCCCCGAGTCCAGCCGACCCAGTGCCACGCAGCTTGCGCACTTGCTGGGTATCCCCTACCGCGAAGGTTTTGTGAAGAACCGTTATGTCGGCCGCACCTTCATCATGCCGGGCCAGGGTGTGCGCAAAAAATCCGTGCGCCAAAAACTCAATGTGATTGCCAGCGAGTTCAAGGGCCGCAACGTGCTGCTGGTGGATGATTCCATCGTGCGCGGCACGACCAGCCGCGAAATTGTGCAGATGGCGCGAGACGCCGGCGCCAAAAAAGTCTACCTGGCCAGCGCCGCGCCGCCGGTGCGTTACCCCAATGTCTACGGCATCGACATGCCGACCGCCGACGAACTGGTTGCGCATGACCGCACAGTCGAGGAAATTCGCGTGGCGATTGGCTGCGACGCGTTGATTTACCAGGACGTGGAGGGCATGAAACGCGCCATCGGCTCGCTCAATAAAAACCTCGACGGCTTCGACGCTTCCTGCTTTGACGGCGTCTACATCACCGGGGACATCACGCCCGAAAGCATCGCCAAAATGAACGCCGGTCGCGTTGACAGCAGCGAAGAGAACGAGGTTGATGTGTCGCGCCTGGCCCTGCCCAACCCGCAGGAGGCATGAACGTGAGCGAGCGGAAACTTCCTGACAATTTGCATCGCGACACGCTGGCCGTGCGCGTCGCGCTGGATCGCAGCCAGCATGGCGAAAACTCCGAGGCGTTGTACCTGAGCAGTGGCTTTGTGCAGCCTGATGCCGAGACCTCGGCGCGGCGTTTTTCTGGCACCGAGGAGGGCTTCACCTACGGCCGCACCTCGAATCCCACGGTCACGAGTTTTGAGCGCCGCCTTGCAGCCATGGAAGGCACCGAGGCCGCGATAGGCGCGTCCACCGGCATGGGCGCCATTCTCATGATGTGTATGGGCCTGCTCAAGGCTGGCGACCATGTGGTGTGTTCACGCTCCATGTTCGGCTCGACGATTGCGCTGATCGGCCGCGAGTTCGGCAAGTTCGGCGTCGAGACCACCTTTGTGTCGCAAACCGACGTGGCCGAATGGAAGGCCGCGCTGCGCCCGACCACCAAACTACTGTTTGCCGAGACGCCGACCAATCCGCTGACCGAAGTGTGCGACATCGCCGCGCTGGCCGACCTCGCGCATGGTGTCGGTGCACTGCTGGCCGTGGACAACTGCTTTTGTTCGCCGGCGCTGCAGCGGCCCACCGAGTTTGGCGCCGACCTGGTCATGCATTCGGGCACCAAGTACCTGGACGGCCAAGGCCGGGTCATGGCCGGCGCCTTGTGCGGCCCGAAAAAACTGATCGTCGATGTGTTCGGCCCGGTGGTGCGTACCGCCGGCATGACCCTGGCACCCTTCAATGCCTGGGTCGTGCTCAAGGGGCTGGAAACCCTGGGCATTCGTATGCAGGCGCAGTCCGCCAACGCGCTGGCTGTGGCAAAGTGGCTCGAGCAGCAGCCGCAGGTGGCCCGTGTTTATTACCCCGGCCTCGAGTCGCACCCGCAGCATGATCTGGCGATGCGCCAGCAGTCCGGTCTGGGCGGCGCGGTGCTGTCCTTCGACCTGCGCGGCGACGACGTCGCGACAGCGCGCAAGAACGCGTTCCATGTGATCGACAGCACGCAGGTCATCAGCATCGCCACCAACTTGGGCGATACCAAAACCATCATCAGCCACCCCGGCACCACCTCGCACGGGCGCCTGAGCGAAGAGCAGCGCCAGGCCGCCGGCATCAGCCAGGGCCTGATCCGGCTGGCGGTCGGGCTGGACCACATCGACGACATCAAGGCCGACCTTTCTCGTGGCCTTGGTGGCCTGGACACCCTGGCATGACCCTCAAAACCCGCACCCGCTTCGCCCCTTCCCCCACCGGCTTCATCCACCTCGGCAACATCCGCTCGGCGCTGTACCCGTGGGCGTTTGCACGTTCCACCGGCGGCGACTTCATTCTGCGCATTGAGGACACCGATGTCGAGCGTTCATCGCAGGAAGCCGTCGATGTGATCATCGAAGGCATGCGCTGGCTGGGACTGGACTACGACGAAGGCCCGGTCTACCAGATGCAGCGCATGGCGCGTTACAAGGCGGTGCTCGCACAAATGGTGGCTGACGGCCTGGTCTATCCCTGTTACATGAGCGTGGCTGAACTCGATGCGCTCCGCGAGCAACAGATGGCCAACAAGCAGAAGCCGCGTTATGACGGCACCTGGCGGCCCGAACCCGGCAAGACCTTGCCTTCCGTGCCCGAAGGTGTGCTGCCAGTGTTGCGCTTCAAGAACCCGCAGGGCGGCGCCGTGGTCTGGGACGACAAGGTCAAGGGCCGCATCGAGATCAGCAACGACGAACTCGACGACCTGGTAATCGCGCGGCCCGACGGCACGCCGACCTACAACTTCTGCGTCGTGGTCGACGACATGGACATGGGCATCACGCATGTGATCCGCGGCGACGACCACGTCAACAACACGCCACGTCAGATCAACATCTTCCGTGCGCTGGGCAAGGACGTGCCGGTGTATGCGCACCTGCCGACCGTGCTCAACGAGCAGGGCGAGAAGATGAGCAAACGCAACGGCGCCAAAGCCGTCACGCAGTACGCCAAAGAAGGTTACCTTCCCGACGCCATGGTCAACTACCTGGCGCGCCTGGGTTGGAGCCACGGCGACGATGAAATTTTCAGCCGCGAACAATTCCTGCAGTGGTTCAACCTTGATCACCTTGGCAAGAGCGCTGCGCAATTTGACGAGGCCAAGCTGCGCTGGGTGAACGCCCAGCATCTCAAGGCTATGCCCGACGAGAAGCTGGCCGAACATGTCGTGCCCTTCCTTGACGAGCGCACTTTGGCCGGTCTCGATGTACCGCGCCGTGTGGCGGCCTGTGCGCTGCTCAAAGACCGCTGCAGCACGCTGGTCGAGTTGGCCGAGTGGATGGCTGTGCTGGTCAACGAAGTGCCAGTGGCCGCCGAAGAGATCCAGGCACATGCGCCCGTCGAGATTCATCCTGCGTTGGCCAGGCTGGCCGAGTTGCTGCAGGGCGCCGAGTGGAGCAAGCCGGCAATTGCCGCCGTCATCAAGCAGGTGCTGGCAGAGACCGGCCTAAAGATGCCGCAACTGGCGATGCCGGTGCGTGTGCTGGTGGCCGGGCGCACGCAAACCCCGTCGCTGGATGCGCTTTTGTCCCTGATGGACAGGGCCAAGGTGATTTCGCGTTTGAAGCGTTTGAATAGCGCCTGAATTTCGGGCTATAATTCAAGGCTCGACAGTTGCAGGGAAACCTGCTCGGTTGATACGGGGGTATAGCTCAGCTGGGAGAGCGCTTGCATGGCATGCAAGAGGTCATCGGTTCGATCCCGTTTACCTCCACCATTCAATTGTCGAAAAAGTTTTCAGATTTTTTTCGGCAGGTCTTTGTTCAACGCAAAAACCTGCTGCCGGAAGTTCCAAGGTTAAGACCCTATCGTCTAGAGGCCTAGGACACCACCCTTTCACGGTGGCTACAGGGGTTCGAATCCCCTTAGGGTCGCCAGCATTCTTCACACCCGTGTGAGGCGCAAGGCACAAGTCGTTAGCACTTGGCTCGCAAGAGCAAACGCTATCTACCAGGAGCGGTAGTTCAGTTGGTTAGAATACCGGCCTGTCACGCCGGGGGTCGCGGGTTCGAGTCCCGTCCGCTCCGCCAAATCTTCAAAAGGCCCGAGAAATCGGGCCTTTTGTCTTTCAAGGCCATTTTCGGGTGAGCCATTGCAGTGGGCTATTCAAGGACCACCACAATGCGCCTTCCGGCCTGTATCCGTCGTTCTCGCCACGGTATTTACTATTTCCGCGTCGTCTTTCCCAATGGCTTTGCGCTTCAGATGGAGTGGACGACCCGAGATCAAGATGTCGCTCAAAACGCGGGATTAGCGTCGAGCATTGGTCCGTGCCCGCGATTTGGCCATAGCGGCCCATAAAAGCTTCGAGTACGCTTACGGGGCTATGAGTGCAAAACCGTTCAATCCCAATGACCAAAGCACTTGGCCCTCGGCCGAGGACATCCGCAAGTTTGAAAAGACCATTGTTGGTGAAGTGGACTCGCCAAGCCTCACCGCCCAGCCCATCCTCTATAAGCAAGGGGATCCCTCAAGCACGTTCATCGCCTTTGGCCGGGACGATGCTCAGCCCGGCGCCGGAGACACAGCCCATGCATCGGATGAGCCATTCCGTGCGCTGTTCGAATCGATCGACGAAGGCGTCGCGACCATTGAAGTGCTGTTCGATGAGAACGGCCATGCGATCGATTACCGCTATCTGGCTGTCAATCGTGCCCATCAGGCTATGAGCGGCCTCGGGAGCGAGGTGGTCGGCAAGCGCATCAGCGAGGTGATGCCCGACATCGACCCTTCCGTGATTCAGCGAATAGGTAAAGTTGCCTTTAGCGGTGAGCCGTCGCGTTTTGAGGACTTCATTCCCTCCTTCGACCGTTGGTTTGAGGTTTACCTGTCCCCATTCGGACACCGGGGGAGCCGGACGATCGTTGCGGTTTTCAGGGACATCACCGAGCGCAAGCGCCGCGAGCGCCTGCAAGTATTTCTGCTCACACTGAGCGATGCACTCAGGCCGCTTGCCGACCCACAGGCCATTCAAGTACTTGCTGCCAATCTCCTGGGTGAGCATCTGCAGGTCAATCAGGCCAGTTACGGCGAAGTGCTTGGCGAGTACGTCCATATCTCGCACTCGTATGCCAAGGGGTTGCCGCCGCTGGTCGGCTCGTTTCGCTCCGAGGATTACGGCAAACGCCTGGCTGACGGTTATCGTGCTGGAAAGCTGCAGGTCTCTGCAGACATAACGAGCGATCCGCTTTTCGAAGAACACGAGCGGAAAGCAATGGCCGCCGCAAACGTCGGCGCGTATATCGCGGTGCCGCTGTTTAAGGCAGGCATTTGGGTCGGGTTGCTGTCGGTGCTGAGTGTCCTGCCGCGCATCTGGGCGTCGACGGAAGTCGAAGCGGTGCAGGAGGTCGCCGAGCGCACCTGGGTGGCGGTTGAACGAACCCGCGCTGAGCGGGCGTTGAGCCGGTCCGAAGAAAAGTACCGCTCACTGTTCGAGTCGATCGACGAGGGCGTCTCGACAATCGAGGTTTTGTTCGACGAGCAGGACAAGGCGATCGACTACAAGGTCCTTGAGATCAATGCTTCACACGAGGCGATGAGCGGCATGGGGCGCGAAATTATTGGCAAGCGCGGTCGCGAGCTCATACCGGCTCTCGAGCAGAGGGTAATAGAACGGCTAGAGCAGGTGGTCCTTACCGGCCAGCCAATCCGTTTTCAGGACTATGTTAGTGGGCTGGACCGCTGGTTCGACGTCTACCTGGCGCGGGACGGTGGCAACGGCAGCCGCAGGGTCGTTTCGGTTTTTAACAACATCACGGAGCGCAAGCGCCGCGAGCGCCACGCCGCCTTCCTGGACAAGCTGTCCCAGACGTCGACCTTACTCAAAAGTCCCGACGAGGTCGTCCGTGCCACCGGCGAGGCGCTCGGCGCCTACCTGGATGTCAGCTCCTATCATGTCATCGGCGTGAAGCTCGACCCGGGGGAAGAGCCGGCTGAAGCGCGCTTCACCGCGCTTGCTAGTTGGGAGCGGGAGGGGTTCTTCGTCCCCAGCGGCGCATACCGGGCGGGCGACTACCTGAGCGAGGAGTTCCTGCGTGCTGCCAGCGCGGGCGAGTCCGTCGTCGTTCGCGACACGGACACCGACCCTCGAACGGACAAGGAGGCGTACCGCGCCGTCGGTATGCGCGCGTTCATCGCCGCTCCAATTCTCAAGGACGACGCGTGGCCGGGCCTTATCTCCGTTGGCGCCCCCAGGGTGCGCGACTGGCGGCCCGACGAAGTCACCCTCATCGTGGAGGTGGCCCACCGGGTCTTCCCCGTGTTTGAGCGCGCCCGCGCCGAGGAGGCGCTGCGCCACAGCGCGGAGCGGACCCGTGAACTACAGCGGCGACTTACGGAAATGGAGGAGAACGAGCGGCGAGCGCTCCACCGGGAACTGCACGACCGGATCGGCCAGGATCTCGCCACCGCCAAGCTAAACATTGAACTGGCCAGGGCTCTCCCGTCTGCCGAAATTGACAATCGGCTTGGAATGGCGCTGGAACTTCTGCAAAGTGCAATCGCGACCTCGCGCAATATCATGGCCGAGTTGCGGCCTCCCGGTCTTGACGATCATGGGTTGGGAGTCGCGATCAGGATATTGGCGGGATCGCTTGAAGACCGCTTTCCGATAGCGGTAAGCGTACGTGACGTCGATATCGAGCTGCGGCTGCCTCCTCTGATCGAGGCCGCACTGTTCCGCATTGCGCAGGAAGCAGTCAACAATCTGACCAAGTACGCCAACGCGCGAGCGGTGGAGATCTCTTTTGTCCAGGAAGCGCAGGAGGTTCGCTTGATGATCGCCGACGACGGTTGCGGCTTTGACACTACCCAGTTGCCGGAGTCGGGCAGCTATGGACTTCAGATCATGCGTGAGCGCGCCGAGGCCGTGGATGCGAAGCTGAAAGTAGACTCAGCTCTGGGTCGCGGCACGCGCATCATGGCAGTTCTGGAGCGCACAACATGACTAGGGTTCTGCTCGTCGACGACCACGCCATGATGCGGGAGGGCCTTTCGGTGCTGCTCACGGGCGCCGGAATGGAGATCGTCGGATCTGTTGGAAACGGGCACGACGCGGTGCGCGTAGCAAGTGTCACGTTGCCCGACGTGGTTGTCATGGATCTATCCATGCCGGAGATGAACGGCATAGAAGCTACGCGTGAGATCTGCATGCGCACGCCCGCAACGCAGGTGGTGGTGCTCTCGATGCACTCGAACCGGGAACACGTCTATCAGGCACTGAACGCCGGCGCCACCGGTTATGTCCTGAAGGATGCAGCAAGTGCCGAACTCGTCAAGGCTATACGGGCCGTTTGCGCGGGAAGACGCTATGTGAGTCCCGCCATCGGAGCACTATCAGCGTCTTCGGGCCAGCGCGGCCCACTTGACAGCCTTTCAGCGCGCGAGGGTCAGGTGCTCCAGCTTGTGGTTGAAGGCCGGACCAGCGCCGAGATCGCGCAAGCAATCCATTTGTCCAAAACAAGCGTCGATACGTACCGGAGCAGGCTGATGAAAAAGCTTGGCGTCTCCGATGTGGCTTCGCTGGTCAAGCTTGCTGTTCAACACGGGCTGACACCACCCGGTTAACCGAGCTGTCCGACAAACGCTACAGACCGAACTCCGTCTGTCTGGTTTGCGCGACATACAGGCTGATGCGATGCAGGGATAGTCAATATCCCAGAGTCAGCCAAGGAAACGCCATGAGCCAACCAGGAAGTGTCCGACGTGAGGCGGCGGTGCTGATCGTAGAGGATCACGCGCCGATGCGCGAAGCGATACGCGTGTGCATCGAGCGCTTTTATCCTGGCCTTTCAGTCATCGAAGCGCCAGATGGCGCCACCGCTTTGAGGTATGTTGAAGCGCATTGCCCATCGATTGTCTTCATGGACATCAACCTACCCGATGCCAACGGACTCGATCTCACGCGTGAGATTCTGAAGAAGTGGCCTCGTACGTTTGTTGCGGCCATTTCGATTGATACGAGTGCGGACCTCCCTGAACAAGTACGGGCGGCGGGTGCGGTGGAATTCATCGCCAAGGACAAGCTTTTCGAGAGGCTTTTGCCCCTGGTTGGCGCGGCTGTCACGCTGAGGAACTGGATGGAAGATCTTGAGTGTCAATCCGCGATAACGGACGGATCGCCCCATTATGGGGGACACCACGCAGAGCATTTGTTGGAGACCGGTGCTCTACGGGTCGGTCATGAATGACGTGTCCGAGTCCAGCGAACAAGCTCGTGACCAGATGCTTCGCCTTATTTCTGAGTCGATGGAAGTACGGATGCAAAGCCTCGAGGAGCTCCGTCGGCTGCAATCAACGATGAAAGCGATCCAACAGCTCCGTGCTGGTAGCTGGCCCGGCCGTTACGCTGACAAGCGCGATGAACAGCTTCTCTGATCCCATGATCACGGCCGAATTGCTGGGGCACGCGAGCATCAGCACCACTCGCATCTATGACCGGCGCGGCTCCCGGCCGGAAGATTCGCCACGTTCAAGGTGGCGTACAACTGATCAGCTTGGCCGGTTTGAAGGACTGAGCACATTGCTGACATAACCCCCTGACAAGGTCATCGAGCGCTACAAAGTCACTGCCCAACATTGAGCGCGGCTTCAAGGTCGTGAAGTCTGAACTGGAGATTGGATCGGTCTACCACCGCTTGACAGAGCGGCATACTCTGATTCCTGCGAGGAGTAACAGGTCCTCGTTTCGTAGGGGTGAATGCGGCCAGCCAAAAGCGGAGAATCGTCAACAGCCGTCATCGTCTGGCGATTAAACCCCTAGATATCGGTGAAGTGTTGCCGCGTCACTGGTGAGGTCGCTGGCTGATCCGTGGTGCACCACAGCACCGGTTTCCAATATGTAAACCGAGTCAACGACTGCCAACGCACTTCGTAAATTCTGCTCTACAAGCAAGACAGTCAACCCTTCTGCTTTAAGTGCAGAGACAGCTTGCTCAACGTGTTGCACGATCAAAGGCGCGAGTCCCTCCGTGGGCTCATCCATCAACATCAGATCCGGATTCAACATCAATGCTCGAGTGATCGCCAACATCTGGCGCTCACCGCCAGAGAGTTGATTGCCGCGGTGACTGCGGCGCTCACCCAAACGTGGGAACAACTCGTAAGCACGCTCAACGGTCCATGGTCGACGCCCCGAAACTGCGGGTCGACGGGGAACGATCTCCAAGTGCTCTTGCACCGTCAAGGATGCAAACAACCGTCGTCCCTGCGGGACCAGTCCGATACCCAAAAGCGCAACTTCATTTGACGACATCCCGCACAGCTCGCGTCCATTCCACTTGATGGAGCCTGACGTGACCTGCGGCGGCTTGACCTGCATGATGGAGCGGATCAAGGTCGTCTTCCCGGTGCCGTTGCGACCGAGCAGCCCAACCACCTGGCCTTGCGCAACCGTAAGGTTGATCGCATGCAGGATCCGTGCTTCCCCATAGCTGGAGGATATGGATTTTATTTCAAGCATGGCTGCTGGCTGTTCCAAAGTAGACCGATTGCACTTCCGCGTCCGAGCGCACTTCTTCCGGCGTTCCATCGGCGATCACTCGGCCGTAATAGAGGCAACTGACACGATCAGCCAGGCCCAGTGCCAGTTCCATGTCGTGTTCGATTAGCACGATGGTTAACTCGCGCGGAAGTCGGCGGATGGTGTCGGCCATTGGGCCGCGCTCTGCCGGTGAAAGGCCGGCCGCAGGTTCGTCCAGCAACAGCAGGCGGGGCTCGTTAGCCAGCGCGATGGCCAGCTCAAGCAAGCGCTGTTCGCCATACGACATGGAACCCGCGCGCACCTGGCGGCGGCCCTCCAGACCACAAACGCCTAGCAGGTGGTCAATGCGTGCACTGCCGTCTGCATCCGGCCGCGTGCCCAGAAACATGTTGAGCTTGTCGCCTTGGCGCCCTCGCATGGCAATGACCAGATTTTCCTGCACGCTCAGGCCTGTAAACACATTGGTGATTTGGTAGGTGCGACCCAGACCTGCGCGCGAGCGGCGCATGGCTGACCATGACGTAACGTCTTGGCCGAACAAGCTGACGCGACCCGCGCTCACATCGAGTTCACCCGACATCAGGGCGAACAAGGTCGTCTTACCCGCTCCATTGGGCCCGATGAGTACATGCCGTGTACCGGCTTGCACCCGCAGGTTCACATCATCTACGGCCTTCAGGCCACCGAAGCTACGGCTCACCCCGCGCAGTTCGATGGCTGTCCCCTCAAGGTGATCCGATGGCCGCCCTGAACTCATTTGGCGATGCCCTGGAAGTTCCTACTGTAGGACGGCTGCTTCAGGTATTCCGTCGGGTTGTAGGTCCAGAACTGCGAGACCTGCGGGTAGGTGTCGACCACCGCATTCACCAGCTTGCCGTCGGCGCGCTTGACGACACGGCGGATGTACACGTCGAACACCGGGTTCCCGTAGGCATCCATCTTCACGGTCTTGCCGAACGGTGTGCCGTTGATGGCTTCACTCGACAGGGATGCAATGAGGGTGGCAGAGTCTTCGGAGCGGCCCTTGATCTTGTTCAGGGCATGCGCCAACCACATGGCTCCGGTGAAGCCTTCGGCAGCAAAGATGCCCGGCAGCTTCTTGTAGGCCTTTTCGTAGTTGTCGACGAACGCCTTGGTGTCGGCGGAGTCACGTCCTTCGGCGAAGTGCGAACTGGAAATGATGCCTTCGCACTCTGCGGCCGTCAGCGTGCGGATCACGGACTGATCGGTCACGTTCTGCGACGTGATGAGCGGGATTTTGTCCTTGAAACCGTAGCTGGACCATTGCTGCAGGATACGTGCGGAGTCCGCGCCGGTCTGGACGGAGAAGACGACATCCGGGTTCAACGCCTTGATCTGACCCAGGTAGGTGCTCAGGTCGGGCGTGTTCAGTGGGTGCCAGAACTGTCCCGCCACGGCGCCGCCGCCCTCGGTGAACACCTGCACGAAACCGCCCACCTGTTCGTGGCCGAACGCATAGTCCTGGCCCAGGGTGACTACGCGCTTGTAACCACGTTTGCGCGCCCAGTCAGCCAATGGGCGGGTGATCTGGCTGGCCGAAAAGCCACCGGTGCGCAGCACATTGGGAATGCGCCCGCGCTGGGTCAGATCATCAGCGGCCACGGCTGGCATGAGGTAGGGCACGTTGGCCGTCTTGGCGTACTCCGCCACGGCGAGACCAGTATTGGCCAGCACGTTGCCCACCAGCATGTGAACCCCTTGCTGTTGGTGCAGGCGACGGGCTTTTTGTAGCGCCGTGTCGGGGTTGGAGCCGTCGTCCTCCACCAAAATCTCCACCACACGGTCACCAATCTTCAGCCCGTTTTGCTGCCAGAACATGTTCCAGCCGTCGAGCAACTCGCGGCCGGGTGCCGCCGCAACTCCGGTCAGGGGCGTCATGAACCCGATCTTGATCGGACCACCCTGGCCGAAGGCGAGCGGGCTCAATGTCGGCAACATGAGTGCGGCCCCGGCTTGGGCACTGTTCAAGATGAAGTTTCTGCGATGCATGCTTGTCTCCTATGGTTGTTGAAAGCGAAGGACAGGGGGAACACGAACTAGTCTTTTGTCTTGTCGGACGTACCGTGCTGGAACCGTGCAAGAATCGTTCGTACCGTGCCCAGCAGCCCCGTCGGGGCAAAGAGCATCGTCAGCACGAACAAGGCACCCAGCACCATGGCCCAACGCTCGGTGTAGAAGCTCACCAGGTTCTCGAGGGCGATCATTACGCCGGCTCCGATAAAGCCACCCCAGAGCGTTCCGACGCCACCCAGGATGGCCATCAACAAGCCCTTGGTGGACTGCGCCAGTGCAACGCTGCTAGGGCTGACGAAGCTGTTTAGATAGACGCCGAGCACACCGGCTACACCGGCCACAAAGCCCGACACCGTGAATGCAAGAACCAACGTCAGAGGTACGTTGTAGCCCAGGGTTCGCATGCGCGTGCTGCTCTGCTTGATGCCACGCAAGGCCAGACCGAACTGGGAATTCACCACGCTGCGCAGCGCCAGGAAGGTCGCAGCGACAACGGCTAGGACAAACCAGTAGAAATGGGCGTTGTCCGCCAAGCCGTTGGGGCGGGCGATACCACGCAGGCCGCTCTCGGCACCGGTCACCGAGACCCAACGGTAGGCCACGCCCCAGACCACCATACCCAGCGCCAGCGTCAACAGAAGAAAGTAGACCCCATCCGTGCGCACGGCCAACAGGCCGAAGACCAAGGCCAGCAAGGTCGCGGCCATCACGCCCAGGACCACGGCCATCCACGGATCGATGCCCGCACTGGTCTGGCACCAAGCCACGACATAGGCGGCGGTACCGAAGATGGCGCCATGTCCCAGCGACGTTCGCCCGGCCACGCCGGCCAGCAGGTCGATCGAAGCGGCAAACAGACCGAAGATCAGGATCTCGGTCAACAGGGTCTGCGGATAGGCGTTGAGCCAGAAGGGTGCGCTGATCAGCGCCAGGAATAGCGCCAGCGCCAGCAGCATCGGGGTGCGATGAATCACGTATTAGGCCTTTCCAAAGAGTCCAAGGGGGCGGAAGGCCAGCAACAACGCCATCGGGCCAAAGATCACAAAGTAGGCTAACTCGGGCAACCACAGCGGACCAAACGTGGCCAGGCCGCCCACCAGTAGACTGCCAATGGCCGCGCCGCCCAGGCTACCCCGTCCGCCGATGATCACGATCGCCAAGCTGAACACCAGTATCTCGGAGTCCGCGGTCGGATACAAAGTGAGAAAAGCCCCCCCAAGCACGCCGCCCAGACCGGCCAGTGCGGAGCCGAGCATGAAGGTGATCACGAACAGCCGTCGGATGTTGACGCCGATGGCCTGGACCATCTCTTTGTCGTCCACGCCGGCGCGGATCAATGCCCCAAGTCGGGTGCGGTTGTAAACCAGCCAGAGCAGGACAAAAGTCGAAAGTCCGGCGGCCATCACGAAGACCCGGTACTTCGGATAAAACGCCTCACCCACCTCCATGGCACCACGAAGGAACTCAGGGACCGGCACCGTCAGCGCATCGCCGCCCCAGATGACCAGCGCGAGGTCATTGAGCATCAGAGCCACACCCAGCGTGAGCAGCACCTGCTTGAGGTCCTGGTCCTTGACCCGGTCCAGTAGGAAGCGGTCCAGCAAATATCCGATCAAGGCCACCGACGTGGTGGCCGCAAGAATGCCGAGAAGGAAACTCCCGGTCAATTTCGCGACTGTGAGGCCGATGTATCCGCCCAGCAGGTACAGAGCGCCATGCGCCAGATTGACGACACGCAACAGACCGAAGATCAGCGTGAAACCGCTCGCCACGACAAACAACAACGCCGCCAGAGACAAGGCATTAGCGATCTGGATCAAGGTCCCCATTGCCGACGCTCCGCTGGTTCGTGATGGGTGCAACCCTCCGATCGGAATGGACGCGTGCAGGAGCGTCGATCAACGCGCATGTGCGTCCAACTCACGATGCCGCTTGTCTTCCTGGCCGATGGCGGCGTTTAGTTTTGGCATCACCTGCTCGGCCATCAGCTGCATCGATCGTTTGGCCAGCACAGGGTCCGCCCAGTCGTGCCCCGCATACAGCAGGGTACCGAAGTCACCCACATGCTCACGAAACGCCAGCAACTGCTCGACCACCGAGTCGACGGTGCCGGCAATCACCAGGCGCTGAGTCACGTACTCCGGTGTGATGGCCTCATTTGGCATGTCCGGGTCGGTCTTGAACAGGTTGCCCCTTCCACCAGCGCCCACCAGCTTGCGCACCAGTTGCTTGAAATAGAAATGGTAGGGCCCGTCGGACTGCAGCGCATAGCGGCGCGCCGTAGCTTCGTCATCGGCCACGAAGATGCTCTTGGCAATGCGCCATTCTTTGGGAGAAGCCACGGCACCCACGGCGGTGCGGCCTTCCACGTACTTGGGCCAATGGGTCTTGACCCACTCGGGCATGAGGAAGTTGGCTGAAATCGGCTGCCAACCCCGCATTGCCATCTCGGTCACGCCTTGCGAGAAAGGCGCCACTGCGGTTCCCACAATCAGAGGGTGCGGCTTCTGGAAGGGCTTCATCATGAAGCCTTGGCCGATCTCGGGAATCATGGTCTTCTCCACCGAAATGTTCCAGTATTTGCCCTCGATGTTGTAAGGCGGATTGGACTCCCAGATCTTGAGCACCGCGTTGATACCCTCGACGAACATCTCGGTGCGGTTCTTTCCCAGGTTGCCGAACACTTCGGCATCGGACATCAGGCCACCCGGGCTGATGCCCATGATGAAACGCCCCTGCAACAAGTGGTCCAGCATCGCGGCTTGAGCAGCAATTGCCGCCGGGTGGCTGTTCGGAACGTTGATCGTGCCGGTGCCCAGCATGATCTGACGGGTCTCGGCAATGAGGCTGGCCAGAAAGATCATGGAAGAGGTGACGGTCTCGGCTGCGTCGGTAACATGCTCGCCAACATAGGCCTCGGAGTAACCCAAGCGGTCGGCCAGGATGATGGCTTCGCGGTCTTCCTGCAGCGTATGGGTCACGTTGCGACCCGGGGGGTGCAACGGCATCATGAACATGCCGAGTTTCATTGTCGGTTCCTTGTCTTCGGGTGAATGGTGGATTGGTTGAAGGGCTGGGAAAGCTTCAGCAAGCGGCCCTGGCCGCCACGGCCGAAGCCGAAACCGGCGACGCGGGTGCGGCGGGCGGGGAAATCACTGTCGCTTCGATGTACTTGCCGTTGCAGAAAAGCAGTGGGGCCATGTCCTGGTAGGTGTATTTCTCGACGCGTCCGAGAAATAGCACGTGATCGCCGACCACATGGTTGTTGATCACCACGCACTCGATCGAAGCCGTGCATCCTTCAAGCACCGGCAAACCCGCCACACCATCGGAATACGCCACACCGGCAAACTTGTCGGCCGAGGGGCGGGAGAAGCGGCTGGACAGCTCTATCTGGTCCAGTGCCAACACATTGACGACAAAACGCCCGGCGCTCTTGTAGTGCTCCAGGTTCGGCGATTTGCTTGCCAAGCTCCACAGCACGATCGGGGGCTCAAGCGACACTGTGTTGAAGGAGTTCGCCGTCACCCCCAGACGCGTGCCGTCGAAGGTGCGCGTAGTGATGACCGTCACACCCGTGCCAAAGCGCCCGAAAGCACGGCGCAGATCTAGCGGGTCGATCTCCGAATCCACGTCCGCATGTTGCATGGGCCCATCCTTGTTGTCTGTATGAGCCACAAAACACACGGCCCTTGCGATAGACTTTAGTGATCAAACGATCACCAGAAAATTGGTGTTTTCCCTAGTGCACTTGGCGGTGCGCGGGTTCTGTGGCAAGGTGGTCAGCGGGGCGCCAGGAAATCCAGCACCGCGCGGGAGAAACCGTCGGGGTTTTCCAAATGAACGATATGCGGTCCGGACAGTTCCACGAACTGCAGCCGGGCGTTTGAGGCGGCATAGCCCTGCATGAGATCCCTTGGCACAGCAAGGTCTGATAGGCCCGCCAACAACAAGGTGGGGATCTTCAGATCGAGCAGGCGGTGCGCTTGGTGCATGTCCGCCAAAGCCCGCGCGCAAGCTGCAAAACCCTCGGGCGATGTGGCCGCCAAGCTCCGGCGTACGGCGGCGACCTGCGTCGGCTGCAACGCCTTAAACGCGGGTGTCAGCCACCGCTCTAGCGTGGGCTCCACCACGGGCGCCATGCCGTGCTGCTCCACAGTGGCTGCGCGCTGCAGCCACATCTGCGTTGCGGCGGTGTCCATCTCCAGCCTGGCGTTGGCAATCACCAGAGACTGCACTGTTTCGGGATGCCGGTGCGCCAGTGCAAGTCCAACGCAGCCCCCTAGCGACAAGCCCACGAAATGGCTGCGTTCGATGCCGAGTTGCTGCCACAGGCGGTGGACGTCGGCCGCCAGGTCGTCCACACTGCATACTGACCCTTGGCTGGGCGCATGGCCGTGGCCGCGGATGTCGTAGCTCAGGACGCGGTATTGGCGCGCCAGTACCGCGACCTGCGCAGCCCAGGTGGTTCGGTCGGAGCCGACCGGATGACTGAGGGTGAGCCAAGGCCCGGTCTGCAGCCCCTCAATTGAATAGGTGGATTCAGCCATAGTGGAGGTATATTCCAGTTATTAAGTGATCATTGGATCACCTATTTTCAGGCTGATCCATGGTGGCAAACCCCATCCCGATAATCCCCATCACCCCATCCATAAGGCCCCTCTTGCGCACCAAGCCGGATCCATCTGCCCCTGCCCAGATCAAGACGTCTGACGCTCTGCCTGCGCCCGCACGTCGGCGGCTGTCAGGCAAGGAGCGTGAACGAACTATCGTCGAAGAGGCAGTCAAGTTCTTTGCCGAGGTGGGTTTTGACGGTGACACGCGCGAGCTGGCGCGCCGCCTCAACGTCACACAACCCCTTCTCTTCAAGTACTTTCCCAACAAGGCGTCGTTGGTTGAGCGGGTGTACCAGGAGGTGTATGTCGGTCGATGGAACTCCTACTGGGAAGAAATCATTGCCGACCGCCGGATCCCCTTGCAGGAACGCCTGACCCGGCTGTATTGCGACTACGCCAAGACCGCGCTGACCTGGGACTGGGTCCGCCTGTTCATGTTCTCCGGTCTGCGGGGTGAAGCCATCAACCAGCGCTACTTGAGTTTCCTGCGCAGCCGCATTTTGGAGCCGGTGGCCATCGAGATGCGCGCAGAGCTGGGCCTGCCAGGACCTGACGTGGTGCCCCTGGACCTCCAGGAAATCGAACTGGTCTGGGGCATCAATGCCCGGGTGTTTTATTACGGTCAACGGCGCTGGATATTCAATGTGCCGCTGGAGTCCAGCGTCGAAGAACTGGTTCAGCTGACCATCGAGCACTTCATCGCCGGCGCACGCGCCGTGGTGCCACGCATCATCCAGGCCCACGCCGGCGCCAAACCCAGCCCCCCAGGTTGAGGCGGCGAAGTCACCCACGCCACGCTGTTCAGACGCCTCCATCGCGCACCCTGGCAAACGCCTGCACCAGCGTTGCGCCTTGCAGTCCCTGCGCCAACAGCAAGCGCAGCAGCAAGCAGGCCTTGGGCCCCGAGAGCTCGCCGGACGGCACCGCGCCCTTGCCGATCAGGTCGAGCTCGGATCCAGCGAAGCCATAGGTCGATGTGAACACCGGACCCGCAGCCACACGCGTGGCCAGAATGACCGGCATGGACTGCGACAGTTCTGCCACCCGGTCCGCCATCAGGGACGGCAGGTGCCCCGCACCAAGCGCTTCGATCACGACTCCGCGGTAGCCCAGCCCGGGCAAGGCCTGCAGCAGCCTGCCGTCGTCGCCCAGCACCACGGTCAACAGGGCCACCGGACTGTCGCCCGCGCTAACGGGCACTGCAATGAGAATCCGGCCAGGCACACGCGCATACAGGCGCACGCGCCCCTCGATGACACGGGCCAGCGGCGCAAAACCGGGTGAAGCAAAAGCTGAGGCCAATGCGGTGTGCATTTTTTGCACATGGCGTGCGGCATGGACTTCGTCGTTGAGCACCACCAGGGCACCCAACCCAACAATGTCCGGCGCCACCGCAACCGTCACGGCCGACATCAGATTGGCCGGCCCATCGGCACCCGGTGCCGCCGCACCGCGCATGGCGCCGGTCACCACGACGGGGCGGTCCGACGCCACCAGCAGGTCCAGCACAAAGGCGGTTTCTTCGATCGTGTCGGTTCCCTGAACCACAACCGCGCCGGCAAACCCCTGCGCCAGCTGTTCGTTGAGTAAGTGGGCCAAGCCCAGCAGATCCTCCAGGGTGAGCGAGGCGCCAGGCTTTTGAGCGAACGACACCACCTCCAGATCGGCTATGTGCGCGAGTTGGGGCACGGCGCGGACAAGGTCCGCACCGGTCAGAGTAGGGGCCATGCCGGGGCCCGCGCCCTGGGTCATGGTGATGGTGCCGCCCGTAGAAATGAAAAGAACGCGTGGACGTGTCATGAGCATCAATTGTTTACAAAAATGTGGCGGAGCGGCCCACGGGTCAGCAACCGCTAGGCGGCCGGGTGCTGCTGTGCCTTGAATACATCCATGATTTCACCGCCGGTCATCATGACGACGCCTTCGTGTTGCAGGATGTGGTCGTACAGAGCCTCGAGATAACGGATACGGTGCGGCACCCCCGTTAGATAGGGGTGGATGGAAATTGCCATCACGCGCGCAATGCTGGCGCCCTCTTTGTAGAGTTGATCAAACTGGTCGCGCCCACGGCGAAACAACTCGTCCGAGGCATGTTGCTGTACCGCCGAAATGACCACGTCGTTGATCTCGACCGAATACGGCACCGAAACGATGGGACCTGACCGGGTCTGGATGGCGACAGGCTGGTCATCCAGAACCCAGTCGGCCACGTACTCGATGCCGGCGGCCGCCAACAAGTCGATAGTGGTTTCGGTCTCGGTCAAGCCCGGGCTCTCCCAACCACGTGGCGCTTGCCCAGTGAACGCGCGGATAGCCTCCATGGTCAGCCGGATCGCCTCAGCCTGGTCTTCCACTCGGTGCATCGGCTTCTGCACATGGCCATGCCCCATGAACTCCCACCCCGCGTCCAGGGCCGCTTGGCATGCAGCTCTGTACTCGTGGCATGCCGTCCCATTGACTGCGAAGGTGGCTCTAAGTTTGCGGCTGTTCAACACCTCCAGAAAACGCCAGAAGCCCACGCGCATGCCGTATTCGTGCCAGCACCAGTTCGGCAGATCGGGCAAAAGTGGTTGCCCCATGGGCGGGGACAACACCGCGCGCGGCATGGCCGACTCGGGAAGCCAGTTCTCCACATTGACGATCGTCCATACCGCCACGCGGGCGTTACCAGGGAGCGTGAAAGGCCGGCGCCCAACGATCGGTTCGTACGGTACCCGGTCCCTGGCTGTCAGGTGTTCGGTCTGCTGGATCATGACAAATTCCTTGCTTGTTGGGTGTTGAGCCCGTCGCACGAGACGGGCATGATGGTGAACTATTTGGACGGTTTCTATTGTTTCGTCCCGCACTTCAGCTTTAAGCAAGTCTTTCCGAAGGGCAGATGACTGTCAATCAGATGCCTCGTCATTCCACTATATGGACTACTTATGCCCACCACAGCCCCGCACGGCGGACAGACCATCACCCGGGCCATTCGAGCCTTGAAAATACTGGCCAGCCAGAGTTACGAAGGCGTTCGTCTGGTAGATCTGGCCACAGAGATGCAGCTGGCGCGCCCCACCGCACACCGACTGCTCAAGTCCTTGATGTCGGAGGGCATGTTGGTGCAGGACCCCCACAGCCGCCGCTACACCCTGGGCCCCTTGGTATTCGAGCTCGGCCTGGCCTCGGCACACCAGTTCAATCTGCATGAACTCTGCGCGCCGATCCTGGAGCAACTGGCTGAGCAGACGGGGGACACGGCGTTCCTGTTCGTGCGCAGCGGCAACGATGCGGTGTGTCTCAGCCGCGTTCAGGGCAAGTACCCCATTCAAGCGCCGTCCGTTCCAGTGGGCAGTCGACAGCCTTTGGGCGTCAGCGCCGGCGGGCTGGCCTTGCTGAGCAGTCTGTCAGCGCTCGAGGTGGACACCATCGTGCGTGCGATTGATCCGAGGTTGAGCGTGTACGGGGATCTCGACGCAGCGGAAGTTCACAGACTCTGCGCTCAGACCCGACGCACCGGCCATGCCTGGATTTCCAACCGGGCCGTGCCCGGCGTGAGTGCTGTGGGACTGGCCGTCAAAAGCCGCAACGGCACACCGGTTGCCGCCGTCGCTGTGTCGGCCACGCTCGCGCGCATGACCGAAAAACGCGTACGTGAAATCCTTCCCTTGCTTCAGCACGCGGCGCGGGAAATCACCAACATATTTCGTGCTTAGCATTCCGAAAACTGCAGTTCAACTTAAGCGCCGGCGGAGTTCGGCGACTGCGCTGTCGACGATAGTAAGCACAGGGAGTCCAGTGGCTGCCTGAGCTGCAACAGCGCTTCTTGGCAAGCCGAACTGAGCTAACAAACCGTTGCCTGCAGCTCAAAGACTGGAGAAAAATTCCAAGGAGGGGGTGACGGGGGTGGAAACTAGAAAAAACAGGACTTCCAGAAGTCCAAAGCCGCCGGAACTACCGGGAGCCGCGAAGCGTCGATGGTTCTGGTTCAAACACGCGCGGCTGAGTGGGCGCTCGCAGGGAAAATCAGGCGATGGTAGGTGTGGGGAGTAAAGGAAAAAACAGTTTCCTGACTCGGGGAATCGTTCCTGATTCTTTTTTAAAACCAGTGCGTGGCTGGTCTCGCGCTCTTTCCGCTTCACTTCCTTCGCCAACCCCTGACCTCCTGGGAAGCAGTCCCTGTGCGCGCCTGTGCGGCGCAAAGCGCTCGGCGATCCCCGCCCCCGCATCTCCTTCCTCCTTGGGGATTCCTGCCAGGTCAGTGATTCTTTCCTGCTCGGCTCAGGGCGCCAGGAGATTCAGCGTCTTGAGCGCTTTTTTCACGATTTCCTTGACATGCCGCTCGGCATCGGGGTGCCGTCCTGCCAGGCCGGGCGAAGTGCGCAGCGGCGCTGCCACCTCGCCATGCGAAAGATGAGCCTTCAGCATGTTTTTGGCCACCTCGAGATCAACCTGATCCGGACTTGCGCCAGCGAATGGGGCCGCGTAAAGCCGGTAGGCCCGCGCATCCGGCTCACTGGCCACCCTTGCCGCACGCCGTGCGCTCGTCTGCACGGCCTGTTGCGCTGCTTCCTCCTTAGCCTCGTTGGCTTTTTTCTCATCAGCCTTGAAGCGCGCTGATTGCAGATGTGCCAGCGTCCTTCGGCAAAGTGCGCCCGGGGCTTCGAGAATGACCGTGAGTGCCCCCTTTTTTTTCGGTCTGTGGCGGGTGAACCCTGCCATGTGCAGGGCCTGCCCGGCCTCGGCGCCCGCCGGCGATGTAGTTGTCGCCTTGCGGGGTCAATTCTGCGTGGAATTCAACGCACGCTGGGCTCACGCCGCGTCGGCTCTGGTACTGATTGCTTCCGACAGGCACTTCGTCAGCCCCAGAACAGGGAAGACAGAGGAATCTCACACCCACTCATTCGACGCGGGGTGCGCCTGGGGGTATCTGGCGCTCCAGGTCACTTCAGACGGTTGGGCTTGCCACGCAATGGCGGGTTTTGACCACGACAAGGCGCGCGCAGCGACCGGGTTGTCAGAAGCGTGCGAGCTCCATGCGTTGATCGCCATCGGGCGTCAGGGCGGCGATGTTGCAAGCCTGCCGGACGATCTGAAGTCGCGAGAAACGCCGTCTTCTCGCAACCCGCTTGCTGTCACGGCCCAAGCGGGCCGATTTGGAGGCTGACGCTGAAGCGGCTGCGGGTCTCTCACCTTAGCGCAGGTAGAGTGCGGTCATTGACAGGTTTCAGAACATCGAGGCATTCGGTGCGTGTGGCCCATCCACTCCTCCAGAAACGAGGGTTTGCTGCTATGAAAATAGAATCAAGCCCTTTTTTCTTCGTGCCGCCCCTGCATGGCGCCGCGTCGGCGTAGTCAGCCTGCCGACACTGGCCCACAATGCGACTATGCGCAAACATCTTTCCGAATCCACCGGCCCGCAGCGCTTGATTTACGGTCTGGTCGCCGGCGTATGTGTCGCGTTGCTACCCGTCCCGACAGACTGGCCGTTTCGCGCCTTGCTCGGCTGGTGCGTGGGCGCGGCGGTGTATCTGGTGCTGGCCTGGTGGCTGGCCGAGGTTTTTGACTCCAAAGGCACGCGCGAGCGTGCCCAGGCTCAGGACGAGCCCAGTGTGGTGATTTTTGGGGTGATGGTGCTGGCGGTGCTGGCTAGTGTGGCCAGCATCACGTTGATGCTGCAGCAGGTCAAGGAAATGGGTGGCACCGAGCGGTTGTTGCACATGGCGCTGGCGATGCTGGCACTGGCGCTGTCGTGGCTGTTCATCCACACTATTTACGCGTTCCACTATGCGCACCGTTATTACCATGAAGAAAAGCGCAAGGAGCCTGATGGACCGGGGCTGGTGTTTCCGAACCAGCCTGACCCCGACTACTTCGACTTTCTGTACTACTCCTTCGTAATCGGCATGACTTCGCAGGTGTCGGACGTGCAGGTCAGCTCACGCGAGATGCGCCGGCTGACGCTGGGCCATGGCATCTTGTCATTTACCTTCAATGTGCTGATCGTGGCGTTGACCATCAACGTCGTTGCCGGTTCGGTCTAACAGGCGCGCCCTGATGGTCAACTCTCGTTGATCTGCTTTTTGAGCGCCATTTTCTCCGCGCGGCGCAAGGCGGCGGCGGATCTCTGATGTGAACCCGCCTTGCGCTGCAGGGCCGGCGCCACCAGCGGATTGCGCGGCTTTGGCGCTGTCAGCTTGAGCTTCATTTTGCGGGCGGAAGTCATCGCCCGAGCTTAAGCAAACCGGTGGACAACGCGGTGCCGCAGATGATCACCACCGCGCACAGCAGCATCCACAGCGTCACCACCTCGCCCAGAAAGACCGCGCCGTAGAACACCGCGAACACCGGCACCACAAAGGTCACGGCCAGTGCGCGCGCCGGGCCGGCGGTTTCTATCAGCCGAAAGTAGAGGACGTAGGCGATGCCGGTGCACAACACGCCGACGGCCGCGACCGCCAGCCACGCGCCGCCGCCCGGCGTTTGCGCAGGCCACAGCCAGACGGCCGGCAGGACCAGGCCCACGGTCGCGCCGATCTGGCTGCCGGCGGCAGTCACCAGCGGCGGCAGGCCGGTGAGGTGACGCTTGGCATAACTGGCCGACAGCGCATAACAGACACAGGCAAACAGGCAGGCCAACACGGCCCAGCCCGGCGCCACGCCGGATGCGTCGGGCTTGAAGGTCGCCTTGTCCCAGGCCAGCATCGCCACGCCAGCAAAACCGATCAACAGGCCCAGCACGCGCGAGCCGGTGGGCCTGTCCTTCAGCCAGAACCAGGCGACGATGGCACCGAACATCGGAACTGTGGCGTTGAGAATGGCCGATAGCCCGGTGGTGATGGACAGCAGCGCAAACGCAAAACATGCAAACGGAATGCCCGAATTGAACAGGCCGACCAGGAACACGCGGCGCCAGTTTTTCAACAACACGCCACCCAGCCCGCGCAGCAGCACCAGCGGCAACAAAAAGGCCGCGGCAATGCCAACGCGCACGGCGGCGGTCGGCAGCGGGCCGAAGTCCACCACGGCGATGCGCGTGAACAGGAAGGACGAGCCCCAGATGGCTGCCAGCAACATGAAATCGTTGAGCCAGCGTTTGTTTTTCAGTTCAGAAGGTCCAGCCGTCACATGGCGCCCTCAAAGCGCACGCCCTCCAGCTTGAGCAGCGCGCTTTTGCGCTCCAGCCCACCGGCGTACCCAGTGAGGGAGCCGTTGGCGCCCATGACGCGGTGGCAGGGCACGATAATGCTGACCGGGTTGCGGCCAACGGCCGCGCCCACGGCACGCACTGCGGCCGGCTTGCCGATGCGGGCGCTAACCTCGCTGTAGCTGGCTGTGCCGCCCTGGGGAATTTTCAGCAGCGCCTGCCAGACCGATTGTTGAAAAGCCGTGCCGTAGGCCAAGTCCAGCGGCACATCAAATTCGATGCGCTGGCCGGCGAAGTATTCGCTGAGTTGCCGGATGACTTCTTTCAGCACCGGGTGTTCAGGGTCGCTGGGCCAGACAGCCGGACCCACCAGCTCCGCAGGCAAATGCCGCTGGCCGTCGAACCACAGCCCGGCCAGGCCTTCGGCAGTGGCTGCAATGATGATGCTGCCCAGCGGGCTCTCATAGCGGGTCTGGACGATGGGGTTGGAGAATTTCATGGTGCGCTCCCTGGAGTGTCTCTCATTGAAAAGTGTCGGGTTTTCGGTCGTGCAGGCTACTGTCAAGATTTTTGGACTCCAGCCCTTTCCGGAAGGGCGCTGGCAGCTATCAATTCAGTAGCGTTTGGCGAGGCAGTTGCAGCCTCCATCGCGCCGCTCCAGGCGCGTATCACCGCGTAGCTGCGCCAGGGTTTCCAGGCCAGCGAGGCCTGCTCGGCTTCTTTGGCCGGATTCTTCAGTTCCTGCACACCCAGCGCCTTGTGCAGCGCCACGTCACCGGCCGGAAAGGCGTCGGGCCAGCGCAGCGCGCGCATGGCGATGTATTGCGCTGTCCAGTCGCCGATGCCGGGCAATTCTTTCAATGCGGCAATGGTGGCGTTGACATCGGCGCCGCCGTGCAACTGCACGCGCTTTTCTGCGACGGCTTTGGCGATACCGACAATCGCCGTCTGACGCTGTCGCACAATGCCCAGTTGCCCCAGCGCATCGCCGCTGGCCTGCGCCAGCACGGCGGCTGAGGGGAAGAGGCGCGTCAGGCCCGGCCACGGTGTTTCAATCGGCTCGCCAAGTTTGTCGACCATGCGTTGCGCCAGCGTGCGCGCCGCCGCCACCGTGATCTGCTGGCCCAGCACGGCGCGCACCGCCAGCTCGTAGCCGTCCAACGCGCCCGGAACACGCAGGCCGTCGCCACCCGGAAAGCTGTCGTGCAGCACGCTGTTGATGGCCTGCGGATCGGCGTCCAGGTCCAGCATGGCGCGCACCCGGCGTATCACCAGCGGCAACACCTCGCGCAGCGAGTCGCTGATGCGCAGCGCCACATGGCTGCGGCTTTCGTCAAAGCTGGCCAGCAGCCAGCCGGCGTGAACCTTGCCGCCGGTTTCCACACGAAAAGTGCGTCCAACCCTTGTTCCGCCTGAATCATCAGCTACAAATTCAATAGCGTTTATCTGTCGTTTTTTGAAAAAACCGACCATCGCCGCCACGTCGTAAGGCGGCCGGTAGCCGAGTTTGACGGTGATACCTTGGTCCGTCGGCGTGTTGCCCTGGCGACGCAACTGCGTCGGGTTCAGGCCGTAGTGCCCAACAAAGGCGGCGTTGAAGCGGCGCACGCTCGCATAACCGCTGATCAGCGCCACCTGCGTGATCGGCAGCGCGGTATCTGCCAGCAACTGCTTGGCCGTCAGCAGCCGGCGCGTTTGCAGATACTGCATCGGCGAGACGCCGAACTGGGTCTCGAAAATGCGCCGGACATGGCGGTCGCTGACGCCGAGTTTTGCCGCCAGGCCTGCCACCGTCGGTTCGGATGTCACGGGCGTGCGCCGCGAAGTAGTTCTCTCATTACCAGCCGGGGCCGCGGAACCGGCTTTGCCGGGCCGCAGGCGCAGCGCCCCCTCGGGGGGCAGCGAGGACACGCCAGTGCCGAGCGTGGGGGCTATATTTGTCCACGCCTCGGGCTCATCAAGCAGGCGGGCTGCCTGATGCGCCAGGATGTAGCTGGCATCCTGAATCGACCAGACCACCGAATGCGGTGCCAGCTCGGGTCGGCAGCGCAAGCAGGGCCGAAAGCCGGCGTTTTCTGCCTGCGCTGCATGGCCGAAGAAGCGGCAGTTTTCGCGCTTGGGTGTTTTCACGCTGCAGACCGGCCGGCAGTAGATGCCGGTGGAAGTCACACCGGTGAAAAAGCTGCCGTCAAAACGTGCGTCCCGCGTCTTCAGCGCGAGGTAACAGGCGTCGTCGGCGAGGAGTGCGTTGTCCGTGGTCATGGCTGAATCATACGTCGCAGGCCGGTACAGACTAGCCGTTTTCGGACATCTTCCCCGCCCACCCCGCGCCTACAATCAGTGCGCTACAGCAACCCCAGGAAAGCGCCGACCCATGCAGCTGAACCCCTCGATTTTCAAGGCTTACGACATCCGCGGTGTCGTGCCTTCCACCATCAACGAAGCTGTGGCCGAAGCACTGGGCCGCGCTTTCGGCGTCAGTGCGCTGCTGCAGGGCGAGGCGATAGTAGCTGTGGGCCGCGATGGCCGTGTCAGCGGACCGGCGCTCAGCGCGGCCCTGATCCGCGGCCTGGTCGCTAGCGGCGTCGATGTGGTCGATGTCGGCATGGTCACCACGCCCATGCTTTATTTCGCGGCCTGCACGCTCGCGAACTCCGGCATCCAGATCACCGGCAGCCACAACCCCAAGAACTACAACGGCTTCAAGATGGTGTTGGCCGGCCGCGCCATTTACGGCGACGAGATCCAGGGCCTGCGCCAGCGCATGGAAGCCGATGATTCCGATAGTGCGGTCCCACAGGCTCGCACCGGGAAGATCACCCACATTAATGTGCTGGCGCCGTATCGTGACCGCATCGTTTCCGACATCAAGCTGGCGCGGCCCATGAAGATCGTGATCGACTCCGGCAACGGCATTGCCGGCGCTTCTGCGCCCGGCATCTTCCGCGCGCTAGGCTGCGAAGTGACCGAGTTGTTCAGCGAAGTCGATGGCGATTTTCCCAACCATCACCCGGACCCGAGCAAGCCCGAGAACCTGAAAGACCTGATCACTGCGCTGCAGGCCGGTGACGCTGAGTTGGGCCTGGCCTTTGACGGCGACGGCGACCGCCTGGGTATCGTCACGCGTGATGGCCAGAACATCTACCCGGACCGCCAGATGATGCTGTTTGCGCGCGATGTGCTTTCGCGCGCTCCGGGCGGCACCATCGTGTACGACGTGAAATGTTCGCAACGCCTGGCGCCCGAAATTGCAGCGGCCGGCGGCGTGCCCCTGATGTACAAGACCGGTCATTCGCTGATCAAGGCGAAGATGAAGGAAGTCAACTCCCCGCTGGGCGGCGAGATGAGCGGCCACATCTTTTTCAAGGAGCGCTGGTTCGGATTCGACGACGGGACCTATGCCGGCGCGCGCCTGCTGGAAATCCTGAGCAAGGTGACCGACGTAGGCGCACTGCTCAACGGCCTGCCGACCAGCTTCAGCACGCCCGAACTCAACGTGGCCTGCAAGGAAGGTGAGCCGCACACGGTGGTAGAGCAACTCATCAAGATCGCAGCTTTTGCGGCACCGGCAAAGATCAGCACGATTGATGGCGTGCGTGTGGACTGGCCGGACGGCTTCGGCCTGATCCGCGCGTCCAACACCACGCCGGTGCTGGTGCTGCGGTTTGAAGGGCACACCGAGGTCGCGCTCAAACGCATCGAGGTCGACATGCTCAAGCTGCTGCGCAGCGTCAAGCCGGACGCGAATTTTACAGCTCCGGCCCATTGAGCCCGGTCGCTGTCATCCCGGGCTCGACCCGGGATCCATGTGTCGAACTCGCGGCTGCGCGACGATGGATTGCGGGTCAAGCCCGCAATGACAAAGCGTGAAGGTGTTGATTGTCAAACTCTCTTCGCTGGGCGACGTGGTGCACACGCTGCCTGTGGTGCAGGACATCCTGGCCGCGCATCCCGGTGCGCAGATCGACTGGGTGGTGGAAAAGGCCTTTGCGCCGCTGCTGACCCCGCTGCTGTGTGCGGGCCTGCAGCGCGTCATCAGCTGCGAGCTGCGGCGCTGGCGCAAGGCACCCTTCAGCGCGGCCACGCGCAGCGCGTGGCGCGCCTTCCGGCGCGAGCTGCAAAACCAGCACTATGACGCGGTGATTGACCTGCAGGGGCTGACCAAGTCAGCGCTAATTGCCTGGCTGACGAGGCTGACGCCCAGCGGCAGGCGTTACGCCATGGCCAACCAGACCGAAGGCTCGGGCTACGAAGCGCCGACACGCTGGGTGGCCGATGTGGCGATTGCCATGGCGCCGCACAGCCACGCCGTAGTGCGCGGGCGCGAGCTGGCTGCGCGTGCGTTGGGCTACACCCCGGCGGTGCGCCCGGATTATGGATTAAATCGGTCTCCAGCCCATGCCGAACGTGAACATTTTGCTCCTGAATCCATAGCGTTTGTACATGGAAGCTCACGCGCCGACAAGCTCTGGCCGCTGGACCACTGGGTGGCGTTGGGCCAGCAACTCAATGCCCAGGGTTACCTGATCGTGCTGCCGCATGGCAGCGACGACGAGCTGGCAAGCAGCCAGGCGATTGCTGAGGGCTTGAACACCAGCGAAGAAAAAGCGCTCGTCAATGCAGTCGTGTTACCGCGGCTTGCGCTGGACCAGCTCACGCAGCAGCTTGCGCAATGTGCCGGCGTCATCGGCGTGGACAGTGGGCTCAGCCACATCGCCGTGGCGCTCGACTTGCCGCATGTGCAGATCTACAACTTCGACACCGCTTGGCGCACCGGGCCGCTGCCGGATTCCACCGGTGAAAAGGGCGCTCGCCAGCTCAGTGTGTTCGCGCAGCCTTCGCCTTCCGTCAGCCAGGTGTGGACTGCCTGGCTGACCTGTCAGCCAGCGCCTGCACATGGCCTTGGGGAGACGACGTGATGGAGCGCTTCATCCGCAAGCTTTATTCGCTGCTGATGTGGGCCGCCCAGCCTTTTCTGCGGCGCAAGCTGTCGCGCCGGGGCCATGCCGAGGCCGGTTACCTGGAAGCGGTAGACGAGCGATTCGGCTTTTACACGCAGCCCGCCGAATCTGCTTCGGAACTGGTCTGGGTGCACGCGGTATCACTCGGCGAAACGCGCACCGCGGGCATATTGATTAACGCGCTGCGCGGCCAGTGGCCGGGTCTGCGCGTGTTGCTGACCCATGGCACGGCCACTGGCCGCGCCGAGGGCGTCGGGTTGCTGCGGGCCGGCGACGTGCAGGTCTGGCAGCCTTGGGACAGTGAAGCCGCCGTCGCGCGTTTTTTCATGCACTTCAAACCACGCCTGGGCTTGCTGCTGGAAACCGAAGTCTGGCCCAACACCGTGGCCTGCGCGCGGGCGCGCGGCGTGCCGATGGCGCTGGTCAATGCGCGCCTGTCTGACAAATCGCTGCATCAGGCCGCGCGCATCGCGCCGTTGTCGCGGCCGGCTTATGCAGGCCTGGCGGCGGTCTACGCCCAGAGCGACAGCGATGCTGCGCGCCTGCGTGAGTTGGGCGCGACGGTGCAGGGCGTGTTCGGCAACCTCAAGTTCGACGCCACGCCAGACGAGGCGCAACAGGCGCAGGGCCGGCAGTGGCGCCAGGCGCTGGGCCAGCCGGTGCTGATGCTGGCCAGCTCGCGCGAAGGCGAGGAAGACGATTTTCTCAAGCAAATAGTGGCCCTGGCCCTTTCCACACGGTCGCAAGCAGCTATCAATACCGTAGCAGGCGCGCACGTTCAGGTACTCATCGTGCCGCGCCACCCGCAGCGTTTTGACGAGGTGCAGGCGCTGGTTGAAAAACACGGGCTCTCTGTCTCGCGCCGCTCGGCCTGGGCCGGTGAGCCGCAGGCCGCCGACGTCTGGCTCGGCGACTCGCTGGGCGAGATGGCGCTGTATTACGCGATGAGCGATGTCGCTTTGCTGGGCGGCAGTTTTGCACCACTGGGTGGGCAGAACCTGATCGAGGCCGCTGCCTGCGGCTGCCCCGTGATCATGGGCCCGCACACCTTCAACTTCGCCGAGGTGTCCGAACTGGCGGAAGCGGCCGGCGCGGCGCGCCGCGCGGTGGATATGGACGAGGCAGTACGCAGCGCCCGCGCCATGCTGGCCCGGCCGACAACGCAGCAAGTGGCCGCAGCGGCCAGCCTCACGTTTGCAGCGCGGCACCGCGGCGCGGCGGCCAACACGGTGCAGGCACTGGCGCATTTTCTCGGCCGGTAGTCCGTTGAAGCCTGGTTCAATGATGGCGCCTATTCCACTACCGTTCGCCCTGAGCTTGTCGAAGGGCTTCGACAAGGCCTGTCCTGAGCCTGACGAAGGGCTGCCGGTTCTGGAAGTATCAACACAACACCAGGCAGGCTGAACCGTGGCAGAACCCCTGGTCAACCAATACGGCGCCGATGTGCCCAAAGCCATCGCCCGCATGATCACGGCAGTGCATCCAAAGTTCGACGCCCGCAAGTTTTTCGCCGATGTACTCACCGGTTATGAGGCCCTGGCGCTGATGCCGCGCGGCAAACACATTGCGCTGGCGCTGCACCGGCATTTGCCGCCCGATTACCTGAAGGCCATCAACATCCTGCTCGCCTCGCTCGACCAGCCGCATGGCCGGAGCGAAGGCCTCAGCCTGGCGTCTTTTCTCTACCTGCCGCACACTCTGTTTGTCGCGCAGTTCGGGCTCGATCATTTTGAAGACTCGATGCGCGCCCAGCATGCGCTGACGCAGCGCTTCACGGCCGAGTTCAGCATCCGCGCCTTTTTGCAAAAGCACGAGGCCGCCACCCTGGCGCGCTTCAGGCAGTGGGCGACGGACCCGAGTGAGCATGTGCGTCGCCTGGTGTCCGAAGGCAGCCGCCCGCGCCTGCCTTGGGCCAGCCGCCTGCCAGCCTTCCAGAAAAATCCGGCGCCAGTGCTGGCCCTGCTGGAGCTGCTCAAGGATGACCCGGCGCTGTATGTGCGCCGCTCGGTCGCCAACAACCTCAACGACATCGGCAAGGACCACCCGGAGCTGCTCGCTAAAACCGCGAAGCAGTGGCTCAAGGGCGCCAGCGACGAGCGCCGCTGGATCGTGCAGCACGCACTGCGCTCAGCCGTCAAACGCGGCGAGGCTGGCGCGCTTGGTGTGTTGGGGTTTGGGAAAAGCGCAGAGGTCGCGGTGAGTGATACCCGCATCGCACCGAGGCGCGTGGTGTTGGGTGAGAAAGTGAACATTGCCTTCGACGTTTCCAACACCAGCACCAAGGCGCAGCAGGTGCTGGTGGACTTTTGCATCCACTACGTCAAGGCCAGTGGCAAGACCAGCGCCAAGGTGTTCAAGCTGAAGGTGTTGGCACTGGCCCCGAAAGAAACGGTGCGATTGAGCAAGACCGTATCCACTGCCGAGATGACCACGCGCAAGCATCATGCGGGGAAGCACCGGGTCGATGTGCTGCTCAACGGGCAGGCGAGGGAACTGGGGGTGTTTGAGTTGGTGCCTGTTGCCCGCAGGTAAACCACGCTGGTGCACGGTGCCGTGCCTGGATCATTTTGAAGAATGCGTAATCCGCGATTTTCTCGGGCGCGTAGTCAGCTCGCCGGCCGCCGCTGAGCGAAGCAATCGCTGAAAGGTCGGACACTCGGCATGGCTGGGTGCGGGGCATACCGCCGCGTGCCTGAGCCCGCTGCGCATCGCCTTCAGGCGCTTGATCGTTTGATCGAGTTCATCGGCCTTGGCATTGAGCGACTTCCTGTCGATGTTGGCCTGGCCGTCCGGCGAGAACATGGCACCGATGTCGTCCAGCGAAAAACCGGCTGCCTGCCCGAGCGCAATAAGCGCCAATTGGTCCAGCACGGCAGGGGCAAACGTGCGGCGCAAGCCTTGCCGGCCGACCGAAGTGATCAGACCTTTTTCCTCGTAGTAGCGCAGCGCGGAAGCGGGCATTCCTGATTTTTTGGCGACTTCGGCGATGTCCATCAAAAACCCCTTGACTTAAAGTTGACTTGAACTTCTATAGTGCGCTCATGTTTACTTTTCGTCAACGGAGATTCACATGAACACATTCGCTGCCAACGCGGCACACATCTTTCTCATTGGCATAGGCGCTACCGCGGTGATGGATACCTGGCTGCTGCTGCTGCAGCGCCTGGGCGTGCCCACGCTCAACTTCGCGATGATCGGCCGCTGGGCCGGCCACTGGGGCGGCGGCACATGGAAGCATGAAGCGATCGCCAAAGCGCCGCCTGTACGGGGCGAGCTCGCTTTGGGATGGGTCGTCCACTACGCGTCCGGCATTGCCTTCGCGGGCCTTCTGGCCGGCATCACCGGTTTGGACTGGGTGCACAAGCCGACGCTGGTTCCGGCCCTGTGTGTGGGCATAGCCACGGTTGCTGTGCCCTGGCTTGTCATGCAGCCTGCCATGGGCGCGGGCATCGCTTCATCCCGCACGCCGGCACCGGCCCGGAACCGGCTGAGGAGCCTGGCAAACCACACAGTTTTTGGACTCGGCCTGTACCTGGCCGCCGCCTTCATCGCCTGGATCTTGCGATGAAGGATTTTTCGCAGATCACGGACCTAACCTAACATGGACACCACATCAATGAAGAACAAACAACTTGCAGTCATCTATCACAGCGCGCACGGTCATACCGGCCACATCGCATCTCACATCCTGGGCGGTGCGCAATCCATTCCCGGCATCGATGCGCGATTGCTGAAGGCGGAAGAACTCATGGCGAGTCCCGAACATCTGCTGGACTATGACGGCTTTATCTTCGGCTCACCGACCTACCTGGGCGGCGTCACCGGTACCTTCAGGAGTTTCATGGATTCGACCGGCCGGCTCTGGAAAAGCCACGCCCTCAAGGGCAAGCTGGCAGCGGCTTTTACCGTCTCGTCGCTGCCTGCAGGCGACAAACAATCCACGCTGCTGTCGATCTTCGTCTTCGCCATGCAGCACGGCATGGTCTGGGTCGGCAATGCCATCTTGCCCGAGCAGCACAGCGGCGTGCCTTACGAAGAGGCCGCCAATCGGCTGGGCTCCTGGTCGGGGCTGATGGCGCAGGCCGGGCATTCCGCGCCAGCGGATTCGTTTGCACCCGGCGACATCAAAACCGCGCAAATGTTCGGCAAGAATGTTGCCCAGGCGCTGCTGCGCCTGGCGGCCGATGTCGAGCAGGGGGTGACGCCATGATTTCAAGAAAATTTGAGCCAGTCCTGTTCGGCTTCCTGCTCTCGGGCCTGATGTCGCTGCTGGTGGCAGGAATATCCACGCTGCGCGCCGTCGGGCTTGGGCCGGACTTCCTGTGGCTGTGGGCCGGTTCGTGGCTCATGGCATGGTTGTTCGCGTTTCCTGCGGTGCTGCTCGTCGCGCCTCTGGCGCGCAGGATGGTTCGCAGCCTTGTCAGCCCGGTTGAATGAAGAGGCCCGCTACGCTGCCAATCAGGTGCTACCAATAACAGGACGGCGCCCCGTGACCGGCGCGTGCTGTGCCATCAGCCCCGCGGCCCATTCGATGAATACGCGCAGTTTGCTGCTGACATGCCGGTTGGGCGGAAACGCGATGTACAGCGGCATGGGGTCAAGCTTCCAGTCTTTGAACAAGGGCGTCAGTTCGCCGTTCGCCAGATGTGGCCTGGTCATGTAGTCGGGCAGCCAGAGAACACCCAAGCCGGCCATGCCGGCGGCGAGGTAGGCATTGCCGTCATCGACCGAAAGCGCGTAACGGCCTTGCACCTTCACACTCTCATCGCCTGAGCGCATGGGGTACGCAAGCGGCTCGCCGGTGCGTGCCCACATGAAGCCGACGATGCGATGGTGGGTGCCTTCGAGATCGCGCGGGTGCAGGGGCGTGCCGGCAAGCTTCAGGTAGGCAGGCGCAGCGTAAACGCCGAGCTGAAAATCGCCGATGAGGCGGGCCATCAGCGACAGGTCGGTGAGTTCACCGCCGCGCACGACGCAGTCCACGTTCTCGCCGATGATGTCCACCATGCGGTCGCTGACCCCTATGTCGAGCTGAATGTCGGGGTACTGCGCATGAAACGCGGCAGTGCCGGTATCAGGATCATGCGGGCCAAAGGGCTGGGGACATCCACCCGCAGCCGGCCGCGGGGCGATGCCGAGGCGCTGGACAAGCTGGTCTCGGCGCCGTCCACATCGGCCAGCACCCGCAGCACGCGCTCGTAGTAAGCGGCGCCATCCGCGGTGACGTTGACCTTGCGTGTGGTGCGGTTGAGCAGCCTGACGCGCAGCCTCGCCTCCAGTTGCTGCACCAGCTGAGTCACGCTGGTCTTGCTCATGTGGAGTGTTGCGGCGGCTTTGGTAAAGCTGCCGGTTTCCACCACGCGTACGAAGGCCTGCATTGCATCGAAACAGTCCATCTGTGCTCCAAATACCTTTAATGATTGTTTGGATTTCACGAACAGTGATGGACAGGCTTGCTTGTCTATTCAGGAGGCCAAGCCTTTTAAAGTTCCTTCATCGTTAACCACGGGTCGGCTTCGGCCCCTTGATCAAGGACTCTTATGTCAAAGCGTGACGTCGTTTTTCTGCCCGGTCGCCGGGCGCTTTATGAACGCAATCGCTACTCGCCGGCGGTCAAGTCCAATGGCTTCCTGTTCGTGTCGGGGCAGGTGGGCAGCCGCGAGGACGGATCACCGGAGCCGAACCTGGAGAAGCAAGTGCGGCTGGCTTTTGACAACCTGAACGCGGTCCTGAAGGCTGCCGGCTGCGCCTTTGATGACGTGGTGGACGTCATGGCTTTTATTGTTGATCCCGAATCAAACTTCGAGACGATCTGGAAGCTGGTGCCCGAGTACTGGGGCGATGCGCCGCACCCGACCTGACCGGTGTCGGCGTGACCTGGCTGTATGGCTTCCAGTTTGAGATCAAGGTGATCGCGAAGCTTCCGGAGCCCGTCGGCGGCTAGTGCGTGGGGCACGGCAAGAAAACCAGCCGCCTGGAAGGAAAGACAGATCGGCTTCACTTCGGTACCGCTATCGAGCGGAGAATCCGTTCAGAGCATTCAATAAAACTGCGCAGGGTCGGCAAGTTGTAAGCGGGATTCCATACCAGCATTGCCGGTGCAAGCACCTGTTCTCCACTGATGCTTATAAATTTCACGCCGTGGACACGTGAATCAGCCAGCGAGCGGGGTACAAGGGAAACGCCCAGCCCATTGGCGACCATGGCAACAATCGTCAGCCACTGACGGGCCGCATGCGCAATTTTGGGCTGTATCCCTGCACGGGAAAAAATGGCAATCACGTTGTCATGGTTTGCCGGAGCCACGTTTCGGGAAAACATGACAAAACGTTCATTGGCCAGTTCTATCAAATCCACAGTGCCACCTTGAGCTTTGGGATGATGCTCGGGCAAACAAAGCACGAACTCATCTTCACCCATAGGCAGTGATGCCAATTGGGGTGGAACCGTAGAGCCGTTGACAAACCCGGCGTGGATTTGACCGCGGAGTAACTCATTGAGCTGGTCGGCGCTGGACATTTCCCTGAGCACCACCTCCACGTCGGGCATTTCTGCATTGAACTGTTTCACGATGGCCGGCACTTCCCGGTAGATCTGCGAGCCGGTCACGCCAATCTCAAGCCGCCCCCGCATGCCCCTGGCGACGATTTTGGCCACATCCGAAGCCTTGGCCACTTGTTCCAGAATCTGGCGAGCTTCCTCCAGGAAGGCCTCTCCTGCCTGGGTCAACTCGACATGTTTGCTGTCCCGAATCAGGAGCTGCACCTCCAGTTCTCCTTCAAGCGACTTGATGGCGCTGCTCAATGGCGGCTGTGTGATCGCGAGCTTGCTGGCGGCTCGCCCGAAATGCAGCTCTTCGGCTAGGACAACAAAGTAGCGAAGAAAGTGAAGCTTCATAGGGTTTAGCAACGTAGGTAAGGCTGACGCTAATTATCCGCCAACGATTCTTAAAAAGAATTGGTCTAGCCAAAAACAGGATTGGACGCGAATGATTGCGGGAGGGAAGATGGGGGCGCATCGATTGACCAAAACGCTGCCAAAGTCAAATTTACAACCGGAGACGCTTCATGAAATATTTTCCCCGTGCCCTCACTCTGGTGGCCGGCCTGTTAGCTGCTTCGGTGGCAATGAGTCAAACCTATCCCTCTGCGCCGGTCACGATGGTCGTGCCATTTGCTGCCGGCAGCGGCACCGATGCGGTGGCGCGCATTGTTGCAAGAAAGCTCAGTGAGCGGCTCAAGCAACCTGTGTTGATTGACAACCGGGCAGGCGCCAACGCGCAAATTGGAGCCCAGTTTGTGGCCAAAGCCAAGCCTGACGGCTACACCTTGTTCATGACGACCAATACGTCGCACTCAGCCAATCCCAGTCTGATCCTCAATCTCAAGTACGACCCGACCAAGGATTTCACGCCGATTACCCGTGTGGGCGAACTTCCATTCGCGTTGGTGGTGAACAAAAGCGACCCCGCCAGATCGCTCAAGGCGTGGATCGATCAGGTCAAGGCCAACCCCGGGAAATTTTCTTACGCCACGCCGAACAGCACCTCGCTGGTGGCCTCTGAAACCATCAAGCGTATTGCTGGCCTGGATGTTGTTGCAATTCCCTACAAATCGAGTCCGCAGGCGCTCACCGATCTGATCGGCGGATCGGTGCAAATGTACGTTGTCGACTTGGGTTCTGGCATGGGCATGATCAATGCGGGCACAGTCCGGGTTCTGGGCGTGACGACCAAAGAGCCGCTGAAATCGATTCCCGATGCAGTGCCCATCGCCAGGGAAGTCCCCGGATTTGACCTGACATCCTGGAACGGAATCTTCGGGCCGGCTGGCATGCCCAAGCCCATTGTGGACAAGCTGAATGCCGAACTGCAGGAGGTGCTGGCCGACAAGGAGGTGCAAAAGGCACTAGGCCAGTTAGGCTTTGAAACCTGGCCAACCAAGACGCCAGAGGAGTTTGCCAAATACGTGGCTGACCAGCTCGCTCACTGGAGCACCCTCATCAAGCAGGCCGGCATTCGCCCTGAATGAACATGGCCGCTTCGTATTCCGCGTCCACGGCCGGTCCACTGGCAGGCGTGAGGGTTCTCGACCTGACCTCTGTCGTTATGGGGCCTTTTGCGACGCAGATCCTGGCGCAGCTGGGCGCAGAGGTCATCAAGGTGGAGACCCCGGAAGGCGACAACATGCGCCATGTGGGGCCCATGAACCATGCCGGCATGGGACCTATTTTTCTGCATGCCAATGCCGGCAAGAGAAGCATCGTTCTGGACCTCAAACATCCGCAAGGCCTTGAAGCGGCCTTGAAGATGGCAGAAGGTTGCGACGTGTTTATCAGCAACGTCCGGCCCCAAGCGTTGACCCGCCTGGGGCTGGACTACGAGGCGGTGCGTCAGCGCAATCTGCGCATCGTCCATGTGAGTTGCTGCGGGTTTGACCAGGACGGCCCCGATGCCGCCCGACCCGCTTATGACGACCTGATCCAGGGCGCCACAGGTGTTCCATGGCTGATGGGTGAATATGGATCGCCCGAGCCTGCCTATGTCCCGACCACGCTGGCAGACCGCGTGACTGGCTTGCACACTGTTTATGCCGTCACGGCGGCACTGTATGCGCGCAGCCAGTCCGGCGAGGGACAGGCCGTGGTTGTGCCGATGTTTGAAGCCATGGCGCAGTTTATTCTGGGGGATCACATGGCTGGCCTGACCTTCCAGCCCCCGATTGGCAAACCGGGCTACGCACGTCTGCTGACGCCTCACCGCAAGCCGTATCTCACCAGCGATGGCATGTTGTGCGTCCTGATCTACAACGACAAGCACTGGAAAAGCTTCTTTGAAGTCATCGGCGAGTCCGAGGGACTGGCGCGCGATCCGCGCTTCAACACGCACAGCGCACGCGCGGCCCATATTGACGAGGTCTATGCGGAAGTGGCGCGCATCATTCGCACCCGCACCACCGCGCAATGGCGCGAATTGCTGGACGCCGTCGATGTCCCCAACATGCCGATGAACAGTCCGGAAGACCTGCTGGTCAACCCGCAACTGCGTGCCACGGGGTTTGTGAGTGACACCGTTCATCCGACGGAAGGCCCCATGCACACTCTCGCTCACCCGACCAAGTGGTCGGCCACGCCGCCGGCGCGCAGCTTTTCACCTGCGCCACGGCTGGGTGAACACACGCGGCAACTCCTGGAAGAAGCGGGTTACAGCCCGGAGCGCATCCATACCCTGATTGAGCAAGGTGCTTGCCGAACTGACACCTGAAAGGACTGCCCACATGTCACCGAGTTACCTCGTCCGTATTGCCGATGTGCCGGCCTATCAACCAGCCAATCACCGTCACACCCACAATCAACGATTGATTGGCCCCGAGACTGTCGGCGCCAAACAAATGGAAGTGTTGATGGGGACCTTGCACAAAGGCGGAGGTGCCTTGCCCCATGCCCATCCCGGCATTGAACAGGCTTGCTACCTGCTGGAAGGCACAGCTCATGTCGAGGTGGCCGGCCAGTCTTTTGAGATGGTGGCAGGCGATACATGCTTTTTCCCTGCTGACCAGATGCATGTCTTTACTGTCACGAGTGACACCCCGGTGAAGCTGCTGGTGATCTACAGCCCACCTTATGGAGAGTCACCTGACAAGGTGATTCGCCCTGGCAGCACAATTTCGAACGGATCTGCGAAATGAACTTTGCACGGACCCCTGACCAGGAACAAATCCGCGACGCGATAGAGCGCGTCTGCGCGCCTTTCGATGCGGACTACTGGCTGCGCAAGGATCAGGAAGGTGGATTTCCTGATGACTTTCACCATGCGCTGGCCAGTTCCGGCTGGCTGGGCATCGCCATGCCCGAGGCCTATGGCGGTGCCGGCCTTGGCATCAGCGAAGCGGCCCTCATGATGCACACGATTTCTGCGACAGGCGCAGGTTTGTCCGGTGCCTCTGCAATCCACATGAATATCTTTGGCCTGCATCCCGTGGTGGTGTTTGGCACCGATGAGCAAAAGCAGCGCTGGCTGCCGCCGTTGATTGCCGGCACGGACCGGGCCTGCTTCGGTGTGACAGAACCCAATACCGGGTTGAACACCCTGAAACTCAAGACGCGCGCGGTGCGTGACGGCGACCACTATGTAGTGCACGGGCAAAAGGTCTGGATCAGCACTGCGCTGGTGGCCAACAAAATCTTGTTGCTCGCACGCACGACACCGATCGAAGAATGCAAGGGCACGGAAGGCCTGAGCCTGTTCTATACCGATATGGATCGCAGCAAGGTGGAAGTCCGGGAAATTGAAAAACTGGGCCGCAAGTGCGTGGACTCCAACCAGGTGTTTATTGATGGTTTGCGTATTCCCGTGGAGGACCGCGTTGGCGAAGAGGGGAAAGGTTTCAGCTACATACTGCACGGCCTGAACCCGGAGCGTATCTTGATCGCCAGCGAAGCCGTGGGCCTGGGTCGCGCAGCATTAAAACGCGCCGCTGGATATGCCAACGAGCGCGAAGTGTTCGGCCGTCCGATTGGTCAGAACCAGGGTATCCAGCACCCGCTGGCCAAATCCTGGATGGAACTGGAGGCAGCTGACTTGATGGTCCAGAAGGCCGCATGGCTGTATGACCAGCAATTGCCCTGCGCCGCCGAAGCCAACAGCGCGAAGTACCTGGCAGCAGAAGCCTGCTACCACGCTTGCGAGAACGCCATCTTCACCCACGGCGGTATGGGCTACGCCAAGGAATATCACGTTGAGCGTTATCTGCGCGAGTCCTGGATTCCCCGCCTGGCACCTGTGAGCCCGCAACTGATCCTGTGCTTCATCGCCGAGAAAGTTCTGGGCCTGCCCAAGTCCTACTGAATCCAGCAGGAGCGATGTCAATGAGCCTTGATCGGCAAGGTCAGCTCGTCGGACGAGGCGCGCAAGCTCGTGTCAATTTTTCAGAAAAGCCTGAACCCGCGTGGATGCATTGATAGTCTCAGTTGGGCGGTGTGAAGCAAGCCCCTGGCCTACTGCACCAGCAGCGAATTGATCAGCAGCAAGTCTTCGGGCGTCAGCGTGCCATTGGCCTGGCGCAGGCGCAGGCCGCCGAGCAGCACGTTGTAGCGGGCCACGGCCAGATCGCGTTTGGTCTGAAACAACTGGCTTTGTGCGTTGAGCACGTCGATGTTGATGCGCACGCCGACCTGGTAGCCGAGCTTGTTGGCGTCGAGTGCGCTCTGGCTGGACGCCTCGGCGGCTTCCAGCGCCTTGACCTGGCCCTGGCCTGATAACACGCCGAAGAAGGCAGTGCGGGTGTTGAGCGCAACGCCGCGCTTGGCGCCTTCGAGGTCGGTGCGGGCTTTTTCTTCCAGTGACAGGGTTTCACGAATGCGGTTCTGCGTGGCAAAGCCGGCGAACAGCGGCAGGTTCAGCGCCAGGCCAACGGTCGTGGTGTTGGTGCGCGAGTTGAGTGTGTTCAATGAACTGGCGCTGCCCTGCGGGTTGCGCTGCACACCGTGGCTGGCGGTCAGGTCCACCGTGGGTTTGTGGCCGGCTTCGGCCTTGTTGATTTCGAGTTTGGCGGTTTTCAGGTTGGCCTGGGCCTGGCGGATGGTGGGATGCAGCGCTTCAGATTGCTGCACCCAGATGTTCACGTCGGCGGGCACCAGTGGCGGCAGCTTGGCGGGGGCAACCAATGGCCGGGGCTGGGCGTCTGTCCTGCCGACCAGTTGGTCGAGTGCGATCTTCTTGACGCGCAAGTCGTTCTCGGCGGCAATCTCTTGCGCAATCACCAGGTCGTAACGCGCCTGGGCTTCACGCGAGTCGGTGATGGTGGAAGTGCCGACCTCGAAATTGCGCTTGGCGGATGCGAGTTGCTCGGCGACGGCAGCCTTTTGCGCACGCACAAAGGCCAGCGTGTCCTGCGCGGCCAGCACGTCGAAATAAGTCTGGCTGGTGCGCACGATCAAGTCCTGCTCAGCCGCTTCGAGCTGGGCCTTCGACAGCTCGACCTGCTGCTTGCCTTGTTCGTAGGTGGCCCAGTTGCCGGGCCGGTACAGCGGCTGTGAGGCGCTCAGTGAGGCGCTTTGCTGCGGGTAGTTGCGGTCCACCGCCGGGTTGTTGTTTTCAAAGTTGACGCGGTTGACGCCGGCCGACAGGCCCGCCTGCGGCAAGATACCGGCCTTGGCCTGCTCAGCCCGATACAGGTTGGCGTCATACAACGAACGCGATGACTGGTAGGCCGCGTCGTAGTCGCGCGCCGAGCGGTACAGCTCCACCAGATTCTGGGCCTGCACTGAAGGCACCAGCGCTGCCAGCACTGTGCCGAATGCGAGAGCCAGCGGCAGCAAGGCCGGTTTTTTCAGTAGCGTCGTCATGGGTGTCCTGATGAGATGGATAGGTCGGGCGTGTGGGACGGCTATTCAATACAGTGGCACGGCGGTGTCGCGCTGTTTGGACCAGGCATCGATGCCGCCGTTGAGGTTCACCACGTCGGTGAATCCGCTTTGCACCAGGAAGTTGGCGACCTGCAGGCTGCGCATGCCGTGGTGGCACAGGCAGGCGATCGGCTGGTCAACGCCAAACTGTTCCTTCAATTGTTCGACACGGGCCGGCATCTCACGCATGGGAATACGCAGCAGCGTGAAACCGTCCTCGGTCACCGAAGCGGTTTGCAGCTCCCAGGGCTCGCGCACGTCCAGCACCACCGGTGCGGGCGCGTCCGCACCCATGCTGTCGCGCCAGGCGTTGAAGTCGGCAGGAGTAAGCTGGGCAATCATGGTCGGTGCATGGTGCGGAAAATCAGAAGTTGAACTTTGAAGGCTCGGGGAAATTGAGCAGGCGCGGCGCCACCGTGTCCCACGCTTGCGCGGTGCGGAAGGCGGTCTCACCGACGCGGGTCACCAGCGTGGCGCGCATCATGGGCTCAAAGCCGACGATGGCGCTGAGCCGGCCGCCGGTCTTGAGCATGGCCAGCAGGGCGGGCGGCACCTCGGCGACCGAGCCGCTGAGCACGATCACGTCGAAAGGACCGCTCAGCGGGTCGCTGCTGGACACCGCCTGGCCAAGTTTGGCCGCACCATCACCGGTACGCACTTCAGCGTTGTAGACGCCGGCTTTCTTCAGGTTGTTGCGCGCGAGCTGCGCCAGGTCGGCGTCAATCTCGAGCGTGATCACCTGCTGCGCACGGTGCGCCAGCAGGGCCGCCATGTAGCCGGAGCCGGCGCCAATCTCCAGCACTTTTTCATGTTTTTGCACGGCCAGGTCTTGCAAGATACGCGCCTCGACCTTGGGGGCCAGCATGCATTGGCCGGGTTTGGAGGTCAGCGGAATTTCCATGTCGGCAAAGCCCAGCGCCTTTTTGGCGGGCGGCACAAAGTCTTCGCGTTTGACCACCGCCAGCAGGGAAAGAACCTGGCTGTCCAGCACTTCCCAGGGGCGGATTTGCTGCTCGATCATGTTGAAACGGGCTTGTTCGTAGTTCATGGTGTGGCCTGTGAAATATCGGGGTGAGGGAGTGCGGGTAAACCAGTGATTTTAACGGGGGGCTGTTGCGGTTTCGGGCAAGGCGCGCCGGCCAGTGAAGCGGCGTTTGAGCCATTGCGCGAGGTCGTCGAGGTAGCAATACGTGACCGGCACCACCACCAGCGTCAGCAGCGACGACGTGATGACGCCACCGATGACGGCCTGGCCCATGGGCGCGCGCTGCTCTGAACCTTCGGTCAGTGCAAAAGCCAGCGGCACCATGCCGAAAATCATGGCCAGCGTGGTCATCAGGATGGGGCGCAGCCGAACGCGGGCGGCCACCAGCAGGGCCTCGCTGCGCTCCATCCCTTCGTCCCTCATGCGGATCGCAAAGTCCACCAGCAAGATGGCGTTTTTGGTGACCAGCCCCATCAGCATGACGACGCCGATGATGGAGAACATCGACAGCGTCGAACGGAACAGCAGCAGGGCCAGCACCACGCCGATCAGCGTCAATGGTAGCGAGGTCATCAGCGCCAGCGGCTGCAGGAAACTTTTGAACTGGCTGGCCAGGATCATGTAGATGAACAGGATGGCCAGCACGAGGGCGGAGATCGCATAACCGAAGGACTCGGCCATGTTTTTGGTCGAACCGCCGAACTGGTAGCGGTAACCGGGTGGAAAGCTGATGCCGTCGAGCGCAGTGCGAATGTCATTGGATACCTCGCCCGCCGATCGGTTGTAGACGTTGGCATTGATCGCCACTTCACGCGTCAGGTCACGCCGGTTGATCTGGTTCGGTCCGGTCGCCTCTTTCACCGTGGCGAGCTGGCCCAGGCGCACGGTGCGCGCCGAGCCGTCGGCATTGCTGCCGATGGCGCTGCTCAAAAAGGGCAGGCGTTCCAGATCCTGAGGCGTATTTCTGGCGTCGGGCGACAGGCGCACATTCACGTCATAGGTCTGGTCGTCGGGGGCCCGCCAGTTGCCCACGGTCTGACCGGCCACCAGGGTGCGCAGCGAACCGGCGATCTGCGACACGCTCAGGCCCAGGTCCGACGCGGCATCGCGTTTGACGGCGATTTCGATGGTGGGCTTGTCGGGCTTGAGGCTGGAGTCCAGGTCCACCAGGCCAGGGATGACGACGATGCGTTCGGTCGCCAGCCGGGTCAGCCGCTCCAGCTCCTTGAGGTCGGGGCCTTGCAGCGAAAACTCCACCTGCTTGTTGCCGCCTACGGAGTCGAGCAGGCCGACGTGGGTGACGGTGATGCCGGCCACCTGTTTGAGCCGCTCGCGCAGCACGCCTGAGAGCTCATCGACGCTGCGGCTGCGTGACTTGCGGTCCACCAGCCGCACATAGATGCTGCCGTACATCTTGCCCTGGGCGCTGCCGGTGTTGATGGTCGCCACCGTGTACCGGACCTCGGGCAATTCGCGCAAAATGGATTCAACCTGGACAGCCTTGGCCTCGGTGGCTTCGAGCGACGAGCCGACGGGCGTATAAAACGTCAGCGAGGTTTCCGAGAAATCGGCCTTCGGCACAAACTCTGTGCCCAGCAGCGGCACCATGAAAATGCTGGTGATGAAGATGACCAGGGCCAGTCCGAGTGTGGCCAGCTTGTGTAGCAGCGACCAGCGCAGAATGCGCTGGTAGGTCTCGGCCAGCGAGTCGGTGGCGCGTTCGAACCAGCCTGTCACGCGCCCTATGGTCTTGTCGTAAAAAGTCACCGGTGCATGGTGCTTGCCGTGCGCCTCAATGCTCGGGTCGTGCCAGATGCTCGACAGCATCGGGTCCAGCGTGAAGCTGACAAACATCGAGATCAGCACCGCCGCCACGATGGTGATGCCAAACTCATGGAAAAACTTGCCGATGATGCCGCCCATGAAACCGATGGGCAAAAACACCGCGACGATGGAAAAGGTGGTGGCCAGCACCGCCAGGCCGATCTCCTGCGTGCCGTCGAGTGAGGCCTGGTAAGGCAGCTTGCCCATCTGCACATGGCGCACGATGTTCTCACGCACCACAATCGCGTCGTCAATCAGCAGGCCGACGCAAAGGCTCAGCGCCATCAGCGTGATCATGTTGATGGTGAAGCCGAACATGTTCATGAACAAAAAGGTGCCGATGATGGAGATCGGCAGGGTCAGGCCGGTGATCACCGTCGAGCGCCAGGAGTTCAGGAACAGGAAGACGATCAGCACCGTCAGCAACGCACCTTCGAACAAGGTGCGGCGCACGTTTTCGACCGCGACGCGGATCGGGCGCGAGCCGTCGGAAACCAGTTCCAGGCGCACGCCCGCGGGCAGTTGGGTCTGGATCTCCTTGATGGACTGGTTCAGGCCATCGACCACCGCGATGGTGTTGTCACCCTGGGCCTTTTGCACCGTCAACAGCAGTGTGCGCTGGCCGTTGTACAGCGCCAGGTTGTCGATCTCTTGCGAGCCGTCACGCACGCTGGCCACCTGCCCGACCGTCACCGCCGTGGCCGCGCCGGTGGCGGACGCCTTGCGCGCCACGATAATGTTGGCGAAGTCTTCCGGCCGCTTCATGCGGGCGTCGATCTTGACCACACGCTCTTGCGCCAGAGATCGGATGGCGCCAACTGGCAGGTCCTGGTTTTCGCTGCGCACCGCATTGGCGACCTGGTCGGCCGTGATGCCCAGCGCTTCCATGGCCTGCGGGTTCAGGTAAATGTTGATCTCCCGTTTGCTTCCGCCCACCAGGTTGACCGCGCCCACGCCGCGCACATTCTCAAGCCGCTTTTTCAGTACCTGATCGGCCCAGTTGGTCAGCTCAACTGCGGTGGGGATGGCCGGCTTACCCCCAGTGGAGGATGACGGAGGGCATTTTTCTGACGGGCCGCCCCCAGGAAAAATAGCCCCTGTTTGTGGTGAAAGGGGCAGCTCAACGCCGGAGGCACACGCAGTGGCAAGCGTGGGGGCAGGTAACACCGCCACCGACCAGATGGGGCGGCTTGCCGGATCGAAGCGCAGTACGCGGGGCTCTTTCACCTCATCGCGCAGCAGCGGGCGCAGCGAGGCGATTTTTTCGCGCACGTCTTCGGCGGCTTTGCGCCCGTCAATGTGCAACTGGAACTCGATGATGACGACCGCCATGCCTTCGTAGCTGCGCGAGGTCAGGGCATTGATGCCGGCAATCGAGTTGACGCCTTCCTCGATTTTTTTGGTGACTTCACTCTCGACAATTTCGGGCGAAGCGCCGGGGTACTCGGTGGTGACCACGACCACCGGAAAATCAATGTTCGGGAACTGGTCAACCTGCAGCCGCTGGTAGGAAAACAGGCCCAGCACCACGATGGCCAGCATGACCATGGTGGCGAACACCGGGTTTTGCAGGCTGACGCGGGTGAACCACATCGTGATTAAAAGGCTTTGGGCGACGAAGCCGCCGGTGCTGCCGGCGACGCCCACGCCGGAGCCTGCGTGAACTTCACGGCCGTGCCCTCACGCAGGCTGCCGACAGCGCTTTTGATGACAACGGCGTTTTCTGCCAGGCCCTGAACGGCCACCAGGGGTTCACCGCTGACCGTGTCGCTGCCGCGCGCGCCCAGCTCAACCGGCTTGTGCGCAACCTGCTTGTTTTCGACCACCTGCACATAGGGTGCGGGTTTGTCGGTGCGCACCGCGCTGACCGGCACCGCCAGTAGCGAGCTGCGCGCCGTGCCCAAGGTGCCTTGCGCAAACAGCCCCTGCCGCAGACCTGAAGTCCCGGCCGTGTTGTCGATGGACAGGTAGACCAGCACGCTGCGGCTGCCAGCCTGCGCGCTGGGGTTGATGCGGGCTACTGTGGCATTGACAGTCTGCGGTGTGCCTTCGATCTGTAGTGTGGCGGTCTGGCCAGGGCGTACCGTTAGTGCGTCGGCAGCGCTGAGGCTGGCTTCGAGCTCGAGCCGGCTCAAGTCCACGATCTCCAGCACCCTGGCTTCGATGCCGACACGTTCGCCGGGCTGCGCCAGCCGCTGCGCAACCTGGCCCGACAACGGCGCACGCAGCACGGTGTCGTCCAGTGACTTTTTGGCCACGGCCACGGCAGCCAGCGCTGCGTTGTGGTTGGCCTTGCCGGCGTTGAGGTTGGCCTGCGAGGCGTCCAGCGCGGTTTTGGAGATGAAGCCCTGGTTCACCAGTGCCTGGTTGTTGTCAAACTGGCGCTGCACGATGTCGATCTGCGCCTTGGCCGAGTCGGCCTGCTGCTGCGCCTGCATCACCCGCGACTGGTACTCGCTGGCGTCCACCCGCGCCACCACCTGGCCGGCCTTGACGAAGTCGCCTTCGCGCAGCGTCAGTCCTTGCAATTCACCGGCCACGCGCGCCTTGACGAAGGCCGAGTTGATGGCCTTGAGTGGGCCCGACAGCGCCATGCCCTGGCTGAGCTCGCGGGTTTTTGCCTGCACCACATCGCTGGCGGCCAACTCGACCACGGTCTGTGCCTTGGCTGCCCCGGCTGCTGCCAGGGCCTGCTGCTGAGCCCGGCGCGCCGACAGGGCGCTGACCACCGCAGCTGCCAGCAGCAACACGACCAGGCCGATGATGGCCCACTTGATCCAGCGCTTCATGCCTTGCCTTTGGCGGGTTTGCCGGCGGGCTGGACCGACAGGCCATACAAAATGGTGTCCACTTGGGCGGCGATGTACTTTTCAGCGTTGCCGAGCAGGGCCGGGTCGCCGCAGGTACCGGCAGAATGTTTGCTGAGCACCAGAAAAATCATGGGCGCAATCACGCTGTAAATCGCGTAGTCGAGGTTCAGCGGCCGAAACTCCCCGCGGTCAATGCCACGCTGCATGATGCGGCGTATCAGCGCCTGCCCTGGCTGGATCACTTCCTGCTGATAGAAGGCGGTGATGTCCGGGAAGTTGCCGGCCTCGCTCATCATCAGCTTGGTAATGCCCGAGGCGCGGGTGGCACCCACGCGGTCCCACCAGGAGGTCATGCAATAGCTCAGCATTTCGGCGGCTGTGCCTTCAAAGGTTTCGAACTCCTCGTTCCATTCCTTGAAACGACCCGAGATGTTTTCGCGGACCACGGCTTTGAAGAGCTCTTCCTTGCTTTGAAAGTAGAGAAATAGCGTGCCCTTGGAGACGCCGGCGCGGGCCGCCACTTCTTCGGCGCGGGTGGCAGCAAAGCCTTTTTCAACAAACAGATCGAGCGCGGCGTCTAGCAGTTCGCCGGGGCGTGCGTCCTTGCGGCGCTCCCGTTTGACGGACAGCGCGCTGGTTTTTTCGCAGAGAAATTTGGAGATGGACATAAGCTACTGACTAACTGGTTAGTAATGTAGCGATTCGCCAGTTGCCCGTCAAGCCGACACTATGCCGTGCAGGGTGGAAGACCGGCCCCAAGCTGACGTAAAGCTCAGGTAAAGCGATTCGCCAGCAAACCCAGCCATTCCTTGAGGACGGCGCGCGAAGCCTCCAGCCCCTCACCGGTGGGCAACCATTGCAGCACGCCGTTGCGACTGGGCAGGATGAAGCCCATGGGCGCGGGCACCACGCTAAAGCCTGCGCGTTCGAAAGCACCTACAGCGCGCGGCATGTGCCAGGCGTGGGTGACCAGCGCAATCCGCTGGACTTTGTCTTTTGCCAGCAGCGGTCTGAGGAAACGGGCGTTTTCCACCGTGTCGCGTGACTGGTTGTCGACCCAGCGCAGGGCCAGGCCGTAGTCTTGTTGCGCCGCGCGGCGTGCCACTTCGCCTTCGGACGCAACTTGTTCGCTGGCTGCGCCCCAGCCCAGTCCACCCGCAAAAGCCACGGGCAAGCCCGTTTGCCGCGCCAGCCAGGCGCCGTAGCGCAAACGCAGGGTGGCTGCGGCTGACGCTTGTGGCTCGCCATACTCGGGTGCTACCGGGTGCACGCCACCGCCCAGCACCACAATCGCCTGGGCACCGCTGTTTTTGAGCGCCGCGACCGACAGGGCGGTTTGTTGCGGCAGCAGTTTCTGCGCCAGCCAGACCGCCACCGCCTGGCAACTCGCCAGCCAGAGCAGGGTCGCCGCCGCAAAAGCCAGCAGCAGGCCGCCGGCTTTTTTGCGCGCGGCCAGCAGCAGCCCGAGCCCGGCCAGCAACAGCAGCGAGGCGGGCGGCAGCAGCAGCGTGGTCAGGATGGGCTTGAGTTCACCAGGTGCAATCATTGGAAACGCTCTCAAATTAGTAGCTGCTTGCGCCCGTGTGGTATGGGCTGGAGGGCGATTTGACCATTGGAACCGATAGGCGGGGCCGACTCTGGGGTTTTTGGGGCCGTGGGGCCGATGAACGGCTATTTTCCCGGATGATGGGTGTTTGATTGCTGGATACAAAAAAGGACGATGTATGGAACAAAACACAACAACTGAAGCAGGCGGCGCGGCCCCGCAGACCATCACGCTGGGCGGGGGCTGCTTCTGGTGCACCGAAGCGGTGTTTGTGCAGGTGCGCGGCATTGTGGATGTCGAGTCGGGCTATAGCAATGGCCATGTCAACCAGCCGACTTATGAACAAGTGTGCACCGGCACCACCGGCCACAACGAAGTCGTCAAGCTGGTCTACGACCCGGCGCAGATCAGCTTGCGCGCAATTCTGGAAATTTTCTACGTCATCCACGATCCGACCACACTCAACCGCCAGGGCAATGACAGCGGTACGCAGTACCGCAGCGGCATCTATTACTCGACGCCCGAGCAGAAGCAGGTCGCCGAGGACATGGTGAGTGCGCTGAACCGCGACAAGCTGTTCGGCAAACCCGTGGTGACCGAGGTACTGGCGCTCAGCAACTACTCCGCGGCCGAGGAATACCACCAGGACTTTTTCGAGAAAAACCCGAACCAGGGTTATTGCATGGCAGTGGCCGGGCCCAAGGTTGCGAAGTTCCGCAAGACGTTTTCGGAGTACGCGAAGGCTTGAGGACAAGGCTGTGCTGTCATCCCGGACTCGATCCGGGATCCATGGCACCGTTCTACGGCCGGCGCTTGGCCATGTAAAACCACTCTTGGCCCGGCTCCGCGCGTGGGTTGGGAAACACCACAAAGCCGTCATGCGGCGCTTTCACTTCGGCGCCGCTGTGGCGGGTGCCGATGAGCTCGCCGGCCTTCACCGCATCAAAGCTGCGCCACTCGCGCGCAAAAAGGTCGTCCGCATGTTCGCGATCGGTCACATCGACCAGGCGCAGGATCTCGCGTTCGGCAGCTGAGGTTTCCAGCGGGCGCGACACCATGTTCAGCAGCGCCAGCGTCTGCAAAATCGCGTGGCACGCGACTTGCACGCCCTGCGGGTCGTCGTGCTGGCCACATTCCAGCGTCACGCCGTAACCACCGCGCGAGCGCATGTATTCGGTGCTGCCCACGCCGTAATTCGGATTTGTTACCAGTGTCTGCGCCCGGGCCGTGCCGCCAGTGGCGGGCGCCGCAGCGCGCCGTGACACACCCCGTGCATAAGTGTCCAGCCAGCCTTCCACAATACGCGGCGCGCCGGTGCACAGGGCCAGCCGCATTTCGGCTTCGGCATGGCGGAAGGGCTCCAGCTTGCCGCTGTTGTTCTGCGGGCCGATCATCACAAACGGCGCGCCGCCGGTGTGGAAGGAATGCAGATCCAGCAACACGTCGTGGCTGTCGAGCAGCGGGCACAACACGTTGGCGATGCGGTCCTCGAAGTCCTGCGGAATCGCGCTCGGTGCCATGTTGCGGTTCAGGTTGCGGTCACCGATACGCTGCTGGCGCTGGTAGGCCAGCGGGTTGGTGACTGGCACAAAGGTGACGGTGCCGCGTTCGATGGCGAACTGGCCGTTGTTGAAGTCCTGCAGCAATTGCGTGATGGCCTTCGCGCCGCAGACCTCGTTGCCATGGACGGCACCCAGAACCAGCAGCTTCGGGCCGGGGGCCAAGCCGTGGAAGGTATGGGTGGGGAGGTGGGTGGGGCGGGGCGGTGATGCGCTGGGTTGCTTGGGTTCGGTCATGGTGCTTTGTTTATACAGCGCTTTCTGAAGGCCATGCGGCTTGAGGTTTGCCTGGCCTCTCCGGCCTTCGCTGGATGGAAAGCGGGAACTTCGCGTCTATGAGCGGCTGTGATGCTGCCTGCTTATCGACCTGACCGGTCTGCGATATGCACAAATCTGATATTCGACAAGGACTTGGCGGTTTTCGAGGTGCCCGATCTACATCGCAGCCGCCAAGCTATACCGCAGAGCGTGCGGTCCACACTACGTGAAGCTGTATGAATAACCGATTTGCGATTGTTGTCCTAGCCATGTACTTGGCAGCAACCGCAGTTGCCGCGTACATCGCAACAATTGGGAAATTCGGAGGCATTTATTTGGTTGCCCTCACCCTCCCACGGAGCCTCATCAGCGTATTCATTCTTGACGTTATTGACCCCAAGTTTCTTGACAACATGGCTTGGGGTATTGGCATATCGTTTATTGGAGTGGTTGCAAATGGCTTTATCATTTTTCGCCTGTGTTCTAGGCGTGGCGTCAAGGCCCGCAGTAAACATTCAGCCTAACCTTCACTGGTGCTGACGCCTATCGCTGGCGCACACCTCAAACGTTGGAAGATGCGCGCGATGGTTACGGGGCCTTTTAGTTAGTCGCTTTAATCTTGATGAGCAACTGAGTTCAAACGCCAGGTAATTGCCTCGAGCTGCGCAAGGCAAGTGAGCGCCCAACCAGTTCGGTAATAATGCAACCTTATTGCGTTAATGCGGCCTTCCTCCCCTCATGCCTTCCCTCTCCGACCCTATCGACACCCTGCTATCCGCCCACGGCCTGCGCCGCACCGCGGCTGCTCGCCGGGTGTTGGGCTGGCTGCTGGCGCATCCGGACACGAGTTACACCCATGCGCAGTTGCAGGCGGCGCTGGCGGGCGGGGATGAACAGCCTGGATTGCGGATCAAGTCCGCAATGACAAAGACGGGAAAGAAGACGAGGGCGGCGGACACGGCGCCGCTGGACCGCGTCACGCTGTACCGCCTGATCGACCGGCTCACCCAAGTTGGCCTGCTGCTGTGCCGCGTTGATGCCAGCCGGGTGCGGCGTTACCAGGCGATGCCGGTGGGTGTGCATGCGATGCCGCACTTTGAATGCCAGAGCTGCCACCGCGACAGCCCGCTGGAAAGCGCCTTGCAGGCCAGCGCTGAGGATCTCGACCGGGCCGCGCAATCGGCACTGGACGCGCTCAAGGCGCTCGGTTACCAGGGCATGCGCCTGGACTTTGCGGTGCGCGGCGTGTGTGCCGATTGCGCCACCGGTGCCACCCCGACAAGCACCAAGGGCGTACCGGCGTGATCAGCACCGGGCAACTGGCTTACCAGTACAGCGGTGGGACCGTGCTCCGCTTCGACGACGTGGATGTGCCGCAAGGCGGGGTGCTGCTGTTGCGTGGCGTATCCGGCTCGGGCAAGTCGACCTGGCTGGCGCTGGCGGCCGGGCTGCTGGCGCCGACGGCAGGTGACATCACCGTGGCCGGCCAGTCACTGAAAGCGTTGGGCCAAGCGGGCGGTGATGCCTGGCGCGCGACAACAATCGGTTTTCTGCCGCAAAAACTTCATCTGAGCAGCGCATTGACAGTGCATGCCAACCTCGCGCTGGCGCAGTGGGCGGCGGGGCAAGCGCAGGACGATAGGCGTATCCGCGAGACCCTCACCGCGTTGGGTGTGCATACGCTGGCGCAACGCAAGCCGTCGCAGCTCTCGGGTGGGCAGGCGCAACGTGTGGCACTGGCGCGCGCGGTGTTGCTGCAGCCCAGGGTCATTCTGGCCGATGAACCGACGGCCAGCCTGGACGACGAGGCCGCACAGCAGGCGGTGGCGCTGCTGCAGGCGACTGCGAAGCACCAGGGCGCGACTCTGGTCATCGCTACCCACGATGCGCGCGTTGCGGCCTGTCTTGATGCAAAGATTGGCTTCCAGCCCATGTCCCTGTTACGTAGTCAGCTATGAAAACAATAGCGCTGGCATGGCGCTTCCTGTGGTCCCGGCCGCTGGCTGCGGGGCTCAATGTGTTGCTGCTGAGCCTGGGGCTGGCGTCGCTGACTTTTGTGCTGCTGGCCAGCCACCAGATCGACAAGGCCTTCGAGCGCGACCTCGCCGGTATCGACGTGGTGGTGGGCGCCAAGGGCAGCCCGATGCAGTTGATTCTGTCGGGTGTGTTCCACATCGATGCGCCTACCGGCAACGTGCCGCTGGCGGCGGTGAAGGAACTTGAACAACATCCGCAGGTGGCCAAACTGATACCGATCAGCCTGGGCGACAGCTACCGCGGCTTTCGCATTGTTGGCAGTACGCCGGACTACCTCAGGCACTACCAGGCCATTTTTTTGCAGGGCGGGGTCTGGACTGCCCCCTTGCAGGCCGTGCTCGGCGCGCAGGTGGCGGCGCAAACCGGCCTGAAAGTCGGTGACCGCTTCGTCGGCAGCCACGGCCTGGCGGGCGGCGGTGACAGCCACGGCCAGACACCTTATATCGTCAGCGGCGTGCTGGCGTCCGGTGGCTCGGTGCTGGACCGGCTGGTGCTGACGGCACTGGAATCGGTCTGGCAGGTCCATGAAGACCACACGGCACTGGACGCCGAGGATCGCAAGGTGCTGGAAGAAGAGCGCGAGGTCACGCTGGCGCTGATCCGGTACCGCACACCGCTGGCGGCCGTGACCTTTCCGCGTTTTGTGAACACCACCACCGAGATGCAGGCGGCCGCGCCAGCGCTGGAGATCACGCGCCTCCTGAGGCTGATCGGCGTCGGCACCGACGTGCTGCGCGCGCTGGCCGGTGTGCTGCTGCTGACGGCCGGGCTCAGTGTCTTCATCGCGCTGTGGAGCGCTGTGCGCGAGCGCCGCGCCGACCTGGCGCTGCTGCGCATGCTGGGCGCGCCGCCGCGCAAGGTCGCGGCGCTGCTGCTGTGTGAGGCGCTGTGGCTCGCCCTGCTGGCCACGCTGATCGGCGTGCTGGCCGGGCAGGAACTGATGGCCGCGCTGGTCTGGTTTCTGCAGGTCGACAAATCCGTGCTGATCGGTGGGCTGTCCTGGCCGGTCGGGTTGTGGAGTGTCCCGGCGCTCGCCGTGGGCGTGGCGCTGCTGTCGGCGCTGCTTCCAGCGTACGAGGCGTACCGGGTCCAGGTGTTTGAACTTTTGCAATCAAGGTGAACCGAATGTCCATGAAATTAATGAAAAAAATTGCCCCAGCCCTTGCTGTGCTTGCACTTGCAGCTACTTTTTCGATAGCGCATGCGCAGCACAGCGACAAGCAAACCAAGGAGGACGTATTGCGCCACCGCGCCATGGCCACGGCGCATCAGGCTGCCGCCAAGTGCCTGGAGTCGGGCAAAAAGGAAGATGTCTGCATGAAAGACCTGCAGGCTTCCTGCAAAGGGCTGGCGGTGGGAAAATACTGTGGAATGAAACATGCGCATTGACGCGCCCCGTCTGAACCGTTTTTTGGAGAATTTCATGCGACGCATCACTTCCATTGCCTTCAAGCCCCAGTCGCTGCTGCTGGGCCTGTTGATTGCCGGCGGGTGCGCGCAAGCGCAGCTCAGTTCGCCCTTGCCACCGGGCAGCAGCAAACCCGCCGCGCCGGCGGCTGCGGCCGGCGCAGGCTTGCCGGCCGGGCAGGGTGCCGGTGTGCATGGTGCCAACAGCCCGTTTGCGCCACTGGCCCCGCGCGATGACGTGTTGGCCTGGTCGGTGCTGACCGATGTCAAGACAAAAAACGAGAAGAACCGCATCCTGCCGGTGTTTACCGCCGGCCAGCTCGACATGAACGGCAAGACCCAGCGTATCCAGGGTTTCATGATGCCGCTGGAGCCGGGCAAAAAGCAGCGCCATTTCCTGCTGTCGTCGGTGCCGCTGAGTTGCTCGTTCTGCCTGCCGGGCGGGCCCGAGAGCATGGTCGAGGTCAAAACCAAAACACCTGTCGAATACAGCATGGACGCTGTGGTGGTCGAGGGCCGCTTGCAGGTGCTGCATGACGACCCGTATGGCCTGTATTACCGTATCAACGATGCGGTCACGGTGAAGTAAACGCACATGGTGATCCGGCGCATGGCGTGGCGGGCGGTCTGGGGCTATCTGGCCCTGGCGCTGCTGCTCGCGCCCATGCTGGGCCTGATGCACGGCGTGGTGCACGGCGCGGGTGGCTCGCTTCTCGCGACACACGCGCATGCCCTTGACGACGGCAGCTACGCGCATGAACATGCCGATGGACAGGGCTGGCAGGCCGATTTGTTTTCGATCCACGCCGATGATTCCGACTGCCGCGTTTACGACCAGCTGTGCCACAGCGGGGTTTTGCCGGCTCCGCCCGCGCTGGTGCTGCCGGTTGTTTTGTCTTCCTTTGTTTTCCATTTTCTCGAGGGCGAAGTACTCGCCCGCCGGGCCGCGCTTTTTGAAGCGCGTGGCCCGCCCCTGACTCGCTGAATCCTTACGGATCTTCTGCGTAACCCACCGCGTGTCCGGCATCCGCAGGATCGGGCGGTCTGCGGCGTTGCAATCCTTGCCAATAGTCACGCTATTGGCTGCAAATTGCGCCTTGCATCCCATCCCACCCTGCGGCGCCAGTCACGGCGCTGAGTTCCGCAAAGGATCCGAAGTTCTCCAGGCCCGGCTGCGGCCTGCCTGGGGTGTTCTTTCCCGATTCAACGAGTCCCCATGAAAAAATTATTTCCCCGCAGCGCCGTCGGCGCGCTGACCCTGTTCGCGCTCGGCTGCCCGCTGGCGCAGGCGCAGACGGCTGCATCTTCCCTGAAAGAAATCACCGTGACCGGCAACCCGCTGGGCGCGGTTGATCTGATCGCGCCAGCCACGCAGTATTCCGGCGACGGCTTGCTGCTGCGTTCAAAAACCACGCTTGGTGAAACGCTGGACGGCACGCCCGGTGTCAGCAGCACCTATTTCGGCCCCAATGCCAGCCGGCCCATCATCCGCGGGCTGGACGGCGACCGCATCCGCATTCTGGCCAATGGCGGGGGTTCGCTCGACGCGTCCAGCCTCAGCTACGACCACTCGGTGACCAGCGACCCTCTGAGCATCGAGCGCATCGAGGTGCTGCGCGGACCCGGTGCGCTGCTCTATGGCGGCAGCGCCGTCGGTGGTGTGGTCAACGTGATCGACAACCGCATCCCGCGCGAGGCGCAGTTTGACGACAAGGGCGGCATCAGCGGCAAGGTTGATGTCAACGCCGCCACCGGCAATTCGGAGCGCGGCAAGGGTGTGTTGCTCGAAGGCGGCAACAAGCGCTACAGCCTGCATGTTGATGCGTTCGACCGCCAGACCAGCGACGCAAAGGTGCCGCGCGAGCTGAACTGCACCAAGGCCGGCGTCACGACAACTGCGCAACGCATCTGCAATTCGGCCAGCGAGGTTAGCGGCGGCGCGGTCGGCGGCTCGGTGTTTTTCGATCATGGCTACCTGGGTGCCTCAGCCAGCATCTACCGTAGCATCTATGGCACGGTGGCCGAAGACGAGGTCACCATTGGCATGAAGTCCAACCGCTACGCGCTTGAGGGCGAGCTGCGCAACCTGGGCGGCCCGCTACAAAGCATCAAGGGTCAATACAGCCAGACCGACTACGGGCATACAGAGTTTGAAGGCACCACAGCGGGCACCGTCTTCAAGAACAAGGGCAGCGACTTCCGGCTGGAGGCGCGCCATGCGAAGGTCGGCAATCTTGACGGCGTGTTTGGTTTCCAGACCGAGTCGAACCGCTTTTCTGCCGACGGTGCCGAGGCTTTTGCGCCTTACAGCAAGACCTCGCAGTCGGCTATTTTTGCCTATGAAGAGTTGGGTATGTCTTGGGGGAAACTGAGCTTGGGCGGACGCTTGGAGTCGGTCCAGGTCGAGTCTTTCGGCAACCCGGGCGTTGCGCGCTTCACCCCGGCGACCAGGGACTTCAAGCCTGGCAGTTATGCCCTGGGTGGTTTGTGGAATGTTGCACCGGGCTGGCAGATCACCAGCAACCTGGCGCACACCGAGCGCGCGCCCAAGGACTACGAGCTGTTTGCCGACGGCCCGCACATCGCGACTGCAGCCTATGAAGTCGGTAATGCGAACTTGGCCAAAGAGCAGTCGAACAACATTGACGTGGGCGCGGCCTGGAAGTCGGGCGGCCACAGCTTCAAGCTGAACACCTATGTGAGTCGCTTCAAGAATTACATTGCGTTGAACCAGACCCCCGGCCTGACGCGCAATGCCGAGGACGGCGAACTCAATCCGGTGGAAGACCTGGGCAACCCGGGCTTCACCGCGTCGGGCGCCGAGTTCAACCCGTTGGCTGAGTTCCGCTACGAGCAGGTGAGGGCGCGTTTTACCGGCGTCGAGGCCAGCGGCAACATTCGCCTGCTCGAAGGTGCCTCGCGAGTGGATCTGGCGCTGCGCGGCGACATGGTGCGCGCCACCAATTTGAGCAACGGCCGGCATCTGCCGCGCATCGCGCCCTGGCGTGTGGGCGCGTCTCTGCTTTGGGCCGGCGGACCCTGGGGCGCGAACTTTGGCTTTGACCACAACGCTGCGCAGAAGCGCGTGCCCGCTGCACCGACCGGCGAGACCGGCGCCTACACCCTGTGGAATGCAGCGGCGACTTACCGCGTGAAAGCTGGCGCGGGCAGGCTGATGTGGTACGTCCGGCTCGACAACCTCACCGACAAACTGGCCTACAGCGCGACTTCTGTGCTGACGAGCACAGCGTTTCCGAAAGCCCCTTTGCCAGGTCGCAGTTTGAAGGTCGGATTGCAGGCGAGTTTCTAACTAGCGTCACGCTGCGGCTGTGGTCCGCTTCGGCCAGTAGTTCCAACTCCCCACTCCCTCCCCTAACCCCTCCCTCGCCCCGCTGGGCGATGGAGGGGGACTTCATTTGGCCGGGTGCGCTGCGCTCGCGTGCAAACATGACGGCCACTTGGGATTCCCATGCAGGAAGCGCTTTGCGCTTCCTGCACTCCGGATTGAATTCGGTATTGGTATTGGATGTTTGTCGTCTTCCCCCACCCGTCGGGCTGGGCCGAGGAGCGCAGCCGACAACGGATCAGGGCGAGCGATTGTCTGAGCGCAGCGAGTTCGAGCTCGACCCCGTTTTCGGCGAGCACCGCAGGTTGCCCGCAGCGAAGCGGCGGGACCCGGACCATCGGGTCGCCTTTCTTTTGGGTACTTTTCTTTGGCGAGACAAAGAAAAGTGAGTTGCTGCCGGGCAACCCCCGGCCAGCAGGTGCAGGCACACGCTCAAAGTACGAGAAGCAAAGAGGGATCCCGGACAGGTCCAGGATGAAAAGCGAAAACCTGGCGCCGCTCCCGAAAAGCCCCCTTGCCGGCGCAGATAATCGCCGCACGAATTCGCCGGTTTTTGCGTCCCTGGTCCCCGTGGTGCTTCTGATTGCTATTGGTTTTATAGCTGGACGTGCAGGCTGGATAAGGGCTGCAGGCACAAAAGACCTTGGAAATCTGGTGTTTCTGGTGCTCACGCCGGTGCTGCTGTTTCGCACCATGAGCCAGGTGCACATCGAGCAGCTCGACTTCAGGCCGGTGCTGGCCTACTTTGTCGCCGCCTTTTTGCTTTTTGCCGGCACCCTGCTGGTGCAGGGCTTCAACCGCCGAGCGGCAGTCCTCGCGCTTGCAGCGACTTTTTCCAACACGGTGATGATCGGCATCCCGCTGGTCAACCTGATGTACGGACCGGAAGGGCTGATCACGCTACTGACACTGATCTCGGTGCATTCGCTGGTGCTGCTGACCAGCGCGGTGGTGGTGCTGGAGCTGGCGGTAGCGCATGAGCAAAACGGTCAGCCAGGCGCCGGCACCGACCGGGCGGCGTTGCGCCGGCGCTCGGTGTAGGCGGTGTTGGGTGCTTTCAGGAATGCGGTATTCCATCCGGTGCCTCTGCCCATCATCTGCGGGCTGGTGTTCGCGCAGACCTCGCTGAACATTCCCGCTGTGATCAACCGGCCGCTGGAACTGTTGGCCAATGCTTTCGGCCCGCTGGCCTTGCTGCTGGTCGGCGTGACGCTCGCCTTGTCGCAGGTCGGCCGGTACTGGCGCCAGGCGCTGGCGCTGACCGGCTTGAAAAACCTGTTGCATCCGCTGCTGGTGGCCCTGCTGTGCCGGCTACTGGGTGTTGACGGGGTGCCCATGGCGGCCATGGTTGTGGTGGCCGCCTTGCCCATAGGTGCCAATGTGTTCATGTTTTCCCAGCGTTACGGCGTGGCCGAGGACCTGATCACCGCCAGTGTGCTGGTGTCCACCGTGATGGCGCTGCTGACCCTGACGCTGGTGGTCCTGCTCTTGCCTTAGGCGTCTGGGCGGCCGAAGCAAGACCGGCACGATAGGCTGGCAGTTAAACTCTCAGGAGTTACAAAATTGTCATTGAATTGACACATTTTCCCAGGAGTTGAAGATGCTGTTTGGCAGGCTTTTGCCGCGTGAAGGCAATTTTTTCGAATTGTTTAACCAGCATGCCGACCGCATCGTCGAGGCGGCCCGTGCTTTTTCCAATCTCGTTGCCAACTACAGCGACATCGAAAAACGGGAAAGCTACAACCGTGAGGTTGACACCGCGGAACGTGCTGCCGACCGGATCACCCAGGAGGTGAACCGCATGCTGCACAAGACCTTCATCACGCCTATCGACCGCGAGCAAATCCACTCGCTGATCAACACCATGGACGACGTGGCCGACCTGATTCAGGATTCCGCCGAAACCATGGCGCTGTACGACGTGCGCCACATGACCGATGACATCGTGCGGCTGACCGACCTCAGCGTCAAATGCTGCGAACGCCTGAAGGACGCGGTGGCGCTGATCGACAAGCTCAGCGACGCGGCCACGGCCGAGGCCGCGCTCAAGACCTGCGAAGAGATCGACAAGCTCGAATCGGACGCCGACCGCGTGATGCGCTCGGCCATGAGCAAGTTGTTCCGCGAAGAGCCTGATGTGCGCGAGGTCATCAAGCTCAAAGCGATCTATGAATTGCTGGAGACCATCACTGACAAATGTGAAGACGTGGCCAACCTGATTGAGGGCATCGTCCTCGAAAATTCATAGGCTTGCGGCAAGTATGGAAACCGTCCAAACTGCCCTGTGGATTGTGGTCATGCTGGTGGCGCTGGCGATTGCCTTCGACTTTATGAACGGCTTTCACGATGCGGCCAACTCCATTGCGACCGTGGTTTCGACCGGCGTGCTCAAACCCGGTCAGGCCGTGTTGTTTGCGGCGTTTTTCAACTTTATTGCCATCTTCATTTTTCATTTGAGTGTGGCCGCCACCGTGGGTAAGGGCATCGTGCAACCGGGCATTGTCGATACCCACGTGGTGTTCGGCGCGCTGACAGGTGCCATCAGCTGGAACCTGCTCACCTGGTACTACGGCATACCCAGCAGTTCGTCCCACGCACTGATTGGTGGCATCGTCGGCGCGGTGATGGCCAAGTCGGGCGCTGGCGCCCTGGTTGCCACCGGTGTCCTGAAAACCGTGGCCTTTATTTTTGTGTCACCGCTGCTGGGTTTTTTGCTTGGGTCATTGATGATGGTTGTTGTGGCCTGGGCCTTTCGCCGTGCCACGCCCTCGCGGGTGGACCGCTGGTTCCGTCGCATGCAACTGGTCTCGGCGGGCGCATACAGTCTGGGCCATGGTGGCAACGACGCGCAAAAAACCATAGGCATTATCTGGATGCTGTTGATTGCCACGGGCTACACCTCGGTCAATGACGCGGCGCCACCGACCTGGACGATTGTGAGTTGTTACGTCGCGATTGCTGCGGGCACCATGTTTGGCGGTTGGCGCATCGTGAAAACCATGGGCCAAAAGATCACCAAGCTCAAGCCGGTTGGCGGTTTCTGCGCGGAAACCGGCGGAGCGATCACCTTGTTTCTGGCCACTGGCCTGGGCATTCCGGTATCGACCACACACACCATCACAGGCGCCATCGTCGGTGTCGGCTCGACCCAGCGCGCCTCGGCGGTTCGCTGGGGCGTGGCGGGCAACATTGTCTGGGCCTGGATCTTCACGATACCGGCATCGGCCCTTGTCGCGGCGATTGCCTACTGGGTCAGCCTGCAGTTGTTCTGAGCCTCACACATTTAATGTTCTGGCGGACCTCTTTACCAGCCGGGGACGCGGGTCCGGCTCCGCCGGCCCGCAGGCGCATCACTCCATAGGGGGCAGAGAGCTACGCGCAGCGAGCGAACGTGGAGGCGCTATTTCAGAGGCTGCGAAATTTTCCGGGCTTCTTCAACCTGGTACTCAAAGTAACGCTGAAAGCTGAAGACGATGCTGGACATCAGGGCAATGGTGCCGAACAGCAGCGCAAGCACAATGGCCGCCATGGTCAGCCAGTTGGTTCTGCCGGGAGCGGCATCCGGCGTTGCGGCGGGGTTGTGCCGGGCATTCCATTTTTCAGGCGCCATCAGGCCGTAATAAATCGCCGTCAGCGCCGTGCCGGCCAGGGTAAATCCAAGGATTGGAATCAGCGCCCACGCGAGCTGGTCGTCCTGGCCGTACATCCGCACCCTTTCGACGCCCCACCAACCCAGCGCGGCGGCGATCGGGTGCAGCCAAGCCAACATGTCGCCTAGTCCATACAGGTAGAGGCGGTGAATGCCCAACTGGCCGCCGGCCAAAGCCAGCCAGGACGCCAGGGTTTTGTTCTTGTTTTTCATGGAGTCCGTCAGAGTGGGGAGGGGGGAGGCGAGGCTTCTGGGAAGCCGGTCGGTGGCACGGTGTCGCCGGCACCCAGCGTTTTTTGCATGATTACGATATCACGCCAGGCGCCGAACTTCCAGCCGCAGGACGCGACGATGCCGACTTGCGTAAATCCGAGGGCGCGATGCAGTCCGACCGAGCCGGCGTTCGCGGAGTCGCCGATGATGGCCATGATTTTGCGGATGCCTGCGCTTTCGCAGCGCGCCAGCAGTTCCGACAGCAGGGCGCGGCCGACGCCCTTGCCGCCCGCGTCAGGCGCCAGGTAGATGGAATCTTCAACCGAATAGCGGTAGGCTGGCCGCGGCTTGAACCAGTTGCCGTAAGCAAAGCCGACGACGGTGCCGGCCTCCTCGGCGACCAGGTAGGGCAGGCCCTTGGACAACACGTCGGCGCGGCGTGTGCCCATGTCGGCCACGCTGGGGGGCTCGGTTTCAAAGGTGCCGGTGCCATGCAGCACATGGTGCGCATAAATGGTGGCGATGGCGGGGAGGTCGTCTTCGCGGCTGGGTCGTATCAGGGGCATGACTGGGCTCAGAAAAGAAGGCCGGGAGGCCGATGGAAGGGAATTACGGAGCGCGGGTTATAATCTGCGGCTTTGCAGCATTTCGCTGGCCGGGTGCCATGTCGTGTGTCTCAATCGCTGCAGGAACATTTTGGGGTGATTTTTTTTCACCCCGCCACCCGAAGGATAAATCATGGTCGTCATTCGACTCTCGCGCGGCGGTTCTAAACACCGTCCTTTTTTCAATATTGTTGTGGCTGACAAACGTGTTCGCCGCGATGGCCGTTTCATCGAGCGCATTGGTTTTTACAACCCGATCGCCAAGGGTGGCGAAGAAGGCCTGCGCATTGAGCAGGACCGTCTGACCCACTGGCTCGGCGTAGGCGCACAAGCCTCGCCTACTGTGGAACGCCTGGTCAAGCAGGGCGCTGCCGCAGCCCCCAAAGCCGCCTGATTTTCCCGGTCGCCAGATGCTTCCGGGCTTAGAGTCCTCGGGTCTGCCTGAGGACGCCATCGAAGTCGGGCGTATTCTTGACGCCTGGGGCGTCAAGGGCTGGGTCAAAATCCTGCCGCACAGCGCCTCTTCCGAGGCGCTTTTCACTTCCGTTCGGTGGTTTCTCCAGCCGCCCGAAGCCAAACACCGGCCGGGTTTTGATGCTTTTGCCGGTACGGTGATCCTGACGGTCAGCGAATCCAAAACCCATTCCGACTCCGTTGTCGCCAAATTCGAGGGCATCGACGATCGCACGCCGGCGGAGGCGCTTCGCGGCGCGCGGATTTTTGTGCCGCGCAGTGCCTTCCCGAAAGCCGGCAAGGACGAGTATTACTGGGTGGACCTGCTGGGCCTGAACGTCCTCAACCGTGAAGGTGTGGCGCTGGGCTGCGTGCGCGACCTGATGGCAACCGGCCCGCATTCCGTGCTGTGTGTCGAATACACCGACGAAGGCCAGACGCTTGAGCGCATGATTCCCTTTGTGGCCGCATATGTGGATGGCGTGGACTTACCCGGCAAGACCATCAATGTCGACTGGCAGCCTGATTACTAGGGCCCCCGAGTTAGAGCCCCCACGCTTGTCGCTTCGCGTACTGCGCTGCCCCCCGAGGGGGCGCTGCGCCTGCGGCCCGGCGAAGCCGGTTCCGCGGCCCCTGCTGGTTTGCGAATACTGCAGCCACATCCTTGTAACTTCATAGCGCAAAATGTAAACCATGCGTTTTGACGTCATCACCCTGTTCCCCGAGCTTTTTGTCCCGTTTCTGATCAGCGGCGTGACGCGACGCGCCTACGAATCCGGCCTGGTCGAGGTCAAGCTCTGGAATCTGCGCGAGTTTGCTGAGGGCAATTACCGCCGCGTCGATGACCGGTCTTTTGGTGGCGGCCCCGGCATGGTCATGATGGCTGAACCACTGGCGCGCTGCCTGGAGGCCGTCCGCGCTGATCGCGCGGAAGTTGAAGGCGCGCGGGCGCCAGTGGTGCTTTTTTCGCCAATTGGCCGTGCGTTGGACCACACCGGCATCGAAGGCTGGTCAGCCAGCACAGGTGCGGTGCTGATCTGCGGCCGCTATGAAGGCCTGGATCAGCGTTTTATTGACAGTTTTGTGACTCAGCAGATCAGCCTTGGAGACTTTGTACTGTCCGGCGGGGAAATCGCTGCCATGGCCCTGCTGGACGCCGTGGCTCGCCTGCAGCCCGGCGTGCTCAACGACGAAGGCAGCCACCAGCTCGACAGCTTTAATCCGGCGCTGGATGGCTTGCTCGACTGCCCGCACTACACCCGCCCCGAGACCTGGCGTGATCAAATCGTCCCGGACACTTTGCTGTCGGGCAACCATGCCCATATCGAGGGCTGGCGTCGCGAGCGGCGGCTGGTATTGACGCAGCGCCAGCGCCCTGACCTGGTGCAACAGGCGCGCGTGGCCGGGCGGTTGAGCGCCGGCGATGAAGCTTTTCTGGCGGATTTGATCGAAAATCCGGAGCAGGACGCATAAACGCTATAATCAAAGGCTTTTCGGTCCTCTGGCGGCCACTGCAACCATCTTGACCATTTCAATGAGTCCATGGATTTGCGGTCTTTAGTGCAGCGCGTGTATGAACGAAAAAGTTAGATGGAATAAATCATGAATCTGATCGAAACCCTTGAGCAGGAAGAAATTGCCCGCTTGAACAAGACCATTCCCGTGTACGCCCCAGGCGACACTGTGATCGTCAGCGTCAATGTGGTTGAAGGTACACGCAAGCGTGTGCAGGCGTTTGAAGGCGTTGTGATTGCCAAGCGCAACCGCGGCCTGAACTCCAGCTTCATCGTCCGCAAAATCTCCAACGGCGAAGGCGTCGAGCGGACCTTTCAGGTCTACAGCCCGCTGATCGCCAAGATCGAAGTCAAACGCCGCGGCGATGTGCGCCGCGCCAAGCTGTACTACCTGCGTGACCGCAGCGGCAAGTCGGCACGTATCAAGGAAAAACTGGGCGCCAAAGCTGCATAAAAGCGGCCTGGTCCCTGAAAAAGCCGCTCCCAGGAGCGGCTTTTTCATGCCTGCTACGCTTGGCTTCGCATGACTTTCACCAAACCGCTGCCGAAATTCGATCCGCGGACCATACCGGTCATTGGGGTCGATACGCATTTGTCTGGCGTGCCGTCACAGGCGCTGACACCAGCGGCTTTGCGCCAGCGCTTCCGACACCCGCCGCTCTGGACGCCGGAGCACAGTGTCGAGAAGAAGTTTTCCAACCGCGAGCCGGCACTTGCTGCCGTACTGATCCCCCTGGTCATGCGAGACGAACTCACGTTGTTGTTGACAGAACGCGCCGGCAACATGTCCACCCATTCCGGCCAGGTCGCATTCCCCGGCGGCAAGACCGATGACACGGACCACGACGCGGTGGACACGGCCCTGCGAGAAGCCCACGAGGAAATCGGCCTGGCGCGTGATCACGTCGAGGTGCTGGGCATTCTGCCGACCTATGTCACCGGTACTGCCTTCATCATTACCCCCGTCGTGGCGCTGGTGCAGCCCGGCTTTGCACTGCAAGCCAATCCTTCGGAAGTGGCCGATATTTTCGAAGTGCCGCTGCAGTACCTGATGAACCCGGCGAACCACCAGCGCCATGAATTCGAGTTCGATGGCGGCATGCGCCAATGGCTGTCCATGCCCTATTCAGGGCCAGTGAACAGCAGCGACAGCAAGGAGCGCTACATCTGGGGCGCAACCGCCGGCATGCTCCGCAATCTGTACCGCTTCCTGATGGCTTAGGCCCACCCCCTTCCAGACTCACTGCGTCTAGCCTGTGCCTCCCCTCAAGGGGGCGGCGCCTGCGGTCTGGCGAAGCCAGTCCCGCGGCCCCCGCTGGTGACATACCTTCTACTGGGTTACGCCCACTGAACTCTTAAACCCAGCAGGGGCCGCGGGTCCGGCTTTGCCGGCCCGCAGGCGCAACGCCCCCTCGGGGGGCAGAGAGCGACACGCAGTGCGCGAACGTGGGGCAGTATGATTCAGCATGAGTTTTTTTGCCGTTTTGTTTGCACTCATCATTGAACAGGCCCGCCCGCTGGCCCGCGGGAACCTCATCCACGCCGGTTTGCGCCGCTGGGCGCGTTGGGCCAGCCGCAGCCTGGACGCCGGCAAGCCGGTACACGGCTGGGTCGCATGGGGCATGGCGGTGCTGGCGCCGGCGCTGCTTACGCTGGCTATCCACTGGCTGCTCTGGAGCGTCAATATAGCGCTGGCTTTTGTCTGGGGCGTGGCGGTGTTGTATGTCACGCTGGGCTTCCGCCAATTCAGTCACTATTTCACCGACATTCGCGACGCGCTCGACGACGGTGACGAGACGACCGCCCGCGAACTGCTGGCGCAGTGGCGCCAGGTCGATGCCACCGAATTGCCGCGCAGCGAAATCGTGCGCCATGTGATCGAGTATTCGGTATTGGCCGCGCACCGCCATGTGTTTGGCGTGCTGGCCTGGTTTTCGGTGCTGGCCGCGCTGGGCCTCGGCCCTGCTGGCGCCGTGTTGTACCGCCTGAGCGAGTTCGTGTCGCGCTACTGGGCGCACAAGAGCCGGTCAACCGGTGAGAGCGCCAGCCCGGCCTTGCAAGACGCGGCCGCGCGCGCCTGGCACCTGATCGACTACGTGCCGGCGCGCTTGACCTCGCTGGGTTTTGCGGTGGTGGGCAGCTTTGAAGATGCGATTGATGGCTGGCGAAATTATGCGCAGAGGCAGCCGGCCGGCCCGGAGAACCACAACGATGGCGTAATCCTCGCGGCCACCTCCGGTGCGGTCAATGTTCGCCTGGGTGGCGAGGCGCTGAAGGCCGCATTTGCACCCGATGCCTCGCAGGGTTTCCAGGCCAACGGCCCCGATCAGCCTGCGCCCGACGTGACCGAAAGCACGCCCGGGCGCGAACCCGAGGTGGCGCATCTGCGCAGCGTTGTCGGCTTGGTCTGGCGCTCGGTGGTGCTCTGGATGGTGCTGCTGGCGCTGCTCACACTGGCTCGCCTGCTGGGCTGAGCACAGCGGGTTCCCGTCTCCATGACTTCAGTGGCGTCCTTCTGGAGCCCGGCCCTGAGAGGGCTGGCGCCTTACACGCCCGGCGAACAGCCTGTCATCCAGGGCCTGGTCAAGCTCAACACCAACGAAAATCCCTATCCGCCGTCGCCCCGCGTGATCGCTGCCATAAGCGCTGCAGCGCAGCAGGGGCTGCAGCTGTACCCCGACCCACAGTCGTCCGGGCTGCGGCAGGCGATCGCGGACTTTCACGGCATTGCTGCCGGCCAGGTGTTCGCGGGCAATGGTTCGGACGAAGTGCTGGCACACGCCTTTTTTGCGTTCTTCCGCCAGGGCAAGCCGGTCCTGATGCCTGATATCAGCTACAGCTTCTACAAGGTTTACTGTGGGCTGTACGGCATTGACGCGGGCATAGTTACCCTTGACGACACCATGCGTATCGATGTGGCGCAATACCGCGCCCCCTGCGGTGGTGTGGTGATCGCTAATCCGAATGCGCCGACCGGCACAGGCCTGCCTCTGGCAGATATCGAGCAGTTGCTGCAGCAGCAAAGCCAGTGCGTGGTGCTGGTCGATGAGGCCTATGTGGACTTTGGCGGCGAAAGCGCCATCGGCTTGATAGATCGTTACCCGAATTTGCTAGTGGTGCAAACCCTGTCGAAATCGCGTTCGCTGGCCGGTCTGCGCGTGGGGTTCGCCGCCGGTCAGCGACATCTGATCGAAGCGCTGGATACCGTGAAAGACAGCTTCAACTCCTACCCGCTGGACCGGCTGGCGCTGGCTGGCGCCACCGCAGCTTACGAAGACCACGCTTACTTCGAGAGCACCCGCGCAGCCGTCATGCAAAGCCGCGAGGATTTGCGCCGCGACCTGATCGATCTCGGGTTTGAGGTGCTGCCTTCCCAGGCGAATTTCCTGATGGTCCGCCACCCCGCGCACGACGCAGCAGCCTTGGCAGCAGGCTTGCGTGAACAGCGCATCCTGGTTCGCCATTTCAGGTCGCCGCGCATCGAACAGTACCTGCGCATCAGCGTGGGAACGCCCGTGCAGTGCGCAGCGCTGGTGCAGGCCTGCCACGCACTTGTGGCGGGCTGAACTTTTTCAGTAACGCGCGGGCTGCGACAGCTCGGCGAACAATTCGCTATACAAACGATAGCGACTGGCGCTTATCTCGTGTGGGCTGGCGCCTGTTTTTACTTGAGAAATCACGCTGCAGCCGGGTTCGTGCAGGTGCGTGCAGTTGTAGAACTTGCAGTCCTGCGCATGCACCTTGAGGTCCGGCATGTAGTTGGCCAAGTGCATGGGGTCAATGTGGTGCAGGCCGAACTCCTGGAAACCAGGCGAGTCGATCAACGCGCTGGCTCGTTCAGCGTCGATCCAGTACAAGGTGGTGCTGGTCGTCGTGTGTTTGCCGGAGTTGAGTGCCTGCGATATTTCTGCCGTCAGCACCTGTGCATTCGGCACCAGCAGGTTGGTCAGGCTGCTTTTGCCGGCCCCCGAAGGGCCCAGCACGAGGGTTTTTTTGGCCTGCAGCAGCGCGAGCAGTTGCTGGTACTGCGTATCGTTGGCCACCGGCGCATCCGTCTTGGGCTTGATCGCCAGCGGCAGCACCTGGTAACCCATGGCGCGATAGGGTGCCAGCTTGGCCCAGGCGCGGCCAAACGGTTCGGCCAGGTCGCTTTTGTTCAGCGCAATGATGGGCGTGATGCGTTCGGCTTCGGCGGCGATCAGCGCACGCGTGAGCTGGCTTTCGGAAAACTCGGGTTCGGCTGCGATCAGGATCAGCACCTGGTCGAGGTTGGCAGCAAACGACTTGGTGCGCATCTCATCCTGCCGGTAAAACAGGTTGCTGCGGGGCTCGACCTTTTCCACTGTACCTTCGTCCTGCGAGGGCAACCACTGCACACGGTCGCCGACCACGGCCTGGCTTTTTTTTCCGCGCGGGTGGCAGATCAGGCGCTGGCCGTCAGGCGTTTCCACCAGGCAATGCCGGCCAAATCCGGCGACCACCAGACCGGGCAGGGTTCCGGCGGAAGAAACAGTGGTCAAGCCAGCAAGGCGTCAACCTTCGACGCACAGAAAAAGTCGCTGACTGAAATGCCCTGCACATCATGCGTGTTGAAACGCACCGTGCATTTGCCATAGCTCAGGGTAAGGTCGGGGTGGTGGTCCTCTGCATTGGCAATGAACGCCACGGCATTCACAAAGGCGATGGTTTCATAGTAGTTCTCGAAGCTGTAGTTTTTTTCAAGCGAACCGTCGATTAGCCGCCAGCCCACTGCCCGCTCTCCGTTAAGCTGGCTCAGCTGAGTCACGATTTCGGTGGCGCTCAGCGCGCGACGATTCTGGTGAACAGTGTTCACGCGGATGTTCCAGGGCTGACACCAAGGCGCGCCAGGCGTTCGGACGCCGGTGGGTGCGAATAGTAGAACTTCACGAACAAGGGATCAGGCGTCAGCGTGCTGGCATTGTCCTGATATAGCTTGAGCAAAGCGCTCTGCAAATCCTTGCCATCGGTCTGGGCGATCGCGTAAGCGTCGGCCTCAAACTCGTGCTTGCGCGAGAACAGCGCAAAGATGGGTGAGATGAAAAAACTGAACATCGGCACCACCAGCAGGAACAGCAGCAGCGCCAGCGCATCGTTACCGCCGCTCATGTTGGGCCGCACGCCGAGACCGGTGTAAAACCAGACTTGCGTGGACAGCCAGCCCAGCAGCGCAAAACCAGCCAGGCTCATCGCAAACATTGACACGATGCGCTTGATGATGTGTTTGTGCTTGAAGTGCCCGAGCTCGTGAGCCAGCACCGCATCGACCTCGTCGGGGTTGAGCTGTTTGAGCAGGGTGTCGTAAAACACCACGCGTTTGGACGCGCCAAAACCAGTGAAGTAGGCGTTGGCATGGGCCGAGCGTTTGCTGCCGTCCATAACGAACAGCCCCTTGGCCGCGAACCCGCAGCGCTGCATCAGCGCCGTCACGCGGGCCTTGAGGGTTTCGTCTTCCAGCGGCTGGAACTTGTTGAACAGCGGCGCGATCACCGTCGGGTACAGCACCAGGATCAGCAGATTGAACACCATCCAGGCGCCCCAGGCCCACAGCCACCACCAGCTGCCTGTACTGCCCATGAGCCACAGGATCAGCGCCACGATGGGCAGGCCAACCAGCACACCGACCAGCGTGGATTTGAGCAGGTCCCCCAGCCACAGTTTGAAGGTCATCTTGTTGAAGCCGAAACGCTCCTCGATGCGAAAAGTACTGTACAGCGTGAAAGGCAAGTCCAGCAGGCCGCTGATCAGGCCGAAAATGGCCAGCAGCGCGAGCTGCGGCACCAGGCTGCCGTACGCGCCGAGACCGGAGCCAGCCAGGGCCTGGTTCAGTACATCAATGCCGCCCAGCAGTGTCCAGCCCAGCAGCATGGCGGTACCCCATGCCAGTTCCAGCAGGCCGAAGCGCGCTTTGGTGATTGTGTAGTCGGCGGCCTTCTGATGCGATGCCAGCGAGATGGTGCCGGCAAACGCAGACGGCACCGTGTCGCGGTGGCGCGCGACATGGCGGATCTGCCGCGACGCGAGGTAGAGCTTTGTCAGCAGCCCCAGCACAAGAGCGGCCGAGAACAGCAAGGTCAGGATCAGTGAAGGGTCGGTCATGAATGGCAGTTTAGGCGATCAGCGAGAATCGCAAGATGCCCGATACAGAACCCCTGCTGAAAAAATCCGACCAGAACCTGGTCTGGCTCGACTGCGAGATGACCGGGCTGGACCCGGACAAGGAGCGCATCATTGAAATCGCCGTTGTCGTGACCGGCCCGGAACTGACGCCCCGCGTCGAGGGCCCGGTGCTGGTCATCTACCAGACCGATGAGTTGCTGGACCAGATGGACAACTGGAACAAGGGCACGCACGGCCGCAGCGGCCTGATCGACAAGGTCAAGGCCAGCTCGATGACGGAGGCGGATGCTGAGAAGGAGCTGCTGGCCTTCCTGGCGAAGTACCTTCCCAAGGGCACGTCGCCGCTGTGTGGCAACACCATCGGCCAGGACCGGCGTTTCCTGGTCAAGTACATGCCCAAGCTGGAGGCATTTTTTCACTACCGCAACATTGATGTCAGTACCTTCAAGGAGCTGGCCAAACGCTGGCGGCCCGAAGTCTACAGCGCGTTCAAGAAGCAGCAAAGCCACACCGCGTTGGCTGATGTCCACGAATCGATTGACGAGCTGGAGCACTACCGGACTCATTTTTTGAAGTGATGTTGGTCTGTAGTCCATTCTTGGTAAAGGTTGATAGCTATCAAAAAAGGAGCAAATACCGACTGCCTGCAGGTGTTCCGGGTTGTTCGCAGGGTCTTTTTGGCACAACGGACTGGTAGAAACCCGCAAACCATGGCATAATCATGGGCTTGATGGATGCACAGGGGTGCATCCGCCTTTGTACATCTACCTCACACTTTTGGGCTCTACCAACAGAGCCATCGCCTCAAGACCGGGTCACCGGAATCCCTGGAGCCGAAATATTCGTTTGATGGTTGATGTTTTATTAACCATGAACGAAGCCTTCCGCTACGCGGTAGGTGGTAGTTTCTTGTTCGCCCGCCCACACCACAAGCGTGGCAGCGTGGACAAGTGTTTAGTGAGAAAAACATGACTGACTCTTTTGAGGCTCGCGGCGATTCTTTGGCCGAAGCAAATACCGACATCGTTTCCGATATGGAAATCAACGTGCTTCCTGATTTTTCTGATGCGCCTGCGGTAGCAGAAACGTCGCTGGATGCCATCGCAGCCGAACCTAACGGTTTCGTGAAGCTGGGTCTGGCCAAGGAATTGCTGCAAGCCGTGGCTGACATGGGTTTCACCCAGCCGACCGCCGTGCAGATGGCCACCATCCCCAAAGCCATGCAGGCACTGGACCAGGAAGCCAAAAACGACCCCAAGGCCAAATTCACCGACCTGCTGGTTTCCAGCCAGACCGGCAGCGGCAAGACCGCAGCCTTCCTGCTGCCCGTGTTGCACACCCTGCTCAAGCAGCAGGAAGAGGCCGAGCGCAATGAACGCGCCGAATTTGAACGCCTGAGCGCCGAAGCGGTTGCACGCGGCGAGCCGCCTTTGAAGAAACCCAAGCGCAAGGACCCGACCAATGCGCGCAACTTCAAGGCCGCCACTCCCGGCGCCCTGATCCTGTGCCCGACCCGCGAGCTGGCCCAACAGGTTTGCGCTGACGCGATCGATCTGGTCCGCCATTGCCGCGGCCTGCGCATCGCCAATGTGGTGGGCGGCATTCCTTACCAGTTGCAAATTGCCAAGCTGCAAAACGCCGACCTCGTGGTGGCCACGCCCGGCCGCCTGCTGGACCTGCAGCGCAGCATGCAGATCAAGCTGGACCAGGTGCAGTTCCTCGTCGTTGACGAAGCCGACCGCATGCTGGACCTCGGTTTTGCCGATGACCTGACCGAAGTCAACCAGCTCACCATCGAGCGCAAGCAGACCATGATGTTCAGCGCCACCTTTGCGCCGCGCATCATGCAACTGGCCACGCGCGTGATGCGCCAGCCGCAGCGCGTCGAGATTGACTCGCCGCATGAAAAACACGCATCGATCACGCAGTCCCTGCTGTGGGCCGACAACATGAGCCACAAGCGCAAGCTGCTGGACCATTCGCTGCGCGACACCACCATGAATCAGTCCATCGTGTTCGCCTGCACCCAGGTCGAGTGTGACGGCCTGGCCAATGACCTGGTGCAGGAGGGCTTCAGTGCCGTGGCACTGCATGGCGCGCTGGGCCAGGGCCTGCGCAACCGCCGCCTGATGGCTTTCCGCGATGGCCGCGTGCAGATCCTGGTGGCGACCGATGTTGCCGCCCGCGGCCTGGATGTCCCGACCATCACCCACGTGATCAACTACGGCCTGCCGATGAAAGCCGAAGACTATGTGCACCGCATTGGCCGTACCGGTCGTGCAGGCCGCGAAGGCAAGGCGATCACGATTGCCGAGTTTCGCGATCGCCGCAAGATCCAGGACATCGAACACTACACGCAGCAAAACCTTAAGCCCAGCGTGATCGCCGGTCTGGAGCCACAGCAGCGTTTTGCCCCGACCTCGGAGCGTCCGCGCGGCAATTTTGGCGGTGACCGCAATGACCGCGGCCCCCGCAGCTTCGGCGGCGGCGGTGGTGGCCGTTTCGGCAACGACCGTGCGCCTTCCGGCGGTTTCGGTGGCGGCGCTGGTGGTGTCGGCGGCTATGCCGGCAAGAAGCCTGCTTTCGGCGACCGTGGCGGTGATCGCGGCGCTGACCGTGGTGGTTTCGGCGGCAACCGTGACGACCGTGGCGGCGCGCCTTTCCAGGGCCGTCCGGCGCCCCAGGGCAATAACTATGCAGACCGTTCCGGATTCAACGACCGTGGCCCGCGCCGTGATGACCGTGGCGGCTTCGGCGGCGGTAATGGCAACACCGGCGGTTTCGCCCAGCGCGATGACCGGGGTGGTGATCGCGGTGGTTTCGGCGGTGGCCGTTCGGAAGGTTTTGCATCCGCACCCCGCGGTGATTTTGCCGACCGCAAACCGGCGTTTGCCAAGCCGGCAGGCAAGGTGTTTGTGCCGCGTGATGCGCACAAGCGTCCGGCCCGCCCCGCACGTTGATTCGTGCCGGCAACAGAAAAAGCCCGCAGCTTGCGGGCTTTTTTTATGCAGCGTGTCGATCGCCTATTCGAGTTTGATGCCGGTTTCCTTGACCACTTTCCCCCAGCGCTCCAGTTCCTGCGCCATGTATTCAGACATGGCTTCGGGTGTGGAGGGCGCCACCTCGACGCCAGCGTCATAAAGTGCTTTTTTGGTATCTGGTGAGTTCATCAACTTGTTGATTTCAGTGTTCAGGCGGGTGACGATCTCGCGGGGAGTTCCTGCAGGTGCGAGCAGGGCGAGCCAGACGGATGCGTCATAACCTGGTACGCCTGCTTCCTGCATGGTGGGAACGTCAGGCAATTGCGGGATGCGCTTGGAGGTGGTCACTGCAAGTGCTTTAAGCCGGCCTTGGGGCACCTGCGCCAGCGCATTGGGGACGCCGGCGAAGCTGCTTTCGACGACGCCGGCCACCAGATCGGTCGCCGCTCCGCCGCTGCCTTTGTAAGGCACGTGCTTCAGTTTGGCGCCGGTCATGGATACAAACAGCCCGCCCATCAGGTGCTGCGCGCTGCCGTTGCCCGACGAAGCGTAGTGAATCGTGTCTGGCGCAGCCTTGGCGAGTGCGATAAATTCCTGCACGTTGCGTGCGGGCACCTTGGGATTCACCAAAAGCACATACGGAGAGTCAACCAGTTTCGAAATGGTGGTGAAGCCCTTGATGGGGTCATAGGGCATGCTTTTGTAGATCCACGGGCTGATCACGTGCGTTGTGGACACCATCACCAGTGTGTAACCGTCTGGCGCCGCCTTGGCCACAAAATCCGTGCCAATGATAGAGCCCGCACCGGGCTTGTTTTCGATCACAAATTGTTGGCCCATGGAGGCGGAAAGCCGCTGCCCCAGTATGCGGGCCACCACATCGGTGAAGCCACCCGGCGCAAAGGGAACAATCAGCTTGACCGGTTTGACGGGATAGGTTTGGGCAAAACCAGCCGGGACTGTGATCGCAAACAGCGAGCCCAGCAAGAGGGATTTGACGAAGGTGTTCATGGCGCTATCCTTGGTAGGCTGGCTCGGGCATGGTAAAAAAACTGTGCAGTATCTGGTAGACCATCATGTAGTTTTTTTGCTGGAAGCTCGCATGTGAAATGCCTCTCATCACGGTGAATTGCTTGTTCATGTTGGGCAGCAGCCGGAAGTAGTCAATCAGGTCGTCCATTCCGGCAATGCCGTCGTATTCCCCGCGCAGGATGATCGTGGGGACTGTCAGCTTTTTCGGATCCAGCAGCGGCAATCTGGAGCACATGTCCACATAGGTGCCGGTGGGCATTGAATCGTCCAGCGTCAGAATCGCATCGGCAAATGCCTCGACCACCGCCAGCTCGACCGTGTCGGGATGGTCGCGCTGGAAGATACTGTGTACAAAAGGCCGGTCAATCGGCCGGCGGTTTTTCGCCAGAAACTCTGGCAACTTTTTCTTGCGCTGATCCAGCGTGTGACTGCCTTCACCGGTCCAGACGAAAGCGTCAAGAGCCACCTTGGCGATACGCTCCGGATGGCGCTCGGTAAAAAGCCCGGCCTTGAGCGCACCCGAGGAAATGCCGTACATCAGAAACGAATTGGCGCCCGAAACCTTCATCGCGTATTCGGTGCCTGCTGCGAGGTCGTCGGCACCATTGCTGATATCGAAATTGATGTTGCGATGCTTGTCGGAACGGCCATAGCCCTCGTTGTCCATCGTCCAGGTGTCAAAGCCGTGGTCGGCAAACCAGTCCATCGCTGACGACCAGGGCCGGCCGGGTACATGCAAATCAAACGTCGGCTGTGACGCCATTGAGGAGCCATGCACAAAAAAGATAGCGCCCGCGTGCGGCACTTTTGGGGAGGCTTTTTTCTCCCACAAAAAAAGCTTCACTTCACCTTCGGGGGTGTTTTTGTGCGTCCAGTGCTCAACACCGCCCGTCCATGTCACATTGCTCATTCATGTCTCCTTGTTAAAACGGTTCCGCAGCGCACCGCCGATTCACGTGCTGGTGGCCTCATACAAATTTATTTTCGATTGCGCCTATGCCATCGATTTCAACCCGCACCACATCTCCGCGCTTAAGGTATCGGGGCGGGGTCAGGCCCATGCCCACGCCGGCGGGCGTGCCGGTGGCAATCACGTCACCGGGGTACAGCGTTATGCCGCGCGAGCAGGTTTGAATCAGGGCAGGAATGTCGAAAATCAGATCGCTGGTGTGTCCGTCCTGGCGCAATTCGCCATTGACCCATCCCCGCACCCGGGTGTTGGTGGCGTCCAGTTCATCGGCAGTGACAATCCAGGGCCCCATGGGGCAGAAGGTGTCGAAGGATTTCCCCAAATCCCATTGCTGGTGGCGCATCTGAACATCTCGTGCGGTCACGTCATTGACGATGGTGTAGCCAAAAACGTGGTCCATGGCCTTCTCGCGCGAAATGTTGCAGCCACCGATACCGATCACCACTGCGAGTTCCGATTCGTAGTCCACCTGCTCCGAGATGCCAGCAGGTAGCCGCACATCGGCTGAAGGGCCGACCACGCATTCGGGCACCTTGGTAAACACAATGGGCCATGACTCGGGGTCTGCATGGTTGTTCCTGAACACCGACGCAGACAACTCCCTGGCGTGCGCATGGTAGTTGCGCCCCACGCAAAAGATGTTGCGGCGAGGGATGGGCAGCGGCGCTTCCAGGTGCACCTCACTCAGGCGGATGGCCTTGGTGTGATCAAGGTTGAGTTGTGACAATCTGCCACCCTGTTCGATCACCGCCAGCACACCGCTGCGCGCTTGCTGTGGGTCGAGCGCCAAAGGCGTAACAGACAGGCTGTCCGTAGACACCGCGCCCACATGGCGCTGTCCGTTCCATTGAAAAGTTGCCAGACGCAAAGCAATTCCTTGTTGAGGGCGGCGAGGGCCGCTGCTGGAATTGCAATTTCGCAGCTGCGCCGGTCGATTCGCCCGATTGATTACCGAAAAGGTAATTTCACCCAAGTTGAACCAATAAGCAACCAAAAACCGCAATTGGAAGAGTATTTTCGGGAAATCACCTATGAAAAAAGAAGGGCGAGGTTGGAAAATAGACAACCAATCAAGCCCAATTCTCATGCAACCTAATGACACCGCGATGGCCTTGCAGGAATCCATCCTTGAGAAACTCCGGTCACGCAAGTGGCGCGCGGGTCACCAGATTCCGACCGAGCGCGAGTTCAGTGCCCAGAGCGGTCTGAGCCGTTCAGCCGTACGGCGAGTTCTGGCGCGATTGAAGGAGCGCGGGTTTATAACGCAGACAGTCGGCAGCGGTACCTATGTGAGTGAACGTATCGCTGACAAACTGGGCAGTCTTGCAGACCTGGGTACACCCCTGGCCACGAGCCCGGCAGATTTGATGAGCGCGCGTCTGGTGCTGGAGCCGGCCATCATCGACATGGTGATCGGGAACGCAAATTCAGCTGATTTTTCCCGCATGGACGAATGCTGTGCCCGTGCGGAGGCGGCCACCTCGCTGGAAGACTTTGAGCATTGGGACAGTCGCCTGCATGAAGTCATTGCCGAAGCCGCTCACAACAGCTTTATCAGCAGCGTTTTCCATCTGATCAATCAAGCGCGTTCGGAGGCGGAGTGGGGCATGCTGAAGCGGCGCAGCGCCACGCCGGCGCGTCGCCTGGAATACCAGCAGGAGCACAGGGCGCTTGTGGCAGCCCTCAAGCAACGGGACGCCCTTGAGGCGAAGGAATTGTGTGCAGCACATTTGGTGCATGTGCGCAGCAACATGCTCGGCTATTGAGTCAGAGTCGGGCTTGCAAGGTCTGACTCAACTCATGCCATTGCGGCTGGCAAGCTCGACAAACAGGCCGGAATGGTCGAGGTCGCCCAGCCCGTGCTCCGCACCTTCGGCATAAAGCTGTTCAAAAAGCGTGGTGATGGGTGCCTCAAAACCGATCTCTTCTGCGGTCGCCAGAGCGTTGCGCATGTCCTTGAGCTGGATGGCCAGTCGGGCGCGGGAACGAAAGTCGCGCTCCACCATGCGCTGGCCGTGCACCTGCAAAATTCGGCTGTCGGCAAACCCGCCCGTGATGGCTTCTTTAACCTTGGTCATATCGGCTCCGCCTTTGGTCGCAAACAGCAGGGCCTCTGCCACCGCACCAATCGTGATGCCGACAATCATCTGATTGGCAAGTTTGGTGAGTTGGCCGGCACCGTGGGAACCCACATGGGTGGCCCGTCCAAAAACCTGAAAAACAGGCGAGGCGTGTTCAAATTCCGCCGCCTTGCCGCCGGCCATGATGACCAGCGTGCCTTGCTCGGCGCCGCCGGTGCCGCCGGAAACCGGCGCATCGAGGTGGGCGATACCGAGCGCACCCAGGCGCGCGGCGTGGTCACGTGCTTCGCGCGGCTTGATCGAGGCCATGTCGATGAACAGGGCGCCCGGTTTCATGGCGGCGGCAACGCCTTGCGCAAACAACACGTCTTCCACTACCACGCCGTTTTCCAGCATGCCAACGATGATGTCTGCACCGGCAACAGCCGCGCTGGCCTGCGCATGAACGACCGCACCGAGCGATGTAAGTGAAACCGCCTTGCCGGGCGTGCGGTTCCAAACCTGCAAGGCATGGCCGGCTTCGCACAGGCGCCTGGCCATGGGAAGCCCCATGCTGCCGGTGCCGAGAAAGGCGAGTTTGAGGATGCGCGCGCTGCTGCTTGTGTTCATTCGGGTTTCCATCGGATGGTGCTGCCCCATCATGGGGCACGCCGCACATGGAAGGCTGTCAGGCAGCTTTCTTCATGGCGGGCGAGAACATGGTTTCCATCTCGTGGCGGACTTTGTAGGCCGGGGTAGACATATCCATCGCCACATCGGCCCAGCTCAGGCTCTGCCCCTTTTTGACGGGACGAATGACCTTGACGTTGTGCGCCAACCCCAACGGCAGACCGCCCATTTTCATGGAGGTTTCGGCCGGTAGCAGCTTGCCCCAGACGGTGTAGCCGCCCTCGCCGTCAAGCATGTCGCCGGGCTTGAGATCGCGTTTGGCGGTGGCCACCACGTCGGCGTTCCAGCAGGTGGCTACGCCAGTGGGCTCGCCTCGCAGAGCGACGCTGGCCACCGATACGCCGACTTCCAGTCCGATCAGGTGCCAGCGTTTGTACAGCGTGAAGTAACGTCCGCTCGGGTCGGTGTGCGCGTTGTACTCTTCGAAGCAGTTCTTGATGTAATCGGTCTCGGCTTCCACCGTGACCCAGACGCCCATGCGGATGTCGTAGGGAATCTTGCGGCCATTGGCTTCCAGGGAGGAGATCACCTCCACCATGCCCTTGCGTTCGAGCACGCCGCCTTCGCTGATCGGGCGCGTGACATACGGAATGTCTTCCACGCTGGCCGGTGGATACAGCAATCCGTTGCTGGGCACACTCAAGCCGGTGGCGTTGGCCACGGCGGTCGACTCGATGGACGGTTTCGAGCCGTCGAGAAAGCTGTTAAACATTTTCGGGTTCAGTCCGCCGCGCTCGGCCTGCTCCGGCGTGAGGCCGTAGTTGGCCCAGACGGTGTCCGGCGTCGATTCCGAGAAATGCGGCAGCCACTTGTGGCCACGGCCCGCCGCCACCACCGGAAAACCGCAGGTGCGTGCCCAGTCCACCAGGTCGCAGATCAGCGCCGGCTGGTCGCCAAAGGCCATTGAATAAACCACACCCGCCTCAGCCGCCTTGCGCGCCAGCAGTGGGCCGCAGAAGGCATCTGCTTCGACCGTGACATTGACCACATGTTTGCCATGCGCAAACGCTTGCAGGCAGTGCTCGACGGCTGCAACCGGGTTACCGGTGCATTCCACGATGATGTCGATCAGCGGATGCGTGACCACCGCGTTCCAGTCGTCGGTGATCCAAGTTGCTCCCGTTTTGATAGCTGCTTGCGCTGATTCTGCCTGGGTCAAAGCCGGATTCCACCCCACACGTGCGAGATTGGTGCGGGCGGCAGCGGGGGACAGATCGGCAATTGCCACCAGGTGCACGCCCGGCGTTTTTGGAATTTGCGCCAGGTACATGGAGCCGAACTTGCCGGCGCCTATCAGGCCTATACGTATCGGCTTGTTGTCGGCGGCGCGTTGCTGGAGTTTTGTAAATAAGTTCATGAAGTCCTGTCATTGCGGGCTTGACCCGCAATCCATGGTGGAGGGGGTGGAGGTGGCTAAGGGAGCATGGGTGCCGGATCTGGTCCGGCATGACATGCGGGAGGTTCAGGCAGCCTTGCGCTCAGGCGCAATTTCTTCCATGGAGGTTTGGAGCGCCGTCGCTGGCACGCCGTCTTTCCATGGCAGGTCCACCGGGTAATCAGTGAGCAGGCAATCATCAGGCAGGCATTCAATCGGCGTGAAGTCGCGGTGGGCAATGTACTCGGGGCGTTTGTGACGGCGGATGTGGTTACTGACCGCGCACAGGCTCAGGTAGACGCTGACGCGGTTGAAGGGCGACAGGTTGCTGCCCGACGCGTGAACCAGGCACGAGTGAAACAGGATCATTGATCCAGCGGGGCCTTTGGGGCTGACGATGCCACCTTCTTTTCCACCCGCGCGCTGCACCAGTTGGCGGATCAGGTCGTTGTCCACGGTCCACAGCGGGTAGCTGGTGGTGGTCAGGTCATGTTTTGCATTGACCACGCCTTTTTTGTGGCTGCCGGGGATGAACATCAGCGGGCCATTGTGCTCGGTGACATCATCCATAAAGATGGCCACATTCATGGCGCGTTCGGTCGGCATCATGTCGTCGTTGAGCCAGGTGCCGTAGTCTTGGTGCCATTGCCAGACGTCACCCTCGAAGGCCATTTTTCCGTTGATCTTGAACTGGTGCATGTACAGCTTTTCGCCCAGCAGTTCTTCTACCGGTTCGATCATGCGGGGGTGGCGCCCAAGTTTCGCAAAAGGCTCGCTGTACATGTGCGCGGCAAAGTTGGTACGCACCGCGTCCTTGCCTTTTTCGCGCACGTTGTAGTCTTCGCGCCGGCTGTACAGCTCGGGCACGGCGTCATTGAGGGTTTGGGTTTCTTCGGGAGTGAACAGGCCGGGGAAAAACAGGTAGCCTTCGCGGTCGAATTGGGCAAGTTGCTCGGGGCTCAGTTTCATTTTTTGTCTCCTGGGGGTGGTCGTGGTGTGTTTTCAGGCGGGCAGGGCGGTGGGGGTGAAAGCAGGCTGAAGCGCACTGCTCAGCAAGCCAGCCAGATTGCGGCTGGCGTCTTCGCCGTGTTCGCGGATCAAGGTTTCGGCGGTCAGCGCATCGCCTGCAGCAATAGCGTTGGCGATGGTTTCATGTTCGTCCCAGATCGTTTCCCGCATGGTGGACAGCTGCAGAACGGCGCCCATGGCGCGGCGAATGTGATGCCAGTGCAATTGCGCGCTCTGGGCAATCAGCGGGTTGCCGGAGGCGGCATAAATGGCGCCGTGAAACTCTGCGTCGGCGGCCATCATGGCTTTGACATCGTTGCTGCGTGCGGCGGCGCGGCCCTGGCTGATCAGCTTCGGATCGATCCGGAAACGGGCCAAGGCCGCAAGCCGGGCCGCCAGCGCGTCAAGCGCGCTGCGCACCTGGTAAATCTGCATCAGCCAGTCCACGTCCAGCGGAGCTACCAGCACACCACGGCCGGGCGCGTCGAGTACAAAGCCGTCTTTTTTGAGCAGCCGCAAGGCCTGCAGCACAGGCTGGCGCGACACCGCCAGTTGTTCGGCAATGTCTTCCTGCATGATGCGTGCGCCAGGCGCCAGCGAACCTTCGCTGATGGCGTCGAGCAGGCTGCGGTAAACCTGGTCGACCAGGTCGGGCGTGGATTCGATTTTGAGAAGCTGGGGTTGCATATTTTGTACTCTGTATACAGAATACTTTGATAGTTTTGGATGGCTATAGCGGGTTTACCCGTAACTGACATCAGCAAACGCGGATGTGCCAATATTGCCTGGTCGCCCCATCATTTCATTCAGGAGTTCCCATGAACCGTTCCGACGCCGCCTGGCTGGACCGCATGTACAACAACCGCGCGCTGGTGCCGGAGCACGCCACCTATTTGAGTCGCTGGGCCGAGAGTTCTGCCCGAGTCCGGGCCACGCAAGCCTGCACGCTGGACATCGCCTTCGGTTCCAGTGCGGCTGAAACCCTCGATGTGTTTCCGGCGCGCAAAGGCGCATCGGGCGGCGCCCCTGTGCTGGTGTTCGTACACGGTGGTTACTGGCGCTCGCTGGACAAATCTGACCATTCCTTTCTGGCGCCTGCCCTCAATGCCGCCAGTGCCTGTGTGGTCATGCCCAATTACGATTTGTGTCCGGCGGTGACGATTCCGGACATCGCGCTGCAGATGGTCCATGCGCTGGCCTGGATCTGGCGCAACATCGCGCGTTTTGGCGGCGACCCGGAGCGCATCACCGTGGTCGGGCATTCGGCCGGCGGCCATCTGGCGGCCATGCTGCTGGCCTGTTTGTGGAAGAAACATGCCTCCGACCTGCCGGCCGACCTCGTCAAAAATGCGCTGTCGGTGTCGGGCCTGTACGAGCTCGAGTCAGTGATGCACACGCCGTTCTTGAAAGACTCCTTGCGCCTGACGCCGAAACAGGTGGCGCAGGCCAGTCCGGCCTGGTTCCCGGCGCCCAGCCAGGGGGTGCTTTACAGCGTGGCCGGTGCCGATGAAAGCGCAGAGTTTTTGCGCCACAACGCGCTGATCGAGCGCGCCTGGGGCTCCAAAATCGTGCCGGTCCGTGAGGCCCTGCTTGGCCTGAACCACTTCAGCATCGTTGAGGCGCTGGTGCAACCTGGCCACCGCCTGCACCAGCTTGCGTTGCAGTTGATCGCCGCAACGGCCTGAACGCCGCCGCGCGGGGTTCTTACATCAGCAGGTGTTCACCCGCGTTGTCGCCGCCCAGAATCACGTAGTTGACTTTGCGGATGTCCATCAATTTGGTGCCGCCTGAATAACTGATGGCGCTCTGCACGTCTTCTTCCATCTCGCGCAGCGTGTCCTTGAGGCTGCCTTTGACCGGCTCCAGGATGCGTTTGCCCTCGACGTGTTTGTATTCGCCCTTGTTGAAGTCCGAGGCGCTGCCGTAATACTCCTTGAAAAGCCGGCCATCGACCTCGACGGTTTGGCCTGGGCTTTCTTCCAGACCGGCCAGCATGGAGCCGATCATCACCATGGTGGCGCCGAAGCGGATGGATTTGGCGATGTCGCCGTGCTCGCGAATGCCGCCGTCAGCGATGATGGGTTTGGTCGCCACACGCGCGCACCATTTGAGCGCCGACAACTGCCAGCCACCCGTGCCAAAACCGGTTTTCAGCCGGGTGATGCAGACTTTGCCGGGTCCGATGCCGACCTTGGTCGCATCCGCGCCCCAGTTCTCCAGGTCAATGATGGCCTCGGGTGTGCCGACATTGCCGGCGATCACGAAGGACGAGGGAAGCTTGTCCTTGAGGTAGCCGATCATGCGCTGCACCGTGTCGGCATGGCCATGCGCGATGTCGATGGTGATGTAGTCGGGCGCCAGGCCTTCGGTCACCAGCCGGTCCACCGTGTCGTAGTCGGCTTTTTTAACGCCCAGCGATATCGAGGCATACACACCGGCTGCAGCCATGCGCTTGACGAAAGCCAGGTTATCGAGGTCGAAGCGGTGCATCACGTAGAAATAACCGTTTTGGGCCATCCAGACGCAGATGTCCTCGTTGATCACGGTTTTCATGTTCGCCGGCACCACCGGTATGCGGAAGCTGCGCCCACCCAGCGTGACGCCAGCGTCGCATTCGGAGCGGCTTTCCACGCGGCATTTGCGCGGCAGCAGCAAGACATTGTCGTAGTCGAAGATTTCCATGGTTCCCAAGCCTGTAGGTTGAACTGTTAAGAACAGAAGGCACTTGGACTGGACCGGCTCATTGTCGGCAGGAGAGGCAGCAAACAAAAAACCGGGCGCAATTGCTTGGGCCCGGTGACTGATTCTAGGCGCATGTGCGGGTTACCGGCACGTGCGTGCTTGTATAGCCGTTATATGTGCAGGCCCATGGCGCTCAGCGCGGCGGCACGCAGCGCGATTGCGCTGCAGCGAACACGCGGCCGCCGGCATCCTGTACCCAGCCGACCACGCGCAGGCGTGAGGGGTCGGTGCCGGCCGGGATGTCCATGCTGCGTGACTCCAGCCAGCTTGGGCGCTCATCTTTTGATAGCTGCTTGCGTCCGTCCCATAAGGGCTGAAGCAGGTTTCGGACAAGATTTCTGGGCACTGGCGAGCCTTCGGTGCCGGCCGGGATGGTTTCCACCAGCGCCAGCCAGACGGTCCAGGGCGCGGGCGTGCCCGCCGGCGGGAGGCGTTTTAGTTCCACCGACGCGCCGATGTAGCCGGAGACGGGCAATCCGTGCGCCACCCGCAGGCGGCCTTGAACGGCAACGGCGGTGGTCTGGCTGCTGCTGCCGGCCTGCGGCGCCAGGCCCAAGGCTTCGAGGCGCTTGAGTCCGTCGCGGCTGGCGACTGCCGACAGCGGTGCGTCCTCGCCCTGACTGCCGGGAAGCACCCAGTCCAATGCCACTTCACCGCGGCGGGCGCGGGCGGTGCTCGCATCGATCCAGCAATCGCGGCAATCGGCATTGATGAAACGTTCCACCAGGGCCACCGGTCTTGCCTGCCCGTCGCTGGAGCAGGAGGACTGGGCATGGGCAGGCGGCGCCAGGCTAGCTGCCAGCACAAGCGACGCAAGAACGGGTACTCGCCGGGGAAACAAGGGCGGCATCAGAGGCTTTCTACAATGGGGAATGTTCTCAGAAGTCGCATCAAGCTCCCCTCTCTTACGAAATCTTAATCCGGAGCAACTGGCAGCGGTCACCTTACCAAACACGCATGCGCTGATCCTGGCCGGCGCGGGCTCTGGCAAAACCCGCGTGCTCACTACCCGCATTGCCTGGCTACTGCAAACCGGTCAGGTGTCGCCGGGCGGTATTCTGGCGGTCACCTTTACCAACAAGGCGGCCAAGGAGATGATGGTCCGCCTCTCCAGCATGTTGCCGGTCAATGTGCGCGGCATGTGGATAGGCACCTTCCACGGCCTGTGCAACCGCTTTCTGCGCGCGCACTACAAGCTGGCGAACCTGCCGTCGACCTTCCAGATCCTGGACACCCAGGACCAACTCTCGGCGATCAAGCGCCTGTGCAAGCAGTTCAACATTGACGACGAACGTTTTCCGCCCAAGCAGCTGATGTGGTTCATTGCCGGCTGCAAGGAAGACGGCCAGCGCGCCAAAGATGTGGTGGTGCGAGATGAAGAGACGCGTAAAAAGGCCGAGATTTATGCACTCTACGAAGAGCAGTGCCAGCGCGAAGGCGTGGTCGATTTCGGCGAGCTGATGCTGCGCAGCTACGAACTGCTGCGTGACAACGCGCCGGTACGCGAGCATTATCAGCGGCGCTTTCGACATATCCTGATCGACGAGTTCCAGGACACCAACAAACTGCAGTACGCCTGGATAAAGATGCTGGCGGGGCAGGGCGATGCCGCTGCTGCTGGTACGCACGCGATGCCGGGTGGCTCGGTGGTGGCGGTGGGCGATGACGACCAGAGCATTTATGCGTTCCGCGGCGCGCGTGTCGGCAACATGGCCGACTTCGTGCGTGAGTTCGATGTGCAGCAGCAGATCAAGCTCGAGCGCAACTACCGCAGCTTCGGCAACATCCTCGATTCGGCCAACGAACTGATCAGCCACAACAGCAAGCGCCTGGGCAAAAACCTTCGCACCGAAGCTGGTCCCGGCGAGCCGGTGCGGGTGTTCGAGGCCACTTCCGATTTTGCCGAAGCCCAGTGGTTTGTTGACGAGGTGCGGCAACTGGTACGCGACGGCACCGAGCGCAAGGAGATTGCGCTTCTCTACCGCAGCAATGCGCAAAGCCGGGTCATGGAGACCGCGTTGTTCAACAACGCCATACCTTACCGCGTCTACGGCGGCCTGCGCTTTTTCGAGCGCGCCGAGATCAAACACGCGCTGGCCTATTTGCGCCTGATGGACAACCCGCACGACGACACCAGTTTCATGCGCATCGTCAACTTCCCGCCGCGCGGCATCGGCATGCGCAGCATCGAACAATTGCAGGATGTGGCGCGTGCCGCCGGCTGCTCGCTGCACGATGCGGTCAGCGCGGTGTCCGGCAAGGCCGGTACCAACCTGGGCGCGTTCGTCGCGAAACTGGATGTGCTGCGTGAGCAGACGCCAGGGTTGAGCTTGCGCGAAATTATTGAACTCGTGCTGCAACACAGCGGCCTTGAAGAACATTACAAACTTGATAAAGAAGGCCAGGATAGGCTGGAAAACCTGGGCGAGCTTGTCAACGCCGCCGAGTCGTTTGTCAGTCTGGAGGGTTTTGGCCGCGATGCAGTGGCCTTGCCGATCGATGAATTGGGCGTGGCTTTGCGCCAGTCGCCGGCCAGCCAGGGCCTGGATCCGTCGGCGCCTTTGGGCAACGAGCTGCTGCCCGAATTGCTGGCGCCGAACCAGGAAACCGGCGAAACCCTGTCGCCGCTGGCGGCGTTTCTGACCCATGCCGCGCTCGAGTCCGGTGACAACCAGGCGCAGGCCGGCCAGGACGCGGTGCAACTAATGACTGTACATTCGTCCAAGGGCCTGGAGTTCGACTGCGTGTTCATCTCCGGCCTGGAAGACGGCATCTTTCCGCATGAAAACTCCTTGAGTGACGCCGGCGGCATCGAGGAAGAGCGCCGGTTGATGTACGTGGCCATCACACGCGCGCGCAAGCGCCTGTACCTGACCCATTCGCAGACGCGCATGCTGCACGGCCAGACCCGCTACAACCTGAAAAGCCGCTTTTTCGACGAGCTGCCGGAGGCGGCGCTCAAATGGATCACGCCAAAAAACCGGGGTTTCGCACAGGCCTACGGCGGCAACAGCGGGACCTGGGGTGCTAGCAATTCAGGAGCTGGTGGCGCACGCGGGGATTGGGCTGCAGCAGCATTTGCTTCAAGAAAACCGGTCGGCGAGACATTTGCCAACCCGGTGGTGCCGCCGCAGCGCAACGCGCCTGCGCACGGACTGAAGACCGGCATGGAGGTGTTCCACGCCAAGTTCGGCGAGGGCCGGGTCATGATGCTCGAAGGCAGCGGCGATGACGCGCGGGCCCAGATCAACTTCACCCGGCATGGCGTCAAATGGCTGGCGCTGAGCGTGGCCAAGCTGACAGTGGTTTAGTTAAGATGGAACAGGCCCGATCAACCGCTCCGAGACAACCATGAACGAGACCGAGACAAACCCTCAAGCCGACGACGCCACCATCGAAGTGAGCCACCAGGCGTTCAAGACCGGATTGCCCATGGGCCGCTTTCGTCTGATCGTCAACCCCGAGCGTGCCCAAAAATATGTCAAGCATCGCCTGTTTGTCGTCGGCATCTCGTTGCCGCTGCTGGGCATCGGTGCTGCACTGGCCTTGTCCGGTTACTTCTGGTGGGGGCTGCCGATGGTGCTTGTTGGCGCCTTGCTGCACCGCGTCGTCAAGGCCCATGCCACCAAGATACTGCTGCACCTGGCCTTGGGTGACCCCAAGGTTTACCGCGAAGCCATTGATTATGAAATTCTGGAAGTGCGCAGCGCCGCTTGACGGTTCGATGGCGGTCATCACGGTTGATGCGCGCGCCCTGAATTCCGCGATGCAGAACTTTCTTGCGGAAGACTTTGGTTCCAAGGGTAGAAGGTTTGCTCTTAGTCGAGGAGCGAACAAGGGCTGGACGCAGGACGTACGCCTACTGTCGATAGAATAAATGTTCCGCAATGCAGAACATCATGAGCAGTAAAATTCCGACCCTTTTGCCTTCCGCCCAGGGATCGCCCCGCACCGTCCAGGCCAAGCCAGACCGGCACTTCGTAACCGCACTTGCGCGGGGTCTCGATGTGCTCAGTGCTTTTCGTTCGCGCGACCGCATGCTCGGCAACCAGGAACTGGCACGCCGCTGCGGCTTGCCCAAGTCAACGATTTCCAGGTTGACCTACACGCTGACGCGCCAGGGCTACCTGGTCCCGGCGACCGATGGCAAAGGTGCGACCGGTTACCGCCTGGGCAGTGCTGTGCTGGCTTTGGGCGGTGCCATGCTGGCGCGCATGGACATGCGCCAGGTGGCCCGGCCGCTGATGCAGGACCTGGCCGACAGTTCGCAGGCCATGGTGTCGCTGGGCGTGCGCGACCGGTTCAGCATGATTTATGTAGAGAACTGCCGCAGTGAATCCGCGTTGACCCTGAGCCTGGATGTCGGCTCACGCATTCCGCTGGCGCAGACCGCAATGGGGCGCGCCTATCTGGCCGGCTGCAGCGACAGCGAACGCAGCGACTTGATGGAGCGGATTCGCGCGCATGACGAAAAAGCCTGGCCGGTCACGCGCGCCGGCATTGAGCTGGCCCTGGCTCACTACCGCGAGCACGGCTGCTGCGCGTCTTTCGGCGACTGGCAAAAGGATGTGAATGCGATTGCAGCGGCTTTTCGCCCCGAAGGTGGGCGCGCGGTGATGGTGGTCAGTTGCGGCGGGCCGGGCTTCAAGCTGTCGTCGCAATTTTTGATGACCGAGATACGCCCGCAATTGGTCAGCTTGGTCAGGAAGCTGCAAAACGCCTCAGGCGAGGCGTACTGACGGTTGAGCTCGGCGCTCTAGTAGGTCATGGACCCGCCGCCGTCCCGGCTGCCTTTTCGTCCAGCCAGTTGCCACGAGGTTCGCTGCTCCACCAGGCCAGCCAGGAACTCCAGCTCTTCATCGCTGTGGTTCAGCGCACCGGCAGGCGTCAGAAATTTGCCGTCCTGGTTGGGGTTGGCGTCCGCCCAAAATGCTTGGTGGTAGTCGGCCTGGGAAACCCGTTTTTCATTGCCAGCGCCCATGTCCACGGTGCCGTAACAATTGCAGAAGTAGTTGCGGTCTCCCCGGTCGGCAAAGATTTCGGCGTAGACACCGGTGCCGCGTATCCCGGCTGTCAGCGTGGGCAGCACGATGCTGCGGTCTACCCCCTTGCCCCAGACGCTGGCCACTGCGCCGGTCAACAGCCGCAGCAGGCTGACCGCGTTGAGCGTGGCGCCGCGTTCGACCGATAGGCGGGAGTTTTGCCGCACCTGAAACGAAGCATTGCCGATCACAAAGATGAGGTTGGTGCCCGGTCCCGTCTGGATCGCGTCACCGGTCTGAATCGATTGCTGCGGACTCAGCGGGACGCCGTTGATCATCGCGTCTCCCGCCAGTTGCACGATGTTGCTTCGCTGCTGCGCCATCGCAACCGGCAGTCCGCCCAGGGCCACCCAGGCCGCGGCTGCCTTGAGCACATCGCGCCTTTGAAACCACAAGATTTCTTTTTCTTGCCGGCCTTGCAGCAGGTGCTGGGTCATGGTGTTTCTCCAGGGGGGGGCGGGTCTTCGGGGGGGGAGGCTTCAAAACTGTCCTCGAAAGTGAAATAAATCGAGGTTGAAAACATGGCCGCCATCAGCAAGGCCACTGGCATGATCGCGGCGGCGGCTGCTTCGGGGCTGGTCAGCAGGCTGGCCAGCAAGGTGACGACGAGGCCAATCAGCACCAGCACCACCATCCAGGTGATGCCGAATACGGCGTATGCGCCGGCGTTCCTGAAACACACGACGGCGCTGAAAAACAGGCTTTTTACAGGTGTCACGCCATGCCAGTGCACCAGTGCCGGCGCATGCCAGAACAGCACCGACACCGGCAGGTACAGCACCATCACGAGCAGCATCACGCCCTGCATGCCGGGTGAGAGCGCACTTTCGCGGCTGACCGGCGCGTCCGCAAACAGCGGCACGATGGTGACGATCAGCAGGCAGGCTGCCGAATACAAGAAACCGAGCACCATCATGGCGCGCGCGCGATGCTTGCCGGCTCGAAAAGCGCTGATCAGTATTGCGGGCATGGGGAAACGCCCCTTGGTCGCCTCTCGCGTGGCGGCCATCAGGCCCAGCGTGGCCGCCGGCACGATGGCCAGCGCCAGCACCACGCCCACAAAAGGAATCAGGGATGCCAGCGTGGCCGCCGCCATGTACAGAAAAAACAACCCCACCAGCGCCAGCGGCTGCTTGAAGAACGTGCGGATGCCGAGCTTGACCCATGTGATGCCGGTGCGTGCAGGAACGATGTTGAGTTTCATTGCGAGGATGGCTTGTTAAGAGGTTCAGGGCGAAAGGGTTTCACGTGTGCCGTGAAAAATGGGCAATTGGGTGAACAATTTAACGCCAGCGGTCGAGTTTGCTTGAAAAGCAGGCCCGCCCGCAACTTTCTTCACGCGTTGGACGGTTCGTGTTCAGCAGGTCAGGCCGCGGGGATGGGCCACCCGTTCGCGCAGCACGCGCTCGAAATGGCCAGGATCGTGCGCCTGCAGCAGCGCGGCTTCGCGCGGCAGGTGAAAGTCCCATAAGCGCGAGATCCAGAAGCGCAGCGCGCCGGCGCGCTGCATGGCCGGCAGCAAAACCCGCTCCTGCGGGCTCAGGCGGCGCACGGCCTGGTAGGCCGCCAGGAAGGCGTCGGCCCGCGCCGCATCATGCGCGCCGCTGTCCAGGTGGATGCACCAATCGTTCAGGCTGACGCCGATATCAAACAGAAAGGTGTCGCAGCCAGCGAAATAGAAATCGAAAAACCCGGTCAACTGCGGCGCGTCGCCCTCGCTGTCAAACATCACGTTGTCTCTGAACAGGTCGGCATGGATGGGCCCGCGCGGCAAGGCGTGCCAGTTTGACGAGGCCGCCACATGGTTCTGGTAAGCCAGCTCCGACCGGATCAGCCGGCTTTGCGCTTCGTCCAGATGCGGCAGCACCACCGGCACGGTTTCGTTCCACCAGGCGAGGCCGCGCAGATTGGGTTGGCTGCGGTCAAAGTCGCGGCCGGCCAGGTGCATGCGGGCGAGGGTTTCACCGACCGCCGCGCAATGGGCAGGCGTGGGCGCCAGCTCGCTGCGGCCGCGCAGGCGGTTCACCACGGCGGCGGGTTTGCCCTTCAGGCGCAGCAAGATGTCGCCGGGTTTGCCGCCAGCACCATCGGCAGCCGTGATGGCATGTGGCTCGGGCACCGGGATGCCGTGCTGCGCCAGGTGTTTCATCAGGTGAAGGTAGAACGGCAATTGCGCGAAGCTCAGGCGTTCAAACAGGGTTAGCACGTAGCGGCCCTGGTCGGTGTCCACGAAATAGTTGGTGTTTTCAATCCCGCCTGCGCAGGCGGTGATGCTTTGAAGTTGCCCCAGTCCGAGCGACTGCAAAAGGGGAGCTGCCTCGTCAAGCGAGACTTCGGTGTAGACGGCCATGCCTGAAACTGAAAACCGGAGGCTGGGAACGGAAGGCTAGAACTTCAGCACGTTCCAGACACGGCTGCCGGTGGCGCCGGGGCCCGCTTTGGACGGTCCCGTGCCGCCGCCCTTGGTGGCCTCGGAAGGCAACACTTCATAGGCCGGCACATCCGCCTTGGGCTGCACCGTGATGCTCTGGGTTTCGCCGCCAACGCGCACTTCGTCGATGCGCGAACCGGCGTCCTCGGTGCGGATGCGCTGGATGGCCGCGTCCGGCCGGCGGCTGGACGGGTTGGTGCCGGGCTGCACGGCGGGCGGGGAGCTTGCTGCCGGGGCGGTTGCCGCCGTCTGGGCCAGGGCCGGGGCGCCAGCCAACACCGCAGCGGCGCCGGCGAGCAGAAGGGAGCAAATAGGGTGTTGCATGCAAGCATTGTAGGGGGCTGGCGCGCCCATGGGGAGAGCGGGTAAAACGGTGACAATCTAGGGCCTGCTCACACTATTTATGCAAGATGCGTTGCGAGTTTCGCCGCAACCCGAAGGGAATATGGTTAAAACAGCACCACTCGTTGTTGCACTCCTAGCTCAGCCGCTCAGGCTGGGCGTCGTCGCGCGCCTGGATTGGCGCTGGTTTAACCATATTCGCACTTGCATCAATAGTGTGAACAGGCCCTGGCCATGAGCACCGACAAAAAAACTTTGCTGCTGGTGGACGGCTCCAGCTACCTGTACCGCGCTTTTCATGCCATGCCCGACTTGCGCGCCGACCCCGGCGATCCGGCCAGTCCGGCCACCGGCGCGATACGCGGCATGGTCAACATGATGCAAAAGCTGCGCAAGGACGTGCGGGCTGACTACGCTGTCTGTGTTTTCGACGCCAAGGGCCCGACTTTCCGCGACGCGCTTTACCCCGACTACAAGGCCCAGCGCTCACCCATGCCCGACGATTTGCGCAGCCAGGTTGCACCCATCCATGAGGTGGTGCGCCTGCTCGGCTGGAAGGTGCTGGACGTGCCGGGCGTCGAGGCCGACGACGTGATCGGCACGCTGGCCTGCATGGCTTCGAAGCAGAGCATTGAAGTCATCATTTCCAGCGGCGACAAGGACCTGAGCCAGCTCGTCGATGAACACATCACCGTGATCGACACCATGAACGACAGGCGACGGGATCTGGCCGGTGTTGAAGCCGAGTTCGGCGTGCCGCCGCGGCTGATGGTCGATTACCAGACCTTGGTTGGCGACGCGGTGGACAACGTGCCGGGCGTGCCCAAGGTCGGCCCCAAGACCGCCGTCAAGTGGCTGCTCGAATACGGCTCACTCGATGCGCTGGTGGCGCGCGCCGACGAGATCAAGGGCGTGGTCGGCGAGAACCTGCGTCAGACCCTTGACTGGCTGCCCAGGGGCCGCGAGCTCCTGACCATCAAGAAGGACTGCGAGCTGGTGGACTACATCGATGGTTTGCCCGCGATGGAATCCATAGCGATGGGGCCACAACAGACGGAGGCGTTGAAGGGTTTTTATCAAAAGTACGGGTTCAAGGGCCTGGTCCGGCAGATTGAGATTGAAAGCACGCCCCCCGAGCTGATCAGTGCACCCGAGGGCCGGCCTGCCCAGCCCAAAGCCAAAGTCGCCGATACCTCTTCGCCCGGCCTGTTCGATGAACCAGCCCCGGCGGACACGCCTCCGCTGGCCGAACGCACGACCAACCTGCGTTACGACACCGTGCTGAGCTGGGAGCTGTTCGACACCTGGCTCGCAAAAATCGAAGCGGCCGACCTGGTGGCGCTGGACACGGAGACCACTTCGCTTGACGAAATGCTGGCGCAGATCGTCGGCCTGAGCTTCAGCGTCCAACCCGGCGCGGCAGCCTACATCCCGCTGACGCACGATTACCCCGATGCGCCTGAGCAACTGCCGCGAAACGAGGTGCTGGCGCGGCTCAAACCCTGGCTGGAAAATCCGGCCAAATCCAAACTTGGCCAACACGTCAAGTACGACCGCCATGTGTTTGCCAACCATGGCATCGAGGTGCAGGGCTATGCACACGACACCATGCTGCAGAGTTATGTGCTCGAAGTGACCAAACCGCATGGCCTGGCCAGCCTGGCCGAGCGGCATGTGGGGCGCAGCGGCATCAATTACGAAGACCTGTGCGGCAAGGGTGCGCACCAGATCAAGTTCAACCAGGTCGACATCGCCAAGGCCGCCGAATATTCGTGCGAAGACTCCGACCAGACGCTGGACGTGCACCGCGTGTTGTGGCCCCAGGTGCAGGCCAACGAGAAGTTGCGTTTTATCTACGATCTGGAGATGCAAAGCAGCGAGGCGCTGTACCGCATCGAGCGCAACGGCGTGCTGATCGACGCGCCCATGCTGGCCACCCAAAGCCACGAGCTCGGCCAGCGCATTGTGCAACTTGAGGCCGAGGCCTACGAGATCGCCGGCCAGCCTTTCAACCTGGGCAGCCCGAAACAGCTCGGTGAAATTTTCTTCGACAAGCTGGGCATGCCGGTGATCAAGAAGACCCCGAGCGGCGCGCGCAGCACCGACGAGGAAGTGCTGGAAAAACTCGCCGAGGACTACCCACTGCCGGCCAAGCTGCTTGAGCACCGCTCGCTGAGCAAGCTCAAGGGCACTTACACCGACAAGCTGGCCCAGCTCGCGCTGCCGCGAACCGGCAGGGTGCACACGCATTACGCGCAGGCCGTGGCGGTGACAGGTCGTTTGTCGAGCAACGACCCGAATCTGCAAAACATCCCGGTGCGAACGCCAGAAGGCCGGCGCGTGCGGGAAGCTTTTGTCGCCCCTGGGGGCAGCGTGATCGCCAGCGCCGACTACTCGCAAATCGAGCTGCGCATCATGGCCCACCTCAGCGGTGACGAAGCGCTGCTGCGCGCTTTCACCGACGGCCTGGACGTGCACAAGGCCACGGCCGCCGAGGTCTTCAGCGTGGACCTGGCGCAAGTCAGCAGCGAGCAGCGGCGCTACGCCAAGGTCATCAACTTCGGCCTGATCTACGGCATGAGCAGCTTCGGCCTTGCGCGCAACCTCGGCATCGAAACCAGGGCAGCGGCGGCCTACATCGACAAGTATTTTCAGCGTTATCCGGGCGTCAAGAACTACATGGAGCAGACCGTGGTGTTTGCGCAGGACAATCATTTTGTCGAGACCGTGTTTGGTCGGCGGCTGTACCTGGCCGAGATCAATGGCGGCAACGGTCCACGCAAGAAGGCCGCCGAAAGGCAGGCCATCAATGCGCCCATGCAGGGCACAGCGGCCGATCTGATCAAGCTCAGCATGGTCAAGGTGCAGCAGGTGCTGGATGCGGAAAAACGCGCGACCAAAATGATCATGCAGGTGCACGATGAACTTGTCTTTGAAGTGCCCGAGGCCGAGGTCGAATGGCTGCGCACAGAAATCCCGCGCCTGATGGCCGGTGTCGCCGAGCTCAAGGTGCCGTTGCTGGCCGAGATCGGCGTGGGCCCGAACTGGGAACAGGCGCACTGAATTTCGAGGGAGCGCGATCTGATGGATATAAAAACCTATGGCATGTCCGAGCGGGCCGACCACCTGGACTTTGACATCCGCTCGCAACTGGTGCGGCCGCCGCTGGTGCGCCCACATCGGCACGAGTATTTTCAAATCCAGATCAGCCTGCAGGGCGACACCCAGCAGAACGTGGCCGGCACGGTGCGGCCGTTCCGGCGCGGTTACCTGAGTTTTATCCTGCCTTACCGCGTGCATGTGATCCCACACCCTGAGGGTTCGCGTTACGTGATCATCAACATGGCGCAGCAATTCCTGCGACCCGGCCTGGACGTGGACCCGCTGGACCTGGAAGACGTGCCGCTGAGCCGGGCGCCCGAACTCGCGCCTTTCCTGTTCCAGGAATACGCCGACTTCCATTTTTCGGAAGACGAGTTTCCCGAAGTGGAAGCGCTGCTCGACAAACTGGCTGCCGAAAATGCGCAGCGCCGCTTCGGCTCGGTGGAGATGATTCGTGGCCTGATGCTGCAATTGATCGGCATGACCTGCCGCAAGTTTGAAGCCGAGCTGTTGCGCTTTTCGGCCAGCCAGGCCCAGCAGGGCAGCCGCAAGGCCAGTCTGCAGCGCGCTGTTCGGTATATCCGTGAACACCTGGCCGCTGAGATCACGCTGGCCGACGCGGCGGCCGCGGCTTTCCTGTCGCCCAACTACCTGGCGCACCTGCTCAAGAAAGAAACCGGCAAAACCTTCACCGACCTGGTGACCGAACGCCGGCTGGAGTTTGCGCAGGAGCTGCTGACCCACAGCAGCCAACGTATTGCTGCGGTCGCGCACGCCTCGGGGTTTGCCGACGAAGCCTACTTTGCGCGGCGCTTTCGCCAGCGTTTTGGCCAGACGCCGCGGGCCTTCCGCGACGGCGTGCGTGCGCGAATCTCCGGAGCCGTTTGAGCGCAGCGCCTGCTGCGCTGCAACAGCCTTGCATTGAATCGTCCGCTTAAAGCGTAATTGCGTCCGGCCGCCGCGGGCGATTGCGGCTTAAGCTGGCCGGGCATGTACAAAACCAAGGAGACAGACATGACAAATATCACCAAACTCAGTAAACGCGGACTGCTCCAATCGGGCGCCCTGATGGCGGCAGGTGCCCTGACCGGCTGCGCCACGACCGGCGCGGCGGGCCCTGCACCGGCCACGCCTTTCCGGGTGGCCGACACCTTTGTGCCGATTGCCGGCAGCAGCGAGATGTTTCCGGTGCGCCGGGTTTACTGCATAGGCCGCAACTATGCGGCCCACGCCATTGAAATGGGCTCGGACCCGACGCGCGAGCCGCCTTTCTTTTTCCAGAAACCGACGGATGCCATCCAGGTCGTGCCGCCCGGTACCGTGGCCGACCATCCCTATCCGTCGCTGACCAAAAACTACCACTACGAGGTGGAACTCGTCGCCGCCCTGTCCAAAGGCGGGCGCAACATTCCCATGAGCACGGCGCTGGATTGCGTCTACGGTTATGCCTTGGGACTGGACATGACGCGGCGTGACCTGCAACGCGGCATGGGCGACCAGAAAAAGCCCTGGGAGATCGGCAAGAGTTTCGACCGTTCGGCGCCCATCAGCCCCATCCACAAGGTGGCGCAGACCGGGCATTACACCAAGGGTGCGATCTGGCTCAAGGTCAACGGGCAGATCAAGCAGCAGGCCACGCTGAACCACATGATCTGGTCGGTGGCGGAGCAGATTTCCAGGCTGTCCGAGGCGTTTGAGCTGTTTCCCGGCGACATCATTTATTCGGGCACGCCGGAAAATGTCGGACCGGTGGTCAAGGGTGACGTGATCGAATGCCATATCGACGGTCTTCCCGAACTCAGCGTCCGTATCGTCTGAACATGGCAGGGGGAAGGCAAAAGTATTCCCCCTGCGTGCAGAAATTTCGGCCAGCGCTTAGACTCCAACGGGTTATTTCATCCACCCCTTGAGGACCCGCCATGCTAACTAGCGACCTGAAAAACGAGTTTGATTCTCTGCTGCCCGGCCACGCCACCGAAAACGGCGCCAGCCGCCGTACTGCACTGAAGGCGGCCCTGGGTGTGGGTTATGCCGCGACGGCCTTGCCGATCATGGCGCAGACCGCCATCAAGACCTCCGCCGACGGACTGAAAGCCGGCGAGACCAGTTTCGAGGTCAACGGTTTTAAGGTGCCGGCCTATTTCGCTGCGCCGGCCGGCAAGACCAATCTGCCGGTGATCCTGGTAATCCAGGAGATTTTTGGCGTGCATGAATACATCGCCGACACCGCCCGCCGTTTTGCCAAGGCCGGTTACCTGGCGATTGCGCCAGAACTGTATGCCCGCCAGGGCGACCCGAGCCAGTACGGGGAGATGGCCAAGCTGATGGCCGAAGTCGTCTCCAAGGTGCCTGACGCGCAAGTCATGGCCGACCTCGACGGGGCGGTGAAATGGGCCGGCGCCAACGGCGGCGACACCGGCAAGGTCGGCATTACCGGTTTTTGCTGGGGTGGCCGCGTGACCTGGCTGTATGCGGCGCACAGTCCCAACGTCAAGGCCGGTGTGGCCTGGTATGGCCGCCTGGTCGGCGCCTCCACACCGCTAACGCCGAAACACCCGGTGGAAATTGCGCCTATCCTGAACGGTCCGGTGCTCGGCTTGTACGGTGGCCAGGATGCCGGCATCCCGCTGGACACGGTCGACAAGATGAAAGCTGCGCTTGCCGCCGGCAGCCCCGCGGCGAAGGCCTCGCAGTTTGTGGTGTACCCTGATGCCCCGCACGCCTTCCATGCCGACTACCGCCCGAGCTTCCGCAAGGAACCGGCCGACGACGGCTGGAAACGTGCTCTGGCGTGGTTCAAGGCCAACGGCGTCGCTTAAAATCCTCTAGCGTTTCCGTGGTGTCCAGGGCCGCCCCACAGCAATGTGCGGCGGCTTTTTTATCGGCTTCAGCCCGTTTCGGCGTTTATTTAACCTTTGAGGGCTCCAGCCCATACAGATCGGGCGTAAGCAGCTATGACTTTGATAGCAATTTTGACCGGCACCCTGGCCGCCGGCATCGGCAGCGTGTGGCTGGCCGCGCTGCTGAGCTTTGGCGTGCTGGCGCGTTACACCACCCACATGCTGAGCCTGGCGGCTGGCGCGCTGCTGGCGACCGCTTTCATGCACCTGCTGCCTGAAGCTTTTGAAAGCCAGGCTGGCGCGCAGGAGTTGTTTGCCACCTTGCTGGTCGGTCTGGTGTTTTTCTTTCTGCTCGACAAGGCCGAGCTTTATCACCACGGCCATGAGCACCATGACCTGCGGGCCGGCGAACCAGCGTTGGGCGAGCTGCTGGCGCCGGTGCGCACCAGCAACTCCCTGCCTGCCGAACCTGTGCAAACTTCGCCCGGCCCGCTGGAGCATGGCCACGGGAGCCACCATCATCACAGCCACCCGGTCAAATCCGGTAGCTGGGCTGTGCTAACCGGCGACAGCGTGCACGCATTTGGCGACGGCATATTGATCGCCTCCGCGTTTGTGGCCGACATGCGCCTGGGCGTGATCACCGCGCTGGCGGTGCTGGCGCATGAGATCCCGCACCACATGGGCGACCTGGTGGTGCTGCGCCAGACCTCCAGCAACCAGCGCGCTGCACTGGTCAAGGTGTCGCTGGCCGGCGCCGTGACCGCGCTGGGCGGCCTGGTCGGCTACGCGCTGGTGGACATGCTGCACGACTGGCTGCCTTACTTTCTGGTGGTCGCGTCCAGCAGTTTTGTCTATGTGGCGCTGGCCGACCTGATCCCGCAACTGCAAAAACGCCTGAGCGCCCGCGAAACCTTTGCCCAGATCGCTTGGCTGGTGGTTGGTATTGCGCTGGTCACGGTGGTCAGCGGGCTGGCTCACGGCCACTAGGGTCTGTTCACGCTATTTATACAAGTGAGTTCCCTCCGGGTTGCGGCCAAAAAGGCCATGCTCAGTGTTGCAAAGCCTTGCCGGGCGCCAGCCCGGCTGCATTTTGCGCCTCGCGCATGACCTTTTTGACTCGCAACGCATCTTGCATAAATAGTGAGTGTGGACAGACCCTGGCCTGGCGTGTCAGCCGCAGGCTGACACGAACAGTGCCTTGCTGCCTATAAGCGGAGCACGCCTGAGGCGCGATCATGAAATCATTCTTTTAAGGATGCGCCATGAAACTGCTCACCTCCCAGCAACGCCCCGCCAAGCCCCGCCGCGCCCGCCGCCTGATGGCGGCCTGGATCGCCTACTTCACCACCGTGTGCGCCAGCATGGCGGCAGCCGCTGCCGTGGTGACGGAAACCGCGCCCATCCTGCTGGTCACGGGCCTGTGAACATGCACGCCGAACCGAAACCCGCGCCGGACGAGGACACCGTTCCGCCCGGCGACGACAGCAATACCGACCCTACGCCGCCGCTACCTGCCGACCCCGGCCGCAATGGTGATGCGCGCAACCCTTCGGCCTCAGCCGGCAAGAAGCATCCGCCCATGGACGAAGAGCCCGAAATCAACAACAGGGAGCGCGGCATTCCATCTGACGGCGGCGATCCCGAGGGCGGAGACATTCGCGATATCGACAAACCGACCGAGGCTTCGGGCGACAAACCCATAGGCGAGATCCATGGCCACTGACCCCATCGTACCGCCACCGCAACCGGTTCAACCGCTGAGCACGCCGCCCAACCCGGGTCAGGTGCAGCCCACACCTGAGCCGATGTAGTTGCCCGACGGGTGGATAGAGCTATTTAGAGCCATTGACGCTCTACCTTTAAGAGCTGTTGGCGCTTTGCAGGTAAGGGCTGGCAGCAGATTTTTCTTTAAACTCCGGCTGCTTCGAGTTCTGCGCGCGCCGGCAGCCCTTCGCTGTCGCCCAACACCTGCACCGCACGCGCGCCTATCCAGGCGCCGCGTCTGACGGCCGCCGGCACGTCGCAACCGGTCAGCAGGGCACTGATCACACCCACGGCAAAACCGTCGCCCGCGCCCACGGTGTCCACCACCTTGCCCACAGGAAAGCCCGCCACGTGGCCGCTGCCGTGTTCGCCGTCAAAGTACGCGCCTTCGCTGCCGAGCTTGACAATCACCAGGCTGGCGCCGCGCGCGCGGTAGAAACGGGCAATGCCTTCGGCAGTGCTCTCGCCGGTCAGCAGTCGGCCTTCTTCCAGACCAGGCAGCACCCAGTCGGCGCGCACCGCCAGGTCGTTGATGGCGTCAACCATGATCTCCCGCGTGGCCCACAGCGTGGGCCGCAGATTCGGGTCAAACGACACCGTGCGCCCGGCCGCACGCATCAGGTCCATGCTCTGGCGCGCCAACGGCAGTGTGGTCGGCGAGATCGCCGCAAACACGCCGGTGGCGTGCAGATGCCGCGCCGACAGCAGCCAGGCGGTGTCGATGTCCTGCGTGCCCATGTGGCTGGCAGCCGACCCCCTGCGGTGGTATTCCACCGTAGGATCGCTGCCGTCCAGCACACTGCCCTTGATCATGAAACCGGTGGATTGCGCGGCGGTGAGTGCCACATGCGAGCAGTCAATGCCTTCGGCCGACATCTCGCGGATCAAGTAGCGGCCCATCATGTCGGTGCCGAGTCGGCTGGCCCAGCCGACCTTCAGGCCGAGGCGGGCCAGGCCGATGGCGACATTGGTTTCCGCGCCGGCCGTACGTTTATGAAAGGACGCAGCGTCCTCCAGAGCGCCTGGCCGGTCGGCCACCAGCAGCAGCATCGCTTCACCAAAAGTTACAACGTCCAGCGCGCTTGTCATAAAAGGGTCTTGGGAGAGTGCAGGGTGCGCAAATCCTAGCACTCCGCAGTTGCTATGCAATTAATAGCTGATCCCGATTTCTGCATATGGGCTGGAGCGGAGTTCCATACATAAATGGTGAGGAGTGCGCTGACACCCGGCGGCCAGGCTGAGGTGATCAAACCGGATTCGGGCCGCTGCCTGCAGTCCTACAACAAGATCAACAGCGTCCGACACAGGCGCCCCAGACGCGTACCTAGAGTGATTTTGTGCTGGCAAACCGCCATGCATGCAGCGCCCACGGGGCTGTGAATGACAGTCAACTCTAACCAAGGAATCTCCACCATGAGCAAAGCACCTCCCAAGATGAACGATGCCGTCGACCTGCTCGACGCTGACCACGTTGCCGTCAAAAAACTGTTCACCCAGTTCAAGAAACTCAGCGAGGCCAAGGCGGCCAGCGATGAACGCAAAGCCATTGCCGACAAGATCTGCAAGGAGTTGACCGTGCACGCGGAAATTGAAGAGCAGATTTTCTACCCCGCTGCGCGCGAGGCCATCCATGACGATGATCTGCTCAACGAAGCCGAGGTGGAGCATGCCAGCGCCAAGGACCTGATCGCGCAAATCTCGGGCATGGATGCCGATGAAGAGCTGTTTGATGCCAAGGTCATCGTGCTTGGCGAATATATCGACCACCATGTGGAAGAGGAGCGCGAGGAGATGTTCCCGAAAGCACGTAAGAGCGACATGGACCTCAAGGCCATGGTGGCGGACCTGAAGGCGCTGAAGGAAGAACTGTTGGCCAATTACGAAATGCCGGCCTGATGCCTGTGGCGGGCGTCGCCGACGCGCAAGATTTTCCGCGTGGTCGCGCGCGGCGGGCCGAAAGCGCCCCCGCACCGCCGGCGTCCGAAGCGGAGAGTATTGAGCAGTTGACCCGCAGCAACATCGAGGTCATCCCACGGCTGGAACGCGAGCGGCAGGCACGCCGGCCCTGAGCCTACCGCATGGCCGCAAGCATTGCGGGTTTTTGCGGTACCGCGCCTGTGCTCTGGCTGCATGCGATTTATTTATGAGTTGGATGGGGTTCAATTCCAGCCCGCTGGCCTTTGATCTCTATCCCTTCACTTTCCTGACGATGGTGGAGTCCCTGGAAGCGATTTTCATGTCTTTCTTCATCATGATCGGGCAAAACATTGCCAGACGGGAAAGCGAGAGGCGCCATCATTTCGACCTGCAGATCAACTTGCTCAACGAGCGGGAAATGACTGCCATGCTTCGTCTCATGGGCACGATCGCCGCCAAGCTGGAGATCAGTGAAGCCGACCAGGCCGAAGCATAGGCTTTCGCCCACAATACCGATCCGCGCGCCCTGCTGGACCAGATCGTCTCGGCTGAACGCGCGACCAGACAAACTTGCTGAGCGTGGCTCGACTCCGGGTCGGTTCAGCCGCGCGCCGCGCCGAATCTTGGATCAAACGAAAAATAGAAACATGCGCCGGCGCCCTCCGCCGATTCCCCGCGTATTGTGCCGCCGTGTCGCTCCAGGATGCGGTGTACCGTGGCCAGGCCGATGCCGCTGCCTTCGAACTCGGTCTCGTGGTGCAGGCGGTGAAAGGGCTTGAACAGGCTGTCGGCATAGGCCATGTCAAAACCGGCGCCGTTGTCGCGGACAAACAGCATTTTGCGACCGCCCTCGCGGGCGGGCAGGGCGCCAAAACTGATGCTCGCGTCGACGCTGTTGCGTGAATATTTCCAGGCGTTGCCGAGCAGGTTTTCCAGGATGATGCGCGCGAACTTGCCGTCGCAGCGCGTGTGGATGCCGCTTTGTATCTCCACCCGGACCTGCCGCGTGGGCTCACGCTGGCGCAGTTGCTCGACGACCTGTTGGGCCAGGGCACTGAGGTCCACCTGATCCAGCAACAATTTTCCCTTGCTGGCGCGGGCCAGGGCCAACAGGTCGTTGATCAGTTCGTGCATGCGTACGACGTTGATGCGAACTCGGTCAAACAGGCGCTCTTCTTCCCCGCTGAGCCGGCCCTTGAGCCGGCGCGCCAGCAACACGCTGAAACCTTCAATGCTGCGCAGCGGTGACTGCAGATCGTGCGAGACCGAATAACCGAAAGACTCGAGCTCGGCATTGGTCGCCTTGAGCTGGTCGGTGCGTTCGTTCACGCGTTGCTCCAGCGTTTCGTTCAGGCGCTGGATTTCGCGGTCGCGGTGCAGACGCACCAGCTCGGCCGAAGTCCTGTTTGCAAAAATCTGCAGCAGCGCATCGCGGTCAGGTGAGGCAGGCTGCGGCTTGCGCCACATGGCGTTGACGATGCCAATCGGTGTTCCATCCGCGTCACGTAGCGTCACCCCTGCATAGGCATGGAAGCCGCCATCCACCAGAAAGCTGTCTTCTGGAAAGCGCTTCCGGATGCCATGGTTGTAAACACACATGTCATCCTGGCCGGCGGCCGTGTCGCAGGGTGTACCTGACAGCGGGTAAGCGAGATTGGGCTGCATCACGCCGTCCTGAATCATGGCCAGCGAGGCGATTTGCTGGTTGTCTACCCTTTCGCCAACCATGACGAGGTCGGCTCCGATGGCCTTGCCCAGGTGTTGCACCACAGACCGGAAAAAGGCTTCTCCGGTTTCTGCGGACAGTCCCTTGGCAATGTCAATCAACAGCGCTTCACGTCGCTTTTGCTTCGAGATGTTGATGGTCGAACTCAGGACACAGGGCTCACCCCCGATCTCGACAATGACCGCCCACATCCGGCAGTCCACCATCTGGCCATCCTTGTGGCGCATCTGGGTGTCAAGACTCTGCACCTGTCTCTGCTCGCGCAGCGTGGCAATAAACTGTCGGCGTTCAGCCTCGTCAACCCAGACCCCGGCTTCCACCGAAGTGCGACCAATCAGCTCGGCGGCCATGTAGCCTTGCACTTCATCGTCTGCGGCATTGATTGCCAGGAATTTCCCGTCCGCAACACGGGTGATGGTCATGTTGATGGGGCTGAAGTCAAAGGCCTTGGAAAACAGCTCGGCCGACTGCCGCGCCGCTTGCCGGGCCTGATACTCGGCGGTGGCATCGGTGATGGTGGAGACCACGATGCGGCCCGGGCCATCACCCTCAATTTCTGTGGACAACAGGATATGAACCTGGCGACCGTCTTTGGTGCGCCCTTTAATGGGCAGGTTGATCACGCGACCGGCTTTGACCATCTGACGAACAAACGTTCTTCGGTCTTCCGGGGAGTTCCAGAGTGCAGCGTCGGTACCGCCCATCAATTCATCGCGGCTGTAGCCATACAGGCGTTCGAATGCCGGGTTTACGTCCAGCATTTTCATCCCCTCGACAGCCTGCACAACGATGGCTGCGGGGCTGCTGCGGAAAATGCGGCTGAAGCGGTCTTCACTCAGGCGCAGCGCGTGCTCGGCCTGTTCGCGTCGCTTCAGTTCGGTGCGCTGCTCGCGTAAGGCGCGCAGCACGAGATCGCGGTTGACGTAAATGCTGATGCCGGCGCCTACCAGTAGAATCACGTGAAGTAGCCAGAACCCCACGCCTACCGATAAATCAGGCTTGACGAGAAGGCCTGCTTGCTCGGCCCATGTCAGCGCCGCCAACGCCGCGGTGCTCAGCGCGATGGCAAGGATAAGGGTTTTTTTTCCGAGCGCCATGCCGGCCGTCACAATGGCGCCGCTGAACCCTACCGCGATCGCACTGCGCACCGATCCGAACGCATAAACGCCCGCTGCCGAACAGGCGATCAGGGAGAAAACCAGCAGTCGGGCCGCCCACAGGTTGTGTCCGCGGCGCACCAGGTAGTGCGTCAGGCCGGCAATCACGATGGCAAATGAAAGGAGTGCGGTTTCGAAGGGCGGACCGTCTTGCAGGACTGACAGCATCAGCAAGATAGGAAGGCCCAACAGCATCACCACCGAGACCGCTCGCAGCCCGTAGGAGTGAGCTTGTCCTATCAGATCTTCTGAAGGCTGAAAGCCGGAATTGGGTGGGGGAAAATTGCGCATAAGATCAGGTTACAAATTGATACTAACGCGAACTTCCTGTTTGGTGCAATTTTTATTGCAGTGCCGGGCCTCTAGCCACGGGCCGGGCCGGGTCGCTGCACCAGTCGCTCCAGCTGCCAGCGTACAGCCCGGTGCGGCCCAGACCGGCGATCTCCATGGCGACAAGGTTGGGGATTGCGCTGACACCGCTACCGCAATGGTGAATCACGCTGGCCGGGTCACGGCCAGCTAGCAGGGAAACAAACTCTGCACGCAGCTGTTCGGCGGGTTTGAACTTCCCGTCCGGCCCGAGGTTCTGGCTGAAAGGCCGGTTCAGCGCACCCGGGATGTGACCGGCCACCGGGTCCAGCGGTTCGACTTCGCCGCGAAAGCGGGCTGGGGCGCGGGCGTCGATCAGGGTTTGCGTTGGCCGCCCGAGCTGGCGCGACACCTGGACGGCATCGACCAGCGTGGCGCGCTCGTGGCCCAGCTCGAAGTTGCACTGGAAGTGTGCGGCCTCCTTGCCGCTGGCGACGGCACCGCCTGCCACCTGCCAGGCCTGCAGCCCGCCGTCGAGGATGGCCACGCCTTCGTGGCCGGCCCAGTTGAGCATCCACCACAGGCGGCCGCAGTAGTTGGCACCGTTGCGGTCATACACCACGGCCTGCATGGTGTTGCCAAAACCCACGCTGGACAGCCAGGTCGCAAATTTTTCGCGGTTGGGCAGCGGATGCCGTCCCCCGGACGCCGGCTGATCGGTGCCGCCGGCAGTGACCACGCCGTGAGCGCCAGGCACACCGTGCCTGGCGCTCAGGTCGGTGTCGAGGTTGGCATATACCGCGCCGGGGAGGTGAGCCTGCAGGTATTGGTTTTTGCCGGCATGCGGCTGCATCAGGTCAAAGCTGCAGTCAAAAATCCGCAAAGGCCTGGTTTCGGCCATCAGCGTCTGCAGTTGTCCGGCAGAGATCAGGGTGGTGTACATGGCAGGTGTCCTTCAGAAAGAGGCAGTCTGGCGTCTGCCAGGGCCGGCCGGGGAAAGGGACGTCAAGTATGGCCCGCCTTGACAAGGGGCCGCAAGTGTTTTGGACGGGGCCTCGCGTCGGACACGGGTGCAGAGCGGTTCAATGCTCTTCGGCCGGAGAGTTGGGTGCGGCGCGGGCGCGCAGCACAGTGGCCGCGATGCCGCTGGCCATGATCAATCCCATGCCGGCCCAGCCGATCAGCGGGAGCCGCTCGCCGAACAGCAGCAGGCTGTAAATCGCCCCAAAGATGATGCCCGAATACTGCAGGTTGGCCACCACCAGCGTGGCGCTGCGGGTTTTGGCGCGGGTGTAGGCGCGTGTCATGCAGAGCTGCCCGAGGGACGCCAGCACGCCCAGCGGGATCAGCCAGAGCGCCGGCTTCCAGTGCCATTCGGAAACGCCGACAATCCCCATAGCCAACCCACCGGCTATCGTCGAACCCACGGCGAAATAAAACACGGTTCGGGTCTCGGGCTCGCCGACCCGCGCCAGCGCCATGACCTGCATGTAGGCAAAAGCCGCCAGCAGGCCGGACATCAGGCCGACGAGGCCGGCAAAGGCCTGGTTCTGTTCGATGGTGGGACGCAGCATCATGATGACGCCGATAAAACCGGCGATCACGGTGAGCACCAGTGCACCTTGGGCCCCCACGCTCCCCACTGCGTGTACCTCCGGCGTTTCGCTGCCCCTTGCACGAAGAAGAGGGGCGCTGCGCCTGCGGCCCGGCAAAGCCGGTTCCGCGGCCCTGGCTTGGGAAGAAGGAGTCCCCACGCTTATTGCGTCGTCGCCGCGCACCGGCAGCAGGCCCATCAGCAGCGCGCCGCCGACCAGAAAGGCGGCAATCCAGACACTGCTCATGTAGTTCAGGGTCATGGCAGTGGCGAGCGGCAGGTGGGCAATCGCATAAAACCAGGCGCCCAGCGAGATCACGCCGACCAGGCTGCGCCACATGTGCATGCCCGGAAAACGCGTGGCCAGCGAGATGCCGCGCGAACGGGCCAGCGCCCACATGAAAAACATGCCCAGCAGGCCGCGGTAAAACACCAGTTCGGCGCTGTTGAAATACTCGGAGGCAAACTTGACGCAGACCGCCATGGTGGCAAAGAAAAAGGCGGCGGCCAGCATCCAGAGGGCTTGCATGGTTGTTCCGGTTTCAGAGGTAAAGATTGACTCTAGCCCATGCCATACGGGCGTAAGCAGCTATCAAATCAGGAGTAAAGGGGGACGGCGAAAGTGCAGTTTCACAACATTTGCGTGGTTTTGCTGGCGCCCATCTCGCGCCGGTACCACTCATGAAAATGCTGCATGCCGTCCTCCATCGGGCTCTGGTAAGGGCCGAACTCGTTGTCGCCGCGCTGCATCAGAGCTTTGCGGCCAGCATCCATGCTTAGCGCAATCTCGTCGTCTTCGACACAGGTTTCCATGTAGGCGGCCTGCTGCGCCTCCATGAACTCGCGCTCGAAGGCGTAGATTTCCTCGGGGTAATAAAACTCGACGACGTTGAGCGTCTTGTCCGGCCCCTGCGGGTGCAAGGTGCTGACCACCAGCACATGCGGGTACCACTCGACCATCACGTTGGGGTAATAGGTCAGCCAGATTGCCCCGTGTTTGGGCGGCACGCCGTTTCGGTACTGCAGCACCACGTCGTGCCATTTTTTGTAGGTGTCTGTGCCGGGCTTGCCGAGCTTGTCGGAGACGCCGACCGTCTGCACCGAATAGTGGGGCGTCAGCTCCCAGCGCAGGTCGTCAGTGGTGACAAAGGCGCCCAGGCCGGGGTGGTAGGGGCCAACATGGTAGTCCTCCAGATACACCTCGATGAAGGTTTTCCAGTTGTAGTTGCATTCGTGCAGGTGGATCTTGTCGAGCTGGAACCCGGAAAAATCGAGGTCGGCCATGGGACCCAGCGGCGCCATCTCGGCGGCGATGTCGCGGCCATTGTTTTCAAAAACCAGCCCGTTCCAGACACTGGTTTTGTAGCGGTTCAGGTTCAGGCAAGGATCGACCTGAAAATGTGGCGCGCCTATCAGCTCGCCGGTGGTGTTGTAGGTCCAGCGGTGCAGCGGGCAGACGATATTGCTGTCGGCGCGGTTGCCCAGCGAGCCCCGGCCCTGCAGCATGGTGGACTGGCGGTGCCGGCAGACGTTGGAGATCAGCTCCACGCCGGTGGCGTTGCGCACCAGCGCGCGGCCGCCAAGCTCCTGCGGCAGCGCGTAGTAGTCGCCCAGATTCGGTACCGACAACTCGTGCCCCACATAACGCGGGCCGCGGGCAAACAGCTTTTGCTGCTCCCGCTGGTACAGGCCGGCATCAAAATAGCTGGAGATGGGAAGCTGGCTGGTGGCCTGCAGGAGACGAAGGCTTAGATCAGACATGCATTTGCCGGAACCGGCGATTTGATGCAACACTGCATCGTGGGGTAGATGGACAGGCAGACAGCCTGTTGCGAGGACGAATGCTGCTTTTGATTGTAGCCTCCCCCCCCCCTGTTGGCGGCGAGCAGCAATGGGCGGTGCAGCACCTGGCGCGATCGCAAACAGGGGGGTGTTTGGAACGGCCTAAAATCAGGGCATCCCAGAAATACCATGGCCAAAACTTCTTCCGCCTCCCTCCCACCCAGCCCCGCCAGTTATGAAGCTGCGCTCGAAGAGCTCGAAGCCCTGGTGGCCCGGCTCGAATCGGGGCAACTGCCCCTGGACCAGTTGCTCACCGGCTATCAGCGCGGCGCCGAACTGCTCAAGTTCTGCCGCGGCAAGCTTGAGGCCGTGGAAGGCCAGATCAAGGTGCTGGAGGGCACAGAGCTCAAGCCCTGGAACCAAGAGTAAACATCCATTGACCGACCATCGACCCGCTTTTGCCCTGGGCGCCTGGAGCGCCCGACAACTCGCCAACGTAGAGCGCGCCTTGAAGCGCTGGGTGGCACCGCCCGAACCTGTGCCGGCGCCGGCTGGACTCGGTGACGCGATGCGTTATGCCGTGCTTGATGGCGGCAAGCGCCTGCGCCCGCTGCTGGTCATGGCCGCCTGCGAGGCGGTGGACGGCAGCCCGGCTGCCGCCATACGTGTGGCCTGTGCGGTCGAGTTGATCCACGCCTATTCGCTGGTCCACGACGACATGCCCTGTATGGACAACGACATCCTGCGGCGTGGCAAACCGACCGTGCATGTCAAATTCGGCGAGGCCCAGGCGTTGCTGGCCGGCGATGCGCTGCAGGCGCTGGCCTTCGAGTTGCTGACGCCGGATGACGGCTCGGTTGATGCCGCGACGCAGGCGGCGCTCTGCCGCATGCTGGCGCAGGCCGCTGGCTACCAGGGCATGGCCGGTGGCCAGGCGATTGACCTGGCCAGCGTCGGCAAGGCGCTGTCGTCGGAGCAATTGCACGACATGCACCGCCTGAAAACTGGCGCTTTACTGCAGGCCAGCGTGATGATGGGTGCGGTCTGCGGCAGGCTCACGCCCGCGGCGCAAAATGCGTTGCGCGACTACGGCGCGGCAGTGGGCCTGGCCTTTCAGGTGGTGGATGACATCCTCGACGTGACAGCCGATTCAGCCACACTGGGCAAGACGGCCGGCAAGGATGCGGCGCAGGACAAGCCCACTTTTGTCTCGTTGATGGGGCTGCCGGCCTCACGCAATTACGCGCAGGAGTTGCTTTCGCAGGCTCACCACAGCCTCAAGGCCAGCGAGCTCAAACACACGGATGCGCTAAGTGCGCTGGCCGACATGCTGGTCAACCGGCGGACATGAGCCAATAGCCGGAAAACAGGGTTGAGGCGCATGGCGCCAGAAATAACAAGGCACACCACGATGTACCCACTGCTAGAAACCATCAACAGTCCCGCGGACCTGCGGCTGCTGCCGCGTGCCCAGCTCAAGACGCTGGCCGATGAACTGCGCAATTATGTGCTGCACAGCGTCTCGCAAACCGGCGGGCATTTAAGTTCGAATCTGGGCACGGTCGAATTGACCGTGGCACTGCATTACGTCTTCAACACGCCCGACGACCGGCTGGTCTGGGACGTGGGCCATCAGACCTATCCGCACAAGATACTGACCGGACGGCGCGAGCGCATGGGCAGCCTGCGCCAGCTCGGCGGGCTCAGCGGTTTTCCGCGCCGCGATGAAAGCGAATACGACACCTTTGGCACCGCGCATTCATCGACCTCAATTTCTGCCGCGCTGGGCATGGCCATGGCGGCCAAACAAAAAGGCGAGGACCGCCACGCTGTGGCCATCATCGGTGACGGTGCCATGAGCGCGGGCATGGCTTTTGAGGCGCTCAACAACGCCGGTGTGTGCGACTGCAACTTGCTGGTGGTGCTCAATGACAACGACATGAGCATCAGTCCGCCGGTAGGCGCTCTGAACCGTTACCTGGCGCAACTGATGAGTGGACAGTTCTACGCCTCGGCAAAAAACGTCGGCAAGCAGGTGCTCAAGGTCGCGCCGCCGCTGTTCGAACTGGCCAAGCGGCTGGAGACCCATGCCAAGGGCATGGTGGTACCGGCCACGCTGTTCGAGAACTTCGGCTTCAACTACATCGGGCCGATTGACGGCCATGATCTGGAGTCGCTGATCCCGACGCTGGAAAACATCAAACATCTCAAGGGCCCGCAGTTTCTGCATGTGGTGACCAAAAAAGGGCAGGGCTACAAGTTGGCTGAGGCCGATCCGGTGGCTTACCACGGGCCCGGCAAGTTTGACCCGGCCATGGGACTGCAGAAGTCCACCGCGCCGGCCAAACAGACCTTCACCCAGGTGTTTGGCCACTGGCTCTGCGACATGGCCGAAAAAGACAGCCGGCTGGTCGGTATCACGCCGGCAATGCGCGAGGGCTCCGGCATGGTCGAGTTTCACCAGCGTTTTCCGGAGCGTTATTTCGACGTTGGCATTGCCGAGCAGCACGCGGTGACTTTTGCGGCCGGCATGGCCTGCGAAGGCCTGAAGCCGGTGGTGGCGATTTATTCGACCTTTTTGCAGCGCGCCTACGACCAGTTGATTCACGACGTGGCGCTGCAGAACCTGCCGGTGGTGTTTGCGCTGGATCGCGCCGGCCTGGTCGGTGCCGACGGCGCCACCCATGCGGGTGCCTATGACATTGCCTACCTGCGCTGCATTCCCAACATGAGTGTGGCGTGTCCGGCCGACGAAAACGAATGCCGCATGTTGCTGAGCAGCGCCTATGAGCAAAACCACCCGGTGGCTGTGCGTTACCCGCGTGGCGCCGGTGCTGGCGTGGCAACGCAGGCCAACCTCGATGCCCTGCCTTTCGGCAAGGGCGAGATGCGTCGCCAGGGCGCGGGCATTGCCATCCTGGCCTTCGGCACGCTGCTGTATCCGGCGCTGCAGGCGGCGGAAAAGCTGGGCGCGACCGTGGTCAACATGCGCTGGGCCAAACCGCTGGATCTGGACCTGCTGGCGCAGGTGGCGGCCAGCCACGATGCGCTGGTGACGGTTGAAGAAGGCGCGGTCATGGGCGGCGCGGGCAGTGCGGTGGTCGAGGCGTTGGCGCAAGCTGGCATCAGCAAACCTTCGCTGCAACTGGGCCTGCGCGATGAATTCACCGAACATGGTGATCCGGCCAGGTTGCTGGCTCAGCAAGGCCTGGATGCAGCGGGCATTGAACAGGCGATCAGCGTGCGGTTTGCCAGCATGCTGGCTGCGGCCAGGTCCGCCAAGCCGACGCTCAAGTCGGTCGGTTAACTGCACCGGCGGGGTCAGTGACTTGAGGTGAGTTCACGGGAAAACCCGTGAAAATGCGCGGCGCCAGGTTTTTACAATCAGGGCAAGGCGGCGCAACCGTGCCCTGCCGTGATCCGGGTTAAACACAGGCCGGTTTCCCCCTTTCGGAGTCCTCCATGAATCGTCGCGCCCTGATCAGACATGCCGGTATCGCCGGCGTGCTTGCTGCCGGCGTTGCGCCCGCCGTGCATGCGCAGGCGACGATTCGCTGGCGCCTCGCATCAAGCTTTCCCCAGTCGCTGGACACGATTTATGGTGCGGCAGAAAGTTTTTCCCAGCACGTCAGAATCGTATCTGGCGGCAAGTTTGAAATATCCGTGCACGCGGCCGGTGAGCTGATGCCCGCCTTCGACGTGGTGGACAACGTGCGGCGAGGATCGATTGAAGCAGCACATACCGCGCCGTATTATTTTGCGGACAAGGACGAGACCTTTGCCATCGGTGGCGCGATTCCCTTTGGCCTGAACAGCCGGCAGATGAGCGCCTGGACCTTCGAGGGCAACGGCCTGAAGCTGATGCGCGAGTTTTACGCCGGCTACAACATCATCAACTTCGCCTGTGGCAACACCGGCGCGCAGATGGGCGGCTGGTTCCGTAAGGAAATCCGCTCCCTTGCGGACCTGAAGGGCCTGAAGTTCCGGGTCGGTGGTTTTGCTGGCAAGGTCATTGAGCGGCTGGGCGCACTGCCGCAAAACCTTCCAGGCGGCGACATCTACCAGGCACTGGAGCAACGCACCATCGACGCTGCCGAATGGATAGGACCCTACGATGACCAGAAGCTGGGCTTCAACAAGGTGGCGCCCAACTATTATTACCCTGGCTGGTGGGAAGGCGGACTGCAACTCGATCTGTACATCAACCAGAAAGCTTATGAGGCGCTGAGCACGGCCAACAAGGCAGTGGTGAAAATTGCAAGCGCCGCGGCGCATGTGGAGATGCAGGCCAAATACGATGCCAGAAACCCGACGGCGCTCAAGCAATTGGTCGGGGCGGGCGCCAGACTCAGGCCTTTCCCTGCGGATGTGATGAATGCCGCATTCAGGGAATCCATGCAGCTCTACAGCGAGCTGTCGACCAGCAACGAGAACTGGCGCAAGGTCTACAGCGACTACGCCAGGTTTCGCGGTGACCAGAACCTCTGGTTCCGTTTCGCCGAGTCCACTTTTGACCGCTTCCTGCAGAGCCAGAAGCTTTGAGAATGGCGTGCCTGACAACTGGCTGACTGTTTGTTTGAAGCGCGATTTTCCGCAGGGAAAACCCGCCCTTAACCGCGAAAAGCGAGTTTTACAATCGGGTACAACTTTCAGAAGTTGAAGGCCCGGTCATAAGCCGTGTTTCTTAAAATCACTTGGAGTCTATTCATGGATCGTCGTTCCCTTATCAAAAATGCTGGCATTGCTGGTGTGCTGGCCGCTGGCGTAGCACCGGCCGTGCATGCCCAGGAAGCCATTCGCTGGCGCCTGGCATCGAGCTTTCCGAAAGCGCTCGACACGATTTTCGGCGCTGCAGAAACCTTTGCCAAAAAGGTGGGCGAGATGTCTGGCGGCAAGTTCCAGATCTCTGTTCACCCCGGTGGCGAGTTGATGCCAGCCATCGCCGGCATGGTCGACAACGTCCAGAAGGGCACGATCGAAATGGTCCACACCGCGCCCTACTACTTTTTCGGCGTGAATGATGTTTTTGCTCTGGGATGTGCCATTCCGTTCGGCCTCAACAGCCGCCAGATGACTGCATGGATGTATCAGGGCAATGGCCTGAAACTCATGCGTGAGTTTTACAGCAAGTACAACATCGTCAATTTCCCGATGGGCAATACAGGCGCACAGATGGGCGGCTGGTACCGCAAGGAAATCAAGAGTGTTGCCGACATCAAGGGCCTGAAGATGCGCGTCGGCGGTTTCGCCGGCAAGGTCCTCACCCGCATGGGCGCCGTGCCGCAAAACATTCCCGGCGGCGAAATCTACCAGGCGCTGGAGAAGGGCACCATTGACGCCGCTGAATGGGTCGGACCGTACGACGACCAGAAGCTGGGCTTCAACAAGGTGGCTCCGTTTTATTACTACCCCGGCTGGTGGGAAGGTGGCCCGCAACTCGATGCCTTTGTCAACAAGACCGCTTACGACAAACTGTCCCCTGAGAACAAGGCCATCCTGGAGTCTGCCGCCGCTTATGCGCACACCGACATGCAGGCCAAGTACGACGCCAAGAATCCCGAGGCGCTCAAGCAACTCGTGGCAGCCAAAACCAAGGTGCTGCCATTCCCCAAAGCGGTGATGGATGCGGCCTTCAAGGAGTCGATGGCACTTTATACCGAGATGAGTGAAAGCAATCCGGATTGGAAGAAAATTTACACCGACTACGCTGCTTTCCGCAAGGACCAGAACCTGTGGTTCAGGTTCACGGAAATGCGTTTCGACCAGTTCATGCAGGCACAAAAGCTGTAAGCCCGGTCAGCCTGCCCAAACCCCGCTTCGGCGGGTTTTTTTTATGGGCGGGTGCGGCACGACGCGTGGCGTATCGATAATGCCGTTTCGAAGTCGGCGTGAAATGCCGCGAAAAAGAAATTGCGCTTTTTTCGTCCGGACTGGACTCTTTCCTAGAAAAGTGCAGCGCAAAATAAGACGCTCGCGGCCTCGGCAGCCTCAGTCGCCTGAGCCTCTCGGCTTCTCCTTGATCTCTTCTTTCGGCGTTTGCAGGTGCTCCATCACCTGCGCGTCGTTGAGCTTGTCTACTTTTTCAACCCCGCCTTTGACCAGGCTTGGCAAGATCATGATGGCGGCCAGCATGATGCGCTGCAGGATGATGAAGAAGATGGGCCCAAGAAGTGTCCGTGCATAAAAATTATTCGGCAGACCCTCCATGGAAGGACTGTCAAATCCAGGTGGGGGAACGAATTCTATGGAAGTCTACAGAAGGCAAGCCGACAGCTTTGTATCGGTGTTATCCCGTAGCGGACATGGGTCTTGCGCGGACGGCAAACCTGAAAAGTTGCGCCGCACAACCGAGTTCTTGAGGCTAGATCACCTCGACGCCGCTGCCTGCCAGCATGTGACCAACGGCACGCGCATCGCCGAACCCCTGGCTGTGGAAACAGGCCAGCACCTGGTCGGCAATGCCGGGGTCGCAGGACACCAGCAGCCCCCCGCTGGTCTGGGGGTCGCTCAGCAGCGCCTGCTGAGCCGGGCTGATATCGGCAGGCAAGCTTACCTCGCTGCCATAGCTGGTCCAGTTGCGGCCCGATGCGCCGGTGACCATGCCTTGTGCGGCAAGCTCAAGCACGCCCGGCAGCAGCGGAATCTGGCTCATCTGTAGCTGCATTTTCAGTCCCGCGCCGCGTGCCAGTTCCAGGCCGTGGCCCGCCAGCCCGAAGCCGGTGATGTCGGTCAGCGCATGCACGCCGTCGAGTTTGGCAAGGTCGATGCCGGGCTTGTTAAGCTGGGTGGTAACGGCGATCATGCGGGCGTAACCCTCTGCATCAAGTGCGTCTTTCTTGAGTGCGGCAGACAGGATGCCGACGCCCAGCGGCTTGCTCAGGATCAGTACATCGCCGGCGCGCGCACCCGAGTTTTTCTTGATGCGCGAGGGGTGCACCAGCCCGAGCACCACCAGGCCGTAAATCGGCTCGACCGAGTCGATGGTATGACCACCCGCAATCGGAATACCTGCGTCACGGCAGACATCCTGGCCCCCCCGCAGGATGGCGCCTATGGTCTCCAGCGGCAGCACATTGATTGGCATGCCGACCAGGCCCAGCGCCATGATCGGTGTGCCCCCCATGGCATAGACATCACTGATGGCATTGGTCGCGGCGATGCGGCCGAAGTCGTAAGGATCATCCACGATGGGCATGAAAAAGTCGGTGGTGGCGATCAGCGCCTGCTCGTCGTTGAGCAGGTAAACCGCCGCGTCGTCGGCGGTCTCGATGCCGACCAGCAACTGTGGCGGAATCGGGAGGTTGCTAGAGTTTTTCAGAATTTCGGCGAGCACGCCGGGTGCGATCTTGCAGCCACAGCCGCCGCCGTGCGACAGGCTGCTCAAACGGGGCGGTGTTGCGGGGAGCGTCGGCGTGAGTTTTTCGGGGGCGTTCATGGAAAGGCTTTCAGTGCGCTGTTGACCAAGTTTATGACAAGGCGCTTTTCTTGGGCTGGACTGAACAGATGGGCCCGCTCGCGGCATTGCTTTTCAAGCCGCAGCAAAAAGGCTGGCTCAGTGGCGCAGCGCTGCAGCAACGCCGCCAGCGCGGCGTCGTCCCCCACCGGGAAATAGCCAGCGTAATTGGCGCCCAGCATGCCGATGTTGCCGCTGATGGCAGAGGCCAGCACTGCAGTACCGGACTGCACGGCTTCAATGATCACCTGGGCGCCGCCTTCCATCAGCGAGCTGTTGACCAGCACATGCGCGTGTTTGATGTGCTGGCGGGTTGGCGCGCGGGGCAGGCCGCCCAGCCAGCGGTAGTGCGGCATCCCGGCCTGCGCTGTGCTCACGGCCAGCGCAAGGTCTGGCTGCAAGGCCTCGCCGATGGATTCAAAAAACATGCGGCGGGGGTCGCTCCTGGCGGCCGCCCGGAGATAGGTCAGCGGGTCCTTTTCGTCACGCAGGTGGCCGACCATCAATGCGCGAAATCGCCGCCTCGATTTGGTGGCTGGCACCAAAGGCCGCGCCGACTGGAAGATCACCTGTACCTTGTGCCGCATGGCGGGCGGCAACTCGCGCAGACCGGCTTCCTGCAGTACGACCAGATGGGTTGCCAGTGCCAGTGACTGCCGAGCATGGTCATTGCTGTGGATGTCGCGGTACAGGTCGGTGCCGGTCAACACCACAATCAGTGCTTTGTTGGGGCACTGCCGGGCCCAGGCTTGGATTGATGAGGCCGAACGCCGTGCATGCAGCGCGATCATGGCGGTGGCCGGCAGGCTGTTGGCGCAGGGTGGCCAATGCGGCAGCAGCGCGATCTCACCCTGGCCAGATAAAAACTGCGCCCAGCGCCACGCGGTGTGCCAGTTGCCGTTGTTGGCTTCGCGCATCGCCGGACTGACGATGACAACTTTGCCGGTTTCAGATCTGCTGTCCAATGCATGGCTCCATGTTGCAACCCAAGCCACAGGTTAACAGTCAGGGAATGGGGTCGATCTCGCGGGTCCGTGCCTGCAGCTCGCCTTTTGCCGCGTTGTAGCTGAAGTTTTTTCTGGCCAGCGCTGGTTGGTAGTTGAGCATGTTGATCAAAAAACCCAAGGCGCCGAGGTTGTTGCCCAGACGATCAAAACTGCCGGACGCCCGCGCTTCCTGTTCGGTGCTGCCGGTCTGCAGCATCTGCTCGACCAGCTCGCCCATGTGGGTGACGGCCAGTGCGGCCTGCTCCAGATCGAGCACGGCCAGCACCCCACGCATCTGCTCAAGTTGTCCCGGCACGGCGGCCAGGATGGTTTTGTCTTCCGGCGTGCGAAAAAAATCGTCCAGCGCCATTTCAAGTTGACCCAGCAGCCTGCGCAGCTCGGTGACCACACTTTCCATGGTTTGTTTGTGGTTGACGCGTCGGTACAGCTCTTCCATCCAGGCATCGGGCTGCTGGGCCTGGCCGATCCGGGCGCTGTCTAGCCTTTGCGCCAGGCGCCCGGTGCGGGCCGCGAGCTGCGGGTCCTTTGGGTCCAGATCGTCAAACGCCGCTTCCAGATACAGCAGCGCTGTCGCCACTTCAAGTCCGAGGTCTGGGGATGGCGCTTGTCCGGAAGCCGCCGTGCTGTTGATCGCCTGCGTCAGCGCCTGGGCCAGCGGCTCGCTGGGCGGGTGCAGCTTGACCAGCGAATCGGTCACGAGGCTGAACTGGTCGCTGACCATTTTGAAGCGGTTGATGTCGCCGGCGGTCACCGAGGACCAGCTCTCCTTGGCCGAACTGATGCGTTTGCGGGCCTGTGCGATCAGGGCCGGTGCAAAGCGGTCGAACTGGACCGCTTCGTAGTCCACCGGCTGGAAACGCTCTAGGCCGTAGCTGGCCCGTACCGCCGTGAGCGCCGGCGCGTCGCTGGCCCGGCGGGCGACCGCCTGCGTGCACAGAAAAAGCAGGTCCTGCGCGAGGCGGTCCGAGGCATGCGGTATGCCACGCGCCAGGTTGGCATATTGCAGGAGGATACGCAAAATCGCCCTTTTGGCGTAGACGTCTACCTTCAGCAGACCTCGCGCCAGCGCTTCAAAAAAGCCTGCGGCAATTTTCCAGAATGTTTTCAGCTCGACCTCGGTATCGGTTTGCGCCAGGCCCAGACATATGTTGGACAGGCTTTGCGCGGCCTGCGCATCGCCGCTGCGGACCAGCTTGAGCGTGAGCCGGTCCAGCAACTGCCGCGACGTGTCGCTGTAGGCCGTGGCCTCGACGCTGCCAGCGAGCTCAGGTTCCAGCCAGCGCCATTCAAACGCCCAGAGGTCCGCCGGGTGGACACGATCCGCGCCGATCAGGCTCTGGATATCGCGGTACTGGGGGAACAGCGAGACTGCCGATACCGGCTTGCCCGCCAGCACGTCCTCCAGGTAGGCCGTCAGCGCGAGTCCGGCCAGCTCGACCTGGTTGCTGGCTTGTTCCGTGCACTGTTTCGGCGAATGGATAAAACGCTGGACCACGGTCTCCATGGCACGCAGCAACAGCGCCGGCGCGCTCATACCCACCATCTCCAGGGCGCCTGCGGCCTGGTGCAACTGCTGGCGGGCCAGGCGCAACTGGTTGGCGTCCAGCGCCTCCAGTTCCGCGCCCTGCGCCAGAGCAGCCTCGCGCACAAACCGTTTCAGGGCTTTGCTCGCGCCGTCCAGGGATTTGCGGAGCTCCTCCAGCACCCAGGCCAGCGGACTCAGGTCCATGATGCTCACGTCCAGGTCTTCAGGGGAGGGATTCAGCGCGTTGGATGTCATACATGGCGTACCGGTTGAAAGGACAGACGTTCACGGACGGGCGGCGGACGCCTGGGCGCGGGCAGGCGGGTCGCCGCAGTCTATGCGCGGGTTTGCGAAATTTGGCACGAAAACGCACGCGGGGTGACAGTCGGCGGATGGCGCCCGCTGACAGGTCGTCCGGGGCGCGTTTGTACTGCTTTTTGGCAACAAGGGAGCCGGCCCGTAGCGGCGGCACGGCCGCGGCGGTCTGCTATTCTGGCTTCATCCGCCCGGCATGCGACTGCCGCTGCCGGTTTCAGTGGCCGGACTTACCAGGACTTCTCTTTGGCTTCAGACGCTGCCCCCGATTCACCTCCGCATTCCGCATCGACCTTGGTCACCGGGCGCATCGATTCGCCGGCCATGCGCGGCGCTGGCAAGGCCTTGCTGTCGCTGGCGCTGATGGATGCGCGCAATCACACGCTGCGCCTGTTTGGCCAATACCAGCGGGCGCTGGAAGGCACAGGTTTTGCGGTGGCCCGGTTGCCGGTGCTCAATCCCCCGCTGTGGGAAATCGGCCATGTGGGCTGGTTTCAGGAATGGTGGGTAGGCCGCAACATGCAACGCTCGCGCGGTCTGCGCTGCGAACCGGTCCATGCGCGGCTAGCCTCGATCGAGCCGCACGCCGACCGCTGGTGGGACTCGGGCAAGGTGCCGCACAGCAGCCGCTGGACGCTGGACTTGCCAGGGGAGGCAAGCTGCCGCGCCTACCTGCTGGACACGCTGGAGAGCACGCTGGAGCTGTTGGAGAAAGCCGATGAAGACGACGACGCGCTGTATTTTTACCGCCTGTGCCTGTTCCACGAGGACATGCATGCCGAAGCCCTGACCTCTACCGCGCAGACGCTGGGCTTGAGCCTGGACAAGGCCTTGCTGCAGGCTTTCACGCCGCCGACCATGACGCTGCGCGAACCGCTGCTGGTGCCGGCCGTGGTCTGGAAGCTCGGGTCGCCCGCTAACGCGCAGGCCACGGGTTTTGTTTTCGACAATGAACAGGCGCAGAACGAGGTCAGCGTTCTGGAGTTCGAGATTGACGCACAGCCCGTGAGCTGGTCGCAGTTTGTTGAGTTTGTCGATGACGGCGGCTACGACCGGCCCGAGCTCTGGCAGCCACCAGGCTGGGACTGGCTGCAGGCGATGTCTCGCAGCGAGGGCCGGCGCGGCCCGCGTTATGTCGAGCAGATCGGCGTGGCCAGCGGCGCGGTGATGCAAACCCGTTTCGGCCAGCCGATGCGCATGCTGGGCAACCAGCCGGCCATGCACATGAGCTGGTGGGAGGCCGACGCCTGGTGCCGCTGGGCCGGCCGCCGGCTGCCCGCCGAGATCGAATGGGAGGTGGCGGCACACACGGCGGCGCGCCGGGGCTTTCGCTGGGGTGATGTTTGGGAGTGGACGGGCAGCAGCTTCCGGGCCTACCCCGGCTTTGAGCCGCACCCCTATGCCGACTATTCGCAGCCCTGGTTTGGCACGCACAAGGTGCTGCGCGGCGCGTCGATGGCGACGCGGGCGCGCATGAAACATCCGAAGTACCGCAATTTTTATCTTCCTGAGCGGGATGACATCTTTTGCGGGTTTCGATCCTGTGCCTTGTAGACGCTATTGATTTAGTAGCTGGTGGCGCTTGCGGGATAAGGGCTGTAGCCGAATTTGATTGATGGTTTGTGTGTTGGGGACTTGTCCAGCCTCATCGCTTGCTCGCGCCTGTTGGCCGGGGGTTGCCCGGCGGCAAGTAACTTTTCTTTTGTTTCGCCAAAAGTAAGTCACCAAAGAAAAGGCGACCCGATGGTCCGGGTCCCCTTCGCTGCCGCTCAGGGGCAACCTGCGGTGCTCGCCGAAAACGGGGTCGAGCTCGAACTCGCTTCACTCAGACAATCGCTCGCCCTGATCCGTTTTCGACTGCGTTCCTCGGCCCAGCCCGACGGGTGGAGGCGATAGATGCAAATGCGGGGAGACGATGACGCGCTTTGCGCGTCATCGTCGGACTACGGGGCCGTCATGTTTGCACGCGGGTGCAGCACACACGGCCAAATGAGGTCCCCCTCCATCGCCCAGCGGGGCGAGGGAGGGGCTAGGGGTGGGAGTGGGGAGTCAGACCTACGGTCCATAAAGGACTGCAGGCGCAGCGAGTCTCAAAAGTTCTAATCGATCAGCGTAGACCCGAACCACCGACATCGCTCTTGCGTTCAATCAACTCAATCTTGTACCCATCCGGATCAGTGACAAAAGCAATCACGGTGGCCCCGCCCTTGACGGGCCCGGCTTCACGCGTGACGTTGCCGCCGGCGGCCTTGATCTTGTCGCAGGCGGCGTAGGCATCGGGCACACCGAGTGCGATGTGGCCGTAGGCGGTGCCCATCTCGTAGCTGTCGGTGCCCCAGTTCCATGTCAGTTCGATCTCGGCTTGGCCGGGGTTGCCGCCTTCGTAGCCGACAAAGGCCAGGCTGTATTTGTATTCCGGATTTTCTGACCTGCGCAGCACGGTCATGCCCAGGACCTGGGTGTAAAAGTCGATGGAGCGTTGCAGATCGCCAACGCGCAGCATGGTGTGGAGAAGTTTCATCGTGGCGCTTTCCAGGTGGAGGTGTGTGTATTTAGATTCTCTTCCAATTGGGGAGGCAGTGCAGCGCCAGAGGGCCAATGCCCACGGGTTTGTTCGATACAGCACGGACAGATCCTATTTGTGCCTGCATAATCGTTGGCAATAAAAACTGCGCTCGCCCTACATGCAACTGTCTCCGCCGACCGACCGACCCCAAGACTGGCTAGGGCCTACCAGCCTACTGGATCTCGATGATCCCAAGCTCAGAATCCAGGCCATGCGCGTGGCCCAGCTTGCCATCAGCGATACGCAAAAGGCGATTTTTATCCACGATCACATCAAATCCCTGCCATTCGGTTGTGTCGCAGGGTTTGACCATGTGCCTGCCGTCGCCGTGTTGAAGGCCGGGCGGGGGGACTGCCATACCAAAGGCACGTTGTTTGTCGCCATGCTCCGCTCTGTTGGCGTGCCTGCCCGGCTGCGCTTCGTGACCTTGTCCAGTGCCTTTCTCAAAGGCATTCTCGATGTGACCCAGAGCACGGTGACCCATGCGATCGGAGAGGTTTACCTGGAGGGATGTTGGGTCCAGACCGACACCTACGTGACCGATTCGCTGCTGGAAGCGCATGCCGGCGTGTTGCTCAAAACGCAAGGCTTGAGTCTTGGTTACGGCATCCACGCGAACGGCAGCCAGTTCTGGGACGGCCGTCACCATGCGCATGCGCAGTATGTCCAGACCGACGCCGATAGCCTGCCGCTGCGCGACTGGGGCGTGGCCCACGACCCCGAGTATTTCTACCGCGATGACGCGCACGAAGAACTTCAGCGTGGCTGGCTCACCCGCGTGAAATGGATGCTGGCCGCCGCGCTGGTTAACCGTCGGGTCGAGCAGATCAGGACGCAGTCCGGGCCGCTATCGCGATCGGCGGTTTGATTTTTCGCTGTCTTTCGCCGTTCCGTTTCAGCCGGGCTTGGTGGCTGGCACCTCAAACACCAGGCACGTGGTCGTGGCATGCGCGTACAGTTTGTCATCGGGCCCGACGATGCCCGCTTGAGTCGTCGCCAGTTGCCGTCCGCAATGAATCACCGTGCCTGCGGCCCGTAATGGTCCGCAATGGCCCGGTCTTGTGCGAGGCCGCGCGCACGATGTTTACACTGAGCTTGGCCGTGGTGTAGCCGCGGCCTGCCGGCATCATCTTATGCACGGCGCAGCCCAGCGCGGAGTCCTGCAGCGTCGCATACCAGCCACCGTGCACGCTGCCGAGCGGGATGTAATGTTAGGGACCCTCTGCCTGACTCCCGCCTTGCGCGTTCGGGTCCACAATGTGATGATTTGCTTGCCAACACCCCTTGCGTGTGCTGCAGCACACGCAAGGGGTTTGGTGAGGAAGGCGCGCGTTTTGGTCCGAACCCCTTCAGCGGCGTGGTTTTGCGGGCGATCCGCTTCGTTACAAACCCAACGCAATAAGCCTTGCCTTGGGTTTTGCGCCTCGCGGCTCATCCCGCAAATTAGCTATTTATTTGATAGCAAATGGCGCTTGCTCAGACCGGCACGGTGTAGTTCAGCGTCATGCGCCCGCCATCCACCGTGACGATCTCGCCGGTCACATAACTAGCCGCATCGCTGACCAGCCAGGCCACCACATCGGCGATTTCCGAGGGTTCGCCCAGACGTTTCATCGGCGTGCGACTCATGATTTTTGCCTTGGCCTCATCGCTGGTCAGCACCGCTTTGGCCGCCAGTTCGGTGGCAATCGTGCCGGGCGCCACGGCGTTGACGCGTATGCCTTTGTCGGCCAGCGCCAACGCCATGACGCGTGTCAGCTGGTTGACGCCCCCCTTGCTGACGTTGTAGCTGGCAATCGTCGGGATGGCCAGCACACCGTTGACCGAACTCATGTTGACGATGTTGCCGCTGCCGGCCTGCGCCATCACACGCGCCACCGCCTGGCCCATCAGGAAGCTGCCCTTGATGTTGACGCGCAGCACCGCGTCGAAGTCGGCTTCACTCACCTCCAGAAATTCCGCCGCTCGGAAAATGCCGGCGTTGTTGACCAGCACATCGATACGGCCGTGGGCCTGCACTGTGCGGGCCACCACCGCATCGACCTGGGCCTTGTCACCGACATCGCAATGGATGTACAGGGCGCCGAGTTCGGCGGCCAGCGCTTCACCGGGCGCGTCGGCCATGTCGGCGATCACGACCTGCGCACCCTCGCGCGCAAAACGGCGCGCGCAAGCTTCGCCAATGCCCTGCGAGCCGCCGGTGACGATGCAGACCCGGCCTTTCAGGCCAAACGAAATATCTTGAGAAGTCGGAGGTGAAGGAGTGCTCATGCCCGAATGGTACCCGCGTAAGCAGCCATGAATTTCATGGCGTTTTCGGCCACCTGGTCAACCGCCATGCCGGGTGCATACAGGGCCGAGCCGATGCCAAAACCGCTGGCGCCGGCCGCGCGGTAGGCCGCCATGTTGTCAACCGTGATGCCGCCCACTGGCAGCAGCAGGGTTTGTGCCGGCAGCACCGCCCGCAGAGCTTTCACCACCGCTGGTGCGATCATTTCGGCCGGGAACAGCTTGAGCCCGGTCGCCCCAAGTTTCAGCGCGGCAAAGGCCTCGGTGGCCGTCATTACGCCGGGCAGGCAGACCATGCCCAGTCGCAGCGCTTCGCGTACCACCTCGGCATCGAAATTTGGCGAGACCACGAGTTGTCCACCCGCCGCATGCACATCGCGAACCTGGCTGGCGCTCAGCACCGTGCCCGCGCCGACCATGGCAGCGGGCAGGGCTGCGGACATGGCTTCTATGCTTTGCAGCGGCTGTGGCGAATTCAGCGGGACTTCGATCAGCGTCCAGCCGACGCCTAGCAGCGCGTGGCTGACGGACAAGGCTTCATCAGACCGCAGGCCCCGCAGAATGGCGACCAGCGGCAGGACTTGCAGGGCGGCGGAAAATTTGTCGTGCGGTGTGTTCATGCCTGTTTATCCCAGCTTGGGTGAATGGTTTGGGCCAGCGCCCAGAGGCCGCACCAGGTGGCTTCGGCGCCGACAGCTTGCACAGAGGTTCCGCGCTGTGCCAGCGCGCGTTGGTAGCGCTCGGTCAATGTCGGTGCACCGACGACGATGACTTGCGCGCCGGAGTCCAGCGGCTGCGTGCGTATTTCCTCGCCAATCACCAGGCCCGACAGATAACTCGGCAGCTGCGCGGTGGCCATGCGCCCGAACAGCGACAGCGTGCGCACACTGAAAGCGGTCCGCAGCAGGCTGCTGCCGCGCAGTGCCAGCGCCACACCCTCGTCGAAGGCAACCCAGTCCACCTCGCCGTCGATGTCGGGCAGGCTGCGCGCCAGCAGCGAGTGCTGGCGCAGCAGTGCGTAAAACTCACCCGTCATGAAGGTGGAGAAGTTTTCTATCTTGCCGCCTCGCACCGTGACCCACTTGCTGTGGGTGCCGGGCAGCACCAGCAGGCCGTCCTGGATGCCCAGCAGTTGCAGTGCGCCAAACACCTGGGTTTCCTCGCCGCGCATCACGTCGGGGATGCCCTCACGTTCGCAGCTCAGGCCGGGCACGATGGCGATGCGTCCGGCCTCGACCCAGGCCAGTTGCGATGCGACTTCGTCAAAACCTGCGGGACAGGCGCAGTAGGGGGCTTTGAGCCAGCCCTGTTTGCTGCCAGCCATCCCGGAAATCAGGCAAAAAGTGCCTGCAGCTCTCGTCCAATGGGCGAAGCATGCTTCAAAAACAGTAGCAAATTCGCCGGGCGCCACAGTCAGGATGCCGCGCGGGAAAGAACGCTCCTTGAGGACCCGGCCCTGGCCGTCGAGCAAGGCGCCGCGCAGGGACGAGGTGCCCCAGTCCACCGCCAGCAGTTGCTTCATGGGCTGGCTGGCTTCGGCTGGTGCGGCAAGGCTCAATGGTTGTCCCGGGGCACAAACGCGCCGCGTTTGCCGACCAGAAAGTCTAGGTCCACGCCCTGGTCAGCCTGCAGCACATGGTCCACGTAGAGCTTCCAGTACCCCGAGGACAGCGGTGGCGGCGGCGCCGTCCACAAGCTCAGGCGGCGCGCCAGCTCCTCGTCGCTGATCAGCAATTGGAGGCGGCGCTCGGGCACGTTGAGTTCGATCATGTCGCCATTCTGGACGACGGCGAGCGGCCCGCCGGCCGCCGCTTCGGGCGCGGTGTGCAGCACCACGGTGCCGTACGCCGTGCCGCTCATGCGCGCGTCGCTGATACGCACCATATCGGTGATGCCTTTTTTGAGCACCTTCGGTGGCAGGGGCATGTTGCCAACCTCGGCCATGCCGGGGTAACCTTTGGGACCGCAATTCTTCAGCACCATGACGCAGGTTTCGTCGATGTCCAGGCCGTCGTCGTCGATGCGCGCGTGGAAGTCCTCGATGTTTTCAAATACCACGGCGCGGCCGGTATGCACCATGAGCGCGGGCGTGGCGGCGCTGGGCTTGATCACTGCGCCGCGCGGTGACAGGTTGCCGCGCAAGACCGCGATGCCGGCCCTGTCCTTGAAGGGCGTGGCCAGCGGCTGGATCACCTCTGTGTTGTAGTTCTGCGCGTCAGCAATGTTGGCGCCTATGGTCTGTCCGTTGGCTGTGATGGCGTCCAGGTGCAAATGCTGCGCGATTTCTTTCATGACCACCGGCAGGCCGCCGGCGTAACAGAAGTCCTCCATCAGGAATTTGCCCGAGGGCTGCAGGTTGACCAGGCAAGGCAACTCGCTGGCAAGACGGTCGAAGTCGTCCACCGTGAGTTTGACGCCGATGCGTCCGGCCATCGCAATCAGGTGAATCACCGCGTTGGTCGAGCCGCCAATCGCCGCCAGGGTCTTGATGGCATTTTCAAAGGCTTCACGCGTGAGGATTTTCGAGAGTAGCAGGTCTTCATGCACCATCTCGACCGCGCGCCGGCCCGCCATGCGCGCCAGCACATTGCGCCGGCCGTCTACGGCGGGGTAGGCCGCATTGCCCGGCAGGCCGATGCCCAGCGCCTCGACCATGCAGGCCATGGTGCTTGCCGTACCCATGGTCATGCAGTGGCCGTGGCTGCGGTGCATGCAGCTTTCGGCCTCAAAAAAATCCGCAAGCTTGAGCGTGCCAGCGCGTACCTGCTCGCTCATGCTCCAGACCCCGGTGCCCGAACCCAGTTCCTGGCCACGCCATTTGCCACTGAGCATGGGGCCACCGCTGACGCCCACGGTGGGCAAATCCACGCTGGAAGCGCCCATCACCAGCGCAGGCGTGGTCTTGTCGCAGCCCATCAACAGCACCACGCCGTCAATCGGGTTGCCGCGAATGCTTTCTTCCACGTCCATGCTGGCCAGGTTGCGGTACAGCATGGCGGTCGGGCGTAACAATGTCTCGCCCAGCGACATCACCGGAAACTCAAGCGGGAAGCCGCCGGCTTCGTAAACGCCGATCTTGACCTGCTCGGCCAGGATGCGGAAATGCGAGTTGCAGGGGGTCAGTTCGCTGAAGGTGTTGCAGATGCCGATGACCGGCCGGCCGTCAAACTGGTCATGCGGCACGCCCTTGCCCTTGACCCAGCTGCGGTAGGCAAAACCGTCACGGTCTTGCCTGCCAAACCATTGCTGGCTGCGCAGTTCTGAGGGCTTCTTTTTCGGCGTCTTGGGGTCGGTCATAGGGAAAATCCTTAATTGATAAACGTATTATCGTCATACCATTGCGCCGCGAATCCTAGTAATAACCAGCAAAGCACTTCGAGAAATTCAGAATTTCGGGATGAAGTGCCAGGCGCACGGAGCGTAGCCGCCGGAATGTACCCAGGTACATGAGGATGGCGAGCACCGCGCAACGACGCAATTCGCCCGAAAAATGAATTTACAGGTGTGTTTTTGATCAAGAACGTCCACGGCAATACGGTTGACCACCTCGGCGAAGCCATCGTCGCGGGACGTTATGGCGTGGGCGCATCGATCCCGCCCGAGCCGGTGCTGTGCCAGGAACTCGGCGTCAGCCGCACGGTGGTGCGCGAAGCCGTGAAGTCGCTGATCGCCAAGGGCCTGATCACCACCGGCCCCAAGGTCGGCACGCGAGTTTTGTCCGAGGACCACTGGAACTGGTTCGATCCCGACGTCATCATCTGGCAATCCAAGGCTGGCCTGACACCTGAGTTTCTGCGCGACTTGCAGGACTTGCGCCGCGTCGTCGAGCCCGCCGCGATGCGGCTGGCGGCGGAACGCGCTACGGCTCAGGACATCGCCGAGGTCGAGGCCGCCTACGCCGGCATGAAACACGCGGTCGAGCATGGCGGTGACTACGTGACGCATGACCTGCGTTTTCACCAGGGCTTGTTGCGTGCCAGCCGCAACCGCATGCTGGTGCAGATGAGCAAGGCGCTGGGCGCGCTGCTGCGCACCAGTTTTGAAATTTCCACGCGGCGCAAGGATGGCCCGGTGCATTCGTTGCCACTGCACCGCGCGGTGCTCGACGCAGTGATTGCACACCAGCCCGACGAAGCGGAAATCGCCATTCGTGTGCTGATCGATGGCGCCAAGGAAGACATCGAGGAAGTGCTGGCCTCGCGCCGTCGCCTTCCCGTGCTGAGCAGCCCGGCGCGGCAGCTCAAGGCCGCCTGAACAAGACGCAGGACAAGAGGAGACGCAAACGTGCAAAAAGCGGTCGATACATCGATTTACTGGTTCTACAAGCTGCTGGAGTTGCTGGTGGTGGTTTGCATGGTCGCCATGGTGGTCATGGTTTTTGGCAACGTGGTGCTGCGTTATGCCTTCAACTCCGGCATCTCGGTATCAGACGAGATGTCGCGCTACTTCTTCATCTGGCTGACCTACATCGGTGCCATGCTGGCCATGTACGAAGGCGGGCACCTGGGCGTGGACACCCTGATCAAGCACCTGCCCATCCTCGGCAAAAAAGTCTGCCTGTTTCTAAGCGAGGCCTTGATGCTGTTTTGCAATGTGCTGTTTTTCATGGGCACCTTCAAGATGCATGAGTTGCAGGTCAGCAATGTGTCGCCGGTCGTCGGTATTTCCATGATCTGGATCTACGGTATTGGCTACATCGTCAGCGTGGTGATGGCCATCATCAACCTCAATGTGCTCTTCCGGCTTGTCACCGGGCGCATCAGTGAGGAAGAACTGGTTCAGGTGATAGAAACCGAAGGCCTGGCCGATGTGGAAAAACAAATGCAGGGAAGCAAGGCATGACTGTTAGCGTTTTCATCCTGAGCCTGCTGGCGGCCATGGCCATCGGCATGCCGATCGCCTATGCGCTGCTGGTCTGCGGCGTCACGCTGATGGCTTTCCTCGCGGCCACCAGCGGCCTGGTGACTTTCGACAGCCAGATCCTGGCCCAGCGTTTTGTCGATGGCGCTGACAACTTCCCGCTGCTGGCCGTGCCCTTTTTTCTGCTGGCCGGCGAGTTCATGAATGCCGGTGGTCTGAGCCGCCGCATTGTGAATCTGGCGATGGCATGGGTTGGGCATTTTCGCGGCGGCCTGGGTTACGTCACGGTGATTGCCGCCGTCATCATGGCCTCGCTGTCCGGATCGGCGATTGCCGATACCGCCGCGCTGGCTGCGCTGCTGATCCCGATGATGCGGGCCGCCGGCTACAACGTCGGGCGCGCGGCTGGCCTGGTGGCGTCAGGCGGCATCATTGCACCGGTGATTCCGCCGTCGATTGGCCTGATCATCTTCGGCGTGGCCGGCAACGTGTCTATCACCAAGCTGTTTCTGGCGGGCATTGTTCCGGGCCTGCTGATGGGCGTGGCGATTGGCCTGACCTGGTGGTGGGTCGCCAGAAAGGAAAACGTCCCGTCAGCGCCCAAACTCTCGATGCCGGAGCGTTTGCACCTCACGGCCCAGGGCGGCTTTGCGCTGGCCTTGCCCATCGTGATCATCGGGGGCATGAAGTTCGGCATCTTCACGCCGACGGAAGCCGCCGTGGTGGCCGCGGTCTACAGCTTTGTGGTCGGCATGTTTATCTACCGCGAGCTCAAATGGTCGGAACTTTATGGCCTGATCCTGTCGGCGGGCAAGACGACGGCCGTGGTGATGTTCCTGGTCGCGGCCGCCATGGTCAGCGCGTGGCTGATCACCGTGGCCAACATTCCCACGGAAGTGGCCGCCATGATGGCGCCTTTCATGGGCAACAAGATGCTGTTGATGTTTGTCATGATGGTGCTGATCGTGATTGTCGGCACCGCGCTGGACTTCACACCGACGGTGTTGATCCTGACGCCGGTGCTGATGCCTGTGGTGCTCAAGGCCGGCATCGACCCGGTCTATTTCGGCGTGATGTTCATCATGAACAACGCCATCGGCCTGATCACGCCGCCGGTGGGCACCGTTCTCAATGTGGTCTGCGGCGTTGCCAAGATCAGCATGGACGACGCCTTCAAAGGCGTGCTGCCTTTCCTGATAGCGCAACTGGCCGTGCTTTTCCTGCTGGTGCTTTTCCCCGAGATCGTTACCGAGCCACTCAAGTGGTGGATGCGGTAACCACTTTTTTCCCAACCCTGTCGTTTATATAAAGGAGACAACCATGTTCAAACGCAGAACCCTCGCCTTGGCGGCCGCCGCCTTACTCGTCGCTACCTCGTCGTTCGCGCAGTTTGCGGATCGCACCATCAAGTTCACCAATGGCGTGAATGAAGACCACCCGGTCGGTGTCGGCGTCAAGAAGATGCAGGAAGTGCTGGCCGCCAAGACCGGCGGCAAGATGAAGATCAATGCCTTCTGGGGCGGCGCTGCGGGCGGTGACCTGCCGGCCACGCAGGCGCTGCGCGCCGGCACCCAGGAGATGGTCTGCACTTCTTCCTCGCCTCTGGTTGGCATCGTCAAGGAACTCGGCGCTTTCGACCTGCCTTTCCTGTTTGCCAATGAAAAAGAAGCTGATGCCGTGCTCGACGGACCGGCCGGCGCCTACTTCAACAAGAAGCTGGAAGAAGCCGGCCTCATCAACCTGGCCTACTGGGAAAACGGTTTCCGCAACCTGACCAACAGCAAGCGTCCGGTGGCAAAGGCCGAAGACTTTGACGGCGTCAAGGTCCGCGTGATGCAGAACAACATTTTCCTGGACACCTTCAAGACCCTGGGCACCAACGCCGTGCCCATGGCTTTCGGCGAGGTCTTCACCGCGCTGGAAACCAAGACCATCGACGGCCAGGAAAATCCGTTTGTGACCATCGAGACCTCGAAGTTCAATGAAGTGCAGAAGTATCTCAGCGTGACGCGCCATGCCTACACACCTTTCCTGGTGCTGTACAGCAAGAAACTCTGGGACCAACTTAACCCGCAGGAGCAGGCCGTGTTGCGTGAAGCCGCCATGGAAGGCCAAAAAGTCCAGCGCGCAGCCAACCGCAGCCTGAATGAAAAATCACTGACCAGCCTGAAAGCCAAAGGCATGCAGGTCAATGAAGTCAGCGCAGCCGAGCAGAAACGCATGTTTGACAAGGTCAAGCCGGTCTACGACAAAAACGTGCCAACGATTGGTGCCGAGCCGGTCAAGCTGGTGATGGACGCCCTGAAGAAGGCGCGCGGCGGTTAAACGGCTAAACAGAGCGCTATAGCCTGGAATCGTCCAAGGCCGCAAGGGTTCACTCTTGCGGCTTTTTTTTTCGGAGCCATTACTTGAAAATCACCAAAGTTGAAACCCTGAGACTCGGCGAGTTTCCCAACATCATCTGGGTCCGCATCTACACCGATGAAGGTCTGGTCGGACTCGGCGAAACCTTCATGGGCGCGCAGGCGGTGGAAGCCTACCTCCACGAGTGGGCCGGACCCAAACTGTTGGGCAAGGACCCGCTGGCCATCGAAGCGCGCAACAAGGACATCACCGGTTATTTGGGCTGGCGCGGCTCCGGCGTCGAGACGCGTGGCAACTCCGCCATCGACATCGCGCTGTGGGATATTTTTGGCAAGGCGGCCAACATGCCGCTGTACACCGCGCTGGGCGGCAAGAGCCGCGACAGCATACGCATCTACAACACCTGCGCCGGTTACCAGTACGTGCGCAGCACCGTCAACCAGAATACCGCCAACTGGGGCATAGGCGACGCCAAGAAAGCCAATGCCGGGCCTTATGAAGACCTCGAAGGTTTTCTGCACCACGCCGATGAACTGGCGCAATCGCTGCTGTCCGAAGGCATCACGGCGATGAAGATCTGGCCATTCGATCCGGCCGCTGAAAAAAGCGACGGCCAGTACATCAGCCATGGTGATCTGGAACTGGCGCTGGAACCGTTCCGCAAGATTCGCAGCGCTGTGGGTGAACAGATGGACATCATGGTCGAGTTCCACAGCCTGTGGCGGCTGCCGATGGCGCAGAAGATCGCGCGCGCGCTCAAACCCTTCAACACCTTCTGGCATGAAGACGCGATCCGCATGGATTCGTTGGACCTGCTCAAACAGTATTCGAAAGACTGCGACGCGCTGATTTGCGCCAGCGAGACGCTGAGCTACAAGTGGGGTTTCAAGGACTACCTGCAGACCGGTGTGGCCGGTGTCGCGATGCTGGACCTGAGCTGGTGCGGCGGCCTGACCGAAGCGCGCAAGATTGCCGCCATGGCCGACGCCTGGCAACTGCCGGTGGCGCCGCACGACTGCACCGGCCCAGTGGTCTGGGCCGCCTCCAGCCACCTGTCGATGCACGCGCCCAATGCGCTGATCCAGGAAAGCGTGCGCGCCTTCTACACCGGCTGGTACAAGGAGCTGGTGACCGAGCTGCCGACCGTTACCAAAGGCATGCTGAGCCTCAATGACAAGCCCGGCCTCGGCCTGGAGCTGCTGCCCGACCTGCACCTGCGCGCCGACGCCACGCTGCGTAGCTGTCTGCCCACCTGATGCCGAACACAACACCGGAGACTTTATGAAAATTACGTCCGTTCGTCCGTTCATCCTGCATGTTCCGGTCACTGGCTCGCAGATCGCCGACAGCACCCACAGCATCACGCACTGGGGCGTGGTGGGCGCACAAATTGATACCGACGACGGGCTGACCGGTTACGGTTTTACCGGCACCCATGCGCATCTGCCCAGTGATCAGCTGATCACGCGCTGTATCGAAACCTGCCATGCGCCCCTGCTGATCGGTGAAGACGTCAGTGACATCAACCGCCTGTGGAAAAAGCTGGCGCGCAACCCGGCGCTGCAGTGGGTGGGGCGCGCTGGAATTACCACGCTGTCGCATGCCGCGATTGATCTGGCGCTGTGGGACATAAAAGCAAAAGCTGCGCAACAACCCTTGTGGAAACTCCTGGGCGGCCAGGTGCGTGACAAGGTGAGGGCCTACAACACAGACGTCGGCTGGCTCAGTATCGACGACAACAAATTGGTAGCGGGCGCGCAAGCCGCCGTCGCCCAAGGCTTTACCGGCATCAAGATCAAGGTCGGCTCCACCGTCGAACGCGACCTGCGGCGCCTGGCTGCGGTGCGGCGGGCCATTGGCCCGGACGTGACGCTGGCCATTGATGGCAACGGCAAGTGGGACCTGCCGACCTGCCAGCGCTTTTGCCGCGCGGCGCAGGATGCGGACGTGTACTGGTTTGAAGAGCCGCTGTGGTACGACGATGTGAAAGGCCATTCGCAACTGGCGCGCGCTACATCCATACCGGTTGCGCTCGGAGAGCAGCTTTACACGGTCGATGCTTTTGCGGAGTTTTTCGCGCAGCAGGCCATTCACTGGGTTCAACCCGATGTGACGCGCATGGCCGGTCTGACTGAAGTGTTGCGTGTCTGCGAAACCGCGCAGGCTTTCCGCCTGCCAGTGGCACCGCACGCAGGCGACATGAGTCAGGTGCATGTCCACCTGTCGTATGCACACCCGGCCTGCGAGGTGCTCGAGTTCATCCCGTGGATCAAGGACTGTTTCACCGACCCGGCCGAGGTGGTGGACGGTTATTTTCGGCGCCCCGAGTTGCCTGGAGCCGGCACAACGCCGACGGCCGCCGCCTGGACGCAGTTCCGGCAGGCGACCGCCTGAGCAAGATCAGGCCTGTGTTCACGCGGAGGCAAAATAGGCGGTGATGAATTCCGACATTTTTGTGGTCATGGGGGTCAGCGGCTGCGGCAAAAGCACGGTGGGCGCGCTACTGGCCGAAGCACTGAAGTTGCCTTTTCTGGAAGGCGATGTGCTGCACCCTGAAAGCAACGTGGCGCGCATGGCCGCCGGTGTGGCCTTGAGCGATGAAGACCGTGAGGGCTGGTTGCAGGCGTTGGCCGAACGCCTGCGGCAGGCGCAGGCCGCCGCGCGGGGCCTGGTGCTGTCGTGTTCGGCGCTCAAGCGCTCTTACCGCGACATACTGCGCAGCGGCGCGCCCGGTTTGCATTTTGTCTACCTGCACGGTGAGTACGAACTGCTGGCGGTACGCATGGCGGCGCGGACCGGCCATTACATGCCGCTGTCCCTGCTGGCCAGCCAGCTTGCCACGCTGGAGGTGCCGGGCTTGGGGGAAAATGTGCAAAGTTTTGATGTGGCGGATCGGCTTGAAGACATCGTGGCTGCCGTGCTGGCTGGCCTGCCTGAAATGCGCAGCACGGCTTCTTGAGCTTCTTCCCAAGTTTTTCCAGTTTTCCCATTTCCGGATTGCCCATGACCGATTTCACCAAAGTCATCCTCTACACCGATACCGATGGGCGCGCCAAATTCCGCGAGGAACCTGTCGCGCTGAACGAAGGCACCCCGCAGGCCTTGCTGTCCCCGCTGGCGCCGTCCTCGGGTTACCAGTTGCGCCACAGCCCGGTGGGTTTTCGCAGCCAGTTCCACTGCACACCGACGCCGCAATGGGTGTTCATTCTGGGTGGGCAGATGGAAATCGGCTTGCAGGGCGGCGAGTCGCGGGTGTTCAAGCCGGGCGAACATTTTTATTCCGCCGACCTGCTTCCGGCAGGTGCCATTTTTGATGCTTCCGTGCACGGCCACTGGAGCCGCCAGGTTGGGCCGGAGCCGCTGGTCACGCTGTTTCTGCAGGGCTGACAGGCTGATTTGCTATTGAATCTATAGCTGCTTGCGCAAGCTGAATATGGCTTGGAGGCCAAAAACGCTTGAAGTTATCCACGAGGCTGCATCTCACCCGAAAGCAGAACCCTCTGGCCCGAGGGTGTGTTCTGCAGGGTGCGCACCAGCGCAGCGGCCACATCCGCAGCGGCAATGGCGCGGTAGTTGGCGGGTGTCACGGGCCTGAGCAGCCGCATCGTCGTTGCCGCAAATTTTTCGGCAGAGCGCCTGGCTTGCCCCAGGATGCTGCGGTCGCCGCTCAGCAGTGAGGGCCGGGCGAGCACCACGCTGTCATAGCCCAACCGGCTGACGGCAGATTCCATCTCGCCTTTGACGCGGTTGTAAAAGACACTGGATTTGGCGTCGGCACCCATGGCGCTGACGATGCCCAGCCTGCGTGCCCCGGCTGCGCGCGCCGAACGGGCCACAGCCAGTACCGCATCGAAATCGACAGCGCGGAAAGCCTGCTGGCTACCCGCGACCTTGATGGTGGTACCCAGGGCGATGAACACCTCGTTCGCTGCGGGGGCCTGGAATGTGGCGAAGTCTTCCGCAAGGTGGCTCACCAGTTTGGGATGCGTTATCCCAGGTTGTCGACGGCCTACACAGTGAACCGCCGAATAACCTTTATCGGCCAGTAAACGAGCCAGAATTTCCCGACCGACCAGACCCGTTGCCCCGGCCACCAGCGCCACCCGAGCGTCCGCCGCCACCGCCACCGCCACCGCCACCGCCTGCAGGGCGTCCGCCGCCACGGTAGTTGCCGCGGTTGCCGCCTGTGGGCTGGCCGGAAGAGGGGAAGCCGGAAGAGACGTGGCTGGCGGGTTGGGCATCATCATCGCGCTCCTGATTGTGCTGACGCGGTGGCTGGGCGTTGGGGTTACGCGCCTGCTGGTTGCCTTGGGAATAGCCCGAATTCTGGCGAGGCTGGCCGCCTTGAACACCTTGCGGCTGGCTGCGGCCACCATTGCCACCACCACCATTGCGACCACGGCCGCCGCCATTGCCGCCGCCGTTGCCACCACCTGCATTGCCGGCGCCACGGCCACCTTGCGGCTTGGTCTCGCGAATGCGCGTCATCATTTCGCTGCGGGCAGCCTTGGCGGCGGCCTGCATCACGTCACGGCTCGGCGGCTTGCCAATACCGCCCCAGATGGTCTGGCGGCCCATGGCCAGCGGCTCGGCTTTTTCGCCGGGCTCCGCTTCAAAACCGGGCACGGTGACTTTTTCGATGTTCTGTTTGGTGAAGCGCTCGATGTCCTGCATGAAACCTTCTTCATCCAGGCAGACCAGGCTCACCGCCTCACCGCTGTTGCCGGCGCGGCCGGTGCGGCCGATGCGGTGCACATAGTCTTCGCTGACGTTGGGGATTTCGTAGTTGACGACGTGTGGCAACTCATCAATGTCGATGCCGCGTGCGGCAATATCGGTGGCCACCAGGGCGCGTATGCTGCCGCTCTTGAAGTCGGCCAGCGCCTGGGTGCGGGCGGTCTGGCTCTTGTTGCCGTGCAGCGCCATCGCGGGGATGCCGTTTTTCGTCAGGTGTTCGGCTACATTGTTGGCGCCGAACTTGGTGCGAGTGAACACCAGCACCTGGCTCCAGTTGTGCTCATTGATGATGTGCGTGAGCAGCGCTTTTTTCTTGCCGCGGCCAACCGGGTGAATGGTCTGGGTGATGCGCTGCACGGTGGTGTTGCGAGGTGTCACCTGGATGCTTTGCGGGTTTTTCAACAGCCCGTTGGCCAGCTCGCGAATCTCGTCGCTGAAGGTCGCGCTGAACAGCAGCGACTGCTTCTGTTTGGGCACCAGCGCCAGCACTTTTTTGATGTCATGGATGAAACCCATGTCTAGCATGCGGTCGGCTTCGTCGAGCACCAGGATCTGCACCTGGCCCAAGTCCAGCGTGCCCTGGCTCGCGTGGTCCAGCAAGCGGCCGGGGGTGGCCACCAGGATGTCGACGCCGCGGCGGAGTTTTTCGATTTGCGCGCCCATGCCGACACCGCCGAACATGACCATGGAGCTGAGCTCCAGGTATTTGCCGTAAACGCGCACGCTTTCCTCGACCTGAGCGGCGAGTTCGCGCGTCGGGGTCATGATCAGGCAGCGCACGGCGTTGACGCCGCGCTTGTTTTTCAGGGAGGGCTCGCTCGACAGGCGCTGCAGCATGGGCAGCACAAAGGCTGCGGTTTTGCCGGTGCCGGTCTGGGCGCCGCCCAGCAGGTCCACACCTGCAAGCACGGCGGGAATCGCCTGGGCCTGGATCGGGGTGGGGGTGTCATAGCCCTGCTCAAGCACGGCTTTAAGAATGGCCGGAGCCAGATTCAGATTTTCAAAGGTCATTTTTTTGCACTGCTGGAGTGCTCAGGATCGGCCTGTGGGAGCTTGTGGGCGTCCCGCCAGTTAAAGGCAGATTGGGGTCAGGAGGTTGGGCCAAAACACCGCGCCTCGTTGCCGAAACTGTCACTGAGGTGTGCCCGAATGTTGCAGGTAACTGGAGCCAGCAACCCAAGTATTGTCGCACGGAACGATAATTGGAGAATTGCCGCAAAAAATCACCGAAAATCACGGGTTGGTTTTTGCGCTCACGCCTCCTTTTTGTTTTCCCTCTTTTAAGAAGTTGAATCCTGATGGCCCAGTACGTCTTTACCATGAACAAGGTCGGCAAAATCGTGCCGCCCAAGCGCCAGATCCTCAAGGACGTGTCGCTGAGTTTTTTCCCCGGTGCCAAGATCGGCGTACTGGGCACCAACGGTTCGGGCAAGTCCACCTTGCTCAAGATCATGGCCGGCCTCGACAAGGAAATCGAAGGTGAAGCCACCCCGATGCCGAACCTGAATATCGGCTATTTGCCGCAGGAGCCCAAGCTCGACCCCACGCACACCGTGCGCGAAAGTGTCGAAGCCGGCATGGGCGCGGTGTTCGCTGCCAAGGCACAACTCGAGGCGGTGTACACCGCCTATGCCGAGCCTGACGCCGATTTCGACGCGCTGGCCGCCGAGCAGGCGCGCCTGGAAGCCATCATTGCGACCTCCGGGTCCGATTCCGAGCACCAGCTCGAGATCGCTGCCGATGCGCTGCGCCTGCCACCCTGGGACGCTGTGATTGGTGTCTTGTCGGGCGGTGAAAAACGCCGCGTCGCGTTGTGCAGCCTGTTGCTGTCCAAGCCCGACATGCTGCTGCTCGACGAGCCGACCAATCACCTGGACGCCGAATCGGTGGACTGGCTTGAACAGTTTCTGCAGCGTTACCCCGGCACCGTGGTGGCCATCACCCATGACCGCTATTTCCTTGACAACGCCGCCGAGTGGATTCTGGAGCTGGACCGCGGCCGTGGCATCCCCTGGAAAGGCAACTACAGCACCTGGCTGGAGCAAAAGGGCGAACGCCTGGCGCAGGAGCAAAAGGGCGAGGAAGCCCGTGCCAAGGCCCTGAAGAAAGAGCTGGAATGGTCGCGTCAGAATCCGAAAGCGCGTCAGGCAAAAAGCAAGTCGCGACTGGCCCGCTTCGAGGAGCTGTCCGATTTCGAATACCAGCAACGCAACGAAACCCAGGAGATTTTCATCCCCGTCGCCGAGCGCCTGGGCAATGAAGTCATCGAGTTCAAGAACGTCAGCAAGTCCTTCGGCGACCGCCTGCTGATCGACAACCTGAGCTTCAAAATCCCGGCCGGCGCGATCGTCGGCATCATTGGCCCCAATGGTGCCGGCAAGTCCACGCTGTTCAAGCTGATCGCCGGCAAGGAGCAGCCGGACAGCGGTGAAGTCGTCATCGGCAAAACCGCGCGCATGGCTTTTGTGGACCAGCACCGCGATGATTTGGCCAACGAAAAAACTGTCTGGGAGGACATCTCCGGCGGGCTCGACATGTTGACCGTCGGAAAGTTCACCATGCCCAGCCGTGCTTATGCCGGCCGCTTCAACTTCAACGGTGCCGACCAGCAAAAACGCGTCGGCACCCTGTCGGGCGGAGAGCGCGGCCGTCTGCACCTGGCCAAGACCCTGATTGCTGGCGGCAACGTGCTGATGCTCGATGAGCCGTCCAACGACCTCGACGTCGAAACCCTGCGCTCGCTCGAAGACGCCTTGCTGGAATTTGCCGGTTCCATCATGGTGATCAGCCATGACCGCTGGTTTCTGGACCGCATCGCCACGCACATCCTCGCCGCCGAGGGTGACAGCCAGTGGACATTTTTTGACGGCAATTACCAGGAATACGAAGCCGACAAGAAAAAACGTCTGGGCGAAGAGGGCGCCAAGCCCAAGCGCATGCGTTTCAAGGCGTTGAAATGATGCCCCCACGCTGATGCTGATGCCCCCACGGTCGCTCACTTCGAGCCTGCGGCGGCTCCCTGCCCCTTGCACGAGAAAAGGGGCCGCTGCGCCTGCGGCCCGGCAAAGCTGGTTCCGCGGCCCCTGCTTGAATGGGAGAGGTGCGCTTGAACGACGCTGAAGTTCTTGCGGCAACGCGGCAGTGGCTCGAAAAAGCCGTGATCGGGCTGAACCTGTGCCCGTTCGCCAAGGCGGTGTATGTCAAAAACCAGGTGCGGCTGGTGGTCAGCAAGGCGCGACATGCGGACGACCTGCTGGAGGAACTGGACCGTGAGCTCGACTTGCTGGTGGCGACGCCGGCGGAAGAGATCGACACCACGCTGCTGATCCACCCGACCCTGTTCGACGACTTCCTGGACTTCAACGATTTCATGGAAATTGCCGAAAGCGTGGTGGACGAGCATGAACTCGAAGGTGTGCTGCAACTGGCAAGCTTCCATCCGTGTTTCCAATTTGAAGGCACCGACACCGACGATCTTGGCAACTACACCAACCGCGCGCCGTTTGCGATTCTGCATTTGCTGCGCGAGGACAGTGTGGAACGCGCGGTGCAGGCCTACCCGGATGCAGAGGGCATTTTCGAGCGCAATATTGAAACGCTCAATCAATTGGGCCTGGCGGGCTGGCAGGCACTGCATACCAAAAGCTGAAGTGCTAGCGCAGTGTTGCACGCGATCTGGAACCTAAAACCGCGTCTTTTGCGCCATGGCCAGGCTATGGCTGTGGTTTGCGCCTTGCCCTGACCCAAAATCCATCGCTTTGAGTTGTTCCAGCAGCATGCAACACTGCTCTAGCAGTTCGCGGCGCCGTCTGACAGCGCGCGTGCACCAGGTGTTTTATCGTAAGCCGAAGGGGGTTGTTGCACCCCTGCCGGAAAGGTCGACTCATGACAACCGCAGCTTCCCCTGCAGCGCTCCCGCTTGCACCACGGCCGGCGCTGCATCGCAGTCCCCGGACAAGGCGTTCCGGCCTGGTGTTGGCCTGGGCCAGGCACACCGATGAGTTGCGTGAGGCCCAGCGTCTGCGCTTTGATGTATTTTCTCGGGAACTCGGCGCGCGCCTGACCACGCCGCTGGCTGGCCATGACATCGACCGCTTCGACGATTACTGCGAACACCTGCTGGTACGCGACGCCGCGACCGGGGAGGTCATCGGCACTTACCGTGTGCTCACACCGGCCCAGGCGCGGCGCGCCGGCGGCACCTACAGCGACCAGGAGTTCGATCTGGCGCCTCTGGGCCCGCTGCGCGCGCGCATGGTCGAACTGGGCCGAAGCTGCGTGCATGTGCGACACCGGCACGGCGGTGTGGTGTTGGCTCTCTGGGGCGAGCTGGCTGACTTCATGGAGCGCAATACCTTGGACACCATGATTGGCTGCGCCAGCATTCCCATGCATCATCACGGCCCGCCCGGGGCCGCAGCCGTCTGGCAGCAACTGTGCCTGAATCATCTGGCGCCGGTGCGTTACCAGGTTCGTCCGCGCCTGGCCTTGCCGCTCGCGCATTCCATGTTGCCGGACGGCATGGCGGTGCCGCCGCTGATCCGCGCTTACCTGCGCCTGGGCGCCAGGCTGCTGGGACCACCGGCCTGGGACCCGACCTTTAATACCGCCGACCTCCCGATGATGATGCGCATGCAGGACCTGCCGCCCCGTTACCTTCAGGCCACAAGCCGTGGATAAGCCGCTCGCGACGAGTGTGCCGCGCGGCGCGCTCGAGGCTTTGCCGAAGTGGTTGATCTGTGTGCCGCTGGTGCTGCAGTGGCTGTGGCTATCGCTGCGTTACGGCAGCGCCACCCTGCCATCGGCGGTCAACCCGGCGATTACCGCGGGTGGTCTGGTCGGCGAGACCAAGCTGGAGTATTTTCGGGGCATGGGCGCGCTGGCTCGCGGTGCCACCGCACGCCACTGTGCCCTGCCGCCTGCGCGCCAGAACCTGGCGGGGCTGCGTATCGCGATGGCGCAGGCGGGACTGGTGTTTCCCATGGTGGTGAAACCGGATCTGGGCATGTGCGGTTTCGGTGTGCGTCTGGTCGGCGACGAGGCCGCGCTGATGGCTTACCTGGCGTTGTTCCCGCTGAACCAGCAACTGCTGCTGCAGGAGTACCTGCCGCAGGAAGGCGAGGCCGGGATTTTCTACGCGCGGAAGCCTGGAGCGGCTCAGGGGCGGATCATTGGTCTGGCGCTACGCTATTTTCCGCGTGTGACCGGCGACGGGATTGCTACCCTGGCGCAACTGATCGCCGCCGATCCGCGAACCAGCCGTGTGCAGGGCCGCCACGACCATGTCGCCGTGCCTGAGCCTGATCGCGTGCCGGCGCGCGGCGAGGTGGTCAGGCTCGCAACCATTGGCTCGACCCGCGTGGGCGGCCTCTACCGCGATGGTGCGACCTGCATCACACCGGCGCTGACGGCGGCGGTGGAAGCGATTGCGCGCGATATGCCGGCGTTTTACGCGGGGCGCTTCGATGTGCGTTTTGAGGACCTGCAGCATCTGTCCGAGGGCCGGGGCCTGAAGATCATGGAAGTCAACGGCGCCGGCTCTGAAGCGATTCAGGCCTGGGACCCCGACATCGGGCTGCTGGCCGCATTCCGCATTATTTTTGCCAAGCAGCGGGTGCTGTTTGCCATTGGCGCGGCGAACCGCCGCAGGGGGCACAGGCCCGTCAGCTTGTTCAGACTGGCGCAACTGCACATCATGCAGCAGCGGCTGCTGGAGGCCTACCCGCCATCGAATTGATCGTTGTTCAGCACCGTTAGCACTGCCCCCCACTGCCACAAGGGCGATGTCAGGATCTCGGGTGGTGGCCTTCCGTCGGCGTTCAGGGCGTGCTGCCGTCCGTACGCAACAGTTTTTTCCTCACCAGATGAATATTGCTGCGCAGCGCATACAACTCGTTGGTGTAAGACAGCGGCACGCTGATTTTTTCGGCGTGCGCCTCCATAGCGTTCAGTTCGTCGAGCAATGCCTTGTTCTCTCCTGCGGCCTCGATGCGATTTTCGATGTCCCGCAGCTGGCCGTACCATTTGAAGATCCGCGATCTCACGCGGAATTCGTACAGCGGCGGCACGATGCGCGACAAAGGCAGCATGACGGCGATGATGATGCCCATGACCAGCCACATGCGTTCGACCAGATTGGCAACCCAGAAGGGCAGATAACGCTGCAACAGCGGGGCGTCGTTCTTGATGGCCCGTTCGGCTTCCTTGGAAATCGGCAGTTCGCTGTTGTCGCGGTTGGGAAACTCACGCGCGTCCTTGAACCAGCCCGCCGGCCCGTGAATCACATTGCCGGCCTGCGCGAACAGTTGCTCCAGCGCTGGATGGGTGTCGCTTCGTGCGAGCAGTGAGGTGGTGGGGGCCACCAGGTTGACGTCCTCGGCCGGAATGTTCGCGGCCAGGTCCACCACGCCTTGCGGCAGGCGCGCCGTGCTCAAAAAGGTGAATCGTTTGGCATAGGCTTCACCTTGCGGGAAACTCATCAGTTTCACCCCGGGTGTCTGCAGCAGCATTTGCACCATCAGTGATTCAGGCGCGGAGGCAAACACGATGGCATCGAGCTCACCGCCCAGAAAGGCAACGGTTGCTGCGGTCTGGTCCAGATTCGACGTCCGCACGCTGGCCGGCTCCATGCGATTGCTCTCGAGCAGCCTGGTCATCAGGCTTGGGACGCCACTCCCTGCGGTTCCCACGTTGACGCGCAAACCCTGCAATTGTGTGAGGGAGTTGATAGCCGCCACGCTTGTCGCTTTCGTTTTCCGTTCGCCCTGAACTCGCCCGAGGGCATCTTCCCGGTAAAACAGCCACAGCGGTTCGACAAACAGGCTCCCAAGCGAGGTCAACGTTTCCGCGTCTGCTGCGCTGTAGGTGCTGGTGCCGCCTTGCACAAAACCGAGGTCAGCCCTGCCTTCGCGCAGCAACTGCAGGTTGTGAGCCGAGCCCTGCGAGGGCAGCAGCACGACCTCGATGCCGTCGTCGGCCAGAATTTTGGCGTAGCGTTTGCCAAACTCCTCGTAGGCGCTTTGCGCCGGGCCTGTAGCCAGCGTCACGCGTTTGGGCGGGTTCGGGTCCAGCCACCAGTAAGCCAACACCAGCAGTGTGATGGTCAGCACGATGAAAGGCCCGGCGGACACCCACAGGTCGCGCAGTGACAGCAGGGTGTAACGTATGGTTTTTGGCATGCACAACCATAGCATGCGGCGCCCGCCGCTGCACCCGGAAAAATATGAAGTCAAAAGTGCTGCCAGCCCATACAGGACAAGCATCAGTAGCTCCTGAAGTTATAGCATTAGAAACGGCTATGCGTCTGCTTTTTCTTCGACGAACGCGGCCTGTAGCAGAGGTTTTCGCCGCATCAGCAGGTAGGCCGCTGGAATCACAAACATTGAAAGAAGCGGCGCTGTAATCATGCCCCCCACCATGGATGCGGCAATGCGCTGCATCACTTCCGAGCCGGTTCCGGTGCCCCACATGATGGGAAACAAGCCGCCCAGGATCACCGCCACCGTCATTGCCTTGGGGCGAACCCGGAGCACGGCGCCTTCGACAATGGCTTGCGTCAAGTCATGGGGCGTGGTCTTGCCTTCCTCGATACGCTTGTCCCACGCCTGCTTGAGGTAAAGCAGCATGATGACGCCGAACTCGGCCGACACGCCCGCCAGCGCGATGAACCCCACCGCACCGGCCACCGAAAGGTTGTAGCTCAGCAGGTAGAGCAGCCAGATGCCACCAATCAGCGCAAACGGCAGGGTGGCCATGATCAGCAAGGCATCATCAAACCGCTTGAAGGTCAGGTACAGCAGCACGAAGATGATCAGGAGCGTGAATGGCACCACCACCTTGAGCTTGGCGGTGGCCCGCTCCAGAAACTCGAACTGCCCCGACCAGGAAATCGAGTAGCCCGGCGGCAGCTTGACCTTGGCAGCCACCGCAGCCTGCATGTCCTTGACGGCAGAGCGCAGATCCCGGCCGCGGATGTCCACGTAGACCCAGCCCGACAGGCGTGCGTTTTCACTGCGCAGCATGGGCGGGCCGTCGGTGATGCGGATGTCGGCCACATCTGACAGCACCAGGCGCGCGCCCCGCTCGTTGACGATGGGCAACTTGCGCAGCTTTTCCAGCGAATCACGAATTTCGCGCGGGTAGCGCACATTGATCGGGAAACGCTGCAGGCCAATCACCACTTCGCCGCTGCTTCCGCCCAGGTTCTCGCCGCCCACCGCCGCGCTGATCACCGACTGCACGTCGGCGATGTTCATGCCGAAGCGGGCCGCGTCATCGCGCCGGATGTTCACATCCACATAACGCCCGCCGGTCAAGCGCTCGGCCAGCGCGCTGCTGACGCCGGGCACGTCCTTGAGCACGCGTTCGATCTCGCCGGTGGCACGGTCAATGGTGGCCAGGTCGGCGCCTGCTACTTTCACGCCGACCGGGCTCTTGATTCCGGTGGCCAGCATGTCGATGCGGTTGCGAATCGGCGGCACCCAGATGTTGGCCAGCCCAGGGACCTTGACGATGCGGTCCAGTTCCTCGACCAGCTTGTCCTGGGTCATCCCCGGTCGCCACTGGTCCTTGGGCTTGAACTGGATGGTGGTCTCGAACATTTCCATGGGTGCGGGGTCGGTGGCGGTTTCGGCTCGACCGGCCTTGCCGTACACGCTGAGCACCTCGGGCACAGTCTTGATCAGTCGGTCGGTCTGCTGCAACAACTCCGCCGCCTTGCCCGCCGACAGACCCGGCAGGGCCGACGGCATGTAGAGCAGGTCGCCCTCGTCCAGGCGCGGCATGAATTCACCGCCAATATGCTGCAGGGGCCACAGGCTCAGGGCCAGCAGCAGCGTGGCGATGCCCAGCGTGAGCTTGGGCCAGTTCAGCACCGCGCCGAGAAGTGGCTGATACAGCCGGATCAACGCCCGGTTCAGCGGGTTGGCTTTTTCGTCTGGAATGCGGCCGCGGATCAGGTAACCCATCAAGACGGGGATCAGAGTGATTGACAGCCCGGCGGCGGCGGCCATTGCGTAAGTCTTGGTAAACGCCAGCGGCGCGAACAAGCGCCCCTCCTGCGCTTCCAGCGTGAACACCGGAATGAAAGACAGCGTGATGATCAGCAGCGAGAAAAAGAGGGCAGGGCCCACTTCCGTTGCAGAGTCGCCAATCACCTTCCAGCGCGCCTCGCCCGCCAAGGTGGCGTCGGGATGGTCGTGTTTCCAGTGCTCCAGGTGCTTGTGGACGTTTTCGATCATCACCACCGCCGCATCGACCATGGCGCCGATGGCAATCGCAATGCCGCCCAGTGACATGATGTTGGCATTGACGCCCTGGTAGTGCATGACGATGAAGGCTGCCAGAATACCCAGCGGCAGCGAGACAATCGCCACCAGCGCCGAGCGCAGGTGAAACAGGAAAATCAGGCACACCACCGCGACCACTGCAAATTCTTCCAGCAGCTTGAAACCCAGGTTGCTGACGGCCCGCTCGATCAAGCCGGAGCGGTCATACACCGGAACGATCTCCACGCCCTTGGGCAGACTGTCCTGAAGCTGCTGCAATTTTTTCTTGACCGCAGCAATGGTCTCCAGCGCGTTTTTTCCGGAGCGCATCACGATCACGCCGCCGGTGGCTTCACCTTCACCGTCAAGCTCGCCGATGCCGCGTCGCATCTCGGGGCCGAGCTGGATGCGCGCCACATCGCCGAGCCGGACCGACACACCCGCATCGGTGGTTGTCAAAGGCACCTTGCGAAAGTCGTCCAGTGTCTGCAGGTAGCCCGAGGCACGCACCATGTATTCGGCCTCGCCAAGCTCCAGCACCGAGCCACCGCTTTCCTGGTTGGCTTTTTGCATCGCGTCCAGGACGCGGGTGTGCGGCAGGCGGTAGGCGGCCAGTTTTTCCGGGTCCAGCACAATCTGGTACTGCCGCACCATGCCCCCCACCGACGCCACCTCGGCCACGTTCGGCACGGTTTTGAGCTCGTACTTCAGGAACCAGTCCTGCAGCGCGCGCAGTTGCGAGGCGTCCTGCGTGCCGCTGCGGTCTATCAGCGAATACTGGTAAATCCAGCCCACGCCGGTCGCGTCCGGCCCGAGCGAGGCCTTGGCCGCCGGCGGCAGGCGTGACTGCACCTGGTTCAAATATTCCAGCACGCGAGAACGTGCCCAGTACAAATCGGTGCCGTCCTCGAACAGCACATAAACAAAGGAATCGCCAAAGAAGGAGTAGCCGCGCACCGTCTTGGCGCCTGGCACCGACAGCATGGTGGTGGTCAGCGGATAGGTCACCTGGTTTTCGACAATGCGAGGGGCCTGACCCGGGTAGGAGGTGCGGATGATGACCTGCACGTCCGACAGATCGGGCAGGGCGTCCAGCGGCGTTTTCAGCACCGCATAAACGCCCCAGGCGCTGATCATCAGTGTGGCCAGCAGCACCAGGAAACGGTTGACGATGGACCAGCGGATGAGGCTGGCGATCATGGCTTGCTTCCCGAGGTTTTCGGCGCCGGGGCAGACGCCATCGGCGTGATGCCGGTCAGCCGCGGCAAGCCCTCGGCGTCCATGTAGAACTCGAAGGTCACCGCATCGCCGGACTGCACATTGCGCGGCAAACCGGTCTCGGGTAATTTGAAGTCCATGGTCATGGCGCCCCATTTCAGCGAGGCAATCGGGCCATGCGTCAGGGTCACCGTATCGCGCGCCACCGCATCGACCTTGGCCTCGCCCAGGTGCCGGGGCGCGGCGCTGGCACCCACAGCGGCGGCGGGTCCATTGAGCCGCGCTTCCACGCCCTTGAGGCTGGCTTCCGAATCAATCAGGAACTGGGACGAGACCACCACCTGCTGGCCGGCCTGCAGGCCACGAATAATTTCGGTCTGGCCGCCGCTTTCGATGCCGGTCTCGACTTCCACCGGCCGGAACCGACCCTCTTTTTCGGCGAGCATCACCACGCTGCGTTTGCCGGTCTGGATCACCGCTTCGGTTGGAATCAAAAGAACCGGGGCGGACCGCGTGTCCATGAGCTGCATTTGCACAAACATGCCGGGCACCAGCCGGGCGCCCGGGTTGGCCAGCTCCAGCCTGGCCTTGATGGTGCGTGTGCCGGCATTGACTTCCGGCAGGATGGCCTGCACCTTGCCGCTGAAAACCATGCCCGGCACTGCCGGGCTTCTGGCCTGCACCTTGGCACCAGGCCGCAGCGATGCCGCCTGGCTCTCTGGCACCTCGGCGTTCGCCCAGACGGTGGACAGCCCGTTGATGCGAAACAGCGTGGCGCCCGGCTGCACGGCCATGCCTTCGCGCGCCGCCAGCTCAGTGACAACGCCGGCAATCGGCGCGAACAGGGTGGTGCGGGCACGGGTTTGGCCGCTGGCCTGCACCGCTGCGATGTGCGCCTCGCTCATGCCGGCCTGGCGCATGCGCTGGCGCGCGCCATCGATCAGCCCGGTCAGGTTGGGTCCCTGCATGCGGCTGACCGCCAGAAATTCTTCTTGCGCGGCGACCCAGTCGGGCACATAGATATCCAGCAGCGGCTGGCCTTTGGCGACGCTGTCCAGGGTGGCACGAACATGAAGGCGCTCCACATAGCCCGCGGCGCGGGCCTGCACGATGACCTGGTCGCGCTCATTGAAGGCAATGCTGCCCACGGCAGACACCTCGGGGGAAAGCGTGCCCTGCGTGACCGGCGCCGTACGCACTCCCAGGTTTTGCTGGATGCGCGGGCTGACTGTGATTCTTCCCTGGTCGGTGTCGCCGCCTGCATACACTGGCACCAGCATCATGTCCATGAAGGGCGACTTGGCCGGCGTGTCAAACTTGTTGCCCGGCACCATCGGGTCGTGGTAGTACAGCACCCGTTGCCCGTTGGCCGGGTCGGTGTCACCGGCTTTGATGCCCGCGTTGATATGTCGCCGCGTGGCCTCTTCGCCCTGCGCGATGCTTTGTGGAACACCCGCGCCAGGCGTTTCTGTGGCGGTGGCGTCCCCGGCAGTGGCGACCGTGGCCGTGGAGGCACCGGTTTCTGCGGCCTGCATTCCGCGCTGCATGCCGAGGGTGTACAGACCGTACCCACCCCCACCGGCCAGAGCAATCAGAGCGACGGCCAGCAAAGGCGCAACAAATGTTTTTTTGATCATCATGGCTGGCCTTTGGAGGATTCAGAGGTGACCGCGAATGCGCTGGGCCCTATGCTGTTATCGGGTTTCAGATAGTTGAGTTGCGCCCACAAACGCGCTGTTTCCAGCTCCAGGCCCAGGGCCTGAATACGCGCAGTGAGCTCGTCGCGCCGCGCTGCCAGCACACTTGCAAGGTCGCCCTTGCCGACCCGGTAGGCCGTGAGCGCCGCCGCCGAGCGTTGCCTTGCCACTGGAATCATCTGGGCGGTATAACGCGCAATACGTTCCTTGCCGGTTTGCCAGTCATTGATCAGGCTGCGGACCTCGGCCTCGTAGGCCTGCAGGTTGTCCGCGTCATTGGCGCGTGCCTCGTCCACTGCGGCCAGTTTGGCGGCGGTCTCGCGGTTCTGGCGATTTTTAGGGTCCCACTGCAGGGGGATTGAAATGCCAATCGACACCATGTTGGAAAAGGCCGGTCCGCGCTGCTGGTAGGCGGCCTCCACGGTCCAGTCCGACTTGGTGTTCGCCTGGGCCAGCCTGGCCTCCGTTTCGGCGGCCTCCACGAGGGTCGCAGACAGCGTCAACTTGGGATGCTGCCTGAGTTCCCCGGCGGAAAGCATGGCGTCGGGGTGGGAGTTGTCCCGCATGGTTTTCCACATGGGCTCACCTGACAAGCTACGGTTCGCATCTGCACCGATCCAGCGCGCCAGCATCAGGCTGGCATTTCTGGCTTGACGGTCGATCTGGCTCAAGCGGTCATCAAGTTCAATCTGCGCAGCGCGCGCCGCAAACACATCGGCCTGTGCGCCCCGTCCCTCGCGGAACGCGATGTCGGCGCCTTGCTCCTGCAGGCGCGTTTCTTCAAGCTGCTGTTGCAACAGTGCGCGCATGGCATGTGCGTAATATCGCTCCAGCCAGGCCAGCGCCGTGCCTTGCTGCAAGCCCGCCAGTGCCAATTGCCGTTGGGCCTGGGCGCGCTCGGCATCGCGCTCGAAGCGCTCGGTTTTGAGCAGGCGTTTTTTCTCGCGCGGCAATTCCTGCATCAACCCGATACGGCGCATGGTCATGAAGTCGCGGCCCAGGCTTAGCCGGTCAGGACCCGTGACAGGCAGGTTGTCGATGCCGAGCTTGAGGACCGGGTCTGGCAACTGGCCAGCCGACACCGCCATCTCACGCGCCGCCCGGGTGGCTGCATCCTGTGCAAGCAGTTGCCCGGAGCGCGAGGCGGCGAGTTGCTGCGCTTCCCGCAAGGACAAAGGCTCTTCAGCCCGGAGCGAGCCCGCGATAGACATCAACAACGCAGCCGCAAACAGACACCGAATCAGCCGCGCTCGACAAGTAACGGAAAAAGCAAACATAAAACCTCCAGACAACATGGAAACCGCCAGGGCACATCGCGTGCCAGAGCAGAAAACAGGAAGAGGGAGGATTTAAAGCCGGAAGCAGCAGTGGCGCACCGCCACTGATCTCGCGTGGTTTCGCATCAAAAGTGGCGCTTCAAGAGGCGCAACCAGCGACGGCAGGTTCAGGCGCAACAGCGCATAGTCACTGGACAGCATGGCTGGCGCTGTCAATCCGGGTGAGGGGTTGGTATCAGCGCTTTGTTGGTCGGCCTTGCAATGTGCGGCGCACAGACTGGGTTGTTCGTTGTCCGTGACGAATGCGGTCATTGATTCAGCGCAAGGCATGGCTGAGTTTTCTGCCATCCCTGTCTGCTGCATGAGGCTCCCGGCCGGACACGCGTAAGCAGCCACCGCCAGTTGCATGAACAGCAGGCTCATCAGTGCAAAAAGCACAGTCACAAAACGTTGACGGCGGTTCCAGGTCATGGTGCGGGCGAGGTGGGCGAGGTGGGCGATAGCTGAAGTTGGCGAGGTAACACGCTTTAAGTTTAAGCGTATTGAGCAGTCCACGTGAAAAAGTTCCTGGCGGCTGCCTCGCCCGAGGAGATCAGGGCCCGGCGTGCGGGGTGGGCGGTGGCGACTTGCCGAGCGCATCCAGAATCGGGCAGTCCGGCCGGTGGTTGCCCTGACAGCAGTGAATCAAATGTTCGAGCGTCTGTTTCATTGCCGCCATCTCGGCCATCCGTTTGTCCAGGTCGTTCACATGCCCGACCGCAATACGCTGCACGTCCGCGCTGGAGCGACGGCGGTTTTGCCAGAGCTTGAGCAGCTTGGCGATCTCCGCCATGCTAAAGCCCAAATCGCGAGAGCTTTTGATAAAACGCAGGGTATGCACCTCTTTGCCGGTGTACTGCCGATAGCCCGCATCCGTGCGGCTCACGCCTGGCAGCAAGCCCAGCGACTCGTAGTGACGCACCATTTTGGGGGACACCCTGGATTGGCGCGCCGCTTCTCCGATGTTGAGGGGGCCGGACATGTCTGTTTCGCTCATGTGTTGCTCCCTTTCCAGCGGCGCAGCATCAGCGCGTTGGTCACCACGCTGACACTGCTCAATGCCATGGCTGCGCCGGCAATCATCGGGTTGAGCAGGCCAAATGCTGCCAGCGGGACACCAACGAGGTTGTAGATAAAAGCCCAAAACAAATTCTGCCGAATCTTGGCATAGGTGCGGCGCGAGATATCGATGGCGTCTGCTACCAGCGCGGGGTTGCCGCGCATCAGGGTGACACCCGCAGCGTGCATGGCCACGTCAGTCCCCGTAGACATGGCAATGCCGACATCTGCTGCGGCCAAAGCCGGGGCATCGTTGATGCCGTCGCCCACCATGGCGACGGTCACGCCGCCTGCCTTGAGCTCGCCCACAATCCTGGCCTTGTCTTCGGGCAAGACTTCCGCGCGGATTTCGTCGATACCCAGTTGTTCGCCCACCGCCTGCGCACTGCCCCGGTTGTCGCCGGTCAGGAGAACGGACCGCACACCTTGCGCGCGCAAGCTCGCAATGGCCAGCGCGGCCGTCGGCTTGACGGTGTCTCCAAAAGCCAGCAGACCGAGCAGGGCAGGCTGGCCAGTCACGTCGGCCACCCAGGAAATAGTGCGCCCCTGCGCCTCCAGCTCGACGGCCCGCAGCTTCAACGCACTCAGGTCTACTTTCAGCTCGTTCATAAACCGGGTGCTGCCCAGCCGCAGCTCGCGCTGCCCCACCACGGCTGCCATGCCCCGGCCCGCAATCGCGCGTACCTCGGAGGCTGGCTGAAGTGCCAGCTTGTCACGCACGGCAGCGTCAAGCACGGCCCGGGCCAGCGGGTGTTCGCTGCCCGCCTGAATGGACGCGGCTGCAATCAGAAAGGCGGCGAGGTTGTTGTTGACCGATTCAGCAGCCACCATCTCGGGCTTGCCTTCGGTGAGAGTCCCGGTTTTGTCAAACGCGACTACTTTCACCTTGTGCGCCACTTCCAGCGCTTCCGCGTCCTTGATCAAAATGCCGTGGCGTGCCGCGACTCCGGTACCGGCCATGATGGCCGTCGGCGTTGCCAGGCCCAAGGCACAGGGACAGGCAATCACCAGCACCGCGACGGCGTTAAGAATGGCCGTTTCCCAGTTTCCAGTGCCTAGTCCCCAACCCAGCACGGTCAGCAAGGCAACGCCAATCACCACAGGCACAAACACCTCGCTGACTTTGTCCACCAACCGCTGAATAGGCGCCTTTTTAGCCTGGGCAGACTCCACCAACCGGACGATGCGCGCCAAAGTGGATTCGGCGCCAATGGCTGTGGTCTGCACGATCAACAGGCCTTCTGCATTGACCGAACCGCCAGTGACCTTGTCGCCTTCATGCTTGGCCACGGGCAGGCTTTCGCCTGTGATTAAAGATTCATCAATCTGGCTCGCACCTTCCATCACCACCCCGTCCACCGGCACGCGTTCTCCGGGCTTGATGACCACCAAATCGCCATGGATGAGCTGGCTGACAGCGACTTCCTTGTCCTGGCCATCGCGCCGCAGGCGTGCAGTCTCCGGTTTGAGCGCATTCAAGGCCCGAATCGCCTCGGTCGTCTGGCGCTTAGCTCTGGTTTCCAGCCATTTGCCAAGTAACACCAAGGTGATGACGACGGCTGAAGCCTCGAAATACAGGTGCGGCATGCCATGCGCGGCATGGCGCAGCAACAGGTACACGCTCAAGCCATACCCGGCTGAGGTCCCGATGGCCACCAATAAATCCATGTTGCCAGCCCGCGCCTTGAGGGCTCGCCAGCCGGAGCGGTAGAAGCGGGCGCCCAGCCAGAACTGCACGGGCGTGGCAAGCGCCAGCTGAATCCAGCCCGGGAGCATCCAGTCGGCACCGAAGAAGCCTGCGATCATGGGAACCACCATTGGCACGGACAACATTGCCGCAACGGCCACGGGCCACAAGGCATTGACGGGTGGCGAGTTACTGGCCCCGTCCGGACTGATCTGCGCGGGTTTGGCGGTGTAACCTGCTTTTTCAACGGCGGCGCGAAGCACTTCAAAAGACACGTTATAGGCGGCAGTGACACTGGCAACTTCTGTAGCGAGGTTGACATTTGATTCGGTGACACCGGGCACTGCGGCCAGCGCTTTTTCAACACGGCCCACGCACGAGGCACAAGTCATGCCTTCTATGGGCAATTCCCATTGGGTCGGGTTTGTCTGGCTGACTGGGTGAAGCGATTCGGGTTGCCGTATTGCGGTTGTTTCCATGGTTGTCCTTTGGCGATGTTGCTTATAAAAGCGATACCGCAATTCTCAAGATTCCCACGATGGTAAGGTCAAGCGATCAAGCGTTAATTCCCCTTTGCCAGTAAGGGCATCACGCGAAGCCGGTTGACCTTGCCATAGTGGCAAGGTCTAAATTTCAGGCTTCCATCTTTTTAGGAGAACACAATGATTGAATTCGAAGTTAAAGACATGAGCTGCGGCCACTGCGTCGGCGTGGTCACTCAAACCGTCAAGCTCATTGATCCCAATGCAAAGGTCGAAATTGATCTGGGTGCCAAGAAAGTGAAGATCGAATCCGACGCGGATCGCTCATCCTTTGCCGAGGCCTTAACCACCGCAGGCTACCCCGCCGTTTGACGCGCCTGGCGATGCTGAAACCAGGTGTGGATTCCCACCACGCACAGGGTCAGCCAGGCAACAGCCACTGCGAACCCGCCCAGGACGTCACTGAGGTAGTGCACACCCAGGTATACGCGGCTGAATGCAACCAGCGCAACCATGGGCAGGGTGGTCAGGACAATGATTGAACGCAGTACCCAACTCCTGGTCTGTATCACAAGCATGGCGGCAATTACTCCGTAGAACAGGGTTGCGCCGACCGCGTGGCCGCTGGGAAAGCTGTAGGTGACCAGGGTGAGAACAGGGTCGTCGAAAGTCGGGCGTGCACGCTGAAATGCCAGCTTCATCAGGATGTTGAGCAGCATTCCGCCGGGGACGGCAAGCAGCACACTTAACAGCCAGACCCAGTTGCGTCTGTACAGCAGGAAAAGCGAGAGGCACATCACCACCACGCTCAGCATCCACGGGTCATGCATGTGTGAAATGACCAGCATGAAGCGGGTCAGCGTGGGGTCTGCCCGGACGTGCAGCCATTGCGCCAGCCACACATCGATCAGCGTCAGCGGGTCTCCGGTAACAACGTCCTCGGCAATGCCGCCAAAAAGCCAGCTAGCGCCTATCAATACCGCCACACCGACGGTGAGTTGCAAGCCCAAATAGCTGCCCGGCGACAGCCGAGCCTGGAGAAAAGAAAGCTGCGTTGCGTATCTGTGCCGCAAGGCGAGGACCCCTGGCCGTTCAAGTTGGAAAGAGATGCGTTTGGTCAGTCGCCGCACTGGGAGTCCTTTGTACATGCGGCAAGGCAGCACGGTCTGCTGAATGTACCTGCAGCCTGTGGTCACTGGCTGATACGTTCGGTGACAGTTTTCCAGCGATCCGTAGGACAGTATCGCCAATCACTGCTGACACCTGTTGACTGGGCTATGTTTGCCGACATGACCCAAGCACTCGCGCCCACGCTTTCCCTCACGCAACTTGTCTTCTATGGGGTGGGCACCATCGTTGGCGCCGGGATCTACACCATCATTGGCTCGGCGGCAGGCCTGGCAGGCACCGCACTGTGGGTAAGCATGCTGTTTGCGGGAGCGGCAGCATTTCTTACCGCGCTTTCCTATGCAGAGTTGATTTCCATGCTTCCCAAGGCCGGCGCGGAATACCAGTTTCTGAAAGCCGCTTTCCCCAAAGCGCCCCTTGTTTCGTTTCTGGCGGGTTTTTTGATTGCGCTCAATGCGGCTGCAACGTCGGCGACCGTGTCATTGGCCTTTGCGGGTTATCTTAGGGTGTTTCTTGAGGTGCCGGCGCCGCTAACGGCCTTTGCGTTGCTGACGATTTGCACGACTCTCAACATCGCGGGGTTGCGACAAGCGACCTGGGCGAGCATAGGCATGATCATCGTTGAAGTTGGCGGCTTGCTGCTGCTGATCGTGATGGGTTTGTACAAGGGGGACGCGGCCGACGCCATCACCTTACCCTCGTTCGGCGATACGCCCGGTATCTTTGCCGCGACAGCGCTGGTGTTCTTCGTCTACATCGGGTTTGAAGACGTGGCCAATCTGTCAGAGGAATCCATCAATCCGCGACGCGATGTGCCGCGCGCGCTGCTGTGGAGCGTGGCCGTGACCTCGCTGGTCTACATGCTGGTGGTATGGGCAGTTTTCTCTGTACTGGGTCCCGATGAACTGGCAAAAAGCGACTCCCCGTTGACCACCGCGGGGCGAGCGGTCGCACCGTGGCTGGGGCAGACCCTTGCAGTCACGGCCATGTTTGCCACGGCCAGCACGGCGCTTATATCGCTGGTGAGCATCAGCCGCCTGCTGTTTGGCATGGCGCGCGACGGCGATATGCCGGCGGCCCTGGCAAAGACATTGAGTCAGCGCAAGACACCCTGGGTGGCCGCTCTGGTTCTGTATTCCGCAGCCGGTGTTCTGTTACTACTGGGCGAGGTAAAAATCATCGCCAGTATCTCGGCGCTTGGTATTTTGCTGGTCTTCGTGGGGGTGCACTCGGCGGTGATTGTGTTGCGTTTCAAAGAGCCCGACCGGGAACGGCCTTTCCGCGGGCCGCTGCACATGGGTCGCCTGCCACTGTTGCCCCCACTGGGGATTGTCATTTGCCTGGCGCTAATGACCCAGTTTGAGCCGATTGTTTATGCCGTGACAGGCGGCGCTGTGCTTTTTGGTGTGGTGGTGTACGGGGTTCGTCGTTTGAGAAGTTAAAGAAATGATCGATTGAAACCCGCTCCGTCATGGCCTGCGTTGTGCTCATTCAGCAAACTGCGCAAGCGGGCGCATTGCGCGAGGAAAAAAGGGATTGCCGGGTGGGCAGCTCACCATCGATCTCAGAACCCGGCGGATCAACCCCTCAGGTGGTTTTGCTCTCAAGCCATTGGAGGGGCAATGGGTTGGGCCAGCAGCGAAGGCAGACGCACGACAAACTCACTCCCGTGGCCCAGGCCTTCGCTTGCCACTTGCACGGTGCCTCCGTGTAGTTCGACCAGCCGCCGCACGAGGGTTAGTCCGATCCCTAGTCCTCCGGCTCTGCTGCCTCCCCCAGACCCGACTTGGGTAAACAAGTCGAACACGCGAGACAGCATTTCCCTTGGGATGCCCACGCCGTTGTCTCGGATGCAGATTGCAACCGCACCGTCCTCTCTGGCTGCCGAAAGCCAGATAATTCCCCCCTCCGGCGTGTACTTGGCTGCGTTCGTCAGCAGGTTGGAGACGACTTGAATCAGCCGGGTAGGGTCGCCGCTTACCCACAACGGTTCGGGAAACTGCGCCACCTCCAGATGGTGCTTTCGGGATTCGATGAGCGTCAGGCCCATTTCGATGGCTTTTGAAAATACGGTCCACAAGTCAACAGACTCCCTGCGAAGCGAGACGTCGCCACGACGGACGCGTGATACGTCGAGAAGGTCTTCAACCAAGCGGACCATGTGCGTGGTCTGACGACCCAGCGCATCGACGGCCCGCTGTTGGGCGGCCGCGTCGGCCTGAGGGGAGCGCAGGATGTGCGCCAGGTTGGTGAGGACTGCCAGTGGGCTGCGGAACTCATGCGCGACCACGGCCAGAAATTGGTCCTTTTGCCGATCAGCTTCTTCCAACTCAAGGGTCCGCTCTCGCAATTCGTTCTCCAGACAGCGCTGCGCGGACATGTCGCGAATCGTGCTGGCGATCAGGATGCCTGCTTCGGGCGGCAGGGGGCTGAGGGAGACATCGATTGGAAACTCGCGCCCGTCCTTGCGCAAGCCGAACAGGTCGAGGCCGCGGCCCATCGACCGCGGCTGCGGGTCGGCGGTGAACGCCCGGCGCTTTCCAGCGTGCGTGCCGCGAAAACGCTCTGGCATGAGTACTTCGAGGGGGCGACCGAGTAACTCCTCGCGGGGGTATCCGAACAGTTTCTCGGTTTGGCTGTTGACCTGCACGATCATTCCGTCCCCGTCGACGATCACGACCGCGTCGGGGGCCGCATTGAGGAAGCCGTGGAAGAGCCGACCTGCCGGGATCGCGGGGCGTATCGGCTCACCCTTTGAGTCGGAAATACCAGTCAGCATACGAATCGCCTTCATGTCGGCCAGCTCGACATGTTTCTGAGTGTATACCCCGTTGGGCGACACGGAACAGGGCTTCGAGCTTGCAAACGGTCTCAGCATTTCTTTCTGTCAGCGGCGCCTGCTCTTGCGCCAGATCAAGAACATTCACGGCTGCCATGCACAAAATGGTGCGCAATAGTAATGAGGTTTCTCATGAACATATACAACGCGGGCATGGAGTCTTTCTTCATTAAGCGGCTCGCCCGGCGGGAAGCTGAGCTGCGTTATGTCCTTCAGTTCACCAATGAACTGATGCACGAAGCCAACGAGGCCGGGCCGCTTGGGGTGGTTGACTTCAAGGATGTGGCGGCGTCGCACGCGTTGGCCACTGTAGACGAGGTCAACGCCGAACACGCCGCCAGTGAGCTGGACGATGTGTTGGCCGCGCGCCGTCGCCTGGCTGACCGCAGTTACGGGAACTGCTCAGACTGCGGCGAAACGATTGATCTCGGCCGCCTGATGGCCTTGGTTGCTACCCCCTTCTGCACCGCCTGCCAGGCCGTTCGCGAACACGGACACAGCGCCAACCGACGCTGAACGTTTCCTCTGTCAGCCGCTCAGCGCAGTTGCGCCCCAGCAGCAGCCCTTACATTCTGTTTCCCGCGCTCTGCGTCGGGCTTGATCTGCATCAACACTACTCCGTCGGCGAAATTTCATACTGGGGCGAACAGGCTTGAGTCTGGAGAAGCGCTGAGTTAAAGCACCAAATGTCTGCAGCGCAGTATCAGGTGTGCAAAGCGCTATCCGGTTGAGAGCAATCTCAAAAGGAAATGTCGCCATGCAATCCCTCGTCTACCACGGCCCCGGCCTCAAGACTCTTGAGGAGCGTGACAAGCCGCTCATTCAAGCCCCCACCGACGCGATCATCCGCATCACCAGAACCACGATCTGCGGTACCGATCTGCATATTCTCAAAGGCGACGTAGCGACATGCAAGCCCGGCACGGTGCTGGGGCATGAGGGAGTTGGCATTGTGGACACCGTGGGCCCCGGCGTTAGTACTTTCAAACCTGGCGACCGGGTTCTTATCTCTTGCATCAGCGCCTGCGGTCGCTGCGAGTTTTGCCGCAGGAGCATGTATTCGCACTGCACCACCGGCGGTTGGATGCTGGGGCACACCATTGATGGCACTCAGGCAGAGTTCGTCCGCATTCCCCATGCGGAGTCCAGCCTGCACCCCATTCCAGACGGGGCTGACGAAGAAGCGCTGGTCATGCTGAGCGACATCCTGCCGACCGGTTTCGAATGTGGCGTGCTCAACGGCAAGGTCAAGCCGGGCTCCAGTGTCGCCATCGTCGGCTCCGGCCCGATCGGCCTGGCTTCTCTGCTCACTGCCCAGTTTTTTGCGCCGGCCGAAATTATCATGGTGGATGTGGACGATAGCCGCCTTGCCGTGGCCCAACGCTTTGGCGCAACCGCCACCGTTAACAGTGCTCAGGGCGATGCGGCCGCGCAAGTCATGAAGCTAACCGGCGGGCGCGGCGTGGACACGTCTATTGAGGCAGTCGGCATTCCGGCGACTTTCAAGCTGTGCCAGGACATCGTCGCGGCGGGAGGAACCATCGCAAACGTTGGTGTGCATGGCTGCAAGGTCGACTTGGACCTGGAGCGCCTTTGGTCGCATAACGTGACGATCACCACCGGGCTGGTCGACACGTTTTCAGTTCCCATGCTGCTCAAAACGGTGCAGTCCAAGCGTGTCGATGCCAAGCAGCTGATCACCCACCGATTCAAGTTGACTGAAATTCTTCAGGCTTACGACACCTTCAGCAGGGCGGCTGAAACCAAGGCCCTGAAAGTCATCATCGAGGTCTGAGGCGGCATCATGGAGCCACCAGACCGCAAAGGCAATCCGTCGATTACGGATGCTAGTGAAGTGGCAAGGGACTTCGGGGCAGACCTTGAAGCCGGACTCACGTCCCACGAAGCGGCCCGTCGTCTGGCTGCAGACGGTGCGAACGAGTTGCGCGCAGTCCCACCGGTACCTGCCTGGCGTCGTGTTCTGGCGCACTTTCAGGACCCCCTGGTCTACCTTCTGCTCGCTGCCATCGTCATCGCACTTGCCGCCTGGATGGTCGAAGGCGCGGCCGGCTTGCCGGTGGATGCCATCGTTATCGCCGCCGTTGTCCTTATCAACGCTGCGCTGGGTTATGTGCAGGAGGTCAAGGCGGTTGACGCCGTCGCCGCGTTGGACCGCATGACTGCCGCCACGTCGGCAGTCATGCGTGACGGCCGGGAGCTGCGTGTCCCCAGTGCTGAACTGGTACGGGGAGACCTGCTTGTTCTTGGCGAAGGTGACTCGGTGGGGGCAGATGGCCGCTTGGTTCAGACCGCAACCCTGCGCGTGCAGGAAGCGTCGCTCACCGGCGAGAGCGAGGCTGTAACGAAGGACCCGACCACGTTACCAAAGCCGCTGGCACTTGGAGATCAGCTCAACATGGTCTTCATGGGAACGGCCGTCGCGCAGGGGACCGCGCGCGTCGTGGTCACCGCAACCGGTATGGCGACCCAGATCGGCCTGATCGCCCACCTGCTTGAAGCCACACCTGAAAAGCCGACACCGCTGCAAAACGAAGTGGCCAGCGTCGGACGCATGCTGGGCATTGCGGTGCTGGTGATTGCCGCCGTGGTGGTGGCAACGCTTTTGATGATCTCCGACATCCGCAATGCTGCCGACGTGATTGCGGTGTTGCTGCTCGGCGTGGCCCTTGCAGTGGCGGCAGTGCCAGAAGGCCTGCCCGCGATCCTGTCGGTGGTGCTGGCCCTGGGTGTGCAGCGGATGGCACGGCACAACGCCATCGTCAAGAAGCTGTCCTCCGTGGAGACCTTGGGCAGCGCGTCGGTGATCTGCTCAGACAAGACGGGCACCCTGACCCGCGCGGAGATGACCATCGAGCAGGTGATGACTGCTTCGGGTGGCACCCATGTCACCGGCGTCGGTTACGAACCGCACGGACAGGTGGAGCGCGATGGCATGGCGCTGACTGTGGGGCCGCTGCACGCGGAGCAAATCGTGGTGCTCAGTGGCGGCAGCCTGGCCAGCAACGCGGACCTGCGCCAACAGGGTGGCGTTTGGGAGATTCATGGCGACCCCACCGAGGCAGCCTTTCTGGTGGCTGAGCGCAAGCTGGGCGTGAATGAACGGCGCGAGCAGCGATTCGAGCGCGTCCGGGAGGTCCCGTTCACCTCCGATCGAAAGATGATGTCCGCCATCGCAATTGACCATGAGCATGGGGGTGAGCGTGTGCTGGTCGCCAAGGGCGCGCCGGACGTGCTGCTTCAGAGGTGTACTCGGGTTCGAGTGGGCATGGAAGTGGTGGAGCTGGACCCCGCGCAGCGGGCCAGGCTGATGGCTGATGTCGATGCACTGTCTGATGCAGCGCTACGAACCCTGGCCGTGGCCTACCGACCGCTTGCTGCTAACGAGGATCTGGACGGTGGCGAGGCGCTGGAGCACGGCCTGATTTTCGCCGGCACGGCGGGCATCATCGACCCACCACGCGAAGAAGCGGTGGTTGCCATCCGCGAGGCCCGCCGCGCCGGCATCCGCACCGTCATGATCACCGGAGACCACCCGCGCACGGCGGCACGTATTGCTGCCGACCTTGGCATAGTGGAGGCCGGTGAGGCGGCGCTGACGGGACTGGAGTTGGATACGCTCGACGACGCAGCCTTGCGCGATGCGGTGCGCACAACGTCAGTCTTCGCGCGCGTATCGCCCCAACACAAGCTGCGCATCGTCAATGCGCTGCAGGCCGAGGGCCATGTCGTCGCCATGACTGGCGACGGGGTCAACGACGCTCCGGCACTAAAAACAGCCGATATTGGCGTTGCCATGGGCGTGACCGGTACCGAGGTAACCAAGCAGGCCGCCCGAATGATTTTGGCGGACGATAACTTTGCCACCATCGTTGAAGCGGTGCGCGAGGGACGCGCCATCCTGGACAACATCCGCAAATTCTTGCGGTACCTTTTGACTTCCAACATGGGCGAGGTGCTGACGGTCTTCCTGGGGGTGGTGGGGGCGGGGGTGATCGGGCTCCAGGGTGGGGGCGAGGCCGTGGTGTTGCCACTGCTCGCGACTCAGCTTCTATGGATCAACCTCATCACCGACTCCGGCCCCGCGCTGGCGATGGGGATCGATCCACCCACCGACGACTTGATGGGCCGCAAGCCACGCCACGCCAACGAACGCCTGATTGACCGTCGCATGTGGGCAACCGTCATTCAAACCGGCTTGGTGATTGCGGCGGTGACGTTGCTGACCATCGATTTGTACCTGCCCGGCGGGTTGATTGAGGGCACATTTGATCTTGCAACGGCCCGTACCGCTGGCTTCACAGTGCTGGTTTTCACCAGCTTGTTCACCTGCTTCACTGCCAGATCGGAAACCGCCAGTGCGTTCGCATCGCTGTTCGTCAACCCCTGGCTTTGGGCGGCGGTCGCGCTGTCGGCTTTGTTGCAGGTGGCTGTGGTTCATATCAACTTTCTGAACCTCGCGTTCGGCACCGCGCCATTGACGCTCGCTCAGTGGGGCGTCTGCGCGGCCATGGGCAGTGTTGTGCTGTGGTTCAGCGAACTGCGCAAGCTCGTGGGCCGTGCCCGCCACCAATCAGATGCAGATCACGGCGGGCCGGCACGAGCTCCACTCAGCCCCAGGTAACCAACGAAAGCCCCTCATGACCTCCCCATCAAGCGCTAATGTCGTCCAGGCCAAGCCAGCCGTAGCCGGCGGGACTGTCGTCGCGAAGCTTGGGCTTCTTGCTGCGATGGCCGCCTTGGTCGCTGTTTTGTGGATGCCGGCAGCGCAAGGCTTGCCGCTGGCTGGACAGGTGATGTTGGCCATTCTTGCCTTTGCCGTCATCGTATGGATGACAGAAGCGCTGGACTACGCCGTGAGCGCGGTGGTGATAGGCGCACTGATGGTGTTTTTGCTCGCCTACGTCCCCGATGCGGCTAAACCCACCGGCGCCGACATGGGCACCGGGGCGGCGCTGGCGCTGGCGCTCTCGGGTTTCTCCAACAGCGCAGTTGCGTTGGTAGCCGCTGCCTGCTTCATCGCTGCCGCAATGACTGCCACCGGCCTGGACAGACGCATCGCACTTCTGGTCTTGTCAAAAGTCGATGCCAAGACTAACCACATCGTCGTCGGGGCCATGGTCGTCGGTTTTCTGTTGTCCTTCATCGTGCCCAGTACAACAGCGCGCGTCGCCTGCCTGGTACCCATCATGATGGGCTTCATCCTGGCTTTCAAGGTGGACAAGCGCAGCCGCTTTGCCGGTTTGCTGGTGATCACCGCCGCACAGACTGCCAGCGTCTGGAATGTTGGCATCAAAACTGCTGCGGCGCAAAACATGGTCGCAATAGGATTTATAGAGAAGCAGTTCCAAACCACGATCACCTGGGCGGAGTGGTTCGTCGCCGGTGCTCCGTTTTCGGCTCTCATGAGTGTTGCGGTGTACTTCATCATGACGCGCATGATGAAACCTGAGATGGCAGAGATCGAGGGTGGCCGGGCGACGATACGCAGTCAACTCGATTCGCTTGGGAAGATGACTTCGAAAGAATGGAAACTTCTGACTATCGTACTGGTGCTGCTCGGTTTCTGGGCCACCGAGAAGGTGCTGCATAACTTCGACACCTCGTCGACCACCATTGCCGCAATTTCCCTCATGTTGTTACCCCGCCTGGGGGTGATGAACTGGAGCGAGTCCCAAAGGGGGTTTCCGTGGGGTACCGTAGTTCTTTTCGCCGTTGGTATAAGCATCGGGACCGCGCTGCTTAAAACCAACGCGGCTGGTTGGCTGGCCAACCTGATCGTGCAGAACCTGGGGCTGCAGCAGGCCAGCGCCTTCGCCATCCTGATGCTGCTGTCGCTTTTTCTGATTGTTATTCACCTGGGCTTCGCCAGCGCGACGGCGCTTGCCTCCACCATGATCCCGATCATCATCAGTGTTCTGATGGCTGTGCAGACCCCAGGCATCAATGTGATCGGCATGACCATGCTTTTGCAGTTTGTGGTGAGCTTTGGTTTCATTCTGCCGGTCAACGCGCCGCAAAACATGATCGCCTACGGCACGGATACGTTTGATGCGCCGGATTTCATTCGTACCGGGCTGGTGATCACCCTGGCGGCTTTTGCGCTGCTGGTCATCTTTGCGCTGACTTACTGGTCGTGGATGGGCTACCTGACCAAGACAGTTTGAGTTGATCCAGCTCAATGAGGTGCGTGACGAATTGCTTAACCTGAAGCTGTGCATCACCGTGTGAGTCAATCCAGAAGGAAATCATCATGAAAATTAACGAAGGTGTATTTGACCGTGGTCTGCGCGTCACTGCAGGCCTGATTCTGATCGGCTTGTCGATCTCCGGGACGATCGGGTTGTGGGGCTATGTCGGCTTGATCCCCTTGGTGACCGGTGCGGTCGGCCTGTGCCCTATCTACAGCTTGTTGGGCATTAACACCTGTCCCGCGCGCCAGGGCTGATGCAGCCATGTGTCGTACCAAGAAACTCGCATTTCCATAGTGACCCGAAAAATCATGTTGTTCATGGCCTTGGCGGGTGCCGGCGCCATGTCGTACGCGCAGCAGGTGCCCGTGGCAACGCGGGGACAGCTGCTGTACACGACCCATTGCGTCACCTGCCACACCACACAAATGCATTGGCGTAACGGCAAGCTCGCCTATGACTGGGACAGTCTCAAGCTTCAAGTAAGTCGCTGGCAGGGTACTGCTGGTTTGCAGTGGGATGACGCTGACATTGTCGAGGTCACGCGCTACCTCAATGACGCCATCTACCGATACTCCCAATCAGATGGCCGCGTGAGTTCCAGCAAATGAATGGCAAACGTGTTCTCCTTATTCAGGGGCACCCCGACGCGAGTGAGCCGCATTTGTGCCATGCGCTTGCCTCCTCTTACCCTGTGGGAGCAGAAGCAGCCGGCCACGTTGTGCGCAAAGTTGATGTGGCCGTGCTTAACTTTCCGTTGCTTGCAAGCCAGAAGGCTTGGGAGACGGGAGCACTGCCGGCAGGCCTTCAGCAAGCACAAGATGACATCCGCTGGGCCGAACACCTTGTGCTGTTCTTTCCCTTGTGGTTAGGCGACATGCCAGCATTACTAAAAGGTTTTCTGGAGCAAGTGGCTCGCCCCGGCTTCGCGTTCACGCGAGAGGTCGGCGGCAATCCCTTTGGAAAGAAAGGCCTGACAGGGCGCTCTGCGCGTGTCGTTGTGACCATGGGCATGCCAGTGATTGTCTACAAGTGGTATTTTCGCGCTCACAGCATCAAGTCTTTGGAGCGCAACATACTCGGTTTCGTCGGCATAGGCCCCGTGCATGAGACCTTGATTGGAATGACGGCGAATATGAAAACCGAAGACGCTGAACGCTGGCTAGAGAAATTGACGCGTCTTGGGCGTGGGGCGCAGTGACGAGGGGGCGAAATGAGTAAATGCAATGTGGTCGCCCTGTCAGGCCACAGCCGCACCGAATAGCGATCCCACGCCGGCAGTGACCGCCATCGCAAGCACGCCCCAGAAGGTGACGCGCCAAGCGCCAGCCAGAACGTTAGCCCCGCCTGCTCGGGCAGCGGCTATGCCTAGCAATGCAAGGAATACGAGTGACATTCCAGATACCCAAAATAGCAGCCCCCGCCCGGGGACAAGCCAGGCCACCGCCAACGGAAGTGCGGCTCCGAGCGCGAAGCTTGTGGCTGACGCGAATGCCGCCTGAACCGGCCGCGCGCTGAGGGTCTCGGAGATGCCAAGTTCATCGCGCGCATGAGCGCCGATGGCGTCATGCAGCGTCAACTGCTCTGCGACCTGTTGCGCCAGTTGAGGTGCAAGCCCTCGGGCAACATAAATGGCTGTCAGCTCTCTTCGCTCAGCTTCAGGATCGGCTAGAAGCTCAGCGCGCTCGCGTGCTAGGTCGGCCTTTTCGGTATCGGCCTGCGAGTACACCGAGACGTACTCACCCGCCGCCATCGACATAGAACCTGCCACCAAAGCCGCGACACCGGCCACGAGAATACTGCTTTGGTCGGCACTGGCGGCCGCAACGCCGACCAGCAGACTGGCAGTTGAAACGATACCGTCGTTGGCGCCTAGCACGGCGGCGCGCAGCCATCCGATGCGGTGGCTCCGATGGCGCTCAGGGTGAGTCGTGCGTGTCATGCAGTTTTCCTATTTACCTGGCATTGCCTGTGAGGGTAAATGTGATTGCAAAGATCTCACCTGCCGCTCCAGTGCTTCGATGCGATTGAGGTAGCCCAGCAGCATGGCCACTGCGAACAGGTCCAGATCGAAGTCGGCGCGCAGCTTGACCGCTGTGCGCAACTGCGTAATGCTATGCGCGCTGAAAATTTGGGCCGGTCGATCAGCTTCCAACGGCACCAGTGCGCCGTATTCAATCAGTTCATTCAGCTCGGTCGCGCTTATTTCGCACACGCTACACAACTCAGTCAGACTAACCGTTTCGCGCTCGTCGAGCCACATCCACTCAGCTTGCTGGGGTTTCATGCACACTCTCCTTGGTGATGGCCCGTGGGTTGAAGCGCGAAGAACGCGCCAGTTCCGAAAATAGTTCCCGCTCACGCTCTGAGAGCGTCGCGGGAACGTCAATTTGCACCACAGCGTATAAGTCGCCTCTAACGCTGTGGCCTTTGGACATACCTCGTCCGCGTACCCGCAGCTTGCGGGCCGAGCGGGTTCCGGGCGGAACAGTCAATAGCAGGGGACCGTCTAGTGTCGGCACTTCGACATCGGCACCCAATGCTGCTTCCCAGGGGGCTAGCAACAGGTCGAAATACAGGTCGTGATCATCGGCGCGAAACACCGGATGCGGTGCCAACGTTATGTGTAGGTAAATGTCTCCATCGGCGCCGCCGTTGCGGCCTTTGCCGCCCTTGCCACGCAGCCGCAGTTTCTGACCTTCCCGCACACCTGGGGGAATCGTCACCTCCAAGACGATCTGATCAGGGCCTTCGCCTAGGTACAAGCTAAGTACTGTGCCTCGGTGCGCTTCCTCCAGACTGATGCGTGTAGTGGTGTCGTAGTCACGCCCGGCCAGGGGTTGAGACCCGTGTTGAGCGCCGCGCTGCCCACGGTTCAGCGCGGCCAGTATATCGGCCAGATCCATCTCGTCGAACGACTGACCGCCCGATGCGTGTGTATCGCGCCATTGCGGAGGAGGTGCAAACTCCTCGCCCGGTGGTCGCCGGCCGAGCTCATCGTAGGCAGCCCGCTTCTCAGGATCTTTTAGCGTGGAATAAGCTTCCGCAGCTTCCTTAAAGTGTGCTTCGGCGTCGGACGCTTTCGAGAGGTCCGGGTGATGTTGACGAGCGAGTTTGCGATAGGCTTTTTTAATTTGATCCAAGTTGGCATCGCGGGGCACGCCCAAGGTCAGGTAGTAGTCTTTATATTTCATAGTTCAGTAGCAGTACTCCGAGTGTGCGCCACTTGAGGCATCTCGGTCTGTGCGGTAGGCCGCAAGCGTACTTTTTTTTCGCGTTGCGGAAAGGCCCACCATCGCTCTTATGGTCATGGCATTCCTGAAGATGCTGGCTGCAAGACAGCGGACCAACAAGGCCAACCGGCAATTGGGCTGCCTGCTGGCTTTCGTTGCCGGAGCCATCAACGCCGGTGGGTTTCTTGCGGTACAGCGATACACATCGCACATGACAGGCGTTGTCTCCGCAATTGCCAACGACCTGGTGCTGGGCCGAGCAGGGCTGGTTTTAGCAGGTATGCATTCCTGTTCGCGTTTCTTGTTGGAGCCGCTACTACCGCCGTGCTCATCAATTGGGCGCGGCGGCGAGTAATGCAGGGCGAGTTTGCCTTTCCGGTCATCATCGAGGTGGCCTTGCTCCTGATTTTTGGATTGCTGGGCGCCAATCTCAACATACTTGTCGAACTCTTCGTTCCCACCACCGTGCTCTTGCTGTGTTTCATTATGGGACTACAGAATGCCATTGTTACCAAAATTTAAATAGTCGAGATCCGGACCACGCACATGACGGGCGTCATCACCGATTTGGGTATCGAACTGGGCCGCCTGGCTACTGGAACAGGGGCAAAGATTCTGGAAGCCCGGTCAAAGCAGACCGTGATCGGCTCGTCATGCTCGCCGCTATCCTCGGCTTTTTTCTGGCGGGGGGCATTGGCGGAGCAGCCGCCTTCAAGGCTATTGGATACGCGGCCGTTCTGCCGATTGTTGCAGTGCTTGTTGCGATCTCGGCATTACATTTGGTTGCCAATGCCAAGCTTTTGTTGAAGCTAGCCGCAGGGCAACAAGGCAGGCACTGCCGGCTGCTGGTGGACCCCAGCAAGGGCGTTAACTGAACGGGCATCGGCTTTATTCGGTTTTGATGTGTTGCAACGCACAGACGTACCCCCAGCCCCGGCGCAAAGTCTCCTATCGCATCTTCAAAATGATCTGCGTAAACTTTCGCCAAATGCGTATCGCGCCTCGACTTGATACAGATCAATAAGTTCTGCGGGGGAGTGGCTTAGCATGAATGAAGCAGAAATCGAAATCAGATATGAAGTTTTTCTCCAACAATCACCTCAAACGCAAGACCACATCTGTCATGCTTGCATTGTGGTTGCTGGCCGCTGCCTCCGGGGTTGCAAATGCCTGCTTGCTGGATGCGCAGGAATCTACCTCTCATGGGGTCGTTGCCGAAACTATTGACAAAGCGCATGCACCAACTGTTCTGCACGCTCAACCTGCAGTGGCAACCTACCATGGCCAAGAGGCAGACACATCCAGATCGCAGTGCCTGAAGGTCTGCGATGACGGGTCGCAGGCTTTACAAAAGAAGAGCGCGGAATCGGACCTGACCTATCCCGGACCAGCGTTTGTTGTCGCCACACTCTGGGATGTCGCAACGCCCGTGTTGCTTGCCCTTCCCCCAAGAGAGGACCTGCCGCTTCTCATAGCAGGGCCCTCTTTGCAAATCCGCCATTCGCGGTGGGCCTTGTAGCCTTTTCTCAGGCCTGATCTGGAGCTTCGCGCTCCTTGGTCGGCGCGCGGTTTATCAACAGGTTTTAACCGACGCGATCCGATATTCGGATGCGATACATCGGGCTACCTGTTTCCGGGTGCGCACCATTCACTGTCTTTTAACCAATCAGGAGTTTTTCATGACCGCTTTTCGATTTTTCCCACTCGCCCTTGTCTTCACCGCTGCCAGCACCCTGGTTGCCTGTAACACAACTCCGTCAATGCCAATGGCCATGGCCGCTGGGCCCCGCGCGGCCCAGCCTGACCACATGGCACACATGGACACGCAGACAAAAGCCATGCAGGCCATTCACGAAAAAATGATGAGCGCCAAAACCCCGGAAGAGCGCAGCAAGCTGATGGCCGAACACATGAAGTCCATGCAGGACGGCATGAAGATGATGGAGAGCATGGCGAGCCCCGGCATGGCTGGCATGCAAGGCATGTCGGGCAGCATGGGCGCGCACCATTCCATGATGGAAAAGCGCATGGCGATGATGCAGACCATGATGAAAATGATGATGGAACGCATGCCCGCTGCGCCTGCGCGGTAAGGGGAAGCGCATGTTGCAAAGAAGACAGCTGCTCCTGTTTGCCGGCGTGGCGGCGGGGGCCGCTGTCGGCGGCGCCGCATGGATGTATTACGGCCCGCCACGCTCCAACCTGGTGGCGGGTGGACCCTTCCGGCACTACCCGTTCGATCCGGTGGCGGTAGAGAATTTTCAGCAAAAGCTTTTCATCCCGGTAGGCGACGGGCCGTTCGGCGTCTTGGATGTCGCCGGGCCCTTGAAAATTCGCGCCACTCCGGCCCGCTTTGCTTTTTTGCCAGGGCGCGAATCACCGTTCCTGCTGTACCTGACCGAACAGGCGGGCAAGGCCTACCAGAATCCGATTCTGCGCATCGAGAGCGGCATGCGCTTCACGGCCAGCCTGGACAACGGACTGGCGGAAGCAACCATCATTCACTGGCACGGCCTGCATGTGCCCGCCGCCATGGACGGCCACCCGGCCAGCACCATCGCGCCAGGTGGCCGCTACGACTATGACTTCAAGGTGAGCAACCGCGGCGGCACCTACTGGTACCACACACATGCACACGAGTTGACCGCCGAACAGGCCTACCACGGTCTGGCGAGCTTCTTCCTGGTGGATGACGACGATCAGCGCAGAGTCAACAAGGCACTTGATTTGCAGCTGGGCGTCACCGACTTGCCACTGGTCATCCAGGATAAGCAGTTCGATGCGCAGGGCAAGCTGTTGTACAAGCCTGATGCCCACGAAGCCATGATGGGCTGGCTCGGCGACACTTTGCTGGCCAACCTGACGCCCAATGCGGTCCATACCGTCACGCCGCGCACCTACCGCCTGCGGCTGCTCAACGGGTCGAATGCGCGCATTTACCGGCTTGCTTTTGTCAAGGGCAAGACGGCGCTGAACTTTACCGTCATCGGCACCGATGGCGGCCTGATTGAGCGGCCGGAAACGGTGGGCGAGGCCTTTCTTGCGCCTGGTGAGCGCCTTGATGTGCTGTTTGACGCGGGCCAGGCGCAGCCCGGTGAGGACATCTTCCTGAAAAGCCTGGCGTTCGATCCGATGGAGAACGAAGGCTCTTCAGCAGGCATGCCGGGCATGGGCGGCATGGGCATGGGACGGATGATGGCCAGCATGTCCTCATCGCGGCTACCGCTGGGCCTGGAGTTCAACATCTTGAAACTGTCGGTCACGGCTGGTGAGCGCATCGTCGCCAAACTGCCGACCACGCTGTCCCAGGTCAAGCCGATTCCCACTGGGGGCGCCGCGCAGCGCAAGATCGAACTGTCGATGGGGCAAATGCGTTTTCTGATCAACGGGTACACCTTCCGCATGGACGAGATCGCGTTCGACGTCAAACGCAGCGCGGTGGAAATCTGGAACATCAGCAACCCGACGCTGGGCATGCCGCACCCGATGCACATCCACGGTTTCTCGTTCCAGGTGCTCGAACGCATTGGCAGCCCACCCCAGGTCGCGGCCACGGCGCGGTTCGGCCAGGGCCGCACCGTGAGCGACCTCGGCTGGAAAGACACCGTGCTGGTCTGGCCTGGCGAGTCAGTACGCATTGCAATCGATTTCACCCACGATTTCTCCGGCGACCAGACCTATGTGTTTCATTGCCACAACCTGGAACATGAAGACGCCGGAATGATGATCAACTTCCGGGTGCAAGCGTAAAAGCCGATCAAAGAGGCCAGTGTAGGCAGTTCAACCTCTGGAGATTCAGATGGAACACGAAAGCAGTCATGGGCAACAACCCGGTCAGATGATTTCACCGCCGTTCTGGCGTTCAAGATACGGAATCGGTCTGCTCGTGTTCGGTGCCGTTGCCGCGTACTTTTTGCTGACGGAGCACCGTGCCCACTTCTTCGGCGCGCTGCCGTTCCTGCTGTTGCTGGCCTGCCCGCTGATGCATGTCTTCATGCATCGCGGCCATGGCAAACACCGTGGCGAGCAAGGCTCGAATACGTCGGTGGAACCGCGGACACCTGGCACCGGAGAACAGTTATGAACCACGATGCGCCCGCCTACGGATTGTGGCTGCTGGTCTTGTTCAATTCAGCCATTTTCCTGATGTTCGCCTTCAGCTTCTTCAAGCCGCACACCGCGCGCGACTGGCGCACCTTCGGGGCGTTCGCCGGATTTATCGTTGCGCTCTTCGTCGAAATGTATGGCTTCCCCCTGAGCATCTACCTGATGTCGGGTTGGTTGCAGACCAAATTCCCGGGCCTTGACTTGCTGTCTCACAACTCTGGTCACTTGTGGTCAACGCTTCTTGGCGAGAAGGGAGACCCTCACTTCAGTCCGCTGCACATCGCCAGTTATGCCTTTCTCGGATTTGGCTTTTATCTGTTGTCGAGCGCGTGGAATGTGCTCTACCACGCGCAGCTTAAGGGCACCCTGGCTACGAGCGGGACTTATGCGCACATCCGCCATCCGCAGTACGTGGCCTTCGTGCTCATTCTGCTGGGCTTTTTGTTGCAATGGCCGACGCTGCTTACCTTGCTGATGTTTCCAATCTTGCTGGTGATGTATGGGCGGCTTGCGATCACAGAAGAAAAGCAGATGCGCGAACAGTTTGGAGTCGAGTTTGAAGCCTATACCGCGCGTACGCCGCGCTTCTTTCCATCGTTCAAACAGGAGGCTTCAGCCGCCTGAAAACCATCGAACTCATTGTTCATACCCGTTGAGGTCTCAAGCGAGAAACATCGTGAAAACAAGCACCATCGAAGTTGCCGAACTGGTCTCTACCCTGAGCGCGGTGGGCGTCGAGCGCCAGCTCGGAACGCTCGTTGGTGTCCATCATGCGGACGTGAACTACGTTGCTGGCAGCGCCACAGTGCACTACGACGAATCAAAAGTCACGCTCGAAGCCATCCGCAAACGGGTAAGCGACTGTGGCTACCACTGCCGCGGTGAGCTCCTTCCCACGCATGTCTGCAACACAGCCGATCATCACGCCGGCGCAGAGGGTCAAGCTGGCCATGGGGAACATCGCGCTCTCGCAACGGCGGGCGGCTCGCCATCGCAGGACAAGGCCGACATGATGCACGATATGGGCCATGCGCCGGGTATGTCCATGCAGGACATGGCGCGTGATATGCGCAACCGCTTCCTGGTGGCCCTGGTGTTTGCCATTCCCGTCTTCCTGTATTCACCGATGGGAGAAATGTTTGGCGACTTTCCTGCGCCCTTTGGACTGGACCGCAAGCTTTTTCTGTTTGTCGCCGCTACCGGGGCCATCGCCTATCCGGGTAGGCCGTTCCTGGTCGCTGCCTGGCGGTCTGCCCGCAACAAGGTCGCCAACATGGCGACCCTGGTCGTGCTCTCGGTCGGCACGGGCTACATCTTCAGCGTCGGTGCGACCTTCTTTTACGAGGGCGAAGTGTTTTACGAAGCGTCGGCTGTGCTTCTGGTGTTCATTCTGCTGGGTCACTGGCTTGAAATGCGGGCCCGCGCCGGGGCCTCGGACGCGATCCGCGCGTTGATGGACCTGGCCCCGCCTTTGGCAACGGTGGTGCGCGGTGGCGCGGAGACCAAGGTGCCCACCTCAGAAGTGCTGACCGGAGAAATTGTTGTCATCAAACCCGGGGACAAAATTCCGGTTGATGGCGAAGTCACTGAAGGCAGCTCGCAAGTGGACGAGTCCATGCTGACGGGCGAATCGATGCCAGTCAAGAAAGTCACCGGTGCTTCAGTGATAGGCGCCACCATCAACAAGAGCGGAAGCTTTCGCTACAAAGCGACCAAAGTGGGTGCCGACACCGCCCTCGCTCAGATTGTCAAGCTGGTTCAGGAGGCTCAGAACTCCAAGGCGCCGGGGCAACTGTTGGCCGATCGGGCGTCGCAGTGGCTGGTATTGGCCGCCATCGCTATCGGTTTGTTGACCTTCAGTGTGTGGTTCTGGGTGCTGGGGGAGACTTTGCTGTTTGCCCTGACACTCACCATCACCGTGTTTGTGATCGCCTGCCCCGACGCGCTGGGGCTGGCAACACCCATGGCCATCATGGTGGGCACCGGCCTGGGTGCGATGAACGGCATTCTGTTCAAAAACGCTTCCGCGCTAGAGAACGCCACCAAACTGACTGTCATCGTCTTCGACAAGACCGGCACGCTGACCCTGGGTCAGCCGGATGTGGTTGAGATGGTGATGGCCCCCGGCGTCAGCGAAGCACAGTTGCTGGCCACTGCCGCAGCTGTCGAGAAGTTTTCCGAGCATCCACTGGCGCATGCGATTCTCAAGCGGGTTGGCACTGCCGCCGTCGAGATTGCCACGAACTTCACCAACATTGATGGGCAGGGCGCCCGCGCCACCATAGGCGCGGACTCCGTCTTGCTGGGAAACCGCAAACTGATGCAGGCTGAGAACATCAGCCTTGACGCGCTGTCGTCTGAGGCGAAGCGGCTGGAAAGCGGCGGACGCACAGCGGTGCATGTTGCCCGCGCGGGCAAGCTCATCGGTCTGATCGCCATTGCAGACGCGGTGCGGCCAACGTCGAAAGCCACCATCGCCAAGCTGCAGGAACGCGGGGTGAAGGTGGCCATGATGACTGGCGACAACCAGGCAACGGCCGACCGTATCGGCAAGGAACTGGGCATCGACATCGTGCTGGCCGAAGTCCTGCCCGGCCAGAAGGCAGAGAAGATCAAGGAGCTGCAGGATCAGGGAAACAAGGTGGGCATGGTCGGCGACGGCATCAACGATGCACCGGCACTGACCCAGGCGGATGTGGGTTTCGCCATCGGCGCAGGCACCGACGTGGCTATGGAGAGTGCTCAGGTGGTGCTGATGAAAAGCGACCCCTACGACGTCGTCGGCGCGATCGAGTTGTCGCGTGCAACGCTGCGCAAGATGCATCAAAACCTGTGGTGGGCGGTGGCGTACAACGTCATTGCCTTTCCGGTGGCAGCCGGCATTTTTTATCCATTCACGCTCTCCCCGGAAATTGCGGCGCTGTCGATGTCGGGCAGTTCGGCGCTGGTGGCGCTTAACGCACTGATGCTCAAGCGCACCCGACTGGCCGGCATCAAACCTGCGCGAACCGGCAAGGCATCAGCAACAACCCCGCCGGCGGTGTCCCGGGCATCGGCATGAACCAAAGCATCAACCCTTCACCAGAAAGTCGCTCATGAAACTTGCATTTCTAGGTGCCGCAGGCACCGTCACCGGGTCCAAAACCCTGGTCACGCACGCTGGGAAGCAGTTGCTCGTCGATTGCGGCCTGTTTCAGGGTTACAAGAACTTGCGCTCGATGAATTGGGAAGACTTTTCCTTTGACGTGAAGCAACTCGATGCCGTGGTTCTGACGCACGCCCACCTGGACCATTCAGGTGCCTTGCCACTGCTGGTGAAGCGGGGATTTCGCGGTCCGGTATTTGCTACTCCGTCCACGATCGAAATTTGCGAAATTTTGCTGCCCGACAGCGGACGGCTTCAGGAAGAAGATGCGGAGTACGCCGGCAGACGTCAGCGCTCCAAGCATCATCCTGCACTACCGCTCTACACCGAAGAAGATGCCAAACGGGCTTTGCGCCAGCTCAGGCCTCTGCCTTTTGAGGAGCGCTCTGACAGCATCACAGGCATGCAGTTGCGCTTGCGGCCTGCCGGCCACATTCTGGGCGCCAGCTCGGTCGAGTTGACTGCGGGGGAGACCACGGTGTTGTTCTCGGGCGATCTGGGGCGACCCGACGATCTCATCATGCGCGCCCCAGCGCCCATAGAGCGGGCCGACTACATCGTGGCCGAATCGACTTACGGCGACCGCCTGCACGAGGCGACGAATGCCGAGCAGTTGCTGGGCCAGGTGATTCAGCGCACGGCGGCGCGTGGCGGCATCGTGGTGATTCCCGCCTTTGCCGTCGGACGGGCGCAGTCGCTGCTGCATGCAATTTACCGGTTGAAGCAGCGCTCGGAAATTCCCGATCTACCCATTTACTTGAACAGCCCGATGGCCATCGACATGACCGACATCTATCACCGGCATCGCGCGGAGCACCGGTTGTCGGTAGAAGAATGCATCGGCATGGCCCAGGTTGCCACCATGGTTCGCACGCCAGATGAGTCACGTGCCCTGGTGGCCCGGTGCCAACCTGCCGTTATCGTGTCCGCCAGCGGCATGGCTACGGGGGGGAGGGTGCTGCATCACCTCAAGGCACTGGCGCCCCATGCGCGCAACACCATCGTGTTTGCCGGATTCCAGGCCGGCGGTACACGCGGCGGCCGAATCGTCGCCGGTGAAAGCAGCATCCGCATTCACGGCGAGGACGTGGCGATCAACGCAGAAGTCGTCTCCCTGCCCGGTATGTCGGCCCATGCCGATGCCGAGCAGATCGTGCAATGGCTCAAAACAGCGCCGAAGGCGCCCAAGGGCATCTACCTCAACCATGGTGAACCGGGCCCGGCGGACGCGCTACGGCAACGCATCGAGCGCGAGCTTGGTTGGCCTGCGAGCGTGCCCCGTCTGGGACAAACAGTGGAGGTTGCGTGATGAAGGGTCCCGGGCTTCAGTTGCGAGCCCTCGGGATAGACACGCACCAGAAGTTAGTGATCAATATGCGGCGCGACTGCCATGTCTGCAGGGCGGAAGGCTTTGAGGCGCAGTCACGGGTTGAAGTCACCTTGCGGGACCGCCACATCATCGCAAAGATCAATGTCGTGGGTTTTGAATTGTTGGCGCAGGCCCCACCGGCCACCACCGTGAAGGCGTGCTGGCATTCGAGGTTCCGCTGCCGCGGCCGGCTGCGGTTGAGCTCAAGATCGTGCGACCGGGTGAGTCCACACCCCAGACATTTCTCTGGCAACTCTGACCTCCTGAATGAGAAACGTATGGAACGTCTGAACCCGCTACCCTGACCCCAAAGCAATCACCGCCAAACTTGAAAAGAGCAAGACCATGCACACTGCAAGCACCACCAGCGCCGGCGGCCTTGTCGCCCCAACCTCGGGCGTTGATCCGGTCTGCGGGATGAGCGTCCAGGCCGACAAGGCTGCGGCCACCCTGCAGTTTGAAGGCAAGCAATATCTGTTCTGCTCCAACTCTTGTCGGAACAAGTTTGAGGAAGCGCCCCAACGCTATCTTGGTAATGCAGATACTGCTGTTTCCGCTCTGGCAGCGCCAGACCATGGCGCGCCCATGCAGGCGGCACTGGGGCGTGCGCTGTCGGGCCAGGCCAAAGACCCGGTCTGCGGCATGGTGGTGAACAAGGCGACAGCCCTGCGTTCTGACAGAAGCGGGCGCAGCTACTACTTCTGCAGCGCGGGCTGCCAGCGCACCTTCGATTCTCCGGAACAGGAAATGAAATCGATGCGCATGCGCGTCACAATTGCGCTGACCGGTGTGCTGGCGCTGGCCATCATGCGCGCCAGTGCCTTTCTGGCACTGGCCACCGGCGCCACCATCGTCAGCTGGGTGCCCATCGACGCGCTGCCGTGGCTCAACGGAGGCATGTGGCTGTTCCTGTTGGTAACGCCCGTGCAGTTTATCGGCGGCTGGAGCTTTTACGTTGGCAGCTGGAATGCGTTAAAAAACCGGTCCATCAACATGGATCTGCTCATCGCTCTCGGAACCACAGTCGCTTACCTTTACAGCGTGGCAGTGCTGTTCTTCCCCTGGGTACTGCCGATAGAGGTTGATCAGCGCGACGTGTACTTTGAAGTCTCGGCGGTGATCATCGCCTTTGTGTTGCTGGGCAAGTACATGGAGGAGATCATCAAAAAGCACTCTTCCGCTGCGGTGCGCAAGCTCCTGGACCTTAAACCCGCTACCGCCCAGGTGGTACGCGACGGGGTTGAGATGGAGGTGCCGGCCGACAGCCTGATGGTTGGCGAAACCGTTGTGGTGCGGCCGGGGCAGCGCATCGCCACCGACGGGCTGGTTCTGGACGGCGCGTCTGCAGTTGATGAATCGATGCTCACCGGTGAGTCCATGCCGGTGGAGAAGCAAGCCGGCGCCAGGGTGATCGGTGGAACGCTCAACCGCACCGGGTCTTTTCGCTTTCAGGCCACGCGCGTAGGTGCTGAGACCGCGCTGGCACAGATCATCAAGATGGTGGAGGACGCCCAGGCCAGCAGCGCGCCCATTCAACGCATCGCGGACCAGGTCACCCGCTACTTTGTACCCACCGTGGTGGCAACAGCCTTTCTGGCGTTCGCGGGCTGGTGGCTGATGGGAAACTTCTCCCAGGGGCTGCTGGCCTTCATCGCAGTGCTCATCATTGCCTGCCCCTGCGCGCTCGGCATCGCAACGCCCGCTGCTCTGATGGTGGGTGTAGGGCGGGGCGCGCAGGCCGGCATCCTGATTCGCGGTGGCGAGATTCTGGAGAAGGCGCAAAAGCTCGACACCGTGGTGTTTGACAAAACCGGCACACTCACACGCGGTGAGCCCAACGTCACCGACGTCTTGGTGCAGGAGGGGTGGACAAGGGCGCAGACCCTGGGCTTGGCCGCCAGTCTGGAAGCCGGCTCAGAGCACCCCCTGGCCGAGGCCATCGTCCGTGGCGCGCGTGAGGAGGGCGTGACAGCCACTGCGGTGGAGGGCTTTGACTCGATACCGGGTCATGGTGTGCAGGGCCGCATAAACGGCGCAGCCGTGCTGCTGGGAAACCGGCGACTGATGCAGCGCGAAGGTGTGGACACCGGTTCAGTGCAGTCCGCAATGGAGTTGCTGGAGGCGGACGGCAAGACTGCCATGCTGCTGTCCAGCGGCGGCCGCCTCGTGGGGGTAATTGCCGTGGCCGACACGGTGCGGCCGGAAGCGCAGGAGGCCATCGCCGCCCTGCGATCGGAAAAAATTCAGGTGATCATGTTGAGCGGCGACAACCAGCGCACTGCAGACGCTATCGGCCGAATCCTGGGCATAGATCGTGTCATCGCAGATGTCTTGCCGGCCGACAAATCAAAGGTGATCAAAGACTTGCAGGCGCAGGGCAGGGTTGTGGCGATGGTGGGTGACGGGGTTAACGACGCGCCCGCGCTGGCGACGGCTGACATCGGCATTGCCATCGGGTCTGGCTCGGATGTCGCCAAGGAAACCGGCGGGATTATCCTTGTGCGCAACGACGTGCGCGATGTGGTGACCGGGATTCGACTGTCACGCGCAACCATGCGAACCATCAAACAGAACCTGTTCTGGGCTTTTATCTACAACACCGGCGGTTTGCCGATTGCTGCCCTTGGGTTTCTCAATCCGATGATTGCGTCCGCCGCAATGGCGCTCTCGTCACTGTCGGTAATTATTAATTCAGCGCTTCTCAAGCGCGTCAAGCTGGGTGAGGTCACCATCAAGAAAGAGCAACATCATGTCTAGAAATCTCCGAGAGGCTTTATGCAGTTATCGGAACTGGGTGAGCGCAGCACTTCAGATCAGCCTGATGACGTGGAGCGGGGCCGCTTTCAGTGCAGACAAGGTGTATGTCGCCAATGAGGAGGCCGACACGGTGAGCGTGTTAGACGCCGCGTCATTCAAGGTGGTGGCCACGGTGCGCGCGGGCAAGATGCCGCATAACGTCCAGGTGTCGCCCGACGGCAAGCGGGTGTGGGTGACCAACAATGGAGAACCTGCACCTGCGGGCGCCCCAGTGCACCAGGCGATGGGCAAAGGCGAACACGCCGTGATGTCCAGGGCCGGTGCCGTATGGGTCATCGATACGGACCGCGATGCAGTGATGGCGAAGGTGCCCGTCGGTCTGCATCCAGCTCATGTCGTAATAACGCCTGACGGGCGCTTTGCCTACATAACCAATGGAGGGGACAACACGGTGAGTGTGGTTGATGCCGCGGCGCAGCGTGTGGTGGCCACCATTGCGGTGGGCAAGTTCCCGCATGGACTTCGGGTCAGTCCAGATGGGAAGCAAACTTACATTGCCAATTTGAAGGGAGGCACGGTGTCCGTGGTTGATATTGCCAGCCAAAAAGAAATTGCACAAATCCCGGTCGGTAAAGGACCAGCCCAGGTGGGTTTTACCGAGAACGGTCGCCTTGCTTTCGTATCGCTATCCGGGGAGAGCGCAGTAGCTGTCATTGATCCCGCCAGCCGCAAGGTGTTGCGCAAAGTCCCGGTGGGTGCGACGCCTATCCAGTTGTTTGCGACGCCGGATTCAGGCACCCTGCTGGTAGCCAATCAGGGATCGCGCAAGAAACCAGGAAAATCGGTGAGCATGATCGACTTGGAGAGCTACAAGGTGACGAAGACCGTAGAGACCGGCCCGGGTGCCCATGGCGTAGCCATTGACCGGGAAGGCCGGTACGCCTACATCACCAACACCTACGCTGGCTCAGTCTCAGTCATTGACATCAAGGCGCAAAAAGTCGTCGCTACGGTACCCGTCGGCAAAGGTCCCAATGGCATCAGCGTGCGGCCATGAAAACGTCAGATTTTCGGATGCAACTTTCTGGCAAGGTGTTCGCCGCTTGCGGGCTCTGGCTTGCTGCGCTCGGAGTCTATTTCCTGCTCCTGCGCCCGGCCCTTCTGCCTGAAGACCCGCGCTTCATGGGCGCCTCCATTGAAACGATCAGGGTTGCCGCTCCCGGGCTGGAGCGCTGGCTCAATCTGGTGTTCAACGTGATGAGCGGATTCATGATCGCCGCCGGTTCGCTGACCACGCTGGTGGCATGCCGCTATCTGGCAATCCGTGCACGCGGGACATTGACTGCAATGGTCGTGGCCGGCACTGCCAGTGTGGCGCTAATGAGTGCCACGAACTTCATGCTGCATTCGGACTTTCGCTGGCTGCTGCTGATGCCTGCGCTGCTGTGGCTGATAGGGGTGGTGTGTTTCCTGTGGGAGGGCGATCCTGAACCGACGATGGGAGTGAACTGAATGTGTTTCTCGGCCACCGCGAGTTTTTCTGCTGGCGTCGTTCTGCTGGGATTGGGTACGTTAACCCTTAAAGCGGTACGTCACCCACGCGAGCTGCTACTTGCCTCCATACCTTTGTTGTTTGGTATCCAGCAAGTGGTCGAGGGCGTGATCTGGTTGACGTTCCGTTACGAGGCGCCTTTCCTCAACGCGGTGATGACGCATCTGTACTCGTTTTTCTCTCACGTCCTGTGGCCGGTCTATGTGCCGGTGGCGGTGTTGCTGATTGAGCCGCCCGGGTGGCGCCGCAAAGCCGTGGCCCTCTTTGCAGCGGGGGGCTTTGTAGTGGGTGTTTACTTGATGTACGCCCTGGTGGCATTGCCCATCGTCTCGCGACCGACTGGCCAGCACATTGAGTATGTTGCGCCCCATTTCTTTGCAGCGACCGTGATGAGCCTATACCTGCTGTCGACCACGGTCAGCCCTGTTTTTTCCACGTATCGAACCGTAAAAGTCTTCGGTGTGCTGGCGCTCCTGTCATTTGGCGCGGTGTACTATTTTTATGCGGCATGGTTCATTTCGGTGTGGTGTTTTTTCGCAGCTATCCTCAGCGGCGTCATTTATTTTCACCTCGCTTTGCATCTTTCCGACCGCATCGAGGTACAGATTTAGGTTTGTCGCTGCTGTGGAGGCGGCCAGTCAGTCTTTTTTTGCCGAAGGTAACCCTGCTTTTACCTGAAGTGAATTGTGAAAGTGTCGCGGCATCGTCAGATGCTTGCCTCCGGCCTGATCGTTCGCATGCTGTAGGTTGCAGACTACGCGGCCTGGCGGCAATATCGCGGGCCGTTGGTTTTGGCAGGCGCGCACTGTGAACTGGTTGCGGCATTCTCGGCGCTGCAATTGCCTTCCACTGCCGACTCTGACCACCTACTGGAGAATCACCATGCCTCATCAACCCTACAACGCATGCATTGAAGCTTGCAACGCCTGCGCCGTGGCGTGTAACCATTGCGCTGCTTCCTGCCTGCATGAGGAGGACGTCACGATGATGGCCAGATGCATCGCACTGGATATGGATTGCGCCCAGATCTGTTCACTGGCTGCAGCTGCCATGGCCAGAGCCAGCATTCACGCCAAGGCGATCTGCGCACTTTGTGCTGACATCTGCCAGTCCTGCGGGGACGAATGTGCCAAACACGAAATGGTGCATTGCCAAGAATGCTCCAAGGCCTGCCATCAGTGCGCTCAAGAGTGCCGCAAGATGGCCTCCACGGCCTGAATTACCTTCGACATTCCAACTTCGACATCAGAAAGAATCAATCATGAAATTTCAACTAAAAATGATCAACCCCGCATCTCTGGCCCTTGCCGTTCTGAGCGTCGCGCTGCTTCAACCCCTGGCCTTTGCACAAATGCAGATGAAGCCTGGTAGCGAAGCCATGCCCGACGGAAAAGCCAGCACATCATCCATGCAAGGGGGTGCCATGGACATGAAGGGCATGGACATGAAAGGAATGATGAAAGACAACAACGACAAGATGTCGTCCATGAAAATGACGGGCAATACCGATGTTGACTTTGCAATGATGATGCGAATTCACCACCTGGGTGCGATAGACATGGCGCAGGCTGAGCTTCGCGATGGCAAAGATCCTCAGATGACGAAAATGGCCAAAGCCATCATCGCTGCGCAGAAGAAAGAAATTGCCCAGTTCGACAAGTTTCTAGCTAAAAATGGCCAGTCTGTCGACAAGATGAGCAAGTAGGCTGGCGGTCTCAGTCTCAACGCGTGGCTGAGACCGCTTCACTGCCGGCTTTATTTCGCCGGCAGGATATCAGTCACCACAAACGCTGTGCCGTCTTTCTCGGCCTTGAAACGGACCTTGTCGCCCGCTTTGACCTTGCCGAGCAGGGCTGGGTCTTTGGCCTGGAACACCATGGTCATGCCCGGCATGTCGAGGTTTTTGATCTCGCCGTGCTTGATGGTAATTTTTTTATTGTCCATATCCACTTTGCGGATTTCGCCATCGGCCATGTCTGCAGGTGCCGCCATGGCGCTGTCTTTTTTTGTATCGCCCATTGCCGCAGGCACTCCCGTGTGAGAGCTGGCAGACGCAGAGCCAGCCAGCAGTGCCGATAGGAGCAGCGCAGTGTGTAGTTGTTTCATGATGTTTTCTTTCAGGAGTTGACAGATTGAGTGGATGTTTTTGAAGGATAGGATTGATAAGTACGTGTGCTGCCATCCTTCAAAACCAGTAGCACGTCGTAGGGGTCTTTGCGCCCGCCATAAATCGGCGCATCCATCCCCGGCGAACCGACCGGCATGCCCGGCACAGCTAGCCCCACAGCGCGGGGTTTTTCCTTGAGCAGGCGATGAATGTCGGCAGCCGGCACATGACCTTCAATGGCATAGCCGCTGATTGATGCGGTATGGCAGGAGCCGAGCTGCTCCGGTATGCCAAGCCGCTTTCTGGCCTGCGCGTTGCCGCTGTCGTAAACCTTCACCTGAAAGCCATTGGCTTGCAGGTGGTCTACCCATTCTTTGCAGCAGCCACAGTTCGGGTCTTTCCAGACTTCGACCTGCGGGCGTGTTTTTGCGATCACCGCGGGCGCCAGCGCAGCGGCAGTGAAACTGGCCAAGGTCTTAAGAAGAAAACGTCTTTGCATGTTGCTCATTCCTATCGTGTGGCGACATTGATCTTGCCAACCATGCCGGCCTGGTAGTGGCCGGCGATCAGGCAGGCAAAGTCAAAGTTGCCGGGTTTGTTGAAGGTCCAGACGATCTGACCGGTCTTGCCCGGGCCGACGTGTGCCATGTAGGGCTCTTCGTGCTCCATTCCAGGGAACTTGACCATCAGCGCGGCATGTTCGTCCAAATCCTTCCTGGTGCCGATCACCATTTCATGCATGATCTTGCCGCTGTTTTTAATCACAAACCGGATCGTCTCTCCCTGCTTCACATCAATTTTCTCGGGTGAAAACCGCATGGCGTCGCTCATGCCGACGGTGATGGTACGGCTGACGGCTTTGCTGTCGCCAGCAATTCCCCATTCCTTTTGTTCTTTTTTGACAGGGCCGGCTTTTTTGGCGTGCCCCTCATCGCCATGGGCAAAGGCGAGGGGGCTGGCGCTGGCAATAAAGGCAGCGAGGAGGGCAGAAGTCAATTTTTTCATGATGTGTCCTTATGGCGCGGTGAATGCTCAGTGTTTGTGGGAAGAGGGCACGGTGGGTGCCCCCGAGGTGTAGCCACGCAGCTCGGCGTATCGACTGATCTGCTGCGGTGTCAGCAACGCGGTTTGCTGCAGGTGGGTCTGCAGATGACTGGCGCGCAGTGCGGCCTGCAGTTGTGCGATGCGTTCAGTGTGGCTCGTCAGGCCGGCGGGGGTGATCTGCCGAGTCGAGAAAGCCTGATCGAGCAAGCGCTCAGCCTCCACCAGTTCGGCACCGATGCGTCGGGCGTCCGTCTTGTGGCGGTTCATCAGTGCCTGCGTGGCCTGCTGCTGCAAATCGCTCAGCGCCAAATCTTGCGCCAACTCCAGCGTGTGCATGGGGCCGGGGTAGCCATTGAGCTCGGCCGCCTTCGCCAACTCCATGCCCTTGCCAGCCAGCAAGTCTTCGGTCTGCGTCTCCGACAGCGATTTGATGTCGCGCTTTTGCTGCCCGGCGTAGGGGCTGGCTGCAGATGCCTGTCGCTGCCCGACGCCATGTCCCGTGGAGGAATGTTGAGAGAAAGTGGCTGTACCCCATGTCAACAGGGTATAAGCAGCTACTAATTTGATAGCGTTTTTAGTTTTCACGAAGATTTTTCCTGCCTTTGTGATCAGTGTTTCATGCCGCCCATGCCGCCCATTTTTGGCTTGCGGACCTGGACTTCGACTTCTTTCGCCGGCATGTTCTGCACCTTCATGGTCTGGCCACCTTGCGCCGCAAAACGCGCCGGGTTGGGCAGGGCGCCTGACCATTCATAGGCAACCTCGCCCGGCGGGTGCTTGTACCAGCCGGGGTCTTTGTAGTCGCCGGGTTTCTGGTTCTTGCGCACCTTGACCATGGAGAACATGCCGCCCATTTCGACCGAGCCAAAAGGGCCCTCGCCCGTCATCATCTTGGCGGTGTTGTCTGGCAGGGGCATGTCCATTTCGGCCATGTCCGCCATGCCGCGCTCACCCATCACCATGTAGTCGGGGATGACTTTGGTGATTTCGCTGACGATCTTGCGGTGGTCCACGCCAATCAGCGTCGGCACGTCGTGGCCCATGGCGTTCATGGTGTGGTGGCTTTTGTGGCAATGAAAAGCCCAGTCACCTTCCTCGTCGGCGAGAAACTCGATCTGTCGCATCTGGCCCACCGCCACATCGGTGGTGACCTCATACCAGCGTGTTGACTTCGGTGTCGGGCCGCCGTCCGTGCCAGTCACCAGAAACTCATGGCCGTGCAGGTGTATCGGGTGATTGGTCATGGTCAGGTTGCCCATGCGGATGCGCACCTTGTCGTTTTTGCGCACGACCAGCGGGTCAATGCCGGGAAAGACCCGGCTGTTCCAGCTCCAGATATTGAAGTCGAGCATGGTCATGATCTTGGGCGTGTAGGCGCCGGGGTCAATGTCGTAGGCATTGAGCAGAAAGACAAAGTCACGGTCCACCTCGTCGATCAGCGGGTGTTTTGCCTTGGGATGTGTAATCCAGAAACCCATCATGCCCATGGCCATCTGCGTCATCTCGTCGGCGTGCGGGTGGTACATGAACGTGCCGGGGCGCCGTGCCACAAATTCATAGACAAAAGTTTTCCCGACCGGAATGGCCGGCTGGTTCAAGCCCGCCACGCCATCCATGCCGTTGGGCAGACGCTGGCCGTGCCAGTGAACGCTGGTGTGTTCTGGCAGCTTGTTGGTGACGAAAATGCGCACGCGGTCGCCTTCGACCACCTCAATGGTGGGGCCGGGCGACTGGCCGTTGTAACCCCACAGGTGTGCCTTGAAGCCAGGTGACATCTCGCGCACCACCGGTTCGGCCACCAGATGGAACTCCTTGACGCCCTGGTTCATGCGCCAGGGCAAGGTCCAGCCGTTGAGGGTGACCACCGGGTTGTAAGGTCGGCCGGTGTTCGGCACCAGCGGCGCCATGGTGTCGGGTTTGGTCTGGATCATGGGCTCGGGCAGCGCCGCCATGGCGACCCTACTGACGGCAGCGGCCGCGACGGCAGTGGTGATCGCTCCCGCGCCTGTGAGAAAGTTTCTTCTGTTGTTCATGGGTGATCCGTTAATGGTTGGTTCAGTGACCGGCTTCGGCGGCGGCGTTGCCGCTACCCGTGGACACCGCGCCCATGGCTGTGGGTTTGCCGGTCATGGAGGCGCTGAGCGCCGCATCGGCCAGCCAGTACTGCTGGTAGGCGTTGATGGCCGCCTGCACGCTGGAAATCTGGTCGCGCGTATCCGCCAGCAGCTCGAACACGCCGATCAGCATGCCGTTGTAGCGAAGCAGGTTTTCTTCTGCCATGGTTTTGCGCAGCGGCACAATTTCGTCGCGGTAATGTCTTGCCACGTCGTAAGCGGTGCGGTAGGCCGAGTAACTTTCGCGCAACTGCGAGGTGGCGCCCCGCACCGTGCTTTCGTAGCGGCTCGCGGCCGCCAGCGACTGGGCGTTCATGCTGGCGCGCTGGGCCGAGCCCCAGTCGAAGATCGGCAGGCGAATGTCCAGCTCAAAACCGCGTCTAGGCGTGCTGGTGCGGCGGTCGTTGTCAAACACCGTGTCGCGGCGTATGCCCAGCTCCACATCGACCAGGCTGTTCAGCAGGTTCAGGCCCTGCGACTTGCCGGCAATGTCGAGCTGGTTGCGGGCCAGTTGTACGTCGAGACGTTGTTGCAAGGCCGCAGCATTGATGGTGCCTGCCGGTTTGGCCTCTTTCGGCAGGTCTGGCAATCGCTCCGGAAGTTTGAGCAGCGCCGATTGTTCGTCGGTCAGACCCAGCAAACGAATCAACTCCTCGCGCGCGGCGGTGCTGGCGTGCTGGCTGGAGGCCAGCCGGGCTGCGCTGTCGGCATAAAAAGACTGTTGCCGCGCGCGCTGCAGCTTGGTGAAATTACCCACTTGCTGCATGCGTTTGGCCAGTTCGGCGCTGGCCTTCGCGGTGGCGTTGATCTGCTCGGCATATTGCAGGTTTTGCTGCGCGGCCACGGCGCGCACCCAGGCCTGGCGCACTTGGGTCACCTGTTCAACGACATTGGCTCCAAGCTGAATTTTGGCCTGTGCTGTTTGGCTGCGCGAGATCTCCAGGCGGCGCGGCAAGGTCAGCAGGTCAAGCAAGCCGAAGGACAGCAGGCGGCCGATCTCCAGCTCGTCGGCAAAACGGATACGTTCAAAGCTGAACACCGGGTTGGCGATGCGGCCGGTCTGATTGGCTACCGCCAGATCAGCCCAGCTCTGCGCCAGCAAGGTTTGCACCGCCGGGCTGTTGGCCAGCGCCAGCTGCACGGCTTCGTCCTGGCCCAGGGGCTGGCCCAGCAGCTCGCTGCTTAGTTTGCTGCGCGCCTGCGACTGCTGCTCGGTACGGCTCAGTTCGAGCTTGCCTTGTGTGAAGTTGCCGGTACCGCTGTTGGTGTCCTGCAGCGCCTGGTCGAAGTTGACCGCCGCGCAGCCCGCCAGCACCAGGGTGACCACTGCAACGCTGCTTGATCGAAGAAAGGTCTTCATGGTTTGTCCTTTGGCGCCTGGCCATGACCGGCGTGCGGATCCGGCTGAGCTGCCGCACCGGGCGCGGCCGAAGCGGCGCCTTGCTGGGCCTCTTTGGCATAGGCGCGCCAACCGCCTACGCGGGCCGTGGTGTCGTTGGCGTCTTTCCACGACCGAATTTTTTCATCGGTGTAGGGCTGGTAGCCGTCCAGTGCCGAACGGAATCCGGTGCTTGCCGGTTCAGCCGTCGCAGCCGCGGGTACAGGTGCCTGCGCGATGACGGCCCCGGACAGGCCGGTTGCGAGCCCGGCAGCCAGCCAGGCCAGCACGGCGCGAGGTTTTGAAATAAGAAGCAAGTTCACGAAGTTCTCCTGATATACAAGCGGTGCGATGGCGGGCATCGCGACAAATCCGGGCGTCAATAGCGACGCAGGGCGTTTAAACCCGTGCCGGAGGCAAGTACAGGCCCAGTTGGGGCCTGAAAGTCAGGAGATCGGTGGTTTTTGGCCTTGTGCCGTGTCGGCACTGGCGAAACGGGCCACCGGCGAATGCGATGGCGAGAGGGGCGCTAGAACCGGAGCAGTGGTGTCTGCTGTGGGTGACAGCGCCACGGTGTGACAGGCCTGGCAAGCGGGGCAGACTTCACAGTGGGCGCCGCTTGCCGGGGCCGGGCTGTCCCCGTTCCCATGGCCCGCACAGTCCGGGGTTGCAGCAACGGGCTGCGGTGCTGCAGATGCATGGTCAAAATGGCCGTCAGCCCATACCAGTGGGGTGAGATCCGCTATGGTATTGGTAGCGGCCAGCACCGCGGGGCGGCTGGACGCCATTTCAGTCGCCATCACGTCGCCAACCCAGCCGCGTATGGGCAGCAGGGCGATCATGAGGGCGAGAATGAGGTGGCGCACAAGTGAATGATAAACGTCGGCACCAGATAGTTCCGACAGTTTTACAGTTTTACAGTTTCAGGCCAAACGGCTACTTCACTTCAAACCGTGCCGTGGCCGGCGGCTTGCCCGCAAGCGTCACCACCGCAATGCCTTTGGTGCCCTTGGTGACCTTGAAGGCGCCTTTGGCTTCAAGTTTGTCGCCAGCGGGGGTCAGTTCCACTTCTGATTTTTCCGTGCCGTTGAGCAAGGTCACCTTGGCCTTTGCGCCGTCCAGCTTCACCGCTTTGCCGTGGTCGCTGATATGGATCTGCAATGTGTCGGGTTTGGCGACGATCTCGAAGTCACCGGCTTTGGTTTCCACCACCATGCCGCCGAATTTCGGATCGTGGCCGTGGCCCCCTGCGGCCAGGGCGGCTGCGCCGGAGAGCGCGAGGGAGGCGGCAAGGAAGAGTTGGTTGAATTTCATGGAGAAACCTTTTAGTAAAGTTGGACAGCGAGAGAAAAATCAAAACGATTCAGTTCCTGAATCGGCCACCAGCGCTTCAATCGGCTTGCGGCCGAACATCGCGACCATCGCCGGTGTCAAAAACGAGTCGAGCAGGGTCGAGGTAATCAGTCCCGAGAAAATAACCACCGCCACTGGGTGCAGGATCTCGGTGCCCGGCATGTCGGCTTCGAACAGCAGCGGCGCCAGCGCCAGCGCTGCCACCAGCGCGGTCATCAGGACCGGCGTGAGCCGTTCCTGCGAGCCGCGCAGCAGCATGGCATTGCCGAAGTTTTCCCCTTCAAAGGCGCACAGGTTGATGTAGTGCGACACCTTCAAAATGCCGTTGCGGATGGCGATGCCGGCAAGCGTAATGAAGCCCACCAACGCCGCTACCGACAGCGGCTGGCCCGACAACCACAAACCGACCACTGCGCCGACCAAAGCCAGCGGTATGTTGGCCATGATGATGGCGGCAAGTACCCCGGACCTGTAGCGCGAGTAAAGAATTAGAAAGATCATTGCCACTGAACCCAGCGACAGCAGCCTGATAAGGCGCGACGCGTCTTCCTGCGCCTGAAACTGCCCGCCTATCGTGATGAAGTAACCCTCGGGCAGGGTGGTGGCGGCAATCGCCGACCGCATCTCGCCCACTACGTCACTGAGCGCGCGGCTTTGGGTATTGGCCGAGAGCACGATGCGCCGGCGCCCATCATCGCGGCTGACCTGGTTGGGGCCGTCACCTTCTTCAACGCTGGCCAGTTGGCTCAGCGGTACGCGCCCGCCGGGTGTATCTATCATCAGGTTGCGCAGGCCTTCAATGCCGCGAGAGGCCTCGGGCAGGCGCAGCACCAGGTTGAAGCGGCGGCTGCCCTCGACGATTTGCGTGACTTTCTCGCCATCGATCAGTACCTGCAACTCCTGCAGCAGCTTGGCCGGCGGCAGGCCCAGGCCCAGGGCGCGGTCATAGTCCACCTGGATCTTGATTTGTGGTGTCAGCACCTGTTTTTCGACTTCCAGGTCCACCACACCATTGATGCCGGCCAGTTTTTGCCGCAGCGCCTCAGCCTGCGTACGCAAGGTGTCCAGGTCGTCGCCAAAAATCTTGATGGCGATCTGTGAACGCACGCCCGACAACATGTGGTCGATACGGTGGCTGATCGGCTGGCCGATGCCTATGGCCGCCGGCAGGGTGGCGATGCGGCGGCGGATGTCGGCGTAAACCTCTTCCACGCTGCGGTCGCTGCGCTTGAGCTTGAGGTCGAGCTCAGACACATGCACACCCTCGGCATGTTCATCGAGCTCCGCGCGACCCGAGCGGCGGCCTACGTGCTCCACTTCGGGCACATCCACCAAGGCCTTTTCGGCGATGCTACCGATGCGGGCGGATTCAGTCAGTGTGGTTCCGGGGTTCAGACGAAGGCCGACCAGCGCCACGCCTTCATTGAAAGGCGGTAAAAAGGTCGTCGGAAAAAACGGTACGGCTGCCATGGCGAGCACCGCCGCCGCAGCGCCCCCTAACACCCAGGCGCGCGGCGCTTGCAGCACACGGCCCAGCGTAGCGGCGTAGCGCGTCTTTACCCAGGTCTGAACTTTGGTATCGCCGTGCTCCAGGCCCTTGATTTTCGGCAGAAGGTAATAAGACATTACCGGCGTCAGCGTGACCGACACCACCATGGATGCGAGCAATGACACGATGTAGGCAATCGCCAGCGGTTGCATCAGCCGGCCCTCGATGCCCGGCAGGAAAAACAGCGGCAGCAGTACCAGCACGATGATGACGGTGGCAATCAAAATGCCGGAACGCACTTCCAGCGTCGCCTTGGCAATCAGCTCCAACGGCCCCAGCCGCTGCCCAGGGTGGGCGGCGCGGTCCATCTTGAGGCGGCGCAGCACGTTCTCCACGCCGACCACCGCGTCGTCCACCAGCCCGCCGATGGCAATCGTCAGCCCACCCAGGGTCATCGTGTTGATCGACAGGTCGAAGTAGCGAAACACCAGCACCGTGATCATCACCGACACCGGAATCGCCGTCAGTGAAATCAGCGTGGTTCGAATGTTGAGCAAAAAGAAATACAGCACCACCGCCACCACCGCGGAAGCAGCAAGCAGCTTGCCGCGCAAGGTGTCCACCGAGGTCTCGATGAAGTTTGCCTGGCGCATGGTGACCTTGGGTTCGCCCATGCCTGGCGGCATGCCCTTTTTCAACTCCTCAATCGCGGCTTCTACTTTTTCTGTCAGCGCCACGGTGTCGGCATCAGGCTGCTTCTGGATGCCCAGAATCACGGCAGGCTGGCCGTTCAGGCCCGCATCGCCGCGTTTGATGGCCGGCGCAAACGTGACCGTGGCCACCTGGTTGAGCTGGATCGGTCTGCCGTTTTGAAAAGCAACCGGCAGCCGCTCCAGATCCTGCAGCCGCGTGGTGCGGCCGATATTGCGGATCAGATACTCGCGTGAATTGAGTTCAAGAAAACCGCCACTGGAGTTGCCCGAAAATCCTTTCAACGCCGCTTCAATGCTTTCGAGATCAATCTTCAGCGCCGCCATGCGCGCGGTGTCGGGCTGCACCTGGTACTGCCGCACCTCGCCGCCTATCGGCACCACCTGGGCGACGCCTGGCAATGTGAGCAGGCGCGGACGCATCACGAAGTCGGCGTATTCACGCACCGCCATCGGGCTGATCTTGCTGGTGTCTATGGGCAGGGCCAGCAGCATGATCTCGCCCATGATTGAGCTAATCGGCCCCATGCCGACATGTGTCACGCCCTGCGGCAACTGTTCGCGAGCCAGTTGCAGCCTCTCGCCCACCATCTGGCGTGCGCGGTAGATGTCGGTCTTCCAGTCGAAGGTGACATAGACGAAAGACAGACCGACGCTGGAAATCGAGCGAATGCTTTCGACCCCCGGTATGCCGCCCATGGCAATTTCAAGTGGTGCGGTGATCAGCTGCTCGACTTCTTCGGGCGCCATGCCGCCAGCCTCGGCCTGCAGCGTGACCGTGGGTTTGTTCAGGTCGGGAAACACATCGACCGGCATCTTCACCAATGTCAGCGCACCGGTCAGTAGCAACACCACCGACAGCACCACCACCATCAGGCGGTTGGCAAGGGAGGCGTGAATGAGTTTTTCAAACATGTCGTGCGGCCCTGCTTCAGCGAACCTGATTGACCAGGGGCGCACCTTGCGTCACCACCCGTTCACCCGGTTTCAGGCCATCCACTATCGCGGCGGTGCTGACGTCCAGCGGCACCTGGCGCACGGTGCGCGGCTGGAAGACTTCGGCGCCCGTGTGCAGCCAAACCATGTCTTGGTTGCTGGCGCTTTTGACCACGGCACTCAGGGGTACGGCAAAACCCTTGACCTGGCTTTTGGTCTGTACCGTCACTTTGACCGGCTGATGGACAGAAAGCGTCAGAGCGTTTTTGCCCGGCAGGGTACGAAAGACCAGCGGGATCGCGCCTTCGCGCAGGCTGCTGCCGGCGCCGACAAACTGCAGTGGCACGCTGGCGCCGGGCGCCGGGCTGGCGCTGGCCGAGGCGATGTTGGCCGACAGCGCGGCGTCAAAGGCACTGGCTTCCACACTCATGCGTGACGGGTCGACAATTTCAAACAATACTTCGCGCCCTTCGACCACCTGGCCGGCCACCACGTTGGCGGCGGCAATCACCCCCGACACGGGCGCGACCAGGGCCTCGGTGGCCGACACGCTGCCAGCGACCGCTGCCGCACGTTGCTGCAGGCTGACCACGTCGGACTGCGCGGCTTCGATGTCCTTTTGCGGCACCGTGCCCTCAAGTTGCTGCAGTCGCTCCACGCGCCTGCGGGCGAGGTTCAGGCTGGCGTTAAGTTCGGCGCTTTGCGCCTGCTGGTTGGCGCGGTCAATCGCGCTGCTGGACGCGCGTACCACGGCAAGGACTTCGCCCTTGCGCACCGCCTGCCCGAGTTGCGGGAGGCCACGCGGACCCGCTTCGATGCGTCCGGCCTGCGTCGGCTGCACCTTGCCGCCGGCGTTGCTGTCCAGTACCACCCGGCCTGTCAGTTCGACCGTGGTCGGCAAAGAAGCTTCCTGGGCGACTACGGTTCTCACACCGAGCTGGCGCTGGCTGGCCTTGGGCAAAAACACGCCGCCGTCGGCGAGACGACGTGGGGCGTTGCCGCCCGCGGTGGGCGCGGATTCTTCGCCGTGGTCGTGGCCAGGTCCTGCCTGCGCGTCCAGGGTGGCTGTAGCGCCCAGGCCCAAAGCGCAGGCGGCAATCAACATACTGGCCAGGCTTTTGCGGCGGCGGGCTCGCCATGCCGCACCGGCAATAGCCGTTAGCAGCAGAACAGCGCCCGCATACGCCGCCCAGCGCAGCCAGGACCGCGTTGCGCCGGCATGGTCGTCTTCGGCATGCGGGTCGGTGATGACCAGGTCGCCGGCCAGCAGGTCGGAGTCCTTGCCAGCGGCGACAACAAAGTTGACGGCCAGCGTGCCCGGCTGGCCCAGCAATTCATGTTTGAAGCTGTAGCTGCCGTCGGACTGGGGCACGGCGCTTCCCTTGGCTGCACCGGCTTCCACGTCAATCTTCGCGTCGGTGACCGGCTCGTTGCTGGCATAGCGGTCCAGGTAGATTTTCATCTCGCCGTTGTCGACCACGCCGACCAACTCAAACACGTCGGAGTGGCTGGAAATGCGCGGTGAGGTGACTGCGCCGGACGCCGCTGGCGCTTGTGCGCCGTGGTCTCCCGCAGCCCAGGCCGAAGCGAACAAACTTGTCGCTATTAAAACAATAGCTACCAGCGCAAGCTGGATATGGGCTAGAGGCTGGTTTGGCTTGTAAATGAAGTTCATGGGAGCAATCCAAGGGCTTGGTTCAATTGGGAAACGGCGCGTTGCAGGCCCACACGGGCACGCGCCAGAGAAAGATCGGCTTCAAACTTTTCGCTGTCGGCGCGCAGGCGGGTCGGCAAGTCGGACTCGCCCAGGCGGTAAGACTTGGCCACCAGGCCTTGCACCTCGGTGCTCAGGCGTGCGCGTTCGCTCATGCTGGCCTGCGTGCGGCGGGCGGCATTGATTTCAGTGATGGCCGATGCCAGTTCACCTTGTATCTGGCGCTGGGCGGCATCCAGCTCGGCCTGTGCCGCATCGAGCTCGGCGCGAGCTGCCGCGATACGCGGGGCATTGCGGTTGTCGGTACCGAAAGGGATTTTTATTGCCAGTCGCAAGCTGTTCTGGCTTGCAGCGCCAAACGCCGAGCGCTCGCGCGTGATACCTACACCGACTGACATCGGGTCGCGCTTGTCGGTTTCGCTCAGTTCGAGCGACGCTTGCGCCGCCTGGACTCGCGTCTGTGCGGCCTGTAACGCAGGGTGGTCTGGACCCATGATCGGATTGGCAGACCGCAGCGGCTCGTCAAGCGTCGGCACTGCGGCCATGCCGGTCAGGGACAGCCACTGGTTTTGCAGGCGGGCCAAGGCCTGCTGCGCCTGCTCCCGTCCGCTGGCGGCCTGTTGAGCCAAGGACTGTGCCTGCAAGCCGTCTACGCGGGCGCTGTCGCCGGCTTTTACGCGGCGCTCCACATCCTTCGCCAACACCAGCGCTTCGCTGTGTTTGCGTTCGGCCAGCTCGCGTTCGGTGAGCGCCACGGCCACGTTGGCGGCTGCTTCGCGCACCTCTGCGGCGAGTTTCAGCCGCGCCAACAGTTGCTGCGGCTCGAATCCCAGTCGCAGCGCTGCCAGCTCATGCTGTGCGGCACCGCGCACGCCGGGGCTCCAGATCGGCAGTTCCAGCTCGGCTTCGTATTCACGCAAGCCGCCGTTGTTGCTGAAACGGTCGCTGCGTTGCGCCAGCACGGCACTCGGCGAGCCATTGATCCAGGACGATGCCGCGCGCTCCCTGGCCTGTAGTTGCGCGCGGCGGCTGTCGGCGCTGCGAGCCGCCGGGCTGAGGGCCCAGGCGGAGTCGAGCGCCTCACGCAGATTGGGGCCACCGCGCGCAGCGGTGGAAGATTCAGGGGCTGGGGGCGGCAGCGGCAGCGTTTGCGCGCTGGCGGTGGCTGCAAATGCAGTCAGCAACATCAGCGTTGCGCGTGCCGGCCATGATGGTCGAAAGCGAGGAAAGGAATACAAAAGTGTTCTCCGAAGTGAAAAAACTTCGGCGAACCTTTGCGCGAGCGCAGTTGAAAAAAGGGGGAGTTATGCGCCTGTCAGCTCAAAGGTTCACCACGGCTAGCGTGGTGAATGCCCATTTGGGGCGCTCGATGCTGTTGGGTTGTTCGCGGCAGGCCCAGGCTTGCGGTGTGGGAAACGCGGCGCCAACACCTGCATCGCTGAAGCAAAGGTTGGCAGTTGCCAGCATGCCGGTTGAGTGACCATGGCCGCAGTGGCTCAGCCCGCAGGTCTCGGAGTGACCGTGGTCATGTGTGATGGCAGATTTTTCGGCGTCCTGAGTGCCAGCCAGTTGTGCCTCGATGGCATGGGCGGCGATGTGGTCCAGCTCCTGCGCAGCATCGGCCGCCGCATGTGCATGCGCGCCGCCCGCCAACAAGGTTAGCCAGACAATCAGGAGGTGACAAATAAATCGGTTCACGGGCGCATGCTAACAGCCGGGAAAGTCCCCGCAGCGCGCAGGGACGGCCGCGCAGCGTGGGCATCGCTCATGTGTGGTCCCGGCGCAATTCCTGCCGCGCCTGCTTGAACACCGCATATCCCCCGGTGATCGCCAGGCCGGCCATGACGGCAGCCACGGCCAGATCCGGCCAGGCGCTGCCCGTGCCAAACACACCGAGTGCGGCCAGCATCACCGCGAGGTTGCCGATGGCGTCGTTGCGCGAGCACAGCCAGACGCTGCGCATGTTGGCATCGCCCTCGCGGTAGGCGTACAGCAAGGCTGCCACGCCGACATTGGCGATGAGCGCCAGCAGGCCGATGCTGCCCATGGTCAGGGCCTCGGGCGTGCCACCGTGCCATGCCACCCACGCCGCGCGGCCCAGCACAAACACACCGAAACCCAGCATGCTGGCGGCCTTGAGCAGCGCCGCACGAGCGCGCCAGACCAGACCCATAGACAGTACCGCGAGGGTCACGGTGTAGTTGGCAGCATCGCCAAAAAAGTCGATGGCGTCGGCCAGCAAGGAGACCGAACCAGACTGCAGGCCGGCACCGATTTCGATGCCAAACATGGCCAGGTTGACGGCCAGCGCAATCCACAGGATGCGGCGGTAACGCGGACTGTTGGCCTGGGCGGCGCTGGGTGCGGGGTCGTGGTTGCAGCAGTGTGCGGACATGGGCTTGTGTTCCTCGGGTTTTCGATCTGATGGCATGATTGGAAACCCTCAAGTCACTTCAAGGTCAAGCGATGCCGCCATCAAGTCCATCCGCGCAGCGGGGTTATCAGATCGGCGAGGCCGCGAAGCGCAGCGGCGTGAGCGCGGTCAACATCCGCTTTTATGAGAAAGAACAGCTGCTGAGCCCTCTGGGGCGCGGCGACAACAGCTACCGGCTGTACAGCGAGGGCGATCTTCACCAACTGCGTTTCATCCGCCTGTGCCGGGCCATGGACATGTCGCTGGACGAGGTGCGCACCTTGCTGGGCCTGGACCTGAACAACAAGTCCGACTGCGCGGCGGCGCGGGAGGCGCTGGACGGCCACCTCGGCCATGTACGCGCGCGGCTGGCTGAATTGAAGGCGCTGGAGAAAGACCTGAAGGCCCTGCGTAATCGCTGTGATGGCAGCGACACGCATTGCCACATCATCGAGGCCTTGCACCAGTTGGCGGACGAGCAGGACTCGGCAAAGGCGGTACCGGCACAGAAAAAAAGGCATGTCTAGCTGCGTGTCTCATTGTTGATCCGCGTGTATATGATCAACGCCTGTCCGCACAAGTGAAGGAGTTTTCATGGAACCCAAATCGCATTGGGAAGAGGTCTACAGCACCAAGTCGTCCGAGACGGTGAGCTGGTATCAGCCGCACGCCACTCTGTCTCTGGAGATGATTCGCGCTGTGGCCAACGAAAAATCGGCACGCATTGTGGATGTCGGTGGCGGCGCATCGAGTCTGGTGGACGACTTGCTCGCCCATGGCATGCGCAAGGTGGGTGTGCTGGATATCTCCGGCGCGGCACTCGCGGTTGCGCGCCAGCGCCTGGGCAAGCAGGCCGCGGGCGTGCACTGGATGGAAGGCGACATCACTACCTTCCCTCTTGAAAAAGCCAGCATTGACATCTGGCATGACCGGGCGGTATTTCATTTCCTCACTGATATGGCGGATCGCGCGGCCTATGTCGCCCAGGTGCGCCACGCGGTCCGGCCCGGCGGCCATGTCATCGTTGCCGCGTTCGGGCCCGACGGGCCGCTGGAATGCAGCGGTTTGCCCGTGGTGCGGTGTGCGCCGGATGCCCTGCATGCCCAGTTCGGCGGCGCGTTCGAGTTGCTTGAGCATATCCAGGAAGACCACCACACGCCTTCCGGGCTGGTGCAGCATTTTGTGTATTGCCACTGCGTGATGCACTGACCGGTTTGACCGTGCGTGACCAGCGGCCCTGCAGGCCAGAGCGCTGGCCATGGCCGCGCCGTCGGTGCGTCAAGGCAGGAGCGGTTTCCGAATGATGATCTGTGTTAACCGTTCCATCAGCACCTCGGCGTCGGCATACCCATTGGTCAGGAGCTGCGTCTGCCCGTCTCCCACGGCAAGCAAGGTCGGGAAGCCGCGCACGCCCCAGTCCTGGGCCTGCGCAAAGTCGTCGCGCGTGCGCTGGCGCATCGCGTGGCTTTCGAAGTTGCGTAAAAAGTCGATGTGGCTCCGGGCTTCCTTGGTGCGGCCGTGCACCTCGTCCCAGATCTCGCCGAGCACGGCCGCCTTGGTCGTATCGCGGCCATGAGCATAAAACGCCTGCTGGATCGCGTGGTACATGGCGAGTGCCAGCTGCGGCGCATGTTCGCGAACGGTCACCACGGCGCGGCAGGCCGGTTCCGTGTCGTAGATGAAATCTTCACTCTCGAACAGCGCTTCTGAAAAGGGCTGGCCAGAGCGCTGTGCCACGCCGGCCCAGGCCCCGCGCAGCTTGGCTTTCAGTGCGGCGTCCATCACCTGCGTGTTGTAAGCGCGCAAGCCGCCAAGCACAAGCTGCACCGGTGTGCCCGGAAAGCGGCCCAGCAACTGCGCCAGCGGCACGCCAAAGCCGTAACACCAGGAGCACATCGGGTCACCGACGTAGATCAGGGCCACTGGAGCGGATGGATTGTTCATGCGGTATCTCCTTTGTCCAGTTGGCGCTGCGCATGGTCCAGCCATAGCTGCAGGCTGTCCAGCAATTCTTTCTGGCTGAAGGAGCAACTCTCTTCGCTGAACAGCGCGCCCGACTCCAGCCGGTCCAGCAACTGCTGCAGCACGCTCGCAAACGCGGTTGGCAATGCTGCCAGCAACACCGCCTGGTTTTGCGCCAGATGCGAAAAAGCCGCCACGGCCAGCGTGTCGCTGCGCAGTTGTTGCAGCGCGCCGACCAGTGCGGCGAGTTGATGCTGGGCGGGGTGTATGGCCATCAGGATGCCGCGGTGGCGCGTGCTTGGGTTTGCGCGGGCTCGAAGGCCAGGGTCAGCAGGGCCAATAGGCAAAAAGGCACGCCAACCCAGCCCAGACGTGAGAGCTGCACATCGTCCAGCAGGGCGCCGCTGATGACCGCGCCAAGTGCGGTGCCGGTGTACACCATGGATCCATTCAGGCTCAGCAGCAGCGGTGCCTGCGTGGGCGACAGGCTGGCGAGATGGCTTTGCTGCGGCGCCATCAGGCCGAAACCCGCCACGCCCCAGACGATCAAGGTGGCCTGGGTGGCGACGACCTGGCCGGCGGTCAAGGGCAGCATGGCCATGCTCGTCATCAGCACCAGCAGTTGCACCCGCATGGTCCGCATCGGACCAAAACGGTCATTGGCCCAGCCGCCCGACAAGGTGCCGGCTACCCCTGCCAACCCGAACCCGGCCAGCGTGATGGATAACTGCGTGGAACTGATGGCGTTGAGCGCCTGCAACACCGGCCCGATGTAGGCAAACACGCTGAAGATCGCGATAAAGTACAGCAGCGTGCGTAGCCAGGCCCGCAGCACTGCGCCTTGCCGCGCCGCCGCGCCAAACCCGGCAAAGCTGGCGCGACCGGCCGCCATATTAGCGGGCACCAGCCAGCTTGCCGCTGCCAGCATGGTCAGGCTAGCGCCCACCGAGAGCCAGACCGGCGCGCGCCAACCATACTCAAAGCCCAGCCAGGCGCCGACCGGTACACCGACTGCGTAACTGATGCTCATGCCCAGGAAAGTGATGGACAGTGCAAGCCCGCGCTGCGCCGGCGCCACCAGGCCGACCGCCAGCGCCGAGGCGGCGGCGCTGAACATCGCGCCCGCCCCCATGAACGCCCGGCCCAGCAGCAGCGCCGTCAGGTTGTTTGCCAGCGCGCAAATCAGGCAGCCGACGGCGAAGATGCCCAAGGCGAGCTGGATCACGCTTTTGCGCGACCAGCGCGCGGTGGCCACGATCAGCAGCGGCGCCAGCACGGCGGTAGCCACGGCATAGGCTGTCATGGCCTGCCCGGCCGCCGCCACGCTGATGCCCAGCGAGCCGGCCAGCGGCACCAGAATGCCGCCCAGCACAAAGGCGCCGCTGCCGATGACGAGGTTGCACAGCGCGAAGAGGTAAAGGACGGGCGGCATGGCGGGACGGGTCAATCGCAGAAGTTATGAGTCGAATCGAGCTCTGGCTCATAACGGACCAGTGCCAGCAGCTATCAAAATGAGAGCAATTGTCGGTCTGTGAATGGGGGCGTGGCGCGGGGGCTTGCCGCAATTGTGCCCGCGTGGCGCGAAACATGTGGGCTGCTTTGGGTTCTCCGGCACTAGTCCTGCGGCAGGCCCAGCGTGAAGTGGAAGCTGGCGCCCTGTCCAGGCGCGGACTCTGCCCAGATGCGCCCACCGTGACGCGTGATGATGCGGTGCACCGTCGCCAGGCCGATGCCGGTACCGGCAAATTCGGCGGGGGAGTGCAGGCGCTGAAAAGCCCCGAACAGCTTGTCAGCATAGGCCATGTCAAAGCCCGCGCCATTGTCCTGAACCGTGTATACCTTGTCTTCGCTGCCGCTAACGGTACAGCTGAAGGCAATGCTGCTTTGCGTGGCGTGGCCGCTGAACTTCCAGGCATTGCCGATCAGGTTGTCGAGCACACGCTGCAGCAGCCGGAGGTCGCCCGACACCTGCAGGTCCGGCTGGATATGTATCAGAACTGATCGCAGCGGCTCACGTTCGCAGTGGTCCTTGAGCAAGGCAACGGCCATGGCACTGAGATCGACATGTTCCGAACTGAGTTTGCTCCGCGAGACCTGGGCCAACGATAGCAGGGCGTCGATCAACTCGCCCATGTGCGCCACGCTTACGCGAATGCGGGACAAATAATGTTTGCTGCGTTCGCTCATTTCGCCAGCACTCATTTCTTTGCCGAGCAGGCTGCTGTAGCCGTCGATGGCGCTAAGGGGTGTACGCAAGTCGTGCGAAGCCGAGTACGAAAACGCTTCCAGTTCCTCATTGGCCGCCAGAAGCTGTGCAGTGCGCGATCGGACACGTTCCTCCAGATGGAGGTTCAGGCGGAGAACTTCTTGTTCAGTCTGCTTGCGCGCGGTGATGTTGGTGTGCATCACGATGGCGCCACTCAGCCGGTCATTTGACAAAGGAGTTACCGTCATCATGAACCAGCGCTGGGCCATGGGCGAATGGCAGGGGTATTCAAGTGAAAATTGGTCTGTGTTCCCGTTCAAAACTGAACGGACACCATCGGCTGCCCGCTCTGCCTCGGCGCGGTCTTTTTCGCGCGCATTGAGACAAATCCCGAGATAGCTGACGCCCACGTCGTCGCCAGGGGGGTGAAGCGCGCTTCCTCTTGAAAATTGCCGCCATGCCTCATTCACCGCGATGATGAGTCCGTCACCATCAAGCAACGCGATGTGCGCCGGCAGGGCGTCCAGAATGGCCATCTGTTTGGCGGCCTCGACCAATTGCAGCTCGGTGGAGCGCCTTAGCTCAGCCGTACGGTCCATGACCTCCTGCTCCAGCAGCCGGCTGTGATTTTGCAGATCGGCAATCGCTTTCAGGCGCAACAGGTTTCTCACACGCAGAGACAGCTCAACCCGGTCAACCGGTTTGGTCAGGAACTCTTCAGCACCGGCTGTGAGTCCCGCCAACCGGGCGCTGCGCTCGCTTCTCGCCGTGACCATGATGATCGGTATGTTCGCCGTGTCAGGGTTGGCTTTGAGTGCGCTGGCCACATCGTAGCCGTCCATATCGGGCATCATGATGTCAAGCAGTATCAGATCCGGGGCATGTTTTACTGACGATTCCAGACCCTCCTGGCCGCTGGCGGCGTTAAGTGTCAGGTAGCCTTCAGGCTGCAGCAATGCTTCGAGCAATTTTCGATTCTTGCTCTCATCGTCGATGATGAGGATGGTCGAGGCGACGTCGTTGAGCTCGGCGATGGCGTTCATGATTTTCCTGCGATCAGAAGGGAGTCAATAGCCGCATACAGCTCTTTGTAACGCAGCGGTTTTGCGATATACAAGTCGCAGCCAGCTGCCCGGCTCTTTTCATGGTCCGCTTTCATTGCCATGGCAGTCAGCGCAATGACCGGAATGGCCGCCGTGGCCGCGTCCTGCTTCAGCAGGGCAGTTGCCGCAAGGCCGTCCATGCCAGGCAGCTGGATGTCCATCAGGATCAGGTCGGGATGATCAGAGCGGGCCAGCGACAGGCCCGTCTCTGCATCGACCGCGCACAACACGGCATGTCCGGCATCGCGCAGCAAAAGGCAAACCAGTTTCATATTTGCGGCGTTGTCTTCAATGACCAAAATGCTTGCCATCTGGCGTCTCCCCTGCGGCATGAGTTGTCAACAGACTGTGTGTGCGCACTGGAAGCCATGCAGCAAAGCGCGCACCCTTGCCTTCCGTACTGGCAACAGCCACCGTGCCGCCATGCAACTCTGCCAGTTGCTTGACCATCGCCAGACCGAGTCCGGTGCCTTGGTATTTACGCGCCAGGCTGCTGTCAATCTGACTGAAAGCCTGAAACAGTTTTGCCATGTTTTTTTCCGAAATACCGATCCCGCTATCGCTGACGGAGATTTCCAGAAACTCTGTGTATTCGTTGTCAACCAGAGGGAAGCTGTGCACCGGCCAGGCGCCGGGCAGTGTTCCAACCGCCTCGCGCTGGACGCGCCGTGCACTCAATGTGATCCGGCCCCCACCTGCGCCAAATTTGACGGCATTGGCGAGCAGGTTGTAGACGATCTGTTTGGTCTTGCGCATGTCCAGCAGCAGCCCCGTCCCGCCGTCATTCTGAAGTTCAAGTGCGATGGATCGGGCCAGCGCTTTTTCCTTGACGATGGAAAGGGTTCCAGACAACAGACTGTTCAGATCGACCAGCTCCAGTTCGAGCGCCATCATGCCGGCCTCGACCTTGGACAGGTCCAGAATGTCATTGATCAGCGAGAGCAAGTGCTGACCGCTGGTAAAAATGTCGTCGATGTACTCATGCTGCTTCTCGCTCATCGAGCCCACCAGTCCGTCCTTGAGAACCTCGGAAAAGCCGATGATGGCGTTGAGCGGCGTCCTCAGTTCATGCGACATGGTGGCCAGAAATTCCGATTTCATGATGCTGGCATGTTCCAGCTCAATATTTTTCTCTTGCAAGGCGCGCTCAAAACGCTTGCGCTCGGTCACGTCCCGCGCTGCTGCAAACACCCCTTGCAGTTTGCGGTCGCGGTCCTGGAAGGTCGCGGCGTTGTAAGACACAACCGTTTCCTCGCCGTTCTGGGCGCGTACCGTGAGTTCGTAGTTGCTGACCTTGTGTTCGGTAAGCACCCGCTTGATGGCGGCCTCGGCGCGGGCAGGATCGGTGAAGAACTTCTTGCAGGGAGCCCCGATCAGTTCGTCGCGCGTGCGACCGGTCAGCGTCATCATCTGCTGGTTGACGTCAGAGATGAAGCCTTGTGGGTCCGTCATCATCAGCGCATCGATGTTTGATTCAATCAGCGAGCGCGTATAAAACTGTTGGTCGCGCAGCCTTTGGTCCAGCATGGCCTGGGCCGCCTCCACCTTTTTCCGCGCCGTATTGTCGGTGCCGATCAGCAAGTAACCAATGATGCCTTCCTGGGCATCGCGCAAAGCGGTCACCGAAACAATGGCCGAAAAGCGGCTGCCGTCCTTGCGGATGTAGGTGAGTTCGTAGATGTCTTCAATGCCTCTCGATGCCTTGAAAACCAGGGCTTCGAAACCGGGCGTGATGCGGGTACCCAGTTCCAGGCTAAGACCTTCAGCCCGGGCAATCACTTCCTGAGGGTCGGAAATATCGGCGGGCGTGATTTTGTTCACCACGTCGGCAGCAGCGTAGCCAAGCATGCGTTCGGCACCCACATTGAAAATCTGGATGACGCCTTTTTCGTCAGTGGCGATGCTTGAGAAGTTGGCGCTGTTGAAGATGGCATTCTGCAAAGCGCCGGCCTTGAGCAATTTTTCCTGGCGCCCGAACTCCACAGCGCCATCGGCGCTTGCCGGTTTATCACTGACGCTGACGGTAAAGCCCGTATTCGTCATTCAAATCTCTCCACGCGAAGGGGCACTCTTCAGTTGACGGGTGTGGCACACGTCCCGTCAACTGAAAAGTAGGCTCTCGGGTTGCCACTTGGTCAGCACTGAAACGCGAACAGGCTGGTGGCAAGGAGGAGTTGATAGAACAAGACTAACAGTGTTGCAACCTTTAGGGATTGCAAAAACTAAGGAATACCCGCTAAATGACCATCAATTGGCAGTTTTGTCGGTAACCGGAAAATTTCTTGGCCCTTGACTCAAGCAGGCATCGTCGCTTGATCTCGCAAAGTCGCCTCAATGGCTATCGAATCCGTCCCAGCAATTGCTTCCGCCCTGGAATCCGGGGACTTGAAAATACATCGTCTGACGTGCCTGTCGCGTGCACCGCCCTTGCGCAGAAAACCATCCTGCCGCGCGCCTTGTGCGGATCAACAAGCGGCGAAACTCTCAGTCAAGCTTGGCGCCGGAAGCCTTGACCGCCTGTGCCCAGCGCGGCATTTCTGCGGTGAGGAATTTTGCGAAGTCTTCGCTGCCCAGGAATGCCGGGTCGGCGCCCTGGGTCACCATGCGGTTGCGGATGTCGGGGCTGGCCATGACCTGTCTGAAGGCATCGCTCAATTTTGCGGTGACATCCGAGGGCAGGCCCGCCGGTGCGAGAAAGCCGTAAAAGCCGACGACCTCAAAGCCTTTGAAGCCTGACTCGATGACTGTGGGAATGTCCGGCAGCGCGGGATTGCGCTCCTTGCTGGTCACCGCCAGCGCGCGCACCTTGCCCTGCTTGTGGTAATTCGCCGCCTGCGGGATCGACTCGCCCATGAACTGCACCTGGCCGCCCATCAGGTCGGTGAAGGCCGGCGCACTGCCGCGGTAGGGAATGTGCACCATGAACAGCCCGGTGGCGTTTTTGAACATCTCGGGCACCAGATGGCTGATGCCGCCGTTGCCGGCCGATCCATAGTTGATCTGGCCTGGGCGGGCTTTGGCGTAATCCACAAATTCCTTGAGTGTCGTGACCGGCAGCTTGGGGTTGACCAGCAGGGCCAGCGGCTGCATGGCAGTGCGCGCAATCGGCGTGAAGTCCTTCAGCGTGGCGTAGGGCAGCTTGCCGTACAACGCCGGGTTGATCACCATCACGCCGGTGTTGGCCAGCATCAAGGTGTAGCCGTCGGGCGCGGCCTTCATCACGTCTTGCGCGCCGACGGTACCGCCAGCGCCCGACTTGTAGTCGATCACGATGGGCTGGCCCAACACGGCCTGCAGGCGCTCGGTCAGCAGCCGCGCATGCTGGTCCAGCGGCCCGCCGGCGGGGAAGCCGATGACCACACGTATCGGTTTTTCCGGGAAGGCTGCGAAAGCTGCGGAGCTGGCTGCGACCAGCAAGGCAGCCAGGACACGCTGGGGGGTGAACATGTTTGTCTCCTTTTTGAAATAGTGGCCCATGATAAACAACGTCGCGCACGCGACGCGGCTAGCGTCTTCCCCGATGCCCTGCTGGCCCGGGCACGTTACGCTTGCACCAAGGAGACACCATGGATCGTGCCCATTTCAAGTTCTGGCCGAAACGCCTGCCGCATCACATCACACCGCCGACCACCTCGCTGTGGCACAACCTGGTGGTCAGCGCCCTGCGTTTTCCGGACAAGGCGGCGCTGGTGTTCTTCGGCCGCGTGTTCACATATGCCGAAGTGCTGGACAAGGCCGAGCGTCTGGCCGCGACGCTGCATGCCCTGGGCGTCAAAAAAGGCGACCGTGTGGTGCTGGACATGCAGAACTGCCCGCAGTGGGTGATTGCCCACTTTGCCATCCTGCGCGTCGATGCCGTGGTGGTGCCGGTCAACCCGATGAACCGCGCCGAGGAGCTCAAGCACTACATCATCGACCCGGATGCCAAGGTCGCCATCATCGCTGCCGACCTGGCCCCCGAGCTGGCCCGCGCCGATGCGCAATTGGCCCCCGCCGAACGCCTGCAGCACATGATTGTTTCGCATTACAGCGACGCCTTTGACCTGCAGGCCGAGGGTGCTGAAACACTCCCGCCCGCCTGGCAGGACTGGCTGGGCACGCGGCATGTGCTGCCGGCGCTGGATGGCGGGGCTGTACTGGACTGGGGCGATGCCCTGCGCGGTGATGTCGCGAAGCTGCCGGCCCACACCGCCACGCCGCAAGACCTGGCGGTGCTGCCTTACACCAGCGGCACCACCGGCCTGCCCAAGGGCTGCATGCACACGCACGCGAGCATCATGCACAACGCGGTGGCCAGCGGCCTGTGGGGCAACAGCACGTTTGAAAACGTGGTGCTGTCGGTGGTACCGATGTTTCATATCACCGGCATGGTGTCGGTCATGCACGCGGCGATTTACGGTGGCGCAACGCTGGTCGTGATGCCGCGCTGGGACCGCGAGCTTGCTGGGCGGTTGATCTCCAGGTGGCGCGTCACGCATTGGACCAACATCCCGACGATGGTGATTGACCTGCTGGCCAGCCCGAACTTCGCAAGTTTCGATTTGAGTGGCCTGGTTTACATCGGCGGCGGCGGCGCGGCGATGCCGCAGGCCGTGGCCCAGCGCTTGTGGGAACAGTACGGCCTGCGTTTTGCCGAGGGGTACGGCTTGACCGAAACCGCCGCGCCTTCACACAGCAACCCGCCGGACGCGACTAAGCAGCAGTGCCTGGGTGTGCCTTTTGTGGGTGTGGACGCGCGCGTTATCGACCCCTTGACGCTGCAGGAAATGCCGCAGGGCGAGCAGGGCGAGATCATCATGTGCGGCCCACAGAATTTTTCAGGATACTGGAAACGGCCTGAGGCTACGGCCTCGGCCTTTATCGACTTCGACGGCAAACGCTTTTTCCGTTCCGGCGACCTTGGGCGCGTCGATGAGGACGGCTATTTCTTCATCACCGACCGGCTCAAACGCATGATCAATGCGTCAGGCTTCAAGGTCTGGCCGGCCGAAGTGGAAGCCTTGATGTTCAAACACCCGGCCATTCAGGAAGCCTGCATCATTTCCACCCGCGATGCCTACCGCGGAGAAACCGTCAAGGCAGTGGTGGTGCTGCGCCCTGCCGCCAAGGGCGCCACCTCCGAGGAAGACATCATCGGCTGGTGCCGTAACAACATGGCGGCCTACAAATACCCGCGCGTCGTGCAGTTTGTCGATGCCTTGCCCAAGAGCGGGTCGGGGAAGGTGATGTGGCGGACCTTGCAGGAGGCGGAGAAGGCATAAGGCCTGGCTTCCGACACCTTCCGGGTTGTCATCCCGGAATGGATCCGGGATCCATCTTTTGCTTCCTCGTGCCTTGAGGTCTGCCTGCGCCGGTTGGCCGGGGGTTGCCCGGCGGCAACTCACTTTCTTTTGCGTCGCCAAAAGAAAGTAAGCAAAGAAAAGGCGACCCGATGGTCTGGGTCCCTCCGCTTCGCTACGGGCAACCTGCGGTGCTCGGTCAAAGCGGGGTCTCGCTCGAACTCGCCTTCGGCTCAGACAATCGCGATCCCTGATCCGCTTTGACCTGCGCTCCTCGGCCCAGCCCGACGGGAGGGGGGGGGGAGAAGACCAACATCCAAATTCAGATACCGAACTCCCATCCGGAGTGCATGAAGCGCGCAGCGCTTCATGCACGGGAATCCCAACAGACCGTCATGTGTGCACGCGAGCGCAGCGCACGCGGCCAAATGAGGTTCCCCTCCATCGCCCAGCGGGGCGAGGGAGGGGTTAGGGGTGGGAGTGGGGAGTTACCTACTACTGTCCCTGCGCGAGCCGCGACAGCAGCGTGATGCAAGTGAAGGTGACGAATTCCAGGTCGATTCATGAACAAAATCGCCATCTAGCCCATGCCCAGCAAGCGCAACCAGCTATCAAATAAATAGCGAATTGCCGGCAAGACGGCGCCCACATCAACACAGGCTACTGGCCGACTTGCCATCCCACCGAACTCGGTTAAGGTTTAGGTCCTGCAAAACAAGGCATCACGCGCAAGCATGCCCCCACCCCAACCCGCCACTTTCCCCTCGTCCGACGACAAGCCGCTGGCCGGCTGGCGGCTGCGCTGGTACACGGTTATTTTTGAAGCCGACACGCGTGCTGGCCGCTGGTTCGACCAGGCGCTGATTGCGGTCATCCTGCTGAGCATTGCCGTGGTGATGGCCGACAGCGTGCAGGCGATTCACCAGCGTTACGGCCGCATATTCATGTCGCTGGAGTGGATATTCACGCTGCTATTCACGGCCGAGTACATCGCGCGCCTGCTCTGCGTGCGCCGGCCGCTGCAGTACGCGACCAGCTTTTTCGGCATCATCGACCTGGTGGCGGTGCTGCCGACCTACCTGGCGCTGTTTTTCCCGGAGCTGCATGCGTTGATCGATGTGCGCGTGCTGCGGCTGCTGCGTGTGTTCCGGGTTTTCAAGCTGGCGGCCTATGTCACGGAATACCAGTTCCTCGGGCGCGCGATGGCGGCCAGCGGTCGCAAGATCCTGGTGTTTCTGTCGGCGGTGTTGATGGTGGTGCTCATCATGGGCACGGTGATGTATGTGGTAGAGGGCCAGACCAACGGCTTCACCAGCATCCCGATCTCGATTTACTGGGCCATCAGCACGGTGACCACCGTGGGCTTCGGTGACATCGTGCCCAAGACCGACCTCGGGCGGCTGATCGCATCCTTCATGATGCTGATGGGTTGGGGCATTCTGGCGGTACCCACGGGCATCGTCACGGCCGAGATGGCGGCGCAGCGGCGCTTCCAGTTGTCGGAGGCGCTGACTACACGCACCTGCCACGAGTGCCTGACGGAGGGCCATGCGGCCGAAGCAAACTTCTGCTTCAAATGTGGTGTGGGTTTGCCGCCTTATCAGCAGCAGTCTGGCAACCCCGAGGCTGGGCCGCCCGGAAAAACGCTCTAGTCGCCAGCCGTTAACCGACGCGGCGTGATTTCTACCGAGTCTGCCGCTGTGCTCATCCACACCGTGCCATCTTGCACCGACACCTGCAGTTGCATGCTGCGTTCGGCCAGTTTGGCCAGGGCCTGGCTTTGTGCGGCATCGATCTGCCAGACCACCAGGTTGGCCGCGCGCGTGAGTTTGCTTTCGATGGCTTTCCACCAGACCGGCGTGCTGCTGGCAAAGCTGTAGACGCTGACCCGTTCGGCTCGGCCGGCGGCGCGCATCAGGCGCTTGTCGTCGGGCTGTCCCACGTCGATCCAGTGCAGGATCTGGTCGGTGTAGTCCTTGTGCCAGAGCGCGGCCTCATCGACATCCCACAAGTCCTTGGCAAACTCAAGATGGCCTTTCTTGTCGTCGGCCGGCACGTTCAGCGCATAGGCCAGCAGCCGGATCATCATGCGTTCGTCGGCCTCGGACGGATGCCGCGCAATCGTCACATTGTGATCGCCATAAATGCCGCGGTCCATGTCGGCAAGGGCCAGTTGGGCTTTGTAAATGGTGGCTTTGAGTGCCATGGTTTTTGCGGGTCTTCCATAAATCCGTTTCTCGGGCGCATGGCGGCTTTGCGCGATGCTCGGAATCCTCATGCACCCAAGTGCATTCCGACTCCTGCGCCGTGCGCCTTGCCCTGCATCCCGACAAACGAATTTCTGAAAGCCCCGGGGGCTTGTTGCTAAGCCTGTATTGGAACAGACCAGCAGGGGCAGGGTACTCTGGCTATAGTCGGTGCCATGATCCGACTGTCTGTTCTTGACCAATCGGTGGCCGTCACCGGCCGCAGCGCCGATGCCTCCATCCGTGAAACGCTGGCCCTGGCCCAACATTGCGAGGCACTGGGTTATGAACGCTTCTGGGTCAGCGAGCATCACAGCCACCCCACCATTGTCGGCAGCGCGCCCGAGGTGTTGATGGCCGCGATTGCCGCGACCACGCAGCGCATACGCATCGGCAGCGCCGGCGTGATGCTGCCGCATTATTCGGCGCTCAAGGTGGCCGAGCAGTTCCGCGTGCTTGAAGCGCTGGCGCCGGGCCGCATCGACCTCGGCGTTGGCCGCGCGCCGGGTTCTGACGGCCGCACCGCCCAGTTGCTCAATCCACAGGCGCACAGCGCGGCCGATCACTTTCCGCTGCAGGTGCGCGAGTTGCAAGCCTGGGTCGGGGGAAACGAACTGCCTGAAGGGCATCCCGGTCGCGGCGTCACTGCCGAGCCGGGTGGTCCGACCGCGCCCACGATGTGGATGCTGGGCAGTTCCAACTACGGCGCGCAACTGGCGGCGCATTACGGGCTGCCTTACGCGTTTGCTTATTTCATCACCGACGGGCAGGGCGCCGAAGAAGCCATCGCCGTGTACCGCGACATGTATCGGCCCAGCCCCCAACACCCCGAGCCGCAGCCTGCGCTGTGTGTTTGGGCGCTGGCGGCCGACACCGAAGAAGAGGCTTGGCAGCATTTTTCAGGCCGTGAGCGCTGGAAAATAGACCGCAACCGTGGCGCTTTGGGCCCGCTGCAATCGCCGGCCGAACTGGCGCAGCGGCCCTACAGCCCCGCCGAACAGATGCAGGCCGATCAACTCAGGCGCACGGCGCTGGTGGGCAGCGGGCCGCAGGTTGCCGAAAAATTGCGTGCATTGTCGGATGCGCTGGAGGTTGAGGAACTGGTGGTGATCACCTGGGCCCACGATCCGGCCGTGCGCAGGCGTTCTTATGAATTGTTGGCGACACACTTTTGTGCGGTCCCGACCCGTGCAGCCTGACGACCCAAAAATACTTTCAACCCACATCAGGAGACACCATGACAAGAACGCTTTTCAGCAGCACCATTGCCGGCAGCCTGCCCAAACCTGCCTGGCTGTCGGAAACCCAGAAGCTCTGGCCACAATGGAAAGCCGAAGGCGCCGAACTCGCGCAGGCGAAGGCCGACGCGACCCTGCTTTGGATCAAGGCGCAGGAAGACGCCGGCCTGGACGTGATCGGCGACGGGGAGCAGTCGCGCCAGCATTTTGTGCACGGCTTTCTTGAGCAGGTCGAAGGTATCGACTTCGAGCACAAGGTCAAGATGGGCATACGCGACAACCGTTATGACGCGATGGTGCCGCAGGTGGTGGCCCGGCTCAAACTCAAGGGCCGGGTGCATGCCGCAGAAGCGCAGCTACTGCGCGCGCACACTGGCAAAAAAATAAAATTCACCTTGCCTGGCCCGATGACGATTGTGGACACCGTGGCCGACCAGTTTTATGGCGACCGCATCAAGCTCGCCATGGCCTTTGCCGAGTTGCTGAATCAGGAGGCGCTGGCGTTGCAGGCGGACGGTGTGGACATCATCCAGTTCGATGAGCCGGCTTTTAATGTCTACATGAAAGACGCCGCCGACTGGGGCGTGAAAGCGCTTGAGCGCGCCGCGCAGGGCCTGACCTGTACCACGGCCGTGCACATCTGTTACGGCTACGGCATCAAGGCCAACGACGACTGGAAGCAAACCCTGGGCGAGGAATGGCGGCAGTACGAGCAGGTGCTGCCGGCGCTGGCCAAAAGCAGCATCCAGCAGGTCAGCCTGGAGTGTTATCACTCGCATGTACCGCCGCACCTGATGGCGCTGCTGGAAGGCAAGGACGTGATGGTCGGCGTGATCGACGTGGCCAGCGACGAGATTGAAACGCCCGAGCAGATTGCCGACACCATCGGCAAAGCGCTGCAGTATGTGCCGAAGAACCGCCTGTTGCCCTGTACCAACTGCGGCCTGGCGCCCATGAACCGTGAGATTGCGCTGAAGAAACTGCAGGCCCTGGCCCGGGGTGCGGCGTTGGCGCGTGAACGCTACGGCGCCTGAGATGGTAGCGTCAAGCGCACTCGAATTCGCCGCGCCGTCCAAACTCGGCCTGTGCCCAGATCGCGTGCAGCGTTTGCTGGATGTGTTGCAGTCGGAGATTGACCGCGGACGACTGCCCGGTGCGGTGGTGCTGGTCGCTCGCCGCGGCAAGGTCGCGCTGTTCGAAAGCCTGGGCCAGCTTGATCCGGCAACCGGTACGGTGATGCCGCGCGACGCGATTTTCCGGATCTATTCGATGACCAAACCGGTGGTCTCGGTCGCCGTGATGATGCTGATGGAGCAGGGAAAGCTGCTGCTCAGCGATTCCGTGGCCAACTACTTGCCGGAGTTTGCCAACCAGAAGGTGGCCGTGGAACGTGACGGTCAGGTGACGCTGGAGGACGTGGTTCGGCCAGCCACGGTGCAGGACTTGCTGCGCCACACCGCCGGCCTGACGTATGAGTTCCTCGGTTCGGCGGCGGTGCAGCGGCAATATGCGGAAATCAATATGGGGTCGCGCGAACGCAGCAATGCAGAGTTCTCACGCACGCTGGCCGCGCTGCCGCTGATGCACCAGCCCGGCAGTGTCTGGGAATACAGCCGCGCCACCGATGTGTTGGGCCGGCTGGTTGAAGCCGTCAGCGGGCAGGCACTCGGCGACTATCTGCAACAGCATATTTTTGCCCCGCTGGGTATGTTTGAGACCGGCTTTGCGGTGGACGCAGCCGATCAGCACCGCATTGCCGAACCTTTTGCGCACGACCCTGACGGCGGCGTGCCGCTGCGTGTGCTGGATCCGCGCCGCACCGTGGCCATGCAAAGCGGCGGTGGCGGCCTGATGTCCACCGCGATGGATTACGCGCGTTTTCTGCAGTTCATGCGCAACCGTGGCGAGCTGCAGGGCGCGCGCCTGCTGGGCCCGCACACCGTGGATTTCATGACGGCCGACCATCTGGACGGTCTTCCGTCCACCGGTGACCTGCTGCCGCCTGGTCATGGTTTCGGGCTCGGGTTTGCGGTGCGCACGGCGGCCGGTGTGTCACCGGTGCCTGGCTCGGTCGGACTGTACTACTGGGGCGGCATTGCGGGAACCACATTTTTTGTCGATCCGGCCCAGGATTTGTATGCGCTGCTGATGATCCAGGCACCGATGCAGCGCGATTTCTACCGGCCACTGTTCCGCAGCCTGGTGTACGCTGCCTTGCTGGACCAGGATGTGTTCATGAGCCACGACCCCGGACACAATCATTCCCACGAACACAGCCACGCACCTGAGCCGACCGACTGGAAACACGACGGTGTGCGCGTGATCCCCGGCGGCCAGCTCGACGGCAACGTGCCGTCGACCCCCGGCATGGACCGCAAGGCCGCCATCAATTTCGCGCGTGTCGGTGCGCAAAAGCTCTGGGCTGGCACCGTCACCATCCATGCCAACGCCAAGACCGGCGCGCACCACCATGGCCATCTTGAAAGCGTGATCTACGTTGTGCGGGGCCGGGCCCGCATGCGCTGGGGCGAGAAGCTGGAGTTCACGGCTGAGGCCGGGCCGGGCGACTTTATCTACGTGCCGCCTTATGTGCCACACCAGGAAATCAACGCCAGCCCGACCGAACTGCTCGAATGTGTGCTGTGTCGCAGCGACGGTGAGGCGGTTGCCATCAACCTGGACATCGCGCCGGCCGAACAACCTGAGCAGGTGTTGTGGATTGACCCCACCCACCCCCACGGAGGTGTGTAAAGCGCCGGTCAATTTCCGGTGAAGCGACATGAAAGTGGGCAATTTCGCACGTTTTGAACGCTGTCGCTCCAACAGGACTTACAACTTGTCACGTCGTCCTACAGCCGCGTTTACGCGTTGTTGGTACAACAGAGTTTCACACAAAGGAGTACCCATCATGGATACAAACAATCAAGTTCCCGCCACGCCCGGCAGTCAGCCCGGTTTCCCGCAGCGCATGCAGCACAGCAAGGCGCTGGTCGCCATTGCAGCCGTTTTGGGGGTCACGGTGATGGCGCTCGCCGCCGCGCTGGTGGTCAACCGCTCTGACGCACAGCCTGGTGGAACCGCGGCTGTGGCGCCGACGACGCAGTCGAGCACGACCAGCAAACAGGCCAGCAACACAACTGCTCCCGCGAAACCTGCGGTTCAGCAGCGGCCTGTTGTGGTGGCTCAAGCCCCGGCACCCAAATCTGTGGTTTGTGCCGACTGCGGCACGGTGGAAGCCGTGACACCCGTTCAGCGCCAGGGCCAGGTCAATGGTGTTGCCGTTGGCAACACCACTGTGGGTCTGGGTACTGTCGCTGGCGGCGTGATCGGCGGCCTGTTGGGCAACCAGGTTGGCGGCGGCAACGGCAAGACGGCCATGACCGTGATCGGAGCCGCTGGCGGCGCCTTTGCCGGCAATAAGATCGAGGAAAACATGAAGAAGGTCACCGTCTACCAAGTGCGCGTGCGCATGAATGACGGCTCCACCCGCAATGTCGAGGTGTCGAGCGCGGTGCCGGTCGGCTCCAAAGTGATTGTTGAAGGCAACAACCTGCGCATGGCCTGAGCGCGGCCCGCCGCAAGGCGTGCATGAATCTATGAAAGAGGCGTGATGGCTTTCCATCACGCCTCTTTTTGCATTTGAAATGCCTTCGCTGCCACCCCACAGCCGGTGCAGACTGTGCGAAGATTGCTGGCAGCTCCATCCCTGACCCGGCGGCGGACCCCGCAATCCAAGAAAGAAGTGTTATGAAGGCCATCTGGAACGGCGCAGTCATTGCGCAAAGCGACGACATTGTGACCATCGAAGGTAACCATTATTTTCCTGACAGTACGCTCAATCGTGATTACGTGACTTTCAGCAACCATCACACCATGTGTGCATGGAAAGGGCAGGCGAGTTATTACTCGCTGCTGGTCAATGGCGAGATGAATACCGACGCGGCCTGGTACTACCCTAACCCCAAGTCTGAAGCTGAAGAGATCAAAGGCCGTGTGGCTTTCTGGAAAGGCGTGAAGATCGAAGCCTGATTTTTAGGGAGACCGCGATCATGTTCAAGCACATCTTGCTGCCAGTGGATGGTTCACAGACGTCGTTGATGGCTGTGGAAAAAGCCAGGGGACTTGCCCAGGCCTTCGGCAGCACGGTCACCGCGATTTACGTTATTGATCCCTATGCCTTCAGCGGTGTCGGCGCCGACTTTGCTTATGGTCAGGCGCAGTACCTGGGCGCGGCGACCAAGGAGGGCAAGGAGGCGCTGAGCGGGGCGACCCGATTGCTTGAAAGCGCGGGCATCACGGTGGCCTCGTCCATCATCGAAAGCCATGCCATTTATCGCGGCATTCTGGAAGCCGCCAACTCGGTGGGTGCCGACCTGATCGTCATGGGTTCGCATGGCCGTCGCGGCCTTGAAAAACTCGTGCTCGGCAGCGTGGCGGCGCAGGTGCTGGCGCATGCGCACCTGCCCATCCTGATCGTGCGCGACTGAGCCAGTGCGCGGTTTGCTGCCTGAATCAGGCGGTTTGGGCATGAAATCTGCCTGCAGCCTATAGCGTGCGGTCATGAATAGCTATTGAATTTATAGCGGACGCCGTGCGCTGGCGGTCATCCCGGACTTGATCTGGGGCCACTTTTCGCTTCGACGCCTTCTGCCGCCCAGACGCCTAAAGAAACCGTTCGAGCAGTCGCCGCGAAGCCCGATCCAGCGCCGCCATGTCCTTCACGCTGAAATGCACGCCATGCCCGGCGGCGATCAGCAGCGACTGGCGGCTGAGGCGCCGGATATCCTCCTCGCCCTTGAGCACAAACGTGGTGTCGCCGCGGTCGGTCTCCACCGTCCAGGTACTGGGCGTGCCGAAACTTGAAACACTGATGATGCGTGTGATCTCGGGCACAAAGTCGCGCAGGGCCAGCTCTTCTTCCAGCAGGCTGCGCAGCGCTGGCGGCATGCCATCCAGGCGCTCCAGCCAGGCCAGTTCATGGCCCTCGCTACTGACCAGCGAGATGCCTTCATCCGGGGCGGCAATCGGAAACGCCCGCACCGGGACAACACCGACATGTTGCTGGCCGCTGCTGTCAGTCAGCAGTAGCCGGCCCGAGGCGTGGCGCACCAGTTCAAAGGGAGGGTCGGCGGGAATGGAAACAGGGGCCATGGGTATTCCTTCAAACGCTGCCAGCACGCTGGGCTGTGTGCGCCACCTGCGAGGTCGCCAGCGCAATCCTTCCTTCTTCGGCGTCATGGTTGCCTTCGCTGTCAACCTGGCGCGCCTGCGCTTCGTAGAGCCGCCAATACGCGCCCTGTTGGGCCATCAACTCGTCATGCCGGCCAACCTCCACCACCTGGCCGCGCTCCATCACCACCAGGCGGTTGGCCTTGCGCAGGGTGGACAGGCGGTGTGCGATCGCAATCGTCGTGCGGCCCTGCACCAGATTGTCCAGGGCCTTCTGGATTTCCAGCTCGGTCTCGGTGTCCACCGATGATGTGGCTTCGTCAAGGATCAGGATGCGCGGGTCGATCAGCAGTGCGCGCGCGATCGAGATGCGCTGGCGTTCACCGCCCGACAGACCCTGGCCACGCTCGCCGACCAGCGAGTCGTAGCCCTGAGGCAGCCGCAAGATGAATTCGTGGGCATGGGCAGCGCGGGCCGCAGCCACTATTTCGGCGCGGCTGGCGCCGGGTTTGCCGTAGGCAATGTTCTCGGCAATCGTGCCGAAGAACAAAAACGGCTCCTGCAGCACCAGGCCGATATTGCGCCGGTAGTCAGCCACGCCAAAACGCCGGATGTCAATTCCATCCACACTGATACTGCCATCGGTCGCATCGTAAAAGCGGCAGATCAGATTGACCAGCGTGCTTTTGCCCGAGCCGCTATGGCCCACCAGGCCGATCATTTCGCCCGGCTGAATCACCAGGTCCAGCCCGCGGATCACCGCGCGGTTACCGTAGCGAAAGCCCAGGCCGCTCATCTCGATGCGGCCTTGCAGTGAGGCCATGGGCACCGGGTTGGCGGACTCGGGCACGTTCGAGACATGGTCAAGGATGTCGAAAATGCGTTTGGCGCCGGAAGCTGCTTTCTGCGTCACCGACACAATGCGGCTCATGGAGTCCAGCCTTGTATAGAAGCGGCCAATATAGGCAATAAAGGCGGTCAGCACGCCGACGGTGATCTGCTGTCTGGACACCAGCCAGATACCAAAAGCCCAGACCACCAGCAGGCCGATTTCGGTCAGCAGCGAGACCGTCGGCGTGAACAGCGACCAGACCTTGTTGAGCTTGTCGTTGACATCCAGGTTGTGCCGGTTGGCATCGCGAAAGCGCTGGGCTTCGCGTTTTTCCTGGGCAAAGGCCTTGACCACGCGGATGCCGGGGATGGTGTCGGCCAGTACATTGGTCACTTCGGACCAGACCCGGTCGATTTTCTCGAAGCCGGTGCGCAGGCGCTCGCGCACGGCATGGATCATCCAGGCGATGAAGGGCAGCGGCAACAAGGTCACCAGCGCCAGCCAGGGGTTGATGGAAAACAGAATGGCGGCCGTCATCACAATCATCAGCACATCGGTCGCGAAGTCCAGCGCGTGCAGCGACAAAAAGACGTTGATGCGGTCGGTTTCCGAGCCAATACGCGCCATCAGGTCGCCGGTGCGTTTGCCGCCAAAGTAGTCCAGCGACAGCTCCAGCAAATGGTCAAAAGTAGCGGTGCGCAGGTCGGCGCCTATGCGCTCGGACACCAGCGCCAGCAAATAGGTGCGGGCCCAGTTCAGCGCCCAGCCGACAACCGCGGCCGCCAGCAGCGCGCCCAGGATGGCCAGCACCTTACCCGACGCGATCTGCTGGCCGTTCTGGAACGGGATCAGGATGTCATCAATCAGCGGGATGGTCAGGTAAGGCGGCACCAGGGTGGCGGCGGTGGACGCCAGCGTCAGCAAAAATCCCGCCAGCAGCTGCCACTGGTAGGGGCGCGCGAATCGCCATAAGCGCAGCAGCACCCAGGTCGACGGCGGGGTGTGCAGTTCCCGGACGCAGTTGCCACATTCGTCGCTGTCCGGCGGCAGGACGGTGTCGCACAGCGGGCACAGGGCGACCTCATCGGCCAGACCCACCGCGGCCTCGGAGCCGGACAGCGCGCTTTGCTGCTCAAACAGGCGCTGCAGGCGCAAGGCCTGCACATTGGCCGCCAGGGTGAAACGCCAGCTGGCCAGCCGGGCGCCGCCCTGGTGCAACTCCAGCGTGCCGACGCCGGCATGGTCGAAATGACGCAGGGACAGGTCCGGGGGAGCGCCGGTAGGGGTTTTCCCGGGCAGCGCCCAGCTTGTCCATTGGCCGGTTTCCGGGTCCTGGGCCATCAGGCGCTGGTCGGTCAGCGCCAGCAAGCCACGCGAAAACCGAAGTTGCCGGTTCAGGTCAACCAGCACCGTACATAAAACGTTCTCATGGGCTGTGAGCTGTGCGCGCAATTCTATTTGCGCCTGGCCGGCCTCGCTGGAGACATCAACCGGATGAGAATTTTGCATTGTGAGTTTGGAAGCCGTCAAAACCAGTACCTTGGGGATTTCCAGGGCCGAAGCGGCGATTTTCGCCCAAGCCGGGGAACCTGCTGATGTCTCATTCAACACCCGTGCAGGAAAACCCGCATTTATTAACCAGAAACGCCCCTTCCGGGGCGCTTTCCAAAAAGAACGCCCGCCCGGCCGGCGCGGTTGACCCAAGCGATAAAAACATGAGCAAAAAGGACGACATCAAGCTTCTGCGCATCAATTACCTGCGTGGCCCCAACATCTGGACCTACCGGCCCGTGCTGGAAACCTGGCTGGACCTGGGAAGTCTGGAAGATTTTCCGTCCAACCTGATTCCCGGTTTCAGCGACCGGCTGGTGGCCCTTTTGCCGGCTCTGGTCGAGCACCATTGCGGCGTCGGCGAGCGCGGTGGCTTCATCCAGCGCCTGGTGGAAGGCACCTGGGCCGGCCACGTGCTCGAACACGTGGTCATCGAATTGCTGAACCTGGCCGACATGCCGACTGGCTTCGGCCAGACCCGCAGCACCTCCCACCGCGGCATCTACCGCATGGTGTTCCGGGCTCGCGACGAGCAGGTCGCCCGCAGCGCCCTGGCCGAAGGCCACCGCCTGCTGATGGCCGCCATCAACAACGGAGCCCACCATGAGCCTTATGGCGAGGCCGAACTGCAGGTCGCAGTGGCCCGCGTGCGCGCCAAGGTCGACGAGTGTTACCTCGGCCCCAGCACCGCCGCCATCGTCGCTGCCGCCACCGAGCGCCGCATCCCGCACATCCGCCTGAACGACGGCAATCTGGTGCAGCTCGGCTACGGCGCCAGCCAGCGCCGCATCTGGACCGCCGAGACCGAATTCACCAGCGCGATTGCCGAAGGCATTGCCGGCGACAAGGACCTGACCAAAAGCCTGCTGGCCTCCTGCGGCGTGCCGGTGCCCGAAGGTCAAATTGTCGACACCGTCGAGGCTGCCTGGGAAGCCGCCCAGGACATCGGGCTGCCGGTGGTCGTCAAGCCTTCGGACGGCAACCACGGCCGCGGTGTGTCGTTGGACCTGAAGACACGGGAAGAAGTCGAGGCCGCCTTCCATGTCGCCGCGCCTCAGGGCAGCGATGTGATGGTCGAGCGTTTTGTGCGCGGCCATGAGCATCGCCTGCTGGTCGTCGGCGGCCGCGTCGTCGCCGCCGCGCGCGGCGAAACGGCATCCATCCGCGGTGATGGCGTGGCCAGCGTGGCCCAACTGGTCAACACACAGCTCAACACCGACCCGCGCCGCGGCGCCACCGAAGACTTCCCGCTCGGGTTGATCGAACTCGACAAGGACGAAGCCATCCAGCTCGACCTGCAGCGTCAGGGCCTGAGCCCCGACGCCGTTCCGGCCGCTGGCCGCGAGGTGCTGATCCAGCGCAACGGCAATGTATCCATCGACTGCACCGACGAGGTCCATCCCGAGGTCGACCACATCGTCTCGCTGGCCGCGCGCGTCGTGGGCCTGGACATTGCCGGCGTTGATGTCGTGGCACAGGACATTTCAAAACCGTTGCATGGCCAGGGCGGCGCGATTGTGGAAGTCAATGCCGGCCCCGGTCTGCTGATGCACCTCAAACCAGCCGAGGGCGCGCCCCGTCCGGTCGGCCGCGCCATCTGCGACCACCTGTTTCCAGAAGCGCCGGACGGTGAGCAAAGCGGCCGTATTCCGGTGGTCGGCGTGGCCGGTTCGGCCGGCGCGCACAACATCGCGCGCCTTGTCGCCTGGCTGCTGCAGCTCTCGGGCCGGCACACCGGTCTGGCCTGCCGCGACGGCCTGTTTGTGGACGGACGCTGTCTCGACAAAACCGACGGCACCTGCTGGGAAGCCGGCCAGCGCCTGCTGATCAACCGCGCCGTACAGGCGGCGGTGTTTGAAAACAGCGCTCGCACCATCCTGCGTACCGGCCTGGCCTATGACCGCTGTCAGGTCGGCGTGGTCACCGACCTGGGTGGCTGGGACAAGCTTGCCGAGTTCGATATCTTCGACGAAGAACCGATGTTCAAGGTCATGCGATCACAGGTCGATGTGGTACTGCCCGACGGCGTGGCCGTTCTCAACGCCGCCGATCCCGCCATCGTCACCATGGCCGGCCTGTGCGACGGCGAAGTGATTTTTTATGCGCTGGACCCAACGCTGCCCGCTATTACCGCCCACCTGGACACCGGCGGCCGCGCCGTGTTCATTCGCCAGGGACAGGTGGTGCTGGCCACTGGCAGCAGCGAGGTCTTTTTGCCCGGCCTCGACAAGCTGGCCGTCTGGCAGGACCGCCACGTCCCGACCGCCGAAGACAGCCTGCTCGCCGCGATTGCTGCGGCCTGGGCGCTCGGCATACCCCTCAACCTGATCGGCGCGGGCATTGAAGCCTTTGAATCCAGCCCGGCCCAGCCCCGAAAGATCCTCCCATGAACGTTTCGCGCATCCGTGCCCTGCGCGGCCCCAACCTCTGGAGCCGCCACACGGCGCTTGAAGCCGTCGTTGGCTGCACCGATGCCGAGTGCGCCATCGACAGGCTGCCCGGCTTTGAGCCGCGCGTGCGTTCGCTGTTTCCCGCCATCGGCGCGCTGCGGCCCGGCGGTTATGTGGGCCCGGTGTCGCTGGCCCATGTGCTGGAGTCGGCCGCGCTGGCGCTGCAGGCCAACGCTGGCTGCCCCGTTACCTTCAGCCAGACTTCGGCCACGCTGGAGCCCGGCGTTTACCAGACGGTTATCGAGTACAGCGAAGAGGCGGTCGGTCGACTCGCGCTGGAGCTGGCCCAAGCGTTGGTGTTTGCCGCGCTCAATGAAACCGGTTTCGACGTGGACGCGGCGATTGCGCAACTGCGCGACCTCGACGAAGACGAACGCATAGGCCCCAGCACCGGCGCCATCGTGGACGCGGCGGTTGCCCGCGGCATTCCCTACCGGCGCCTGACGCGCGGCAGTCTGGTGCAGTTCGGCTGGGGCTCGCGCCAGCGCCGCATCCAGGCCGCCGAGCTGGACGCCACCAGCGCCGTGTCCGAATCGATTGCCCAGGACAAGGACCTGACCAAAAAACTGCTGCTGGCCGCCGGTGTACCGGTGCCCACCGGCCGCCCGGTCTCCGATGTCGACGACGCCTGGACAGCAGCCCTGCAGATCGGGCTGCCGGTGGTGCTCAAACCGCTGGACGGCAACCAGGGCAAGGGCGTGACCGTCAACATCGTGACGCGCGAGCATCTCGACATCGCCTTCCGCGCGGCGGCTGAGCACGGCGACGTGATGGTCGAAAAATTCCTGCCCGGCAATGACTTCCGCCTTCTGGTGGTCGGCAGCAAGCTGGTGGCCGCCTCGCGGCGCGAACCGCCGCAAGTGCTCGGTGACGGCCTGCACACCGTGCGCGAGCTGGTCGATATCGTCAACCAGGACCCGCGGCGCGGCGAAGGCCACGCGACCTCGCTGACCAAGATCCGGTTTGACGAGATTGCCGTGGCTCGGCTGGCGGTTCAGGACCTGACACCGGAGTCGATTCCTGCGCGTGGACGCCGCGTGATCCTGCGCAACAACGCCAACCTGAGCACCGGCGGCACCGCCACCGACGTGACCGGCGATGTGCACCCTGAGGTGGCCGCGAGCGCCGTGGCGGCCGCACAGATGATCGGCCTGGACATCTGCGGCGTGGACGTGGTCTGCGAAAGCGTGCTGCGTCCGCTGGAGGCGCAAAACGGCGGCGTGGTTGAAGTCAACGCCGCGCCCGGCCTGCGCATGCACCTGTCGCCTTCCTACGGCAAGGGCCGATCCGTAGGCGGCGCCATGATCAACGAATTGTTTGCACACGGCGATGACGGCCGCGTGCCGGTGGTGGCCGTGACCGGCACCAACGGCAAGACCACGGTGACCCGCCTGATCGCACACTTGTTGACTGCCAGCGGTTTGCGCTGCGGCATGACCAACACTGATGGCGTTTATGTCGATGGCCGGCAGACCGACAGCGGCGACTGTAGCGGACCGAAAAGCGCGCGCAATGTTTTGATGCATCCCGACGTGGATGCCGCCGTGTTTGAAGTCGCGCGCGGCGGTGTGCTGCGCGAAGGCCTCGGCTTTGACCGTTGCCAGGTGGCCGTCGTCACCAACGTCGGCAGCGGCGACCACTTGGGCCTCAACTTCATCACCACGGTCGAAGACCTGGGGGTGCTCAAACGCGTGATCGTGCAGAACGTCGCGCCCACCGGTTACGCGGTGCTCAATGCCGCCGATCCCATTGTTGCTGCCATGGCGCCGACCTGCCCCGGAAACGTGATCTTCTTCGCCGCCGACCGGCACCACCCGCTGATGGCCACTCACCGCGCGCAGGGCAAACGCACCGTGTATGTGGACGGCAATACCATCGTCGCCGCCGAAGGCGCCTGGCGTGAACGCGTCTTGCTGCAACACATCCCGCTGACCCGCAGTGGCAGTATCGGCTTCCAGGTCGAAAACGTGATGGCCGCGCTGGCAGCGGCCTGGGCGGTCGGCCTCAAGTGGGAAACGCTCAAAAGCGGTCTGGCCAGCTTCGTCAGCGATGCGCACAATGCACCCGGCCGCTTCAACGTGATGGACTACAAGGGTGCCACGGTGATTGCCGATTACGGCCACAACCCCGATGCCATGCGCGCGCTGGTGGCGGCTGTGGACACCATGCCGGCGAGCAAGGGTCAGCGCCGCAGCGTCGTGATTTCGGGTGCCGGCGACCGCCGCGACAGCGACATTCGCGACCAGACCATCATCCTGGGCAAAGCCTTCGACGACGTGCTGCTGTATCAGGACGCGGCCCAGCGCGGCCGTGCCGACGGCGAGGTCATGGCCCTGCTGCGCGAAGGCCTGGCCGGCGCATCCCGCACCACCCGCATCGACGAAATCCGCGGCGAATTCGTCGCCATCGACACCGCGCTCGAACGCTTGCAACCCGGCGACCTGTGCCTGGTGCTGGTCGATCAGGTGCAGGAGGCGCTGGCGCACCTGGCCGAGCGGGTCAAGGGTGCGCGTGATGCGCAGCATCTTGCGACAGCCTGAACCGCAGCCTTCAGTGGTGCTGGCAAGGTAGCCCCAGCGCGTTCCGCCGATCCATCAAGAAAATCGGCCTCCAGCCCATATGCGTCATGGGCCAGAAGCTATCAAAACCGTAGCAAAGAGTCAGTCCCGGACGTCTGCCACCGGCTGGCTGCCGAAATCCGGCCTGGCCAGGAAGGCCAGGATGCGGGCGGCGGCTTCCTCGGGCGAGGTTAGCAAGCCTCTGTCCTTGAGGTTGATGAAGTTGCCCTGGTCCGGAAACGCTGCTGCGTCGGCGCCGCGCAACTGGGTTTGCATGTCGGTGTCGATCACGCCGGGCGCTAGCGAGCAGACGGTGGCGCCGTTCGGCTTGAGCGCTTCCTCCAGCGCGACGCAGCGCGTGAAGTGGTCCATGCCGGCCTTGGCCGCGCAATAAATCGACTGGGACGCCATGGCCTTGCGGCCCAGTCCGGAAGAGATGTTGAGCACCTTGCGTTTCGCTGTCCAGTTCTCGGTGGCGCGCAGGAAGGCGGCGGTCAGTTGCATGGGGGCTTCCAGCCCGACCGCCAGGCCCAGGTGCAGGTCGTCGGCATCGGCATCGCTCAGCGGCCCGATGCGCGGGATCATGCCGGCGTTGTTGATCAATACGGCGCCGGTGAAACCTTCGGCGGACTGCTCGCGCAGCCATTGCTCCAGCCGCGCGCTGAGGTCGACGCTGTGTGCCAGGTCCTGCGGCCACTGCAGCATTGTGGCGCCTGCCAGCTTGGCCTGTGCGGCCAGGGTGTCGTTGGTCTTGCGCGAGATGCACAGCAAGGTGTGGCCAGGTTGGAGCAATTGCCGCGCCATGGCCAAGCCCATGCCGCGCGAGGCGCCCGTCAGGATAAAAAGTTGGTGATTCATAACCACGATATTAATGACAAACGGCACCGGCATGCCGGTTTGTGGCCTTCAGGCCGCCACGACGATAGGAAAGTTCGCGCGCAGGCCATCGCTTGCTGCCGTGAACGGCACGGTCAGCGCCGCCCGCTCGGTTTCATCGAGCCGGCGCCACAGAAAATCGCGGGTGTTGCCGGCATCACCGGCCACATACAACTGCGTGGTCAGCAGTTCGCGCTGACCGAGTTTGACCTTCACATGGATGTGCGGCGTGCGGCCGGCATAGGCCACCGGTTTGAGCGTGCGAAAGCGGTAGCGCCCGTCGGCGCCCACCGCGATACTGCCGAAACCCTGGAAGCGCCGGTCCGCCCGGTCGCCGTCGCCGGGGTGGTGGTAGTGGCCGGCGTGGTCGCACTGCCAGATCTCGACACGGGCACCGGCCACCGGCTTGCCGGTCAGGTCACTGACCTGTCCCTCGATCCAGGCGCTTTGTCCTTCGGGGTAGACCAGCGTGCCGTTGCGCAGCAAATCGTTGTCGCTGTCTTTGGGCGGGGCCACCGGGTAATAAGGCCCTTCGGTTTGCGACGGGGTGGCGCGCCGGGCGGCGGCCGGTTGGGCGCGCAACCCCAGCCACAGGGCAGGCGCTGCCACCAGCGCTGCGGCCACGGTGCGACGGCTCAGCAGCGTGGGCGGGAAAGGGGACGGTATTGGTCGCATGGAGGCTCTCCGGTGATCGGTGTGGGAGGCTTCAAAAGCGCTGAAGTTCCAGTCTGGCACCGGTTTGTCAGAAAGGCGCGGGGCGGTTGAACTGCAGGGGCTGGCCGCTGACCGGATGCACAAACCCCAGCGCACTCGCATGCAGCAGCAGGCGTGGCGCGCGGGCCTGCACGGCGGCGCTGCCGTACAGCCTGTCGCCCAGGATGGCGTGGCCGATGGCCTGCAGGTGCACGCGCAACTGGTGCGAACGGCCGGTCAGCGGCGCCAGTTCCAGGCGCGTGCTGTTGGGGGGCGCCACATCGTGCGCCAGCACGCGCCAGCGGGTCTGGCTGGCTTTGCCGTGCGCCGCATCAATGATGCGTATCGGCCGGCGCGGCCAGTCCACCGCAATCGGCAGGTCAATCAGGCCCCAGCCATCGGCGCCGGGTGCATTGGCCAGCTCGCCATCAACCACCGCAACGTAACGCTTGTCCACCTGGCGGCGCTCGAACAGCGCGCCCAGCGCCCGCTGGATGGTGATGCTGCGCGCCATCAGCAGCAGGCCCGAGGTCGCCATGTCAAGGCGGTGCACCACCAGCGCGTCGGGGTAGTGCTGCTGCACACGCGTGCTAAGGCAGTCCTGCTTATCCTCGCCCCGGCCGGGCACCGACAGCAGACCTGCCGGTTTGCCCAGCACCAGCAGGCAGGCGTCGGCGTAAACCAGTTCAAAACCGGCCTCTGCATGACCTGCGAGGTCATTGTTTTGCGGCAAACCGGCCAGCATCATGGAGCCATCAGCAAGCAGTGTTTCAACCAAGGAGAAAAATCATGACAGACGCAGGTGCCATTTCCATTGCATCTGGTTTGTTGATCGGACTGGGCGCCATCGGTGCCTGCCTGGGCATAGGCGTGATGGGCGGACGGTTCATCGAAGGTGCTGTGCGCCAGCCCGAACTGATGGAGACCCTGCAGGTCAAGTTGTTCCTGCTGGCCGGTCTGATCGACGCCAACTTCCTGATTGGGGTGGGTGTAGCCATGATGCTGCTGTTCGCCAACCCGCTGGGCGCTTAGGGGCTCCAGACTCAGGCCTTGGGCGGCGGGAAGTTGTGCACGGTGGGCGCAGCGCGCCGCTGCTCACGCAGCATGAACAGGTAAAGGCCTTCCACCTTCTCGCGGGCCCACGGCGTCTTGCGCAGGAATTTCAGGCTGGACGGCACGCTGGGCTCAAAGGTGAAGCAGCGAATGGCGATGCGCTGGCCGAGCTCTTCCCAGCCATAGTGGTCCGACAGCGCGGTGACCATGGCTTCCAGCGTGACGCCGTGTAATGGGTTGCCGGGCTGCTCGGTCATGGCGATGGCCGAGCTTTTGTCTTTACCAGCCGGGGCCGCGGGTCCGGCTCTGCCGGCCCGCAGGCGCAGCGCCCCCTCGGGGGGCAGCGCAGTACACGAAGTGACAAGCGTGGGGGCCTGTTTATTTGTTTTTCAGTTTGCCGCGCAGGGGTACCTGAGTGACGATGGTTGGACGCACCGCATCGGGCGAGACGGCTTTTGGGGGTGCCGTATCCTTCCTCGGTTTTTTGACCATCTTGTCCTTGTTTTGCTGTCCTTTTGCCATGGTGTTCTCCGTTGGGTTGAAAAAATATTCGCTGATTATCAGTGCAACTTGATGCGCGGGCGGTAGGTGCGGTCAATCATTTCTGACAAGGTGATCAGCGCGGTTTTCTTCCAGCCGCCCAGCGCCAGCTGGTGCTGCTTGTGCAGCGCCCAGTACATCACTTTGGCGAGCTGGCCTTCGATGAAAAAACTGCCCTTGGTCAGGCTGCCCATCAGACTGCCGACCGAGGAATATTCGGACAGCGAGACCAGCGAACCCTGGTCCCGGAACACAAAGGGCGAGACCGGTTCGCCGCGCTGCAGGCGTGGCAGCGCCTTCACCAGGTACATGGCCTGCTGGTAGGCGGCCTGGGCGCGCGGCGGCACCCAGGTGCCGTCCGGTTGCTGGCAGGCGGCGCAGTCGCCGAAGGCGAAAATGCTGGCGTCGTGCGTGCTCTGCAGGTTGCCGTTGACAACCAGCTGATTAAGCCGGTTGGTTTCCAGCGGCTGATCGCCGCCCAGCGTTTTCAGGAAGTCGCCGGCCTTGACCCCGGCGGCCCAGACCGTGAGGCTCGACGAAATCACCTTGCCGCTGGCCATCTTCAGGCTGCCTTCAGTGACTTCGACCACTTTTTCATTGGTGTGCACCTCGATGGCCAGCTTGCGCAACTCGCGCAGCGCCGATTCGCTCAGGCGCTCGGGCAGTTGCGCCAGCAGGCGCGGCGCGGCCTCCACCAGCACGATCTGCAAGTCTTTTTCCGGGTGGATGTGGTCAAAGCCGTAGTTGGCCAGCACGCGCGCCGATGCGTGCAGCTCGGCGGCGAGTTCCACGCCGGTGGCGCCGCCGCCGACGATGGCCACCGTCAGGCGGCCGCTGCCCGCAACACGCGGCACGGTCTGCGCGCGTATGCAGGCGTTGATCAGGCGGTCGTTGAAGCGTTTGGCGGCCTGCGGGCTGTCCAGCTTGATCGTGTGTTCGGCCGCGCCCAGTGTGCCGAAGTCGTTGGTCTGGCTGCCGACGGCAATCACCAGCGTGTCGTAGCCCAGCTCCTGCGCCGGCGTGATCTCGCGGCCGGCCTCGTCGTGGCTGGCGGCGAGCTGCAGGGTTTTGCTCGCGCGGTCCAGGCCTTCGAGCCGACCCAGGCGAAACTTGAAATGGTTCCAGCGCGCCTGCGCCAGGTACTCGATTTCCTCGGCATGGGTGTCGAAGCTGCCTGCGGCTAGCTGGTGCAGCAGCGGCTTCCACACATGGGTGCGCGCCGCATCGACCAGCGTGATCTCGGCCAGACCTTTTTTGCCCAGATGTTTGCCAAGCTGGGTGGCCAGTGCCAGCCCGCCGGCGCCCCCTCCGACGATGACGATGCGTTGCATGAGTTTTTCCTCTCCGGCCTCAAGTGGCCGGCAATGTTGTTGTGGCTCCATGGTAACTGGCGTGGGAGGGCTCGGGATGTCAGTCATCCCGGACTTGATCCGGGATCCATGTTGGCCTGCTCGTGCGGTCGGGTGTGCCTGCGCCTGCTGGCCGGGGGTTGCCCGGCGGCAACTCACTTTTCTTTTGCGTCGCCAAAAGAAAAGTAAGCAAAAGAAAAGGCGACCCTGCTGTCTGCGTCCCTCCGCTTCGCTGCGGGCAACCTGCGGTGCTCGATCCAGCCGGGGCCGGGCTCGAACTCGCTGCGCTCAGACAATCGCCCGTCCTGATCCGTCTGGACCTCCGCTCCTCGGCGCATACAGAAGGGTGGTGGGTATGGGAGCGGGGCCGGATTCGGGTACGAATCGGGCTCCGGCGAGGCGCGCTTTGCGCGTCCTCGCCTCCCAGAATTGGTATTGGTATTTCTCTGCCCCACCCGTCGGGCTGGGCCGAGGAGCGCAGCCGAAAGTGGATCAGGGCGAGCGATTGTCTGAGGCGAAGCCGAGTTCGAGCTCGACCCCGCTTTCGGCGAGCACCGCAGGTTGCCTGGAGCGAAGCGGAAGGACCCAGACCATCGGATCGCCTTTCTTTTCCTTAGGTTTCTTTGGCGAAGCAAAGAAAAGTAAGTCGCCCGCCGGGGCGAGACCCGGCTTGTAGGCACACCCCAACAGCACGAGTTATCGACCATGGATCCCGGATCCAGTCCGGGATGACAGATCAGGCGATAAATTTGCTATGAATTCAGTAGCTGACCGCGCACGTCTACCAAGGGCCGGGGCCCAAAACACTCTCAGGAATGAGAGATTTTGGCTTTCCGGTAATTCCACCACGGCAACATCGCCCGCAGCGACAGCACCTGGCCGCTTTGCGCCTGGTCGCCGGTGTAACCGGGCAGGCGGGCCAGCGTGTTCTGCCAGGCGGCGCTTTGCAGCTCAGCCAGCAGGGCCTGCACCGGCGCTTGCGGCAGCGCCGACTTCAGGCAGACCAGGTGATAACGTTCCTGCACCAGCGGCACGAAGTCCAGGCCTTTTTCACGCGCGGCGGCTTCGATGCCGAGCCCGCCATCGGCCGCACCGCTGGCCACGGCCTGGGCGACCGCGGTGTGCGACGGCTCCTGGCTGTCGTAGCCGCGCAGCTTGCCCGCACCCAGCCCGTCCTGCGCCAGCAATTCATCGAGCAGCACACGGGTGCCGGTACCTTCAGCGCGGTTGACATAACGCAGGCCAGGCTGCTGCATGTCGGCCAGTTGCCGAATCCGCCGCGGGTTGCCCTTGGCGACGATCAGGCCCTGCTTGCGGTGGGCAAAACCAATCAGCTTGTGCAGACCCGGCTTGAGCAGGTTGCGGTAAGTGCGCGCGGCCAGCGAGCTGGTGCTTGGCCGGTCCAGCGTGTGAAAGCCGGCCATCATGCAGCGCCCGCTGTTGAGCGCGGCGATCGCGTCCACGCTGCCCATGAAACGGATGTCCAGATGCAGGCGGCGCGCCGCCGCCTCGTCGCGCAGCGCGCTCAGCGCAGCGTCATGGCTGGCATACAGCGTCAGTACATGGGCGTCGTCATCAAAGGCGGTGGAAAACGCGCGCTCGATGTCGCCGCGCAGCGCTTCAATCTGCGGCGCCAGCCGGGCCTGGGCCTGGCGCTCGGCCCACAGCAGTTTCTCGCCAAACTCGGTGAGTTGTGCGCGCTGGCCCTTGTCCCAGACGATCAGCGTGCGGCCCAGTGTCTGCTCCCACTTCTTGAGCGCGCCCCAGACATGGCGGTAGGACAGGTCCAGCGCGTGAGCGGCTTTGGTGATGGAACCCTGCTCGCGCACCGCGTGCAGCAGGTCCATCAACGGGTTGCGGATCAGTGCGTCTTTGCCGCGTTCGGGCGACAGCAGGTAGGAGAGTTCGACTTTGTGCATGGCAGGAAGGTGAGTATTGATTATGGGCGCAGCTCCCACACCGGTCTGCCGCACCTATGCACAGGGCTTCATAGCTCGGGATTCCCGATGGCTTCAAGGAATCCGCCCGCCTACGATAGGCTCACTTTTCCGTTTCGCATGAACACCTTCTCAGACAGCGTCAGCACAGCTTTCTCGCTGATTGCCTCCTTCGATCCCCTGCTCGGCAGCATTGTGCTGCGGTCGCTGGCCGTCAGCGCCTGCGCCTGCCTGCTGGCCTGCAGCGCCGGCCTGGTGCTGGGCGCCTGGCTGGGTGTGGCGCGCTTTCGCGGCCGCGACGTGGTGCTGACGCTGCTCAATACCTTGCTGGCGCTGCCCTCGGTGGTGGTTGGGCTGGTGGTTTACCTGCTGCTGTCGCGCTCCGGGCCGCTGGGTTTTCTGGGCTGGCTGTTTTCCTTCAAGGCCATGGTGCTGGCGCAGACCGTACTGGTGCTGCCGGTGGTGACGGCGCTGGTGCGTCAGACCATTGAAGACGCCGACCGCCTGCACGGCGAGCAGTTCCAGTCACTGGGCGCGGGCAAGGGCATGCGCAGCCTGCTGCTGCTCTGGGACGAGCGTTACACCCTGCTGACGGTGCTGATCGCCGCCTTTGGCCGTGCCATCTCCGAGGTCGGTGCGGTGATGGTGGTCGGCGGCAACATCGACGGCTTCACGCGGGTGATGACCACCGCGATCGCGCTGGAGACCAGCAAGGGCGACCTGCCGCTGGCTTTGGCGCTGGGGCTGCTGCTGCTGGCCGTGGTGCTGTTGCTCAATGTGCTGATTGCGCTGGTGCGGCGCTGGCGTGAGCGCCTGGACGACCACGCGCCGCCACCCGAAAGCGCCAGCCTGCAGCGACAGGGAGGCGGTTGATGAAGCCGCTGTTCGATCTGAAAACCGTGGGGGTGACCTTCGGCAAGGTGCAGGCAATAAAAGCCTGCGACCTGCGCATCCAGGCCGGTGAGCGCGTCGCGCTGGTCGGCTCCAATGGCAGCGGCAAAAGTACCTTGCTGCGCACCTTGCACGGCCTGGTGCGGCCCAGCACCGGCAGCCTGCAGGTTGATGTGGCGGCACGCCAGGCCATGTTGTTCCAGCATCCCTACATGTTGCGTGCCAACGCCCAGACCAATGTGGCGCTGGGCATGTGGCTCAAGGGCATGGCCTGGAAAAAAGCCACGACCCAGGCGCTCAGTGCGCTCGAACGTGTCGGCCTGCTGGCATTGGCGCAGCGCAATGCCAAGGCGCTGTCGGGCGGGCAGCAGCAGCGGCTGGCGCTGGCGCGCGCCTGGGCACTGCGGCCCGACGTGCTACTGCTTGACGAACCGACGGCCAGCCTGGACCCAGCCGCCAAACGCGAGGTCGAGGCCCTGATGGCGGAATTTGCGCAGTCCGGCATGACGCTGATTTTCAGCAGCCACAACCTGGGCCAGGTCAAGCGCCTGGCCAGTCGCGTGATCTACCTGGAGCAGGGCCGCCTGCTGGCAGACCTGCCCACGCATGACTTCTTCAACGGCCCGCTGCCGCCTGAAGCCGAGATTTTTGTCAAAGGAGAGCTTGTATGAACGCCGTCCCTGTGTATGCCCGATTTTTTAAGTATTTTAAGGCTGTAGCCCTTGTCCCCATTGCGCTGGCAGCTACGGTTTCCATAGCGCAACCACAGCCCATCGTGATGGCTTCAACCACTTCGACGGAGCAGTCCGGCCTGTTCGGCAGCCTGCTGCCGGCCTTCAAACAGTTCAGCGGCATCGACATCAAGGTGGTGGCGCTGGGCACCGGCCAGGCCATAGACATGGGCCGGCGCGGCGATGCCGACGTGCTGTTTGTGCACGACCAGGTGGCCGAGGAAAAAGTCGTGGCCGAGGGGTTTGCGTTAAAACGCTTCCCGGTGATGTACAACGACTTCGTGCTGGTCGGCCCGGCCGCCGATCCGGCGAAAACCAGAGGCAAGGACATCGTCGAGGCTTTGAAAAAACTCAACGCGGCCAATGCCAGCTTCATCTCGCGCGGCGACAAAAGCGGCACGCACGCCGCCGAGTTGCGTTACTGGAAAAACGCCGGTGTCGACAACCCGCAGTTCGCCGGCTACAAGGCCTGCGGCTGCGGCATGGGCCCGGCGCTCAACATCGGTTCCTCGTCCAGCGCCTATGTGCTGACGGATCGTGGCACCTGGCTCAGCTTCAAGAACCGCGGTGAGCTTGCGGTGCTGGTCGAGGGCGATACGCGTCTGTTTAACCAGTACGGCGTGATGGTGGTGAACCCGGCCAGACACCCGCAGGTCAGGCTTGCCGAGGCGCAGAAGTTTGTCGACTGGATTGTTTCCCCGGCGGGACAGGCCTCGATTGCCAGCTACAAGATTGGCGGCGAGCAGTTGTTCTTCCCGAACGCGACCAAGTGATACGCATTCTTCGAACCTTCGACAAGCTCAGGGGGAACGGATAAGGAGAAATTCGCGAGGGCAGCTCTTTTCAAGCAGGGGCCGTGGATCCGGCTTTGCCGGTCCGCAGGCGCAGCGCCCCCATTTTTTGTGCAAGGGGCAGGGAGCTGCCGCAGGCTCGCAGTGAGCGAACGTGGGGGCTCACCGTAATAGCCCCAGCGCAAACGGCAAGCTGATGATGCCCAGCAGGGTCGAGAGCGTGACCAGGCCAGCGACAAACGCGCCGTTGTAACCCATGCGTGCGGCCAGCACGTAGCAGCTTGAGGCGGTCGGCACAGCCGAAAACGACAGCAACACGGTGGTTTGCACCGGCGACAGCCTGAACACCCAGGACAGGCCCAGCGCGATCAGCGGCATGAAGAAGTGGCGGATGGCCAGCAGCGACACTGCCAGGGTTTTGGCCGAAGCCAGCGGGCCGAACTGCATGCCGGCACCGGCCGCCATCAGGCCCAGCGCGAGTGAGGCCGCGCCTATGCGTGTGACGGTGGGCTCCAGCCAGACCGGCATCTGGAAACCCAGCAGGTTGGCGGCCAGCCCGGTGGCGGTCGCGATGATCAGGGGATTGCGCACCAGCGCACCCAGAAAACCGGTGTTGGCGTGGCGCGCCATCGGCCAGACCGCGCCCACATTGAACAGAGGCACACAGACACCGATCAGCACCGCAATCAGCAGCAGGCCTTCGGCGCCGGCCAGCCGTTCGGCCAGCGCCAGCGCGATGAAGGAGTTGAAGCGGAAGGCGACCTGCGCACTGGCCGCGTGTTCACGCCTGTCAATGTGTGCGCCCAACCAGGGCAGGTAGGGCAGGGAATAAGCCAGGGCGATGCCCAGCACCCCCATGGTCAGCCCCGCGGCAATCAGGCCGGAGGCCGCGCCCAGGTCCAGCGGGCTTCTGACGATGGAATGAAACAGCAGCACCGGAAACAGGAAGTAGTACACCAGGCTTTCCACTTGCTGCCAGACCGTGCGGTTCAGTGCGGTGTAACGGCAGACCAGGTAGCCACACAGAATCAGCGAGAAATCGGGAAAAAGAAGTTGCGCGTAGTTCACCCGGTGAGAATAACAAAACCGTGGGGCTTTCCTAGGGATAGCCCTTATGCGTTATCCACAAGAGGCAGGCACGTTGCTTGCGCTTAGGATTAGCCATTGTTATTTCTTCAAGGAAACCGTCATGCAACGTCGCTATCTGCTCACCCTCTCCGCGCTGACGCTGGCCACTGCCGCGGCAGGTTCGGCCTTTGCCCAGGCTTACCCCAACAAGGTCATCAAGCTGCAAGTGCCGTTTGCACCGGGCGGCACCACTGACATCGTCGCCCGCGTGATCAGCGAGCCGCTGGGCAAGGCGCTGGGCCAGACTGTGGTCGTTGAAAACAAGGCCGGTGGCGGTGGCGTGGTAGGGGCACTGGACACCGCCCGCGCAACGCCGGACGGGTATTCGCTGGGCATGGCCACGGTGTCCACCACGGCGGCCAATCCGGCCATCAACCCGAAAATTCCGTACAACACCCTGACGGACTTCACGCCCATCATGAACATCGCGGCGACGCCCAACATCATTGCGGTGCATCCGAGCTTCCCGGCACGCAATTACAAGGAGTTTCTCGCCGAGCTTAAGAAGAGTCCCGGCAAATACTCGTACGCCTCATCGGGCACTGGCGGCATCGGTCACCTGCAGACCGAGTTGTTCAAGAATCTCAGTGGCACCTTCATCACTCACATCCCTTACCGCGGAGCCGGCCCGGCCCTGAACGACACGGTCGCCGGGCAGGTGCAGATCATTTTTGACAACCTTCCTTCGGCGCTGCCTTTCATTCAGCAAAAACGCCTGATTCCCATCGTGGTCGCTGCGCCACAGCGTCTGACCGTGCTGCCGGACGTGCCAACGTTCAAGGAGGTAGGCCTGGAGCCCGTCAACCGCATGGCTTACTACGGCCTCACCGGCCCCAAGGGTCTGCCGAAAGAGGTGGTCGAGAAGGTCAGCGCGGCAGCCCTTAAGGCCCTGCAGGACCCTGCCGTCCGCAAGCGCATTGAAGACACCGGTTCCATCATTGTTGGCAACACGCCTGAACAGTTCACTGCACAGATCAAGGCTGAATTCGAGGTCTATAAAAAGGTCGTCAGCAGCGCCGGCCTGAAACTCGAATAAACCGCGCAGGCCCGGCAGCCCGCCGCGTACCCCCACCCCGCAGGCCTGGTGCCTGGCGGGGTGTTTTTTTGCGCGTCGCCCGACGCGTTGCCTGTGCATTTTGTTATCGTCGATACATGCACCCTCAGAGCCAGTCCGGCATAGACACCTTTATTGACGCCCTGTGGCTGGAAGACGGCCTGTCGAAAAACACGCTGGCCGCCTACCGGCGCGACCTCTCGCTGTACGCGGCCTGGCTGGGCGCGAAAGAGCAGGGCGGCCGGGCGCTGGACGCCTCGGTCGAGAGCGATATCCACGGCTACTTCTCCGCGCGCCACAGCGCCACCAAGGCGACCTCGGCGAACCGCCGGCTGACGGTGTTCAAGCGTTATTTCCATTGGGCGCTGCGCGAGCGCCTGATCAGCGCCGACCCCACACTCAAGCTGCAATCGGCCAAACAGGCGCTGCGTGTGCCCAAGCTGCTGTCCGAGGCCCAGGTCGAGTCGCTGCTGGCCGCACCGAATGAAGACACGGCGCTGGGCCTGCGCGACCGCGCCATGCTGGAGCTGATGTACGCCAGCGGCCTGCGCGTGAGTGAGCTGGTTGGTCTCAAAACCTTTCACACCGGCATGAACGAGGGTGTGCTGCGCGTCACGGGCAAGGGTGACAAGCAGCGCCTGGTCCCGTTCGGTCAGGTGGCCCGATTGTGGATAGAGCGTTACCTCGCCGAAGCCCGGCCCGAGATTTTGAAAGGCCAGCAGACCGACGATTTGTTCGTCACGGCGCGAGGCAGTGGCATGAGCCGCGTGATGTTCTGGATGCTGGTCAAGAAATACGCGCTGCGTGCCGGCATCCATTCGCCGTTGTCGCCGCATACCCTGCGCCACGCCTTTGCCACACATCTGCTGAACCACGGCGCCGACCTGCGTGCGGTGCAGATGCTGCTGGGCCATGCGGACATATCAACCACCACCATCTACACGCATGTGGCGCGCGAACGGCTGAAGGCGCTGCATTCGCAGCACCATCCGAGGGGCTAGATAGGGCCCCCACGCTGGTCACTTCGTGGACTGCGCTGCCCCCCGAGGGCGCGCTGCGCCTGCGGACCGGCGGAGCCGGACCCGCGGCCCTTGCTTGACAAGAGCTGCCTTCGCGGATGCCTCTTTTTATCCGTTCGTCCTGAGCCTGTCGAAGGATGCTCCGAGGGGCGCTGCGCCTGCGTACTGCCAAAGCCAGATCTGTGGCCCTTGCTTGAAAGGGAGGGCGGCGGAGATGCGGTCGCTGCGCGGGGCAAAATAGAGTCACGTTCATCTCAGGAAAATTCATGTCACGCCTCATCCCGCGCCGCCGCCTGCTGGCCCTGCCTTTGCTCGCCCTGTGTGCCGCTGCGCTGCCCTCAGTTTCCATCGCCCAGGCCGGCTGGCCGGCGCGGCCCATACGCATCGTGGTGGCCTACCCGCCGGGCGGCATCAGCGACAACATTGCGCGTGCCCTGGCCGAGAAGCTGTCGCAGCAACTGGCCACGCCGGTGGTGATCGAAAACCGCGCCGGCGCCGGTGGCGCCATCGGCATGGATGTGGTGGCCAAGGCCGCGCCTGACGGCTACACCCTGGGCTTCTCGTCGATCAGCCCGCTGGCGCTGAACCCGCACCTCGGCAAGCTGCCTTACGACCCGCTCAAGGACATTGCGCCCGTGGCCAGCGTCATGTACTCGCCGGTGGTGCTGCTGGCGACGTCCGCTTTCGAAGGCAAGGACTTCAAGGACATGCTGGCTGCGGCCAAAGCCAAACCCGGCAGCGTGCGCTGGTCCACCTCGGGTCTGGCCACGGTCGGCCATATCGTGCTCGAACAGGTGCAGAACGGCGCCAAATTGGAGATCACCCACATTCCTTACAAGGGCGGCGGCCAGCAACTGACCGACGCGCTGAGCGGGCAGTTCGAGGTGATCACAACCAACCTCAGCGGTGCGGTGATGCCGCACATCCAGTCCGGCAAGTTGCGGCCGCTGGCGGTCGGCGCGCCGGCGCGGGTTGATGCCCTGCCGCAGTTACCGACCTTTGCCGAGTTGGGTTTTGCGCCGGCCAACCTCAGTTCGCTGTTCGGCGTGTTTGCCCCGGGCAACACGCCGGCGCCGGTGTTGCAGCGGCTCAACACCGAGATCAACCTGGCCTTGCAGACGCCGGAACTGCGCAAGCGCCTGCTGAGTGCCGACAACGTGCCCACGGGGGGTAGCCCCGTAGAGTTCACCCGGCAGATCGCGCAGGAATCGGCCAGCAATGCGCGTATCGTCAAGGCCGCGCAGATCAAGACCGATTGAGTGCTGCCTGAGTTGCTACATATTTGATAGCTGCTTGCGGCCTACGGGCATGGGCTGAAGGCCGATTTGGCTTATGAATCGGGTGTGTTGTACATGTATTCGCGCCGGAAGGGGTAAGCGCTTTGCGCGCCCTGGATGGCTTCGTCCGCCATGGCTTCAGCTGGGCGGGCTGCCAGCATCTGGTGCAGGCTGATCCAGCCTTGCTCGAAACACATGGCGCTGCCGGCCAGGTAGAGGCGATAGGCCCGCAGGATTTTTTCGGCGCGGGCGTTTACGCCGGGGGCCGCCAGTACCTGCTGGGCCTCGTCCAGCCTGGCCTCGAGCGCATCCGACCAGTCCCAGAGCGTGCGCGCATAGTGGGGCCGCAGGTTTTCGGTGTCCACCATTTCCAGCCCGGAGCGCGCCAAGTGGGTCAGCACATCGCTGACATGCAGCAACTCGCCGCCGGGGAAGATGTATTTTTCGATGAAGTTCCCCATGCCCGCGCCGAGCTGCCGGTTGTCCAGGCCGCCTGCGGTGATGCCGTGGTTCAGCACCAGCCCGCCTGGCGCCAGCAGCCGCATGATCTTGCTGAAATACGCCGGCATTTGGGCCCGGCCCACATGTTCAAACATGCCGACCGACGAGATCTTGTCGAAGGGCTTGTCTTCATCCAGATGGCGGTAGTCGCGCAGCTCGACGCGCACCCGGCCTTGCAGGCCTTTTTTGGCAATTTGCGCCTGCACATGCGCATACTGGTTTTTTGACAGGGTGATGCCGGTGGCGTCCACGCCGTAGTGTTCGGCAGCCCACAGCAGCAGCCCGCCCCAGCCCGTGCCTATGTCGAGGAAGCGCTCGCCCGCTTGCAGCATCAGCTTGCGGCAGATGTGGTCGAGCTTGGCCTGCTGTGCCTGGGCCAGCGTCATGGCGTCTTCGCGGTAGTAGGCGCAGGAGTAGACGCGGTGCGGGTCCAGCCACAGTGCATAAAAATCGTCGGACACGTCGTAGTGAAACTGGATCTGCGCGGCGTCTTTTTCGGGCGTGTGCGTCCGCAGTGAGCGGATCTGGCGCTGCAGGCCGGTCCACCAACCGGTGTCGCTGTGCGACGGATTCGCCGGCAGCAGGCTGGCCGCCACTGCCATCACGTCACGCATGCGGCCTTCGAGCTTGAGCTTGCCCTCGACATATTCCTCGGCCAGTGCGCCGATCTGGCCGGCCCGCAGGCGGGTCAGGCTGGACCAGTGGGAAAAACTCATCTTCACCGGCGCATCCGGCGCGCCCAGCAGCGGCCCTTCAGGCAACTGCACGGACATGGGCGCTGGCAGGCCGAGCAGGCGGGACTCCAGATGGGGAACGAGATGCCGGATCATGGGCCCACTCCTGTTCTTGCATTCAAGCGGGTCTGGAATGAAGAGCTTGGTAGCTGCTGCGACCAGTTTGCCATCCACCGATTGGCAAGTCCCGAATATGCGTGAACTTCAGGCGGCCGTCTGTAGGAGAGAACGGATTGTTTCGAATTGGTGACTGGGCCGAGGTCCGGCTGGTCCTATGGTTAACGCGTCGGTCATCCCGGGCCTGTCCCGGTGTCCTGGCCGCATGCAAGTCGCAGTAAAGGCGCTCCGGGCGCATGTTTTAGCGTCAAAGTGCTGAAAGGGTGCCTCCCTTGCCAAGAGTCCGGGGACACTGTATTTTGATGTGTCCTTTTGCAGTCATTTTCGATTCAACACTTGGGTCTGCCTGCTCGGAAGACCGCCGTCGACCATTCTGTGCACATCCAGGGCGGCAAGAGCGTTTTCAAGGAGAGCCGTCGCCAAGATTAAGGACGGCTGCGCGTCCCAATCTACGGGGTACCGACGAAGTGGTCGACTTGCACGACCTTGACGATTACAGCAACACCGACCATGACGTCTCATGCCCGACTAGGAGATCGACAAGTTTATCCACAATTTAAAACTCTTGGTTAGGTGGATTTTGTGATTTTGCGAGGGTTACACAAAAGTTATCCACATGATATGCAGGACTTATACATAGCCTTTTCCGATGACAACTAGGAAGGCAATCCCGTAGGCTATGCGCATGAACATCGAAATTCAAAATTTGCCAAGCCCGTCAAAGCTGATTGCAACGATGGATAGGCATCCGCTTGGTGCTTGCCTGTTTGTGGTCGCTCTGTTGATCTGCACTGTGGCATTAGTGGGGCTGGCCTGGATATGGTTTTTGGCTCGCTAACAGTCTAGTGCGGTTAACAGCGAGGACGCGCAGTAGTACCCCCGCTCATGAACATCGAAATTCAAAACATACCCAGCCCATCTAAGCTGATCACGACTATGGACAGACACCGATTTGGGGCAGCCCTCTTCGTGATCGCGTTGTTGATCCTTTGTGTGGCGGTGGTGGGATGCTTTTGGCTTTGGAGAAGGTGAAAACGACCTTAGCTATTGTTCTCAGTGACCATCAGAACCAGCTCTTGATGTCATAGCCGCAAGCCGTAAGCTCTTTTGCTATTTCAGTCTTCCATGCGCCCTGGGCATCAAAGCCAACGTAGACAACGCCGCCGATGTCGTTCGGTGTTTCAATCTCGCCCTTTACCAATGCGGAAACATTCTCTCTGCCTAGTTTAGCCATCAGATATCCGTGCTCGAATACTACGTTTTGTCTGGCTCTTTGACGAGGGTGAATATTGCTTTCATGAACCCCTCGGCCATGATCGCACGGCGTGTACAGGTGATCTTGCCCCCGAAAAACGTACTCCATAGCTGATGTGAAAATTCAGTAATTGGAGATGAGAAATG
>NZ_BMIG01000004.1 GCF_014641715.1 Polaromonas eurypsychrophila | reverse complement strand
CGCTTTCCATGGCATAAGGTCCTCCCGGCTAATTGACCGGAAAGTGTCACCCATGTCCCCGCACACCTATCCACCATGTGTCCGGTCCATACACGACGCAAAAGAAAAGTGAGTTGCCGCCGGGCAACCCCCGGCTTGCTGGCACACCAAACGGCATGGGCAAGCCGCATGGTCCCGGACCAAGTCACGGTTTGGCTTGGCATCCGGCTGAGTGATTGTCCCCAGCCCACGGCCTTGTCCGACAGTGGTGCGGCCTTCAAGACGGCATCTGCTGCGGTTGAGGGGGCTACAACGGAATGACAGTGAGCGCTTTTGCCTCGCAAGTCAACGCCAAGGAAACCCCCATGCTCCCAACCACCACTACGACGTCCCCGGTCATCGCCCCGCCGGTAGACAAGGACCTTGCCGAGCAGGCTCGTCCCGGTCACGGGATTCCGTCGCAGGACCCGGAGTCTGCGGCCCAGACCCCCATCACCGCGTCAGAGTCTGAGCGCGAAGCGGGTTCGGTATTGACGGGCGGGGGCATGGTCGCCGGCGCCGCTGCAGGCGCAGCCGTGGGGGCTGCTTTGGCGGGACCTGTCGGTGTACTGGTCGGCGGCACCGTGGGTGTCGTCGCCGGGGCATTGGGCGGTGCGGCTGCGGGCTCTTTGGTGAAACCAGCTGATACCGCCACAGTCATCCCAACATCGGAGACAAGGGATGACACCCACGCCCGCGACACGGAGCGTGACGACTTGTCCCCGTGATTCGTCGGGCAGTCTTCATTTACATCCTTGGAGTGCGGGATTTTTGGCCAGAATCGGCCATTGGCCTTTGCTTTACCGGCGAATGCAGTTATCACCTTGCTAGCAAATTTGGTCCTGCCATCACATCCCCAACACCTCTTCTTTCAGGCACTTTTCTTTGGCGACGCAAAGAAAAGCGCCTCGCCCGCCGGGGCGAGACCCGGCTTGTTGGAACACCACCCCATCCGGAGCGACATCCATCAGGCCGTATTTACAAGAAAATATGCCTCTAGCCCCCGCCAGCCGCGAGCAAGCAGCTATAAATTCAATAGCATCCAGGGCTTCGGGGTGTACCCATGCGCGGTTAAACTCGACCGATGGCCTGGAACGCAACGCTCTCCCTCGACTACTCCCTGCAGGCCGGCAAGACAGTCGCGCACTTCCGCCATGACGGTCCGCTGCGCATCCTGCAAAGCCTCTACCCCGAAGGCGCCGCTGTCTGCCACAACGTGCTGGTGCATCCACCAGGAGGCCTGGTGGGGGGCGACACGCTGGACATCACGGTCACGGCCGCCACTGGCAGCCACGGCCTGATCACCACGCCTGGCGCCACACGCTTTTACAAGTCACTCGGTGAAACCGCGCTGCAGCGCACCCGCATCCAGCTAGAGGCAGGCGCACGCGCTGAATGGCTGCCGATGGAAGCCCTGTGCTACAGCGGCTGCCTGGCGGAAAACCACTTGACACTGGATCTTGCGCCCGGCGCCGAGCTGATGGGCTGGGACGTGACCGCACTTGGCTTGCCGAGCGCCAGCCAGCCCTATATCGAAGGCAGTTTTTGCCAGCACATCGAACTGCCCGGTGTCTGGCTGGAGCGGGCTCGCATCCGCGCCAATGACCCCTTGCTGATGGACAGCCCGCTGGGCTTGGCCGGTCAGCGTTGTGTAGCCACCCTGTTTTTTGCCAGCGGCAGCAAACTCGAGCGCAAGCGCCGCGAAGGGGCGCTGGACCTCGCGCGTGGGGTCATGCAGGCGCATTCGTTGTGCAACACGACGGGCGTGACCAGCCCGAATGCGCAGGTGGTGGTAGTGCGTGTGCTGGCGCCGCTGGTCGAGCCCGCCATGGGTTTGCTCAAACAGGTCTGGAAAAGTTGGCGCCAACATTTCTGGGACCAGGCCGCCCCAAGCCCGCGTATCTGGTCAACCTGAAAGCTGGCTCAGTCGCGCAGATCGGCAGGCACTTTGCCGCCGTTGGCTGCCAGCTTGTTCATGACCTGCTTGTGCAGCCAGATGTTCATGGTTGCACTGTCGTTCATGTCGCCGGTGTAACCCAGCTCCGTGGCCAGTTCCTTGCGTTCACCCAGGCTGCTGTCCAAGTCCAGCAACTTCATCAGGTCGACGATAGACGTCTTCCAGTTCAGTTTTTGCGGGTTTTTACTGGCCATGTCATCCAGCAAGGCCTTCACGTCCACCTCGGCCATGGTGGCGGAAGCTGCCGCGGCAGCGCCTGCGGCACGCGAAGCCGCGTCAGAGGCGGCCGAAGCGGCAGCTGCTTCGTCAGCGGACAACGAGCCGCCGGCGCTTGACGATGGCGGGGGCGTCTGGGCGTGTGCCGAAGGGAAAATTTTGCCAAAGATTTTGCTAAGAATGCTCATAAGGGGTTCCGTTTTTGAAGTGACACTTCATCCTGGGTGCGGGACGAGCTGGCAGCAAACAGTCAAAGGCGCGCTCGCTTGTCGGAAAATGCCTTCAATCCGTACCCCGATTTTGACGATGGGCACCTACGACGGCTGGCCCGCGCGTCCTACTTTCAACGATCGCGAGTTGCGCACAATGAGCTTTCGGCGGTTAACGCCACCTTGCCGCCATCTTCCTCCTTCTTTCTGCGAGACGCCATGAAAACTTCCATGCTGACCCCTGTCGTGATGGTCCTGACGCTGGCATTCGCCGGTTGCTCCAGCACCACGGAAAGCGGCGCCGTTGGCGCTTCCCGGTCCCAACTGCTGCTGGTGTCTTCTGCAGAACTCAATGCCATGGCCGAGCAGGCTTACGCCAAGCTCAAGGCAGATGCGTCTGCCAAAGGCGCCCTGAATACCGATGCGGCGATGCTGGCGCGTGTACGCGCAGTTGCCGCGCGCATCCAGCCGCAGACCGCGGTTTTTCGCGGCGACGCCCCGGGCTGGAAGTGGGAAGTCAACATTATCGAGAGCGAACAGCTCAACGCCTTTTGCATGCCTGGCGGGAAAATCATGTTTAACACAGGACTGGTGCGCAAGCTCAACTTGAGCGACGAGGAAATCGCGGTTGTGATGGGGCATGAAATTGCCCACGCGCTGCGCGAGCATTCGCGTGAGCAGGTCTCGCAAGCCACCGCCGCGCAGACCGCCATCGGTATCGGAACCCAGTTGCTGGGCCTGGGCGGCGGTGCATCCCAGATCACCGGTGCGGCCTACGAAGCGCTGGTCGCCAGCCGTTTCAGCCGCGCCCACGAGACCGAAGCCGACCGTATCGGCCTCGAACTGATGGCCCGCGCGGGCTACAACCCGCAGGCCGGCGTAAGCCTGTGGCAGAAGATGGGCAGCGCCACCGGAAGTGGCGGCGGCAGGCCGGACTTTCTGAGCACCCACCCGAGCGACAGCAACCGGGTGCAGCAGATCCAGGCCCTGCTGCCAACGGTGACACCGCTATACCAGGCGGCGCGGCGCTGATCTTGCGCCTGTGATCGCGGGCCAGCTTCGGTCCGCCGGCTGACTGGTTACCATCAGTCCGGCGCACAAAGACCTGCGCCTTGAAAAGAACAATACAGAGGGAGAGCCATGCACGCAGTCATGACCACGACCGAGATTTACCTGATCGCCATGGCGATCATCTTCACGGTGCCTTACCTGATCTGGCGACTGTTCAACACCGACTATTACGCGCCGCTGGTGGTGGTGCAGATCATCGCCGGTATCCTGCTTGGCCCCGGCATCCTGGGCAAGGTTTATCCCGACTACTACGCCTTTGTGTTCAGCGCACCTGTGGTGCAGTCGCTCAACGGCATCGCCTTGTGGGCGGTCATGGTGTTTGTCTGGATCGCGGGCATCGAGCTCGATCTGAAAAAAGCCTGGACGCACCGCCGTGAAAGCAGCATCACCGCCGGCCTGGCGCTGGGCACGCCGCTGCTCTTTGGCAGCGTGGCTGCTGCCGGCATGTTGATGTACGAGGGCTGGGTCGGGCCGCAGGGCATGCGCTGGCAATTTGTCATGGGTATCGGCATGGCCTGCGCCGTGACCGCCCTGCCCATCCTGATCTTGCTGATGGAAAAACTCGCCATCCTGCGCCAGCCCATCGGACAGCGCATCCTGCGTTACGCCAGCCTCGACGACATCGCCATCTGGGGCGTGCTCGCCCTGATCCTGATGGATTGGGAACGTGTAGGCCGGCAGGCCGGTTTTCTCGCGGCCTTTGCCGTGCTCAGCTACATCTTCCGCAAGCTGATGGTGTGGATGCCTGAGCGCGACCGCTGGTACGCCGGCTTGATCTGGCTGATCATCGGTGCCTTCGGCGCTGACTGGGCCGGCCTGCATTACATGGTCGGTGCCTTCCTGGCCGGCGCAGTCATGGACAGCGACTGGTTCAACCAGGAGCACATGGACATGCTGCGCCACCATGTACTGCTGGTGATGATGCCGGTGTTTTTCCTGAGCACAGGCCTGCGCACCAACTGGTCGGTGGGCGGCGAAGCGGTGTTTATCGCCGCGGCTGTGCTGCTGGTGGCTTCGGTGGCCGGCAAGCTGATCGGTATCCACATTGCAGGCAGGGTACTCAAGTGGGCGCCGGGCGAAAGTTCCATCATGGGCTGGCTGCTGCAGACCAAGGGTTTGATCATGATCATTTTTGCCAACATCCTGCTGGACAAACAGATCATCACCAACGAGTCCTTCACCGCCCTGCTGTTGATGGCCATTGCAAGCACCATGCTGACGGTGCCCGTCGTCGCACCCAGGCTTCAGCGCATGAAAGAAATTATTTTCAGGACGAAGTGAGGCCCGGGTTGTCATCCCGGACCTGATCCGGGATCCATGTCCCATGAGCCGCTGTCGCAGGCAGGCGGACACAGATTGCGGATCGGGTCCGAAATGACAGCCGACAAAACGTCTAGCCTCAAATCGCCACCAGTTGCCGCACGCCGTTGGCCTGCATGTCTTTGCCCTGGCCGCGTGCGATGAATTCGCCGCGCTCCATCACCAGATAATCGTCGGCCAGTTCTTCGGCGAAGTCGTAGTACTGCTCAACCAGCAGGATGGCCATGTCACCGCGGTCGGCCAGCATGCGGATCACGCGGCCAATGTCCTTGATGATGCTGGGCTGGATGCCCTCGGTCGGCTCATCCAGGATCAGCAGCTTGGGCTTGGCTGCCAGCGCACGCGCAATCGCGAGTTGCTGCTGCTGCCCGCCCGACAGGTCACCGCCGCGGCGGTTCAGCATCTGCTTTAGCACCGGAAACAATTCGTACAGTTCCGCCGGGATCGGCGTACTCGCGCTTTTGTAGGCCAGGCCCATGCGCAGGTTTTCTTCGACCGTCAGGCGCGCAAAAATCTCGCGGCCCTGCGGTACAAAACCGATGCCAGCCCTTGCCCGCTCATACGACGTGGCGTTCTGGATCGACCTGCCATCGAACTCGATGCTGCCGGTCTTGATCGGCACCAGGCCCATCAGCGACTTGAGCAAGGTGGTCTTGCCGACCCCGTTGCGGCCCAGCAGCACCGTGACTTTGCCGAGGTGAGCTTCCAGACTGACATCGCGCAGGATGTGGGAGCCGCCGTAGTACTGGTTGATGTTTTTGACTGTCAGCATTTGTTGATCTCCATCACGCTTGTTGGAGCGTTGAAGCCGTGGTGGTTTGCCTGCAAGCCGGGGGTTGCCCGGCGGCAAGTAACTTTCTTTTGCGTCGCCAAAAGAAAGTCACCAAAGAAAAGGCGACCCGACTGTCCGGGTCCCTCCGCTTCGCTCCAGGCAACCTGCGCTGCTCGATTACGGCGGGGGTCGGCAGAACTCGCCTTTGGCTCAAACAACTGCCGCCCTTGACACCGCCTCCATCTGCGCTGCTCGGCCCGGCCAAACGGGCTGTGAGGAAGGAATCGGATCCGGGGAGGCGGGGACGCGCAAAGCGCGACCCCGCCGGAGCCCGTGCCCGCTCCCGAGCCCACCACCCGTCGGGCTGGGCCGAGGAGCGCAGGCAAAAGCGGATCAGGGCTCGCGATTGTCTGAGCCGAAGGCGAGTTCGAGCGAGACCCCGCTTTTGGCGAGTACCGCAGGTTGCCCCGAAGCGCAGCGCAGGGGACCCAGACCATCGGGTCGCCTTTCTTTTGGGTACTTTTCTTTGGCGACGCAAAGAAAAGTGCCTCGCCCGCCGGGGCGAGACCCGGCTTGCCCGAAGACCCAGAGCCGCCCAAGCATGCACAGGCTTCAGCAAGCCCCGCCCAAACGGCGAGGAGTTCAACGTCCAAGGTACACCTCAATAACCCTTTCATCCGCCTGCACCTGGTCCAGCGTTCCCTGCGCCAACACGGCACCATCACACAGCACCGTGACGATTTCCGAAATCGTCTTGATGAAACTCATGTCGTGCTCCACCACCATCAGCGAATGTTTGCCCTTGAGCGTGAGAAACAGTTCGGCCGTGCGGGCGGTTTCCTCATCGGTCATGCCTGCCACCGGCTCGTCGAGCAGCAGCAGCTTGGGGTCCTGCATCAACAGCATGCCAATCTCCAGCCACTGCTTTTGCCCGTGGCTCAGGTTGCCGGCCATGCGGTGCACACCGTCGGCCAGGTGAATCGTCACCAGAATTTCCGCAAGCCGGTCGCTTTGCGCCGAGTCCAGACGGAAGAACATCGAGGACTTGACCCCCTTGTTGGTCTTGAGCGCGAGCTCGAGGTTTTCAAATACCGTGAGCTGCTCGAACACCGTGGGCTTCTGGAACTTTCGGCCTATGCCGAGTTGTGCAATCTGCGGCTCGGTGTGGCGCAGCAAATCAATCGTGCTGCCGAAAAAAACCGTGCCTTCATCCGGTCGGGTCTTGCCCGTGATGATGTCCATCATCGTCGTCTTGCCGGCGCCGTTGGGCCCAATGATGCAACGCAACTCGCCCGGCGCGATGTCGAGTGACAGCTTGTTGATGGCCTTGAAGCCGTCGAAACTCACGCTGACGTCTTCCAGATACAAAATGCGGCCGTGTGTCACATCGACTTCGCCAGGCGTGGCGATGCGGCCTGCACTGGCGTTGCGGCCACCGGACGCGGTATTGGACTTGTTGGCCTCAAGCGCCACGCGGCGTCGCTCGATACGCTGCGCCCCCTGCTCAAGAAGGTCAGGTGTCATTTGGCATCTCCCTTCCTGAGTTTCTTGACCAGTCCCACCACGCCATTCGGCAAAAACAGCGTGACTGCGATGAACAGCAGCCCCAGGAAATACAGCCAGTACTCGGGATAAGCCACCGTCAGCCAGCTCTTGGCGCCATTGACGATGAAAGCGCCGACGATGGGCCCCACCAAAGTGGCGCGCCCGCCCACAGCAGCCCAGATCGCCATCTCTATTGAATTGGCCGGGCTCATCTCGCTGGGGTTGATGATGCCCACTTGCGGCACATACAGGGCGCCGGCAATGCCGCACATCACAGCCGAGATCGTCCAGATCGTGAGCTTGTAGCCAATCGGGTTGTAGCCCGAAAACATGACGCGGGTTTCAGCATCACGAATCGCCTGGAGCACCCGGCCAAACTTACTGCGCACCAGCCACTTGCCAAACAGGAAGAAACCCAGCAGGGTCAGCCCGGTGATCACGAACAGCAGCATTCGCATGTTGGGTGTGGCAATCGGCATGTCCAGGATGCGCTTGAAATCGGTGAAACCGTTGTTGCCGCCAAAACCCGTCTCATTGCGAAAAAACAGCAGCATTGCCGCAAATGTCATGGCCTGGGTGATGATGGAAAAGTACACACCCTTGATGCGCGAACGGAAAGCGAAGTAGCCGAACACAAAGGCCACCACGCCCGGCACCAGCACGATCAGGAACAACGTGGCGACAAAGCTGTCGCTGAAGGTCCAGTGCCAGGGCAACTCTTTCCAGTCGAGAAACACCATGAAATCGGGCAAGTCGCTTTTGTAGTTTCCGTCACGACCGATCTGGCGCATCAAATACATACCCATAGCGTAACCACCGAGCGCGAAAAACAAGCCGTGCCCAAGAGACAAAATTCCGGTGTAGCCCCAGATCAGATCCATGGCCAATGCCACGATGGCGTAACACATGATCTTGCCGAGCAGCGCGACCGCGTAGGTGCTCATGTGGAACACACTGGTTTCGGGCACCAGCAGGTTAAGCGCCGGCGCCAGCGCGCAGACCACCAGCAGCGCCACCAGAAAAGTGCTCCAGCCCGCGCCGGTAAGCAAAGGGCCCTTGGCCGGAAGAGTAATCGAATGTGTGGATAGGGTCATGTCACGCTTCCGCTGAACGGCCCTTCATCGCGAAGATGCCCTGGGGCCGCTTCTGGATGAAGATGATGATGAGCACCAGCACCGCAATCTTGGCCAGCACCGCACCGGTCCAGCCTTCAAGGAATTTGTTCAAAATGCCCAGCCCCATGGCCGCGTATACAGTGCCTGCGAGTTGACCCACGCCGCCGAGTACCACCACCATGAAGGCATCCACGATGTAGCCCTGGCCCAGGTCCGGTCCGACGTTGCCGACCTGGCTCAACGCGCAACCGGCCAGACCCGCGATACCCGAACCGAGTGCAAACGCATAGGTGTCCACGCGCGCCGTGTTCACGCCCATACACGAGGCAATCGGCCGGTTTTGCGTCACGCCGCGCACAAACAGGCCCAGCCGCGTCTTGCTGATCAGCCAGGCCATGCCCAGCAACACCGCAATTGCAAATCCGATGATGACCAAACGGTTGTAGGGCAGCGACAAATTGCCCAGCACCTGCACGCCGCCGCTCATCCAGACCGGGTTTTCGACGCCGACGTTTTGCGCACCGAAGATGGAGCGCACCAGTTGCTGCAGCATCAGGCTGATGCCCCAGGTCGCCAGCAAAGTCTCCAAAGGCCGGCCGTAAAGGAAACGAATCACGCCGCGCTCCAGCGCCGCACCCATCAGGGCCGATGCCATGAAGGCCACCGGCACCGCCGCCAGCAAATACCAGTCGAACAGACCGGGCAAATATTTTTGGAACAAGCCCTGCACCACGTAGGTGGCGTAGGCGCCAATCATCATGAGTTCGCCATGCGCCATGTTGATGACGCCCATCAAGCCGTAGGTGATGGCCAGACCCAGCGCGACCAGCAGCAAGATGCTGCCCAGGCTGATGCCGCTGAAGACCGCGCCCAGCTTGTCACCCCAGGCCAGCGCGGACTCGACCTTGCGCAGCGATGCCTGCAGCGCACTTTTGACCTCGGGGTCGTCTTCTTCGGACAGGCGCGCGATCAGCACCGTCTTGCTGATCGGGTTGTTGCTGCCCGACAGGCGGGCGGCGGCTTCCAGGCGTTTGGCCTTGTCGCTGCTGCTCAGCAGGATCGTGGCGCGCACCATTTCCAGCTGGCTTTTCAGTGCGGGCACTGTCTCGGCGGCATACGCTTTTTCAATCAGCGGCAGGCGCGATTCGTCGGCCCCGCCTGACAGGGTCTTGATGGCCTCGGCGCGAAGCTTTTCTTCCTTCGAGAACAACTTGAGCGCGGCCAAAGCGTTATCCAGTTCGCCGCGCATCAGGTTGTTGTTGATCACGTCCTCGGCATCTGCGGGCACCGTCAATTCGGCGCCGGTGACGGGGTCGTAGGCTTTGTCGTTCTTGATGACAAACACCTTGTCACCGGCTGTCTTCACGGCATCATCGGCCAGGGCCTGGATGAAGGCGGCGGTTTTCTCGTCGGGTACGGCAGAGGCCTTGATCAGCGCCTCGACCCGTGTCTCGGTCTCACCAAGCGCCATGCCCTTGACCTCTTCCGGGCTCAGGGCGTGGACGCCGGCGGACAGTAAAAAAGCGGCGAATAAAAGAAGTGTGCGCATCATCATGGTAATGAACCTGTAGGGTGGGCACCGCAGCGCGCCGGTACGGCTTGCTGTCATGCCCAGACTGCAACTTCCTTGGAAAAACGTGACCCGGTTCATGCACCGGAGTAGTGCAAGAACTGGGCCAGACCAAAAAAAACCGCACCTGTTTCTGCAACCCAGGTGCGGTTTGCACCGCAGGTCCGAAAAACCTGCGGCAGCGGCCTTATTTGGAGGCCATTTTTGCCGGCTCGTCGGGCTTCTTGTCGTTGCCTTCGATGTACGGGCTCCATGGCTTTGCTTTCACCGGGCCGGGTGTTTTCCACACCACGTTGAACTGGCCGTCGGCCTTGATCTCGCCAATGAACACCGACTTGTGCAGGTGATGGTTTTTCTCGTCCATCTTGGAGACGATGCCGGACGGTGCCTTGAAGGTCTGGCCGGCCATGGCGGCGATCACCTTGTCGGTGTCGGTGGACTTGGCTTTCTCGACAGCCTGCTTCCACATGTTGATGCCGATGTAGGTCGCCTCCATCGGATCGTTGGTCAAAGGCTTGTCCTTGTGACCGGCGATGCCCTTGGCCTTGGCGTAGTCGCCCCACTTCTTGATGAACTCGGTGTTGGCCGGGTTCTTGATCGACTGGAAATAGTTCCAGGCAGCCAGGTGGCCGACCAGCGGCTTGGTGTCCACCCCGCGCAGCTCTTCTTCACCCACAGAGAAGGCGACAACCGGCACGTCCTTGGCCTTCAGGCCGGCGTTGCCCAGTTCCTTGTAGAAAGGAACATTGGAGTCGCCATTGATGGTCGAGACCACAGCGGTTTTGCCGCCGGCAGAGAATTTTTTCACGTCAGCCACGATGGTCTGGTAGTCGGAGTGACCAAACGGTGTGTATTTCTCGTCGATGTCCTTGTCGGCCACACCTTTGCTCTTCAGGTAGGCACGCAGAATTTTGTTGGTGGTGCGCGGGTACACATAGTCGGTGCCCAGCAGAACCCAGCGCTTGGCGCCACCGCCGGCCTTGCTCATCAGGTAATCAACCGCAGGAATGGCCTGCTGGTTGGGCGCCGCACCGGTGTAAAACACATTCTTGGACAGCTCTTCACCTTCGTATTGCACGGGGTAGAACAGCAGGCCGTTCATTTCTTCAACCACAGGCAGCACGGACTTGCGCGACACCGAGGTCCAGCAGCCAAAAATCACCGAGACCTTGTCCTGGCCAAGCAACTGCTTGGTTTTTTCGGCAAACAGCGGCCAGTTGGAAGCCGGGTCCACGATCACGGGCTCGAGCTTCTTGCCCATCACGCCACCCTTGGCATTGATTTCGTCAATCGCCATCAGCACGGTGTCTTTCAACACGGTTTCCGAGATGGCCATGGTGCCCGACAGGCTGTGCAGAATGCCCACCTTGATGGTGCCGCCCGACTGGGCATGGGCTGGCAGGACAGAGAGGCCCGCCAGGGCGACGGCGGCGCTCAGCGCCTTGAGGGTAAAACGACGTTGCATGTGTAGCTTCTCCGGTAGGGGGTCAATCACTTGTCGCTCCGCAAAAGCCGCGGGAGGCGGCCTTTACGAAGCGATGCAGTGATTCTGGAGACCGGAGGGCGAACGGGCTATACGCCGGGTGGCGTATGTAGGAAGGGGCCTACAGGACCTTTGAGTGACCGACGCCCATGTCGCCAGTACGAATCAAAAACTGCCCATGCGCCGCATGAACAACCGCGTCGCCTGCAGACCAGCCGGCGTCCAGTGCTGGCTGGGCGCCATGGCCTGCACCAGCAGCCGTCCTTGGCCGGCGGCATCGAGCCTGGCGAGTTGCTGCGTGAGTGCCTGCAGGTCTGCATCGAGCAAGTCCTCTGTGTCGGCGGCAGAACCAGCATCAAAAGCAGACACGCCACGGGTGGCAGCGAGCCGGGCCGCAACGCGGAAACTGGGGCGGCGCGCCGTATCAGCACCACCGTCGGCCTCGGTAAAAGGCCGGCCGTCCTGACTGGCCTCGCCACGTATCCAGTCGTGGATCAGCTGCAGCTCATACGGACTGAACACACCGAACATCTCGGCGCGCGCGCCTTGCAACAAGCTCCAGAAGCGGCTTTCTTCCACGGGCGCGCCGCGCTTGATCCAGCCGGCTTTTTGCAATGCAGCCAGGAATTCGGGGACGTCCTCCTTGCGTGCCAACCAGTCGTTGATGTTGCGCCCGGCAACGCGGCAGTAGTCGGAGTGCGCGCCGTGACCGGCGGCGCTTTTGTGCGAGAAGATACGCACCACTTGCTGCTCGATGTCGAAGCCCGATATCACATCGGTGCTGCCCACGCCCGCGTTGCTGAGCTGGTAGCCCTGCCGCACGCGGCGCCAGAAATCATCGGCATCGTCCAGGCGCGGCAGGTTGTCCAGCACCGCCTGCACCGCGCGCCTAGCGTGCCCGGCGTCCGGGTTGTCCACCGTCACATGAAGTGTGAAGTAATAGGGATCCAGCCCCAGCTCGTTGAGTTCATAGGCGGTAATCAGCAAGTGCAGCGGCAGCTGTTCATAACCGAGATTGAAACCAATCACTTCCGGCAAATAATCTTCGGCAGTGCAGGCCAACGCGAGCTGGATCACGCCCTGCGTGTACAGGCCGTCGTCGAGCTTGTCGAGAGAATCCAGGCCGTACCGCGTCATCAGTGCACGGTAGATCACGACATGATTTTTGTCGGCAGCGCCGTCGCCCAGTTCCTCGACATAGGTGCGCAGCAGGTCGGCGAAGCGCGGATTGCGCCAGTGCTTGAGCAGGCCGTACAACCAGGCGCCGTCTACCAGCTTGGTCGGCGCCACGGCACGAAGAAAGTACAGCGCATGCGCCCGGTTGCTGAAATAGCGGCGCGGCACCCCGGCGTGGCGTTCTTCCAGATACCGGCCGTAGGCCGCGGTAGTGCGCTGCGCGCCGGCGTGCATCCAGACCTCAAGCTCCTGCGGGGTCTCCGGCAGGTCGCAGGGCAGGCCGGCGGTTGCAGCAATCTGCCCATCGAGGAAAGAGCCTGCCTCGCTTTTCAGGGCGTCTGGGGTATCGGCTGCCAGCAGCCGGCTGTAGAAATGTGCCAGCGATCCGCCGGGCACGGCCAGCGCGGCAGGGCCGGAAGGCGCAACCGGCGGACGGGAAAACCATTCATTCGCAGAGATATACATGGTCAGTCAGGTAGTAAGAGCAATTCAGGATGCGTGCGGCCGGGCATCTGTCGTATCGGTGAGCCGCCTCAGCGCAGGTGGGAAACCTCCTACCTCCACAGCGCCGGGCTAGCCGCCGCCCTGCACCGCCGCATCAGCGTCCAGCCAGCCCAGCACCATCAGCGTGAGCAGGTCACGCGAGATCACGCGGTCCCCGATGTCGGAGCGGTAGCGCAGGTTCGGAATCACCACCTGCCGCGCCACCCGGTAAGCCTGGTCGCGCGCCTGGCGCACGCTGCCGCCGGTTCCAGTGGCGACCCCGATATAACCACTGGCGCCGCTGGTGACCAGCTGGCCACCCACCCTGGCAACTTCCGCGAAGTGCAGAGCCTCGTGGTCGGCCGCGCTCATCTGCGGGCGAAAGCAGATTGGCTCGCCTTTGGACAGTTCTTCATAACCCTGGCGATAGGGAAAAGGCGGCACCGTCAGCACCACACCTGCGGCAAAACCTTCACGCGTGTGCAGGCGCAGGCTGTCGCGCCGCAACATGCGCACAAAAATGTCTTCCCAGGGTTCGGCATGCAGGGCCTCGCAAATGGCAAAGCCCGGGTAACCGAAACGGCTGGTGAACTCCAGCGGCCAGAGCCCGGCTTCGTTGGCAATCAGATTGACATTGATGTAGCCGCAGTAGCCGCCTTCGCGCAACAGGGCGGCCAGCGGCGCCAGCGCCGCGTCGAACAGGCGCTCCGCGCCGCGGTAACTTACGATGGTGCCCATCTCGCCGGTCAGCTCACCGAGTTCGCCGGGGAAAAAGCGCTTGTGCTCAAAGTCGATGCAGGCGGTGTCGAGAAATTCCTCACCATTGAAATAGGCGCCGACACCGACCTCCACGCCCTGCAAATGCTCCATCAGCACAAAGTCGGGCCGGGCGCCCGGCAGCGCATGGTCGCGGTACATCGCCAGCAGCGCCAGCATGTCGGCGCCGTCGTCGAGCTCGCCGATGTAATTGCGGGTGCGCGGGCTGTCGGCCCCGTTGAACTTCAGGACGTAGCGCCCGCCTGTGCGTTCGAGAAACCCGATGGCGTCGGCATAGGCGCTGAAACTGTGGCTGCGTGCGGTTTGCAGGCCGCTTGCGCGCAGCACCTGCTGGCCGAACTCGCGGTCCGCTTCGAGCCGGTCACCAAGCGCGCTGCCGCCTATGACCCGAAAGCCGTCGCGGCGCAGTTCATCCTGGGCCTCTCCGTCAACGGCCGATTCGAACAGGGCCAAACCGCCCTCACCTGCCGCGCGAAGCCAGTCCAGTTCGGCGCGCCAGTCGCTAACACGTTCGAGCATGCCGCCGAACACATCGTGGCAGGCCGGGTCCGCGACAAACACCCGGACCTCGTGGCCGCGTGCCGCCAGCCCGTGGTACATGGCTGCGAGGTCGTTGTGTTCGCCGACGCCGAGAAATCTCATGACCGGCTGGGGTGGCCCGCAGGCAAGCAAAGGCGTAAGTCAGGCATGGCGGTGGATGGTTTTGAGGGGATGAGGTTCCCAAGCCTAGGGGCCGTGCGCCGTGACCGGCGCAGCCATTCGGTGCCTGATCATGTAGGCGCGGAGCGCATCAGAACGACCAGAATGCTATGAAATTCATAGCTATCTACGTTTAACGAACGGGGGCCAGGGCCAGTTTCCCTGAGAACGAGCGGCTTTTCGCCCGGTGACTAGCGCTCTTTCGCGTCCTCGCCCTGCGGCGCAGCAACCGGTGCGGGTGACAGCACCACCGGCTGCGCCGCTTCCTCACGCGCCTTGGCGAACAGGTCCCAGGCCGCCATGAACATCGCTGCCACCACCGGACCGATCACAAAGCCGTTCAGGCCGAAGATCGCCATGCCGCCTATGGTCGAAACCAGCACCACGAAGTCGGGCATCTTGGTGTCCTTGCCTACCAGCAGCGGACGCAGGATGTTGTCCACCAGGCCGATCACCAACACGCCGAAAGCCATCAGGATCAGGCCCTTCGTCAGGTCACCGGTGATCAGAAAATAAATCGCCACCGGCCCCCAGACCAGCGCCGCGCCCACGGCCGGCAAGAGTGAGAGAAACGCCATCAGCGTGCCCCACAGCACCGGCGCGTGGATGCCCAGCATCCAGAAGATCAGGCCGCCGAGCGCGCCCTGCAGCATGGCAACCACCACATTGCCCTTGACGGTGGCGCGAATCACGGTGACAAACTTGCTGGACAGCTCGCGCTTGATGCCGGATTCCAGCGGCACCGCATCGCGGATTCGCTGCGCCAGCGCGCCGCCGTCACGCAGCAGGAAAAACAGGATGTAAAGCATCACGAAAAAGGTGACCACAAAATCAAAGGCGTTCTGGCCGATGTTGAGCGCCTGCGTGGCCAGAAACTGGCTGCCCTTGGACAGACTGGCCGACACCCGCTCCAGGATCACGCCGGTGTTGCTCAGCCCGAAGCGGTCCAACAGGCCAGTGACCCAGGCCGGCAGCGCGCCGTACACCTGCTGGAAGTACATGCCGACGCTGAACTCGCCCGACTGCATGCGCTGGTACAGCGCGGAGGCCTCCTGCACCAGTGAGGCAACGATCAGACCCAAGGGAAGGATCACGGCCACCAGGATGATGGTCAGTGCAGCCAGCGCGGCCAGCGTGCGCCGGCCCGGCATGGCCTTGAGCAGGCGCGCAAATAGCGGCGTGAACATCAGCGCGAAGATGGCGCCCCAGAACACCGCGCCATAAAACGGCCAGAGCACCCAGGCAAAGGCCAGCGACACCAGCAGCAGCAGGAGCAGGAAAAACCGGTTCTCCAAAGAGGTCGATCGGGCGATGCTGGATAGTTTCATGATGCGGTGCCTGTGCAAAAAAAGGGCCGGGGTTTGCAGCGATGGTAGCGACAAAACACCCACGCCCAGGTCGCCTTGCCATTTGCTACTGAATTCGTAGCTGCTTGCACCCGCCAGCTATGGGCTCGAGGGCTCTTTTCCTTAAATTTCCGGCTGGCCTTGACTACCGCGTAGGATCGCTGTCAGACGGTAAGTCGCGATGTGTGTGCAAAGAAATGTGTCGCACAGCGTGCCGGATGTAACTCGGGGAAACACCTTGCAAAGGCCCTGGCTTCAAGGCGATTCCTGGCCTCCAATAGCATGGTGTCTTACCACCGGTTAAAACTCCCATGACTTTTCTCACCGATTGCCAACCACCCTCCTCCGCCCGTGCGGGCTCCGCGCCTCTGGTTGGCCTGGTGAATCCACACAGCGGCAAAATCGTCGCGCCCACCCTCTTCGTGCTCGGCAACTTGTTTGCGTTGGGGACGGCGGTGGTGCTGTTCGGCGCAAGCGCACAGGCGCAAACGCCCCAACCAGCTTCCGCAACCGCACAAATTGCGGCAGCAGCCGCTGCGTCCACCGAGCGCAAATACACGGTCGCGCAGATCGCGCAGGCCTTCCGCTTCATCGACGGCAACAAAGACAGCAAAATCAGCCGCGATGAAGCCGCTGGTTTTCGCGGCGTGGCACGCCACTTTGACGAGGCCGACGCCAACAAGGATGGCGTGTTGTCGCGCCAGGAGTTTGAAAGCGCCCTGGCCACCGATAAAAATCGCTGAGACTGAGACTGACACGCAGGGTCTCCCACCGGCGCTGGCGGACTGCAGATCGATAGCGGTTTAAGTGCGTCCGGGATGATGAAGAGACAGGCTGGCGCAAACTTGTTGTAGGACAAGACCGCGTCAGGGACGCTCTGGCAAGCAAGCGGCCAACGACATCCAGGCTGTCGCGTTATGAAGTGGTGGACGAGCCGACCGGACCTCGTCCGCTGCACCACTACAAAATTCAATACCCACAAGGTGACACGATGACTACCCACTCTTCTTTTCGCATTTCCATGCTTCCCCTGGTACTGATCGGTGCTCTGATTGCCGGTTCTGCCTGGGCCGAAAAACCCGAATGGGCCGGCCAGGGAAAAGGCGGCAAACACGAGCAGAAAGAAAATCGCAGTGAAAACCGCATCGACGGAAAAAAGGACTCCGCGGTCGGCGTAGCACCAGCCCAGGTCAGCGTCGGTGGCTACTTCGGTGCGCCGCAACGTGTGGTGGTGCAGGAATACTACGGCCAGCAATACCGCGCCGGCCGTTGCCCGCCCGGCCTGGCCAAAAAGAACAATGGTTGCCTGCCCCCCGGTCAGGCCAAAAAATGGGCTGTCGGCCAGTCGCTGCCCAGCGATGTGCGCTACTACCCGGTGCCGCAGTCGGTAGTGGTGCAACTCGGCGCTCCGCCAGCGGGTCACAAATATGTGCGTGTCGCGGCAGACATTTTGTTGATTGCCGTGGGCTCCGGCATGATCGTCGACGCGATCCAGGATCTGGGCCGCATCTAGGAGCGGATGGAGCGCGCACCCCGCCCAGCGCCGGCCGCCCTGGTACGGTCGATGTGGTTCAACGCGCCGGCCACGCCGCACGCGCTGCCTGCACCCCCGTAGATTATTGCTGCTGGCGAAATTCACCTTGTGCTGCGCCTGGCCGTCACTCTGTGGCGCCTGATGCAGGGCCAGGGGCGACGGCAGGCGGGCCTGTCCGAGGTCGCCCTCTGACTGCGGGTTGCAGTGCCCAACCGAATTTCAACCGCGACTTCCGCGACTTCTCAGGCCTGACGCCCGGGCAATACCGCGTGGCCCGCCCGGTCGTCGCCAACCATGTGCCGGTTTTATTTGGCCGCGCCTGGCGATGTCCATTTTTGTTCAAGACAGGCGAAGACAAGCCGCCTAAGCTGCGGGATCGAAGGTGCACAAGCGCACCTGCCCATTTTCCGGGAGACCGCCATGGCGGTTCACGAATTGTTTGTCTGCATGCGTGTCAAAAACACCAGCGCAGCGATTGACTTCTACACCCCCGTCTTCGGCGTCACCGAGAAATTCCGGCTGGTGGAGCCCAGCGGCCGTGTCGGCCATGCGGAGCTGGCCTTCAAGGGCGCGACGCTGATGCTGTCGGACGAATTTCCGGAATACGACATCCTGGCACCGCAGGCTGGCGCTTCGCAGGCCATGAGCCTGCATCTGCATGTCAACAACTGCGTCGATGTGATCACGCGCGCGATGGAAGCTGGCGCGATGCTGGAAATTCCCGCCCAGGACCAGTTCTACGGCGAACGCTCGGGCTGATTCATTGACCCCTTCGGCCATCGCTGGAACGTGGGGCACAGCATTGAAGTGGTGGCGCCCGAGGAAATGCAGCGTCGCTATACCGCCATGATGGGTTGAATTCTGCTCGATATGCTATCGAATAAAAAGCTGCTTGCGAGCGTGCAAAAAGGGTTTCAGCCGTATTCATGCAGACCCCGGGAGAAACCTGCGACTCGGGGCGGTGCTCAGCTTGAGGCCAAGCCCTGAGTCAACACACGCTGCAGGGTCTGCAACAATTCGTCGTTGGAGGTTTGCGCCTTCACCAGCACGGCGGCAGCTCGGCTACTCTCGTCGCGGTCCACCTCGGTGGCAGAAAACACCACCACAGGAGGCGGCCGGTCCAATGCTTCGATGTCGGCGAGCAAATCCCAGCCCGAACCACCGGGCAAGGTCAGGTCGAGCAGGACAAGGTCAAAGCGCTGGTTGAGCAGCCGCACACGCGCTTCGTCGAGCGTGGCAGCGAACTCGAAAGTAGCGAAGTCCTGCATGATGGCTGCCGTGATGCGCTGGATGTCGAGGTCGTCCTCGACATGCAGGATGCGCGGCTTGCCCTCGGCCATGCCGTCGATGGCGCGGCGCAAACCCAGAATCAGCAGGTTTTCGTCGATCGGCTTGTCCAGCCAGTTCGACACCGACAACAATTGGTTATTGAACTGGATCTGCCCTTCGCCAGCCATGGCGGAGACCACCACAATCGGCAGGTTGCGCGTGTTTTCCTGGCTGCGCAGGGTGCGGATCAGCGTGATGCCGTCCTGGTCGGGAAGCTTGAGGTCCACCGTCATCGCGGCATAACTGTTGAGCGCCAGGCAGGCCTGCGCCTGAGCCGCGTTATAGACCTTGTCGGCTTCGAAGCCGCCTTTTTCCAGCATCATGCAGATCAGGCGGGCAATGTCACGGTCGTCCTCACAGACAAGAACCCGCGGTCGGCCGGAAGGCAGTGTCGGCGAGGGCACCGGCTCGGGCAGGTCCTTCCATTCAGGCAGCTCGAAGAAGAAGATGGTGCCCACATCGACTTTCGTGTGAAAACCGATGTGGCCTCCCATGCGCTCGACGATGGCCCGCGAGATGTTCAGACCCAAACCGGTGCCGCCCTTTTGCCGCGTATCGGACGAATCAGCCTGGGAGAACTTCTGGAAGATACGCTTGTGGAATTCTTCAGGAATGCCGGGGCCGCGGTCGCGCACCTCAACCCGAACGCCGATGCCGTCCCGCGTCACGTGCACCTCCACCGGATTGCCCGATGGTGAAAATTTCATGGCGTTGGACAGCAGGTTGGTCACGACCTGGATCAGTCGGTCGCTGTCTGCATGAACCTGCAGTTCATCGTCAGGGAAATGCAGATTCAGGCCAACGTTCTGCGCGGCGCCGAAACCTTCGTTGGCAGCCAGCGCCTGCACCATCAGCGGCTTGAGTGCGACCACCTGCAAATCCAGGCGCATCTTGCCAGACTCGATCTTTTCGATGTCCAGAATGTCGTTGATCAGGCGGATCAGGCGTTCGCAGTTGTTTTTGGCGATACCCACCAATGTTTTGACGGCCTCGGGCAACTGGCCGGCGACCCCGCCGGAAATCAGCCCCAGCGATCCACGGATGGAAGTCAGCGGTGTGCGCAGTTCGTGGCTGACCGTCGAGACAAACTCGCTCTTCATGCGGTCGATGCGCTTGAGCTCGGTGACATCGCTGGCCAGTGAATAAAACCCGATGACGCGGCCATCTTCGTCGCTGTAACGCGGAAAATAATTGACGACGTAATCGCGGTGGCCGCCGCGCGCCGTCACCTGTGTTCGTTCGTAGACCACCGGGTAGCCGGACAGGACTTCATCGACCCGGGCGCGCAGGCTTTCATAAAACTGCGCGCCCATGACCTCGCGCATGTGTTTTCCGTCAATTTCCTCATAGGCCCGCCCGAAGGCCTCTTCATAGGCGCGGTTGTGGAAGCGGAAGTGATGCCCAGCATCGATGTAGGCAATCAGCGCCGGCACGGTGTCGGTGATCTCCCGCAACTGTGCTTCGCTGCTACGCAGTGCTTCGCTGACCCGGCGCATTTCGGTGTTGTCACGGCCCGTCCCGCGGTAGCCGGTGAAGCGGCCGGACGCATCGAAAATCGGCACACCGCTGAGGGTCACATAACGAATCCCGCCGTTGTGGTCGAGCCGGGTGACTTCAAAATCGCGGAAAATCTCATGCCGTTCGAGCTGCGCCTTGTGCGCCGCCCAGACCTCGTCGCTCATGTTTACATGGGGCAGTTCCCAGCGCGTCTGGCCGATGGCGGCGTTGCCGCTGAACGCCGCCGTGTGCGCATGACGCAACTCGCCGGAAATCTGGACGAAACGAAAATTCTCGTCCTGCTCCCAGAACCAGTCGGACGACAGCTCGGTGAGTGCGCGGAAACGTTCCTCGCTTTCGCGCAGTACAACCTCGGCATTCTTGCGCTCGGTGATATCCTGCACCTGCGAGATGAACAACAGGGGCCGGCGGTCAGCGTCCCGCACCAGTGAACAACTCAGGTGAGCCCAGACGATGCGGCCGGATTTGTGGAAGTAGCGCTTTTCCCATTGGTAGGTTTCAATTTCTCCCGCCAGCGCTCTTTTGCGCTGCTGCAGATCAAACTCCAGATCATCGGGATGGGTCACGTCGTAAACAGTGCGCGACAACATCTCGGCCTCGGAATAGCCCAACATCTGGCAAAACGCGCTGTTGACGCGCAGGCGGCGGGAATCAATCGCAACCAGCGCCATGCCAATTGCCGAATGTTCGAAGGCGTTGCTGAATTGTCGGTCACTGAGCGCGAAGGCATCGTTGTCGCTGCTGACCATACCGCTCTGCACAGCAGTACCGGAGAGTTCCCCGTTATAGGTGAACAAGCGGCTGGAACGCGGCAACCCAGCCAGCGCTATGCCGGCGTCGTCGCTGGGGGTGACCTTGACCTGTTCACTGCCCAGTGTGAAGTAAAACGTGCTGCCCTCGCCCACAACGGACTCTGCCCAAATACGTCCGCCATGGCGAATGATGATGCGCTTGACGGTGGCCAAGCCAATACCACTGCCAGAAAACTCATCGGGAGAATGCAGGCGCTGGAAGGTACCGAACAGCTTGTCCACGTAAGCCATGTCGAATCCCGCGCCATTGTCGCGAACAAAATAAACCGCTTGCTTGTCGGCGCCGGTTTCCTTGCCAATCGTTATGCTGGCAAGCGGGGTTTTGGAGCTGAACTTCCAGGCATTGGCGATCAGGTTCTCAAGCACCTGCCGCAGCAGCGCGGGATCGGCTCGAACCAGCAGGCCGGGCTCGACCGTCACCTTGACGACGCGGCCCGCATCGCGCTCCGCATACTGGCGGACCAGTTGCGCCGCCTCCGCGCTGATATCCACCGTCTCCCAGCGCAGACTGGTACGCGACAGCTGGGCCAGCGACAGCAAGCCGTCGGTCAATTCGCCCATGCGCTGCACGCCCGCGCGTATGCGCAGCAGGTAGTGATTGGCCTTTTCGCTGGTGTCGACCGGCAGCGCCTTTTGCAACAGTGCGCAGAAGCCGTTGATCGAGCTCAGCGGCGAGCGCAGGTCGTGCGCCACCGAATAGGAAAACGCCTCCAGTTCCTGATTGGCGGCCTCCAGCTGGGCGGTGCGGCGCAACACCCGGTTTTCCAGATCCACGTTGAGCCTGACGATTTCCATCTCGGCCTGTTTACGCTTGCTGATGTCGGTGATGGTGGTGACAAAGCCGGTGGGGACCGTGGTGCCTCCTTCAAACAGGGGCTGGACATTGATCAGCGCCCACAGGGGAGCCCCCTCGGGCTTGCGGTAACAAATCACCACATTGGACTGTGGCAAACCCGTGCGGCTGGCGGCAACACTGGGCATTTCCTCGTCCGGCAGCAGGGAGCCGTCTTCGCGCAAACGCTGCCAGTCCATCCTGACTGCAGCCAGGCCCCGCATTTCCGCCAGGGTCTTGCCGAGAATACGCTCGGCACTGGCATTGCAATCGACAATACGACCGACGGCGTCGCGCATCACCACACCTTCGGCCAGCGCGGCCACCACCGCCCGAAAACGCGTCTCACTGGCCCGCAGCGCGGTTTCGATCCGCTTGCGGGCGGTAATGTCCGAACCTACACCCCGGTAACCGGCAAACTTGCCGCTGGCGTCAAAAAAAGGCTCACCGCTGATACACAAAACCTCCACTTTCCCGTCGACGCCTTCCCGTTCGTACTCAAAATCGTGAAAAGTCTCGTGCCGCTCAAGCAGCGCGCGGTGGTTTTGCCAGAGTGCCTTGTTGGCCAGCCCTTGATCAATGTCCCAGCGGGTTTTGCCAATGTACTCAGCGATTTTTTGTCTGGCTTCCTCGCTGTCGCCCCCCGACAGTGAGCTAAGGCGGAACTGGTCATCGGTCTCCCAATACCAATCCGACGACAGCTGGGTCAGGCTGCGGAACTGAAGTTCGCTCTGGCGCAGCCGGGCTTCGGCGGCACGGCGTTCGGTGATGTCCTCGGCGGTGATCAGCAGGTGGTTTACCTTCCCGCTGGCGTCCCTGAGCGCGACCTTGCGCATGTGCACATGGATGGTGCCGCGGTGTCGGGTGACGGCAACGCGGTCGGGAAAATCCTCGGCGATGCCGCTGCTGATCAGCGCCCGATCAGCGGCATACATGCGGTCGGCGTCTTCCGCAGGCCACAAGTCGTGCACGGTGCGGCCCATGGCCTCCTCGCGCGCCACGCCATAAAGGTCTTGCGCGGCCTTGTTCCACACCAGGATCGGATGCCTGCCTTCGGTCGATTTCAGGTGAAGGGCGACCGGGACGTTGTCGACTATTTCATTCAGGAAGGCGAAGGCCTGGTGCAGGGCCGCATCGGCACGTCGGGTCGCGCTGATGTCGCGGGCCGTGCCCCGGTAGCCGGTGAATCGGCCCTGGCCGTCGAACAGAGGCACGCCGCTGACTGAAAGCCAGGTAGTTATTCCGTCGGGCAGCGTGCGCAGATACTCCAACCCGCGAAACGGCTGGCGCGCATCCAGCACCGCGCGGTGCGCCTCCCAGGAGCTGCTCAGCGGCACAATGCCAGGGAGCTCCCATCGGCACTTGCCGATGGCGCCGGCGATCAGTTCCTCGTTGAATTTGCTTTGGCCCAAGTCCACTGCAAACTCGACGAAGCGGTGTTCGGCATCCTGCTCCCAGTACCAGTCGCCGGAAATTTCAGCCAGGCTGCGCAAGGCATTGCCCTTGAGCGTGCTGAGGGCGAATTTTTGTTCCGCCAATTCGCGCCTCAGTGCTTCATTAGCGCGGGCCAGTTCGAGCGCTTCGGCTTTAAGGCGCTCATGCGCTTCGCGCAGGACTTGTTCAGGCGTCATTACCGGCCCTCATGTCGGCGAATATCCCACCCACGGCAGGCCCCACCAGCGCTCGCCCAGGTGCGGAAACGGCGAACTGCAACAAATCGTGGTTTCATGCCCTGCCTGTCCTTATATGGAGGGAGTTGCGCCTGGCAGAAAACTCCGGCGCATGAACTCTCCTCAAGTGTCCGGGATCGCCTTTGAAATTGTTATAGGGATAAGTCCTTGATTGCTGTGGGGCGGCGCTTCAAAAATGAGGCCAGCAGATTTATTGCAGGGGAATCTTCAGCGCGCGGTCAATCGGGACAGATGCCACGCTGTTTTGCGGTGAGCCTTCGATCACCCGGTCTGAATAGGTCAGGTACACCAGCGTGTTTCGAGGGACATCAACCATGCGCACGATACGAATTTTTTTGAAGATCAGCGAAATCCGCTCACTGAAGACTTCTTCCTGCAATGACAGCGGTTTGACAAAGGACACCGGCCCGATCTGGCGGCAGTCAATAGAGGCTTCCGCCTTGTCCTCAGCCAGACCCACCGCGCCTTTGATGCCGCCGGTTTTGGCACGCGAGACATAACAGGTGACACCCTTGACCTTGGGGTCGTCATGCGCATCGACCACGATTTTGTGGTCCGGTCCGATGAACTTGAATACCGTGTCCACTTCACCGATGGTCTGGGCATGCAGAGGCGCGAGCGCGCCGCACAACAGGGCAAGTATCAGGAGAGAGTGGGTCGTCATGGTATTTTCTCGAAGATCAACGCCTAACTATAACGACGCCACGCCTCAAGGCAGACAAAAAGGCCCGCAGGCCGCACGGATCAATACCGCCGCGAATCGTTGGGCCGCCGGTCGTTGCGGTTGCGCACACCGTCGCCGTGATACACGCCGCAGTGTATGCGGTGCGGCGGCCCGTTGTCATAAGACACGACGACGAAACCGGCAAGACTGGCGGCAGCGAGTAAAAGGGCGACCTTTTTTCATGAGATTCTCCCGGTGGTGCTGTGACTAAAAGCTGCAGGTGCATTGCAGGCTTTTTGCGAGTGCCCCACGATATGTGCGGGGACATGCGGTGTGAAGCTGGTTACCAGATGTGCGAGAGGTAGGTGCAGGCCCTGATTGCTATCAAATTTACAGCTATTCATGCCCAGCGGCTATGGGCTGATGCCCGAATTCTTCGTAAATTGGGAAATTACTGGCTGAACAGACCTGCGGGCAGTGCACTGGGGGAGTAGCATTCACCTGAAACCTTCACCACGGATCTGAATGAGCTGCCTGCGAAACCTGTTTCTTGTGGCCGGCCTGCTGGCCGGCACCCCGCTGCTGCAAGCCGCCGCCCACCTGCCACTGCGTTTGGCCCCCCTATCGTAGGCACCTGGATCTGGGTCACCTTTGGCGGCTCCTGCACCGAAACATGGCAGTTCCGGCAGGACAGGCAGGACCGGACGATGCTGAGCACCAGTGGGCAGAAAGTGACTGAGAAAAAATACGAGAGTGCTGCGGCAGCGGATACCGCGGGCTTTTACAGACTGGTGGAAACCGTGGTGCGCCAAAATGACAAAAGGGATTGCTCGAGCGCCGTGCTGGACGGGCCCGGCGAGCAGCACACACGCTTCATCCAGTTCAGCCCGCAAGACGACTAGCTGTTGGTCTACGAAACTGCGGCGCTCGCGGCCTGTTTTGGCCCGCTCAAGCGCGTGCCTTGAACCTTGAAGGAGACATGATGAGAATTGCGGGACGATTGATTGGCATACTGATGATGCTGATGGGTACCATCTGGTTTTTACAGGGCATCAACCTGTTGCCGGGAAGTTTCATGACAGGCCAGACGCAATGGGCTATTTACGGCGGCCTGTGCTGGGCGGCGGGTCTGGCACTGGTATATGTTTGCCGCCGCGCCGGACGGACGCCTCCGCGTCCCTGATCCGGGCGGCTGGCCGGCTTAAGCCTGGTTGGCCGGGGTGCCGGCACGATGGCGGCGCGCCGGGGCCGGTGGATTAGCCGAGACATCGGTCTCGTTGCGCTTGCTAACATAGCTGCGGTACAGCTTGGCGGCAAGCCCTGAGGTGATGGCAATAACAATCAATTTACGTAACATGGGTGGCGCTCCTTAAAAGACGCCGAACAACATGAGAAGAATGATCACGGTGACGGGGACACCGAGTAGCCAGGCAATGATGGGCATTTGTTTTCTCCATGAGTGGTTTGAGAAGCTCAAAGATAAATGCGGTGTCCTCCACGGGCTGACGGATGTGAACCAAAGCGCAGGTAGGGGCAGGCCTACATAGGCGCGGCATCTACTACGCTTGCAGGCAATGACGCTGCCACGCAGACTCGCTATATTGAGGTCTACTCTCTTACAGATTGTTCCCCCGCAAAACTTGTTCGAGCCGCTGCGACGACCCCTCTCCAATCATCATGAAAAAACTCTACAAATATTTTTTTCGCGGGCTGATCACCGTTCTGCCTGTCGCGATGACCTTGTACCTGCTGTACATATTTCTGGCCTGGACGGAAAAGTTGACCCTGTGGATACTGAGCCCTCTGATCGGTAGCTTCTATCTGCCCGGCATGGGGCTGGTATCGGGCGTGCTGATCATCCTGCTGATTGGCTACCTGGTGTCCAAACCGAAGGTACGCCAATTGCTGGCGTTTGCCGAATTGCCGTTTACCAACCTGCCGGTGGTCAAAAGCATTTACAGCTCACTGAAAAGTTTTGCTGACTATTTTTCACCCACTGGAAAACAGGGGGAGCAAAGCGTGGTGATCCTGCGCATGCCCGGCCACGCGCTGGAGATCGTCGGGCTGATCACTCGCCGTGATTTTACGGACTTGCCCGGGGGATTCTTGCCCGGCGAACGGGTGGCGGTGTACCTGCCCATGGGCTACATGATTGGTGGCTACACCGTGTTTGTACCGCTCGAATGGGTGCAACCGATCAATATGTCGGTTGAGGAGGCGATGCGTTCCTCGCTGATCGCCTGGATGGCTCGGCCACCCGCCGGCACGTCCAGCGGCGGGCAGGCGTCTTGAGTTCTTTGCGGGGTATCCGGTAAAACTTTGTTTTAACCGTCAAGCCGCTCAGCTTGCCTGACGCGAAGGACCTGGACCACGACCAGCAATGTGCCGGAAAGTGATGCGACCCTTGCTGAGGTCGTAAGGCGACAGCTCCAGCGACACCTGATCGCCGGCGAGGATACGAATATGGTTCTTGCGCATCTTGCCGGAGGTGTAAGCCACCAGCTTGTGGCCGTTGTCCAGCGTTACGCGAAAACGCGAGTCGGGCAGCACCTCATTGACCAGCCCGTGCATTTCAATCAGTTCTTCTTTGGCCATGATGTAACTCCTTGGAAATTTGAAAAAATGTCTGTACAGGTCAGCCGGCGCGTCAGGCGCAAGCCGGTGCCGAGCGTTCGTGAATCCAGCGCATCGCGTGTTCGGTAGCGTAATGCAAGGCGGCAGCCGCACTGTCAAAAAGTCCGCTGAAACGCATCACTCGGTCGTGCGTGGCGCTGCCACGCCCGGACCGGATGGACACGGAGGCGGCATATTGGCCTTCGCCTTGGGGCTTGGCCAGCGGTGAGACAAGGTACTTGCCCACCGCGATGTGGTTGTGATCAATCGTCATAAAAGTCTGCGCCGGGTATGTTTCCCGGCTTGATAAATGGAGAAGTAAACGGCTTGCGAGCAAGCCAACGGGTATCCGGTTCTGCCTGCCCGGCCTGGAAGGGCCGGGTGGGTGAGCCTTGAGTGGGCACCGTTGGGAAAAGTGCTCGCTAGGAAATGGAACAGTGTTGAGAGGGTTCAGTGCTGTGGGGGCACTGAAGACACTGTGAATCCGGGCTCTGAGAAGCGCCGCATTTGAGAAGGAAGCCAGAGGGAGAGGACTTCGTTGAAAAAGGCTGATGCGTTACCGAAGCGATTATTGTAACCGCTCTGGCCGCAACGCGCTTTGCTTGACCGCCACCCCTGCCGATTGTGGAAAAACCCCTACAAGGCCGCGCCGCCAGAACGCCCACACTGGGTTCATCGCCGTCGCGGACGGCCCAACAAGAGGATTCACAGCATGCAAGTTCAAGTTAACACCAACCACAGCATCGAAGGCCGCGAGGCGCTGGAGCGCTGGGCCCAGGCTGAAGTCAGCCAGACGCTGGAGCGTTTCAGCCATGAAATCACGCGTGTGGAAGTGCACCTGAGCGATGAAAACAGCGGCAAGGCCGGCGCCGCCGACAAACGCTGCCTAATGGAAGCTCGTCTGGCCAACCACGCGCCGGTCGCGGTGACACATCATGCCCCGGGCATCGACGAAGCCTTCCGCGGAGCCGAGGGCAAGCTCAAACGCGCGCTGGACAGCACGCTGGACCGCCTGAAAGACCACCGCGACCGCGATTCCATCCGCAAGGACGCGGCCGCGCTGATCCAGCCCGAATAGCAACCGAGGCCTCAAACGCTATCAAATCGATAGCTTTTAACGCTTGCTGCTCATGGGCTGGCGCCACAAAATGGGCATCCTCCCTTTCATCCAAGCCGCGGAACCGCCTTTGCCGGGCCGCAGGCGCAGCAAGCGAACGTGGGGGCCTACTGTTCAAACTGGGGATGAAGCTGCCGGATCCGGCCCATCGCCATGCCGGCCGCCGCCGTACGCGTCTCCACGCCAAGCTTGGCGAACACCCGCTCCAGGTGTTTTTTGACCGTCATGGGGCTGGTGCCCAGGATGTCGCCGATGTCCCGGTTGATCTTGCCCTTGACCACCCAGTACAACACCTCGGCTTCACGCGCCGTGAGTTTGAAGCTCAGGCTCATCGCCTGGATCACGGTGTCGTCGGACTCCTCACGCATGATGATCAGCCAGTCGTCATCGCCGGTTTGCTGGTGCAGGCGAAAGGTCAGGCGCCGCGCCACCGAGTCAGCACTTTCGCACACCAGGCGCGGCGGCTCGATCTGCCGTTCCGCATCGGCCAGATTGCGGCGCAACCAGGTCAGCACCGCTTCCGGCGTCTGCGGCGCGGAGGTAGAGTAGTACTGCAGCAGCAGCGCGCGCGCCAGCGGTGTCTGCCACATCAGCTTGCCGTCGCTGACGCGCACCGTGATGGTGGCGTAACCGAAGGCATCGAGTGCATTACGCGCCTGGCGCTTTTCGCGCGCACTCTGCAGATGCACACCGATGCGCGCCAGCACTTCCTTGGGCTTGATCGGTTTGGTCACATAGTCCACGCCGCCCGAATCGAGCGCGGCAACCAGATACTCGGTCTCGGTCAGACCGGTCATGAAGATGATGGGAATGTGCGCGGTGCGGGCGTCGGCCTTCAACCGCTTGGCAACTTCAAAGCCGTCCATGCCCGGCATCATCGCGTCGAGCAGCACGATGTCAGGCAGGGCCTGCGCCGCGCGCTGCAGCGCGGCTTCGCCATGCGTGGCGACCAGCACGGTGAAGCCGGATTCGTCGAGCGCATCGTGCAGCACCGACAGGTTGTCCGGCACGTCATCGACAATCAGCACCACGTCGCTGTTCGCGCGGTCCAGCGTCTGCGCGAGCACGCGATCATTCATGTCGGCACCTCGCCAAGCTGCTGGCTCATGGTCTCGAACTGGAACTGGCGCGCCAGGCCGCGCATCTCGGCGGCAAAACCGGCGCTTTGAGGCTGCGACTTTTCTATCTCGTCGAGGGTATTCATGATGCCGCGAAAATAACCGAGGTTGACCACCTCGCGCAGAGCATTGAGCTGTGCGGCCGGCGGGTAAATGCGCGGGTGCGCCAATGGCGCCGCTGCGGCCGGGGCTTGCACCGGCGCTTCCAGCCAGACCAGTTGCAAACGCCGCTCCAACCAATCCAGCAGTTCACTGTGACGCACCGGCTTCAAAATGAAGTCTTCCAGCCGGACACCGGCGTCGTTGTCCAGGCCCTTGTCGAAAGCGTTTGCGGAAACGATCGCCAGATGAATGTCGGCATGGCCCGCCGCACGTATGCGGCGCAGGGTTTCCCAGCCGTCGATGCCGGGCATGGCCAGGTCCATCAGGATCACCTCGGGCCGGTAACCGGCGGCCAGCAGGTCCAGGCAGTCGTGGCCGCTGGCGGCCGTACGCAACTCGAAGCCCAGCGGCTCCAGCACATTGACCAGCAACTCGCGGTCGGCCTCCTCGTTGTCCACCACCAGCACACGCCGGCGCGCGCCGGCATAACCGTAACGCGCCTTGTGCGCACGGGAAGATGGCACCGGCAGCGCGGCACCGGCTGCCAGCCGGACTTCGGGTAAAAACAGTTTGACGCGAAACACCGAGCCGACATCGGGCGTGCTGGCCACCGTCAGCTCACCGCCCATCAGATCGGTCAGCATCTTGGCAATTGTCAGGCCCAGGCCAGCGCCGGGCGCCGCGGGGCCGGGCGTGGCCGCACGCGTGAAAGGCTCGAAAATGCGCTCGATCTCCTGCGCCGACAGGCCCGGCCCGGTGTCCTCAATCTCGATGCTGGCCATCTCGCGCGCGTACTTCAGGCGCAAGCTGATGCGGCCTCTGGCCGTGAACTTGATGGCGTTGCCCAGCAGGTTGATCAAAATTTGCCGCACGCGTTTTTTGTCAGCGCGCACCACCACCGGCAGCGTGCCTTCAGACTCGAAGTGAAAGTCCAGGCCTTTGGCCTGCGCCTCAAGTTCAAACATGCCGGTCAGCTCCTGCACAAAGTCGGTGAAGTGCATGGGCTTGACATTGAGCGTGAGCTTGCCGCTTTCGATGCGGGCGATGTCCAGCGTGCCCTCGATCAGCGACAGCAGGTGTTCACCGCCGCGTTTGATCACGCCGACCGCCTGCTGACGGTGCGGCGGGATCGACGTGTCTTCGCCCATCAGTTGCGCATAACCGAGAATGCTGTTGAGCGGCGTGCGCAGCTCATGGCTGATGGCGCTGATATAGCGGCTCTTGGCTTGATTCGCCAGATCGGCCACGCGTTTGGCCTGCTGCAGCGCCTCATCGGTCTGGCGATGCGACTCGATCTCTTTCATCAGCAAATGGGTCTGGCGGTTCGACTCCTCCTGAGCCACCTGCCGGCTCTTGTGCGCCAGCACCAGCCACCAAGCCACCAGTCCGGCAATTACCAGCAGCGCCATGTAGGCTTTCAGGAAACCTGAACGCAAGGCGGACTCGGACGCGACTTCCAGATCCAGCAGCGCCCGCATCTCCTGGTGGTACAGCAGGCCGAACACGCTGGCCAGCAGCGGCACGATCACCAGCATCAGCAGCAGGAAGTGGCCCAGGCCCGTGTCAAGGTAGGGCCAGATGCGGCGCGGCAGCAGCCAGCGCAGGGTGGCCGACCATTGCGCCGACAGGCTCGCCTGCGGCTTGCACAGATCACCGCAGCGTGCGTCCAGCGTGCAGCAGAGCGAGCAGATAGCGCCCTGGTAGGCCGGGCAATGCGCCATGTCCGGGCCTTCGTAGTCACGCTCGCAGATGACGCAGCGCTTGAGCGCATAAGGTTTGTAGTTGCCCTGTTCATCGGTCTCCGGCGCCTCACCCTGGCGTGCAATGTAGTAGCGCCCTTTCGTCGCCCAGGCAATCAGCGGCGAAGTGATGAAGGCCGTACCCAGCGCAATCAACGCCGAAAAAGCCTGAGCCAGCGGCCCGAACAGGCCCAGGTGTGCGGTCACCGACAGCACCGAGGCCAGCGCCATCGCGCCGACACCGACCGGGTTGATGTCGTAGAGGTGGGCGCGCTTGAACTCGATGCCCTTGGGCGACAGGCCCAGCGGCTTGTTGATCACCAGGTCGGCCACCACCGCCATCATCCAGGCAATCGCGATGTTGGAGTACAGGCCCAGCACATCACCCAGTGCCTGGAACACGTCCATCTCCATCAGCATGAAAGCGATCAGGGTGTTGAACACCACCCAGACGACACGCCCCGGATGGCTGTGCGTCAGGCGCGAGAAGAAGTTGGACCAGGCCAGCGAGCCGGCGTAGGCATTGGTGACATTGATCTTGAGCTGCGAGATCACGACAAACAGCGCGGTGGCGGCGACCGCCCAGCCGTAATGCGGAAACACGTATTCGTAGGCCGCCAGGTACATCTGGTTCGGGTCCACCGCGCGGTCCAGCGGCACCATGTGCTGGATCGCCAGGTAGGCCAGAAAAGCGCCGCCCAGCATCTTGACCACCCCCAGCAACACCCAGCCCGGCCCGCCGGCCAGTACGCCGGCCCACCAACGGCGGCGGCTGGCCGCCGTGCGTGCCGGCATGAAGCGAAGGTAGTCAGCCTGCTCACCCATTTGGGTGATCAGCGCGATACCCACCGTCAATGCAGCACCAAACAAGTGCAAATCAAACCCTGAGTTGGCGCCTTTTTCACCTTTATAGTGCGTAATTCCGGTAAAAGCGGCGGGGTCGCGCACCAGAACATAAATAAATGGCACAACCAGCATGATCAGCCAGAGAGGTTGCGTCCAGATCTGCAGGCGGCTGATAACGGACACGCCGTAGGTCACCAGCGGAATCACCACCAGCGCGCAGATCAAATAACCCCAGCTCGGCGGGATGCCCAGCGCCAGCTCCAGCGCATAAGCCATGACGGCCGCCTCGAGCGCAAAAAAGATGAAGGTGAAGGACGCGTAGATCAGCGAGGTCAGGGTCGAGCCGATGTAGCCGAAGCCGGCGCCGCGCGTCAGCAGATCCATGTCGACGCCGTAACGCGCGGCATAAATGCTGATCGGCAGGCCGGCCATGAAGATGATCAGCCCGGTAGCGACAATGGCCCAGAAGGCATTGGTAAAGCCGTACTGCACCAGCAGGGTCGCACCGACCGCTTCCAGGATCAGGAATGAGGCGGCGCCGAAGGCGGTGTTGGCCACGCGCCACTCGGACCATTTGCGAAAACGCTGCGGCGTGAAACGCAGCGCGTAGTCTTCCATGGTTTCGCTGGCGACCCAGCTGTTGTAGTCACGCCTGACCTTGATGATGCGCTGCACCGGCGCTTCGGCCTCGCCGGCAGGCAGCGGCGCAGGCGCCCACGGAGGCACGACCTGCGCAGGCAGGGGCAACGGTGCGGCAGGGGTGTCCATGGGTGGAGAGTCAATACGTCATAAGGCGAAGCCTGCTGAAGTGCAGATTCCATGCCACAGAGGGAAAACCAGCGCTGACGCTGGCGCAGCGGGCGATTCCTGTGGCACCATTCTTGCACCCCGGCACATGCACCCCTGCCGCAGCCGCCCCCGGAGAACCCATGGAATTGACCCCCAGAGAAAAAGACAAGCTGCTGATTTTCACGGCCGCGCTGCTGGCCGAACGGCGCCAGGCCAGGGGCCTGAAACTGAACTATCCCGAAGCCGTCGCGCTGATCAGCGCCGCCGTGATGGAAGGTGCGCGCGATGGCAAAACAGTGGCCCAGCTCATGAGCGAAGGCCGGACCATCTTGAGCCGCGCCGACGTGATGGACGGCATCCCCGAGCTGATCCCCGACATTCAGGTCGAAGCCACTTTTCCCGACGGCACCAAGCTGGTCACCGTGCACCAGCCGATTGTTTGAGCACCACAGAGATCGCACCATGCAACACAAACTTAAATCCGCTCTGTTTTTGATAGCTATCTGCGCAATATCGGCGGGGGCTAGCGCCCATATTGGCCATGTCGAGATCGTCGGCCACAGCCATACCCATACCTTCCTGAGCGGCTTCATCCATCCGCTGACTGGCCTGGATCATCTGGCGGCCATGGTCGCGGTGGGCCTGTGGAGCGCCCTGGCCGCGCGCCGCGCCTGGCCCGACCTGTTGTGGGCGCCGCTCGGGTTTGCCGCCATGCTGCTGGCCGGCGCCTTTCTCGGCTTGCAGGGTGTGGCTTTGCAGGCGGTCGAACCGATGATTGCGAGCTCGCTGCTGGTGATCGGCCTGCTGGTGCTGACGCGCTGGCGCGTTCCGGGCATCGCGGCCGCAGCGCTGGTCGGTGTGTTTGCCGTTTTTCACGGCCTGGCCCATGGTTACGAACTGGCCGGTGATGCGAACGCACTGCCGGTCGTCGCCGGCATGCTGACTGCCACCTTGCTCCTGCACACCGCGGGTGTTGCGCTGGGCTGGGCCTTGCGCCACGCCATCGTCTGGATACCGCGCCTGGCGGGCGCCAGCGTCGCGATTTTCGGTCTGGCCCTGCTTGGCCGCCTGGCCTGAAATCCAGGAGTTGTCATGATTCCCGGCGAACTGCTGACCGACGGCCCCGACCACCCACTCAACACCGGGCGCCGCACCCTGACGGTGGTCGTGCAGAACAGCGCCGACCGGCCCATCCAGGTCGGCTCGCACTACCACTTCGCCGAAACCAACGGCGCACTCGCCTTCGACCGCACCGCTGCGCAGGGCATGCGCCTCAACATCGCCTCGGGCACGGCTGTGCGCTTCGAGCCGGGCCAGCAGCGCACGGTCGAACTGGTGGACTTCGCCGGTGAACGAAAAATTTACGGCTTTCGCGGCCTGGTGCAAGGACAAATCTGATGGCAACCATAGGCAGACGCGCTTACGCCGAAATGTTCGGCCCCACCGTGGGCGACCGCCTGCGCCTGTCCGACACCGAGCTGATGGTCGAGGTTGAGGCCGACTACACCTTGCGCGCTGGAAGTTATGGCGAGGAAGTGAAGTTCGGCGGCGGCAAAACGATTCGCGATGGCATGGCGCAGTCGCAGAAGACGCGTGCCGAAGGTGCGATGGACTGCGTGATGACCAATGCGCTGATCATCGACCACTGGGGCATCGTCAAGGCGGACATCGGCCTCAAGGGCGGGCGCATCGCGGTCATCGGCAAGGCCGGCAACCCCGACACCCAGCCCGGCGTTGAAATGATCATCGGCCCCGGCACCGAGATCATCAGCTGCGAAGGTTTGATCGTCACCGCCGGCGGCATCGACTCGCACATCCACTTCATCTGCCCACAGCAGATCGAGGAGGCGCTGACCTCGGGCGTCACCACCATGCTGGGCGGCGGCACCGGTCCGGCCACCGGCACCTTTGCCACCACCTGCACCCCCGGCCCCTGGAACATCGAGCGTATGCTGCAGGCCGCCGACGCCTTCCCGATGAACCTGGGTTTTCTCGGCAAGGGCAATGCCAGCCTGCCGGCCGCCCTGCATGAACAAATCGATGCTGGCGTGATCGGCCTGAAGCTGCACGAGGACTGGGGCACCACGCCGGCCGCCATCAGCAACTGCCTGGATGTGGCCGACGAGACCGACACGCAGGTGGCCATCCACAGCGACACGCTCAATGAGTCGGGTTTTGTCGAGAACACGATTGCCGCTACCAAGGGACGCACCCTGTGTGCCTTCCACACGGAAGGTGCGGGCGGCGGCCATGCGCCCGACATCCTGAAGGTGGTCGGCGAGCTGAACTTTTTGCCCTCGTCGACCAACCCGACCATGCCCTACACCGTCAACACGCTGGACGAACATGTGGACATGCTGATGGTCTGCCATCACCTGGACCCGGCGATTGCCGAGGACCTGGCTTTTGCCGAGAGCCGCATCCGCAAGGAAACCATTGCCGCCGAAGACGTGCTGCACGACCTGGGCGCCATCAGCATGATGAGCAGCGACAGCCAGGCTATGGGCCGCGTCGGCGAAGTCATCATCCGCACCTGGCAGACCGCGCACAAGATGAAGGTACAGCGCGGCAAGCTGCCGGGCGACACCGAGCGCAACGACAACTTCCGCGTCAAACGCTACATCAGCAAATACACCATCAACCCGGCGATTGCCCACGGCATCGCGCATGAGGTTGGATCCATTGAGTTGGGCAAATGGGCCGACCTGGTGGTCTGGAAGCCGGCCTTCTTCGGCATCAAGCCAGCGCTGATCCTCAAGGGTGGCTTCATCGCCATGGCGGCGATGGGCGACCCGAATGCCTCGATCCCGACACCGCAGCCGGTTCATTACCGCCCCATGTTCGGCGGCTTCGGCGGCGCGATTGCCAAGGGCTCGCTGACCTTTGTGTCGCAGGCCGGCCTGGCTGGCGGCATCAAGGAGAGGTTCGGTCTGGCCAAAAACCTCTCCGCCGTGAAAAACATACGCGGCGTACAAAAGCGCCACATGATCCACAATAACTACGCGCCGAAGATGGAGGTCGATGCCCAGACCTACTCGGTGCGCGCCGATGGCCAGTTGCTGACCTGCGAGCCGGCGACCAGCCTGCCGATGACCCAGCGTTATTTTCTTTTCTGAACCAACTCTTTTTTCATGCTCCAGGTTTCCAAACTCATGCCGCAGGGCGCCGGCCTCGCACCCGTGCTGCTCAAGCGCGCTGCCACGGCCGAACTCGACTGGGACATCCGCCAGAAAAGCCGCTTCGAGGCCACCGACTCGCTGGGCCGCCAGCTCGGCATCTTCTTGCCGCGCGGCACCCTGGTGCGCGGCGGTGATGTACTGGTTGCCGAAGACGGCTCCCTGGTGAAAGTCATCGCGGCGCCGCAAACCGTGTTGCGCATCACGGCTTGCACCTCCCACGGCAGCCAGTTTGACCTGACCCGCGCGGCCTACCACCTGGGCAATCGGCATGTACCCATCGAACTAAAGCCCGACCACCTGAAGATTGAACCCGACCATGTGCTGGCGGCGATGTTGCGGTCCATGCATCTGATCGTCAACGAGGTTAGCGAATCCTTCGAGCCCGAAGGCGGCGCGTACAGCGCGGGCGGCCACAGCCATGGTCATGCGCAGGAAGGTGGACATGACCACGCCCACGCACCTGCTGCGGCGCCCGCGCCCCACGTGCACGGCCCCAACTGCAAGCATGATCACGATCACGGTCATGCACACGCGCATGAGGTGCAGCCGCTCGCGATCCAGATTCACAAACACAAGCCGCACAGCCATTGAGCGCGACTACCCAGCCCCTGCCGGCAGCGAGCCTGCTGCAACTGATCTGGCTGGCCTCCCCGGCTCTGCCCGTCGGCGGTTTTTCCTATTCCGAAGGTCTGGAAGCCGCTGTGGACCGGGCTGGCGTCACGACGGAAAGCCTGGCGGCCGACTGGCTCAGCGACCAGTTGCACCTGAGCCTGGCGCGTGGCGACCTGGCAGTGATTGCGCAGGCGATCCCGGCCTGGCGCGACAACCAGCTCGGCAGGGTGAAAGTCCTCAATGACTGGGTGCTGCAGACCCGCGAAACCAGCGAGCTGCGGCTGCAGGCCGAACAGATGGGCCGCTCGCTGCTCGAATGGCTGCGCAACCACCACAGCGTCAGCGATGCACATCTGCAAGCCTGCGCGCTACTGCCCCCGACCTACCCTGTCGCTTTTGCACTCGCCGCCTCGCCGCTGGCAGCCGGTGTGCCCGATTGCCTGAGCGCCTATACCTTCGGCTGGGCCGAAAACATGATGCAGGCCGCGCTCAAGTCGGTGCCGCTGGGCCAGAGCGCGGGCCAGCGCATACTGGCACGGCTGGCTGCAGAAATCCCCGCCGCCATCGCTGCAGCCATGGCGCTTAAGGATCACGAACGCCAGGCCTTCTCACCCATGCTGGCGATTCTTTCATCGCAACATGAAACCCAATACTCCAGATTGTTCCGGTCATGAGTGACAGCACTAACAATTGTCATTGCGGGCTCGACCTGCAATCCATGCCCCCGACTTCCGCACAGACCAAACGCCCTGGATCCCGGATCAAGTCCGGGATGACAGACAAACAAGACCGTACAGCACTCGCAAGGCACTTCTGATGAGCATGCACCACATCGCCAATCGCACCAAAAAACTCCCTCCGCTGCGCGTCGGCATAGGCGGGCCCGTCGGCTCCGGCAAAACCACCTTGCTCGAAATGTTGTGCAAGGCCATGAAGGACAAGTACGACCTGGTAGCGATCACCAACGACATCTATACCAAGGAAGACCAGCGCATCCTGACTGTCAGCGGCGCGTTGGACGCTGAACGCATCATGGGTGTTGAAACCGGCGGCTGCCCGCACACCGCGATTCGCGAAGACGCCTCGATCAACCTCGAAGCCATCGACCGGATGCTGGAAGATTTTCCGGATGCCGACGTGGTGTTTGTCGAGTCCGGTGGCGACAACCTGGCCGCGACCTTCAGCCCCGAACTCAGCGACTTGACGATTTACGTGATAGACGTCGCCGCCGGCGAAAAAATCCCGCGCAAGGGCGGACCCGGCATCACCAAAAGCGATTTATTCGTGATCAACAAGACCGACCTCGCCCCCTACGTGGGCGCCGACCTCGCCGTGATGGAAGCCGACACCATCCGCATGCGGACGACGGCCAAAGGCCTCAAGCCCTTTGTCATGACCAATCTGAAGACCAACACGGGGCTGGCAGAGGTGGTGGCGTTTATTGAGAGCAAAGGCATGCTGCAAAGCGCCTGAACGCTTTGCAGCCGGGGCGACGCTGTCTGCAGGTAAAATAGTCAGCTTGGAAGCGTGGCAGAGTGGTCGATTGCACCGGTCTTGAAAACCGGCGATGGGAAACTATCCGTGAGTTCGAATCTCACCGCTTCCGCCAAACCACCAGCCACCGAGAGCCCGTGCTCTCGGTGGCTTTTTTATGCCCGCCTGCAGTTGCCCTAGGGTGGAAACCGCTCATTTACCTGTTTCACTGAAACGCAGTAGGATTTGGAACTTTCCCCTTGTCCTGTTTTGAAGGAGCTCCGGCCATGAATCACTTCTCACACCTATTGGTCATCACCTGCCTGTCAGCGTCTGCCGCAGCGTTTGCGGCTGGCGACACGAGCTATTCGGCGGATCCGCGCCCCTCTGCCGATCCGGTACTGTCGTCCACCCAGGCTGCATTTGGGCGCAAGGACTGGACCGGCGCGCAGGTTGAGTTGCAGAACGCGCTGCGCAGTTCACCGCAGAACGCCGATTACCACAACCTCTACGCCTATTCGATTCGGAAGGGCGCGAACCCCAACATGGACCTGGTATTCAAGCACTATGGCGAAGCGCTGCGGATCAACCCCAAACATCGGGGCGCGCATGAGTACGTGGGCGAGGCCTACCTGATGGTCAACGACGTGCCCAAAGCAAAGCAGCACCTGGCTGCACTCGACAAGCTGTGTTTCATGCCCTGCGAAGAACACACGGATCTGAAAAAAGCGATTGCGGCCTACGAGGCCAAACGCAAACCATAAGCGCGCGTCGCGACGGTCGCTTTAACAGCCTGTGAGCCTGAAAAAACTGGCTCAGGAAGGGGCGCCACCTGGCGGACGCTTATCTGACGCTGGAGCCAGCCACCGGAGCAACACCGGCTGAAGCCTGATTGCGCGAAGCGTCCTGCACATCGTAGGAGCCGAAAACTTCCCGGGCTGAACGGGTTTCCGGCAGGATATAGACGATGCCATTTGTCCCGGTAAACGACGGGCTCACCACAGTCTCATAAAACTTCACCGGTACATTGATGCAGCCAAAGGAAATGCGGTTGTCCAGTGGACTCGATGAGGCCAGGCGCTCCGCCCGCCGCTCCTTGGGTTGCCCCTTGACGACACGATGCAGCGACAGGGCCGTGTCGTAGTCCACCCAGAGAACCTCATGACCGTGGATATCCCGGTCCAGTGAAGCCACGAAACGACCAGCAGGCGTGGTGCGCTCCGCCGGAAGAATGCTCGACAGCTTGCGCTCACCAATCCCCGGAACAGAGTGGTCACCGATGGCCAGCCCCAGCAACGCCGCATCAGCGCCTCGAAGCTGCCCCTGAGCATCGAACATGAACACACGGGCCTGCACCTTGTCGATAATCATGAAGGGCAAATTGCCATTGTTGGCTGAGTCCACGATCCAGTCGGCCAACTTCCTGGATTCGGGCGAAGGCACTTCCAGCCCAAAGTTGGCCAGCCTGACGGGTTGAGCGGGCGCGGCCTGCGGTCCGGCGGGTGCCGCGGCGGCAGGAATGTCACGCGAGCCTGCGGCAGGATCAGAGGCGCTCAACGGGGGCGCGTTCTGTGCGGCGGCCACTGGAAGTACGAGGGCGTTGACCGCAACGGCACCGAGAAAGACGCCTCGCGCCAGCAAGACGGCAACCGGGCGGTTCAAGCGTGCTAGCAGTCGCCCGGCCCCGAACCTGCGTTCATCTCTTTGTATCTGAGTTGGCATCGTAGTGTTCCTGTGTGCCAGATGGTAACCCGGCAAGGCAGGCTGAACCAGCGGATTGTGCAAGCTGGACCCTGACAGTCCAGGGGCTTTCTCCATGGTCAACCCTTACCTCGCTATGAACAAATAAAAAGAGGGGCAGAACCACCGCGGGATCCGCGTAGGTTCTGCCCCTCTGCATTGCGAAATGGGCAGACCACTCGCTCTGTCAGTCAAGAAGGGGGCCGGAAGCTTTCACCCCCGGACACCCCCACTTTCCGGACAGCTGACTTTAGTTGCGGCCTTGACGAGCAGGACGGACTGGCGGCTCGTAAGCGGGCTGCGGGGCCGGAGCAGGCGCCACGACGACAGGGGGAGGAGGCGGTGGCGCGACATAAACCGGGGCAGGGGCGAGGACGGGCGCGGGGGCCGGCGGGACGTAGACCTGCGCCACAGGCGTCTGGGCTTTGGGGCCAAACCGGTAGACCAGGCCAACGGATGCCATGTCGATGTGGCCACGGTTTCTGACAGGGTCATTGATGCGATAGCGTTCCAGTTCGGCGCGCAAAGCCAGCGCTTCAGTGAGGGCGTACTGCATGCCCAAGCCCACTTTCACGTTGGTGTCGTTGCGACGCGAATTGGTGTTGACAGGCACGGCGCCGGTGCTGGTAAGGTTTGCGCGGCTCTGCGCATACGCGGCACCAATGCGACCGAAAACGGAGAAGCGATCGGACACAGGCAACATGCCGACCAGATCGAGGTTCAGGCCGCGGACGCGGGTTTCGCCGTTGAAAGTGCCAACCGGGAAGGTGCTGTACGTATAGCTCGACTTGCCCAGATCAAAATAACCACCTTCCACCGCAAAATTGCGGTTGAGCTGGTAGCCGCCGAACAGCTTGTAGCCGGTGCCACTGTTGTCCTCGGTCGAGGAGCGGACAGCCAGGCCCTGGCCGGCGAGAGTTCGGTTGATGGACCCGTTGTCGAAGTCGGCGCGGGTGCGGCCCACGTTGCCGCCGATGTACGGTCCGGTGGTCTCGTCCTGAGCGATGGCCCAGGAGCTGGAAACAGTTCCCAGTACCGCCAGAGCGATAAGACCCAACCCGCGCCTGGCTGCTGGAAATTTTGATGCCGTCATGATGTAGTCCTAAGGTGAGAGACAGGTTAAAGAGGAGAGCGATGATTCATTGCCATCCTGATCGCGTAAATAAAAGCGAAATCAGACATAGGGTGAAATCAACGCCCAGTCTCGGTAGGACTACAGCGCCTGTTTGTAGGAAGATGACTACTGGCATCGTCAGATCCCAATAAAACAACAGTATGGCATTCGCAGGAAATGCCTGCGTCGCGCATTCCCGGTGCGCCACCGTCAGGAAAACCGCCTCGCCAAGCGGGGCGGGGCGCGGCGCGGCGCGGCGCGGCGCTAAAAGCGATAGCGGTTCTTTACTGTTAGGACTCGAGAAATAGCAGCTGCAAATCATTGAGGAAATCGAAGCCGCGCTCGGTGGGTTTGACCTGCACAAAGTCGCGCGTGATCAGGCCTTTGCGTTCCGCTTCGTCCAGCCCCGCCTGAATGGCGGTCAAGGGCAAACCGGTTTTTTCTGAAAAGTCCTGCAGCTTGAAGCCTTCGCGCAGGCGCAGCGCATTGAGCATGAATTCAAACGGCAGTTCGGCGCGCGCCACCTCGGTGTCCTGCGCCACCGGCGTACCAGCCAAGGCCTTGTCCATGTACAGCTTCGGGTCACGAAAACGCACCTGGCGCACCACGCGGTGGGCAAAGCTGAGCTTGCTGTGGGCACCCGCGCCTATGCCGAGGTAGTCGCCGAACTGCCAATAGTTGAGGTTGTGCGCGCAGCGGTGGCCGGGCTTGGCATAGGCCGAGACCTCGTAGCGGTCCATACCCGCGGCCGCCGTCATCTCGGTGATGCGGTCCAGCATGGCATAGGCGTCGTCCTCTTCCGGCAGCACCGGCGGGTGTTTGGCGAAGAAGGTATTGGGCTCGACCGTCAGGTGGTAAATCGAGATATGCGGCGGTGCAAACGCCAGCGCCTGCCGCATGTCGGCCTCCAGATTGCCCAGCGTCTGATCAGGCAAGGCGTACATGATGTCCAGGTTGAAGGTGTCAAAGGCCTGCGCAGCTTCCTCAACCGCCGAGATGGCCTGGGCGCGGTCGTGCACACGCCCAAGCGCTTTCAGGTGCTGGTCGTCAAAACTCTGCACGCCGATCGACAGCCGCGTCACACCGGCGCTTCGGAAAGCCCTGAAGCGGTCCTTCTCGAAGGTGCCGGGATTGGCCTCCAGCGTGATTTCGCAATCAGGCTCCAGCCGCAAGCGTGCGCGAATGTCGCCGATCAGGCGGTCGATGGCTTGCGGTGAAAACAGGCTGGGCGTGCCGCCGCCGATAAAGATGCTGTGCACCGTGCGGCCCCAGACCAGCGGCAGCGAGGCTTCCAGGTCAGCCATCAGCGCGTCAATGTAACGCTGCTCGGGCAATTCGCCCGGCGATCCGGCGCCGGGCCGCCCCAAGCCGGATACGCCCCCTCGGGGGGCCGACGCCGCAGGCGTCCTGGGGGCCATCAGTTCATGCGAGTTGAAGTCGCAGTAGGGGCACTTCTTCAGGCACCAGGGCAAGTGTACGTAGAGCGACAACGGCGGCAAGGCGCTGAGCCGCAAGGTGCCATCGCGCATGTAGTGCTGGATGTCCTTCAGTGCGCCGCCGCTTTCCTCAGTAGGCACTGCACTGACGACCGGAATCGGGAATGTCATGGCCGATAGATGCGGGTTACAGCCAGCGCTCTCGCATCAGGCCCATCATTTGCTGCGCCGCCATGCCGCGGTGGCTGTTGGCATTTTTTACCTCGACCGGCAGTTCGGCAAAGGTTTTGCCGAACGATGGAAGGAAGATCACCGGATCAAAACCGAAGCCGTTGCTGCCGCGCGGCTCGGTGGCGATCTCGCCACTTACGCGGCCGACCGCGATCAGTGGTTCCGGATCTTCGGCAGAACGCACCGCCACCAGCGTGCTGACCATTGCCGCACGCCGTGCCGTGATGCCCGCCATCTGTTCGAGCAGGGCGCGAACATTGTTGTCATCGCTTTTGGCGTAGCCGAACTGCGTCGCATAAAACGCAGTGTCCACGCCAGGCAGTCCGCCGAAGGCATCCACACACAGGCCGGCATCGTCGGCCAGCGCCGGCAAGCCGCTGGCCCGCGACGCATGACGTGCCTTGGCCAGCGCGTTTTCAACAAAAGTGCGGAAAGGCTCCTCCGCCCCGCCGATGCCGAGTTCGGTCTGTTTGACCAGCGTCACGCCCAGCGGCACCAGCATGGCTTGCAATTCAGCCAGCTTTCCGGCATTGTTCGATGCCAATACGATTTTCATAAGCAAAAATAGCCTCTAGCCCACGTCGCGCAAGCGCAAGCAGCTATCAATTCAGGAGCGAGTGTTGCTGCAGGGTGACCAGCTCGCTGATGCCTTTTTCCGCCAGCAGCAGCAACGCGTCCATTTCCTTACGCGAAAACGCAGCGCCTTCGGCCGTGCCCTGCACCTCGACGTAGTGGCCGGCGCCGGTCATCACCACATTCATGTCGGTGTCGCAACCGACATCCTCGATGTACTCCAGGTCCAGCAGCGGCGTGCCCTGGACGATGCCGACAGAAATGGCTGCGACGTGGCCCAGGATCGGCGTTTCCTTGAGCTTGCCATCGGCCAGCAGCTTGTTGACGGCGTCCTGCGCCGCCACGAACGCACCGGTGATGCTGGCGGTGCGGGTGCCGCCGTCGGCCTGGATCACGTCGCAGTCAAGGTGGATGGTGCGTTCGCCGAGTTTTTTCAGGTCGAACACCGCGCGCAGGGAGCGGCCGATCAGGCGCTGAATTTCCTGCGTGCGGCCGCTTTGTTTGCCGCGCGCAGCTTCACGGTCGCTGCGGGTATGGGTGGCGCGCGGCAACATGCCGTATTCGGCCGTGACCCAGCCTTCACCGCTGCCTTTTTTATGACCGGGGACTTTTTCTTCGACCGAGGCGGTGCACAGCACCTTGGTATTGCCGAACTCGATCAGCACCGAACCTTCGGCGTAGGCGGTATAGGCGCGGGTGATGCGCACGGGACGGAGCTGGTCGGCAGCACGGGCGCTGCTTCTTTCAAATGAACTCATGACGGAAAAGCTTTCTGGCGAGACGCGCCGGGGGAAGAAAAGTTGGCAAATATCAGAAACGGACCGCGCCGGCAGGGCAAGGCAAGGCGGGATGTTCGGCGAGGCTCAGACCTTCTTCGCGGCTGAACGGCGTATCGCCTCGTTGATCTCGGCAATCGAGCGCTCAATCGCCGCGTCGTCGAGGTCTTCCACGCCGGTATCAAGCACACCGGCCTGAATGGTCGAGGCAAACACGCCATCCATGATGCTGTCGGTCGATACGCCGCGTGTCGATTCAAAGGCGTCGGGCGTTTCCCACTCCATGGCCAGCACGGTCACATTGTCGCCATGTTCGCCACCATTGCGAAGTGCATGCTCGACCATGTCGGGCACCGCGTCGGACACACTGTTGGCGGACATGTGCCGCACGATTTCAGCGTCGGTCAAGCTGCCCCAGAGGCCATCGGAACACAGCATCAGCTTGTCGCCCTGTTGCAGCACGACCGGGCCGGCAATGTCGAACACAGGTTTCGACGGCGATCCCAAACAAGTGAACAGGATGTTGCGGTTGATGCGCTCAAGCTTGATGACGCCGGCGTTTTGCTGCTCCAGGTAGGAGTGGTCGCGCGTGCGGGTCAGCAACTCGCCGTCGCGCACCACATACAAACGCGAATCGCCGCAATGGACCCAGGTCGCGCCCGTGCCCTGCAGGATGGCGGCGACCACGGTGGTACGGGGCGTGTCGAGCATGCCTTTTTCACTGGCATAACGGATGATCTGGTGGTGCGCCGCCATCAAGGCGGCGGACAGGAACTCGGTCGTGTCCCTGACCAGTGGACGGGCTTCCTTCTGGTACAAGGCCGAGATGGTTTGCAGCGCCAGTTGCGCGGCCACCTCGCCTTCCGGGTGGCCGCCCATACCGTCGGCCAATACAAACAGGCCGGACTCACGGGTGTAGCAATAGCCCATGCGGTCTTCGTTTTTTTCGCGGCCGCCCTTGCGACTGACCTGGAAGACGGAAAATTTCATTTGAATCTTGTCGCAAAGCCGGTAGCTTTGCGCGCGCTTTTCTTGGTATCCGACACCATGTTGTCGAACTGCAGGCGCATTTTTTCGCCGACCGTCAGCTTGGTGTAGCGTCGCTCGCCTTCACGGCTGAGTTCTTTTTGCAACGCAAACACCGATTGCGGCCGCGACAGCGGATCCAGCGACATACACCATTCGACAACCTCGATCAGATTGTCGGAATACACGCCGCGCAGCCGCGAAAGCGCCAGCGAGAGCCGGTCTTTTTCCAGCCGCTGCGGTGCGTCGTTGGGCGGGTAGCCTTGCATGGTCGCGTAAATGCAGGCGCCGATCGCGTAGATGTCGGTCCAGGGACCCATGGAGGAGTCGCGGCGATACATCTCGGGCGCGGCGAAACCGGGCGTGTACATGGGCCGGATGAAGTTGCCCTCCTTGCTCAGCACCTCGCGTGCGGCGCCAAAGTCGATCATCACCGCCTTGTTGTCGTCGGTGATGAAGATGTTGGCCGGCTTGATATCCAGGTGCAGCATCTTGTGCTGGTGCACGATACGCAGCCCGCGCAGGATTTCGTCAAACAGCGAGCGGATGGTCGATTCGCGGAAGACCTTCTGCTTTTTGAGTTCGCGCGCCGTGATGATGAAATCCTGCAGGGTGCCCCCCTCCAGGTAGTTCATCACCATGTAGACGGTTTCGTTTTCGCGGAAGAAATTGAGCACGCTCACCACGGAAGCGTGGGAGATCTGGGCCAGCGAGCGCCCTTCCTCGAAAAAGCTTTTCAAGCCCAGCCGGTACAGCGAAAGTTTTTCTGGCTGCACCTGTGGCAGCAACTCACCGGGGGGGCGGCTGGCCAGCGAGGATGGCAGGTACTCCTTGATCGCGACCTGCTGGCCTTCGTTGTCGACGGCCAAGTAAACTACTCCAAACCCGCCGGCCGACAGCTTGCGCACAACGCGATAGCCACCAATGACGGTATCGGGTGGGAGTGGCGCTGGCTTGACCTTTGACATAATTCGGGATTAAAGCAAGGTGACGGGATCACCCCTCCTGTTGACTCTAAGAAAAGCGTACTACTAATGGCAGTTTACAGCATGACGGGCTATGCAGCCGTCCAGTCCACCCCCGCACGCACAGCCCCGGAATCCGATGCCGGCAACGGTAGCCATGCGCGTCTTGGCGTGGAAATACGCTCGGTCAACAGCCGGTTTCTGGACCTGGCCTTCCGCCTTCCCGATGAACTGCGGCAGGCCGAACCCGCCTTGCGCGAGCTGCTGACGGGCAAACTCAAACGCGGCAAGGTGGAAATACGTGTTTCGCTGGAAAGCAATTCAGGTGGAAGCCTGAAGGCACCGGCCAGCAGCACGCTGCAGCGCCTGGGCTCCATGGAAGACACCGTGCGTTCCTGGCTGCCGGGTGCGGCGGCGCTCAGCGTCGCAGACATCCTGCGCATGGCAGCGGGAGAAGACAAGAGCACCCACGACTACAGCGACGACCTGCTCAAACTTGCCAAAAAGGCCTTGAAAGATCTGTTGACTGCCCGCGAGCGCGAAGGCACCCGCCTTGCGCAGATGCTGCTGGAACGCACCGCCCAGTTGCGGGCGCTGGCCGCCTCGGCCACACCGATGGTCCCCAAACTGGTCGAACAACAAAAGGCCCGTTTCATGGATCGCTGGACGGAGGCCATGGCCCTGACTGACGGCAGTACCCTGCCCGAAGCGGCGCAAGACCGGGCCCTGCTGGAAGCCACCTCTTTTGCGATACGCATCGATGTGGCCGAAGAAATCATGCGCCTCACGTCGCATCTTGAAGAGATAGACCGCCTGCTGACAGCGGGCGGCGAAGTCGGCAAACGCCTGGACTTCCTGATCCAGGAGCTGCACCGCGAAGCCAACACCCTGGGCTCCAAATCGGGCTCGCTGGAACTGACCCATGTCTCGGTGGACATGAAAGTGCTGATCGAGCAGATCCGCGAGCAGGTTCAGAATATTGAGTGAATCCTTCCGGAATCGGCCCTTCAAAATCCCAAAAAATCAACTGATATGGATTACCCCGGAAACCTGTTTGTAGTCGCAGCGCCCAGTGGCGCTGGAAAATCCAGCCTGGTCAAGGCGCTGATGGAGCTGGATGCGCGGGTGCAACCAGCGGTATCGCACACCACGCGGGCGCCACGTGGACAGGAAAAACACGGCCGTGAGTATTTCTTTATTTCGGCCGAAGAGTTCGACGGCATGGTGTTGCGCGACTCCTTTCTCGAATGGGCGCATGTGCACGGTCAGCGTTATGGCACCTCGCGGCAAACCATCGAGGAGCGGGTTACGCATGGCGCCGATGTCATCCTGGAGATCGACTTCCAGGGTGCAATCAACATCAAGCGCATTTTCAGCAACGCAGTGTTGATCTTCATCCTGCCGCCGAGTTGGGAAGAGTTGCGATCGCGGCTGGAACGGCGCGGCGAAGACTCGGCCGAGGTGATTGAATTGCGCCTGAAAAACGCCGCCATCGAGATGGCTCAGGCCAGGGAATTCGACTTCGTTATAATCAACGAGTTATTTGAACGAGCGGTTTTTGACCTGAAAACCATTGTTCACGCCCAACGGCTCAAGTTTGCGGCACAACGCCGTGCCCGTGCCGAGACCTTCAAGGCCCTGCACATCGCCTGACTTGTTGCCCCGAATTGCTATCCGCTATTCCCACTTAACCCGGAGATTCTCATGGCCCGCATTACTGTCGAAGATTGCCTGGAAAAAATCCCCAATCGCTTTCAACTGGTGCTCGCAGCCACTTACCGCGCCCGCATGCTGAGCCAGGGCCATGCACCCAAGATTGAAAGCAAAAACAAGCCAGGCGTGACTGCCTTGCGTGAAATCGCTGAAGGCAAAATTGGCCTGGAAATGCTGAAAAAAGTCCCCGGCTGAGTGCCTCCGCTCACAGAAAAAGCACCGCGATGCGGTGCTTTTTTGTTTGCGGGTGTTTCCCTAAAGACCGCTTTTTGCATGTTTTATTGGCGCCGCGATACATTTAAGGAATGAGCGCTCTGGTTTTTCCCTCTGCAAACACCAAGTCGACCCCGGCTGCCGCCAATGCGGCCGCGGCGAGTTTTGCCGCGCTCACCGCCAAACTAGATTACATGAGCGCTACGGATGTGGACAACGTCCGGCGCGCCTACCGTTTTGCCGACGAGGCGCACCTGGGCCAGATCCGCAACGGTGGCCTGCCCTACATCACGCATCCGATTGCCGTGGCCCAGCAATGCGCTGAGTGGAAACTCGATGCGCAGGCGCTCATGGCAGCGCTGCTACACGATGCCATCGAGGATTGCGGGGTCACCAAACCGGAATTGATCGAGCGTTTTGGCGCGCCCGTGGCCGAACTGGTCGACGGCCTGACCAAGCTGGAAAAGCTGGAATTCAATACCCGCGAGGAAAACCAGGCGGAATCCTTTCGGAAGATGCTGCTGGCCATGGCGCGCGATGTGCGCGTAATCCTGATCAAGCTGGCGGACCGCAGCCACAATATGCGCACACTCAGCGACGTGCCGCGTAGCAAGTGGAGCCGTATTTCCCGCGAAACCCTGGACATTTATGCGCCCATTGCGCACCGCCTGGGCCTGAACACCACCTACCGTGAACTGCAGGACCTGGCCTTTCAGCATTTGTACCCCTGGCGCTACGCCACGCTGACCAAGGCGCTGACGCGTGCACGTGGCCGCAGGCGCGACGTGATCAAGCGCGTGCAGACCGAGGTCGATGCGGCATTTGCAAACGCCGACATTCAGGTCAATATCTACGGGCGTGAAAAAGCCCTGTATTCCATCTACCGCAAGATGGACGAAAAACACCTGTCTTTTGCACAGGTGACCGATATCTACGGGTTTCGCATCATTGTTGGGGGCGTCACCGGCTGCTACACGGCGCTGGGCGTGTTGCACCAGCTCTACAAGCCGCTGCCCGGCAAGTTCAAGGACTACATCGCGATTCCCAAGGTCAATGGCTACCAGTCACTGCACACCACGCTGGTTGGACCGTTCGGCACCAGCATCGAATTCCAGATGCGCACTGACGCCATGCACATCGTCGCCGAGTCCGGTGTTGCCGCGCACTGGCTGTACAAGGCCACGGATCCCGAAAGCGACGCGTCGCAGCGGCTGGGCACGCAGTGGCTGCAGTCCTTGCTGGACATCCAGCATGAAACACGCGATGCCGCAGAGTTCTGGGACCACGTCAAGATCGACCTGTTCCCTGATGCCGTCTACGTGTTCACACCGAAAAGCCAGATCATGGCGATGCCGCGCGGCGCCACCATTGTCGATTTTGCCTACGCCATCCACAGCGACGTGGGCCACCGCGCCGTGGCCGCCAAAGTCAACGGCGAGCAGGTGCCGCTGCGCTCGGAGCTGCGCAACGGCGATGTGATCGAAATCATCACGGCCGCCATCTCCAGCCCCAATCCCGCCTGGCTGGGTTTTGTGCGCACCGGCAAGGCTCGCTCAAAAATCCGCCACCACCTCAAGACCATGGCGCTGACCGAATCGCAGGATCTGGGCGAAAAAATGCTGGCGCAGGCGCTGCGCGCCGAGGGCATTGAGCGCTTGCCGGACGATGACGAACTCAATCACGCCACCTGGGAAAAAATTCTGCGCTTTTCCGGCAACCGTTCGCGGGCGGACCTGCTCACCGACGTCGGCCTGGGCAAACGCATCGCCAGCATGGTGGCCAAACGCATCGTCACCTTGCTGGCCGAAACCGGCGAAAAGCCCGATCCGCTGCTGATGAGCCGCGAGCGTTACACAGCCCACGAATCAATCTCGCAGGGCGCCTTGGTGCTCGATGGCAGTGAGGGGGCCTCAGTGAAGTTCGCCACCTGTTGCCGTCCCATTCCTGGCGACGACATCGTCGGTTATCTGGGCCGCGGCGAAGGCCTTGTGGTGCACACCGACGATTGCTCGGTGGCCAAAAAACTCCAGCACCGAGACAACGAGCGTTTCATCGCGGTGGACTGGTCGGACGAGCCGACGCGCGCATTTGAAACCGGTCTGCTTGTGACCGTGACCAACGGCAAGGGAGTGCTGGCACGGGTTGCCTCGGCCCTGGCCAGCGCCGAAGCCGACATCACCCATGTGGACATGGCCCAGGAGGCGGCGCAGGACGCGACCGATCTGCGTTTTGGCGTGGCGGTGCGTGATCGGGTGCATCTGGCGTCGGTCATGCGCAGCGTCAAACGCACGCCGTCGGTCTTGCGCGTCCAGCGCGCCAAACCCGGCCTTTGAAGAGTCTTCATAGAACAGTGGGCGGCGCCGGGTACTGTACCTCCAGCACCTCGATGTCCCGGATGCCTGCAGGCGTCGCGAGCTTCACTTCATCGCCAACCCGTGCCTTGAGCAATGCTCGTGCAATCGGCGAAATCCAGCTCACCTGCCTCAGGGCACTGTCCGCCTCATCAATGCCGAGAATGGTCACCGTCTGCAGGGCGCCGCTGGCATCGGCATAGGTGACCGTGGCACCAAAAAACACCTGGTCGTTGCCATGGTGCACGGCAGGGTCTGAAATTTCGGCAATCTCCAGGCGTTTGGTCAAAAACCGGATGCGCCTGTCGATTTCGCGCAGGCGTTTCTTGCCATAGTGGTAATCGCCATTTTCCGACCGGTCACCGTTGCTGGCCGCCCAGTGCACCACTTCAACAATCTTTGGCCGCTCGTTGTCAATCAGGTCCAGCAGCTCATCCTTGAGCCGGGCGTAACCCTCGGGCGTGATGTAGTTTTTTCCGCCCGCAGGCAGGGGCGGCAAGGACAGGTCCTCGTCGTCGTCGTCGGTTTCTTTGGTAAAGGCTTTGCTCATGAGAGCTTGGGACTGGGGCTTGGGGGAACGTGTCCGGAGAAGACATCGTAACGAAAAAGCCCTGGAACCTTGCGGTTCCAGGGCTTGACGTCTGGTGCGGCTGGCAGGAATTGAACCCACGACCCCTTGGTTCGTAGCCAAGTACTCTATCCAACTGAGCTACAGCCGCTAAGCCTCGAATTATAGCGTATTTGGTACGCCGGTCAGTGACCCAGGTCTGCCACCAGCTTGTCCGCCGCCTGAATCGCCTCCTCACGCGTGGGCCAGGTCCTGTCGCTGCCGTGCAAAGGCGGCAGCGACTCAACGTGAATGACGTCTATGGACCAGGGACCGTCAGGCAAGTGGCACAGCCTGGACATGTAGTGCCGGCCACTCGCGGCGCCGGGGACGTATTCTTCAATCGGTTCTGGTTCTTCCAGGTCCATGAGGTTTTCTTTCCAAACCCCAATTATCCGCGCCCTCCCCGCGCCGCTTGGCGGACTTCCAGTTTTCCTTGCAGACGCTGAGCACCTTCAGTCCTTGAAGTTCACCCCTGATTTGGCAAGCCTTCTCGCATAAGAATCCCTGCGTTTTGCTGCCTTTGCTGCTGTTTCGACTGCCGCCTGGATCGCCTTGGGCCCCTTGGTGGCAACAGCCTTGATCAATCCGGCCTTGTGAGCAGCATCTGCCTCCGCCCTCTTGTATGTAGCGATGAGTTCGGCATGGGCAACGGGTTGATTCATAGCAACATTCCTAACTAAAGCGCCATTTTTTCGCCTCTTTTTCTGGGAATTTCAGCTTCCCAGTCACCACCAAAACAACAACGCCCCAGGGCCCGGACCGGACGCTGAGGCGCATACCTGGAGAAAAGTGGGTGGTAGGGCGTCACAGACTTGAACTGTGGACCAAAGGATTATGAGTCCTCTGCTCTAACCAACTGAGCTAACGCCCCACGTCGCCAAGGAGGATTGTAAGGTCTCGCTACTTGCTGTGGCTCAGCGCGCTGCTGACCATCTTGGCGGTGATGTCAACGATCTGAATCATTTTTTCGTAGGGCATACGCATGGGACCGATCACGCCCAGGGTGCCAACGACTTTGCCGTCGACCTCGTAGGGCGCGGTCACCACCGACAGCTCGTGGTAAGGCACGACCTGGCTCTCGCCGCCGATATAGATGCGCACGCCCTCGGCGCGGCTAGAGACGTCAAGCAGGCGCATCAGCTGGGCTTTCTGCTCAAACAGGTCAAACAGTTTGCGCAGGTTGCCCATGTCGCCGGAGAAGTCGCTGACAGCCAGCAGGTTGCGCTCTCCGGAAATCACCACCTCGTCGCGCGACTCGATGGCCTCGGAGCTGACCTTTACCGCCGCCTGCATCAGGCTGGCGATCTCGCCGCGCAGGACTTCCACCTCGCGCTGCAGCCGCTCACCGACTTCCTCGATGGCCATGCCGGCGTAATGCGAATTGAGAAAGTTGGAAGCTTCGATCAGCTGCGTCTGGGTGTAGTCGGTCTCGGTGAAGATCACGCGATTCTGCACATCGCCGTCGGGCGAAACGATGATGACCAAAAACCGCTTCTCGGACAGGCGCAAAAATTCGATGTGTCGGAACACCGAGGTGCGACGCGGCGCCATCACCACGCCGACAAATTGCGACAGGCTGGACAGGATATTCGCGGCGTTGCTGAACACCTTTTGCGGCTGGTCCGGTGCCAGCCGGGGCGGCGCCAGCGCACCGGCAGCTGGAAACTGGTCGCGCTGCATGGTCAGCATGGTGTCGACAAACAGGCGGTAGCCCCGTGCTGTGGGAATGCGGCCGGCCGAGGTGTGCGGACTGACAATCAGACCAAGTTCCTCCAAGTCACTCATGACGTTGCGTATCGTCGCCGGCGACAGGTCCATGCCGGAGGCCTTGGACAGCGTGCGTGACCCCACCGGCTGGCCGTCGGCAATATAGCGCTCAACCAGCGCTTTGAGCAAGTGTCGGGCACGTTCATCAAGCATGAAGGCATTCTACGAAGCTTGTCATGGATGTTGTGATGTAATTTGGCGATGAAGTCGCAATTCCGTCACGTCGCCCTGATCGGGAAGTACCACGCCCAGGGTTCACGCTTCGCACTGGAGGAAATTGCAAACTTCCTGCACACCCAGGGCTGCGAAGTCACCCTGGAAGCAGAGACGGCCAGCAATACCGGCCTGACACAGTACCCCGTGCTCGACGTGGCCGGTGTGGGCGCCCATTGCGACCTGGCTCTGGTGGTCGGCGGCGACGGCACCATGCTGGGCATAGGCCGGCAACTGGCGCAGTTCGGCGTGCCCCTGGTCGGCATCAACCAGGGCCGGCTGGGCTTCATCACCGACATCGCCTTCGACGATTTCCAGACCGCGCTTGAACCCATGCTGCGCGGAGAATTTGAGGAAGACCGGCGCTGGATGATGCAGGCCAAGGTGGTGCGCGACGGCCGCTGCGTGTTTGATGCCACCGCCATGAACGATGTGGTGGTCAACCGCGGTGCTACCGCGGGCATGGTGGAGCTGCGTGTCGAGGTCGATGGCCGTTTTGTCGCCAACCAGCGTGCCGACGGCCTGATCATCGCGTCGCCGACAGGCTCCACCGCCTATGCGCTTTCGGCCGGTGGCCCGCTGATCCATCCCTCGATTTCCGGCTGGGTGCTGGTGCCGATTGCGCCGCACACGCTGTCGAACCGGCCCATTGTGCTGTCCGATGCAGGTGAAATCACCGTTGAAATCGTCGCGGGGCGGGACGCCAGCGCCAATTTCGACATGCAATCACTGGCCAGCCTGCTGCACGGCGACCGCATCACGGTGCGGCGTTCGGAGTTCCAGATGTGTTTTCTGCACCCCAAGGGCTGGAGTTATTTCGATACCCTGCGCAAAAAACTTCACTGGAACGAGGGCGTGGCATGAGCCTGAAGAACATTTCCCTGCGCGACTTTGTGATCGTCCGCGAACTGACGCTGGACCTGGAGAGCGGCTTCACCGTGCTGACCGGCGAAACTGGCGCTGGCAAATCGATATTGATCGATGCGCTGCAACTGGCGCTCGGTGCACGCGCCGACGTTGGCGTGGTGCGCGAGGGCGCCCAGCGCTGTGAGATCAGCGCCACTTTTGAGGCACCCGCATCTCTGGCCGGCTGGCTCGATGAAGCTGGCTTTTCCAGTGACGACGAGTTGCTGCTGCGCCGCACGGTGGACGCCCAGGGCAAAAGCCGCGCCTGGATCAACGGCAGTCCGGCCACGGCCACGCAGTTGCGCGAGATTGCCGACCTGCTGGTCGATATCCACGGCCAGCACGCCTGGCAAAGCCTGACCCGGCCCGAAGCGGTGCGCGGCCTGCTCGACGCCTATGCCGGGCTGTCCACCCAGGCGCTGCTGTTGGCCTGGCAGGGCTGGCGCAGCGCGCACAAGGCGCTGCTCGATGCGCGCGACGCGCAGGACAGCCTGCAGCGCGAGCGCGAACGGCTGGCCTGGCAGATCAGCGAACTCGACAAGCTGGCGCCCGGCGACCAGGAATGGGACGAACTCAACACCCAGCACAGCCGACTGTCCAACGTGCAGTCGCTGCGGGATGCGGTGCGGATCGCGGTCGATGCACTGCAGGAGGCCGACGACAATGCCGCGGCGCTACTCGGTCGCGCCCTCACCGCGCTACAAAATCAGGAGCGCATTGAGCCTGAATTCAAAGGGCTGACTGAGGTTTTGGGCAGTGCACTGGCACAGGTCGAAGATGCCGTGCATTCGCTGCACGGCTATGCCCGCCATGCCGAGCTGGAGCCGCAGCGCCTGGTCGAACTTGACGAGCGGCTGGCGCTCTGGGTCAGTTTGGCTCGGCGTTACAAACGCACGCCAGCCGAGCTGCCCGAGCTGCTGGCGTCCTGGCGCACGGAGCTGCAAAAACTCGAAGCGGCGGCCGACCTGGCCAGCCTCGAAAAAGTCGAGCAACTGGCCAAGACCGCCTATATGGAAGAAGCGCGCAGCGTCTCGAAAGCGCGTACCAAGGCGGCGCCGCTGCTGGCCAAGGCCATCACCCAGGCCATGCAAGGCCTGGGCATGCAGGGCGGCAAGTTCGAGGTGGCGATGGCCAAACTCGAGCAACCGGCTCAGTATGGGCTGGAGCAGGCGGAATTTCTCGTCGCCGGTCACAGCGGCAGCACACCGCGTGCGGTTGGCAAGGTGGCGTCCGGTGGCGAGCTCTCGCGCATCGCGCTGGCAATCGCCGTAACCACCAGCCAGCTCGGCCAGGCGCAAACCCTGATTTTTGACGAGGTCGATTCCGGCGTCGGTGGCGCCGTCGCGGAAACCGTGGGCCGCCTGATGAAGCAACTCGGCAAGGATCGCCAGGTCATGGCCGTCACCCACCTGCCGCAAGTTGCGGCCTGCGCCGACCAACACCTGATGGTGGCCAAACGCACTGACAAGGGCCAGACCGCCAGCACGGTGGAAGCGGTCCATGGCGAACAGCGCGTCGCCGAGGTCGCGCGCATGCTGAGCGGTGAAAAACTCTCGGGCACCACGCTGGCCCACGCCAAGGAAATGCTGGGCCAATGAACACAGCCGACTTTGCTTCCACGATGCTCGATATGGTGCTGATCACCGGCATGTCGGGCTCGGGCAAGTCGGTCGCGCTGCACGCGCTTGAAGACGCCGGTTACTACTGCGTGGACAACCTTCCACCAGAACTGCTGCTGTCTTTCGTCGCACTTGAAAAACAGCACGGCGCGAGCAAGGTGGCCATTGCCATGGACGTACGCAGCGCCGTCTCGCTGCCGCTGGTGCCGCAGCAACTCCGGCAGATGCGCGAGCAAGGTGTGGCGGTGCAATCGGTGTTTCTTGACGCCAGCACCGACACGCTGGTGCGACGTTTTTCGGAGACCCGGCGTATGCACCCGCTGTCGCGCCGCGATGCGTCAGACCAGCAGCGCGCGCTGGTGGACGCTATCAACGAGGAACGCGAACTGCTGGGCGAACTGCGCGAACACGCACATGTCATCGACACCAGCATGATCCGTTCATCGCAGTTGCAGGGCTACGTGAAAGCGCTGATCTCGTCGCCGGCGGCCCAGTTGACCCTGGTGTTCCAGTCCTTTGCCTTCAAGCGCGGCGTGCCGGTCGATGCCGACTACGTGTTCGATGTGCGCATGTTGCCCAATCCGCACTATGAAGCCGGCCTGCGTCACCTGACCGGCAAGGATAGCGAGGTCGTGGCCTATCTGCAGGCGCATGCCGAGGTAGACGACATGTTTAAACACATCCAGCAGTTCATCGGACACTGGTTGCAGGCCTTGGTGCGCGACCACCGCAGCTATGTAACGGTGGCCATCGGCTGCACCGGCGGCCAGCATCGCTCGGTTTACCTGGTCGAGCGGTTGGCAAAAGCCTTCAGTACGAACTGGGTCACGCTCAAGCGCCACCGGGAGCTCGATGCGGCATCCTCCTCAGCCGCCAGTTTGACGCAAAGCAAGTCCTGATGCTCCTGATTTGATAGCTATCCGTGAATACTGGACATGGGCTGAAAGCCGATTTTTCTGATAAATCGCAGCGTTTACCCCAGCAGCTTGCGAATCGGCGCCGGCAGGCCCAGCGCCGTCCAGGCGTCCCGCGCCAACCAGGCGCCGTCGCCGGGGAGACGCAGGGTGTCGGCCTGCCTGGCCGGCAGCGCCAGCCGCATCGGCGACAAACGCAAATCCTTGTGTGTCAACACATGCACAAAGGGTGGAGTAGCCTGCAGATTGTTCTGCTGCGCTGCCGGCAAAGCGCCCAACAGTTCATCCTCACTGGCGAACACCGGAAAACAGTACAGCCCGCCCCAGATGCCGGTTGTGGGTCGGCGCTCCAGCCAGACCGCGCCGTCGCTACGTTCGGCCCACAGCAGGCTCAGTGACATGGCACTGCGCTTGAGCTTGCGGGTCTTGACCGGATAAGTCTCCGGCGCGCCGCCGGCCAACCCCAGACAAAGGCCCTGCACAGGACACAACAGGCAGGATGGCTGGCGGCTGGTGCAGATGGATGCCCCCAGGTCCATGATGCCCTGGGTGTAGCGCGGCATGTCCTCCAGCAGTTTGCGACGCGGCAGCAGTTCGGTCGCGATGCCTAACAAGGCGCGCTCCTGCGCGCTCGATGCGAGGTCGCCGGAAAAAGCGGTCAACCGCGTCAGCACGCGTTTGACGTTGCCGTCGAGGATGGCCACACGTTCGGAAAAACAAAAGGAGGCAATCGCTGCGGCCGTTGAAGGCCCGATGCCCGGCAGGGTTTGCAGTAGCTCCGCCGTCTGCGGAAACTGCCCGCCATGCAGCCGCACCACGTCCTGCGCGCAGCGGTGAAGGTTGCGGGCCCGGCTGTAATAACCGAGGCCGCTCCACAGGCCCAACACCTCGTCCGACTTTGCTGCGGCCAGGTCGGCCACTGCGGGAAAGCACTGCAGAAAGCGCGTGTAGTAGTCCAGCACCGTCGCCACCTGGGTTTGCTGCAGCATGATCTCGGACAACCAGACGCGGTAGGGGTCACGCGTGTTCTGCCAGGGCAGGCTGTGGCGGCCATGACTTTTTTGCCAGCGCACGAGCTGGGTCGAAAAAGCAGGCGTGAGCGCAGCAGTTACGCCCGCTGGTTCAGACCTGTCGGCAAATGAGGTTTTCCGGGAAGAAAGCGAGGACGAGCCGAGGCGGCGCGTGCGGGTCAGCGCCATCGCACGTTCATTCAGGCGGCTTGGGTCAAGGGTGCAGCTTCGGTGTGCAGCGAAGGGTTCTGCCGACTGACGGGTGCGCTGGTCAGTTGCGCCGTCAAATCATTGAGCTTGCCGTCCAGTTCGTTGACCTCGCGCTCGTGACGCTCAATTTCGTCGATGCGTTCATCAAGGCCAGTGGCCGCCTGTTGGATGCGCTCTATCGCCTCAATGCGGCGGCCGAAATTTTTACGGCGCTCTTTCAACTGGGCATCAAGCTGCGAAGCCGCCGACTTGTTCCAGAGTTCGACCTCGCCAAGCGCGGTTTCGTACACCACCCGCAAGCGCGTTGCCAGCGCACGCACCAGGCGTTCGGAAAACTCCGGCTGAGCCAGCTTGAGGATGTTGGCAACGCCCAGGTACTGCAAATGGCTGCGTTCGATCTGCTCCAGATCAACGATGAATTGGGACATCTCGGGCTCTTTGGGTGCTTGCAGTGAAAACCCGAACTCGGCATTGAGCTGCTTGAACGTGCCAGCCAGCATGCTCTGGATCTCGGCACTGGTGCGCTGGGCATTTTTCAAGCTCTCGTGCAGCCGTCCAAAGGTCTGCCCATAGGCCTTTTTGACGCCCAGCTTGATGCCAGGCTGCTTGAGCACTTCGGTCAGTTGTGCCAGCTCGGATTTCAGCGTGGGCGTACCCAGCAGGGTAAACACTTCCCGAAGCAACTTCAGGTGAATCGAGCGCACCGCATGGATCTTGGCGCCGCTGGTATTGAATTCGAGCTGCTCTTGCTCGATGCGCGAGCGCATGTGTTTGATGACCTGTGTATTTTTGCCGCGCAGGCCACGCAACTCGATCATCTGCTCGGCCAGATCGCGCCGGCGAATATGGATGACGCGGCCTGCCTCGGCACGAAGCTCTGTGATACCACCGGTGACTGCGGAACGCAGAATTTTTTGCCGCTGCCCCATCACACCTTGCGCCAGCGCCAACTCCAGCTCCGGCAGGCAGCTTGCCTGCAGCAACTTGTCGTCGGCGGTGACTTTCGCCACGAGTCCTTTCTGCGCGGAGACGGGAATCACCTGAGACACCGGCAAACCGAGGATTTCGGCCGAGGTGGCCCGCTGCCGGTCTATCTGAGCCTGAATCTGCGCGGGTGTGCTCAGCGCATCCCACAAGGTGTCAATTTTATTGAGCACCACCAGGCGGGCGTCGTTGTCGTCGCTGTCAGTGACGAGGTGTTCGCGCCAGATCGCCAGGTCTGACTTCGTGACACCGGTGTCGGCCGCGAGAATAAACACCACAGCGTGCGCCTGCGGAATCAGGCTGACCGTCAGTTCCGGCTCCGCGCCTATCGCATTGAGGCCAGGGGTATCGAGAATGACCAGGCCCTGCTTGAGCAGCGGATGGGCAATGTTGATCAATGCATGGCGCCACTTGGGCACCTCGACCATGCCTTGCGCATCGATCCGCGGATTGTCCTCGGGAGCGTCGTCATGCCAGAAGCCCAGCGCGCGGGCCTCGTCACGGGTCACGTGGCGAACCTCGGCAACTTTCTCCAGTGCCTGCGCAAGCTGCACGGGGTCGTTCACATCGAGGTCCACGCGCGTCCATTTTTCGGGAACCGCGCGCCACTCCATCAGCGCCTGGGGCTTGAGCCGGGTTTCGATAGGCAGCAGCCGCAGGCAGGGCGGGATGTCCGCGTCGTAGCCCAGCTCGGTCGGGCACATGGTGGTTCGGCCGGCACTGGCCGGCATGATGCGACGACCGTAACCGGCAAAAAAGATCGCATTGATCAACTCGGACTTGCCGCGCGAAAACTCGGCGACAAAAGCCACCATGACCTTGTCGGAGCGCACCTGCGTTTCCAGCCGGAGCAGGCGCTCCTCCACGGCGGCATTGATCAGGTCGTGGTCTTTCAGCCATTCGGACAACAGCTTGAGTCTCAGCGCAAATTCGCGCCGCCATGCGCCGTGCTGGTCGAATTGTTCGTTAAAGGACATGGTGGGCTGTGGACATAGGTCAAACAATATAGCATCGCTCACCCGAATCGGCCATCAGCGACTGTGTGTGGTTTTCAGGGTTTCTGACAGTTGACACAGAAAAAAGTAGAGCGCTGACCCTGCCGCATGCTGCGTATGGGCGCCAAGCAGACCTTGCACGGCAGGCCTGTACGGTCATAAACCCGGGCTTCAAGCTGAAAATAACCGCTGTCGCCTTGCGCGTTTGAAAAATCCTTCAAGGTGCTGCCGCCTTTGGCCACGGCTTGCGCCAGCACCTCTCGGATCGCTGCATGCAGCCGGGCGGCGCGTGGTTTGCTGAGCCGCGCGGCCCGCACCGTCGGCCGAATCCCCGCCATGAACAAGGCTTCGGAGGCATAGATATTGCCCACTCCGACTACGATTTCGCCGCCCAGCAGCACCTGCTTGATCGCGGTTTGACGCAACTGCAGGGCCGCGTGGAAAGCCAACGCATCAAAGTCCTCGCCCAGCGGCTCCACGCCGAGCCGTCCGAGCAGCTTGCGCGCACCGGTATCGTCCTCGGAAGATGCATAGACGACAGCGCCGAAACGGCGCGGATCATGCAGTCGCAGGCTGCCAGCGGTGGTTCGCATCTCAAAGTGATCATGTTTGCCCGGTGGGGGCAGGTCCAGAGCAAACCCCAGGCTGCCGGACATGCCCAGGTGAATCAGGAGCAGGCCACCGCTGGTGTCGAGCAGCAGGTATTTGCCGCGCCGGCGCACCTGCAGCACGGTGTGCCCGACCAGCTTCGAGGGATCACAGCCCAGTGGCCAGCGCAGCGGCTTGCCCATCTGCAGGCTGATGATTTTTGCGCCGGCGATGCGGTCAGCAAAGCTTAGACGGGTAACTTCGACTTCGGGCAGTTCAGGCATGGGCTTACAGCAATCATTGACATGCCCGGCAGGGGCAAGGAGCTTGAATTATCATGGTTCGATGAAACAACTGATCTGCGCCCTGACCGCGCTTTCTGCGCTTTGCTTGGCCCTGCCGCCAGCCGTGGCCCAACCCGCCCAGACGGTGCCGCCAGCACTGCCGGAAGCTGCCCGCCCGGAAGCCCCCGCGGCAGCTCTGGCGCCGCCAGCACCCTCCAGTCTGGACGGCGAGTTGTTCTACCAGTTGCTGATCGGTGAGATCAACACCCGGGCTGGCGAACCGTCGGCGGGTTTTGCGCTGATCCTGGACGCCGCACGCAAGACCAAAGACCCTCAGCTCTACCAGCGCGCTGCCGACATTGCACTGCAATCGCGCTCCGGAGATGCCGCCCTGCAGGCGGCGCAAGCCTGGCGCCAGGCGCTGCCGGCTTCGCGCGAGGCCAACCGTTATGTGCTGCAAATTCTGATCGCGCTGAACCGCATCACCGAAACCGTGGAACCCCTGCGTACTGAACTGAAGCTGACTCCCCTGATGGAGCAGTCGCAGGTCATCGCCACACTACCGCGGCTGTATGCCAGGGCGGCTGATAAAAAACTGGCTGCAGGTGTGCTTGAGCAGGCGCTGACCGACCCCTTGGCCGCACCGGCCACCAGCGCCGCAGCCTGGACCGCCGTCGGCCGCATGCGGCTGGCGGCCGGTGAGCCAATGGGCGCGCTGGACGCCAGCGAACGCGCGCAGATAGCGGAAGCGACCGCCGAAGGTCCTGCCCTGCTGGCACTGGAGTTGATGGACCCCAAACTCCCGCGCGCCGAAACCTTGGTCAAAAAATACCTCGAAGGCAATGCCCGAGCTTTGCCAGACATCCGCATGGCCTATGCACGCAACTTGCTTGATACACAGCGGTATGCCGAGGCCAGCGCGCAGTTGCAGGTGGTTACCCGTGAAAAACCCGAGTATCCGGAAGGTTGGCTGGTGCTGGGCTCCCTGCAGTTGCAGGACAACCAGCTCGCAGCGTCGCAGACCTCACTTCTGCGTTACGTCGAGTTGGCCCAGCAGGGCGAACAAAACGAGCAGGCCACGCGTGGCCTGTCCCAGGCTTACCTCTCGCTGGCCCAGTTAGCCGAAAAGCGCAAGGATTTTGCCGGCGCCGAAAGCTGGCTGGCGAAAATTTCCAACTCGCAGGAGCTGGTGCAGGCCCAGAGCCGGCGCGCCTCACTGCTGGCCAGGCAGGGCAAGCTGGCGGAAGCCCGCCAGTTGATCCGGGCTTTGCCTGAGCGCAAGCCCGAGGATGCGCGCATCAAACTGATGGCAGAAATCTCCCTGCTTCGCGATCAGAAGGAATACAAAAGCGCGTACGACTTGCTGGCGCAGGCGGTCATGAAGTTCCCGACCGAACCCGAGCTGCTTTACGACCAGGCCATGATGGCCGAAAAACTTGGCTCCCTGGCTGAAATGGAACGGCTGCTGCGTCAATTGGTCCAGCTCAAGCCCGATTACCACCACGCCTACAACGCGCTTGGTTACTCGCTGGCCGAGCGCAATGTGCGCCTGCCCGAGGCCCGGCAGTTGATCCAGAAAGCGCTGGAATTTGCGCCGGCCGACCCCTTCATCCAGGACAGCTTGGGCTGGGTCGAATTCCGCCTAGGCAACAAGGCTGAAGCCGTCAGGATTTTTGAAGTCGCTTACAAGGCCAAGCCCGATGCTGAAATCGCTGCGCATTATGGCGAGGTCATGTGGAGCCTGGGCCAACGCGACAAGGCGATCGCCGTCTGGAAAGAAGGCATGCTGCTCAACCCGGAGAACGAAACCCTGCTCGAAACGCTGAAACGCCTTCGGGTCAAGCTGTAAGCCATCGTTGGCTGGAGTTCCTGATTTGCCCACTTTGCCGTGCCTGCGCCAGGCCCTCGCTTCCTCCCTGCTGTTTGCTACTATTTTTATAGCTGGCTGCGCCCATCAGCCAAGGGCTGAAGGCCAAAATGAAGCTAAAAATTCGGTCTGGTCAGGGCGCATCAGCCTGCAGGTGCAGAGTGATCCTGTACAGGCGTTTTTCGCCGGTTTTGAGTTGCGCGGCACCCCGGCGCAAGGTGAACTGGTGCTGAACAGTCCGCTGGGCACCAGCCTGGCCGTCCTGCGCTGGTCGCCGGGGGAAGCTGTGCTCGACTCCGGCGGCCAGGTCCAGCGGTTTGATTCGGTCGACGCACTGATTGAAAAAGTCACCGGCGCGGCACTTCCCCTGGCGGCCCTGTTTGACTGGCTGGCTGGCAAAAACATCGCGCTGGCCGGCTGGAGCGCCGACCTGTCACAACAGGCCGAGGGCCGCATTTCGGCCAGCCGGACCACGCCACAACCGCGCACCGACCTGCGCATCGTGCTGGCGCAATGAGCTCCGCCCTGAAGGCGATCTACGACGTCGCGGCGCCGGCCAAGCTCAACCTGTTTCTGCACATTAACGGACGTCGGGCCGACGGCTACCACCTGCTGCAATCAGTGTTCATGCTGATCGACTGGTGCGACACCCTGCATTTCGAGTTGCGCAGCGACGGCCGCATCACGCGCAGCGACGTGGGCACGCCGAACCCCGCTCTGCCAGCCGAGGACCTTGTGGTGCGCGCGGCGCGCGCGCTGCAACTCGCCAGCGCCACCCCCCTGGGCGCCAACATCTGGCTGGACAAGCGAATTCCCTCGCAGGCGGGCATGGGCGGCGGCTCATCGGATGCGGCCAGCTGCCTCCTGGCCCTGCAGCGCCTTTGGGGCGTGACACTGCCGCCCGGAAAGCTGCAGGAGATCGCCCTCGGCCTGGGGGCGGATGTGCCGTTCTTTTTAGGTGGCAGCCATGCCTGGGTCGAAGGCATCGGCGAAAAAATCACGCCGCTGACTTTGCCGCCAGCACGTTTTGTGGTCGTGAAACCACCGGCCGGGCTGCCGACCGACGCGATTTTCAAGGCGCCGCAGCTCAAACGCGATACAGAAACTGCTACAATCCGAGGCTTTGCTGCACACTGTGAAGGTCGTATTTACGGATTCGGCCACAACGACCTGCAGCCAGTCGCGCAGACTCTGTGTCCGCAGGTTGGCCAGTCACTTGACTGGCTCTCCATGCAAGGATTACAGGGCCGTATGACTGGCTCGGGAAGTGCTGTTTTTGCGCATTTGCCGCACAAGATGGAATTGGCGGTCGCTCCCGGCGGCTGGCAGGTCCACAAGTGCAGCAACCTGGAGATGCATCCTCTGGCCGGTTGGTAACATAACGGCCATGAAATGTATCTTCATGAACAACGATTAAGGGTTAGTTGCAGATTCTGTAGCTGACCTGTGTAGGGGTGTCGCCAAGTTGGTTAAGGCACCGGATTTTGATTCCGGCATTCGCAGGTTCGACTCCTTCCACCCCTGCCAAAATTTTCGGGTCCCTGTGAGGCCCGTGTTTTTAGACCCGACGAAAACCGGGTCCGTGCTCGCTGACTGTTGAATGTCTTTGGCCTCACGGCTTCGGTCACGCCCTTCGAGGGATGGATCGCAAGCCCGATCCTGCGGATAAGCCGCCGTGACATGGAATGGGCACACTGCGTCCGTGTTTTGATGCTTTTATTGCCAACCTGATTTCAGCCACGATTTCCTACCTAGACATCCGCTGGGCCCCACATGCAAACGCACCATCCCGACTTCATGCTTTTCACCGGCAATGCCAATCCGGGCATGGCCTCTGAAATTGCCCAGCATTTGGGCATCTCGCTGGGTGCGGCCCATGTCGGGCGTTTTTCGGACGGCGAAGTAACGGTCGAGATTCAGCAGAACGTGCGCGCGCGCGATGTGTTTGTGGTCCAGTCAACCTGCGCGCCAACCAACGAAAACCTGATGGAGTTGCTGATCATGGTGGACGCGCTCAAGCGCGCTTCCGCAGAACGCATTTCCGCCGTCATCCCCTACTTCGGCTACGCCCGCCAGGACCGCCGTCCGCGCTCAGCCCGCGTGCCCATCACCGCCAAGGTGGTGGCCAACATGCTGCAGGCCGTCGGTGTCTCGCGTGTTTTGACCATGGACCTGCATGCCGACCAGATCCAGGGCTTCTTCGACATTCCGGTGGACAACATCTACGCCTCACCGGTGCTGCTGGGCGACCTGCGCCAGAAGGACTACAACGACCTGATGGTAGTCTCGCCCGACGTGGGCGGCGTGGTGCGCGCACGTGCGCTGGCCAAGCAGCTCGGTTGCGACATGGCCATCATCGACAAACGTCGGCCCAAGGCCAATGTGTCGGAAGTGATGCATGTGATCGGCGACATTGATGGGCGCAACTGCGTGATCATGGACGACATGATCGACACCGCCGGCACGCTGGTCAAAGCTGCCGAGGTGCTCAAGGAGCGCGGCGCCAAAAAAGTTTACGCGTATTGCACGCACCCGATTTTTTCAGGCCCGGCGATTGAACGCATTGCGCAAGGCGACGCGCTCGACGAGGTGGTGATCACCAACACCATTCCGCTGAGCCAGAGCGCGCAGGACTGCAAGAAAATTCGCCAACTCTCCGTGGCCCCGCTGATTGCCGAAACCATCCAGCGCATCGCCAACGGAGAGTCGGTCATGAGTTTGTTTTCGGACCAGGACAACCTGTTCTGATCCGGGACAAAAAGCCGGCTGCATTTTTTGTGCAGCTTTTTTACGGAAGGTTTCAGAAATTCGATTATTGGGATGCAGGGCAAGGTGCCCGGAGCGCAGGACACCGGAATGCACTTCAGTGCATGAGGATTCCGGGCACCGCGAAACGCCGCCATGCGCCCAAGAACTGGATTTATGGGACTTTCCAAGTCAGGGTGAGCTGGTCGCGGCTTACCTCTTTTGGAGAAGATTATGAAATTCGTCGCTTTTGAGCGCGCCAAGCAGGGCACGGGTGCGAGCCGCCGTCTCCGCATCACCGGCCGCACGCCCGGTATTGTTTATGGTGGCACCGGTGAGCCGGCGCTGATCGAACTCGATCACAACGCCTTGTTCCACGCCATCAAGAAAGAAGCTTTCCACGCTTCCGTCCTCGAGATGGAAATGGGCGGGAAAACCGAAAAGGTTCTGCTGCGCGATCTTCAGATGCATCCGTTCAAGCAACTGATCCTGCACATTGACTTCCAGCGTGTGGACGCCCGGACCCGCCTGACCATGAAAGTGCCGCTGCACTACAGCGGTGAAGAAGAGTCTCCTGCGGTCAAAACGGAAAACTGCCTGGTCAACCATGTGATGACCGAGCTGAGCATTTCCTGCCTGCCCAAAGACCTGCCTGAATTCATCGCTGTCGATCTGAGCGGCCTGAAAAAAGGCAGCCCGCTGCACCTCAAGGACATCACGCTGCCAAAAGGCGTGAAATTTGTGGCCAAGGGCCAGGACAACCCGGTGCTGGTGTCTGTGTCTTCCGTGTCGGAAGAAGCCGAAGCCGATGCTGCTGCAGCCGCTGCAGCCGCCGCACCGGTCGATCCGAAAGCAGCCAAAGCTGCTGCCGCCAAGGACGCCAAAGCCGGCGCCAAGGCTGATGCTGCCAAGCCTGTTGCCAAGAAGTAATCGGCTTCCCGATCAGGCCTGAAAAGGCCCACGGCCCTTGCCCTCTCTCAGGGCAAGGGCCTTTTTTTTGGTTGGCTCTACCCCGAACGGAAATTTCCAGAAATTCAATTTTGGGGATGCAGGGCAAGGCGCACGGCGCGCAGGATACCGAAGTGCACTCCAGTGCATGAGGATTCCGAGCACCGGGCAACGCCGCCATGCGCCCTAGAATTGGATTTATGGAAATTTTCCGATGATCAAACTTTTTGTTGGCCTGGGCAACCCGGGCGCTGAATACGAAGCGACCCGCCACAACGCCGGTTTCTGGTGGACCGACGCGCTCGCGCGCGAGTTGAAGGTGTCGCCAGCGCTGGACAAAACCTACCATGGCCGCGTGGCCAGAACCTCCATTGCCGGGCAAACCGTTTGGTTGCTGGAGCCAATGACGTTCATGAATGTGTCTGGCAAGTCGGTGGCCGCGTTGGCGCGCTTTTTCAAGATCGCTTCCGAAGAAATTCTGGTGGCGCATGACGAACTCGACATTGTCCCCGGTCAGGCCAAACTCAAGTTCGGCGGCAGCCACGCCGGCCACAACGGTCTGCGCGACATCCACGCGCAACTGGGCACCGGTGACTACTGGCGCCTGCGCATCGGTGTCGGCCATCCGGGCGTGAAGTCCGAGGTGATCGACTGGGTACTGAAGAAGCCCTCGCAGGAACACCGCGTGGCAATTGAGGACAGCATCGCCCGTTCGCTCAAAGCCCTGCCGGCGCTGTTGGCCGGCGAGATGGAGAAAGCCACGATGCTGATTCACACCAGCGCGCCGCCGCGGCCGAAACCGCCGCGCAAGCCTGAGACTGAAAACTCCGAAAACGATTAAAACTGCGGCGCGGCCCCCCAAGAAACAGCTTTTGGCATCCCCGCAGCACCGGCCTGGCCGATAATCTCTTTTATGTCCGCCGTTTTCGACAAACCTTCTGTTTTCCAGCGCGCAGCCCCGATGTTCCAGGGCTTTGACGGTCTGCTGGCATTTGCTGTTTTTCTACTCGCTGGCGCCGGGCTGCTGATCATGTATTCATCCGGTTTCGACCACGGCAGCCGCTTTCTCGACCATGGCCGCAACATGCTGATTGCCGGGGCCATCATGTTTGTTGTGGCGCAGGTTCCGCCGCAGCGCCTGATGGCGTTTGCCGTGCCTCTGTATATCGCTGGCGTGGCCTTGCTGGTGGCGGTGGCGATTTTTGGCATCACCAAAAAAGGCGCCACGCGCTGGCTCAATGTGGGTATCACCGTGATCCAGCCCAGCGAAATTCTGAAAATCGCCATGCCGTTGATGCTGGCCTGGTGGTTCCAAAAACGCGAAGGCCAGTTGCGCCCGCTCGACTTCATCGTGGCTGGTTTGCTGCTGCTGGTCCCGGTCGGCCTGATCATGAAACAGCCCGATCTGGGCACCTCGCTGCTGGTGCTGGCCGCCGGCCTGGCAGTGATCTTTTTTGCCGGCCTGAGCTGGAAATTGATTTTGCCTCCCGTGCTGCTGGGCCTGGTTGGCGTCTTACTGCTGATCTGGTTCGAGCCCGAACTTTGCGCCAAGGGTGTGCGCTGGCCAGTCTTGCATGACTACCAGCAGCAGCGCATCTGCACCCTGCTGGACCCGACGCGCGATCCGCTGGGCAAGGGCTTTCACATCATTCAGGGCATGATTGCCATTGGCTCCGGCGGACTGCTGGGCAAAGGTTTCATGCAGGGCACCCAGACCCACCTCGAATTCATCCCCGAGCGCACCACCGACTTCATCTTTGCGGCCTATTCCGAAGAGTTCGGACTGCTCGGCAACCTGGCTTTGATCGCCGCCTTCATCTTCCTGATCTTGCGCGGACTGGTCATTGCACTGGAGGCGTCCACGCTGTTTTCGCGCCTGCTTGCCGGGGCCGTGACCATGATCTTTTTCACCTATGCCTTCGTCAACATGGGCATGGTCAGCGGCATCCTGCCAGTGGTCGGCGTGCCTCTGCCCTTCATCAGCTACGGCGGCACGGCCATGGTCACGCTAGGTCTCGCCGTCGGCATCCTGATGTCGATTTCCAAGGCCAAACGGCTCGTGCAGTCATGAGCCGTTTGGCGAGGGGGCCCGCAAAGCGGGGATCGACAAGGCGAAAGACTGCGGGGACGCCGAAACCTCCAGTTTTGAGTGCTGGAGATTCAACTGAGGCGTCGTCGTGATACCCGTAAAACAAATAGTTGCCATCATTGGCGCCGGCAACATGGGCGGCGCCATGGCAGCCCACCTGCTGGCGCAAGGCTGGACCGTGCAGGTCTGCGACATCGACCCCTCCAAAGTCGCCGCTCTTGAGAAAAAAGGAGCTCTAGCCCTTGCCACACCTGCGCAAGCAGCTATTGATTCCGTAGCATTTGTTGTCTGCGTGGTGGATGCCGCGCAAACGGCCGAGGTGCTGTTCGGCGACCACGGACTGGCCCGCATGCTGCAGCCGGGGCATACCGTGCTGCTGTGCCCGACGATTGCGCCGCAGGAGGTGGAGAATTTTGCCACCCGGCTGGCAGCAATCGGGGTATTCACTGTCGATGCGCCCATGTCCGGCGGTCCGGCGCGGGCGCGCGACGGCTCCATGAGCCTGATGGTGGCCTGCGCGCCGGCGGTGTATGAGGCGCAGACGACACTGCTGCAGGCCGTGTCTGCCAAGGTGTTCCGGATCAGCGACCGGCCAGGTGACGGCGCCCGCACCAAGCTGGTCAACAACTTGCTTGCAGGCATCAACCTGGTCGGTGCCGCCGAGGTGCTGGCGCTGGCTGAACGGCTGGGGCTGGATGCCGGGCGCACGCTGGATGTGATTGAACAATCGAGCGGCCAAAGCTGGATCGGCTCGGACCGCCTGCGCCGCGCGATTGCCGGCGACTACGCACCGCGCGCGCATATCACCTTGCTTGAAAAAGACACGCGGCTGGCGCTGGAGGCTGCGAAAGCCGCCGGCTTTGAGGGGCCCCTGGGTGCGCGCGCCAGCCAGGTGTTTGCCGAGGCGCACCAAGCCGGGTTGGCCGAACTCGACGACGCGGCCATTTTCAAATACCTGGCAAACCGTTAGTCCAGGATTACGCGTGGATTTTCAGGCGCGCGGCGCTTCGGCAGAAGAAAGCCCTGCGGCACAGAGGTGGGGCAGACTGCCTACAATGATCGCATGACCTCACTCAAATCATCGTCGTCTTCCGCTCGTCGGCCAGTCTCCGCATCCAGCGCCCGGCCCAGCGCCGACGCGACTTCGCAGCGGTTGGAGATCGCGCAGAAACTGTTGCTGGCGCCGTTCGGACTGACCGAGGCGCATCTGACGCGGGCCTTGGGTGAAATCACGTCCTGGGGCGTGGACGATGCCGACCTGTATTTCCAGTACACACGCAGCGAGGGCTGGAGCCTGGAAGAAGGCATCGTCAAGACCGGTTCCTTCAGCATCGACCAAGGAGTCGGCGTGCGTGCGGTCAGCGGCGAGAAAACAGCTTTTGCGTACTCCGACGACATCTCCGAAGTCTCCCTGCTTGACGCCGCGCGCACCGTGCGCACCATTTCGGCAGCCACCCGCGCCGGTCGCGTCAAGGTACCCTCACGCAAGGTCGCGCCCGGCCGCGCGCTGTATCAGGACATGGACCCGATCACAACACTGAACAGCACAGCCAAAGTCAAGCTGCTCGAAAAAGTGGAGAAACTCGCCAAGGCCAAAGACCCGCGTATCGTGCAGGTCATGGCCGGCCTGGCCAGCGAATACGACGTGGTGATGGTGGCGCGTGCTGACGGCACGCTGGCCGCCGACGTAAGGCCCTTGGTGCGCCTGTCGGTCACGGTGATTGCCGAGAAAAAAGTCGCCGGTGTGAGCCGCCGCGAAATGGGCTCGGGCGGCGGTGGCGGGCGTTTCGGCCTGGCCTATTTCGACGAGGCGCAAATCAATGAATATGTCGATGATGCGGTCAAGGCTGCTCTGTCCAACCTCGAAGCGCGGCCGGCGCCTGCGGGCGAAATGACCGTGGTGCTGGGCCCTGGCTGGCCCGGCATCCTCTTGCACGAGGCCATCGGCCACGGCCTGGAAGGCGACTTCAACCGCAAGGGATCGAGCGCGTTTGCAGGCCGGATCGGTGAGCGTGTGGCCGCCAAAGGCGTCACCGTGCTCGATGACGGCACAATCGCCGATCGCCGCGGCTCGCTCAACGTCGATGACGAGGGCCATGCCAGCCAACGCAATGTGCTGATCGAAGACGGCATCCTCAAGGGTTATATCCAGGACTCGCTCAACGCGCGCCTGTCCGGTGTCAAGCCCACGGGCAATGGCCGCCGCGAAAGTTATGCTCATGTGCCGATGCCGCGCATGACCAACACCTACATGCTGGGCGGCGACAAGGCACCCGAAGAAATTGTCGCCAGCATCAAGAAAGGCCTGTACGCCACGAATTTCGGCGGTGGTCAAGTCGACATCACCTCGGGCAAGTTTGTGTTCTCCGCAAGCGAAGCTTTCTGGGTCGAAAACGGCAAGATCCTCTACCCGGTCAAGGGCGCGACGATTGTAGGCAACGGCCCGGATGCGCTGACCCGCGTCACCATGATCGCCAACGACATGCAGCTTGACAGCGGCGTCGGCACCTGCGGCAAGGAAGGCCAGAGTGTGCCGGTGGGCGTGGGCCAACCGACACTGCGCATCGACGGCCTGACGGTGGGCGGCACGGCATAGGCGGGCTGTGCTGCAGAGACACCATTCCAGGATGCCGCGGAACCGGCTTTGCCGGACCGCCAGCATCGCCCCTCAGTGGGGGGATGCGGCCAAAGGCCGTTTCGGGGGGCGTCCATGAACTCGCGGCTGCCGATTGACCCGTCAACCCAGCTCCCCAGCATCCAGAGCTTCGGCGAGCTCAACCACTTCCTGCGCTCGGCCATGGCCGACGAGGAGTCCTTGCAACTGGCCGACGGCATGGGCGGCCTGTCGGTCAGTATCGAAGCGGTGCTGATCCGGCTCAAGCCCCCTGCCGGACCGGCCGAAGCCGCCACGCAACTGATCGACCTGATGACCACCTTGCGTGAACACCGCGCACTGGTGATTGGTCTGGGCCCGGCTTGGCGCGGCCTCTACGAATACGCGTCTTACCTAGCCGCGCTGAACAATTTCCGGGTGTTGATTGGTCAGTGGCTGCTGCCGCCCGTCCAAGCAGGCCAAGGCAACGCCGTGCTGGAGCAAGACATCGGCCTTGAAGACTTTGAGCTGATCGCCTGGCGCACGCTGGGCGAAGGCATGCTGCTGATCGACATACATGAGCAACTGCTCGGCCAGATGCCTGCCGAATCCGAGTCGGGTGCGCTGGATGCGACGCGGCTAGACAGAGCCAGGAGTTGGTGGGGCCGGTTGAGGAAATAAGGCCCCCAAGTTCGCGCACTGCGTGTCGCTCTCTGCCCCCCCGGGGGGGCGCTGCGCCTGCGGACTGGCGAAGCCAGATCCGCGGCCCCTGCTTGAAAAGAGGTGTCCTTGCGGCACGTTTCTTTTTTTCGTTCGTCGTGAGCTTGTCGAGGGATGCCTCGCGTAACCCTGGCTGCGGCTTGTGCTACATTGCAGCCATGACCTCCGCGAAATTTTATTTTGCTTACTTTTGGTTCTCAAGCGCCTCCGGCGGTAGAGAGATCCTCGCGTAATCAGAAAAATACGCCACAGAATCTTGAAAACCCGCCGGACCCCCGGCGGTTTTTTTTTGCCCCGCGGCATCTGTTGATTGATTATTCAAAGTTCTAGAAGGAAGCCAGCCATGAATGCCAAAGCCAACCCAACCAGCGATGCCTGGTATGCGAGCCCCGTCGACAAAACCAGCCAGACCGACGACGAACGCATCAAGGACATCACCGTGTTGCCACCTCCCGAGCATTTGATCCGCTTTTTCCCGATCAGCGGCACCCCGGTTGAATCGCTGATCACGCAAACCCGCAAGGCCATACACAACATCATGGCCGGCAAGGACGACCGCCTGCTGCTGGTGATTGGCCCCTGTTCCATCCACGACCCGACCGCCGCGCTGGAGTACGCGCGCCGTCTGGCCGATCAGCGCAAAAAATACGCCGGTACGCTGGAAATCGTGATGCGCGTGTATTTTGAAAAACCGCGCACCACCGTCGGCTGGAAAGGCCTGATCAACGACCCTTACCTCGACGAAACCTTCCGCATCGACGAAGGCCTGCGCATCGCGCGCCAGTTGCTGATCGACATCAACCGGCTGGGCCTGCCGGCCGGCAGCGAGTTCCTCGACGTGATCTCACCGCAATACATCGGCGACCTGATTGCCTGGGGCGCGATTGGCGCACGTACCACCGAAAGCCAGGTGCACCGCGAACTTGCCTCCGGCCTGTCGGCGCCTATCGGCTTCAAAAACGGCACCGACGGCAACATTCGCATTGCCACCGACGCGATCCAGGCGGCGGCGCGTGGTCACCACTTTTTGTCGGTGCACAAAAATGGCCAGGTGGCGATTGTGCAGACCAACGGCAACAAGGACTGCCACGTGATCCTGCGCGGCGGCAAGGCGCCCAACTACGACGCGGCCAGTGTGGCTGCGGCTTGCGCGGAGCTGACAGCCTCGAAACTGCCGGCCACCTTGATGGTCGATTGCAGCCATGCCAACAGCTCCAAGCAGCATGAAAAGCAGCTCGATGTGGCGCGCGAGATTGCCGCACAAGTCGCGGGTGGCTCGCATCAGGTGTTTGGCCTGATGGTCGAGAGTCATCTGAAAGCGGGCGCGCAGAAATTCACGCCCGGCAAAGACGACGCGAAGGCACTCGAATATGGCCAAAGCATCACCGATGCCTGCTTGAGCTGGGACGACTCGACGGCGGTTCTTGATGTCTTGTCCGAAGCGGTCAAAGCCAGACGCGCCCGCTCTTAAACCCAGCAATGGCCCATCTCCCCTATTTGGTGGAGGTCGGGCAAGGAAGAAGCCCGTACAGTGGTTGTTACGTCCTGTTGCACAATCACCGTGTGATTTTTAAACCCCTCCCTTCATCCCGAAAGCGCCATGTCTCTTGAGCAGCCTGTTCTCTGGTTGGGTTTGGCCGGATTCACCCCAGAGCAGAGCAAGCACCTGTATGCGCAGACCGGGAAATTGCCCAAGGGATGGCCGGCCTGGCAAAGCGGGACGTTTGCCGAGGCCGATGCCTGGCTGGTGAGTGGCGAAAAAAGCCGGCTGCTCAATGCCGGCACCCTGAAAATCCTCGCCGGACGGCCGACCGAACGCGTGCTTCAACTCAATCTGGCGGAAATTGACCGCCCGATTGCCTTCTCGCTGCCACTGGCGTCCAGCGAGCTCGATCCGATGTACACCTTTGACCCAAGCTCCGGCCCCAGCCTGCAAAAAGTGTTGCAACAGTTCGAAGTTCGCTTGCGTGCCCTGCGCTGCCAATTCGTGCTGGGCGGGCAATTGATCGCGCGTGAGGACCAACTCTTGCCTGGCATTTACCAGGTGAGCTACAAGGGGGCCTTGCTGGCGGTGATGGATTTTCACGAATGGCGCATTGGCATTGCACCCAGCGCCGACCCGGTCGACTTCGAACTGGCCCGCTGGGACCGGCGCCCGCTCGCGGCGCGTGGCATCCCCGAACACTTCCTGCCCAACAGCCTTTCACAATTGCGCTGGATCTATACTCAACGCACAAAACGCGACGTATTGCCGCCGCGTTATCGCAGCAAGCCAGTGTTTTTTCGCCGCGCGCCCGATGTTCCCCTGCGCTGGCTGCAGGACTCGCAACTGGTGCTGCTTCGCGAACTGTCGATCGAGTCCGCTGGGTTTGCGGTGCTGCAGCAGCGGACCCGGCTGCCGTCGGTGCAATTGGCGCGGGATTTGGCCAGTCTGTATTTCGCAGGTTCCGTCACCACCACCGCTGGCAAGGCCGGGACGCATGGCTTTTCAAGCCATGGCGCATTGCCGGACACGGCACAGACCGACCTGCAGGCAACACCCGACACCTTGCCGTCAGAGTCGACCGACGCCTCGCGCACCGGCTTGCGCGTGGATTTGACGGCACCCGCACAACTCGGGCGCAAATAACCCCGCCTTTTGCCGGCTGGGGTTTCAGCCGATTGCCAAGGCAAGCCAAGGCGCTCAAGCTTGGCTGTATTTCTTCCCATCTTTGTCGGCTTTGATACCGGGGACCTCATGCGCAGCGAAGTCACTGTCAACTTCAAAAACTGTCCCCCTGTGCGGATGGATCTCGATGAAGTGCAGCCACTGCCGCATGACCTGGCGAGGGTCTGGCTGGACGACCAGTTCGCGCTAATGGACTGCGAGCCGCTGCGGCCCACCGGCAAGCTGCTGACCACCGACAAGATACTGGTGGTGGCCCAGGCCGCAGGGCCTGCCCGGTTTGCCGACCCCGCCTGGGCCCAGGCCTTTGCCCGCGCCGCCAGCGCGGCACTCGCCAAGCCGGTGATACACATCGATGTGGCGGCGATGAGCCTCAGCTGCTAGATTTTGAACTTTTTAGGCCTCTAGCCCATGCCAGACAAGGGCAGCCAGCTATCGAAAATATAGCGTTACCCGCCCCGCAGCGCGTCGAGCAAGCGGGCATGAATACCACCAAAACCGCCGTTGCTCATGCACAACAAATGGTCGCCGGGCCGCGCCGCCACCTGCACCAGGGCCAGCAGCGCGTCGATATTGTCGGCCACCTGTGCGCGCGCGCCCATGGGCGCCAGTGCGGCCCGTGCGTCCCAGTCCAGCCCGCCCGCGTGGCAAAACGCCAAGTCGGCGCACTCCAGGCTCCAAGGCAGTTGCGCGGTCATGGTGCCGAGTTTCATGGTGTTGCTGCGTGGTTCAAAGATTGCCAGGATGCGTTCGCCCTGTTTGCCGGCGGCATTGAGCTGGCGGCGCAGTCCGTCAATGGTGGTATGGATGGCGGTCGGGTGGTGCGCAAAATCGTCATACACAGTGATGGCGCCGCCGCTGCGCTGCACCACGCCGCGCACTTCCATGCGGCGCTTGACGTTCTGAAAGCCCGCCAGCGCCTCGGCGGCCAAGGCCGGCGCCACGCCCACATGTTCCGCCGCGGCGATGGCCGCCAGGGCGTTGAGCTGGTTGTGCACCCCGCTGATGGCCCATTGAACCCGTGCCACCGTCTGGCCGTCCCTGCGCACCTCGAAATCGTGCGGCTCACCGTGCGCTGAAAACCCTTTTGGCGTATCTTTTCCGAAGAGTACCTGCTCACTCCAGCAGCCCTGCGCCAGCACCCGGGCCAGGCTGGCCTCGCCGGCGTTGACCACAATGCGGCCCGACGCGGGCACCGTGCGCACCAGATGGTGAAACTGCCGCTCGATCGCGGCCAGGTCGTCAAAAATGTCGGCGTGGTCGAACTCGAGGTTATTGAGCAGCGCGGTGCGCGGGCGGTAATGGACAAACTTGCTGCGCTTGTCGAAAAAGGCCGTGTCGTATTCGTCGGCCTCGATCACGAAGGTGTTGCCCGTGCCCAGCCGGGCCGACACGCCGAAGTTCAGCGGCACGCCGCCGACCAGGAAGCCGGGCTGCAGGCCGGCGTGTTCAAGGATCCAGGCCAGCATGGAGGTGGTGGTGGTCTTGCCGTGGGTGCCAGCCACTGCCAGCACATGGCGCGGGCCGGTGGCGTGATGAGTCGGGTGATGCAGCACATGGCCGGACAGCCATTGCGGGCCGCTGGTGTAGGACAGGCCTGCGTCGAGAATCGCCTCCATCAAGGGAAATTTGGGCTTGCCGTCACCGCCGCGGGCACGCGACACCACGTTGCCGACCACAAACACATCGGGTTTGAAAGCCAGTTGGGCCGCGTCGTAACCTTCCACCAGTTCAATGCCGAGCGCCCGCAACTGGTCGCTCATGGGCGGGTAGACGCCGGTGTCGCAGCCGGTGACGGTATGGCCGGCTTCGCGCGCCAGCGCCGCCAGGCCGCCCATGAAGGTGCCGCAGATTCCCAGGATATGTATGTGCATGCAGGTATTCTAGGAGGCTGGCCGAAGGCTGCTGGGCAGTATGCCCTGCTTGCAGGACTGGTCAAAAATCATGGGCCAAACAGCACCCCAGCCCCTGCCGAACCTGCCCATCCAGCTATGAAATTGATAGTAGACCCAGCTACCGCCCGGACTTTGCAACTTTAACGCCGGCCAGCATCTCCATCCCTGTAGAGTCACATCTTCGCTCCTGCAAACCATCAACCGTGAACCCGACCCCCCTGAAGCTGGAAATCGCTGCCGCTGCCGCTGCCCTGATCATAGAGGAGGGGCTCGAATACGGCCCAGCCAAACACCGTGCCGTCAAACAGATGGGCCTGCCTGCGCGCAGCGAGCTGCCGGGCAATGACGAGGTGGAAGACGCGGTGCATGAATACATCGCGATTTTTTGCGCTGACACCCAGCCTGGCGAACTGCAGGCCCTGCGCGAGCTGGCCCTGACCTGGATGGAGCGCATGGCCAGCTTTCGCCCCTACCTGGGCGGCGCCGTCTGGCACGGAACGGCCACACGGCTCTCGGACATTTATATCCAGTTGTTCTGCGATGACTCCAAGTCAGCTGAAATCGCGCTGATTGACCACCAGGTGGACTACGAACCGCGCACCGTGACAGGCTTCACCGGCGAGAAGGTCGAGGCCCTGAGCCTGAGCAGCTTCTGCTCCGGCCTCAAGGAGCCGGTGGGTGTACACCTCATGGTTTACGACCATGACGACCTGCGCGGCGCGCTGCGACCCGACGGCAAAGGCCGCAAGCCGCGTGGGGACCTCGCAGACGTGCAAAAATTGCTGATATCCCCGCTGGAGTCTTCTTCTTGAAACGCAGAAATTTGATATATGCCGGCACGGCGGCTGCCGCAGCCCTGGCCGGCGCCGGTGTGGCCTGGTGGCAAATCCGGCCGCATGGCCCAGCCACCGCCGCAGTGCAAGACCCTGCGCTGCAGGCTTTCTGGCAACAGAGTTTCGACACCCCCGACGGCGCGCCCCTGCCGATGGCAGGCTTTGCCGGCAAGCCCTTGCTGGTTAATTTCTGGGCGACCTGGTGCCCGCCTTGTATCGAAGAGTTGCCGTTGATCGACCGGTTTCACACCGACAACCGGGCCAGGAACTGGCAGGTTCTAGGTCTGGCGGTGGACCAGCCGAGTGCAGTGCGCACCTGGCTGCAGCGCAAGCCCCTGGGTTTTCCAGTGGTCATGGCCGGGCTGCAGGGAACGGAACTTAGCAAATCACTTGGCAACCTGGCGGGCGGCTTGCCGTTCACCGTGGTGTTTGGTGCGTCCGGCCAGCTGCTGCATCGCAAAAGTGGCAAGGTGTTGCCCGAGGATCTTGCACAGTGGTCGCAGCTCACGTGATTTGAGCCTCATGCCTCATGCCGTGCAATCAGCCTCGAACGTAAAACATACGAACTTGACCACAAATAAGCAATTTTTATAAATTTTGACGAACTTTCCACCGAATTGCGACCACTTGCGAACGGTCGTCGACGGTTTCCGTGGCGGACATCCGGCGCAGCTTGTTAACCGAAAACATCAAGCGGATAGGGTAGACTTCGCCCTTTCCCAAATTGGCTTGGTGCCAGGTTCATAAATTTAAGTGATTTTTAGGCGATAAAAGGTGTAAAAAGCGGAGCTTAGGTGCAAATCGCTTCGCTAAACCTCATGCCCGTCTACCGTCGTTGGAGCTTCCCCATGGATTTAAGAAAACTCAAGACCCTGATCGACCTCGTCTCAGAGTCCAATGTGTCCGAACTCGAGATCACCGAAGCCGAGGGCAAAGTTCGCATCGTCAAGTCCGGCGGAGCGCCCATGGTGATGCAGCAAGCAGCGATGGTGCCCGCTACGCAAATTGCGGCGCCACTTGCTGCTGCGCCAGCAGTCGCGGAGGCCGCCGCTCCGGCCGGCCACGCCGTCAAGTCGCCGATGGTCGGCACTTTCTACCGTTCGGCCAGCCCAGGCGCCAAGGCTTATGTGGAAGTTGGCAGCCAGGTCAAGGAAGGCGAGACCATCTGCATCATCGAGGCCATGAAAATCCTCAACGAGATCGAAGCCGACAAATCCGGCACTGTCACACGCATCCTGTGCGAGAACGGCCAGGCGGTGGAATACGGACAGCCGCTCTTCATGATTGAGTAATTGCCGCATGTTCAAAAAGATACTGATCGCCAACCGGGGCGAAATCGCCCTGCGGATCCAGCGCGCCTGCCGCGAACTCGGCGTCAAGGCCGTGATGGTTTATTCGGAAGCCGACCGCGAGGCCAAATACATCAAGCTGGCCGACGAGTCGGTGTGTATAGGCCCGGCGCCGTCGGCGCTGAGTTACCTCAACATGCCGGCCATCATCTCGGCCGCCGAAGTCACCGACGCCGAGGCGATTCACCCAGGTTACGGTTTCCTGAGCGAAAACGCCGACTTTGCCGAACGTGTGGAAAAAAGCGGCTTCAAGTTTATTGGCCCGACGCCTGAGTCCATCCGCATCATGGGTGACAAGGTTTCGGCCAAACAAACCATGATCAAGGCCGGCGTGCCCTGCGTACCCGGCTCTGAAGGCGCCTTGCCGGATGACCCGGTGGTGATCAAGCGCACGGCCAAGCAGGTCGGCTACCCGGTCATCATCAAGGCGGCAGGCGGCGGCGGCGGGCGCGGCATGCGCGTGGTACACACCGAGGCGGCGCTGCTGCACGCGGTGCAGACCACCAAGGCCGAAGCCGGGGCGGCCTTTGGCAACCCCGAGGTCTACATGGAAAAATTCCTGCAGAACCCGCGCCACATCGAGATCCAGATCCTGGCCGACCAGCACAAAAATGCGGTCTGGCTGGGCGAGCGTGACTGTTCGATGCAGCGCCGCCACCAGAAAGTCATCGAGGAAGGCCCGGCGCCGGGCATCCCGCGCAAGCTGATCGAGCGCGTTGGTGATCGCTGCGTCGCAGCCGTGAAAAAAATCGGCTACCGCGGCGCTGGCACCTTCGAGTTCCTCTACGAAAACGGCGAGTTTTACTTCATCGAGATGAACACGCGCGTGCAGGTCGAACACCCGGTGACCGAGTGGATCACCGGCATTGATATCGTGAAGACTCAGATCATGGTGGCGGCCAACGAAAAGCTGCCCTTCGCCCAACGCGACATCCAGATCAAAGGCCACGCGATCGAGTGTCGCATCAACGCGGAAGACCCCTACAAGTTCATCCCCTCGCCGGGGCGCATCACGACCTGGCATACGCCCGGCGGCCCGGGTGTGCGGGTCGATTCGCACATCTACGCCAATTACTTCGTGCCGCCCAACTACGACTCGATGATCGGCAAGATCATTGTTCACGGCGACACACGCGAGCAGGCACTGGCCCGTATGCGCACGGCGCTGGCCGAAACCGTGGTCGAGGGCATCAACACCAACATCCCGCTGCATCGCGAGCTGATGGTGGACGCCAAGTTCATGGACGGCGGCACCAACATCCATTACCTCGAAGAGTGGCTGTCAAAGCGTGACCGCTGAGCGGTCACCCAACCCCCACGCTCCCCACTTCGTGTACCTGCGGCGATTCGCTGCCCCTTGAATGGAAAAGGGGCGCTGCGCCTTGCGGCCGGCGGAGCCGGACCGCGGCCCCTGCTTGAAGAAGAGTATTTGGCAACGGCGCTTCCTCATTAAGGCGATGCATCATGTTTGAACTGATTCTGCTGGCCCCGGCCGACCAGGTCGAAACCGTCAGCGATGCGCTCGATGCGCTAGACGCGCTCAGCGTGTCGGTGGAAGACGCTGACGCACAGACACCTGCCGAGCAGGCACTGTTCGGCGAGCCTGGCATGCCGCCGCCAAAAGCCGGGTGGGAGCGTTCCCGCGTGGTGTCGCTGTTTGACAGCGAGGCGCTGGCGCGTGAGGCCGCAACCTTGCTGAGTGCGCAGGATTTTTTTGCCGCTTGCCAGGTCGTTGCCATCCAGGCGGTGGCCGAGCAGGACTGGGTACGCCTGACGCAGTCGCAGTTCGCGCCGGTCGAAATCACGCCGGCGTTTTGGATCGTGCCGACCTGGCACGAGCCGCCGACCCAGGCCACGCAAGTGATCCGGCTTGATCCGGGCCTGGCGTTCGGAACCGGCACTCATCCAACCACACGCATGTGTCTGCGCTGGATAGCTGGTGCCCCCAAGCTCGGCACTGGCGTGTCCTCGCTGCCCCCCGAGGGTGCTAATTTTCCTAGGGGCGGCTCATCGAAAAATTCCGTCGTACCGGATGTGGCTCCCCGGCGTAAGCCTCTGGGCCGCGTCCTCGACTATGGCTGCGGCTCCGGTATCCTGGCAATAGGCGCCGCCAAATTCGGGGCTTCTGCGATCGACGCGGTGGATATTGACGAAGCCGCGGTGCAGTCCACCCTGGCCAATGCCGAAGCCAACCATGTGGCGCTGAATGCCGGCTTGCCCGACAAGGTCAATGGCGCTTACCAGACCGTGTTGGCCAATATTCTGGCGACGCCGCTCAAGGTGCTGGCTCCGCTGCTGTGTTCGCGCGTGGCACCCGGTGGCTCGCTGGTGCTGGCGGGCATCCTGGAGCGGCAGGCCGACGAGCTCAAAGCGGCTTATGCGCCTTATTGCCAGCTGCAAGTGAGCGACCAGGAAGATGGCTGGATCCTGATGACCGCAAGGCTCTGACCTCCCTGCGTTGCGTGATCGCCCAGGCTGATTGCTGGCAGCGTCCCCGCTTTACAATACAGCGCTACATGAGCCTGATTACGCGCTGTCCTGCCTGCGGCACGATGTTCAAAGTCGTGGCCGACCAACTCAAAATTTCCCAGGGATGGGTGCGTTGCGGTCAGTGCTCCGAAGTCTTCGATGCTGCGGCCCATTTGCAACCGCGCGCAACCCCTTCCGCCCCCCCGTCTCCCGCTTCGTCATCTTCGACGGCTGACACTGGATCATCATCGGCAGCAGACCTCACCGGCAGCGGACCTGTTGCTCCGCTGGCAACCATGCTGCTGGCGCCTGAAACGGCGGAATCTCCCGCCGCCCCCGTACGGACCGCGCCGCCCCTGGCGCCGCTGTCCCTGCCAGAAGTCCAGGTGTCCATGCCACCCGATCTTGCGGCCGAGGTGTTCGCGTCCTCGCTCAGCCCCGATGGGTATGTGCTGCCAGACGCGCCGGCGCGCGAGGCGCCCGAAGACAGCAGCTTCAACGAATTCGAAGCGCCTCACCCGCCCCAGCAGGATGTCTCTTTTGTGCGAGACGCCAGGCGTCAGGCCTTCTGGCGGCGGCCGGCCATGCGCTGGGCGCTGGGCGCGGCCGCGCTGGTGCTGCTGTTCGGCCTGTTGCTGCAGGTGACGCTTTTCCAGAGAAGCGCGCTGGCCGCCTGGCAACCTGGGCTCAACGCCAGCTTTCAGACCTTGTGTGTTTATCTGCGTTGCGAGATCCAGCCACTGCGGCAAATCGAGTCCATCGTGATCGACAGCTCGTCCTTCAATAAAATCGGCCCGGACACCTACCGCCTCAAGGTGGTGATTAAAAACACCGGCAGCGTGACACTGGCCATGCCCTCACTGGAGCTGACCTTGACCGACAGCCAGGACCAAGCCCTGCTGCGACGCGTGCTGGCGCCAGGCGAACTCGGCGCTGACGCCGACACCCTGGCGGCAGGCGCAGAATTTTCAGGCCTGTTGGCCATTGGTATTTCAACCCCTTCGCCGGCACCCGTAGCCGGCGCCAGAACGCCGGCAGATCCAAGGCCTTCGGCCCCGCTGCGGATTGCCGGCTACCGCGTCCTTGCTTTTTATCCCTGACTGAATCGAGACCTTCATGCCTGCTGTGATTTGTGGTTCCCTGGCCTTTGACACCATCATGACCTTCGAGGGTCGTTTTGCCGAGCAAATCCTGCCCGACCAGTTGCACATCCTCAACGTGTCTTTTCTGGTGCCGGCCCTGCGCCGAGAGTTTGGTGGCTGTGCCGGCAATATCGCCTACAGCCTCAAGCAGCTCGGCGGCACCCCGCTGCCCATGGCCACCGTCGGCAGCGACGGCGCCGAGTATGTTGCGCGGCTGGACACGCTGGGCATCAGCACCGAATTTGTCCGCGAGGTGGAAGGTGCCTACACGGCACAGGCCATGATCATGACGGACCGTGACAACAACCAGATCACGGCCTTCCATCCCGGTGCCATGGGACAAGCCCACACCACACAAATCGCGGCGCGGGCTGACATCAACATCGGCATCATCTCCCCGGACGGGCGCGATGCCATGCTCCAGCATGCAGAGCAGTTCAAGGCGGCCGGTATTCCTTTCGTTTTTGATCCGGGCCAGGGCCTGCCGATGTTTGACGGCAAGGACCTGGCGCACTTTGTCGAGCTGGCAACCTGGGTGGCCGTGAACGACTACGAAGCCAAGCTGCTTTGTGACCGCACCGGCCTGTCGATTGCGAACTTGTCAAAATGTGTTGAGGGTCTCATCGTTACCCTCGGAGCCGAAGGCTGCGAAGTCTGGGTGGCCGGTGAGAAAACTCTGGTGCCACCGGTTAAGGCCGCTGAAGTGGTGGACCCGACCGGATGCGGCGATGCGTTTCGCGGCGCGCTGCTGTTCGGTCTCGAAAAGCGTTGGCCGCTGGCGCGTTGCGCCGAGCTTGGCAACCGTGTCGGTGCGCACAAGATCGCCTACCGCGGCGGCCAGAATTACACCCTGAGTGAGAAACAAACTGGCCTGTAGCCCATGATTGGCGGGCATATTCAGCTATTGACTCGATAGCAGATCGACGCTGCCGCCCAACGATTTCCCAAAGAAAAAGCCCGGTATCTTGCGATACCGGGCTTTAAGCAAAAGTACCTTATTGCTTACGGCTTGCTGGCTGTCGGAAACGGCCAGGCAGCTTGCGGGTTCAGAGTAGTCTGAGCCGCAGGGGCAGCCGGTGCGCCAGGTGCTTTGGCAGCGGGTTTTTTCGCGGCTTTCTTCGCAGCGGGCTTTTTCGCTGCTTTCTTGGCGGCAGGCTTCTTGGCAGCGGGTTTCTTCGCAGCAGCTTTCTTCGCTGGCGCTTTTTTCGCTACTTTCTTGGCCGCAGGCTTTTTAGCCGTTGCTTTTTTAGCAGCTGGCTTTTTGGCCGCTACTTTTTTGGCCGGGGCTTTTTTCGCTGGCGCTTTTTTCGCAGGAGCTTTTTTAGCTGCTACTTTTTTCGCTGGCGCTTTTTTGGCCGGGGCTTTTTTAGCCGCTACTTTTTTAGCAGGGGCTTTCTTCGGAGCAGCTTTTTTTGCCGCAGGTTTTTTCGCAGTTGCCATAGTTTTCTCCTTGATCACATTGCAAAGAGCACTTCACGGTTGGAGTACGCGAAGCGATTCACGGCGTTGGGCGGACGGATAACCGTGCCCAGCGCCACGAACACAGGAGCAAAGCCCAGCGCGCACTCTTCGGCAGCGTCGCTGGTCATTGCAATTCTTGAAGTCATTGTGTGGCTGCAGCCTTGTCAATCCCAGGAAAGAGCGCCACCGGACTGGTACTCAATCACGCGGGTTTCAAAAAAGTTGCGTTCTTTTTTCAGGTCGATCATCTCGCTCATCCACGGGAACGGGTTTTCCTCGTTCGGAAACAGCGTCTCCAGACCGATCTGCGTGGCCCGGCGGTTGGCGATATAGCGCAGGTAGCCCTTGAACATGGAAGCGTTCAGGCCCAGCACGCCGCGTGGCATGGTGTCTTCGGCGTAGCGGTATTCGAGTTCGACCGCCTTGAGGAACAGGGCCTTGATCTCGGCCTTGAAGTCGGCGGTCCAGAGCAGCGGGTTTTCAAGTTTGAGCTGATTGATCAGGTCGATGCCGAAGTTGCAGTGCATCGACTCGTCGCGCAGGATGTACTGGTACTGCTCGGCCGCGCCTGTCATCTTGTTCTGTCTGCCCAGCGCCAGAATCTGGGTGAAGCCGACATAAAAGAACAGGCCTTCCATCAGGCAGGCAAATACGATCAGTGACTTGAGCAGGGTCTGGTCGGACTCCTGGGTGCCGGTCTTGAAGTTGGGATCCGAAATCGCGTCGATGAAAGGGATCAGGAACTGGTCCTTGTCCCTGATCGACTGCACTTCGTTGTAGGCGTTGAAGATTTCGCTTTCGTCCAGGCCCAGCGACTCAGTGATGTACTGGTAGGCGTGGGTGTGGATGGCTTCTTCAAAGGCCTGACGCAGCAGGAACTGGCGGCACTCGGGCGCCGTGATGTGGCGGTAGGTGCCCAGCACAATATTGTTGGCGGCCAGCGAGTCGGCGGTGACAAAGAAGCCGAGGTTGCGCTTGACCAGGCGGCGTTCGTCTTCGGTCAGGCCGTTCGGGTCTTTCCACAGCGCGATGTCTCGCGTCATATTCACTTCCTGCGGCATCCAGTGGTTGGCGCAACTGGCCAGGTATTTTTCCCAGGCCCATTTGTACTTGAACGGAACCAGCTGGTTCACATCGGTCTGGCCATTGATGATGCGTTTATCAGCGGCCTTGACGCGGTGTGCGGTCGGCGTGACGGCTGCAGGAGCAGCGGTACGTGTCTGCGTGGAGATCAGTGCACTGTCGTCAAGCATGCGGGGCGCTGCTTGAGATTGCACTGAGGAAAGAGGCGGAAGCTCCATCGAGCGACCTTCAGGCAAGCCGCTGGTCAAAGATTTTTGCAACGATGGTTTGGCTTCTTCGTCCCAAGTCAACATAGATGTTTCCAATAAGTTGGATTATGAAAGCAGCGATACAAAATGAAAAGTGTTCATTCACATCGCTATAAATTAGTGTTGCTCAATTACATCGAATCGGGCACTGCATTTTTCAGTGCCGCGATCCGTTGTGTGTTTTGTTATTGGCAAGCCTCGCAACCTGGATCATCGATCGCACAGAACTTGATGTCGGTGGCAGGCGATGCATCCATCTGCGCCTGCGCTGTTGCCGCTGCTGCATCGAGTGCGTTCATGCTGCCGGTGTCGTCGGTGTTGCCCGAAGCGACCGCATTCATCTTGCCGGCTTTCACGGTGGACTTTTCCGCGTGCGTGGCGCTCATGGTACGCAGGTAGTAGGTGGTCTTCAACCCGCGCAGCCATGCCAGCTTGTAGGTGTCGTCGAGCTTCTTTCCCGAGGCGCCGGCCATGTAGATGTTGAGCGACTGCGCCTGGTCAATCCACTTCTGCCGACGCGACGCGGCCTCGACCAGCCAGGTCGCATCGACTTCAAACGCGGTGGCGTACAACGCCTTGATGTCCTGCGGCACGCGGTCAATCGGGCGCAGCGATCCGTCAAAGTGTTTGAGGTCCACCACCATCACGTCGTCCCACAGGCCCAGGCGCTTGAGGTCACGCACCAGGTAATGGTTGATGACCGTGAACTCGCCGGACAGGTTGGACTTGACCGACAGGTTGCCAAAGCAGGGTTCGATGCAGGCGTCGACGCCAATGATGTTGGAGATGGTGGCCGTGGGGGCGATGGCCACGCAGTTGGAGTTGCGCATGCCGTCTTTGGCGATTTTCTGACGCAGCGCATCCCAGTCCAGGGTCATCGAACGGTCCACTTCCAAATAACCGCCGCGCTCCTTGGCCAGCATGTCCAGGGTGTCCAGCGGCAGGATGCCTTGGTCCCAGAGCGACCCTTTATAGCTGGTGTATTTGCCACGCTCTTTGGCGAGTTCGGTGGAGGCCCAGTAGGCGTGGTAGCAGACCGCTTCCATGGACTTGTCGGCAAACTCGACGGCGGCGTCCGACGCGTAGGGGATGCGCAGCTCGTACAGGCAGTCCTGGAACCCCATGATGCCCAACCCCACCGGGCGATGGCGCATGTTGGAGTCACGGGCCTTCTTGACCGCGTAGTAATTGATGTCGATCACGTTGTCCAGCATGCGCATGGCCGTGGTGATGGTCTTCTTGAGCTTCTCATGATCGACGGCGCCGTCTTTCAGGTGCTGGACCAGATTCACGGAGCCGAGGTTGCAGACCGCGGTTTCGGTGTCGCTGGTGTTGAGCGTGATCTCGGTGCACAGGTTGGACGAATGGACAACGCCGACGTGCTGCTGGGGCGAGCGCACATTGCAGGCATCCTTGAAGGTGATCCAGGGGTGGCCGGTTTCGAACAGCATCGAGAGCATCTTGCGCCACATGTCGATGGCCTGCAGCTTGCGGGAGGGCTTGATCTCGCCGCGCTCGGCTTTGGTCTCATAAGCCACGTAGGCTTTTTCGAACTCGATACCGAACTTGTCGTGCAGGTCCGGTGTGTCCGATGGCGAGAACAGCGTCCAGCTACCTTTTTCCATGACGCGGCGCATGAACAGGTCGGGAATCCAGTTGGCGGTGTTCATGTCGTGCGTGCGGCGGCGGTCGTCGCCGGTGTTTTTGCGCAGCTCCAGAAACTCCTCGATGTCCAGGTGCCAGGTTTCCAGGTAGGCGCAGACCGCGCCCTTGCGCTTGCCGCCTTGGTTGACCGCCACGGCGGTGTCGTTGACGACCTTCAGGAAAGGCACAACCCCCTGCGACTCGCCGTTGGTGCCCTTGATGTGGGCGCCCAGGGCGCGCACTGGCGTCCAGTCGTTGCCCAGACCACCGGCGAACTTCGACAGCAGCGCGTTTTCCTTGATGGCGTCATAAATGCCGCCCAGGTCGTCGGCCACCGTGGTCAGGTAGCAGGACGACAACTGTGAGCGCAGCGTGCCGGCGTTGAACAAGGTAGGCGTGCTCGACATGAAGTCGAAGGAGGACATGATTTCGTAGAACTCGATGGCGCGCGCTTCGCGGTCGATTTCGTCGAGTGACAGACCCATGGCCACGCGCATGAAAAACGCCTGCGGCAGCTCGATGCGCTGCTTGCGCACATGCAGGAAGTAACGGTCGAACAGGGTCTGCAGGCCGAGGTAGTCAAACTTCAGGTCGCGCTCGGGCTTGAGCGCGGCGCCCAGGCGAACCAGGTCGAACTGCTGCAATCTTTCATCGAGCAACTCGTTGGCCACGCCCTTGGCGATGAATTGCGGGAAGTACTCGGCGTAACGCGTGCCCATGTCCTCCTGAACAACTTCCTCGCCCAGCACTTCGCGGCGGATGGTGTGCAGCAGCAGGCGCGCGGTGGCATAGGTGTAGTCCGGGTCTTTTTCGATCAGAGTTCGGGCCGCCAGGATGGAGGCCTTGTACACCTCGTCGATAGGCACGCCGTCGTACAGGTTGCGCATGGTCTCCGCAACGATGGGGGCGGGCTTGATCTCTGCGCCCAGGCCGGCGCAGGACGCCTCGATCAGGGCCTGCAATCTGCCCAGGTCGAGCGCGACTTTCTTGCCGCCGTCGATCACATGCAGTTGTGGCGCCTGGGAAGCCGGCGTTTGTGGCTGGCGTGCGCGTTCCTGCGTGCGCTTCTCGCGGTACAGCACATAGGCGCGGGCGATTTCATGGTGGCCGCCGCGCATCAGGCCCAGTTCGACCTGGTCCTGCACGTCTTCTATATGAAAGGTGCCGCCGCCCGGACGCGAACGCATCAGTGCGCGCATCACGGCCTGGGTCAGGCCGTCCACGGTTTCGCGCACGCTGGCCGACGCCGCACCCTGGGTGCCATGCACCGCCAGGAAGGCTTTCATCATCGCGACAGCAATTTTGTTCGGCTCGAAAGGCACCACTGCGCCGTTGCGGCGAATGATCTGGTAGTGGGTCAGGGGATTGGGCTGGGCGTTGTTGCTGCCGGACTGGGGGGTCATCGGCATGCCGGCGGCGGGTGTTGCATGTTGGGCTGTTTGCATGGTTCCTCGTTATGTTTTGTTGTTAGAAGCGTTTGACGGGTTCAGGGCAAAGGGGGAAGGCTGACGGTTGCCTGTGGCGGACGCGTTTGGCTGCTGTTCCTTGGGTTGCGGTGCCCCGAAATGCATCAAATTAATGTAGGGCTCAGACACTATACCTAGGGTCTGGAGTGATTTCAAGCACTACAGGTAGTGTATCGCCTGCTTTTCTTGGCGTTACGTTATGTAGCTTTTTTGGCCTGTAAATAATGCCCATTTTGGGTCGCGGTGCGACAGCTTGCGGCGCTATGACCGGGACGCACAGGGATGAACAAAACAGGCCTGCAAGCCGCAACAGCATTGATTCTGTTGGGCGTCTCGATGCCGCAGCGAGGGCGCCGGAAGTGCTGCTAGATTTTTCCCTGCACCCTGTTGGTGTGTTTTCGAGATGTGAACCGCTTCAGTCACCCGCGGGAAAACACTTAGCCGACAAACCCAGCGACGCTTGCAACTGCGGCCAGTCGAACCCGGCACCCGGATCGAGCTTGCGGCCGCCTGCAATGTGCTGGTGACCGGCCAGGTGCTGCACCGGGTAGTGACGCAACAGCGCCGCACAGATGCTTGCCAGCGTTTCATACTGGGCGGCTTCAAACAGCCCACCATCCAGGCCTTCCAGCTCAATGCCTATCGAGTCGTCGTTGCAATTGCTGCGGCCACGGTAGCTCGACTCGCCCGCGTGCCACGCGCGCTGGTCGCAACTGACGAATTGCCATAGCTGACCATCACGGGTGATGAAGAAGTGCGAGGACACCTGCAGCCCCCGTATGCTCTGGAAGTAGGGATGAGTATCCCAGTCGAGTTCATTGCTGAACAGCTTTTGAACTTGCCCGGTCCCGTATGCGCCGGGCGGCAGGCTGATGGAGTGGATCACGATCAGGTCGATCAATGCGCCATCGGGGCGGGGGCCAAAATTCGGTGACGCCAGTCGCCGCGCGTACCGGTACCAGCCCTGTTGCCAGAGTGATTGCACACCAGCCCCCACGCTTGCCACTTCGTGGGCTTGCGGCGCTTCGCCGCCCCTTGCACCAGAAAGAGGGGCTGTTCCGCCCAGGGACAGCCCGTCGGCGGAACCCGGGATTGACCACTCACTAGGGCTCATCGACCACGTCATCACTGTTAGGAGTGACGATGTCCAGTCGGGCGATGCGGTAGCGCATCTGGCGCAGACTGATGCCCAGCTTGGCTGCCGCAGCGGTTCGGTTGAAGCCGGTTTCCTGCAGCACCTTGGTCAGGATGCCACGCTCCTGTGCGTCCAGAAAATCCTGCAGGTTGTCCGGTACCGTCACCACATGCTCCACCGTCGGCAGGGCCATGTGCAGGTCGTTGCTTTCGCCCAGTGCAACCGCGCGGTGCAGCATGTTTTCCAGCTCCCGCACATTGCCCTTGAAAGGATGCGACTGCAGGCGCGCCAGAGCCTGGGCGGAAAGGTCGGGAACAGGCAGACCCGACTCCCTGCAAATCCGGCCCAACAAGTCCTGGCACAGCACCGGCAGGTCTTCGCGGCGATCTCGCAGCGCCGGCACCTGGATTTCGATCACGTTGAGCCGGTAATACAGGTCCTGGCGAAAGTGCCCGGAAGCCACAGCAGCGCCTAGGTCCTTGTGGGTGGCGCTGACAACACGCACGTCCACCGTGTCCTCCTGCGCCGAGCCCAGCGGCCGGACCACCCGCTCCTGGATCGCGCGCAACAGTTTGGACTGCATGGCCAGCGGCAGGTCTCCGATTTCGTCAAGAAACAAGGTGCCGCCCTTGGCCGCCTGGAAATAACCCTGGCGGTCCTGCGTCGAGCCGGTGTAAGCGCCTTTCCGGGCGCCAAAAAACTCGGCTTCGAGCAGGTTCTCGGGGATGGCGCCGCAATTGACCGCGACAAAAGGTCCGGCCACGCGATGGCTGCAGTCATGCACAGCTCGCGCGACAAGTTCCTTGCCAGTGCCGGATTCCCCCTGGATCAGCACCGGCGCCATGCTGCCAGCCACCTTAACGATGCGGGCCTTGACAGCCTGCATCACGCCCGACTCGCCAACCAAGCGTTGCAAAGTCGGCGACCCGTCGCCAGGACTGGCCACTCTGTGGGCTGGGACGGCGGCGACATCGGGGTTTGGCTTTGCCCTTTCGCTGCCCACAGGCAGTCCGCTACGGGCCGGCGTCTGGATGGCCGAGGCCACCACGCTGCGAAATTGCTTGAGATCCACCGGCTTGGTCAGGTAGTCAAAGGCACCGGCTTTGAGTGCCTCCACCGCGTTTTCGGCAGACCCATGGGCGGTGATTACAACGCAGCGCTCAGGCCGCTGCTGGCGCACCATCTCGCGCAGCAATTCCAGACCCAGGCCGTCGGGCAAACGCATGTCGGTGATCACGGCGTCAAAGCGTCGCTCCTGCAACTGGACGCGGGCTTGCGCCAGATCGGCAGCGGCCTCTACCCGGTAACCTTCGCGCAGCAAGGTCAACTCGTAGAGGGTGCGCAGGTCCGGCTCGTCGTCGATCACCAGTATGTGGGCCTGATTAGGGGTGCTCATGGGCGTTTCGTGTTTTTAACAGAATAGCGGGGGCGTCAAAACAGCGTGTCGATAGCGCCCGGCGACAGCGCCATGTCGGCGGCTGCGGGTTTGAAGATGACAAAAAACTCGTTGCCCTCGACCCGCCCGCGCGCCACCCGCTGGTAACCCACCAGGGCGCCGTGGCGCTCACACAGCTCTCTGCAGATATACAGGCCCAGTCCGCTGGAACGGCTTTCTGAAGAAAAGAAGGGCTCGAACAAATGCGCCTGCACAGTTTTTTCAAGCGGCTGTCCATCGCTCCAGACCAGCAGCCGCACTTGCCCAGAAGCCGCATCGGTGGACACCTGGATGGCGTCGGCGGCAGGGCTGGCATAACGCAAGGCATTGTCCAGAAGGTTGACCAGCAGGCGCCGCAGGTGTTCGGCCTCGAACAAAATCGCACTCTGGCCGGTGCCCGGCTGCACCCGCAGCCGGTGACTGGCCGTGTTTTGTTGCGCCCAATCTGCGCAGATCCGCTGCATCATGTCGTCAAGCCGCAGCGCGCGCGTCTGCACCTGGGGTGCCTGTTCCTGTACGCGCGAGAGGTTGAGGATTTCCTCAACAATACGTGCCAGGCGATGGGCGTTCTGCGCGACCATGCCTGTCAGCTGCCGATGCCCAGCGTCCTGCAAGTCTTCTTCAAGCAAAGCATTGGCCTGGGTGATGGCTGCCAGCGGGTTGCGGATTTCGTGGGCAACGGCCGCCGACATGCGCCCCATGGCGGCCATTTTTTCAGTGCGGACCCTGGCCTCCATTTCCCGGAGGTCTTCCAGGAACATCACACACAAGCTTTCGCGCGAGCCGTCGCGCGAGGCCGCCAGGCGCGTGCGCACCTGCAGGCGCCTGGCATGGCGCGAGGCATGTCCCAGCCCCACATCGGCCTGCTGCGGCGTTTGCCGCTCAAAGGTCCGGTGAGCCAGTTCGGCCAGGGGCTGCCACGCCACTTCCGCAGCGAGCACGAAGGGAGCAGCACGCGCTTCGCCCTGCGCAGTCAACAGGCGACGAGAGGCCGGATTGGCCGCACGCACGATGCCGTTGGTGTCGATCACCAGCACACCATCGACCAGTGTGTCGATCACCAGTTCATTGACCTGCGTCTGCATCCGCGCAACCGACTGGCTGCTGTAAGCCCGCTGCTCCTCCCTGGACAAACGCAAAGCCAGTTGGTTGGCCAGCAACGCCACCGCAAAGAACCCGGAGCCGCTCAGACCGGCCTGCAGAAAGCGGGAGGCGGATTCGCCTTCAGCTTGCAAAGACAACCACCAGGCATCGGTCAGCAGCAGCAGCGTGACGCTGGCGGCGGTGCCCAGCGCCAGCAAAATCGGTCCCAGTACGGAAGCCAGCAACACCGGCAAGGCAAATAAGGCGGTGTAGTTGATCACCCCAGTCTGCCAAAAATTCAAGGCGGAAAATGCCAGTACATCAATCCCCACCGTGAACAGCCATTGGGTGTCAAAGGTGCTGCCCGGCGGCTTGGGCTTGGCCCACAAGCGCACCGTCAGCGTGGCGAAAAAATAAGCCAGGCACAGCAGCACCATGACCTTCTGAACCGGCTGCCCCAATGCGTAAATGGACGCCTGCAGAGCCAGCAAGACACTGGCAATGGTGACGCGAGCCGTCATGAAGGCGCGCCAGAGCCGGCTAAAAGATTCGCCAGCCGGCCCGGAGTCCCAGACGCCCGGTTGTTTGTCTGGCGGACCAAACCAGGAGTTGCCGGAATCTGCAGACGTGTTCATCGAGGGCCTGTTCACACGTGCGAGCAAGCTTTAGGCCTAGGCCTCGCCTTGCCGGCGATGCGCGTCACAGCAATACAAGCCGCGACTGCCAGGCAAGGCATCCGGGCGCGGCAGATGGACGGCGCAGACCGTGCAAGCCACCACTTCGGTGGCTTGTTTGGGGCCAGCGACGTTTGGCGCTGTCGGCGGCTTGAATTTTTTCTCGCGGAGTTCGGTGCGCCGGCTGTTGCGCCATAACCAGACGCCGACAAGCACCACCATAAAAACGATTAGGTATTTCATACGCGCTTCAAAACAACTTCGAGCACAAATCGCGAGCCCGCATAACCGAGCAGCAGCAGGCCTGAGCCCAGATACAGCAGTCGCACCGCCTTGCGACCACGCCAGCCCAGTCGGGCCCGGCCCGTCAGCAGGCCGGCAAAGGTCAGCCAGGCCAGCACTGAAAATACCGTCTTGTGGTTCCACTGCCCGGCCAGTCCGGGACCATACAGGGTTTCGGCAAACAACCAGCCTACCGCGAGCGTAGCGGTCAGCAGCACAAAGCCCGCCTGCACAAACCGGAAAGTCAGGCGTTCCAGCGTCAACAAAGGCACGCCAGTGTCCGCTTGCGTCGCCGAGCGGATCGAGCGTTCGGACCGATTCATCAGCCCGCCGTGCACCACGGCAGCGGCAAACAGGCCATACGACGCAATACCCAGCGCCCAGTGCAGGGGCAACCAGGGCGAGGCGATCAGGTGGTAGCTGGAGCCGGGAAACACCAGCGCCAACAGCACCGCCGCCGTTCCCAGACCGGCCAGCGCCCAGCGCGCCTTGAGTTGCGGAAACAACCGGCTTTCCACCGCATAGACGCTGAGCACCAGCCAGACGGTCATCGACAGGGCCGGTGCAAAACCGAAGCGCGGCGGCTCGCCCAGCAGGCCGTCAGCCAGTGCCAGTGCGTGCAGCAACCAGGCCAGAAACAGCAAGGCGCGTGTGCTGGCTTCACTCAGGCGCCGGGCTGCAAGCGCCAGCACGGCGTAGGCCAGCGCGGCGGCAATGGCCGTCGCCAGACCCCACCCAGCGCTAAAAGTTAAAATCATGGCTACAGTTTAGCTGTAGCCGCCTGCTGCGCAGGCCTGTATTTCTTCCTTCACTTCCTTTTTGCTCCAACTGTGGAGCCTGCTCATGGCCTCTGCCCTTACCGACAAACTTTCCCGCCTCGTCAAGGAAATGCGAGGCCAGGCCCGCATCACCGAGTCCAATGTGCAGGACATGCTGCGCGAGGTGCGCATGGCCCTGCTCGAAGCCGACGTGGCGCTGCCGGTTGTGCGCGACTTCATCACCCGTGTCAAGGACAAGGCGCTGGGCCAGGAGGTGATGAGTTCGCTGTCGCCCGGCCAGGTGCTGGTCAGCATCGTCAACCGCGAGCTCGCTGCGACCATGGGCGAGGGCGTCAGCGACATCAACCTGGCGGCCCAGCCGCCGGCCGTGATCCTGATGGCTGGCCTGCAGGGTGCTGGCAAGACCACCACCACCGCCAAACTCGCCAAACACCTGATTGAAAAACGCAAGAAAAAGGTGCTCACGGTCTCGAGCGACGTGTACCGTCCTGCAGCCATCGAGCAACTCAAGACCGTGACCAAACAGGCCGGTGCCGAGTGGTTTCCGAGCACGTCCGAGCAAAAGCCGGTGGACATCGCACTGGCGGCGCTCGACTATGCGCGCAAACACTTCTTTGACGTGCTGCTGGTCGATACCGCCGGCCGGCTGGCGATTGACGAAGCGCTGATGGCCGAGATCAAGGCGCTGCATGCGGTGCTCAATCCGGTCGAGACGCTGTTTGTCGTCGACGCGATGCAGGGCCAGGACGCGATCAATACGGCCAAAGCCTTCAAGGAAGCCCTGCCGCTGACAGGCATCATCCTGACCAAGACTGACGGTGACTCGCGCGGTGGCGCAGCACTCAGCGTGCGGCAGATCACTGGCGCACCGATCAAGTTCTCGGGTACCAGCGAGAAGATCGACGGCCTCGAAGTCTTCGACGCCCAGCGCCATGCCGGACGCATCCTCGGGATGGGCGACATCTTGGCGCTGGTCGAACAGGTCACCGCCGGCGTGGACATGGAAGCGGCGCAAAAACTCGCTGCCAAGATGAAGTCCGGCAGCGGCTTTGACCTTGATGACTTCCTGAGTCAGTTGCAGCAGATGAAAAGCATGGGCGGTCTGTCCAGCCTGCTGGAAAAACTGCCTGCGCAGATGGCGGCCAAGGCCGGCCAGGTGGACATGAACAAGGCCGAAAAAGACATTCGCCGCAAGGAAGGCATCATCCAGAGCATGACCCCGCTGGAGCGCCGCAAGCCCGAACTGATCAAGGCCACCCGCAAGCGCCGCATCGCCGCCGGCTCGGGTGTGCAGGTGCAGGACGTGAACCGCCTTCTGAACGAGTTCGAGCAGATGCAGGGCATGATGAAAAAGATGAAGGGCGGAGGCATGATGAAGATGATGAAACGCATGGGCGGCATGAAGGGCATGCCCAAGTTTTAAGCATGCACCGAGGTTTAAGAAGAAAATAGGCCTCCAGCCCTTACGCCACGTGCGCTAGAAGCTCTCTTATTAATAGCAGAACGCGGCACCTGCGATTTGCCGTGATTGCGTCAAGGCTCCCCGTGTCGCAGTTGTTCACCACCCGTCGTGCTGGGCCGAGGAGCGCAGGCAAAAGCGGATCAGGGCTCGCGATTGTTTGAGGCGAAGCCGAGTTCGAGCGAGACCCCGCTTTTGACGAGCACCGCAGGTTGCCTGGAGCGAAGCGGAAGGACCCAGACCATCGGGTCGCCTTTTCTTTTGCTTACTTTTCTTTTGGCGACGCAAAAGAAAAGTGAGTTGCCGCCGGGCAACCCCCGGCTTGTTGGCAAACCTCCAGCGCTGAAGGCAAAACGGATTCGACAAGCTCAGGACAGGCCAGGCTCAACCGGCGCAGTGAAGTCATTGAAGCCACGCCGCGCAATTACCATACGCCCCATGCCCACCACCCACCTCCTCTACCTGCACGGCTTTCGCTCCTCGCCGCAATCGACCAAGGCCAGGCAAGTCACCGCGTGGATGCGCAGCCGGCATCCGGATATCACCTGGTGGTGCCCACAACTTCCTCCCTCTCCGCGGGAAGCGATGCAAATGCTTGCTGATGGCATCGCGGACTGGCCGTGGGGGTCGATGGCGGTGGTCGGCTCCTCGCTGGGCGGGTTTTACGCCACGCATGTGGCCGAGACCTGCGGCTGCAAGGCCGTGTTGCTCAACCCAGCAGTCAACCCGGCGCGTGATCTGGCGAAATACATCGGCGAGCAGACCGCCTGGAACAACCCGGATGAACGGTTTTTCTTCGAGCCGCGGTTTATCGACGAGTTGCACGCCTTCACCCATGGACCGGTAGCCTGTCCAGCGAATTATTTCGCGATGATCGCCAAAGGCGACGAGGTGCTGGACTGGCGCGAAATGACCGGCCGCTACCCCGGCGCGCGTATCAAGCTGCTGGAAGGCGGCGACCACGCCCTCAGCGACTTCGAGCGCCACCTGCCGGAAGTGATGAACTTCATGAGCCTGGCTTGAGGCCGCGCGCAGGGCGGCTGATTACACTAGCCAATACTGCAGCCCGGACGTAGCGAGACCTTCGGTTCGCTGCGCCAGCGTAACCAAAGGATGTCGTTTTGTTTGTATTGTTTGAAGAAGCCGGCAAGTTTCTGGCTGGGCGTATTTTGTCCGAGGCGGACAGCTCGCTGCAGGTGGAGCTGGACTCGGGCAAACGGGTCAAGCTCAAGGCCGCCAACGCGCTGCTGAAGTTTGAGAAACCCGCCCCGGCCGAGCTGATTGCCGCCGGGCAGAAAATCAGCGAAGAGATCGAGCTAGACCTGGCCTGGGAATTCGCCAGCGAAGAGGAATTCAGCTTTGCCGACCTGGCGCGCGACTACTTCAGCGCCGACCCGTCCAAACCCGCATCCACCGAGCAGCAGGCCGCCGCCCTGTTTCGCCTGTTTGAGGCGCCGCATTATTTCAGGCGTGCCGGCAAGGGCCGCTTCAGGAAAGCCCCAGCCGAGATCCTGCAACAGGCGCTGGTGGCCATCGAAAAGAAAAAGCAGGTGATTGCGCAAATCACCGCCTGGGCCGAAGAACTCGCCCAAGGCAGTTGCCCGGCGCCGGTGCGCGAACAACTTTACAAAATCCTTTTCAAGCCCGACAAGAACAGCCCGGAATACAAGGCCGTGGTCGAGGCCTCGCGCGCCGCGCACAAAGCGCCGCTGGACCTGCTGCAACAGGCTGGCGCCATCGCCTCGCCTTACCAATTCCACTGGAAACGCTTCCTGTTCGAGAACTTCCCCAAGGGCACGGCCTTCCCCGCGGTGCAAGCGCCGCCCGTCAAGAACGAGCTGCCGCTGGCCGCCGTACAGGCCTTTTCCATCGACGACTCCAGCACCACCGAGATCGACGATGCGCTGTCGGTGCAAGGCATCGGTAGCGGAACGGTCACACTGGGCATCCACATCGCCGCACCTGGCCTGGCCGTGTTGCCAGGCAGTCCCATCGACCTGCTGGGCCGCGCGCGCCTGTCCACGGTCTACATGCCGGGCTACAAGCTGACCATGCTGCCCGACGCGGTGGTGCAGAGCTACACCCTGCAGGAAGGTCGCAACTGTCCGGCTCTGTCGCTCTACGTTACGGTGGACGAAACCACGCTGGCCATCACCGCCACCGCCACGCGGCTGGAGCAGGTGCCGATTGCCGCAAACCTGCGCCACGACAAACTCGATGCGGTTTTCAACGAAGCATTTTTTGAGGCGGCGGCAGAAACCGGCGCGCCACCGGCCGACGTGGCCTGGGGCATCGAGCTGTCCTTTTTGCACCGCCTGGCACGCCATCTGAAAGCCCAGCGCGAAGTCGTGCGCGGCAAGCCGGAAAACTTCAACCGGCCCGACTACAACTTCAGCCTCGACAACCCGTCCGGCCAAGAGCCCGAGGGCAAGGAAAAAGTCAGCATCAGCATTCGCAAACGCGGGGCGCCGCTGGACCTGATCGTCGCCGAAGCCATGATCCTGGCCAACAGCACTTGGGGCGAGTGGCTGGCCGAACACGGCGTGCCCGGCATCTACCGCAGTCAGGCCAGCCTGGCGCCCGGCGTGAAGGTGCGCATGGGCACCAAGGCGCTGCCGCATGCCGGCATCGGCGTCAAGAGTTACGCCTGGGCAACCTCGCCGCTGCGCCGCTATACCGACCTGGTCAACCAGTGGCAGATCATTGCTTGCGTCACGCACGGCCGCACCGCCGCGCTGGCTGCGCCCTTCAAGCCCAAGGATGCGGAGCTATTTTCCATCATCTCGGGTTTCGACGGCGCCTACAGCGCCTACAACGGTTTTCAGGCCGGCATTGAGCGTTACTGGACACTCAAGTACCTGCTGCAAAACGGCATCACCGAGCTGACTGCCACCGCCTTCAAGGACAACTTGGTGCGTGCCGACGACCTGCCACTGGTGCTGCCGGCTCTGGGCGCGCAGGGCCTGCCGCGCGGCGCGAAGGTACGTATCCGCCTGGGCGAGATTGACGAGATTACGCTGGATGTCAGTGGCACGGTGGTCGAGCGCCTGGACCTGGTCGTGGACGAAGCCGCCGCCGGGCAAGTGGACGAGGACGACAACGAATCGGAGATTGCCGCCGGTCCGATCTCGATTGCCGTCGATCTCAGCGATGTGTCCGATGACACCTCCGCGGTGGCACCAGCGGCCAGTTAGCGCAGATAATCCTGTTCTGTGAAGTCACCCAGCACCCTGCATATCGCCCTGGGCTTTTCAGTCGCCCTGCACGCGGTGCTGCTGACCGTGCGTTTTGTCGATCCGGAGCGTTTCAACCGGGTGTTTCAGGACACCCCACTGGAAGTGATCCTGGTCAACGCGAAATCGAATGAGCGCCCGGACGTTGCCAAAGCGATTGCGCAGGCCTCGCTGGCCGGCGGCGGCGAGCTTGAGAAGGGCCGCGCCACCAGCCCGCTGCCACCCTCGGCGCTGACCGAGCTTGGCGACGCCAGCGAAGACGCGCAGCGCAAAGTCGACGCGATGCAGGATCAGCAAACCCTGCTGCTGGCACAGATCAAAAAGCAACTGGCGGCTATGCCGCCGCCCGACCCCAAGCTGCCAACGCGGGACGCGGCGCAAGCCGAGCGCGAGGAAAAACGCAAACAACTGATCAAGATCCTGGCCGAGATCGAGCGGCGCATCAACGAAGAAAATGCGCGCCCCAAAAAGCGCTACATCAGCCCGGCCACGCGCGAGGAGGTGTATGCGGTCTACTACGACTCGCTGCGTCGCAAGATCGAGGAAAAGGGCACGGTCAATTTTCCGGAGGCGGCAGGCAAGAAGCTGTACGGCGAACTGACCATGGTGCTGACCATCAATTTTGATGGCCGCGTCTTGTCCACCGAGGTGGCTGAAACCTCCGGCAGCCTGACGCTGGACCGGCGTGCCCAGAGCATCGCGCGCAGCACCGGTCCCTTCGGCGCCTTCAGCGATGCCATGCGCCGCAAGGCCGATCAGATTGTGGTGGTCTCGCGCTTCAAATTCACGCGCGACGAAACGCTTGAAACAAAGCAGCTCGAGCGCTAGGGCCTGTTCACACTATTTATGGATCACTACTGCGTCCTCGGCAACCCGGTTGCCCACAGCAAGTCACCGGCCATCCACGCGCGCTTTGCCGAACTGACCGGCCAGGCCATGGACTACAGCAAGTTGCTCGCGCCGCTTGACGGGTTCATCCACACGCTGCGCCATTGGATGGCTCACGATGGTCGCGGCTGCAACGTCACCGTGCCCTTCAAGTTCGAGGCCTTCCGCCTGGCTAACACCGCCAGTGATCGCGCGACGCTGGCACAGGCCGCCAACACGCTGAAGTTTGGGGACGGTGGGCAGATACTGGCCGACAACACCGACGGCATCGGCCTGGTCAACGACATCCAGATCAACGCCGGCATCAGCCTGGCCGGGCGCGACATCCTGCTGCTGGGTGCCGGCGGCGCAGCGGCCGGTGTGTTGGGGCCGCTGCTGGCGGCCGGGCCACGCCGGCTGGTCGTTACCAACCGCACCCATGCCAAGGCGCTGGACCTGGTGGCGCGCCATGCCGACCACCCGTCGCTGCGCGATTTGCTACAAAAAACAGAGCTGCTCGCGCAAGAGCAGCAAGGGCTTGAGGCTAATTTTGATGTGATCGTGAACGCCACGGCCAGCAGCCTGGGTGGCAGCGCCGCGCCGGTAGATGCACGTGTTCTCAAGCCCGGTGCGCTGGCCTACGACATGATGTACGGCACGGCGGCCCAGGGGTTTGCCGACTGGGCACGGGCCCACGGCGCCATGCCGCGCGACGGTCTGGGCATGCTGGTCGAACAGGCTGCCGAGTCCTTTGCCTTCTGGCGCGGCGTGCGCCCGCCGTCGGCGCAGGTGCTGCAGGACATGCGCAAGGCGCTGGCATGAAAGCGCTGCTGCGCTGGGTCCTGCTGGTGCTGATCGCCGGCCTGGCGGTCCAGCTTTATTTTGTGGGCCGCATCGCGCTGATGGCACTGCTGGACCCGCAGTCCACGGCGTTCCAGCGCTCGGAAATTTACCGGGTGGTGACCGAACACGGCAGCCTGAAGTGGCGCCAGCAATGGGTGCCTTATCCGGAGCTGTCCGACAACCTCAAACGTGCGGTGATCGTGTCCGAGGACGCCACGTTTATAGAACACGAAGGTGTGGACCTCGAATCGCTGGAAAAAGCCTGGGAGAAAAACACCCAGGCCGAGCAGCGCGCCGAAAAAGCTGCAAGCAGACTCGGCAGCAAGGTCGCGCCGGCCGGCAGCGGCAAGGCGGCGAAGCCACCCAAAATTGTGGGCGGCTCCACCATCACGCAGCAGCTTGCCAAAAACCTGTTTCTGTCGGGTGAGCGCACGCTGATGCGCAAAGGCCAGGAACTGGTGCTCACGCTGATGCTCGAGGCGCTGCTCAGCAAGCAGCGCATCCTGGAGATTTACCTGAACAACGTCGAGTGGGGCGAAGGCGTGTTTGGTGCAGAAGCTGCGGCGCAACATTATTTCCGCAAGCCCGCCTCGAAACTCAGCGCATACGAAGCCGCACGCCTGGCGGTGATGCTGCCGCGCCCCAAATACTTCGAGACCCGGCCCGGCTCGGGCTACCTGGCCTCGCGCGCTTCCACCATTGCGACGCGCATGGGCGGGGTGGAGGTGCCATGAACCTACCCGCCAAACTGATGAGCCTGTTCCTGCTCGGCCTGATCCGCGCGTTGACCGGCGCCCAGGCGCGCTGGCAGGGCTGCCCGCCCAAGGCCGAGCAGCGCATTTATTTTGCCAACCACCAGAGCCATGCCGATCTGGTGCTGATGTGGGCCGCGCTGCCGAGCGAGCTGCGCAGCATCACGCGGCCGATTGCGGCCAAGGACTACTGGACCAAAACACCGTTCAAGCAGTGGATCACCACGGCGGTGTTCAACGCCATCTATGTGGACCGCACCAAAACCACCGACCAGGACCCGCTGGAGCCGTTGATCGATGCGCTCGAAAGCGGCGACTCCATCATCCTGTTTCCGGAAGGCACACGCGGCAACCAGGAAGAGCCGCAGGCCTTCAAGTCCGGTCTGTATAACCTCGCGCAGAGGTTTCCGCAGGTCGTGCTGGTGCCGGCGTGGATCAACAATGTGCAGCGCGTGATGCCCAAGGGGGAGGTGGTGCCTGTGCCGATTTTGTGTTCGGTCACTTTTGGCGCGCCCATCGCACTGGGCGAAGGCGAAGACCGCAGCGCCTTTCTGCTGCGTGCACGTCAGGCCGTGATTTCCTTGCGGGATTCCTGATGAGCAGCTTCCTGCGCAACCTGACCCCCTCACAACAAATCGGCTTGCTGTTCGTGATAGTGTTCGGCCTGCTGATCGCCGCCAGCATCACCGCGCTGGTGATCTCACTGCGCGACGACGGCGACAACGAGATACGCACGCAGGACCTCAAGGAACTGACCGGCCTGCTCAACACCTCCTGGATGATGTGCACGGTGTTCTGGCTGGCCTGGGCCTCGGGCGAGACAGTGGCGACCCTGCTGTTCGCCATCGTGGCCTTTTTTGCGCTGCGTGAATTCATCACCCTGTCACCAACCCGCCACGGTGACCACCGCAGCCTGGTGCTGGCGTTTTTTGTGGTGTTGCCGGTGCAGTTCTGGCTGGTGATCACCAAACGCTTCGACCTGGTGACCGTCTTCATCCCGGTCTACGTGTTCCTGGCGATTCCTGTGGTGAGTGCGCTGGCCAACGACCCGCAGCGTTTCCTGGAGCGCAATGCCAAGCTGCAGTGGGGCATCATGGTCTGCGTCTTCGGCATCAGCCATGTGCCAGCACTGCTTTTGCTGGGTTTCCCCAACTACAGCGGCAAAAACGCCTTCCTCGTCTTCTTCCTGGTGTTTGTGGTACAGACCGGCATGCTGGTGCAGCACCTGGCCAACCGCAAATGGCCGCGCAAGCCGACCGCGCCCCAGGTCAGCAAAAGCTTCAATTGGGCCAGCTGGCTGATCGGGCTGGGTGTCGGCGGGTTTGTGGGCGGCCTGATGTCGGGCCTGACGCCCTTCAAGCCGGCCCAGGCGGTGGCCATGGCGCTGATCGCCTGTGTCGCCGGTTCACTGGGCCACCTGGTGATGAAGGCGCTCAAGCGCGACCGCGGCATCACCAACTGGGGCAGTGAAGGCAAGTCGGTCACCGGCGCCAGCGGCCTGCTGGACCGGGTCGATGCCCTGTGTTTTGCCGCTCCCGTATTTTTTCATTCGGTTCGGTGGTATTTTGGCTTATGAGCCTGTTTAGCACGATCAGGAAAGTGCGCCGCGCTGGGCCGCCCCAAGCAAGCACAGCCCCCTCGGGGGGCAGCGTATTACACGAAGTGACAAGCGTGGGGGCCTGATGCGAATTCTTGGCATCGACCCCGGCCTGCAAATCACCGGTTTCGGCGTGATCGATGTGGATGGCCACGCGCTGACGTATGTCGCCAGCGGCACCATCAAGACCACACACCTGGACCGGGGCAATCTGCCGGCGCGGCTCAAGGTGCTGTTCGACGGCATCTGTGAAATCACCGCCCGCTACAGCCCCGATAGCTCGGCTTGCGAGATCGTGTTTGTCAACGTCAATCCACAGGCCACGCTGATGCTGGGCCAGGCCCGCGGCGCCTGCGTGACCGCGCTGGTCAGCCGCAACATCGAGGTGGCCGAATACACGCCGCTGCAGATGAAAAAAGCCGTCGCCGGTTACGGCAAGGCCGGCAAGCCCGAGGTGCAGGAGATGGTCAAACGCCTGCTGAGGCTACCGGGTCTGCCCGGCAAGGACGCGGCCGATGCGCTAGCCCTGGCGATCACCCATGCGCATGTGGGCGGCTCGGCCGCCATTCTGGCGCGAGCAACCACCCTGGGCCGCACATCCACCGCCTCGTTCAAGGACGGGCGTCACCACTGATGGTCAAGCCAACTGGTCGACGATCAGGATGGCGAAAAAGACAAAGGCCGCAACCAAGGTGCCGGCGAGGATTCTGAGGCCGGCGCGTTTGTAACAAGCGTTGGATGTCAGCGCAAACAGCGCAAAAGAAATGCCGGCAGCCACCAGCAGCAAAACAATGACGATGCGGAAAATTGCCACAGGTCTACCAAGCCCGCGCGAGTTGGGCGAAGCCTTGAGGGGCCTTTTTCTCGTCCTCAAACGTCACGACTTCATACGAGTCGGCGTGTGACAGCAACTCGCGCAGCAGCTTGTTGTTCAGCGCGTGGCCGGACCGGAAGGCACTGTAGGCGGCCAGCAGCGGCTTGCCGAGCAGGTAAAGGTCGCCCATGGCGTCGAGAATCTTGTGTTTGACGAACTCGTCGTTGTAGCGCAAGCCATCGGTGTTGAGCACGCGGTAGTCGTCCATCACGATGGCGTTGTCGAGGCCGCCGCCCAGTGCCAGCCCGTTGGCACGCATCATCTCCACATCCTTGGTGAAGCCGAAGGTGCGCGCACGCGCGATGTCGCGGGTGTAAGAGCCGGTGCCCAGGTCGAAATCGACGCGCTGGCCGGTGGAGTCCACCGCCGGGTGGTCAAAGTCGATCTCGAAGCCCAGCTTGTAGCCGTCGTAAGGCAACAGGCGTGCCCATTTCTCGGTCGCGCCCTGCCCTTCGCGCACCTCCACCGGCTTGAGCACACGGATGAAGCGTTTTGGTGCCGCCTGCAGTGCGATGCCGGCCGCCTGCAGCAGGAACACAAACGAGGAGGCCGAGCCGTCCAGAATCGGCACTTCCTCGGCCGTGATATCAACGTAGAGGTTGTCGATACCCAGGCCGGCGCAGGCCGACATCAGGTGTTCGACCGTATGCACCTTGGCACTGCCGCTGGAGATGGTGGACGCCAGGCGCGTGTCGGTTACCGCCTCAGCCGAGATCACGATATCCACCGGCTGCGGCAAATCGACGCGCCGGAAAACAATGCCTGTGTCGGGCGCCGCGGGCCGCAAGGTCAGCTCAACCCGCTGCCCGCTGTGCAGGCCCACACCGACGGCCTTGGTCAGGGATTTGAGGGTTCTTTGAGCCAGCATGGGTTTATTTTAATTGGGGTGGGTTAAGCGTGGGTAAAGCATGGGTAATCGGGTGGCTGGTGACGGGCTGGTGCCCTGCCCTCGCCTGTCATCCCGGACTTGATCCGGGATCCAAGTTGGATAACCCGTGTCGCGTGGTGTGCCAACAAGCCGGGGGTTGCCCGGCGGCAACTCACTTTCTTTTTGCGTCGCCAAAAAGAAAGTAAGCAAAGATAAAGGCGACCCGATGGTCCGGGTCCCCTGCGCTGCGCTCCGGGGCAACCTGTGGTGCTCACCGAAAGTGGGGTCGAGCTCGAACTCGGCTTCGCCTCAGACAATCGCTCGCCCTGATCCACTTTCGGCTGCGCTCCTCGGCCCAGCCCGACGGGTGGGGGATAGCGATGCGGGGACAAAAATCCGGAGTGCAGGAAGCGCGAAGCGCTTCCTGCACGGGAATCCCAACAGACCGTCATGTTTGCACGCGAGCGCAACACACGAGGCCAAATGAAGTCCCCCCTCTTTCGCCCAGCGGGGCGAGAGAGGGGTTAGGGGAGTGAGTGGGGAGTTGAAACCACGACCCCAGGCAAGCCACGGTCGCAGCGCATTACCTCACACCACAAACTCAGTCTGCTTGCTTGCGCAGGAAAGCCGGAATCTCGAAGTCGTCCATGCCGCCCGATGCCAGCGCATCAACTTTGGCCGCAGCCTGCGTGCGGTTAGTGCGCCAGACGCTGGGCACCGTCATGTTGCCGTAGTCGGGCTGGGCCGAGCCCATGCTGTTACCGCCGGGATGCGCGCTGTTGACCGATCCGCCGCCCACCGCCATGTTGAGCACTGGCATGTTGTCGGTGCCGGTGCGCAGCACCTGCAGCGGCGGCGCCGTGCGGCGTGCGCCCTGGCGGCTCAGGCCGGTGGCCACCACGGTGACGCGGATGTCGTCGCCGAGTTCGTCGTCGTAAGCCGTTCCGTAGATCACATGGGCATCGGGCGAGGCATAGGCGCGGATGGTGTTCATCGCCAGCTTGGACTCGTTGAGCTTGAGCGAACCCTTGGCGGCGCTGATCAGCACCAGCACGCCCTTGGCGCCCGACAGGTCAATGCCTTCGAGCAACGGGCAGGCCACAGCCTGCTCGGCAGCGATGCGCGCGCGATCGGGACCGTTGGCGCGGGCCGTGCCCATCATGGCCTTGCCGGGCTCACCCATCACGGTACGCACGTCCTCGAAGTCGACGTTGACGTGGCCGGGAACATTGATGATCTCCGCGATGCCACCGACGGCGTTTTTCAGCACGTCATTGGCATGCGCAAAGGCCTCATCCTGCGTCACGTCGTCACCCAGCACCTCAAGCAGCTTCTCGTTGAGCACCACGATCAGCGAATCGACATTGGCTTCCAGTTCGGCCAGACCCAGGTCTGCGTTGGTCATGCGGCGTCCGCCTTCGAACTCGAAAGGCTTGGTCACCACACCGACGGTGAGGATGCCCATTTCTTTCGCAATGCGCGCGATCACGGGCGCAGCGCCGGTGCCGGTGCCCCCGCCCATGCCGGCCGTGATGAACAGCATGTGCGCGCCGGCAATCGCCTCGCGGATGTCTTCCACCGCCATCTCGGCCGCGTCACGGCCTTTCTCGGGTTTGCTGCCTGCGCCCAGGCCGCTGCCGCCCAGCTGGATCTGCTTGTGCGCGCTGCCGCGGCCCAATGCCTGGGCATCGGTGTTGGCGCAGATGAACTCCACGCCCTGTACGTTGCGCTCAATCATGTGTTCGACCGCGTTGCCGCCGCCGCCACCCACGCCAATCACCTTGATTTGCGTGCCCTGGTTGAATTCCTCGATTTCAATCATTTCGATGCTCATGTGAGCCTCCTGTCGGTATGGTTGCAGTTGCCAAAATTTTTAGTGAAAGTCTTCAGGTGATCCACCTCACGCAGGGGGATCAGCGCCCCCGGAATGTTTGCAACGCGGGCTCCGCCAGACAAAAACATGATTTTTTTTCATCAGAAGTTCCCCACCAGCCAGTCCTTGACCTTGCCAAATGCGTTGTGCACGCTGCCTGCCTTTTGCGCCACGCGGTGACCGCGCATGCGTGCCAGCCGCGCCTCTTCAAGCAAACCCATCACGGTGGCGGCGCGCGGCTGGGCCACCATGTCCGCCAGCGCGCTGGAATAACGCGGGATGCCGCGGCGCACCGGCTTGAGGAAAATGTCCTCGCCGAGTTCGACCATGCCGGGCATCACCGCGCTGCCGCCGGTGATCACGATGCCGGAGGACAGGACTTCCTCGTAACCCGACTCGCGGATGACCTGCTGCACCAGCGAGAAAATCTCCTCGATGCGAGGCTCGATCACACCGGCCAGCGCCTGGCGCGACAACATGCGCGGGCCGCGGTCGCCCAGCCCCGGCACCTCGACCTGGGTGTCCGGGTCGGCCAGCAACTGCTTGGCAAAACCACTTTCGACCTTGATGTCTTCGGCGTCCTTGGTCGGTGTGCGCAGCGCCATGGCGATGTCGCTGGTGATCAGGTCGCCGGCAATCGGGATCACCGCGGTGTGGCGAATTGCGCCACCGGTGAAAATCGCCACGTCGGTGGTACCGGCGCCGATATCGACCAGTGCCACGCCGAGCTCCTGCTCGTCGCGGCTGAGTACCGACAGGCTGGAGGCGAGCGGGTTGAGCATGAGCTGATCCACTTCCAGGCCACACCGCCGCACGCACTTGATGATGTTCTCTGCAGCACTTTGCGCGCCGGTCACGATATGCACCTTGGCTTCGAGCCTGATGCCGCTCATGCCAATCGGCTCGCGCACGTCCTGGCCGTCGATGACAAACTCCTGCGGCTCCACCAGCAGCAGGCGCTGGTCGGTGGAGATATTGATGGCTTTGGCGGTCTCGATGACGCGGGCCACATCGGCCTGCGTGACTTCCTTGTCCTTCACGGCCACCATGCCGCTGGAGTTGATGCCACGAATGTGGCTGCCGGTGATGCCGGTGTAGACCCGTGCAATCTTGCAGTCGGCCATCAGCTCGGCTTCTTTCAATGCCTGCTGGATGCTCTGCACGGTGGCGTCGATATTGACCACCACGCCGCGCTTGAGTCCGTTGCTGTAAGCGATGCCCAGGCCCGCCAGCTTGAGTTCGCCGCCAGGCAACACCTCGGCCACCACCGCCATGACCTTGCTGGTCCCGATGTCCAGCCCCACGACGAGATCTTTATATTCTTTGGCCATATCTTTACCTTTTTTCTTTCGCGTTTGCCTTGTCACCCAGCACGGTGGTGGTGACACCCCTCAGCTTGATCGCGTACCCGTTGCCATAACGCAGGTCGGCGGACTCCAGCGGCTTGCCGAATTTGCCAGCCACCTGCGTGAGCGTGGCGGCAAAACGCGCCACGCGGTTTTCAATCTCTTCGAAAGAACCGTGGCCGAGCTCCAGCGTGGCGCCGTCGTCAAGCCGGGTGCGCCAGCTGCCCTGGCTGGTCAATTCAAGCTGCTCGATGTGCGCATCAATTTTTTCAAACACTTGTGACAGCCTGCGATAACCCTCAAGAACCAGAGCGGCCTGCCCCTGGGGACCAGAGAGCAAGGGCAAATCCTCGGACTCCACATCCCCGGGGTTGGCTTCAAAAACTTCACCATAGCTGTTGACGAGGCGGGTATCTCCCTCCTGGCCCCAGTAAGCAACGGCCTGATGCTCCTGCAGCACAACGCCCAGCTGGTTTGGAAATTCACGCTGCACAACCGCCCTGCGCACCCAGGGCACCGACTCAAAGGCTAATTGCGCCCGTGTCAGATCGGTGGTGAAAAAATTTCCTTGCAACTTGGGCACCACGTTGGCACGCAAAGTCACCGCGTTGTTGTGGCTCACATCGCCGCGCACCTTGATGGCTGTGAGCCGGAACAGGTTTTGCTGCATCAGCCACCCAATGCCGAGGACCACCAGCATGCCGACAAACGCCAGCCCCAGCAGCACGGAGGCGATGTTCATCAGCCTCACGTCCATCGGTGCGGGCAGGGTCTGGCTCATGCAGCGCCTCCTGGCTGCGGATCATGGTCCAGGTTGGCCGTGCGCAGCACTTCCAGGCACAGGTCTTCGTAACTGATACCGGCAGCACGCGCCGACATCGGCACCAGCGAGTGGCTGGTCATGCCCGGCGAGGTGTTGATTTCCAGCAGGTAAGGCTTGCGGCTGGCCGCATCAATCATCACGTCGAGCCGACCCCAGCCGCGGCAGCCCAGCACGCGGTAGGCCTGGAGCACCATGGCCTGGATGGCGGCTTCCTCGCCCGCAGGCAGGCCGCAGGGCACCAGGTATTGCGTGGTGTCGGTGAAATACTTGTTCTGGTAGTCGTAATTGCCTTCGGGCGCCACGATGCGGATCACCGGCAGTGCTCGCGCGTTGTCGCCGGTGCCCAGCACCGGGCAGGTCACCTCATCGCCACGGATGAACTGCTCGCACAACACGTCAGCATCGAGCTGAGCGGCCTGCTCCACCGCGCCCGCCATGCCGGAGTAATCCTCCACCTTGACCACGCCGATGGACGACCCTTCCCGCGCAGGTTTGACGATGACTGGCAGACCCAGATCGTCGGGCACAGCCATCACCTGCTTGCGGTCAAAGGCGCCCCGACGCAACAAAATGTACTTCGGCGTTGGCAGGCCGTCAGCCAGCCAGATGCGTTTGGTGGTGACCTTGTCAATGGAAATGCTGGAGGCCATCACGCCGGAGCCGGTGTAGGCAATGCCCATCAACTCGAGCGCGCCCTGCACGGTGCCGTCTTCGCCGAAGCGGCCGTGCAAGGCGATGAAGCAGCGCTGGAAACCCTCGCGCCTGAGATCGCTGATGTCTCGCTCCGCAGGATCAAAAGCGTGGGCATCCACACCGCGTGAACGCAAGGCCTCGAGCACGCCCCGACCCGACATCAGCGAGACCTCGCGTTCAGCCGAGCGGCCACCCAGCAGCACCGCCACCTTGCCAAAATCAGGTGCTTTCAGGCTCACGGCCCTTTCCCTTCCTGCCCAGAACGCTCTGTTTTTTGTAGCAACTGCAGCAACCTGGCGGGCACCCCGCCAATCGTTCCGGCGCCCATACACAGCACCACATCGCCGTCCAGCGCGTTGTCGGCAATGGCCTGCGGCATGGCATCGATGTCGTCGACAAACACGGGCTCGACTTTGCCGGCCACACGCAGCGCACGCGCCAGCGAGCGTCCGTCGGCCGCCACAATCGGCGCCTCACCGGCGGGATAGACCTCGGACAACAGCACGCTGTCGGCCAGCGCAATGACCTTGACAAAATCCTCAAAGCAGTCGCGCGTGCGGGTGAAGCGGTGCGGCTGAAAAGCCAGCACCAGGCGCCTGCCTGGGTAGGCGCCGCGCGCCGCCGCCAACGTCGCCGCCATCTCGACCGGATGGTGACCGTAATCGTCCACCACCGTGAAGCTGCCTCCGGCGGGTGCCGGCACATCGCCGTAGTGCTGGAAGCGCCGGCCCACACCCTTGAAATCGGCCAGCGCCTTCTGCACCGCTGCATCGGGAATATTGAGTTCGACCGCCACCGCTATGGCCGACAGTGCATTGAGCACGTTGTGCTCGCCAGGCAGGTTCAGCACCACCGGCAGGTCGGGCAAGGTCACGCCGTTGCGCCGCTGCACCGTGAAGTGCATCTGGCCGCCGGCCGCCTTCACGTCCACCGCGCGCACCTGGGCGTCCTCGTTGAAACCGTAGCTGGTGATCGGGCAGGACACTTGCGGCACGATGTCGCGTACCGCCGCATCGTCTGTGCACAGGATGGCAGTGCCGTAAAACGGCATGCGGTGCAGGAAATCGACAAAGGCTTTTTTCAGGTTGCCAAAGTCGTGCCCATAGGTTTCCATGTGGTCGGCGTCGATGTTGGTGACTACCGCCATCACGGGCAAGAGGTTTAGGAAGGAGGCGTCAGACTCGTCGGCCTCGACCACGATGTAATCGCCAGATCCCAGCTTGGCATTGGCGCCGGCGCTGTTCAGCCGCCCGCCGATCACAAAGGTCGGGTCCAGCCCTCCCTCAGCCAGCACACTGGCGACCAGGCTGGTCGTTGTGGTTTTGCCGTGGGTACCGGCAATCGCGATGCCCTGCTTCAGGCGCATCAACTCGGCCAACATCAGCGCCCGCGGCACCACCGGAATCCGTTTTTCGCGGGCAGCCATCACCTCGGGGTTATTGGCCTGCACCGCCGTGGAGGTGACCACGGCATCGACCTTGTCCAAATTGTCTGCGGCATGTCCGACAAAGGTCTTGATGCCCAGGCTGGCCAGCCGCCGCAAGGTGGCGCTTCCCACCAGGTCGGAACCCGAGATCACGTAGCCGAGGTTGTGCAGCACCTCGGCGATGCCGGACATGCCGGAGCCGCCCAGGCCGATGAAGTGAATGTGTTTGATGGCGTGTTTCATGTCGCGAGCTCCTCGCAGGCGGCCACCACTTCGGTGGTGGCATTTATCTTTTGCATCTTTTTGGCCTGCAGCCCATGTTCCAAAAGGGTGGAGCGCTCTGTTTTTTGTAGCATGTTGGCCAGATACTGCGCGGTCAGTTCCCGTTGTGGCACCAGCCAGCCGCCGCCGTTGTTCACCAGGAAAGCCGCATTGCGGGTCTGGTGGTCATCCACCGCCGAAGGAAAAGGCACAAACAGCGCAGCGGCGCCGACGGCCGCGATTTCCGTCACGGTGCTGGCGCCGGCGCGGCACACCACCAGGTCGGCTTCGGCAAAGGCAGCGGCCGTGTCCTCGATGAAAGGCGTGAGTTCGGCCTCCACGCCGGCGTTGCGGTAGTTCTCGCGCAGCTCCTCGATCTGGTGAGCGCCGCTCTGATGCAACACGTGGGGCCGCAGTGCCTGCGGGATCAGCGCCAGCGCCCGCGGCACGATGCGATTGAGCGCCTGCGCGCCCAGACTACCGCCGACCACCAGCACCTTCAAGGGCCCGCTGCGCCCTGCAAAACGGGTATCAGGATCGGCTTGCTGCGTGAACGCCGGTCGCAGCGGATTGCCAACCCACTGTGCATTTTTCAGCACGTCCGGAAAGGCCGTGAAGACCCGATCGGCGACGCTTGCTAATACCTTGTTGACCATGCCGGCTACAGAGTTCTGTTCATGCAACACCAGCGGTTTGCCAAGCAACACGCTCATCATGCCGGCCGGAAAAGCGATGTAGCCGCCCAGGCCCACCACCACATCGGGTTGGACACGCCGCAGCACGGCGATACTTTGCCAAAAGGCCTTGAGCAAGCGCATGGGCAGCAGCGCCAAGGTGACCGGCCCCTTGCCGCGCACGCCAGAAAAATCAATGGTCTCAAAAGCAAATCCGCGCGGCGGAACCAGTTGGCTTTCCATGCTGGGCCTCTCAGCCGTGCCCTTGCCGCCCAGCCAGTGCACGCGCCAGCCGCGCTCTCGCAAGGCCTCCGCCACAGCGAGGCCCGGGAAAATGTGGCCGCCGGTGCCGCCGGCCATGATGAGAGCGCACTTCAACTTCGCCCCCCTCTCATCAACAATCTGTTTTCGTAGTCAATCCGCAGCACCACCGCCAGCGAAATCAGGTTCATCAAAATCGCCGAGCCACCGTAACTCATGAGCGGCAGGGTCAGGCCCTTGGTCGGCAGAGCGCCCAGGTTCACGCCCATGTTGATGAAGGCCTGAAAACCGATCCAGATGCCCACGCCTTGGGCCACCAGGCCGGCAAACAGGCGGTCCAGCGCGATCGACTGGCGGCCGATGTGCATGATGCGACGTGTCATCCACATGAAGGCGCCGATCACACACAACACGCCCAGAAAACCGAACTCCTCACCGATGACGGCCAACAGGAAGTCGGTGTGTGCCTCGGGCAACCAGTGCAGCTTCTCGATGCTGCCTCCCAGGCCCACGCCGAACACCTCGCCGCGCCCAAAGGCAATCAGCGAGTGCGAAAGCTGGTAGCCCTTGCCCATAGAGTACTTGTCGCTCCACGGGTCGAGGTAGGCAAAAATCCGCTCACGGCGCCAGTCGCTGAGCATCACCATCAGCGCAAAGGCGATCACCACGACAGTGGCGATGACAAAAAACATGCGCGCATTGACGCCGCCCAGGAACAAGATGCCCATGGCGATCACCGAGATCACCATGAAGGCGCCCATGTCCGGTTCGGCCAGCAGCAGCAGACCCACGATGCCGATGGCGACGGCCATGGGCATGACGGCACGGAAGAAGCGCTCCTTCACCTCCATCTTGCGCACCATGTAATCGGCGGCATACAGCAGCACCGCAAACTTGGCGAGTTCCGAAGGCTGGAAATTCATGAAGCCCAACGAAATCCAGCGCCGCGCGCCGTTGACGCCTTTGCCAATAAAGGGGACCAGCACCAGCATCAGCAGCACCAGCGAGGCCACAAACAGCCAAGGCGCGAGTTTTTCCCAGGTCGCCACCGGCACCTGGAAAGCCAGCAAGGCCACCGCAAAGGCGACGCCCAGCGAGAGGGCGTGGCGCAGCAAAAAGTGGGTGTGTGCGTAACGTGCAAACTTCGGGTTGTCCGGCATGGCAATGGAGGCGGAATACACCATCACCAGGCCCCAGACCAGCAATGCCACCGTGACCCAGATCAGTGCCTGGTCCACGCCCGACATGCGCACCGGCGCAGACGCCGTGCGCGAGGAGCCCTGCCCGCCCAGACGGACCGGCAGGCCGTCGGTGGCGGCGCCCCCCAGGCCGGAGAACCAGCCGGCAAGGCGTGTGGCGACGGTCATGACACCCCCCCCGCATCGCTTGCGAGCGAGCGCACAGCATCGCAAAATACCTGGGCGCGGTGCCCATAATTGTCAAACATGTCAAAGCTCGCACAGGCCGGGGACATCAGCACGGCATCACCGGTTTGGGCCTGGTGCGCGGCCAGTGCAACGGCAGCCTGCATGGAGTCGGCGTCGAGAAGGCTCACACCTGTACCTTCCAGCGCAGCACGGATCAGTGACGCATCCCGCCCGATCAGGACAACCGCCCGTGCGTACCTGCGCACCGGATCGGCCAGCGGTGAAAAGTCCTGGCCCTTGCCGTCGCCTCCCGCGATCAGCACCAGCTTGCGCTCGGCACCCAGGCCGGTCAGTGCCGCCACCGTGGCGCCTACATTGGTGCCCTTGCTGTCGTCAAAATACTCAACATCGTGAACCACTGCCACCGGCGTGACGCGGTGCGGCTCGCCAGCATAGTCACGCAGGCCGTGCAACATGGACGCCATGGTGCCACCCACGGCGCCAGCCAGCGCCAGTGCAGCCAGCGCGTTGGTGGCGTTGTGGCGACCGCGCAGGCGCATGGCCTCCACCGGCATCAGGCGCTGGATGTGCAGCACCACTTCTTCATCCTTGTATTGAACGCCGCCGGGCCGCCCCAAGGCGTGAACGGCCCCCTCGGGGGGCAGCGCAGCGTGGGGGCGCTTTTTCTTGACGGTTTCATCGGCCTCGGCAGCACGCACCAGCCAGGCCATGCCGTTGACGATTTCGATGCCAAAGTCGCCCGGCCGCTCAGGCATTCCGAGCCCGAAACTCAGATACTCGCGCCACCGCGGCTTCTGCAACTTGACACGCACCGGAGGAATTTTTTGCTCCCCCACGCTTGGCAACATGGCCATCACCGCGGGGTCATCGCGATTGAGAACCAGCAGCCCCCTGCTGCCGAAAATGCGCGCTTTGGCCGCGCCGTAGGCTGCCATGCTGCCGTGCCAGTCCAGATGATCCTGCGTCAAATTGAGCACCGTTGCCGCGGCGGGCTCGAAGCCCTGCACACCATCGAGCTGGAAGCTGGACAACTCAAGCACCCAGACCTCGGGCAAAGTGCCCGCATCAATGTGCCGGGCCAGCGTGTCCAGCATGCTTGGGCCGATGTTGCCGGCCACCGCCACGGTCTTGCCTGCGTGGGCGACCAGTTGGCCGGTCAGTGCTGTCGTGGTGGTCTTGCCGTTGGTCCCGGTGATGGCCAGCACCTGGGGCGTGTAGCCTGTGGTCTTCGCCAGGCGGACCAGAGCCTGCGCAAACAGGCTGAGTTCGTTGCCGCACAACAGGCCTTGTGCCTGGGCTGCCGACATCACCGGCTCGACGGCTTCCGGCGACAGACCCGGGCTCTTGAAAACGGCACGAATGTCGCTGCCTTCGATCAGACCGGCCTCGAAGGCGCCGGCGCTGAAAGCCACCTGTGGCAAGTCGGCCTGCAAGCCCGCCAGCTGCGGAGGCGCTTCCCGGGTATCCACGACCGCCACGCGCGCACCCATGCGCACACACCAGCGTGCCATGGCCAGCCCTGAAGCGCCTAACCCCAAAACGAGAACATGCTGGCCATGCAACGGGTCTGCCGTGATTTCGCCAGATGTATCCGGTTCGTCCTCTACCTGTCCATCCGCAGCCGCATCGCTGACCAGGTTTTCAGGCACTGGCGGAGCGTTATCAGGAACACTCACCTCTGCAAACAGCTGCGTCACAAAAGCCGCCGCGTCACGCGCCGCCGTCAGAGTGTCGGGCAGGGGACGCGGGCCGCCCTTGGCCGGCGGACGCGGCGCAGCCGTCTCCACGACGGGCTCAGCCATCGCACTGGCGGGCAACTCCGGCGCAACATCAACCGCCGCGACAGGCAGCGGCGCAGGCACAGCCGTGCCCTCCCCCACTGGAAGCGGATCGGGCATGTCGCCAGGGTTGAGGGGGTCGTTGACGTTCATCGCAGTTTCAGGGTCGACAGGCCGATCAGGCACAGCAGCATGGTGATGATCCAGAAACGCACGACAACCTGCGTTTCCTTCCAGCCGTTCTTTTCAAAGTGGTGATGCAGGGGTGCCATCTTGAACAAGCGCCGGCCCTCGCCGTAACGCGCGCGGGTGTACTTGAAATACATCACCTGCAGCATCACCGAGAGTGCCTCGACCACAAAAATGCCGCCCATGATGGCGAGTACGATTTCCTGGCGCACGATGACCGCAATCGTGCCCAGTGCCGCACCCAGCGCCAGCGCGCCCACATCGCCCATGAACACCTGCGCAGGATGGGTGTTGAACCACAAAAAGGCCAGTCCTGCACCGGCCATGGCCGAGCAGAAAATCAGCAGTTCGCCCGCACCGGGAATGTGTGGGAAGAACAGGTACTTCGAATACACCGAGCTGCCGGTCACATAGGCAAAGACGCCCAGAGCCGAGCCCACCATGACCACCGGCATGATCGCCAGGCCGTCGAGGCCATCCGTCAGATTCACCGCGTTGCTGGAACCCACAATCACCAGGTAGGTCAGCAGCACAAAGCCAAACACACCCAGCGGATAACTGATCTCCTTGAAGAAAGGCAGCTGCAGTCCGGCCTTGGGCGGCAGGTTCACGTCGAAGCCGGATTGCACCCAGCTGAAAAACAGCTCCAGCACCCGCAGGTTGGAACTCTCCGAAATGCTGAACACCAAATAGAGCGCCGCAAGCAGGCCGATCACCGACTGCCACAGATATTTTTCCCGCGAGCGCATGCCTTCCGGATCCTTGTGCACGACCTTGCGCCAGTCGTCGGCCCAGCCGACGGCACCAAAACCCAGCGTGACGATCAGCACAATCCAGACAAAACGATTGCTCAGGTCAAACCACAGCAGGGTCGAGATGCCGATGGCCAGCAGGATTAACACGCCGCCCATGGTGGGAGTGCCGCTTTTGCTCAAATGGGTCTGCATCGCGTATTCACGAATCGGCTGCCCGATTTTCAGATGCGTGAGGCGCCGGATCACAAACGGGCCGGCAATCAGGCCGATCAGCAAGGCCGTCAGCGCGGCCATGACCGCGCGAAAGGTCAGGTACTGGAACACCCGAAAGTAGCCGAATTCCGGCGACATGGTTTGCAACCACTGGGCCAGGCTAAGCAGCATGGATTTTTTCCTCTTCTGATTGTTGTGTACGGGCGGTGATGGTTTCGACCACACGCTCCATCTTCATGAACCGCGAACCCTTGACCAGCACGCTGGCCAGCTCGGGCAGGGCCAGTGCCACCGCAGCCTGGAGGGCCGCCATGTTGTCACCAAAATGCTGGCCACCAGCAACAGCGCCGGATGCACCCGCTGACTGCGTCCCCAAAGTGAACACCTGCTCAATGCCGCGTTCACGCGCGTGCACACCGGCTTCAGCATGAAGAGCTGGCCCCTGGTCGCCCACCTCGCCCATGTCCCCCAGTACCAGCAGGCGCGGGCCCGGCAGTTCGGCCAGCACATCGATGGCGGCGCGCACCGAATCCGGATTCGCGTTGTAGCTGTCGTCAATCAATGTGATGGCGCGGCCGGCAACCGTGACTTGCACGGCGCGTGAGCGGCCCTTGACCGGTAAGAAAGCAGACAGACCGGCAGCGATGGCGGTCAACGGCACGCCGGCCACCAGCGCACAGGCGGTCGCGGCGAGCGAATTTTTGACGTTGTGGCGACCCGCAACCTGCAGCGAAAATTCCAGCGTGCCCTGCGGCGTAGTGGCCGTCACCTGCCAGGCCCCACCCATCCAGACCGCGGTACCGGTCACATCGGCCTCACCCGAGTCGGCAAAGGTCAGCACCGCGCGGGACGCAGCGGCGGCGCGCCAGATCGGTGTGTAGGGTTCATCGGCCGGAAACACTGCCATGCCCTTGGCAGGCAGCGCTTCGATCACACTGCCGTTTTCATGCGCCACCGCCTCAACAGTGGCCATGAACTCCAGATGCTCACGTTGCGCATTGTTGACCAGGGCCACAGTAGGCTTGGCCAAGCTGGCAAGGTAGGCGATCTCGCCGGGATGGTTCATGCCGAGTTCGACCACACCGGCCTCGTGGCTCGCGCGCAGACGCAGCAGCGTCAGGGGCAGGCCAATGTCATTGTTGAAATTGCCTTCTGTTGCAAATGCAGCGTCGCCTTTCCACGCCCGCAGGATGGACGCGATCATCTGCGTCACGGTGGTCTTGCCATTGCTGCCGGTCACGGCAATCAAGGGCAGGCTGAACTGCGAACGCCAGCCGGCGGCCAACTGGCCCAGGGCCTTGAGGGAGTCGTCGACCAGCAAGCCTGGCTGGCTTGGGGACAAGCCCCGCTGCGCTAATGCTGCGACAGCGCCCTGGCCTGCAGCCTGTGCCAAAAAGTCATGCGCATCAAAACGCTCGCCCTTGAGCGCCACGAACAGGTCGCCGGGCCGCAGGCTGCGCGTATCGCTGTGAACACGCGTGAACTGCAAGGTGCCGTCGCCCACCAGGCGCGCCGATGGCAGCCACTGCAGAGCTTCCTGAAGCGTCATCATGCGAGACCTCCCACGCCGGCCTTCAACATGGCGCTCTGGCCCAATGCGGCTTCAGCCTGCGCCTTGTCGGAAAACGGCAGCTTGATGCCGGCGCTTTCCTGATAACTCTCATGCCCCTTGCCGGCAATCAGGATCACATCGCCAGCTTGCGCCTGGGCGATGGAGCGGGCAATGGCCAAGGCGCGGTCGGGCTCGACCTCGGCCACTCCACTGCGGCTGAAGCCTTTTAAAACCTGCCCGATGATGCTGGCTGGATCTTCGCTGCGCGGATTGTCACTGGTGACCACAATATGGTCGGCGCCTTTTTCCGCAGCGGCCGCCATCAGTGGGCGTTTGCCCGCATCGCGCTCGCCGCCGCAGCCAAAGACGCACCACAGCCGGCCCGAGCGTCCGTCGGCGAGTGGCCTGAGCGCACCCAATACCTTCTCAAGTGCATCGGGCGTGTGCGCATAGTCAATCACCACCAGCGGCCGACCCGGCACCGACACCGCGTCCATGCGCCCCGGTACGGGTGACAGATGGGCACAGGCATCAACCACCTCGCGCAAGGGCAGGCCCATCGCACGCAGGGTCGCCATCACGCCCAGCAGGTTGGACACGTTGTAGTTCCCGACCAGCCCGGTCGCCAGGCAATAACTTGCATCACCTTCGACCACGTCAAAACGCATGCCACCCTCGCCCTGTTCGATGGCCTGCGCCCTCAGCCTTGCCGGCGCCATGCAGGACACGGTCCAGACATCAAGGCCGGTGTCGCGCAAGGACAGCGCCAGGGCCTTGCCTTTCGGGTCATCGATATTGAGCACAGCGGCTTTCAGGCCCGGCCAGTCAAACAGGCGCGCCTTGGCATCCCAGTAAGCCTGCATGTCGCGGTGGTAGTCGAGATGGTCTTGCGTGAAATTGGTAAAAATCGCCACACGTATGGCGGTCGCGTCCAGGCGATGCTCGGCAATGCCGATCGACGAAGCTTCGAGGGCACAAGCTGAAAAGCCGTCATTGACCCAGCGCGCGAGCTGCTGCTGCAACAGCACAGGATCAGGCGTTGTCAGACCGTTGAACACCATCGCGTCCGGTTGACCCATGCCCAGCGTACCGACCACGCCGCAAGGCCGATGCAGCCGGCCCAGCGCCTGGGCCAGCCACCAGGCGGTGGAGGTCTTGCCGTTGGTGCCCGTCACCGCGAGCAGGTCCAGCTTGCGGCTGGGGTGGCCAAAAAATTCGGCGGCAATCGGCGCCGTCGCCACTTTCAGACCGCGATAAGCAGCGACGCGGCTGTCGGTGAAGCCATAGGCGTCGGCGTCCTGCTGCTCCACAAGGCAGGCCTGCGCGCCGGCGTCCAGCACCCCGGTCACATACCTGCGTGCATCGTTGGCGGCACCTGGCCAGGCAATAAAACCATCACCGGCGCCGACCTTGCGGCTGTCGGTCCACAAGCTGCCCGTCACGCGCTGACTCAACCACTGCGCGGCCTGCCCGGGTGTCTGTAGTTGCTCCATCAGAAGGATTCCTCGACGGGGGTGTAGACGATTTGCGGCTTCACGCGCATGTCCGGCTGAACACCCATCATGCGCAAGGTCTGCTGCACTACTTCGCTGAAAACCGGCGCAGCGGCCACGCCGCCGAAATATTTGCCGTCGCTTGGCTCGTCGATCATCACCGCCACGATGATGCGGGGGTTCTCGATAGGCGCCATGCCGGTAAACCAGGCGCGGTATTTGTTGCTGGCGTAGCCTTTGCCGACCTGTTTGTGTGCGGTGCCCGACTTGCCACCAACCGAATAACCGACGGTCTGTGCCAGCGGCCCGGTGCCGCCAGGGGCCGCCGCCATCTGCAGCATCTTGCGCACCGCGCGCGCGTTGTCGGCAGAAAAAACTTTGACACCGGCGGCCGGCTCGCTGCTCTTCAGCATGGTGACCGGAATGATCTGTCCGTCGTGGGCCAGGGCCGTGTAAGAGTGCGCCATCTGAAACAGCGAGGCGGACAGGCCGTAGCCGTACGACATGGTCGCCTGCTCCACCGGCCGCCAGGTTTTCCACGGGCGCAGCCGGCCCGTGACCGCGCCGGGAAACTGGATCTGCGGCTTCTGGCCGTAACCGAGCGCTGTGTAGGTGTCCCACATTTCGTGCGGACTCATCTTCTGCGCGATCTTGAGCGCGCCGACGTTGCTCGACTTCTGGATCACGCCTTCGACCGTCAGCGTGCCGTAGTTGTGGGTGTCGCTGATGGTGAAACCGCCCAGGCTGAAACGGCCCGGCCCGGTTTCGATCAAGGTCTGTGGTTTGACCCGGCCGGCTTCAAGCGCCATGGCGACCGTGATCGGCTTCATGGTTGACCCAGGCTCAAAGGTATCGGTGATCGCACGGTTGCGCAGTTGCTCGCCGGTCAGGTTCTGCCGCTTGTTCGGCACGTAACTTGGGTAATTGGCCAGCGCCAACACCTCGCCGGTGATGGTGTCGAGCACCACCACGCTGCCGGCCTTGGCCTTGCGCGCGATAACCGCGTCTCGCAGCTTCTGATAAGCAAAAAACTGCACCTTGCTGTCCAGGCTGAGCTGGATGTCCTTGCCTTCGAGCGGCGGCACCTGCTCGCCAACATCTTCGACCACCCGGCCCAGCCTGTCCTTGATTACCTTGCGCGACCCGGGCTTGCCGGCCAGCTCCTTGTTGAAAGCCAGCTCAATGCCCTCCTGGCCGCGGTCTTCCACATTGGTGAAGCCGACCACATGGGCGGCCGTTTCGCCTTCCGGGTACTGGCGCTTGTATTCCTTGCGCTGGTAGATGCCCTTGAGGCCGAGGGCATGAATTTTCTGGGCAATCGGTTCGTCCACCTGCCGCTTGATCCAGACAAAGGTCTTGTCCTCATCGGCCAGCTTTTTGTTCAGCTCGGCCAACGGCATCTCCAGCAGGCGCGCAAGTTCACCAAGCTGCGAGCGGTTGGCGTCGACATCTTCTGGAATGGCCCAGATGCTGGGTGCCACCACGCTGGTGGCCAGCAGCAAACCATTGCGATCCAGGATGCGACCGCGGTTGGCGGGCAGTTCCAGCGTGCGCGCAAAACGCACCTGACCCTGCCTTTGAAAGAAGTCATTGCCGATCACCTGCACATAGGCCGCGCGGCCGGCCAGACCTGCAAAGGCCAGTGCAATGCCGGCCACGATCAATTTGCTGCGCCAGACCGGCGTCTTGCTCGCCAGCAGCGGACTGGACGAATAAAGCACGCTCCTGCTCACGGTGCGGCCTCGCCTGCCGGCACCTGTTTGTAACGAACGTATTCGGTGATGGCCGGCGTGGCCGTGCGCATCTGCAGGCGCTCTTTTGAAATCTGTTCGACGCGTAGCGGCGTGGCCTGCGCGCGTTTTTCCACCTGCAGGCGCTCCCGGTCGGTTTCGAGCTGGCGGCTCAGTGCCGCGGTCTTTTCAAGTTCGACATACAGGCGGCGCGATTCGTACTGCGTGCGCACCAGGTACAGCGCGCTGAACAGCACGGCCATCAGCAGCACCAGGTTCAAGCGCGTCATGCTGAAGCCCCCACGCTTTTCACTGCGTGTAATGCGCGAGGCCTTGCAAGCCGCAGCTCGCGGGACGCTTCGCTTCTGTCGCCTGTCCAAACCTGCGCGGGCAGGTTTGGAGCCGCAGGCTCCAGCCCCTCGGGGGCTAATTTCCCTTGGGGCGGCCCCGCGGGAAATTGCCGATGCCTCATGCGTTTGCTCCCGGATAGCGCTGGGTCATGACCTGGACCGGCACGTCGGTGCGTTCGGCCACCCGCATGACCGCGCTGCGCGAGCGCGGGTTGGCGGCGACTTCCTCGTCGCCGGGCTTGGTACGCTCCAGCGCATTCAGCCGCATCGGCTTGGGCGCGGCAAAAGGGGCACGGCGGTCATAGACCTCACGCGAATGCTCTGCAATAAATTGCTTGACGATGCGGTCTTCCAGCGAATGGAAACTGATCACCACCAAACGTCCTCCTGGTTGCAGTACTTTGAGGCAAGCCTCTAGCGCCTGTTGCAGCTCTTCAAGCTCGGCGTTGATGAAAATCCGAAAAGCCTGAAATGTGCGCGTTGCAGGGTCCTTGCCCGGCTCGCGGGTTTTGACCGCGCCAGCCACGACTTCGGCCAGCTCAGCGGTGGTTCCAAAAGGGCCCCGCTCCTGTCGGCGACGATCAATCGCCTTTGCAATCTGCCCAGCAAACCGTTCTTCGCCATATTCACGAATGACCTCCGCTATGGTGTCTGTTTCTGCATCGGCCAGCCACTCGGCCACGCTCTGTCCGCGCGTGGTGTCCATGCGCATGTCCAGTGGGCCGTCGCCACGGAACGAAAAGCCGCGTGCCGGGTTGTCGATCTGCGGCGAACTGATGCCCAGGTCCATCAGCACGCCGGCCGCGCAGGCAGGGGGCAGCTCGCCCAGGTGCATGAAACCCTCGTGACGGATAGTGAACCGTGCATCGTCCATGCGCTGGGCCTCGGCGACCGCTTCGAGGTCTTTGTCGAAGGCGGTCAAGCGGCCCGCAGCGGACAACTGCGACAGGATCAGGCGAGAATGGCCGCCGCGTCCGAAAGTCGCGTCGATGTAGTGGCCGTCCGGTTGGATGTGAAGCGCTGCGACTGCTTCGTTCAACAAGACGGTGCGATGTGTCCATGTGTCGTGCACCGCCATCTTTCAGAATGAAAAGTCTCTGAAGACATCGGGCATGGGCAACTTCATCTGTTCGGCCTCCTGCGCAGCATATGTCGCCGCATCCCAGAGCTCGAAGGAACTGCCCATGCCGAGCAGCACCGTCTCCTTGCTGATTCCCGCAGCGACGCGCAGTTCGGGAGACACCAGCACCCGGCCGCTGGCATCCATCTCGACGTCCATCGCGTTGCCCAGAAAAATCCGCTTCCACCACTGTGCCTCCATCGGCAGCGCGGAAATACGTTCGCGAAATTTCTCCCACTCGTTGCGCGGGAATATCATCAGGCAACCGTGCGGATGTTTGGTGATGGTGAGCTGGCTGGCAGCGGTGGCGCTGAGCACGTCCCGATACCGGGTCGGCACAGAAAGCCGACCCTTGATATCGAGAGCTACAGAAGACGCGCCTTGAAACACTGCTAAACCCTTTGAAAAAACACTTTTTGCCACTTAATTGCACTTTTTCCCACTTTATCAGGAAAGTTTTGGGGTGCAAGGGCTTTGCAACAAATTTTTTCAATGAAATCAAGCACTTAGAAACGTATTTCAATGCGTGAACGAATTAAAAGACCTTCTAAATGAAGCACTTAGACGGCTTTATGAAAGTGTTGTCTCAAGCCTGACGTCCGCGAAGGCGTTTGTGGTGGATGGGGAGCAAGCCAAGTGCGCAAAGCCAGCCGCGAGAACGGGCTGGATGAAGCGCCAGTCGGCGCGTACGCCCGGTTCAGCAGAAATGCTGCAAGTTTTGAGGGGGAGGCAAGCCGCTTCAGCGGCGCAGACGCGACTAATGACGCACTGAGGCGATGCGCCCGCTCAGTCGATGCGCGACAGCACCCGTGCGTGCTCGGTGATGCCGATCACGTTGAAAAATGCAGCCACCAGGCGATGCACCTCAGTGAATTGCACGGCGCGGTTTTCCGCTTCGCGGGCAGATACCCAATTGAGCAAGGTTCCCGCAGCAGAAAAATCGACGCGAATCAACTTGGCGCATGAGATGACCATGATGTCCGCGCCCATCAACTTGGCTTCAAGCTTGTCCAGCACATCGATGGCGTCGCCTTCGATCTGGCCGGACAGCTCTACCGCGAACAGATTGGGCATTTGTGAATTGCCATCCATCTGGGTGTCGCCGTCCATGGCGCTGCTAATGCTCGATGGCGCGGAATCGCGGTACACATCACCAATGATGGCTTGCCCGCTGATCGCGGCACCATGCGGATCCAGCGGTTTGTACTCACAGCGCGCACTGTCCCACGCGGGCGGTGATACTTCATAGGTCACGCAAAAATCGAGCGCGGTCAATTCAAACTCGTCGGGCTGATGTGTGACGCGCAAGGCCTCCATCCTGAGTTGCCACCAGGCCTGGGGCGTGTCACGCACGCCTGAGGGCGTGGCGTCCTGCAGGACCTGCTGCAATTGCGCAGCGCCTATGAACCGCAGCTGCACTGGTTGCGCCGACCAGCCGCTAAATACCTTGCCCAAAGGCTCGACGGCCCCTGCATCCATGCTCTTGAGGTTGTGCCAGTCCAGGCGCCAGGGCATGGGGGCGCGGGACAGGGCAGCAGTCAGCGTGGCAACCGTCTGGATACCCAGCACGGACGGACAAATCCAGTCGGCTGCCGGGCCATTGCCCGGAACCGCAGCGGACGGACTGGCCAACAGTTTGACCATATCGGGCATGGAAAACCACTGTGGGGCAGAGCGGTCAAAACGGCCTACAAACTCAATCGCCCGATTCTCAAATTTATCCTGCTGACCCGTGGCACGGTACAAATCAAACAGGGCCAGCCAGGTGTCGGCGTGTTGTGCACGGCTGCCCTGGGGGCCAAGGGTTTCCAGAAGGCCGGACTCCGCGCCGGCATCGTCCCCATTGGCAAAACGAATGGACGCCTCTTCCAGCTCGGGGTCGTGCGCGATTTCTGCGCCATCCACCACCGAAAATTTGGACGCTGAAAAGCCAGACGGCGTGTCATCGCGGGACAGCGCAGAAATAGCCTGGGGACTGCTCGGCCGCGCCGCCGGTGCCGCCGGTTTGTCAGGCAAAGGGCTCAACAGGTCCAACATCACCGGAGCGGCAGCACCGGAACCGGCCTTTACCCGAGCGAGCGCCGCCGTCAACTCACTGGGCGTCGTGCTCGCATAATTGGCGGGAAGCGCGTTGTCCAGCAGCGGCGCATGAACACTCAGGTTGTTCGGGCCGGCTGGGGCCACGGACACGGAAGCAACAGGACTCATGGCCGACGGGGCGCCATGTTTGGTCTTCCACCATTGCATGGACATCTGGGCTTCGATTTCATCAATCTTCTTCAGAGTGACGGCCCGGTCGTCCGGCTTGGACGGCATGCTGCTCTGGAAGAACGACGGCCGCGCCCCCGGATCCTGCCCGGTCATGGCTTCGCGCTTGCGCATTTTTCTGAGCATGTCGAATTCGCGCTTGCGCACAAAGTCGTTGCGGCGTTTGCGCTCGATCATTTCCTTGAGCAACTGCTTGCTCAAAGCCTCCTCGCGGCTTGATTCCTTGTTATCCAGATCGGACCAATTCGTCGCCGGGTTGCGGACGAATTTCACGACTTTTGACAACAAGCCTGGTGCAGGGTCTTCTTTGGCCATGAGTAAGGGGTCAGATCGATGAGAGCGAAGATCAGTCACCAAACATTTTTTGCTTGAGCTCGCGGCGCTGCTGCGCCTCCAGCGAAAGGTTGGCCGTGGGGCGGGCAATCAAACGCCCCACCCCGATGGCTTCGCCGGTTTCATCGCAGTAACCGTAGTCACCCGAATCAATGCGGGCAATCGACTGCTCGATCTTTTTAAGCAGCTTGCGCTCGCGGTCGCGGGTACGCAGCTCCAGCGCGTGTTCTTCCTCGATGGTGGCCCGGTCCGCCGGGTCTGGCACCACCACCGTGTCTTCACGCAGATGCTCGGTGGTTTCGCCGGCACTGTTGTGGATGTCCTGCTTGAGCACGGACAGCTTGTAGCGGAAAAAAGCCAGCTGCTTGTCGTTCATGTACTCGGAATCAGGCATGGCCTTGACCTCTTCGTCCGACAACATGTCGGCGGCCTTGGTTTTCCAGTTGTTGGCGAGCTTGGGATCTTTCTTGGCCGCCACATGCGGGGGCGGCGCGATCACGCGTTCGGCAATGGCTGAGTAGCTGGCCTTGGCGGCGTCGGGCGAATGGGTGGGCACCATGGGCGCGGGCGGAGGCGCGAAGGACGAGTTGCGCAGGGAAGCGCGGCGTCCCGGCTTGAGCGCCGGTGTCTGAAGTGGCGCTGGCGCTGCTGCGATGGGTGACGGGCTGGGCGCGGCTTTGCCGGCCGGGGCCGCAGCCGTTTTGGTAATCGTTTTGATAATGACTTTTTCTTTAGGTTTGGCGGTGGCCTTGCCGGTCGGGGCCGGCTTGGGTGCCGGCTTGATGACAGGTTTGGCCGCTTTGACCGCGGATTTGACAACAGGCTTTGCAGCCTCTTTGGCGGGGACCGGCTTTTTGGCAGCGACGGGTGTTTTTTTGGCGGGTGCCGACTTGGTCACGGGCTTGGCCTTTGTTTTCGCAACCGGCTTGGCGGCAACTTTCGGATTGGCCATCACAACTTTGGCGACCGGTTTGACTGGTTTGGCCGGGTTTTTGGCTGCAGCGGTTTTGGAAGGCGCAGGCTTGGCCGCCTTCTTGGCCACGGTTTTAGCCGTGACTTTAGGCTTGCCAGGTTTGGCAGCGGCTTTGACCGGTGATTTGGACTTTTTAGTTGGCGCTTTCACATCGTGTCTCCTCGGGGAAGCAGCTTCGGGATGACCCTCATGCTGGCTCCGGGCTGAACTGCTTTTTGTCAGTCCAGCCTTGTCTTTTACCTGATTGTCTGGTTTGTATGCCGCCGTCCCCGCAGTTTTGAAGCCAGTACTTACCCTGACTTCCCCCCCTTGTTGTCCTGGTCGGGATGTCCGGGTAGTGGAGTCGGCGCGCGATTGTAGCGGCTCGCCGGCATGCCGGGACGCTCGCAGGCCAAATCGTTGGAGAATGGAGACAAACATGAGGCCCTCCCGCCTTTCAAGGCAATGTGCGGACAGCCTACCTTAAACCAGACACTGCTCCAGGCCCTGGAGAAAAATATCTTTCGGCAAATCGATGCCGATGAACACCATCTTGCTGTTTTTTGTCTCGCCCTCGGCCCAGGCGGGGCCCAGGTCGCTGCCCATCAGTTGATGCACACCCTGAAAAATCACCTTGCGCTCCGTGCCCTCCATGTGCAGCACGCCCTTGTAACGCAGCATGCGAGGGCCGTAGATGTTGACGACGGCGCCCAGGAAATCCTCCAGCTTGGCCGGATCAAACGCGCGGTCAGCGCGGAACACAAAACTCTTGACGTCGTCATCGTGGTGGTGATGGTGGCCGTGCCCATGGTCCTGCGCATGCGAGGGGTGGTCGCAGTGCTCGCCTTCGGCATGGTCATGCCCGCTGTGATCGTGGTTATGGTGATGCTCATCGGCCTTGAGGAAGTCAGGGTCAATGTCGAGCTTGGCGTTGAGGTTGAAACCGCGCAGGTCAAACACGTCGGCAATCGCCACCTCGCCGAAATGTACGGCTTTTTGCGGTGCGCGCGGGTTCATGTGTTTGAGGCGATGCATCAGCGCCTGCACTTCATCAGCCGCCACCAGATCGGCCTTGCTGATGAAGATCTGGTCGGCAAAACCGACCTGGCGGCGCGCCTCCTGGCGGTCGTTGAGCTGGGTCGCCGCGTGTTTGGCATCGACCAGGGTGAGGATGGAGTCGAGCAAATACTGCTCGGCGATTTCTTCGTCCATGAAAAAGGTCTGCGCCACCGGGCCGGGGTCGGCCAGGCCTGTGGTTTCAATCACCACGCGCTCGAAGTCCAGCAGGCCCTGGCGTTTTTTGGCAGCCAGCAGTTGCAGGGTCTCGCGCAGGTCTTCGCGGATCGAGCAGCAAATGCAGCCGTTGTTCATCTGAATGATGTTTTCCTGGGTGTCGTTGACCAGGATCTCGTTGTCGATGTTTTCTTCGCCAAACTCGTTTTCAATCACCGCGATCTTCTGGCCATGGGCCTCGGTCAGGATGCGCTTGAGCAGCGTGGTTTTGCCGGATCCGAGAAAACCGGTCAGGATGGTCACAGGAATCAAGCTCATGGAATCTGCCTCAGGAAAAACAGGGTGAAAAGGTACGTTGGACGCGCGGACGGAGCAGGCAGTTTAGCGGTCAAGCCATAGCCCTGATGCCGGGGCATGAATAAGCGGGGACCAGCCTGTTCACTTTACAGGCCCTGTCAACCCTGCAGCCGAAAAACAGGTGCGAAACGCTTCTCTTTTTATAGCTGCTTATGCCCGCCCAATAAGGGCTAGAGGCATTTTTTACTTAAAAAATCACTTCCGAAGCAAAACCAGCCCCTTGAGGTACTCACCCTCCGGAAAATTCACCGTCATCGGGTGGTCGGGTGCGCCGCCCAGGCGTTCGGTGATGAAGGCGTCCACCCCGGCGTCGATACCGGCCGAGGCCACGATCTTGTGGAACAGGTCGGCGCTGATGCCGCCGGAGCAGGAATAGGTGAACAACACCCCGCCCGGCGCCAGGATGGACAGCGCGATGCGGTTGATGTCCTTGTAAGCCCGCGCCGCGCGTTCGGAATGCGCCACCGTGGGCGCGAACTTCGGAGGGTCCAGCACGATGGCGTCAAAGGTCCGGCCTTCCTTGTGAAACTGGCGCAGCGAGGCATTCACATCGGCATCGAGCATGGTGGTGCGGGCCGCGTCGAAGCCGTTGAGCGCCACATTGGCTTTGGCAAGCTCAATCGCCGGGCCGGAGGAGTCGATGGACGTGACATGCGCAGCCCCGCCGGCCAGCGCCGCCACCGTGAAGCCGCCGGTATAGCAATAACAATTGAGCACGTTCTGAAACTGCAGCCGACGCGCATGGTCGGCAAATTTGCGCCGGCTGTCGCGCTGGTCCAGGTAAAAGCCGGTCTTGTGGCCCTCGGCCACGTCCAGGCTCAGCTTCCAGCCGTGTTCGCTGATGGTGATGCCCGTCTCTCCTTGCCCCGCGAGCCAGCCTGTGGCTTCGGGCAGGCCTTCGAGCGAGCGCACGCTCGCATCCGAACGCTCGTACAGCCGGGTCAGACCGGTTTGTGCGAGCAAGGCCTCCACGATCACGCTTTTCCAGCGTTCGGCTCCGCAGCTGGAGAACTGCGCCACCAAGGTGTCCGCATACCGGTCCACCACCACACCTGGCAGGCCATCGGACTCGCCGTGGATCAGGCGGCAACCGTCACTTTGGATGTCAAAATGGCTTCTGGCTCTTATTGCACGGTCGATACGCGCTATAAAAAACGAAGCATCGATACGTTCGGCCTCGTCAAAACTCCAGACGCGTGCGCGAATTTTGGAGCTCGGGCTGTACGCGGCCCAGCCGAGAAACTGGTCATCGTGGCTCTCCACACGCACGGTTTCACCGGCGTCGCCGCCGCCTTTGGCTATCGCCCCGTCAAACACCCAGGGGTGGCGCCGCAGCAGGGAGCGCTCCTTGCCCTCTCTCAATCGAATGGATTTCATGCCGTCATTGTCGCGCTTGCAGGTCTCTTACATGCCGCCTGGCGGATTTGCGACAATCCCTTGATGGGTTTTCGCCGCCTTTCACCGCATCTCGCCGTCACCGACGCCGTGTTGACAGTCATGCGCCGCTGCTGGCGCGCGTGCGCATGTGTGCTGCTGCTGGCGATGGCAGGACAGGCAGCGCTTGCACGTACCGTGCTCGAACTCGACGCCGGTCAACAACCTGTGGCGCTGGCAGATTGGGGCGACTACTGGATAGACCCGACAGCGCAAATGACGGTCGATCAGATTGCAGGCGGCACCACGCTGCCGTGGCAAGAAACATTGACAAAGGGCATCTACCCGCTGCAGCCCCGGCAGGCCTTGTGGATTCGTTTCACTGTGCCGCCCGCACCCGACGCCGAACGCTGGCTGCTGGAGATTGCCTACCCGGCCCTGGACCGGGCATCGCTGTACACGCTGGACCGCGCAGGCCTGTGGCGCGAGCAGCGTACCGGCGACCTGACGCCGGTCAACCAGTGGCCGACACCGCACCGGCACCCCTTGCTGGTGGTCAACTTCAATGCCGAGGAACCGACGCACTACCTGCTGCGCATCAACAACGTGCAGGGTTTCAGCGCGCCCATCCGTTTTGTTAGCTCGAGCTACGTCCTGCGCGGCGAGCAGAAGGTTTCGCTGTTTCTGGGTGTTTATTTCGGCCTGGCACTGCTCGGACTGGTGGCTGGACTTGCAGGCGTGATCTTGCTGAAGGACCGCGCATACCTTTATTACGCCTTCTGCTCCGTATTGGTCGGGCTGACACAGGCGGCGATCACCGGGGTGGCGGCTCTGCATCTGTTGCCAGACTACCCGCAGTGGGCCGACCGCTCGCTGGTGGTGCTAGGCGTCTGGATGCTGATAGCCCTATTGCTGCTCAATGCCACCATCGTGTCGCTGGCGCAGCGTTCCCGCCTTCTCAACGGCCTAGTCTGGGCGGTGATGCTCGCAGGGGCGGCGCTGTCACTGGCCCTGGCACTGACCGACAGCGAGCTGCGTATCCGGCTGATCGTGCCGTATCTGATTCTTGCGCCCTTGCTGATGCTGGGCGTTAACCTCTGGGCCTGGCGCCGCGGCGACCGCTTCGGTGGATGGCTGCTGCTCAGCGCAGCACCATTTGCCCTCAGCCTGGCGCTGGCCATAAGCCGCTACCTGGGGTGGCTACCGCTCAGTTTTGTGACCGAGCAGGCGGCGCTGGCCAGCATGGCATTGCAAATGCCGGCGATGCTGGCCGTGCTGGTGCTGCGCAGCCAGCACCGGCGGGAGAACACGCGCCGCATCCGGGGGCTGGACCGGGTGGACCCCTCCACCGGCTTGATCAACGAGTCGGTGTTTGCAGAACGACTGGCCCGCATGATCGCCCGCTCGGAACGGCTCAGACACCAAGGCGCGGTGCTGATGATCGACCTGGTCAATACCGAGCAAATCCAGCGTGACTTCGGCCGCAAGGCGGCGCAGGACCTGCCGCTGCGCGTCGCCGAGCGCCTGCTGTCCACGGCGCGCGACATCGACAGCGCGGCGCGCCTGTCCGAACATCGTTTCAGCATGCTGGTGGAGGGTCCGTTTTCAGCCGTAGAAGCCGCCACCCTGGGACCGCGCATCGTCGCGCGCTGCCTGATGCCTTATCACGGCCTGTCAGTCGAATGTGTGGCACAAGTGCACGTGGCGTACGCCCTGGTGCCGCGCCAGGGGCCGAGCGCAGAGATCGCGCTGGCCCGGCTGGCGCAAACACTGGCCGGCGTGTCCCCGCACAGCAAACGCGCGGTGTTCATGATTCCGGATTACGTGGCCACCGTCTAAGCCCGCGGTCGATCATGGTTTGCCTGTCATTGCGGGCTCGACCCGCAATCCATGTCCGCGCGTCATGGATGCCGGATCAGGTCCGGCATGACATTCAATAAAAGTATTCGCTCAGGTCTTGTTTTTGGCAGCCGGTTTAAGGCCAGCCACCGTCGCGCGCGGATGCGCTGCGTCATAGACTTTTGCGAGATGCTGGAAGTCCAGCCGCGTGTAGACCTGGGTGGTGGTGATGTTGGCATGGCCCAGCAGCTCCTGCACCGCACGCAAGTCACCACTGGATTGCAGCACGTGGCTGGCAAACGAGTGCCGCAACATGTGCGGATGCACCGGCGTGGCCAGCCCGGCCTGCAGTGAGCGCTGCTTGAGGCGCACGCGGATGTGCTGGGGTGTGAGGCGTGTGCCGCGCTGGCTGATGAACAGTGCTGCATTGTCCCTGGCCCACACACTGCGCGCGGCCAGCCAGGTCTGCAAAGCTACCAGCGCCTTGCCGCCAACCGGCACACTGCGCCGTTTCGCGCCCTTGCCAAGCACATGCGCCTCGGCTGCCTGCAAGTCGATCCAGCCCCTGGCCTGGCTGCTGGCCACCACGTCCAGCCCGGTCAGCTCGCCAATGCGCAGGCCGCAGCCATAAAGCAGTTCGGTGATGCACTGGTCGCGCGCCTGCAGCGCCGGGTCTTCGCCGTCCGCGCCCTGGAACGCCGCGAGTTGCACGGCTTCGTCCACGCTGAGCGCTTTGGGCAGCGGTTTGGCGGCTTTGGGCGCGCGCAGGTCCTGCACCGGGTTGCTGGCCACCAGGCCTTCACGGCCCAGCCAGGTATAAAAACCGCGCCAGCCCGACAGGATCAGCGCAATGCCGCGGCCGCTGCGGCCGCCGCCGTGCATCTGCGCGACCCAGCGCCGCATGTGAAGGTTCTGCACCGCTGTCAGCGCCACGTCGGCCTGGCGACAGTTGGCCTGCAACTTGGCCAGGTCCAGCGCGTACAGCTCGACGGTGCGTTGAGCCAGACGTTTTTCGACCCGCACATGTTCGAGATAACGCTCGACCAGCGGGTCGTTGTCGGGGGGCGGCGCGGACAACGCCGCTTCAGCAAAACTTGTGGGGGTGTCCTGCCCGGCCATGGATGAGTGGTCGACTACTCGGCCATGGGCCGCAGGCGCGACAGCGCCGCGCCTGCCAGCTCGCCGATGCGCTCCAGAAAGTCGGTGCCCATGCTGCTGCTGAAACGCTCGGGATCGGGCGAGGCCAGCACCAGCATACCGAAGGCCTCCGGCGATTTGCCGGAGCGCAGCGAAGGGCCGCCCCAAGCAAGCTCAGCCCCCTCGGGGGGCAGCGCAGTACGCGAAGCGACAAGCGTGGGGGTCATGGTCCGCAGCGGGATCAGCGCCACCGACATCGCCTGCGCCGGGTCGGGCAGCCAGCTAACCGCCTCAAAACCGGAGTTGACGCCGCAATACGGCGACGTCAGCGAAGACGCAAAGGTCTGTGTGTCTTCGCTGACACCGGTTGAAAAGTCTTCCATCGAAAAAATGCCGTTGACGTGCCAGACCTTGATCGCTGTCTGCGGCACGGCAAACTGCGACTGGATTTCACGCACGATGGTGTCGGGCAAGTCGCGCGCATGGGCGGTCAGCAGCAGGTTCAGGGTGCACTGCTGCAGCTTGTCGGCAATGCCGACGTTTTCATTGCCATAACGGATCATCTCGACGACCTTGGACTCCAGCCCCTTGATCTTGTCGCGCAACATGCCGGCCTGGCGCTCCTGCAGGCTGACCGCGCGGCCGCCGTGGCCGCTGGACAGCTGCACCGTCGCCAGCAATTCGGCATGGCGCTCGAAGAAGTCCGGCGTGTTGGCCAGGAAGTTGGCAATGTCGTCTTCGGTGATCGGGTTGTGGATGGAGCGTTCGCTTGGATTCATGTTCTTGGTTTTTCCGTTAAGTCGACAAAATCTGATGATTCAAAGGTGATCGGGGACGTTTATCGAAGCCTCAAACACCGTGGTGGCCGGCCCGGTCATCAGTACCGGCGCGGCGGCCGCGTCCAGCCCGCCCTGCCATTCAATGCTCAAGGTGCCGCCGTGTGTCAACACATCCACCCGCGCGTCCAGCAGACCCAAGCGTATGCCAGCGACCACCGCGGCGCAAGCCCCGCTGCCGCAGGCCAGGGTTTCGCCGGCACCGCGTTCATACACCCGCAGCCGGATCTGGCTGCGCGAAACGACCTGCATGAAGCCGGCGTTGACGCGGCGCGGAAAACGCGCATGGCCCTCGATCAGCGGCCCCGTTTCCAGCACCGGCGCGGTCTCCACATCGTCCACCCGTTGCACCGCATGCGGGTTGCCCATGGATAAAATCGCTATCAAAACAGGAGCTGCTTGCGCTTGTCCAGCAAGGGCCAGTGGCCATTTTGACCATGAATTGACAGCTTGAGGGGTCAGACCGGCGGCGTCGAAGGGCACCCGCGCGAGATCGAAGATGGGCGCACCCATGTCCACGGTGACGCGGCCGTCGGGTTGCAGACTCGGCTCAATCACGCCGGACAGCGTTTTGACGCGAACTGTGTCTTTGTCAGTCAGCCCCTGCTCGCGCACAAAACGCACAAAGCAGCGCGCACCGTTGCCGCACTGCTCGACCTCGCCGCCGTCAGCGTTGTGGATCACGTATTCGAAGTCGATGCCCGGATCAAGCGCCGGCCGCACCGACAAAATCTGGTCGGCACCCACGCCGAAGTGGCGGTCCGCCAGAAAGCGGTACTGGCCAGGCGTGAGGTTCAGGCGCTCGCGGGTCTCATCAAGCATGACAAAATCATTGCCCGCACCCTGCATTTTGGTAAATCGGATCAGCATGCGGGCATTATCCGCTGAGGCCGCGCCGCGCTGCCTTCCACCCGTTACCCCTTTTTGTGAAAGCCACCCATGCGTATTCCCGACTGGACGCCCGCCCTTAAACCCCAACCGCAAGACCTGGTGGACGCCGTCCTCAAGCGCCGCGGCGGCACGATGATCAATCTTGACAAAGCCCTGCTCTGGAGCGAACCGCTGGCGCGCGGCTGGAATGTGTACCTGGGCGCGGTGCGCACCGGCCTGCCGACCAGCCGCAAACTGCGCGAGCTCGGTATTTGCACCGTGGCTCTGCTGACAGGTGCGGTGTATGAATACAAGCACCACGCGCCTGACTTCCTGGTCGCTGGCGGCGTGCAGGCCGAACTCGACGCACTCAACGCCTTGATGAAGGCAGACGCGCGCCTGTCAGCGCAGCATGCCGACCTCGGCGAAGTCGAACAACTGGTGATCCAGTACGCCGCGCAGATGACACTGGACGTGAAAGTCAGCGACGAAGTCTTCGAGGCCCTGCGCGCACATTTCGATACCACGGAGCTGGTTGAACTGACCAGTGCGATTGCCACCTACAACATGGTGGCGCGTTTTCTGGTGGCACTGGGTGTGTCGCCCGAAGAGCATGACTAAGGCATGCAAAAAAGACGTACCCTTTTTCCTGGGCCCACCATCTCCAGGTGGGCGCCAATACTACTGACCATTTTCGCGCTGGCGGCTGGCGCCGCCACGCTTTCGACCAGTGCCCAGACGCTACCGCCAGGCAGCGCCCCTGTGCCCGTTGATGCCGAACGCGACCAGCGCTTCGCACGCTGGATCGCGGACTTCAGTAGCAGCGCGCGCGCAGCCGGCATCACCGATGCCACACTGCAGAGCGCATTCGATGGCATTCGTTTCATCCCGCGCGTGACTGAACTCGATGGTGCACAAGCCGAGTTCACACGCACGGTCTGGGACTATCTCGACAGCGCAGTCTCGACGCAGCGCGTCGTGCGCGGCCAGGACCGGCTGCTGCAAGCACGGCCAGCGGTCGACCCGGCCGCAACGCGCTACGGCGTCCCGGCCGAAATTTTGGCGGCGATCTGGGGCATGGAAAGCAACTACGGCAGCAACACCGGCGACATCCCGACAATCGACGCGCTGGCCACACTGGGTTTCGAAGGCCGGCGCGAGGCCTGGGCGCGCAGCCAGTTGCTCGCTGCGCTGAAAATTCTGCAGAACCGGGACATCAGCCGCGCGCAGATGGTCGGCTCCTGGGCCGGCGCCATGGGCCAGACGCAATTTTTGCCGTCGAACTTTCTGGCCTATGCGGTCGATGCCGACGGCGACGGCCGGCGCGATATCTGGGGCAGCCTGCCAGATGTAATGGCTTCGACCGCCAACTTTTTGGTCCGTTCCGGCTGGCAGTCCGGCCAGCCTTGGGGGCAGGAGGTGCGCCTGCCGCCGGGCTTCGACCTGGCACTCGCCGATGGCGAGCAGCGGCGGCCAGCAGCGGTCTGGGCCGGATTGGGCGTGCAAACCATGGACGGCTCTCCGCTGCCGGCGCTGGCGGACGCGGCCCTGCTGTTGCCCGCAGGTGCGCGTGGGCCAGCCTTTATCGTCGGCCCGAACTTCCGCACCATCCTGCGTTACAACAACTCGACCAGTTATGCCCTCGCCGTCGGCCTGCTGGCGCAAGCACTGGGCGGCGGCGCGCCGGTTCAAGCCGCCTGGCCGCGCGATTTGCAGCCGCTGTCGCGCAGCCAGTTGCTAGCACTGCAGACGGCGCTCAACGCCCGCAGTTTCGACAGCGGCACACCTGACGGCATGATGGGCCCGGCTACGCGCAGCGCTGCTCGCCGCTATCAGCGCAGCGTGGGCTTGCCAGCGGATGGGTATCCGACTTTAGAGTTGTTGCAGAGCGTGCAATAGAGTGGCAGGACGCGCGACCACTCACCTCTTAGCTCTTGTCACGTAGCGCTCGAGCTAAGCCGACCATGGAGCAGACGCCGAATGTCCGCGGAAGGATAATTAACAACTATCGCCTGGAGCCTTCAGGGGGTTGCGGCCATAGCAAGTCAGCGTTTGGGTAAGAGGTTAGGCATTGCCTTCGCCAGGCTTGGAGAAAACCGGGAAGAAGTCAACCAGATGGCCAGGGAAGAGCACACCGATTCGACCATTCTCCGAGTTCAGTCCGAGATCGCGCATTTGAGCGAGGTGCTCGAACTGCTTCCTTACATTCTCGGTCAAGCAGCTTTTGAGATAGGCGGTGAAATTGTCAACCGTCTCGACCTCCCTCTCAAGGCGGTGCAGACCAACTGCCTGGATCTCTACACCGACGGAGCGCTCCCACATGGATCGATATTGTTTGAATACCGGGACGCGGCCATTGAAGAACACTTCGTTGAACTTGAGTTTGTCAAGGACTACGTTGCCGTGCAGTAGGTCATTTCTCTCGTTTACGAGCGTGTGATATGCCTTGCAGAACTCGTGCGAGTAGTCGACGGGCCGTTCGAACCCCAAGCAGGTGATATGCAGCGACTTCACGCGAACGTCGATCGGCTGACGAATGGCGTTCTCGCGCAGCCTCTCGTCCAACTTTAGATCTGGCCTCATGAGAACGAACAAGATCAAATTGACGAAGGCCTCAGCCATCACCGGCAACATTGAACGTATGCCAAAGCAAAGGCCAAGCCCTTTCGTGTATTTTTCCAAAAGCTCCCCCCACCGATCTGGCGGAACCTCCTCCGCGCTAGTTATGTCGGGTATCGCTTCGTCTTCTGGACGAAGCTTGAGTTCTCGAAGATCATCCAGCAGTTTCTCGATCGATCCCCTGATTCTTCGATAAGGGTTCACGAACTCAGTCCAGTTTTCAAGGGCTTTGCGAACCTCGGACATCTGCTTGCCGTAGTTCGCGAAGTCGGCCTTGATCTGCGCAACAAGCAATGACTTGTCGGATTCCTCAACTCCAGCGCGCGAGGTAAGCCAGATCTCTGTTCGGAAGTTCATTCCCTGAAAAGTAAGCCACCCGTCATCACAGCGAAGACACCACTCCCAGTGAATTAGATTGTCTGAATCGTCGTTCCGAAGGAAGTTTTGCAGACCGTTCGGTGCTCCGAATCTCGCGCCAAGGTAGCAATATAGGTCGCTTGGTGCAATCTCGTTACGCAGCATCCAACGCTGCCCATGCTTTGGACGATTCTCCTGCTTCATGTCGTCGAGAAACTCCCTTGTGGGAGCGCCTTTGAGTGACGCTACAAGGTCAGCAGGAAGCGTCATTGCGATGCCTAATTTTGATATATCCCGCGAAATTGCGGAGTAGCATAGCGGCCCGGACGGTCAGGGCACTGCGGGTTATAAAACATCTGAGCTCATGAGGTTACCGCAAGCCGGGCTGCATGCCCTTCGATCCGGGACAGAAAAGGGCCCGCAGGCCCTTTCATCATCGAATGATGGCGCTCAATCCGCCTTGATCCCGTTGTCCTTCACCACCTTGGCCCAAATGTCGATTTGTTTGTCGATGAATACACGGGCTGATTCAGGCGTGCCGCCCAAGATGTCGATGCCCTGGGCGCTGAGTTTTTTTGCGATCTCGGGGTTCTTCAGCGCCTTGTTGACTTCTTCGTTCATGCGTTTGAGCACATCGGGCGGGGTTTTGGCGGGCGCCAGAATGGCCCACCAGGCCGGGGCGTCAAAACCGGCAAAACCACTCTCCGCCACAGTCGGCACATTGGGCAGGTCGTCTGAGCGTTTGCTGGTGGTCACGGCCAGCGGGCGCAGGCGGCCGCTATCGATGTGCGGCTTGGTGACAAACACCGAGCCGATGGACAGCGGCACATGGCCGGCCACCGCGTCGGTCATCAGCGGGCCGCCGCCTTTGTAGGGAATATGCTGCCAGTCAATACCGCCGCTTTTGGACAGCAGCGCCATCGCCAGATGCCCCAGGCTGCCCGAGCCTATGCTGCCGTAGCTGACATTCTTTTTGGCCTTGGCTGCGGCCACAACATCGGCAAAAGTCTTGTACTCGGATGCCGAAAAGGTGGCCAGCACCATGGCCGAGGTGCCGATCAGCGACACCGGCGCCAGGTCCTTGCGGGTGTCAAACGGCATGCCGGGGATTAATGTCGGGTTCACGCCATGGGTGTCAAACACCACCGCAAACGTGTAGCCGTCGGCCGGCGCTGCGGCCACTGCCGCCGTGCCGATGGAGCCCGAAGCACCGCCCTTGTTTTCGACAATGATGTTCTGCCCTAGTTGCTGCGACAGCGGCACCGCCAGAATGCGGGCCACCTGATCCACCGATCCGCCGGGCGGGAAAACGGCGACAAACTTGATCGGCTGTTTGGTGGGCCAGGCTTGGGCCATGGCGCTCAGCGGCGCTGCCAGCAAGGTTGCGGCCGTCACGGCGAAGGCGGTTCTGGAAATCCATTGTTTCATGAGAGGCACCTGCAAATAAAGTGAGGCCAGTATCCTTAGGCGTCGGTGAATCCGCCATTGCGGATAACACTTAGCATGTCACTGATCTCGGGTTTGACGCAGCAGCCGCGCCGTTTCGCGCAAAATCGGGCTTATGGTCCGACCTTCCCAACTTCTGTATCCGCAGCGCGAACCCGCGCCCACCCGCGCTGCCGCCACCGTGCTGCTGCTGCGCGATAGCCCCGAGGGCATCGAGGTGCTGATGACGCGGCGCTCCATGACTGCCAGCTTCGCACCGGGTGCCTATGTGTTCCCCGGTGGCGGCATTGACGCGGCGGATTTGGCGGCACACGCGCAGTCCACACGCCGCGCCAGCCAGAGCGACCTGCACCTGACGCAGGCGATTGCCGCCATCCGCGAAAGTTTTGAAGAACTCGGCGTGCTGCTGGCCCGCCATGCCGATGGCAGCTACGCCACCACCACCGACATTGCCGCGCTGGACCGCAAGGCGCCTTTCGCCGCGCAGTGCCGCGACAAGGGCCTGGTGCTGGCCGGCGACCAGGTGTTTGTGCTGGCGCACTGGATCACCGATCGCGATTTGCCGCGCCGCTTCGACGTGCCCTTTCTGGTTGCGCGCATGCCCGAGGGCCAGGAACCGGTCGCCGACGAGTCCGAACAGTTCGAACCTTGCTGGGTGCGGCCGGCCGACGCGCTGGCCCGGCATGAGGCCGGCAGCTTTTTCATCATCTTCCCGACCATACGCACGCTGCAGCGGCTCAAGCCTTTTGCGACAGTCGACGCCGTGCTGCAGGCCTGCGCGTCCGAGCAGCCACTGTGGACCTCCTGCCCGCGCGCCGGTTTTCTCGAAGGCGCCGAGACACGCTACATGGAGCATGAAGCGCCGTACGGCGAACTCGCCTTGACCAGCCCCGACGGACAGATGGTGCACACGCTGGACTGGCAAACCGCGCAACCGGTGGCCCTACTCAAAAACGTCATGCGCCTGACCGCGCCCAATCCCGGCGTGATGACCGGCCCCGGCACCAACAGCTACCTGGTCGGTGACCCGAACACCGGCTACATCGTGATCGACCCCGGACCGGCTGACATGGACCACCTGCAGCGGCTTTGGCGCGCAGCCGGCGGCGACATCCGCATGATTGTGTGTACCCACTCGCACGCCGACCACTCGCCCGGTGCCAAGCCGCTGCAGGCGTTGTGCAACACGCCGCCGCCCATCCTGGGCCTGCCATCGGCGCCGACAGCACGCGCGGCGAGCCAGTTCACACCGGATCAGTCGCTATCAAATCAGGAGCTACTCACGCTTACCAGTCATGGGCTGAAGCCAGAAATGACACATACCCTGAAAGTAATGCACACACCGGGTCACGCGGCCAACCACCTGTGCCTGATGCTGGTGGAAGACGGTATCTTGTTCAGCGGCGACCACATTCTCAACGGCAGCACCACGGTGGTGGACCCGCCCGACGGCAACATGAACGCCTACCTGGAATCACTCGACGCCCTCAGCGCCGCCTGCGACGAACACGGCATCAACTTCATCGCGCCGGCCCACGGTTACGTGATCGGTGAAGCGAAGACCGCGATTGCCCAGCTCAAGGCGCACCGCCTCAAACGCGAAGCCAAGATCGTCGGCGTGATGCAGGCGCAGCCGGAGGGAACCATGGACGACTGGGTGAAAATCGCCTACGACGACGTGGACTCGCGGATTTGGCCGGTTGCCAAACGATCGCTGCTCGCGCATGTGGAGCGGATTCAGGCGCAGGGTTTGTTTAATCTGTAGAAACCTGATGCGGGCTGGACACGGCTTGCGGATTCTCGTCTCGACCGCTCACGTCACCTGACTCGCGCTGCGTCCGCTGTCCGCCGTTGTCAGCAGGGATGACTCCCCACTCCCTCCCTCAGGGATGCGCTGCCTGACTCGCGCCTGGCGCGGCGAGGCTTTTGCGGGATGAGCCGTGAGGCGCAAAACCCTAGGTAAGGCTTTGCGCCTTGCCTGGTTTTGTAACGAAGCGGATCGCCCGCAAAACCACGCCCCTTCGGGTTCGGACCAAAACGGGCGCTTTCCTCACCAAACCCTTTGCGTGTGCCTTCGGGCACACGACGCGGCGTGTTGGCAAGCAAATCATCCCGTTGTGGATCCGAACGCGCATGGCGGGAGTCAGGCAGCGCATCCCCGACCCCTCCCTCGCCCCGCTGGGCGATGGAGGAGGACAACATGCGGCCGCGTGCGCTGCGCCCGCGTGCAAACATAACGGTCTGTTGGGATTCCCATCCTCGAAGCGTTGAGCGCTTCAAGGACTCCGGATTTGTCCCCGCATTGGTTTTTATCCCCCCACCCGTCGGGCTGGGCCGAGGAGCGCAGCCGAAAGTGGATCAGGGCGAGCGATTGTCTGAGACGGGAGAGTGCTAGCTCGGCCCCGTTTTCGGCGAGCACCGCAGGTTGCCCGCAGCGAAGCGCAGGGAACCAGACCATCGGGTCGCCTTCTCTTTGCTTACTTTCTCTTGGCGACGCAAGAGAAAGTGAGTCGCCCGCCGGGGCGAGACCCGGCTTGTTCGCAAACTCGCATGTTACGAAGCAGATAAGTAGTTCGCCCATATGGATCCCGGATCAAGTCCGGGATGACAGCGGAAGGGTCAAGCCAAAAAAGTGTGAAGCCCGCCGATAGGCCGGATTTTGTGCAGGGCGGTTTCCTTGCGGTTGCCGCCCCGTGACTGCCATTAATCTGGGCCGTCTGTCGCCAGACGGCTCGGTGCTACCTACCCGCACACTCCGGGGGCCCCGTCAACGTGTGCCTACTTGGTATTGCTGCGCGTAGAGATTGCTCGTTTCACCCGTCCCGGGTTGCCCCGGTCCGACTCGTCTCTGTAGCTCTGATCCTCACCTCACGGTGGACAGCTGTTAGCTGCTACGCTGCCCTTTGCAGTCCGGACCTTCCTCCAGTGCGGTGTTTCCACCCTTGCACCAGCGGCAGTCTGGCGTGCTTCACACCCCTATTATCCCGGCATTTAAAGCGCTATGGATTTGATAGCTGCTTGCGCACACCCGCTATGGGCTGAAAGCGTAAAATGCTCGATAGATCCGAAAAACAGATCCTGAGAGTCCCCATGATCCGCCTGACTGAACTCAAGCTGCCGCTTGACCATACCGAAGATGCCCTGCCCGCGCTGATCAAGCGCACCCTGGGCATCCAGCCCGACCAGCTGCGCGGCCACACGGTTTACAAACGCAGTTACGACGCCCGCAAGCAAAAGCTGCTGCTGGTCTATATCGCTGACGTGGAGGTGGCCAGCGCCGATCTGCAAGCCACGCTGCTGGCCAAGTTCAGCAACAACCCGCATATCCGTCCCGCACCCGACCAGACTTACCACCTCGTCACCACGGCCCGCCAGGCGCCGGCGCTGCGTCCGGTGGTTGTCGGCTTCGGCCCCTGCGGCATTTTTGCCGCCCTGTTGCTGGCGCAGATGGGCTTGAACCCCATCGTGCTGGAGCGCGGCAAGAAAGTGCGCGAACGCACCAAGGACACCTGGGGCCTGTGGCGCAAAGGCGTGTTGAATCCCGAATCGAATGTGCAGTTCGGCGAAGGCGGTGCCGGGACGTTTTCAGACGGCAAGCTCTGGAGCCAGATCAAGGACCCGCGTTTCCTCGGTCGCAAGGTCATGACCGAGTTTGTGAAAGCCGGCGCGCCCGACGAAATCCTGCTGGTCAGCAAACCGCACATCGGCACTTTCAAGCTGGTCAAGGTGGTGGAGAACATGCGCGAGCAGATCATCGCCATGGGCGGCGAGATACGTTTTGAGCATCGCCTATCGGACGTGTTGATCGAGGACGGCCAGCTCAGGAGCCTGAGTGTGCAAAACCTGGCCGACGGAACCAGCTACGAGCTGCGCACAGACCACATGGTGCTGGCGCCCGGCCACAGCGCGCGCGACACCTTTGCCATGCTGCACGAACGCGGCGTCTACATGGAAGCCAAGCCTTTTTCAGTCGGCTTTCGCATCGAGCACCCACAGGGCCTGATCGACCGCGCGCGGCTGGGACAACATGCCGGCCACCCGCTGCTGGGTGCGGCCGACTACAAGCTGGTGCACCACGCCGGCAACGGCCGCTCGGTCTACAGCTTCTGCATGTGCCCCGGTGGCACCGTGGTGGCGGCCACCTCCGAAGAAGGCCGCGTCGTGACCAACGGCATGAGCCAGTACTCGCGCAATGAACGCAATGCCAACGCCGGAATCGTGGTCGGCATCACCCCGGCCGACTACCCTGGCGGGCCGCTGGCCGGCATTGCTTTTCAGCGCGCACTGGAATCACATGCCTTCACCCTGGGCGGCGGCACTTACGAGGCGCCAGGCCAGCTGGTCGGCGATTTCGTGGCGGGCCGGGCCTCGACCCAACTCGGCAGTGTTGAGCCTTCCTACAAACCCGGCGTGCTGATGACCGACCTGGGCGGCGCCCTGCCCGACTACGCGATCACCGCCATGCGCGAGGCACTGCCCGTGTTCGGCAAAAAGATACGCGGCTTCGATATGTTCGACGCCGTGCTGACCGGTGTCGAGACCCGCACCTCGTCGCCTTTGCGCATCACGCGCGGCGACGACTTCCAGAGCATCAACGTCAAGGGCCTGTACCCGGCCGGCGAAGGCGCGAGTTATGCTGGCGGCATCCTGTCTGCCGGTGTCGACGGCATCGAGGTTGCCGAAGCGCTGGCGCTCAGTATGACGGGCAACAAAGGCGGCGCATGAACGACGACATCCATTTTTACGAACCCGCCAGCGGCCATGGCCTGCCGCACGATCCCTTCAACGCCATCGTGGGTCCGCGCCCCATCGGCTGGATTTCCTCGCAAGATGCCCAGGGCCACCTGAATCTCGCGCCATACAGTTTTTTCAACGCCTTCAACTACACGCCGCCCATCATCGGTTTTTCCAGCATCGGTGCCAAGGACAGCCTGCGCAACATCGAGCAGACGCGCGAGTTCGGCTGGAACCTGGCGACACGCGCGCTGGCCGAGCAGATGAACCTGTCGTGCGCAGCGGTGCCGCCAGAAGTCAACGAGTTTGAACTGGCCGGCCTCACACCGGTGGCCTCGCGCCGCATCGCGGTGCCGCGTGTGGCCGAAAGCCCGGTGTCCTTTGAGTGCCGCCTGACCCAGGTGCTGCAGTTGCAGGGTGTGGACGGCGTGGCGGTGCCAACCTGGCTGGTGCTCGGCGAAGTCGTCGGTGTGCACATCGCCCGCCACCTGCTCAAGAATGGCATTTACGACACCGCCGCAGCCCAGCCCATCCTGCGCGGGGGCGGCCCCGCAGATTACTTCACTGTTACCCCCGACAATCTGTTCAAGATGTTCAGGCCGCGCTGAACACCCATCTCCTTCATTTTTCCTGAACCGACACCCATGACCGATACCTCTCCCGCCACCACCGACCAGCCAGCACGCCCCGGCAAACGCCCACCGGCCCGCGCCCCAAGGCAACGCCAGGCCAGCCCGGTGCTTGAGCGCCTGTTCGCGCTTTACCCCAAGCTGTTCGGCGCCAAATTCTTGCCGCTCAAGCTCGGTGTTTTCCAGGACCTGCTGGCGCGCCATCCCGAGGATTTCAAAAAAGACGAACTCAAAATCGCCATGGGCCAGCACGCCCGCTCCACGCCTTACCTTGAAAGCGTGGCCGCCGGTCTGCCCCGGCATGACCTCGACGGCAATCCGGTCGAGCCGGTCGCGCCCGAACATGTGCACCACGCCATTCTGGAAATTTTCCGCCGCCGCCAGGCACGCTCGCGCGAGGACCTGCGCCCACGCCTGCAACTTCGGCTGATCCAGGCCATCGAAGTTTCGGGGCTGAGCCGCGAAGACTATGCCACGCTGGTGCGGGTGCAGGACGAAGCCACGAACGCGCTGGTCGATGACGCGCTGGCCGAGCTTGCCGTGCAGGCCGCCAAACGCGAGGCCCTGCTGCGCGCCTTCGAGGCGAGCGGAAAAACCGAAACCGAGTTTGCCGACATGTACGGCCTGAACCTGGCCGAGGTGACGGCAGCTCTTGCGCGCGTGCGCGCCGCACAGGCCGCCAAAACGGCCGTCACCCCATAAAAAAAGCCACTGCGGATGCAGTGGCTTTTTACCGGTGACCTGGCTGGGTCAGACCTGGCCGGGCTGGGCATTCTGCAGGGCAGCGATACGCTCTTCAATCGGTGGATGCGTCGCAAAAAGCTTGCCCATGCTGCCGGTGATGCCCATGGCTTCGACGGCCTTGGGCAACTGGCCGGGCACCATGCCGCCCAGGCGGGCCAGCGCATTGATCATGGGTTGCTTCTTGCCCATCAAGCGGGCCGCGCCGGCGTCGGCGCGGAACTCGCGGTGGCGCGAGAACCAGGCCACCACGATGGCGGCGGCAAAACCGAGCACGATGTCCAGCACGATGGTGCTCACGTAATACCCAATGCCTGGGCCGGAGTTGCTGCTGCTGCCCCGGCGCAAAAAGCTGTCCACCGCGTAGCCGATCACGCGGCTCAGAAACACCACAAAGGTATTCATCACACCCTGGATCAGGGTCATGGTCACCATGTCGCCATTGGCCACGTGCGCGATTTCGTGGCCCAGAACGGCCTCGATCTCTTCACGCGTCATGCCTTGCAGCAGGCCGGTGGAGACCGCAACCAGCGAGGAATTCTTGAAGGCGCCGGTCGCGAAGGCGTTCGGTGCGCCCTCAAAGATGCCGACTTCGGGCATGCCGATACCGGCGGTGGTCGCCAGTTTGCGCACGGTTTCGACAATCCAGGCTTCATCGGCGTTCGCCGGCTCGTTGATCACGCGCACACCCGAACTCCATTTGGCGACCGGCTTGCTGATCAGCAGCGAGATGATGGCGCCACCGAAACCGATGACTGCGGCAAAACCGAGCAGCATGCCCAGGTTCAGGCCTTGCGGCGTGAGATAGCGGTTGACGCCCAGCAGGCTGGCGACAATGCCCAGCACTACCACCACTGCAAGGTTGGTCATTACAAACAGCAAAATACGTTTCATGGGTTCTCCGTGGGGTCGGTGAAAAAATTCCGCCTTGCGCCGGATATGAGGTCTGGCCGACCCATATCAAGTTGCACCGGCGGCGCGTCCACTGTTTTTTGTTGTTCTGGATTCTTGCAGCGGGCGGAATACAAGAGAGTCATCATAAAAGGAAAAGTTCTCGTTTTCCGGCCACCAGCCAGGCACGCCAAGCACCGGCAAGGGCGCAAAAGGTTTGCCGGCCAGTTTTTCCGCGCTCAGATCCTGCGCCACCCAGGCGTCCAGATTTGCTATCGATTTCATAGCCGTCTGAGCCCGGTACACATGGGCTGTAACCGGTTTTCGTGGGTAAACCAGCTTTTCCAGCAGGGCGTGACCAAACAGCAGCAGTTGCGCCTGCTGCCACAGCGGGCGCAGGTCAATGAACAGCCTGCGCCAGTCTTTGTCCAGCAGCGCATCCCACAGCGGCTGCGGTGCCGACAGCAAAGCCGCGTTTTCGTCAAACACCGTGAGCGCATCGCGCACCGGTCCGCGCAGTGGCGCCACACCGGCAGCTGCAATTTCTGCTGCCTGCAATTGGTTGAGTTTGGCCTTGGTCAGCGGAAAACGTAGCCAACACAAGCCGTTGAAAAAATCGTGCAGGTTGTCGCGGGTTGGGACCGAGCCCGCGTCAAAGATAAATTGCTCGTAGGCCTGGCCGGCGGACAAGGCGGATTGCGGCACAAAACGCCGCGGCGCACCGGGTTCGCGGTTCAGGGCCTCGTGGAAGGCCGCGCCGCCGTCAATTGCCAGCGCCACCCGCTCGCCAGATTCGCGCCACGGCGCCAGCCAGGGGCGGTCCCAGTCAACGGGAAGCAGCAGCGCTGTATGCGAGGAACTCACCGTGAGGACGGAATGTAGCGAACTTCGTTGGGCTGTTTGGCAGGCGCCAACTCAAAATGGTGGGGGAATTTTTTGAACAGCTTGGGGGTGGCCGAATTTTTTCCCAGCAGCTTCGCGTCATGCAGCAACTTGGCAACATCACCCAGGCGCAGAAACTTTTCTGATCGCAATCCCGGCACAACCTCCAGAATGCGCTGAACCGATACATCTCCTGGTGCACCTGTCGCACTTTTTTCAACAACTTTTTTAAGCGCTGCCTTTTTAGCTGCCACTGGTTTCTCGGCAATCTTCTTGGCGGGCACCTTCTTTGCCACTGCTTTTTTGGGGGCCAATGTGCTCGGCTTCCCTGGCGTGCTAGACAATTGGCGCGTCTGCGTTCCCTTGTTCTGGCCGACATGGATGACGCGGTGGTAGGCTGAAATCGCCTCCGAGGCCATCTTGCTCTGCTCGGACACGCAGACCAAACGAATCCCACGCTCACGCAAGCGAACCAGTAAAGGAACAAAATCGGCATCGCCGGAGCCAATAACAATGGTTTGGGGCTTCGGCGTCTGGCAAGCCAGTTCCATGGCGTCCACTGCCAATGCAAGGTCTGTGGTGTTTTTGGTGAGGTAAAGATTTACAAACGGGCGGACTGCCAGAACGCGCAATACCTCGGCCAAACCTCGCAGGTTTTCCGCACTGCCATAAGCACGCCGAACGGAGATTTCCCCTTCGGATTCGAGTTCTCGAAATGCTTCCTCTATCCAGGCGGGGGAAGACAAGTTATCCGCGTCTATCAAAAATACAACCATGGTCCGGCGCCCCCTTTATGTTGATTGCCCAGTTGACTTGGGCAGAATTTTCAGCCGACCAGCTTCCACGCCAGCGCTTCGCCCGAACGCAGTGGTTTGAGTTCAGCCTCGCCAAAAGCGTAGCTCTCTGGCGGCGTCCAGCTTTCCCTGGTCAGCGTGATGCTGCCGCTGTTGCGCGGCAAGCCATAAAAATCGGCACCATTGAAGCTGGCAAAGGCTTCGAGTTTGTCCAGGGCCCCGGCGTTGTCAAACGCTTCGGCATACAGTTCCATCGCCGCATGGGCGGTGTAACAACCGGCGCAGCCGGTGGCGTGTTCTTTCAGGTGGGCCGCGTGCGGCGCGCTGTCAGTGCCGAGGAAAAACCGTGGATTGCCACTGGTGGCCGCTTCAACCAGCGCCAGCCTGTGGGTCTCGCGCTTGAGCACCGGCAGACAGTAGTAGTGCGGGCGGATGCCGCCGGTAAAAATTGCGTTTCGGTTGTACAGCAGGTGATGCGCGGTGACGGTGGCACCCATGAAACGGCCGGCGTCACGCACATAGTGCGCGGCGTCGCGTGTGGTGATGTGTTCGAAGACGATTTTCAGTTCCGGAAAATCGCGGCGCAGCGGAATCAGTTGCGTGTCGATGAAGACCGCCTCGCGGTCAAACAGGTCGATGTCCGGCGAGGTGACCTCGCCATGCACCAGCAGCAGCAGGCCTTCGCGCTGCATCGTTTCCAGTGTCTTGTAAGTCTTGCGCAGATCGGTCACACCGGCGTCGCTGTTGGTGGTGGCGCCCGCCGGATAAAGCTTGAGCGCCACCACACCGGCGTCCTTCGCGCGCTTGATTTCGTCAGGCGGCAAGTTGTCGGTCAGGTACAGCGTCATCAGCGGCTCGAAGGCCACGCCTGCCGGCACGGCGGCCTGGATGCGCTGGCGGTAGGCGACAGCCTGCGCCGCCGTGGTCACCGGCGGACGCAGGTTGGGCATGATGATGGCCCGGCCGAATTGCGCTGCAGTGTGCGGCACGACGGTATTCAGGGCATCCCCGTCGCGCACATGCAAATGCCAGTCGTCGGGGCGGGTCAGGGTTATTTGGGTCATGGCGCCATTGTCCCAAAAAGCCTAACGCCTTTTGTCATTGCGGGCTCGACCCGCAATCCATGTCACATCCACCCGCGCCCTTGGTATTCGAAACATGGATCCCGGATCAGGTCCGGGGTGACAAGACGTTCAATGTGCCAGGATTTTGTTGAGGAAATCCTTGGTCCGCGCCTGCCGATTCTCCGGGTGCATGAAAAACTCGTCCTTCGAGCAGTCTTCAAGAATCTTGCCGCCCACGTCCATGAAGATCACGCGACTGCCCACTTTCTTCGCAAACCCCATCTCATGCGTGACCACCATCATGGTCATGCCATCGGTGGCCAGGCCCATCATGCAGTCCAGCACCTCACCGACCATTTCGGGGTCGAGTGCCGAAGTGGGTTCGTCGAACAGCATGGCAATCGGGTCCATGCTGAGCGCGCGCGCAATCGCCACACGCTGCTGCTGACCGCCCGAGAGCTGGCCGGGAAACTTGTCTTTGTGCAGCATCAGGCCCACACGGTCCAGGTATTTGAGGCCATGGGTTTTGGCCTCGTCCTGGCTGCGGCCCAGCACCTTGATCTGCGCCAGCGTCAGGTTTTCAGTGACGCTCAGGTGTGGAAAAAGCTCGAAGTTCTGGAACACCATGCCGACACGCGAGCGCAGCTTGGGCAGATCGGTCTTGGGGTCGTGCACGGCCTGTCCATCGACATAAATTTCGCCTTTCTGGAAAGGCTCAAGCGCATTGATGACCTTGATCAGCGTCGATTTGCCGGAACCCGAAGGGCCGCAGACCACCACCACTTCGCCTTTTTTGATGTTAGTGCTGCAGTTGTTGAGCACCTGCACCGTGCCGTACCACTTGGAAACTTCTTTCATCTCAATCATCATGTGCTCCAGTCTTCTCTTGATCTTTATTCAGCTTGTCTTCTCATGGATTGAAAAAATTACCGAATGATGGCAATTTTGTTCTGCAGGCGCTTGACCATGTAAGACAGGCCAAAACACATCACGAAATAAACTACGGCAGCCAGCAAATAAGCCTCTTCGGTCCGGCCATAAATTTTGCCCGCGGTACTGAAGCCCTTGAGCAGGTCATAAGCGCCAATCGCATATACCAGCGAAGTGTCCTGAAACAGGATGATGGTCTGGGTCAGCAAAATCGGCACCATGTTCCTGAAAGCCTGCGGCAGCACAATCAGCTTCATGTTCTGCGCGTAAGTCATGCCCAGGGCGCGCCCGGCATTGACCTGACCGCGCGAAATGGACTGAATGCCGGCCCGCATGATTTCGCTGAAATACGCAGCTTCAAAGGCCACAAAGGTAATGACGGCTGAAATTTCCGCCCGGTAATTGCTGCCTCCGGGAATCAGCGCATAAAACCCGGCCGGCACCAGCAGGAAGAACCACAGGATCACCATCACCAGCGGCACAGAACGCATGCCGTTGACGTAGATGGTGGCAGGAACCACCAGGATTTTTTTGCCCGACAGGCGCATCAGGGCCAGGAGGGTACCAAAGATGATGCCGCCAATGGTGGCCACAATCGTCAGCTGGATGCTGAACAAAAAACCCTTGATGACAAACTTGGAAATGATGTCCCAGTTGAAAAAACTCAGGTCGAGTCCAAACATATCAGTGCCCCCCGCCAGACGCGCCAGCCATGGTGTAACCCGGTATCTGGACCTTCTTTTCAATAAAGGCAAACACCCGGTTCACGGCAAACGCCGACACCGCGTAGGCCGCCGTGACGGCCAGGTAAATCTCGATGCCGCGCGAAGTTTCTTCTTGGGCCTGCATTGCAAACATGGTCAGTTCGGCAATCGACACGGCAAAAGCGACCGATGAATTTTTAAGCAGATTCATGGATTCGCTGGTCAGCGGCGGAACGATGATCCGGAAAGCCATGGGCAGGATCACGTAACGGTAGGTCTGCGCCGTGGTGAAACCCATGGCCATACCGGCATACCGCTGGCCGCGGGGCAGCGACTGAACGCCGGCCCTGACCTGCTCGGCGATACGCGCCGAGGTAAAAAATCCGAGCGCAAATACCACCAGAACGTAACTGGGCAACTGCTGCATGGCGGGAAATATTTTCGGCACCACAAAGTACCAGATGAAGATCTGCACCAGCAAGGGGATGTTGCGAAACAACTCTACCCAGGCGTTGGCAAGGCGAACCAGCCACGGGCTGTGGGGCAAGGTGCGCAGCGTACCGAACAGGACACCCACCACCATGGCGACCACCCACGACGCACCCGCAACGGCCAGGGTCCAGCTCCAGGCTTCGAACATCCACTCAAGGTAAGTGCGCCCACTGCCGTCGTCGTTCAGAAAAACTTTCCAGTCCCAACTCATGGCAACTCCAGCTTTTTGTTATTCATGTTGCACGCAAACAGGCCTGCAGCAAATGACAAACCCCGCCGGTTGAAATTCAGGGGCGGGGTTTGTACCTGGTCAGGCGATCAGACGCCGGATTTACTTCTTGGCGTAGTCTTCCATCGGCTTCTCGTTCGGCGTCGCCCAGGCAGCCTTGGTGCTGTCGCTGGCGGCATATCCCACACGGGTGTTCTTCGGCGGGATCGGCTGCTGGAACCATTTGTCCCAGAGTTTGGCCATGTCGCCGGACTTCATCATTTCCTTGACGGTATCGTCGCCAACCTTTTTGAAGGCTGCATCGTCCTTGCGGACCATGATGGCGATCGGTTCCACGCTCAGGACTTCACCCACAATTTTGAAGTCGGCGGGCGTTTTGGAAGTGGCGATGTTGCCGGCCAGAATGGCGCCGTCCATCACAAAAGCGTCGGCGCGGCCTGACTCGAGCAGCAGGAAGCTGTCAGAGTGATCCTTGCCAAAAACTTCCTTGAAGTCAACACCGGTGGCGCGCTCGTTTTTACGCAGTGTTTGAACCGACGTGGTACCCGTGGTAGTCGCCACGTTTTTGCCGTTGAGCTGCGCAATGCCGGTGATGCCGGAGTTGGCCTTGACAGCAATACGGACTTCTTCAACAAAGGTGGTCGGCAGGAAAGACACGTCTTTCAGGCGAGTGGCGTTGTTGGTGGTGGAGCCACACTCAATGTCCACCGTGCCGTTTTGCACCAGGGGAATGCGGTTTTGTGAGGTCACCGACTGGTATTTGACTTCCAGCTTGCGGCCAACTGCCTTTTCCACGTTGGCGATGATGCGGTTGCAGACTTCAACGTGGTAGCCGGCGTATTTGCCGTCGCCCAGCGTATAGGACAAGGCGCCTGAAGAGTCGCGAACACCCATGGTGATGATGCCGGAAGCCTTGACTTTGGCCAGAGTGTCGGTGGCCTGGGCGAAAGCGCCGCTGGTCGCGAGGACAGCAATGGTCAATGCGGCTAGTTTGAGTTTCATGAAATTTCCTTCAGTTGATGAAATAGTTGATGAAATAGTTGATGACGTCATTCTAAGGAGCCGGTCATGGGCCCATGCCCAAGGTTTGCCCCATCCCTTTGCGCGCCAGCCGGTGGACCGGTATGTTCAGGAACGCGCTGGATGAACCCACGGCCGACAGCTTGCAGGTAAAGCTGCGGCGCACGAGAAGTAAAGCGCGAATCCAGGAACAAGCAATCCCCAAGACAGTGCCAGCGTCCAAATCGGCAAAACAGTGTTGTCAGGCTAAGCAGTCTTTGTGCCAACCCTTCCAATGTCCCTGGCGGGTCGCATCAGAAAGTCACCCTCTCTGCATCACAGAACGTCCCGGACTGTAAATTTTCAGCCGCCGAAAAGCCAATGCTGATAAGTCGCGGCTTCATGCATTTAATTTATAACCGCTAAGGGTTGCCACCTAGACGGACCTTTCCGGCCGTCTTGGGCAAAGCCTGGCTTTCGAGGTAGTTCCACAGCGCCTGCGCCGGGTTCTTGGCTGCAGTCTTGGTGGTTGGCCGCTCGCGGTAGACCCGCAAGTCCATCGTCATCTCCAGGCCGGGGCCGGCGCTGACCAGCTTTTTCACGCGTAATTCTTTCTTGACGGCGCTTAATGGCAGGAAGGCAATGCCGTGGCCTTCGAGCGCCATCGCCTTCAGGCCTTCGGCCATGTCGGTCTCGTAGACCCGGTCCAGGTGGATGGCGGTGCTGGACTGCTTGAGGATCAGGTCCACCACGCGGCCCAGGTAGGCACCGGGTGCATAACCGAGGTAAGGCAGCGGCTGGCCGGCGCGTCCCGGCAGGCGGTACAGCGGCGCGCCGTCGGCATCGACCTTGACGAAAGGCGCCAGCACCTCCTGCCCCAGGCTGATCATCTCGTAACGGTCGGCGTCAAGCTGAAAAGGCTGCGAATCATGGTGGTAGGCGATCAGCAAATCGCAACTGCCCTCGACCAGCCGCAGCACCGCGTCGTGCACGTTGAGTGCGATCAGCCGGCTCTTGATGGGCCCGAATTTCTCGCGCAGGCTGCTGACCCAGGCCGGAAAAAAAGTGAAGGCCAACGAATGCGGCACGGCGAACTCGATCACGTCCTGCCCGGCCGAGTTGTGGCCGCGCAGCATGGCACGCGTCGATTGCAGGCCCTGCAGCATCTCCAGCGACTGGCTGTACAGCGTTTCGCCGGCGGGGGTCAGTCGCGTCGGGTAAGAGCTGCGGTCCACCAGGTCGGTGCCGGCCCAGGCCTCCAGCGCCTGGATGCGCCGCGAAAACGCCGGTTGCGTCACGTGGCGCAGCGTCGCCGAGCGACTGAAGCTCCGGGTTTCAGCGAGACTGACAAAATCTTCCAGCCATTTGGTTTCCATGGCTTGAATTATGCGAGTTGGCAACGCGCTTGTATCTACGGAAATCCCGAAGGACGACGGCAGCCGGAGTCCCCGGGCCTCAAATTGCTATCAAATATATAGCTGACTCCGCATTCGCGACAAGGGCCAGAAGCCCAAAACCCTTGAAGATTATTCGGAACTCTGCTGCAGCGCCCACATCGCTGCATAACGCCCACCCAGGCCCAGGAGGGCCGCGTGGGTGCCGCGCTCGACGATCTGGCCGGCTTCCATCACCAGGATTTCGTGCGCATCCACGACCGTAGACAGCCGGTGCGCAATCACCAACGTGGTCTTGTTTTCCGCGATGCTGCGCAGCTCGGCCTGGATCGCGCGTTCGTTGGCCGAGTCCAGCGCCGAGGTGGCCTCGTCAAAAATCATGAGCGGCGGGTTCTTCAGCAGGGTGCGGGCGATGGCCACGCGCTGCTTCTCGCCGCCGGACAGTTTCAGGCCGCGCTCGCCGACCATGGTGGCATAACCAGCGGGCGTGGAGCTGATGAAGTCGTGGATGCGGGCGGCGCGCGCGGCTTCTTCCACCTGGGCGCGGCTGGCACCGGGCTGGCCGTAGGCAATGTTGTATTCGACCGTGTCGTTGAACAGCACGGTGTCCTGCGGCACGATGCCTATTGCCTGACGCACGCTGGCCTGGGTCACCTGCGTGATGTCCTGGCCGGCGATGGTGATATGGCCCTGCTGCACGTCGTAGAAACGAAACAGCAGGCGCGCCAGCGTGGACTTGCCGGCGCCCGAGGAACCCACCACCGCCACCGTTTTGCCCGGTGGAATCTCGAAGCTGATGTTGTGCAGAATGGGCCGCGACGCCTCGTAAGCGAAGCTGACGTTTTCAAAACGCACCGCCGGTGAGGTTTGCAGGGCCAGCGCCGGCGCGCCGGGCTGGTCGGCGATCTCGCGCTCTTTTTCCATCAAGGTGAACATCTTGGACAGGTCGGTCAGGCTTTGCTTGATCTCGCGATATAGCACGCCCAGGAAACCGAGCGGAATGTAGAGCTGGATCATGAAGGCGTTGACCATGACCAGGTCGCCCAGCGTCATGCGGCCGTCGACCACGCCTTGCGTCGCGCGCCAGAGCATGGCCACCAGGCCGGCGGCAATGATCAGCTGCTGGCCGGTGTTGAGCAAACTCAGCGTGGTCTGGCTCTTGACGGCGGCGCGTCGGTAACGGATCAGGTTTTCGTCGTAACGCTTCGCCTCGAAGTCCTCGTTGTTGAAGTACTTGACGGTTTCGTAGTTGAGCAGCGAGTCGATGGCGCGGCTATGCGCCGAGGAGTCGAGTTCGTTCATCTCCTTGCGGAACTTGGTGCGCCACTCGGTCACCGTGACGGTGAAGGTGATGTAAAACACCAGCGCAATGATGGTGATGCCGGCAAACCAGATGTCGAATTTGACCGCCAGCAGGGTCAGCACCAGCGTGACTTCGATCAGCGTCGGGATGATGCTGTACAACGAATACGAGATCAGCGAATGCACGCCGCGCGTGCCGCGCTCGATGTCGCGTGTCATGCCGCCGGTCTGGCGCTCCAGGTGAAAACGCAGGCTCAGCGCATGCAGATGCCGGAACACTTCAAGCGAGATGCGCCGCGCCGCGCCTTCGGTGGCCTTGGCAAACACCAGTTCGCGCAGTTCGGTGAACAGGGACGTGGACAAGCGCAGCAACCCGTAACCGACCAGCAACGCAGCCGGCACCACCAGCACGACCTGCACGTCACCGGGTTTGAAGCTCATCGCATCGACCAGGTTTTTCAGCAGCAGCGGCACGCCGACGTTGGCGACCTTGGCGCCGACCATGAAGGCCAGCGCTGCCAGCACCCGCCATTTGTAATCCCACAGGTAGGGAAACAGGCGTTGCAGCGTGGCCCAGTCGGAGCGGTTCAATTCGGGGGGTGGGGCTGCGCCGGGGGCTTTGGGCGCTTCGGTCGCGGGGGCATAAGAGCGCATCGGAGACAATTGTCCTGTTGTTTCAATTTTTCACTACCGATTGTGCCTATGTCCACCGAATCCAGCCTCCCCCATGACCCTTTGAGCGTCAAGCTGCCGCTGGACAAGGAACTGGTGCTCAAGGTCATCCCGATGCCGGCTGACTGCAATGCCAACGGCGACATCTTCGGCGGCTGGGTCATGGCCCAGGTCGATCTGGCCGGCTCGGTGATCCCGGCGCGTTATGCCGAAGGCCGCATGGCCACGGTGGCGGTCAACGAGTTCATCTTCAAGCAGCCGGTGCGTGTCGGCGACATTCTGTCTTTTTATTCAGAGTTGACCCGGATTGGCCGCACCTCGATGACGGTCAAGGTCGAGGTGTATGCGGAGCGCTTTCACTCCCAGGGGCGTTACATCAAGGTGACTGAAGCCAGCGTGACCTACGTGGCGATCGACGATGCGGGCCAGCCGCGGCCGGTGCCACCCTCCTCGCTGCCGCGTCCGCAATAATTCGCTATCTTTTGGATAGCTGTCTGCGCTTGCCAGACAAGGGCCAACGGCCTATTTCATCATCAAAACTTGCCGTGTCGGCCTTGGCCCCCGGCAAAACGCGCTGCGCCCTGCAGACCCTCGCCCAAACATTCCCGGCCCCCGTCCCACTCCTGCTTGAGCGCCTGCGGCAAGGGCAAATCCCACTGCGTGTATGCACTTTGGCGATCAGCCAGCATGGTCTTCTGCGGAAAAGCCGCGAGCTGCTGCGCCAATGCCAGCGCCGCCTCACGCGCTGTGCCGCGCGGCACCACCCGGTTGCACAGCCCGATCTGCAAGGCTTCGGCAGCTTCAACCTTGCGGCCGGTCAGGATCAAATCCATCGCATGGCCCATTCCGACCAGGCGCGGCAGCCGCACCGTGCCGCCGTCGATCAATGGCACGCCGAAACGTCGGCAATAGACGCCGAAGTAGGCGTCGTCCTCCATCACCCGCATGTCGCACCACAAGGCGAGCTCCATGCCGCCAGCGACGGCCGCGCCGCTGACGGCCGCGATCACCGGTTTGGACAGCAGCAGGCGCGAGGGGCCCATGGGCCCGGCCGGGTTGCGGTCTTGCGCCTGAAACTCCAGCTCCGCAAACACCGCCGATTCACCACCCTGGGCTTCGCGCAGCATCTTCGCGCCGAACTGCAAATCCCAGCCGGCACAGAAATGCCCGTTCGCGCCGTGGAACACTGCGACTTTTGCGCTGTCATCGGCATCAAAGGCCAGAAAAGCCTGGTACAGCGCACGCGCATGCTCGCTGTCCACCGCATTGCGCACGTCCGGGCGGTCCAGCGTGATAACTGTGACCTCACCGTCCTTTTCAATATGTACTGTCACTTTTGATCTCCCCACCAGCCGACACGCGGCGCCGCCAGACAGGCAGCGAGTTCCTCGGCAGTCACATTGATTTCCATTCGCAGCAAGGCCGCCGCCATGGACTTGCCCAGGTTGTCCAGTCGCAGGTTGCGCGCACCGCCACCCTGTAGCGCGTCGTGCAGCACCAGCTTGATCGCCAGGATGTTGGGCAGCGGCCAGCACTCGATGCGGCCGGGGAGCCAGGGCGCGAAATGTTCCGCCGCCCGCTGCGCCGTCACCTCGCGCACCAATACGGCGTAACCGGCTGAATTCCAGGCAAACACGCCAAAGTCCACCCAGTCAGCCTTGTCGCCGCTGCGCGCATGGGCCAGATCAGCCAGCCGGATTTTCTGTACGGACGCACTCATGTCTGCAGCACCTCCACGCGGGTGCGAGATTCAACAGCCTTGCGGTCCATCAGCGCCGGCCAGATGCCCAGCAACTCGCTGCTGTTGTGCAGGCCCTGAAAGCCACAGGTGTAGGCCGGCCCGCTCAGCGCCATCCACGGAAACAGCCGACCGAAACCGTCAGCGGCCTTTTTGTCGCGCGTGCGCAGCACCATGCGCACCCAGACCTCGTTCAACTCCGTCAGCGCTTTTGCATCGGGCAGCGGCGCCAGCGCGCCGTGCGCAGAGTTCAAGCCCGGAAATTCAACAAACAGCGCTTCGTGCGGCACCGCCTTGTCGGCCAGTTGCGCTTTCACCATCTCCACTGCAGCCAGCGCCTTGTCGTAGGCATCGGGCCAGCTGAAGCCCCAAGTCACCTCGGCCTTGAAGCCGTCGCGGTAGCCGCCCACCACCTTGAGCTGCTCCGGGCGCGCATGGCCGGTCGCGCCCGACATGGATACGCGGTCCTGACCCAGGTCCTTGAGTGTGATGGTGGACAGGTCCAGCACCACATCGGGCGACATATAGGCATGCGGGTTGTGCACCTCATACAGCAGTTGCTGGCGCACCGTGTCGAAGTTGATGCGGCCGCCGGTGCCCGGCGCTTTGGTGATGATGGCACTGCCATCTTCGCTGACCTCGGCAATCGGGTACCCAATGTGGGCCAGGTCGGGAATGGCCTTCCAGGCCTGCAGGCTGCCGAAGTTGCCGCCGCTGCCCTGGCCAGAACATTCGAGCAGATGTCCAACCGCCAGACCCTGGGCCAGACGATTCAGCTCAGACGGTGACGCGGGGTGCTCATCACCCAGGTTCCAGTTGAACTCATGCGCCAGTGGGCCGAGGAAAAGTGCGGCGTCAGCGACGCGGCCGGTGATGACAATGTCGGCGCCTTGCTGCAGCGCAGAAATGACAGGCCGCGCACCGAGGTAAGCGTTGGCAAACACCATGCGATCACGCACCGCATCAAACGCGGCGCCACTGAACATATGCGGCGGCGCCAGGCCATCGACCTCTTTCAGGACCTCATCACCTGTCACAACGGCGACGCGCGCGGACCAGCCTTTGGCCGCAAAAGCGGCCCGGACCGCAGCCGCTGCACCGGCCGGATTGAGGCCGCCCGCGTTGCAGACAAAGCGAACTTTTCGCTGCGCCATCGCCGGCCACAAGGCCATCAGGAATGGCACCACGTCCCTAGCGTAGCCCAGTGAGGCGTCGCGCTGCAAATCTTTCTGCAGGATGGCCAGCGTGAGCTCGGCGAGATGGTCGCTGGCGATGTAATGCACACCACCTTTTTCAATGCTCGCGAGCACTGGCTCCCATGCGTCTCCGTAGAAACCCAACCCGGCACCAATCCGGATTGATTTTTTCATTGAATGCAGCTCATGATCAACCCCGTCAAATTTCAAACCCGAAAAAAAACCGCGCCCGAACAGTTTTCAACTGAGGGCTATTTTTACCAAGCGTCTGCTTGGTAAAAATTTATTGTGGAGTAAATGTGCAGTTATTGCAATTGATCATCGACGGCACCGCGCAAGGCTGTATTTACGGGCTGATCGCCCTGGGTTTTGTCCTCATCTACAAGGCCACCGAAACCGTGAGCTTCGCCCAGGGTGAGCTCATGATGCTGGGCGCTTTCGGCGGCCTGGCCTGCATGACCATGCTGGGCTTTCCTTACTGGCTGGCCATCCTCAGCTCGATTGCCGGGATGGCCCTGTTCGGCGTGTTGCTGGAGCGGCTGGTGATACGGCCGATCCTGGGCCAGCCGGCGTTTTCCATCGTGATGCTGACAATCGGGGTCGGCTACACAGCGCGCGGCCTGATCACCATGATTCCGGGCATTGGCACCGAAACCCACACGCTGCCCGTGCCCTACAAGGACCAGATCTGGAACGTCGGCGCGCTGGTTCTCAATGTCGAAAAGATGGCCGTCATCGGCACCACCGCAGTGTTGTGCCTGGTGCTGTTTGCGGCGTTCAAGTACAGCAAGATCGGTATCGCGATGCAGGCGTCCTCGCAAAACCAGCTGGCCGCCTACTACATGGGCATTCCGGTCAAGCGCATCAACGGCCTGGTGTGGGGTCTGGCTGCTGCGGTCGCGGCCGTCGCCGGTCTGCTGCTCGCGCCCATCACCTTTGTGCACGCCAACATGGGTTTCATCGGCCTGAAGGCTTTCCCGGCAGCGGTGGTCGGCGGCTTCGGCAGCTTGCCCGGCGCCATTGTCGGCGGCCTGGTCATCGGCATTGTCGAATCAATGGCCGGCTTTTACGCGCCGGACGGCATCAAGGACATCGCCGCCTATGTGGTGGTGCTGATCATGCTGATGGTCAAGCCCAGTGGTTTGTTCGGCGAGAAGCTCCGGAAAAAAGTATGACCAAAAGACAGCGCAACGCGTACACGATGGAAAGACCAAGTCACCGCGGAACCGGCTTTGCCGGGCCGCAGGTGGCGCCCCCCCTGGGGGGAGGCGCCGAAGGCGCTTCGGGGGGGCTATGAGGTTTATCTTCAAGACCGACTACGGGCAGGACATCAAGCTTGCCAAACACGGCGGGCATGTGTTCTGGTACGGCGCATTGATGCTGCTGCTGGTAGCGGCGCCCTGGCTGTTTGCCGAATACTGGCTGGCGCAGCTGACTTTCATCCTGATCTATTCCATTGCCGGCCTCGGGCTGATGCTGCTGGCGGGTTTTACCGGGCTGTTCTCCCTCGGGCATGCGGCCTTTCTCGGTGTCGGTGCTTACACGCAGGCGGTCATGACCAATGCCGGCGTGCCGTTCCCGATTGCGCTGGCCTGCGCTGCGGGCCTGTCGGCCGCCGTGGGCCTGGTGGTCGGACTGCCGGCGTTGCGCGTCAAGGGTATTTATCTCGGCATGGCAACACTGTCCTTCGGTTTCATCGTCGAGGAGGTGTTTGCGCGTTGGGAAAAAGTCACTGGCGGCAACGCCGGTATTCACATCAAGGCGCCAGACATGTTCGGCTGGAAGCTGGACAGCGGCGAATCCTTTTATTTCCTCTGTCTGGTGCTGGCGGTTGGCTCCACGCTGGCCATCCTGAACCTGCTGCGTTCACCGACCGGTCGCGCTTTTGTGGCGATTCGCGATTCGGAAATTTCCGCGCAGAGCATGGGTATCCATCTGGCGCGTTACAAAACCCTGTCGTTTGCGCTGTCGGCGGCGCTCGCCGGTATTGCCGGCGCCCTGTATGCACACAAGCTGCAATTCATCTCGCCCGAGCAGTTCAACATCCTGCAGTCGATTGACTTGCTGCTGATGATTGTGGTTGGCGGCGTCGGCTCTGTGCATGGCGCTTTCCTGGGTGCCATCTTCCTGATCTCGATGCCGCAGGCGATTGCGTTGGTCAAGGACTACCTGCCCGCTGCCATCGGCCAGGCGCCCGGACTGCAGGGCGTGGTGTACGGCATGGTGCTGATCGCCTTTGTGCTGTTTGAGCCGCTTGGCCTGTACGGCCGCTGGCTCAAGATCCGCACCTACCTGCAGACTTTCCCGTTCTACCGCAAGGGCATGTTCAAGCGGCAGAAATCCTTCCAAAAATCGGACAGACTGAAATGACCCCCACGCTCGTCGCTTCGCGTACTTCGCTGCCCCCCGAGGGGGCTAATTTTTCTAGGGGCGGCCCGTCGGAAAATTTCGTCATGCTCAAGGCGTACACCTATGAATGACGCTCTGTTGTCGGCGCGCAACCTCAGTGTCCGTTTCGGCGGCGTACTGGCCGTCAACAACGTCAGCTTCGATGTGAAGCAGGGCGAGGTGTTCACCCTGATCGGGCCCAACGGTGCGGGCAAGACCACGGTGTTCAACCTGATCAGTCGCATCTACACGCCCACCACTGGCGAGATTGACTACATGGGCGCCAAGCTCACCGACCAGCCACCGCACAAGATCGCCGCGCTGGGCATCGCCCGCACCTTCCAGAACATCGAGTTGTTTGAACATGCCACGGTGCTGCACAACCTGTTGATCGGTCGGCACACGCACCGGCAAACCGGCGTATGGAGCGAAATTTTCTTCACCCAAAAAACCCGTGACGCCGAAATCCAGGCACGAGAAAAAGCCGAGCAGGTCATCGACTTCCTGGACCTGCAGCACCACCGCGACTCCTATGTCGCCGGCCTGCCCTACGGCGTGCGCAAGGTGGTGGAGCTGGCCCGCGCGCTGTGCACCGAGCCCAAGCTGCTGTTGCTCGACGAACCTTCCTCCGGCCTGAATGTGGAAGAAACCGACGACATGGCTTTCTGGATCCAGGACATCAAGAACGAACTGGGCATCACGGTATTGATGGTGGAACATGACATGACGCTGGTTTCCAAGGTCTCCGACCGGGTGCTGGCCATGAACCAGGGCGAAGTGCTGGCCATGGGTACGCCGCGCGAGGTGCAGAACGACCCCGGCGTGATCGAGGCCTACCTGGGCTCCATTGACGACGTCTCGTCGCTGCGCCGCCAGCACAAAACCGTCGATGTGCATGCAGGGGTGCGTTCATGAGCCGCCGGGCCGCTCCCAAGGCGAATACCGCAGCTCACAGAGCGGGGGTCATCCAATGAGCGCCGTGCGTCCACCCTTGAGCGACCAGCCCGTGCTCAAGCTGCTCAACGTCGAAAGCTCTTACGGGCCGATCAAAGCCATTCGCGGCGTCAGTCTGCAGGTGCGGCGCGGCGAGATCGCCACGGTGCTGGGCTCCAATGGCGCTGGCAAGACGACCATCCTGAAAACCATCTCCGGCATCATCGACCCGCGCAAGGGCTCAATTGAGTTCAAGGGCGGCAACATCACCGCGCAAGACCCGGCCTACATCGTGCAGCAGGGCCTGAGCCATGTGCCCGAAGGCCGCGAGGTGTTCCCGCTGCTCAGCGTGCGCGACAACCTGCTGATGGGCGCTTACACCCGCAAGGACCGCGACGGCGTGGCCAAGGACATTGAAGCCGTGTTTGGCTACTTCCCCATCCTGCGCGAGCGGGCTTTGCAGGACGCCGGCCTGCTGTCGGGCGGACAGCAGCAGATGCTGTCGATCTCGCGCGCGCTGATGGCCTCGCCCGACCTGATCCTGCTCGACGAACCCAGCCTGGGCCTGTCCCCCAAGCTGACCAAGGAAATCTTCGAGATCGTGGTGCGCATCAACCGCGAGCGCGGCACGACGATTTTGCTGGTCGAACAAAACGCCAACATGGCCCTGAACGCCTCCGACTACGGCTACGTCCTGGAAAACGGCCGCATCGTGATGGAAGACACCTGCGCCAGGCTGCGGGAAAAGGAAGACATCAAGGAGTTCTACCTGGGCATGAAGGAAGACGGTGTGCGCAGCGAGCGTCGCTGGAAGAAGAAGAAGACGTGGCGATGAAGAATATGTTTCCCAGAGCTCAATCCACCGGCTTGTGTCATTGCGGACTTGATCCGCAATCCATGTCTCTTGAACCCAATTTGCAGGCGCGGCATGGATCCCGGATCGAGTCCGGGATGACAGCCGTGTGGAGAAACCTATGAGCAACCTCTGGGACCTCTCCCACATCCAGCCCGAAACCCGTGTGGTGCTTGAAGGAGAGACCATTCCGGCGCTGTTCTGGAACGGTGTGGCGCAGCGTCAGGACAAGGTCTGGATGCGGCAGAAAAAACTCGGCATCTGGCGCAGCTGGAGCTGGAACCAGACCGGTGAAGCGGTCAGCGAGATCGCTGGTGGCCTGATGAGCCTGGGCTTTGCACCCGGCGAATGCGCGTCCATCCTGTCGAACACCGTCATCGAATGGGTGCTGGCCGACCTGGCGGTGCTCAGTTGCGGCGGTGTGGCCAACGGCATCTACCCGACTGACGCGGCTTCCCAGGTGCACTACCTCTGTGAGGACTCTGCTACCCGCATCCTCTTCGTCGAAGACGACGAGCAACTCGACAAGGCGCTTGAAGTGCGCAGCCAGCTCCCCGGCCTGCGCAAGATCGTGGTGTTTGACATGGAAGGCCTGCGCGAGCTGAACGAACCCGACGTCATCAGCCTGGCGGCCGTTCGCGAACTCGGCCGCAGCTACCTGGCGCAGCACGCGGGAGCGGTCGCGATGCGTGTGGCCGCCTGCCGACCCGAAGACCTGGCCATTCTGGTCTATACCTCGGGCACCACCGGCAAGCCCAAAGGCGCGATGCACAACCACAAGGGCCTGGTGTTCACTGCGCGCGGCTACAACACGCTGGTGGCGCAAGACGAAAACGACGAACGCATGTGTTTTCTGCCGCTGTGCCACATTGCCGAGCGCATGGGCGGCGAATATTTTGCGCTGTACACCGGAGCGAAACTCAACTTTGTCGAAAACCCCGAAACCATCCCGGAGAACGTGCGCGAGATCGCACCCACAGTGTTCACCGCCGTGCCGCGCGTCTGGGAAAAGTTCTACTCGGGCGTGATGATTTCGCTCAAGGAAGCCAGTCGTTTGCAACAAGCCGCCTACGCCTGGGGCATAGGTGTGGGCACCGAGATTGCCGACAGGGTGATGGCCGGTGAAACCGTGAGCGGCTGGCTCAAAGTCAAGTTCACAATTGCGCGCTGGATCGCGCTGGACAATGCGAGAAAACTCATTGGCATCCACCGCGCACGTTTTTGCGTGACCGGCGCCGCACCGATTTCGCCAGAACTCGTCAAGTGGTACATGGCGCTCGGCGTTCCGATGCTGGAGGTCTGGGGCATGACGGAAACCTGCGGTGCCGCCACCGGTGTGCCGGCCAGTCGCATCAAGCCCGGCTCGATTGGTCCAGCGGCTGGTTACAACGAGGTCAAACTCGATCCGGCGACGGGGGAAATTCTGGTGCGCGGCACCAATGTCTTCATGGGCTATCTGAACCTGCCGGAGAAAACCGCTGAAACCATAGACGCAGACGGCTGGTTGCACACCGGCGATGTGGGCCTGGTGGACGAAGAAGGTTTTTACCGCATCACTGACCGCATGAAGGACATCATCATCACGGCCGGCGGCAAAAACGTGACCCCCAGCGAGCTTGAAAACGAACTCAAGTTTTCGCCCTATGTCACCGACGCTGTGGTCATCGGCGACAAGCGGCCTTACCTCACCGCCATCATCATGATCGACCAGGAAAACGTCGAAAAATATGCGCAGGACAACGATGTGCCATTCAGCAACTACCAGAGCCTGACCCGTTCGGCGGAGGTGCAGGAGCTGATTCAGGCCGAGCTGGACCGAGTCAACAAGAAGTTTGCGCGGGTCGAGCAGATCAAGAAATTTTTCCTGCTTGAAACGCAACTGAGCGCTGAAGACGAAGAACTGACACCGACCATGAAACTCAAGCGCAAGCTGGTCGAGAAAAAATACGCCGGGCAGATCGAGGCGATGTACCGTTAAGGACTCTCTGCACAACTCCCGCCATGCGCGTTCGGATCCACAACGGGATGATTTGCTTGCCAACACGCCGCGTCGTGTGCCCGAAGGCACACGCAAGGGGTTTGGTGAGGAAAGCGCCCGTTTTGGTCCGAACCCGAAGGGGCGTGGTTTTGCGGGCACGCACGGCTAGGGCCGTGCCTGCCCATAAGGGCTCAAAGGGCTGCAACCGCGACCGCGGTTGCCAGCGCTTCGTTACAAAACCAGGCAAGGCAGAAAGCCTTGCCTTGGGTTTTGCGCCTCACGGCTCATCCCGCAAAAGCCTCGCCGCGCGCGGCGCGAGTTATGCAGAGGGTCCTTAAGTAGTTTCCCTTGCGTAGTTACGCCAGCTTGACTTTCAGAGGCCGGCGTCAAGAATGCATAGTGTTTCGCGCCTGTTGCATGCAGGCGATGCCCCCTTTATTACAGGAGACTTTCATGACATTTAAAACCACACTGACACTGGCTGTGCTGGCACTGGCCGCCGGTCAGGGCATGGCCCAGCAGGGCGTGAGCAAAACCGAAATCACCCTCGGTTCGATCCAGGACCTGTCCGGCCCGATTGCGGGTTTCGGCAAGCAGGCGCGGCTGGGCATGTTGTTGCGGGTCGACGAGATCAATGAGCAAGGCGGCATCAACGGCCGCAAACTCAAGATCATCGTGGAAGACTCGGCCTACGACCCCAAGAAGGCCGTGCTGGCAGCCCAGAAGCTGGTCAACCAGGACAAGATTTTCATGATGGTCGGCCACATCGGCACGGCGCAGAATCTGGCCGCCATGCCGGTCCAGTTCGATAAGAATGTGATCAACTTTTTCCCGATCACCGCAGCGCGCGAGATGTACGAGCCCTTCCACAAGCTCAAGTACTCCTTCGCCGCCACCTACTTCGACCAAATGCGCAATGCAGCACCTAAACTGGTCAAGGAAAAAGGCATCAAGAAAGTCTGCACCATGTACCAGGACGACGAGTTCGGCCTGGAAGTCATGCGCGGCGGGGAGGCCGGCCTGAAAAGCATAGGCATGGAGTTCGCCGAAAAGACATCCTACAAGCGCGGTGCGACTGATTTTTCATCCCAAGTTGCCAAGATGAAGTCCTCGGGCTGCGACATGGTGGTGCTCGGCACCATCATCCGCGAAACCATTGGCGCCATCGGCGAGTCACGCAAGACCGGCTTCAATCCGATTTTTCTGGGCTCCAGTGCGGCCTACACCGACCTGATTCACAAGCTGGGTGGCCCGGCGATGAACGGCTTGTATGCCACCATGACGGTGCAAAACCCCTACCTGGATGAGGCGTCACAGCCGATCCGGTTCTGGGCCAACAAGTACAAAACCAAATTCAACGAAGACCCCACCGTGTTCTCGGTCTACGGCTACAACATCATCGACATCTTTGCCAAAGCGGCCCAGAAGGCGGGAGCCAACCTGTCGACCGACAGCTTCATCAAGGTGATGGACACCATGGTTGTCCCGCCAGACATGTTTGGCAGCGCGCAAGCCACCTACACCTCCACCAAGCGTCTTGGCAGCGATGCATCGCGGCTGTCGCAAATCACCGAGGGCAAATGGAAGCCGGTGTCCGAGTACATCAAGTAAGCCGCCACGCAGCTTGCCAAAAACAAAGCCACCCTCGGGTGGCTTTTTTCATGACACGATGTAAGCGCCCGCCCCCGTTGACAGCAGCTTGCCGTCTGCACCGTAAAACTCCATGCGCGTACTGGCCACGCGGGAGCCCAGGCGCAGCACGTCAGCGTGCAGTTCAAAATGGTCGCTGATTCCGGGGCGCAGGTAGTCCACCCGCAAATCAATGGTGCCGAGCTTGCTGAAACGCTGCAGGCGCTGCATCGGCGACTCGTCCATGTGGCGCGCGCCGATGGCGGCCATCACCGCCAGCCCACCCATGGCGTCCAGTCCGGCACTGATCACGCCGCCGTGGATGCGGTTGTGCGCATAGTGGCCGACCAATTGATCTGTCATCGTGATGCGCGCAGTAACGCGCTCCGGCGTCAGCAGGGTGATTTTCAGGCCCAGCACGCGGTTGAACACGATTTTTTCTTCAAACAGCGTTTTTAGACCGGCAATAAATTCGGGTTCAAACTCGACGGTGGCGGCGGCCGGAATGGTGATTTTGCTCATAGGCCCAATTGTCGTGCAGCGAGGTCTTTCATGATCTCTTCGGCGCCACCGCCAATCATCATGACCTTGACCTCGCGATAAATGCGTTCACTCCTGGTGCCGCGCATGAAACCCATGCCGCCGAGGATTTGCACCGCCTGGTCAGCGCAGAACTGCATGGTCTGCGTCGCGTGGTTCTTCAGCATGCAGACGTGGGCCACCCAGTCGGGACCCTGGTCGCCGGCATCAGCACGATCAACCACCGCTTCGACCCAGGCCTGGGTGGAGGCAAGGCGCATCTGCATGTCCACCAGCTTGTGGCGGATCACCTGCTTGTCCACCAGCGTGCCGCCGAAGGCCTTGCGCTGGCGCGCCCAGTCCAGCGCCTCGTCGTAACAGGCCTGCGCAAAACCCAGCGCGGCGGCGGACATCGCCATCCGTTCGCCGTTGAAGTTGCTCATGATGATTTTGAAGCCACCGCCCTCCTCCCCCAGCAAATGGCCGGAAGGCACACGTACACCGTCAAAGCGCAGATGCGCGGTGTCGGAGCACCACCAGCCCATTTTCTGCAGCGCTGTGCGGGACAGGCCGGGGCTGTCGCCGGGAACCAGCATCATGGAAATGCCACCGGCACCTTTGCCCTCACCGGTGCGCACGGCCACCGTGATGAAGTCGGCCCGCATGCCCGAGGTGATGAAGACCTTTTCGCCGTCGATCACATAGTCGTCGCCATCACGCCGCGCCGTCGTGCGCAGCGCCGCCACGTCGGAGCCGCCACCGGGCTCGGTAATCGCCAGCGCTGCAATTTTTTCGCCGCGCAGCACCGCCGGAATCACCGCCTGCTGCAAGGCCGTCGATCCGTGAGCCAGCACCGGCGGCAGGCCGATATTGTGCGAGAACAGGCTGGCTAGCACACCACCGCTGCCGCCATAACGGCACAGCGCCAGCGTCATCGCATTGCGCATCCGCCACGATGCAGGCGTACCCCCCAGCGCCTCGGGGTAGCCCAGAGCCAGCAGGCCCAGGTCAGCCGCCTGGCGGTACAAGGCTCGCGGAAATTCGCCGGCATCGTCCCACTGCGTGACATGCGGTGCAATCTCACGCTGCGCAAACCGTTTGACGGATTCACTGATATCAGCCAGGGCCTCCAGATCAAAGGGCGGCGGCTTCATGCTTCAAACCTCAGCAGGACCTGGCCGGTCGCGGTCTGCTGGCCAGGCGCCACCTCCACCGCCGCGACAACAGCATCACGCGTGGCGCACACCGCATGTTCCAGCTTCATCGATTCGATCACCAGCAAGGTGTCGCCACGCTGGACGGTCGCTCCTGCCGCGACCTTGACGACCAACAGCTTGCCATTGAACGGCGCCCGCAGCTCCATCGCGCGGCTGGCCGATGCCGCCCCGGCAGCGGGCTCGAAACTCGCGTCCATGAGCCAGACATCCGTGGCGCCCACCTGAACATGCCAGCGGCCATCGGTCGCGCGGCAAGCCCGCACCGTGCTGCCCCGGCCATCGACCGTGACAAACATCCGGCCGTCACCGGTGCGCGTGCAGGTGGCCGTGTGTTGCTGCGCACCGCACGCAACTTCCAGCCCCCCTGCGCCGGTTTCGGTCACGGTGATCTCCAACACCTGCTCGCCATGTAACAGACGCAGCGCTTTGCCGAAGGGACAAGGCAAGCACCGCGCAGCACCGGGTCCGTTGCCGAAGTGCACGCCAAGCGCCGCAGGCAACAAGACCTCCGCCTGTTGCGCCTGCAGGGTCTGCCGAATCGCATCGCCGTGCTCTGTCAGAAACGGAATCAGCGCCTGGCCGGCCTTAAACACCGGGTGCGCCAGACAAGCTGCAAGAAAAGCGCGGTTGGTCGGCAAACCCAGCACCTGCGTTCCCGCCAGAGCGGCAATCATCTTCTCAATCGTTCCGCTACGGCTGGCGCCGTGAACAATGAGTTTGCCGAGCATGGAGTCATAGTACGGCGCGACCTCGCCGCCGGACTGCAGCGCGTGATCAAAACGCGCGTGTGCAGGCTCGACGAAATGATGCACTCGTCCCGCGTGTGGCGAAAAATTATCGTCTTCGGCGCACAGCCTGACTTCAATGGCATGGCCGTTAAGCGTTACCTGCTCCTGGCGCAGCGGCAAGGACTCTCCCTGCGCGATGCGAAGTTGCCACTCGACCAGATCCAGCCCCGTCAACGCCTCGGTGACCGGATGTTCCACTTGCAGGCGCGTGTTCATTTCCATCAAATAAAATTGAGCCCCCACGCTTGTCGCTTCGCGTACCTCCGGCGTTGCGCTGCCCCTTGCACGAGAAAGAGGGGCGCTGCGCCTGCGGCCCGGCAAAGCGGGTTCCGCGGCCCTGGCTGGTGGAGAGGGAGCCTCCACCAAGAACTCCACCGTTCCAGCGCCCACATAACCCGCCGCCAGCGCCAGTTCGACCGCACATCGCCCCATCTGTTCGCGCAAGGCCGCATCCACTGCCGGGCTGGGCGACTCTTCAATCAGCTTTTGATGACGCCGCTGAACCGAGCAATCACGCTCACCGAGATGAATGCAATGACCCAGCGTATCGGCAAACACCTGCACCTCGACATGGCGCGGATTGACCAGCGCGCGTTCGAGCAGCAACTCGCCGTTGCCGAAAGACGACAAGGCTTCGGAACGGGCACTGTCCAACGCGGCCAGCAATCCGGAGGCCTGGCTCACGAGGCGCATGCCGCGCCCGCCACCGCCGGCCGTAGCCTTTACCATGAGCGGGTAGCCCACTTTCACGGCCTCGGCCACCAGCCGGTCATTCGACTGATCGATTCCCTGGTAGCCCGGCAGGCAGGGCACGTTTTTCGCCAGCGCGAGCTGCTTGGCAGCAGCCTTGTTGCCGAGCGCACGTATCGCAGCCGGTGGCGGCCCGACCCAGGTCAGACCGGCATCGAGCACGGCCTGCGCAAAGTCTGCGTTTTCGCTCAGAAAGCCATACCCCGGATGTACCGCGTCGGCACCGCTGGCTTGGGCGGCGGCCAGCAATTTGTCGATGCGCAGATAGGTATCCGCCGACGCATTGCCCACCAGCGCCACCGCGCTGCAGGCTTCACGCACATGCAAGGCCTGAGCGTCAGCATCGGAATACACCGCAACCGTGGCGATGCCCATGCGATTCGCAGTGCGCATGATGCGGCGGGCGATCTCGCCCCGGTTGGCAACCAGGAGTCGGCGAATGATCGTGGTGCTCATGCTGCCCACCCGGGCTTGCGTTTGCCGGCAAACGCTGACAGCCCTTCGGCCGCCTCGGGGCTGCGCAAATTTGCTACAAATTTAATAGCTGCTTTCGCAGACAGGTCATGGGCTGCAGCCGTATTTAGCATACAAAGCAAGGCCTTGGTATGGGCCACGGCACCTGGCGCAGCGCGGCGCAGGATGCCGATGCGCTGCGCCACCGCGGCCTGAAGATCAGCGACAACCTCATCGGCAAGACCCAGCGCCAACGCCTGGTCTGCAGAGAGTTTTTCGCCGGTCAGCAGCAGCCGGCGTGCCGCGCGGTCACCGAGCCGGCGATGAACAAAGGCTGCGATCTGCGCCGGCACCACACCCAGGGTGACTTCAGGCGCCGCAAACACCGCCGTTGGTGCGGCCAGCACAAAGTCAGCACAACACACCAGGCCCAGGCCGCCACCCATGGCCGGGCCGTCAACGGCCACCAGCAGCATTTTCGGCAAGGCGCACAAAGCTTCAAGCAGCGCACCGAAACCGGCATTCATCGCGATCAGCGGGTCGGCCTGACCGACGGGCAAGGCCTGACCTATCGATGCTGTAAAACCACCGAGGCTGCCGCCGGCGCAAAACGCAGAACCGCTGCCCTGCAGCACCACAAACCGCAAGCCAGGGTCGGCAGCAGCACGCTCGCAGGCATGGCGCAACGCAGCTACCAGCTCGTCCGTCAAGGCATTGCGTGTGGCCGGGTCGCTGAGCGTCCAGGACTCGACCTCGCCGGTGCGGTTGATCAGCAGCTTGCCGGTCAGGGTGCCGTCCATCAGGCTGCGGGTTTCCGGGTTTTCGACAAACCCATGGTTTTGGCGATGATGCCCATCATGACCTCGTCGGCGCCACCGCCTATGGACGCCAGCCGGCCGTCGCGGAACATGCGCGCCACCTTGTTTTCCCAGGTGTAACCCATGCCACCCCAGAACTGCAGACAGGTGTCGGGCACCAGGCGATTCAATCGCCCGGCCTTGAGTTTGGCCATGGAGGCCAGCTCGGTCACGTCCTGGCCCTGCACGTACAGTTCACAGGCGCGGTAGGTCATGGCGCGCAGGCCCTCGACCTCGGTTTTCATCTCGGCCAGCTTGAACTGCACCCACTGCTGGTCGGCCAGCGTGGCGCCGAAAAGCTTGCGCTCGTGCGCCCACTCCACTGTCCAGTTGATGCAATTGGTCAGCGACTGGATGCAACTGGCCGCGCACCAGAGCCGCTCTTCCTGGAACTGCATCATCTGGTACATGAAGCCCGAGCCTTCGGCGCCTATCAGGTAGCGCTGTGGCACGCGCACCTCGTCAAAATAAATCAGGCCGGTGTCGCTGGCGTTCATGCCAATTTTTTTGATCTTTTTGCCGACCTCTATGCCCTTGCGCAGCGTGCCGCCTTCGCGCATGGGCACCATGACCAGGCTTTTGTTCTTGTGCTGGGGTCCGTCGCCGGTGTTGACCAGCATGCACATCCAATCAGCCTGCAGACTGTTGGTGATCCACATCTTCTGGCCGCTGATGATGTAGTCGTCGCCATCCTTGCGCGCATGGCTTTTGATGGACGCCACGTCACTGCCGGCACCGGGCTCGCTGACACCTATGCAGCCCACGGTATCGCCGGCAATCGCCGGCGCCAGGAACTCGCGTTTGAGCTCCTCGCTGCCGAAACGCGCCAGCGCCGGCGTGCACATGTCGGTCTGCACCCCGATCGCCATCGGCACGCCGCCGCAGTCGATGTGACCCAGCGCCTCAGCCATGGCCACACCATAGGAATAGTCCAGACCCGCGCCGCCGTATTCCTCGGGCTTGGTCAGGCCCAGCAGGCCCAGATTGCCGAGTTTCTTGAAAACTTCATGCGCGGGAAAGATTTCAGCCGCTTCCCACTCGTCCACATGCGGGTTGATTTCGGCGTCTATGAAACGCTTGAGGGTTTTCTGGATTTCGAGGTGTTCGTGGGTGTATTGCATGTTTGTCTCCTTGTATGGCTTGTCATCCCGGATCTGATCCGGGGTCCATGACGGTGCGCCCGCATGGATTGCGGGTCGAACCCGCAATGACAAGCAGTTTTTCACATTCGCGCAACTCCAAACTGCATGGGCCTGAGCTGCCGCTCCTCGGCCTCGGCACACATGGCCAGACATTGCGCGAGCACCGCGCGGGTATCGCGCGGGTCGATCACGCCGTCGTCGAGCAGCAGGCCCGAGGTGTAAAACGCGTCAGCCTGGGCCTCGAACAGGGCCACGATCTTGTCGAACTGCGCCTGTGACTGCGCCGCGTCAACGGCGATGCCCTTGCGCGCCATGGCCGCCTCGGTGACGATCTGCATGGTGCGCGCTGCCTGCTCGCCGCCCATGACTGCAGTCCTGGCGTTGGGCCAGCTGAACAAAAAACGCGGCGCATAACCGCGCCCGCACATGCCGTAGTTGCCCGCGCCAAACGAGGCGCCGCACTGGATGGTGATCTGCGGCACCGTGGCGCTGGCCACGGCCTGGATCATCTTGGCGCCGTGTTTGATCATGCCGGCCTGCTCGCTGTCCTTGCCGACCATGTAGCCGGTGGTGTTCTGCAGGTAGACAATGGGCTGGCCCAACTGGCACATCATCTGGATGAAATGTGTGGCCTTGTTGGCACCGGCCACATCAATCGGGCCGTTGTTGCTGATGATGCCGACCGCATGGCCGTTGATGGACGCCTGCACACAGACCGTGGCCGCGCCGTACAGCGCCTTGAAGGGCAGGAAGTCCGAGCCATCCACCAGACGCGCGATCACCTCGTGCATGTCCACCGGCTGGCGCAGGTCGGCGCTCATCAGCCCGAGCAGATCATCGGCCGGGTAGAGCGGTTCCCGCTCCTTAAATGCTCCTGAATTGATAGCTGCTTGCACCCGTTTGGTATGGGCTGGAGGGCGATTTAACCATGAAGTGCGGGCCACTACCTCGCGCGCCAGCCCCAGCGCGTGACGATCGTCTTCAGCCAACTGCTCGCCGAGGCCGGAAATACTGGCGTGCATCTCGGCACCGCCCAGCTCTTCCTCGGTAGCCACTTCGCCGGTCGCCGCCATCAGCAGCGGCGGGCCGGCGAGGAAGGCGCGCGAACGGCCACGCACCATGATCACCACATCGGACAGGCCCGGCATGTAGGCGCCCCCAGCCGTACCCGAGCCGTGCTGCACCGTGATGACCGGAATACCTGCCGCCGACAGCCGCGCCAGGTTGCGAAACAGCGCGCCGCCGTGGACAAAACCCTCGACGCGGTAACGCATCAGGTTGGCGCCCGCGCTTTCGACCAGGTGAATAAAAGGCAGCTTGTTATGCAGCGCGATCTCCTGCACGCGCAATATCTTGTCCAGCCCCATGGCCTGGATGGCACCGGCCTCGATGCCCGAATCACTGGCGACGATCATGCAGCGCACACCTTCTACAAAGCCAATGCCTGCAACGACGCCGCCCCCTGGAACCGACAGGGCAGCATCCTTGTGATCCTGCATAAAACCCGCGAGCGAACACAAAGGCAGGTAAGGTGTACCGGGGTCCAGCAGCAGCGCCACCCGCTCACGCGGCAGCAACTGGCCGCGCTTGTCGAACACCGGTTTTGACTTCGCAGAGGCCTGCGCCGCGCGGTCTTCCAGCGCACGCAGTGCGGCGATGCGCGCCAGCATGGCCTCATTACGCTGCAGGGCCGTGCTGCCCTCCGCGTTCCACGCCGACTGGAAAATCGTCATTTCTGAAAAACCTTCGGCGTCGTGGCGAGGTGAAAGCCGTCGAACGGTTTGACGGCTTCACGTTGCTGCGCATCGGCGTCGGGCAGGCGCATCGGCCAGCCCATGCGCACCTGCGGCCGCGCGCCATCCACGCGCAGTATGCTGCCGCTGATGAAGCTGGCGGCCGGGCTGAGCAAAAACACCACCGCCGCCGAGGTTTCCGCCTCGGTGCCGAAGCGGCCCAGCGGCACGGTGTTGCGCATCTCGCGCAGCATGGCGCCGGCTTCGGGCGGGTAGTGGTCCATGCCGCTGGACGCGATGTAGCCCGGCGCCACCGCGTTGATACGCACCCCGCTGTGCGCCCACTCGGCCGCTGCGGTTTCGGTGAAGCTGACCATACCGGCCCGCGCCGCGCCGCTGTGGCCCATGGACGGCATCGAGCCCCAGATGTCGGCCACGATGTTGACGATGGCGCCGCCGTGGGCAGCCATGGACTGCAGGTAACACTCGCGCGCCATTAAAAAGCCGCCGGTCAGGTTGGTGTTGATCACCGCCTCCCAGCCCTTGGCCGTGATGCTTTCCAGCGAAGCGATGTACTGGCCGCCCGCGTTGTTGACCAGCCCGTCAATGCGGCCATGCGCCAGCAAGATGGCGGTCACCGTCGCCTGCACTGCAGCTTCCTGCCGGATGTCGCAGGAGTGAACGCTGGCACGGCCACCGGTCGCAACAATTTCCCCGGCCACGTCATGCAGTTTGTCGATCTTGCGGCCAATCAGCACCACATGGCCGCCGAGTGCAGCCAGCTCATGCGCGGTGCAGCGGCCAATGCCGGAACCGCCGCCAGTAACCACCACCACCTTGCCGGCAAACAGGCCGGCACTGAACACGGAGCGATAACTCATGGTCGGCGTCTCCCTGGTGCGGCGGCCTGCGCTTCGCCGATGAACAACGCCAACGCCGCATCGGCCAGTTCATCGAGCGACGCGCCTTTTTTGGCGTCAAACCATTGCACCGACCAGTTCAGCGCACCGAACATCAGCAGGCGCGCCAGCTTGACCGGGCAGCGCAGCCGCCCCTGCTGGTGCAGCGCCTGCAGCACCGGCTCCCAGCCCGCTTCATAGTCACTTTGCAGTTTGGCCAGCAGGCTGCGCTGCTTGGCCGTGATGGAACGCGATTCGTACAGCATCACCGGAATGAAGTCGCTGCCCGGCCCCAGCAAAACGTCGAAGTGATTGCGCACCAGCACCCGCAGCAGGGCCGCAGCGTCCGGCACAGCATGCGCAGCGAGTTGCAGCGCCTCGGTCTGCCGCGCGATGGCTGAGCGCATGCCTTCGGCCATCACCGCATGCAGCAGCGCGCCCTTGCTCTTGAAGTGGTAAAACGGCGAGCCGCTGTGCATGCCAACGGCGGTCGCAATGTCCCGCGTGCTGGTGCCATCAAAACCCTTGCGCCGGAACAGCCGCGCCGCCGCATGGACCAACTCTACGCGGCGGTTGCCGTCGTCGCGCTCGGCCACGGTCTTGCGCGGGCGACCGCGCGGGCGCTTGTCGGGCTGCGCCACTGCCACTTCAGAGGCAACGGGCGGGCCCACCGCCGAGCGCTTGCGCGCATGAGATATGTCCATGGAAATCGACAATACCAAAAGTCGATATTTTTAGCAAGCAGTTGCTTTGTATAAATACAAACCCCCGCGCAAGTTGGTGATCCGGGGGCCGCTGGGCAGGGCTGTTCGGGCCTCCTGATTGAAGAACGCTATTGAATTAGTAGCTGATGACGCACGTTGCTTATGGGCCGGAAGCCGATCTCTCAGTCAAAGTGTGGAGAAATCGGGTTTGCGCTTTGCCATGAAGGCCCCGAAAGCTTCGCGGGCTGCAGGCTCCTTGAGCATTCGGCCAAAGCTGACGCCCTCTTCAGCCATGCGCTCGGCAACAACACTGGCCTGGCCTTTTTTCATCAGGCGTTTGGTTTCCACCAGCGAACTCAATGGTTTGGCCGCGAGTTTTTGTGCCTGGCGCTGCGCCAGGGCGTTGGCCTCGGCCGGCGGAACAATGCGATTGACCAGACCCATCTCCAGCGCGGTCTCGGCCATGAAGGGCTCGCCCAGCAGCAAAGCCTCGGCCGCCCGGGCGTATCCCATCAACTGGGGTGCCAGAAAACTCGACGCCGCTTCAGGGCACAAGCCCAGGTTCACAAAAGGCATGGAAAAAGCCGCGTTGTCGCCGGCATACACCAGGTCGCAGTGCAACAACATGGTGGTTCCGATGCCGACAGCCGGACCACACACCGACGCGACCACCGGTTTCGGGAAGGTGCTGATGCCGCGCAGGAAGCGAAAGACCGGCGACTCGTGGGTGGCTGGCGGGCCATTGAGAAAATCACCGATGTCGTTGCCCGCTGAAAAAATGCTTTCGTGGCCCTGGATCACCACCGCCCGCACCGCAGGGTCGGCAGCGGCGGCGTCCAGCGCGTCGGCCATGGCCGCGTACATGGCTGCGGTGATGGAGTTTTTCTTGTCCACCCGGTTCAGGGTGAGGGTCATCACGCCGGCGTCAAGGCTGAAAAGGATGTCTTTGAAATCGCTCATGGTGGTTCCTGAAGTGTTTTGATGGGGTGGTTTGCCGAGTCGCGGGATCAGGCGGCAAGCGCCTCGCGCACAAAGTCAAGCCGGTCCTGGCCCCAGTACATTGTCCCGTCGATAAAAAATGTCGGGGCACCAAACACGCCGCGTTCCACCGCCTCCTGCGTGATGGCTTTGAGTTTGTCCTTGACCGTTTGCTCCGCAGCCAGCGCCAGCATGGCGGACGGGTTGAAGCCCGCGGCCGCCAGCACTTCACCGACCACCGCCGGATCGTTCATGTTTTTCTGGTCGACCCAGATCGCGCGATAGGCTGCGTCGACGTAGTCGGCGAAACGCAGTGGCTCACGCGACTGCAGACCGGTCGCAGCACGCATCAGCATCAGCGTGTTGATGGGGAAATGCGGGTTGTTGTGGAAAGGCACGCTATAACGATCGGCGAAGCGCGCCAGATCGTCCATCATGTATTTGCCTTTGGCCGGCACGGTTGTCGGCGAATGGTTGCCAGTGGCCTGGAACACACCGCCGAGCAACATCGGCTTGTAGTCGATAGTGGCACCCGCCTCGCGGCAGACATGGGGCAGTTGCTTCCAGGCGATGTAGGCGGCCGGGCTGCCCACGTCAAAAAAGAATTCCACGGTTTTTGGCATCTCAGAATTTCTCCATGTAGGGGCGCAGGTCCAGCTCGTGGGTCCAAGCATCGCGCGGCTGACTATGCAACATCCAGTAGCTATCGGCGATGTGGTCGGGATTCACAATGCCGTCCTGGTCTTTCATGGCGTAACGCTCGGGGAAATTGTCGCGGATAAAAGCCGTGTCAATGGCACCATCGACCACCACATGCGCCACATGGATGCCGCGCGGCCCCAACTCGCGCGCCATGCTTTGCGCCAGCGCGCGCAAGGCATGTTTGGCACCCGCGAACGCCGCAAAATTGGCACCGCCACGCAGTGAGGCGGTGGCGCCGGTAAAGATGATGGTTCCCTTGTGGCCGTCGCCGGTCCGCGCGACCATGCGTTTGGCGACTTCGCGCCCGTTCAGAAAACCGCCGAAGCAGGCCATCTCCCAAACCTTGAAATACTTGCGCGCAGTCTCGTCAAGAATGCTGCTGGGCGCGTTGGCGCCTATGTTGAAGACCAGCACCGCGATGGGCCCCAGCGTGCTTTCGATTTGCTCGACAAGCGCAACAACTTCTTCCTCTTTTCGTGCGTCGGAGGCGAAGCCATGCGCCGTGCCGCCCTCGGCGCGTATCTGTTCCAGCAGGGGCTGCAGCTTGTCGAGGCTGCGCCGCGTCACGCAGGCGGTGTAACCCTCACGCGCGAAGCGCCGTGCAATGGCGCCGCCGGTGGCATCGCCTGCGCCAATCACCAAAACTACTTTATTCATGACGACCTGAAGCGACAAGCGTACGTGCCGCGGGAACGACCCCGCCAGTCCCAAACCAGCCGGGGCCGCGGAACCGGCTCTGCCGGGCCGCAGGCGCAGCGGCCCCCTCGGGGGGCAGCGTGCTACGCGAAGCGAGAAGCGTGGAGGCCATATTTATTCCTTGTAATAAACCACTTGATGGGTGGTCACCAGCAGCTCACCGGCCTCATTCCACAACTGCGCCGTCTGGTCGAAATAACCGTTGCGAAAGGCCTGGGCCTGGGTTTGACCCAGCAAGTAGCCGCTGCCGGTGGACTGCAACAGCGAGGCATCGGCGTGGTAATACACCGTCATCGACACCGTGCCTATGGGCACCAGCAAGGGGCGACGCCGCCAGATCCGAGGAAAGAACACATCCGACAAACCGGTGAGCGAGGCGAAATCCAGCGGGCGCGGTGGGTCGTCGCGCAGCCACAGGCGCGTTCGGCTAGCGCCCTGGTCGGCGCCGTTCCATTCGGCAGGAATCGCGCCTTCGGCAAAACGCATCTCATAACGCTTGACCCATTCGACTCGCGCCGGGCCAGTGGCACGCAATACATCGGCCGGCACAGGAACTTCCGGCATCGTGTTTTCGTCGGCACCCCAGGTCTCGCGCCGCAAGCCGAAAAAGGCGGTGCCAGTCAGCACCGTCTCACCGCTTTGCTGCATCTCGATGACCCAGTGCTGTGTGGAGCGGTTGGTGCGTGCAGGGCGTGCGCTCACGGTGAACGGTCCGTCGGCCAGTGCCGCAGCGAAGTTGACAGTCAGTGAGATTGGATCGCCCAGGCGCTGCGGATGCTGCAGCACGGCGTTTAAGGCCTGTGCTGCCGTGATGCCGCCGAAGGGCCCGACCATGTTGGCATAGGCCGCGCTGGTACGGCCGAGAAATGTGCCGTCAACCTGCACCTGCAAGGCAACTGCGGCATCAAAAGGGTGAGAATTCATGGCTCGAGTATGCCGCCCTTGAAGGGCTCAGGCAGTCGTGCCGGCGACGCCGCCAGCCGGCTGCGCTGAACCCATGCGCTCCAGGGTCTGGACCAGCCGCGACCACAGGGAGTCGCTGAACTGCTGACGAAAAAAGCCGAAGTGCCCGATACGTTTGACACCCAGATCGGCCGGGGTGATACGTTCAAAACTGTGCGGTGAACCGGTGTAGAGCTTGATCAGGTTTTGCGTGCCGCGCCAGGTCATCAGTTCGTCGTCGGTGATGGACAGCGCCAGCACCGGAAAGTTTGCCCGGGCGTAACTCAGGCGCGCGCTTTCTCCTTCGGCACCTACGCTGTACTGCGGGTTAAGACACCACTTGCGCCACTGCAGCATCACGCCGGCTGGCAGGTCGCCAACTTTTTTCAATTTGCGTCCCGGAAAATAACCGTACAGCCGCGTGGCCAGCGGCACCAGCACGTACCAGAAGTACAGCACCATGCGTTTGAGCTGCGGCGCATTGTCGCGCCAATAACCGCTGCCAGCGGCAATGCTGATCAGCCCATCGACCTTGCCCTGGTTGTTCAGCAAGCCCGGCAGTTGCGCGCCCAGGCTGTGGCCCAGCAAATACAAGGGCACCTGAGGCAGCGCGGACTTGGCGCTGTCGATGACGGCTTCGTAGTCACTGGCCCAGTCGAAAAGGTCCGCCTTGAAGCCACGCAAGCTGCCACCCGGCGTGTCGGGCAGTGACTCGCCGGAGCCACGATAGTCAAAAGTCGTGACCCGGAAACCCTGGCCCGACAGCCACTCGGCAAACGGCGCGTAATAGTCCTGCCGCACCCCCATCGCCCCTCCGATAACAACGCTGGCGCGCGCCGGTGCTGGCGTGTCGTACACCCGCAAGGCCAGTTGGGAAGTGCCAGATTCAAGAACCTGCTGTTGCATGACTGTCTCCAAAAAAGAACTACAACGCCCGCAAGGCGTAGCGAGCGGGATGCAGTGCGAGGCGCGGGTGCCCGAGGAAAACCGGAGCGACCTTCAGGGTCGTGAGGATTTTCCTGGGGCTGCAACGACGCAATGCGCCCGCGCAGTAGCCGTCAAACTCTCTCGAAGATGCTGGCGGCGCCTTGCCCCATCCCCACACACATCGTCACCATCCCGTACTTGAGCTGATGCCGGTGCAAGGCATGGATCACGGTCGCGGCACGGATGGCGCCGGTAGCACCCAGCGGATGGCCCAGCGCAATTGCGCCACCCATCGGATTCACTTTCGCGGCATTCAAACCCAGCGTGTTGATCACTGCCAGCGACTGCGCGGCAAAAGCCTCGTTCAATTCATACCAGTCGATGTCGTCCTGTTGCAGGCCGGCGTACCGCAGTGCAGCCGGGATCGCCTCGATCGGGCCTATGCCCATAATGTGTGGTGGCACGCCCTTGGCCGCGTAGCTGACAAATCGTGCGAGTGGCTTCAGGCCATGCTCCTTGACAGCTTTTTCGCTGGCCAGGATCAGGGCGCCGGCGCCGTCCGAAGTTTGCGAGCTGTTACCGGCCGTGACCGAGCCGCGCGCGGCAAACACCGTCTTGAGTTTGGCCAGGCCTTCCAGCGAGGTGTCTGGGCGCGGGCCTTCATCGAGGCTGACAGTACGGGTTGTGGCAATAACTTCGCCACTGTCCAGATCGGGCGAGCGGTCGGTCACTTCGACCGGCGTGATCTCGGCCGTGAACTCGCCGTCCTTCTGCGCCTTCATCGCCTTCTGGTGCGACTCCAGCGCAAACTGGTCCTGCGCGTCGCGCGAGACTTTCCACTGCTGCGCCACTTTTTCGGCGGTCAGGCCCATGCCGTAGGCAATGCCGATGTTTTCGTCGTTGCCGAACATGGCCGGCGACAGCGAAGGCGAATTGCCCGACATGGGCACCATGCTCATGCTTTCGGTGCCGGCGGCAATCATCACATCGGCCTCGCCGACACGGATGCGGTCGGCCGCCATCTGGATGGCGGAGAGGCCGGAGGCGCAGAAGCGGTTGACCGTGATGCCACCCACGCTGGTCGGCAGCCCCGCCAGCACCGCGCCTATGCGCGCGATATTCAGGCCCTGCGGGCCCTCAGGAATCGCGCAGCCGCAGATGATGTCTTCAATCGCTTTCGGGTCCAGCGTGGCTACCTGCGCCAACGCCGCCTGCAGGGCGCGCACCAGCAGGTCGTCGGGACGGGTGTTGCGGAAAAAGCCGCGGTGCGAGCGCCCGATGGGCGTGCGCGTGGCGGCAACGATGTAGGCTTCCTGGACTTGTTTGACCATGATGATTTCCTTGAATTCTTGTTAACTTTTTCGCGGGCCGGAAGGTATCCAGGCCCAGACAAACTCACATTCGACCGGATTCACACCGGCTTCGTCGGTCACGGTGACCGCCACATTGATTTCACCCTTGTCACTGGCCTGCATCAAGTCGCGCTGCACATCACTCAAGGTGGCCACAGCCCGCAGCGCACCGGTGGCGCGCTTTTTGAACGCCATCTTCAACTCCTTGGCGAGCGGTGTGCAGTCATCCCGCACATTCATGCCGACCACCATGCCAGTGGCAGTTTCTGCCAGCAGGTTCATCGCCGAGGCATGGACACCACCGATGTGGTTCTGCACCTTCTTCTCGTTTTTGAGGCCGATTTCGACCCGGCGGGTCGTCATCTCCAGAAAATCCAGCCCCGCGGTGCCGGTAAACGGCACGGCGCGGTGCATCACCACACCTCGGAAAAAAGTGCGCGCAAAGACCGGCAGGTCCGACAGCCGATTGAGCTGGCGTTCAAGGCGATTGGGGGAATGGTCGGTGGTCATAGCGATAGGATCGTGATTGAGAAAGCGTAGCGGGGAGCCTTGAGGCTAGGCGCGGGCGCCCGAGCACAACCGGAACGTACCTGAGGTACGTGAGGATTGGGCTCGGGCTGCAACGACGCATGATGGCTCCGAAGTAGCTTTATCAATTGCGAACCGGTTTGCCCGTGCTCATCATTCCCATAATTCGCTCCTGCGTTTTCGGGTGTTCGAGCAAGGAGCAGAAAGCCTTGCGCTCCAGCGTCATCAGGTACTCTTCCGTCACCAGTGAACCGGCGTCAACATCACCGCCGCAAACCACGTTGGCGATCAGGCTGGCAATGTGGAAGTCGTGCGCGCTGATAAAACCACCGTCCCGCATGTTGACGAGTTGTCCCTTGATCGTCGCCAGGCCGCTGCGGCCCACCACCGGAAAGGGCCGCTTGTGCGGTGCGCGGTAACCGGAGGTAAACAGAGCGCGCGCTTCGTTAAGCGCCACGTACAGCAACTCATCCTTGTTCGGAACGATGATGTCGCTGTCGAGCAGATAACCGATCTTACGGCTTTCGATCGCGCTGGTGCCGACCCTGGCCATGGCCGCAGCGGTGAAACCTTCGGTCAGGAAGGGCAACACGTCCTTGTTGGTGGACATCGCGGCATTCTCGGCAGCGCGGCGCGCGATATAGGTCAGGCCACCGGCGCCGGGCACCAGGCCCACACCGACTTCGACCAGGCCGATATAACTTTCCATGGCCGCCACACGTTTGGCCGAGTACACAGCGAGTTCACAACCGCCACCGAGGGCCAGGCCACGCACAGCAGAAACCACAGGCACAGCCGCATAACGCAGCTTGAGCATGACGTTTTGCATCTCGGCCTCGGCGCCTTCCACGGCCGACACGCCAGCCATCATGAAGGCCGGCAGCATGGCCTGGAGGTCGGCACCGGCTGAGAACATCTCGTCGTTCGACCAGATCACCAGGCCCTTGTAGCTTTTCTCGGCGATGTCCACCGCCATCGCCAGGCCCTCGACCACGTCGGGCCCAATCGCATGCATCTTGGTCTTGATGCTGGCGATCACCACGTCACCCTGCTCACCGTCCAGCGTCCAGAGGCGAATCGAATCATCTTCGTGTAGCGTAGTTCCGGCTGTGGTGAAGGAAGCAGCGTTGGCACCCAGCACGTCTTCGGGGAAAAACTGGCGCTGGTACACCGGCAGCTCGCGGCGCGCGATGAACTTCTTCGCCGAAGCGCTCCACGAACCTTGCGGCGTGTGCACACCGCCGGCGTCAGCCACCGGACCTTTGAAGACCCAGTCGGGCAAGGGCGCGGAACTGATGGCCTTGCCTGCATCGATATCCTCCTTGATCCAGTTGGCCACCTGCAGCCAGCCGGCTTCCTGCCAGAGCTCGAACGGGCCTTGCTTGGCGCCAAAGCCCCAGCGCATGGCAAAGTCGATGTCGCGTGCGGTTTCGGCAATCGTGGCAAGGTGCACGGCGGCGTAGTGGAACTGGTCGCGCAGGATGGCCCAGAGGAATCGCGGCTCGGCGCCTTCGGCCTCGCGCAGAAGTTTCAGGCGTTCGCCGGCAGGCTTCTTGAGCATGCGGCCGACCACCTCATTGGCCTTGGCGCCGCCGGGCACGTACTCCATGCTTTCGGGGTCCAGTCGCAGGATGTCACGGCCGACTTTTTTGTAAAAACCGGCGCCGGTTTTCTGACCCAGGCTTTTGCTTTCCAGCAGCTTCGCCAGAACAGGCGGCGTGCCGTAGATATCGGAGAAAGGATCTGCCGTTTTGCCAGGGCCAAGGTTGTCCTGCAGCGTCTTGATCACATGGGCCATGGTGTCAAGGCCCACCACGTCGGCGGTGCGGAAGGTGCCAGAGCTGGCGCGGCCCAGCTTCTTGCCGGTCAGATCATCGACCACGTCGTAGCTCAGGCCGAAGTTCTCGGCCTCCTTGATGGTCGCCAGCATGCTGGCGATGCCGACGCGATTGGCCACGAAATTGGGGGTGTCGTGTGCGCGGATCACACCCTTGCCCAGGCCGCTGGTCACAAAAGCTTCGAGATCGTCCAGCACCTTAGGCTCGGTGGTCGGCGTGTTGATCAGCTCGACCAGCGTCATGTACCGCGGCGGGTTGAAGAAGTGGATGCCGCAAAAACGCGGCTTGATGGATGCGGGCAAGGCTTCGCTGAGAGTGGTGATCGACAGGCCCGAGGTATTGCTGGCGACGATGGCGCCTTCACCGATGAAAGGCGCAATCTTGTGGTACAGGTCGGTCTTCCAGTCCATGCGTTCGGCAATCGCCTCGATGATCAGGTCGCACTCTTTCAGAACATCCATGTGCTCCTCGTAATTGGCCTGCTGGATCAGCGCGGCGTCTTCCGGCACGCCGAGCGGCGCGGGCTTGAGCTTTTTCAGGCCCTCGACAGCCCTGGTGACGATGCCGTTTTTCGGGCCTTCTTTCGCTGGAAGGTCGAACAGCACCACCGGAATCTTGAGGTTGACAAGATGGGCGGCAATTTGCGCACCCATCACGCCGGCACCGAGCACAGCGACTTTTTTGACTTGGAAGCGGGACATCTTGTTTCGTTCCTTATTGATTGCTTATCTCGTTTCGCTGCGCATCTTGGATGCTCAGCTTGGCACCCAAGCCAGTGACAGCGTGGATGCGGCTATGCCGGGCCACAGGTGTCGCCCCTGCAAGGGGGGATGCGGCTACACGCAGTGAGGCGCAGGCGGGGTGTGTCAATTGATACGCACCCAGGTCTGGGTACGGCCGAAAGGGCCGAACGACCCCCGGACTTCAAGCTTTTTGCCTCCCTCGACAGGGGTCATGCGCAGGGTGTAATCGCGGCCGTTTTCCGGGTCGAGGATTTTGCCGCTCTCCCACACTTCCTTGCCGTCGGCTTTCTTCGCGCCGCGAATGATTTCCAGGCCAACAATCGGCTTGCCCTTTCGGTCATCGCTGCATTCGGAGCACACGTCATCGGGCTTGATATCCTTGCCCAGCCGTTTGTCCAGCTTCCCGCTGAGCACGCCACCGGTCTCGACAATCCGGATCTCGGCCTTGGCCTCGCCGGTCTTGTCGTCGACGTTGCGCCACAAGCCCACAGGCGTCATCTGGGCAAAGCCGGAAATGCAACTTGCTCCCAAAACAATAGCTGTCAGCGCACGGTACATATGGGTTCCAGGCATAAAAGACTTCAAGGTTTGGACTGTCACGCCAGTGCGGCGTCGGTGTCCATCAGCACCTTGCTGCCACTGCGCGCGGTGCGCATCAGGGTCGCGGTCTCGGGGAAGAGCTTGGCGAAGTAAAACCGCGCCGTCTGCAACTTGGCAAGGTAGAAGCTGTCGGTATTTCCGGCCGCAATTTCCTGCAACGCCACTTGCGCCATGCGGGCCCAGAAGTAGCCAAACACCAGGTGGCCCGCGACGCGCAGGTAGTCCACCGCTGCGGCACCCACTTCGTCGGCGTTCTGGAAGCCCTTGAAGCCGAGTTCGGTGGTGAACTTGGTCATCTGGTCGGCCAGGTAAGCCAGCGGGTTGATGAACTCGGCCATCTTCTCGTTGACACCTTCTTCAGCCACCAACGCGCCTATCAGCTTGCCGAATTTCTTCAAGGTCGCACCGTTGTTGCCGAGGACCTTGCGGGCGAGCAGGTCCAGCGACTGGATAGTGTTGGTACCTTCATAAATCATGTTGATGCGGTTGTCGCGCACAAACTGCTCCATGCCCCATTCCTTGATGAAGCCATGGCCGCCGAATACCTGCATGCAGGCATTGGTGGAAATATGGCCGTTGTCGGTCAGGAAGGCCTTGACGATGGGTGTCAGAAGCGACAGGATTTCGCCGCTGTCCTTGCGCACTTTTTCGTCAGGATGGTAGTGCTCCTTGTCGAGCAGCACCGTGCAGTAGATCGCCAAGGCCCGGCCGCCTTCGGCATAAGCCTTGGCAGTCAGCAGCATCTTGCGCACGTCGGGGTGGACGATGATCGGGTCGGCCGGTTTGTCCTTGGCCTTGGGGCCAGACAGGCTGCGCATCTGGATGCGGTCTTTGGCATAAGCCAGCGCGTTCTGGTAGGCCACTTCGGTCAAACCCAGCGACTGATTTCCAACGCCGAGGCGGGCGGCATTCATCATCACAAACATGCCCTGCATGCCCTTGTTCGGCTGGCCGACCATGGTGCCGATCGCGCCGTCGATGACAATTTGCGCCGTGGCGTTGCCGTGGATGCCCATTTTGTGCTCCAGGCCACCACAGTAGATGCCGTTGCGCTCACCCAGCGTGCCATCGGCGTTGACCAGAAACTTGGGCACGATGAACAGGCTGACGCCTTTGATGCCGGCTGGGGCATCGGTCACGCGGGCCAGCACCAGGTGAATGATGTTGCCCGCCATGTCGTGCTCGCCGGCGCTGATGAAAATCTTGTTGCCGGTGATTTTGTAGCTGCCGTCCGGCTGGGGCTCGGCCTTGGTGCGCATCAGGCCCAGGTCGGTGCCGCAGTGCGGCTCGGTCAGGCACATGGTGCCGGTCCATTCGCCACTGGTCATTTTGTGCAGGTAGGTTTTTTTCTGCTCGTCGGTACCGTGGCTGTGCAATGCCGCATGGGCGCCGTGCGTCAGGCCGGGGTACATGGTCCAGGCCTGGTTGGCGCTGTTGAGCATTTCATAAAAGCACTGGTTAACCACCAGCGGCAGGCCCTGGCCGCCAAACTCCGGGTCGCCGCTCAGGGCGGGCCAGCCACCTTCAACGTATTTTTTGTAGGCTTCCTTGAAACCCTTGGGGGTGGTCACGGCGTGGGTCACCGGGTCGAGCTTGCAGCCCTCCTCGTCACCGCTGACGTTGAGCGGAAGAATCACTTCGCTGGCGAACTTGCCGCCTTCTTCCAGAATCGCGTTGATGGTGTCCACATCGGCATCAGCGTACTTGGCAATCGGCTTGAGCTCGTCGGTGACCTTGAGCACTTCGTGCATCACAAATTGCATGTCACGCAGCGGCGGGGAGTATTGGGGCATGGCTATGTCCTTTGAAAGGGAAGTAAATGGAGGAAAATGAAAAGCTAGACGGGCTTCGGCAGCGACGTTGCAAGTGCGCCGCCGTTGCCGTAACGCGCCAGAATGCTCTGAAAAGCCTGCCGGGTCCGCTCGATGGAACCCGGCGTTTTGAGAAAACGTGCTTCGTAATGCAGTGCCAGGATCAGGCCGTGGATCTCGAAGGCAATCTGGCGTTCGTCGGCGTCGGCGCGCAGATGGCCGGCCTCCTTGGCCAGCACGACGGCGCGGTACATGGCGGCCAGCCAGGTCTGCACCGAGGTCGCCAGTGCGTCGCGAACCGGGCCAGGTCGGTCGTCAAATTCAACCGCGCCGCTGATGAAGATGCAACCCGACTGCAGCTCGACCGCCACACGTTTCATCCAGTTGCCAAACAGCGCATGCACCCGCGGCAGGCCCCTGGCCTCCTTGAGGGCCGGGTAAAACACCTCTTCCTCGAAACGCGCGAAATACTCGCGGATTACGGAAATCTGCAACTCTTCGCGCGAACCGAAATGGGCAAACACCCCAGATTTGCTCATGCGCATAACTTCCGCCAGCGCGCCTATGCTCAAACCTTCGAGACCGATTTGCGTGGCCAGGCCCAGCGCGGCATCCACAATGGCGGCTTTGGTCTGCTGACCTTTCTGCATGCCAACCGGCGCCGCACGGACGTTCTCGCGCGCTCCCGGGCGGGCAGACTTGACAGAAAGTTCGGTAACAGACATGGCAGCCAGACAAAAAAGAACGACCGTTCTATTTTGCCGTAAATCCAGCGCTGAACACACTTGTCCCGGCAAAAAACCGGGATTTATAGACACCGACGCCTAAGCAAACCGAGGGTAAACCCGCAACCCCTTAGAAAACCCGCTCGGAGATGACTGTCGATAGCTGCAGCGGGTCGAAAGGCTTGGTCAGGTGCAGATCAAAGCCTGCTGCCAGCGCCTTTTGCCGGTCATCCTCCTGGCCCCATCCGGTGGCAGCGATCAGCAGCGGGCGGCTGCCCCACGGCTGGGCGCGGACGTGGCGTGCCACCTCATAACCGTTCATGCCCGGCATGCCGATATCCAGCACCAGCACATCGGGGCGCAGTTGAGCGGCTAGCTCAACGGCCTGCAGTCCGTCGCTGACTGTGTGAACAAGGTGACCGTCCAGGCGCAGCAACTCTGCCAGCACATCGGCCGCATCGCGGTTGTCGTCCGCCAGCAGCACCGTTCGGATACAGCCGGGTGGCGCGACCGATGCGTCGCTTACCGGCGCGGTGGCCCGCGCCGGCGCCGAACCGGGTAGCGTCACTACAAAACGGCTGCCCCGGTCGGCGCCATCGCTATGCGCCGAAACGCTGCCACCGTGCAGCTCGACCAAGCCCTTGACCAGGGCCAGGCCAATGCCCAAGCCACCTTCAGAGCGGTCCAGCGCCGACTGCTCCTGGGCAAACATGGCAAAAACATGGCCGATGGCCGCCTCGCTCATGCCGATACCGCTGTCTGACACGCTGAAGCACAAGCCCTGACTCTCAAGCGACACCTCCAGCGAGATGCGCCCACCCACATCGGTGTATTTCGAGGCATTGTTCAAGAGGTTGGAAAGAATTTGTGCCACTCGGACCGGGTCAGCAACCAGGTGCAGACCGGGGCTGGCAACGCTGGCACTCAAGCTCTGTTTTTTGTCGTGTGCCAGCGGCCGCGCGGTCTCCAGCGCTGTTTCGACCAGTTCATCAACCGACACCCACTCCTTCTTGAGGTCAAGCCGTCGCCTTGTAATGCGCGCAATATCAATCAGGTCGTCGAGCAGGTGCGCCATGTGACCAACCTGACGCCCGATGACAGCCGTTGCGCGTTCGCGCATTTCTGCGGTCGAGCCGGGGGAAGTCAAGAGCTGCACAGCCGTGCGAATCGGCGCCAAGGGATTGCGCAGCTCGTGCGCCAGGGTCGCGAGAAACTCGTCTTTTTGACGGTCGGCATGCCGCAGCACTTGCGCCGCAGTTCTTGAGTCTTCGATGTCGGTGGTGGTACCGAACCAGCGCAACACGCGGCCGGTCGCGTCAAGCTGAGGCACAGCATGGGCGCGGAACCAGCGGTAAGCGCCATCCGCGCCGCGCAAGCGGTATTCAACCTGCCACGCCTGATTGCCGGCGCGAACGCTGTCCCAGGTCTGCCGGGCCACGGCACGGTCATCCGGATGCAGCGCTGCCGTCCAGCCGCGGCCCAGGGCGCTCTGCTCGGTCTGGCCGGTATAGGCTTGCCACTGCGAATTGAAACGCTCCAGCAGGCCATCGGCTGCGGCCACCCACGCAATGGCGGGAATGCTGTTGGAAAAAGCCAGCAGCGCCTGCTGGGTGCGTTGCAGTTCGGTGACTTCGTGCCCTTGCACAAACACGCCGTTGACCGCACCCGTTGCATCCCGCAGAGGCTGGTAGACAAAGTCCAGCCAAGCTTCGGTGGGCGGCGCATCACGTTCACGGTTGAGCATCAGGCGTACAGATCGGCCCACATAGGGTTCACCGGTGCGGAACACCTGGTCAAGCAGCTGGACAAAACCCTGCTCGACCACCTCGGGCAGCGCCAGGGCCAGGGGCTTGCCGATCACGTCGCGAAAGCCGGTCAGCTGCACATAGGCCTGGTTGGCGATTTCAAATACATGGTCGGGCCCGCGCATGATGGCGACAAAGCCGGGTGCCTGGCTGAACAGCGACTGCAGCCGCTCCTGCTCCGCACGCTGGTGACGTTCGGCCAGCACCATCCCCGTAGTCTCCGTGCAGGCGCAGAAAAATCCTGCAACGGCACCGACCTCGTCGCGCACCGGCGACCATGAGAAGGTGAACCAGGTCTCTTCGTCGTAGCCGTGGCGCCGCATGAGCAGCGGCAAATTTTCCATGAAGAATGCTTCGCCGCCGACCGCGCGCGCAACCAGCGGCGCGAGATCGTTGCGAATTTCATGCCAGATGTCGAGAAACGGCTGACCCATCCCCGCAGGATGTTTGGCGCCCATGATTTCGCCGTAGGCATCGTTGTACAGCGTTTGCAGCGCAGGCCCCCAAGCGACAAACATGGGGAAGGCCGAACCCAGCATCAAGCTGACCACCGAGCGCAAGGGCTGGGGCCATTGCTGCGGCGGGCCCAGCCCCGGACCAGACCAGTCCATGCCACGTATCAGCTGCGACGTCGAGGTATCGCCCGAAAGAAAAGACAGGTCGGGTGCGGCACTCATTTGCTGCAGTTTACCTGCCGCAGGGCCGCCAGGGCAGCCGGATTTACAGCTTGAACGGCACCACAAGCTGGCGCTGTTCACCCAGGCCTTCGATGCCGAGGGTCATCACGTCGCCTTTTTTGAGATACATCGGCGGCTTCATGCCCAGGCCAACGCCGGGCGGCGTGCCGGTGGTGATCACATCACCAGGCAGCAAGGTCATGAACTGGCTGCAGTAACTGACTATTTTGGCCACGCTGAAAATCATGGTCTTGGTGTTGCCAGTCTGCATGCGCTTGCCATTGAGGTCCAGCCACATGGCGAGTTTTTGCGGGTTGGGCACATCGTCGCGTGTGACCAGCCAGGGGCCGAGCGGGCCGAAGGTGTCACAGCCCTTGCCCTTGTCCCAGGTACCGCCGCGCTCGATCTGGAACTCGCGCTCGCTAACATCATTGATGGTGCAATAACCGGCGACAAAACTGAGTGCATCCTTTTGCGACACATAACGCGCGCGGGTGCCGATGACCACGCCCAGCTCGATTTCCCAGTCACTTTTCACCGAGCCTTTTGGCAGCATGACCGGGTCGTTGGGACCCTGGATGCAACTCGTGGCCTTCATGAACACCACCGGCTCGGGCGGAATCGGCAGGCCCGATTCGGCCGCATGGTCGGCATAGTTCAGCCCGATGGCAATGAACTTGCCAACACCAGCAACCGGACTGCCCAGACGCGGCGAGCCCTTGACGAGCGGCAAGGAGGCGGTCTTGAGCCGGCGCAGCTTGGCCAACGCCGCATCGCCGAGTTGCTCGGGGCCAATGTCCTTGACCACCGCGCTGAGGTCCCGCAGCTTGCCATCGGCATCAATGAGGCCGGGTTTTTCCTTGCCGGGGTTGCCGTAACGAACGAGTTTCATGGTTTTCCTTGTGATTAAACGAATTAATATGTAGAACGGCCGCCCGACAGGTCGAACACGGCGCCGGTTGAGAACGAACATTCTTCGGTGCAGAGCCAGCCCACCATGGCGGCGACTTCTTCCGGCGTGCCAAATCGGCCCATCGGGATTTTCGACAGCATAAAAGCGATGTGTTCGGGGCTCATCTGGTCGAAGATCGCGGTCTTGACCGCGGCCGGCGTCACGCAATTGACACGCACGCCGGTGTCGGCGAGCTCCTTGCCCAGCGACTTGGTCAGCGCAATCACTGCCGCCTTGCTGGCGCTGTAGGCGCTGGCGTTCGGGTTGCCGTCCTTGCCCGCGACCGAAGCGATGTTGACGATACGGCCGTAGTTGCGCTCGCGCATCAGCGGAACAATCTCGCGGCAGCAGTGAAACAGGCCGTTGAGGTTGACCCGCATCACCTGCTGCCAGGCCTCCGGCGGGTAATCCCAGACCTTGACATTCGGACCGGTGACACCGGCGCTGTTGACCAGTGCGTCGATGACGGGCGCTTGCGCCACCGTCTGCCGCACGGCACGCACCACGCTGGCATGGTCGCCGACATCCACCGCAACCGTGCGCACACCGGCGCCGAGTTGACCGGCCGCATGGGCCAGCGCTTGGCTGTCCAGATCCCACAGCGTGACGCTGGCGCCTGAGGCCAGCAGGCGCTGCGCAATCGCAAAGCCCAGGCCCGCCGCGCCGCCGGTGATCACCGCATGGCGGCTCGCCAGGTCAAGCTGGTTCATATGGTCATGCCGCCGTCGATGTTGTAGGACTGGCCGGTAACAAAGGCCGACTCGTCGCTGGCCAGAAAGGTCACCAGCGGCGCAATCTCATGCGCTTGCGCCAGTCGGCCCATGGGCTGGCGCGCCACAAAGTTCTTGCGCGCCTCTACCGGGTCCTCAAAAACATTGATGCGGTCTTGCAGCGACGGGGTATCGACCGTGCCGGGGCAGATGGCATTGCAGCGCACGCCCTGCATCACGAAGTCGGCCGCCACACTTTTGCTCAGGCCGATCACCGCCGCCTTGGACGCACCGTACACAAAGCGATTCGGCAGCCCCTTGATGCTGCAGACACTGGCCATGTTGATGATGCTGCCGCCGCCCTTGCCACCGTTGTTGGTCAACATTTTGGGCAGTGCGGCCTGGATGGTCCAGTACTGCGAACGCACATTAAGATTGAAGGCGAACTCCCACTCCTCGTCCGTGGCCTGCAGGATGGAGCCGGCATGCACAAAGCCGGCGCAGTTGAACAGCACGTGTATTGCCGGCATGTCCGCAATCACCCTGGCGATCGCCGCCTTGTCGAGCACGTTGAGCGCCACGGCATGGATGTTGGGCAGGCCGTCATAAGCGGCCAGCAGTTTCTCGTTGACGTCGGTGGCCCAGACCTGCGCGCCTTCTGCGGCCATGGCCAGCACGCTGGCCTTGCCGATACCCTGCCCGGCGGCGGTGACCAGCGCGGTTTTTCCTTGAAGTCTCATGGCTGTTTTTCCTTGTTGTTGCAGTGCGGCATTGGCAGGACAACCCGCACAGGGTTTTGCCGGATATGGACGCCGGGGAATTCATGGGATTATGAATTGGCCTTACCACTTGTCCAATTCTGGCTAACCCTTAAGTTGCCCATCCCCAAAGCCATGCCGCTGCAAACCGTCGAGCCCCAACGCCTGTACCGTCAGATTGCGGGGCAACTGCGCACGCTGATCGTGTCGGGCGAGTTTGCGGTGGGCACACGCCTGCCGGCGGAGCGCGATCTTGCGCGGCAATTGGGGGTCAGCCGGCCCTCGGTGCGTGAAGCCCTGATTGCGATGGAGGTCGAGGGTTGGGTCGAGGTGCGCACCGGATCGGGTGTGTATGTGCTGGACCGCAGCAGCCACGCTGCCGCTGCCGCCGCCAGCCAGCCGCAGATTGCCCCCGACGAGTGGGGGCCACTGGAGCTGATACGTGCACGCCGGGTGATTGAAGGCGAAATCGCCTCAATCGCAGCGCTGCAGGCCAAACGCAAACACATCACCGCCATGGGCAAGGCGCTGGAAGTCATGAAAAAGGACGCCAACCGCGGCGTGCTGCCCCTGGAAGGCGACCGGGCCTTTCACACGGCAATTGTCGAATCGTCGGACAACGTCGTGCTGATTGAAACCGTGCAGCGCTTTTGGGACTCGCGGCGCGGCCCGCTGTTCGAGCGCCTGGGCGGCTACTTTGAAAACATGGAGTCCTGGTGCGCCGCCATCAGCGAGCACGAAGCCATTTTGCAGGCGGTGCGCGACCGCGACGCGGCGGCCGCCCGCCTGGCCATGCATGCCCACATGGACAACTCGCACACCCGTTTCAGCGTGAGCTGGCGTCAGGCCGGGCAGCTCAAGGAGCCTTTTGCCAGCCTGGCGAAGACCGGGTGACCCATGAAACGCGATGTACGGCTGGCTTGTACATCGTTTCCCTTTGAAGCCAGTAAACCACCCAAGAGGAGACACCATGAAAACACTGACAAGAAAACAATTTGCTCTCAAAACAATAGCTGCTTGCGCAATACTGGCGGGGGCTATAGCCCCTTTCGGCATTGCAAATGCGCAGACCAAACTGAAATGGGCCCACGTGTATGAAACTTCCGAGCCTTACCACAAGTGGTCGGTGTGGGCCGGTGAGGAGTTCAAAAAACGCACCAACGGCAAGTTCGAGATCCAGGTGTTTCCGGCCTCCAGCCTGGGCAAGGAAAGCGACATCAACCAGGGCCTGCAACTGGGCACGGTGGACATCATCCTGACCGGCGCCTCGTTTGCATCCAACTCCTACCCGCGTCTGGCCGTCAGTTATTACCCCTTCACCTTCCGCGACGCCGATCATGTGATCAAGTACGGCAAAAGTGACGTGTTCAAGGAGTTGACCGAGGGTTACAAAAAAGCCACTGGCAACACCGTGACGGCCCTCACCTACTACGGTGCGCGCCATGCCACCAGCAACAAGCTGTTCAAGAACTGCGACGAGATGAAGGGCATCAAGATGCGGGTGCCGGACTCCCCGGCCTACACCGCGCTGCCGCGCGCCTGCGGCGCCAACCCGACGCCGATTGCCTTTGCGGAGGTCTACCTGGCGCTGCAGAACGGCACCGTGGACGCACAGGAAAATCCGCTGCCGACCATTGAAGCCAAAAAGTTTTATGAAGTGCAGAAAAACATCATTCTGACCGGCCACATCGCAGACGCCCTGCTGACGGTGATTGCCCCCAGCCTCTGGGGAAAGCTGTCGCCAGCCGAGCAGAAAATCCTGTCTGATGTAACGCAGGAAGCCGCCGTCAACGCCACCAACGACATCAGGAAGCGTGAAGGCGAACTGGTTGAGGAATTCAAAAAGAAAGGCAACAACGTGGTGACGGTGGACCGCGCCGACTTCCAGCAGCGCGTGCTCAAGGCGATTACTTTTGAGTCCATGAAACTGGACAAGAAGGACTGGGACCGCGTCGTGAATATCAAATAACCCCGCGAAGCGGCTCACTGCCGTGAACCGCCTCCACCCAGGGGGCGACACCTGCGGCCCGGCAAAGCCGGTTCCGCGGTGTCCTTGAACGAATCCTCATGACACTATTCCTATGACTCAATCTATTGATGACATGGCCCCCGTGATGGGGGCCGACGGCGAGTTCCACGCGCAGGACGAAGCAATAGACCTCTCGGGCACCACACTGGAAGGCTGGGTGGCACTGGGCTTCTTCTGGATCCTGGGCGCCACGGTGTTCTATCAGTTTTTCACGCGCTACGTGTTAAACGATTCGGCCGCCTGGACCGAGGAGATCGCGCGATACCTGCTGATCGCCGTGGTGTTCACTGGCGCCACCATCGGCGTGATCAAGAACAACCACATCCAGGTCGACTTTTTCTACAAGTTCATGCCCAAGCCGGTGGGCCGGGCGATGGCGACGCTGGTGGATTTTCTGCGCATCGGCTTCTTCGCAGCCGCCACCCTTCTGACCGGAATGATGATGCTCAAACTTGGCGGCAATTCGCGCATGACCATGGTTGATTTACCGATGAATTGGGTCTACGGCGTCTGCTTGCTCGGCTTTGCCGCCATGGCCCTCCGCTCGGTACAGATCGCGCTGTTTCACCGTCGGCGCGGCTACAGCGTCCTCGAACGTCCCGAGTCCTCGATGGACGACAAATAACACAAACCCACCATGCTCAAAATCATTTTTCTGCTGCTCATGAGTGGCGGCATCCCGGTCGCCATCGCGATGGCCGGCTCCTCGCTGATCTACATCTGGACGACTGGTAACCTGCCCAGCTTTGTGGTGATTCACCGCATGGTCAGCGGTATTGACAGCTTCCCGCTGCTGGCCGTGCCATTTTTCATCCTGGCCGGCAACCTGATGAATAACGCTGGCATCACCAACCGCATCTACAACTATGCGCTGGCGCTGGTGGGCTGGATGAAGGGGGGGCTGGGCCACGTCAACGTGGTCGGCTCGGTGGTATTTGCCGGCATGAGCGGCACGGCGATTGCCGATGCGGCGGGCCTCGGCACCATCGAGATCAAGGCCATGACGGAGCACGGCTACAGCAAGGAGTTTGCTGTCGGCGTGACGGCCGCCTCGGCCACCCTGGGGCCCATCATTCCGCCCAGCCTGCCGTTTGTGATCTACGGCATGATGGCCAACGTGAGCGTGGGCGCGTTGTTCCTGGCGGGCATTTTGCCGGGCCTGCTGATGGCGTTGATGATGATGCTGACGGTGGCTTACTTCGCCCACAAAAACGGCTGGGGTGCTGACGTCAAATTCGAATGGCCGCGTGTGATCAAGGCACTGGCGGAGACGCTGGTTGTCGCCGGCTGGCCGCTGATCCTCTGGCTGCTGATCGTCAAGGCCGGGTTTCCTGCGCAAATCACGGTGTTCGCCGGCCTGATCGTCCTGTTCGCGGCGGACAAATTTTTCAAGTTCCAGGCCGTGCTGCCCATCATGACGCCCGTGCTGCTGATAGGCGGCATGACCACCGGCATTTTCACACCTACCGAAGGCGCCATCGCGGCCTGCCTGTGGGCCATGGTGCTGGGTTTTGCCTGGTACCGCACGCTTAACTGGAAAATGTTCGTCAAAGTGTCGCTGGACACGGTGGAAACCACAGCCACGGTGCTGTTCATCGTTGCAGCCGCCAGCATCTTCGGCTGGATGCTGACCGCCACCGGCGTGACGGCTGCTATTTCGGAGTGGGTACTGGGTTTCACCAAGGAGCCCTGGGTTTTCCTGCTGTTGGCCAACCTCTTGATGCTGTTTGTCGGCTGTTTCCTGGAACCCACGGCGGCCATCACCATCCTGGTCCCTATCTTGATGCCCATCGTGCAGCAGCTCGGCATCGACCCGGTGCACTTCGGGCTGGTGATGGTGCTGAATCTGATGATAGGGCTGCTGCATCCACCGATGGGCATGGTGCTATTTGTGCTTGCGCGGGTGGCCAAGCTGTCGGTGGAGAGAACCACGATGGCCATCCTGCCCTGGTTGGTACCCCTGCTGGGCTCGCTGGCCATCATCACTTATTTCCCCAAGCTGGTGCTGTGGCTGCCGAAGATGTTTTATTGAGAAGTTGTGCTTGCAGGTTGCATGGTCATGTCAACTGAACGTGGGGCTGCGGACGCGGCACTCGGCTACACGGCCGTCCGCCGGCCTTCGGCCTCCTCCTTGATGCCGCTGCGCCGAACGCCGCACCGACATGACCTTGCAGCCGCGCATGTTTTCGAGCCGCGCAAACCACCTCTATCGCAAGCGTGGAAGGCTGGGGCGGACAGCGAAGCGAAATCAAGGAGGAGCAGTGGCCATAAGCCACGCAGGGGACATTCGCGTAGCCATCCGCCCCGGCCTCCCAGGCCAGCACTGCACCGAACCATGCCCTGATTCTGAAACTCACAACACAAGTGACAACAACCCCATGACCCCCTTCATCAGACTCCACAAAGACGACGACGTTGTCATCGCAAGAACCCAACTCATAGGCGGCACGTCGATTGAAAGCATCACCACCCGAGGCCTGATTCCGCCCGGCCATAAAGTAGCGACGCGCACGATAAACACAGGCGATGCCGTCAGGCGTTACAACCAGATCATCGGTTTCGCCAGCCAGCCGATCGCGCCGGGTGAACACGTGCATACGCACAACCTGGACATGGGTCCCGACAAGGGCGACTTTGCACGCGACTACGCTTTCGGCGCCGACGTCAAGCCGGCACCCGCCAAACGCGAGGCGACGTTCATGGGCATCAAACGCCCCGACGGCCGCGTGGCCACGCGCAACTACATCGGTGTGCTGACCAGCGTCAACTGCTCGGCTACTGCCGCGCGCGCGATCGCCGATCATTTTTCGCGCCAGACCAACCCGGTGGCGCTGGCGGCCTTTCCGAATGTCGATGGCGTGGTTGCACTGACCCACGGCACCGGTTGCGGCATGGACGACAAGGGTATGGGCATGCAACTCCTGGAGCGCACGCTCACCGGATACGCGACCCACGCCAACTTTGCCGCGGTGCTGGTGGTGGGCCTGGGCTGTGAGGCCAACCAGATCAACGCCTGGCTGGCACACAGCGCGCTGCGCGAGGGCGACAACTTCCGCGTCTTCAACATCCAGGACACCGGCGGTACACGCAAGACCGTCCACAAAGGCATCGCCCTGATCAATGAGATGCTACCGCGCGCCAACGACGTGAAGCGCGAACCCTGCAGCGCGGCCCACATCACCATCGGCCTGCAGTGCGGCGGCTCCGATGGCTACTCCGGCATCAGCGCGAACCCGGCGCTGGGCGCGGCGGTGGACCTGCTGGTGGCGCACGGCGGCACTGCCATCCTGTCGGAGACGCCCGAGGTCTACGGCGCCGAGCATTTGCTGACGCGCCGCGCGGTCAAACGCGCGGTTGGCGAAAAGCTGGTCGAACGCATCAAGTGGTGGGAGCACTACACCGAGATCAACGGCGGCGAGATGAACAACAACCCCTCGCCCGGCAACAAGGCCGGTGGCCTGACCACGATTCTTGAAAAGTCCCTGGGTGCCGTGGCCAAGGGCGGCACCAGCAACCTGGAGGCGGTTTACGAATATGCCGAGCCCGTGGACGCACACGGCTTTGTCTACATGGACACGCCGGGCTACGACCCGGTCAGCGCGACCGGCCAGGTCGCCGGCGGCGCCAACCTGATCTGCTTCACGACCGGGCGCGGTTCGGCCTACGGTTGCGCGCCCTCACCGTCTCTCAAACTGGCGACCAACTCGGCGCTGTGGCGCAAGCAGGAAGAAGACATGGACATCAATTGCGGCGAGATCATCGACGGCGCCAGCACGGTGGCTGAGATGGGGCAGCGCATTTTCGAGCTGGTGCTAGCCACCGCCTCGGGTGGTAAAAGCAAAAGCGAAATACACGGCTACGGGCAGAACGAGTTTGTGCCCTGGCAGGTCGGCGCGGTCATGTAGTTGGATGCCACATCTCCTCCCCGCTTGTCATTGCGGGCCTGACCCGCAATCCATGCGCGCAAGCTGACGCCGGTAGTTCGTGCAGCATGGATCCCGGATAAAGTCCGGGATGACATGGATTGAAGCAGGCATCTTCTGTCAGGCAAAAACACTTCTTCGTATGCAAAAAAACCTCCCCGCCCATGTCCTTCAAGCGCAAGTAGCTACTGTTTTGATAGCGGCCGGCAGCACCAAAGATGAAGCTGCCACGGTCGCTGCCAACCTGGTGCTGGCCAACCTGAGCGGGCACGACTCGCACGGCGTCGGCATGTTGCCGCGTTATGTGGACGCGGTGCTCGAAGGCGGCCTCACACCCAACAACAGCCTGCGCGTGCTGCTGGACACCGGTTCGCTCTTGAGTCTGGACGGCCAGCGCGGCTACGGCCAGATCGTCGGCCTGCAGGCGATGGCGCTGGGCATGGAACGCGCCAGAACCCACGGCAGTTGCATCATGACCTTGGCGAACGCCCACCACCTCGGGCGCATCGGGCACTTTGCCGAGATGGCGGTGGCGCAGGGTCTGGTGTCGCTGCATTTCGTCAACGTGTTGTCGCGGCCGGTGGTCGCGCCTTTCGGCGGCGCCGACGGGCGTTACGGCACCAACCCCTGCTGCATCGGCATCCCGCTCAAGGGGCGGGAACCATTCATCCTTGATTTCGCCACCAGCCGTGTCGCCCAGGGCAAGATGCGCGTGGCCCACAACGAGGGCAAGCAGGTCGAGGCCGGCATGCTGATCGACGAGTTCGGCCGCGCCACCACCAACCCCGGTGTGGTGGTGGTGCCGCAGAGCAACGGCCTGTTTGGCGCGCTGATGGCCTTTGGCGAACATAAGGGGTACGGAATGGCCGTGGCCTGCGAGTTGCTGGGCGGCGCGCTGACCGGCAGCGGCACGGCGCACAAGCCCGCCGACCCCGCCATCCGCGCCGTGATCAACGGCATGCTGACCATCCTGATCGACCCGGCCAAGCTCGGCACCCAGGCCAGCTTCGAGCAGGAGGCGCTGGCCTTTGCAGACTGGCTCCAGGCCGCGCCAGCCGCGCCCGGCACCGACGCGGTGCTCATCGCTGGCGACCCGGAACGCGCAAAACGTATCCAGCGCCAGGACAGCGGCATCGCTGTCGATGGCGAGACTTGGCGGGAGATGGTGGCAGCCGGCCGCAAGGTCGGTGTCACGCTGCCGGACTGAGCTCATTTGCCGCACATTCGCTATGAACTTGATAGCTGGTTGCGCTTGTCCGCCATGGGCTGGAGGCCGAAATGACCATGAAGTCCGCTGATACGGCGGCGCGGCTGTGCAGCGCCTGTCTGCCCGCCCTCGCCGCTCGCGGCATCACCGTCCCGACCCATGCCCGCAGCGGTGCACCCGGCGTCGTGCATCTGGGCCTGGGCGCTTTCCACCGCGCGCACCAGGCGCTGGTTTTTGATGCGCTGCTGCAGGGCGGTGATGCGCGCTGGGGCGTGCTGGGCGTGGCCATGCGCAGCGCTGCGCTGGCTGACAGTCTGCAGGCGCAGGACGGCCTCTATGCGGTGCAGGTGGCCAGCAGCGCCGGCAGCCAGTGGCAAGTCGGCGGCGCGATCTGGCAGACTGCCGTCGCTGCGCGGGAGCCGGCGCAGGTGGTGCAGGCCATCGCCGCGCCGTCCACGCGCTGGCTCACGCTGACTGTGACTGAAAAAGGCTACGGGCCGGAACTGGGCCAATTGATCGCGCAGGGCCTGGCCGCGCGCCAGACAGCCGGCCTGCCGGGCCTGACCATCGCCTCCTGCGACAACCTGGTGGGCAATGGCCGCCAGTTGCAGGCGCTGTGTATGACCGCTGCAAAGGCCCTCAACCCGGCGCTGGCGGACTGGGTGGCCGGCCGCTGCGCTTTCCCCAACAGCATGGTGGACCGCATCGTGCCAGCCGCCACGCCGCAGCGCTTGGCCGCCGCGCGCGAGGCGCTGGTTGTGGCTGATGAGGCCGCGCTGGGGACCGAGGCCTTTTGGGAGTGGGTGATCGAACGCCGCTTCGCCGATGCCGCCGACGGTGCGGTACTGGCCGCCGCCGGCGTGACCGTGGTCGACGATGTGGTCCCGTTCGAAGACGCCAAGTTGCGCCTGCTCAACGGCAGCCACACCGCCATGGCCTGCATGGGCGCGGTGGCCGGCTGGCCGGTGATCGGCGAATGCATCACAAAGCCGGCAGTCCGCGGCTTCATCCACGGCCTGATGACGCAGGAAGTCGGTCCGCAACTGGCGCGCCCGGACTGGTCAGCCTACCGCGACGCCTTGTTGGCGCGTTTTGCCAACCCGGCGCTGCAGCACAGCGTGCACCAGATCGCCACCGATTCCTCACAAAAAATCCCGCAGCGCTGGCCGCCCTCGGTGCTGGGCGCGCTGCGCGCCGGCCTGCCGGTGGAGCGGCTGGCGTTTGCGGCTGCGGCCTGGATGCGTTACCTGCGCGGCACTGACGAGCAGGGCCAGGCTTATGCCATCGTCGATCCGCTGGGTGGCGAGCTGCAAGCCCTGGCGCTGGCCCATGCCGGTGATGCTGCGGCCAGCGTCCAGGCGCTGGGCACGCTGACGGCGATCTGGGGCGAGGTGTTGCCGAGGGATCAGCGCTGGCTGGCGCTCGTCACCCGCAACTTGGACGAAATCAACCGTCTGGGGCTGCTGGGCGCGCTGGCGAAGTTGCAGGCCGAACTGGACAGCCAGCAAGGTATTTTGCGGAATTTATGAGGGAAATCGGCCTCCAGCCCATGTCGGGCGGTCCCCAGCTGCTCCTGTTTTTATAGCGCCTCAGCGCCAGCAGGTCAGCCCAGCAGCATGCCCAGGCTGGCGTCCAGGTGTTCGGACGGCAGGCGCTTGAAGCCGGAACGTGAAAAGCGCTGCAACCGGCCCATCATGAAGGCCACGATCACGGAAGCCTGGACTTGGGCCTGCACCGTCGGCATGGCGGCGCCGTCGGAGGCCGCGCCTTCGCGAAGGTTTTGCTTGAGGCTGGCTTCCAGCTTGTCAAAAAACTGGTTCATGCGTTCCTGCAGGCGTTCGTTTTCAAACACCAGTGCGTCGCCGGCCATGACGCGGGTCATGCCGGGGTTTTTCTCGGCGAACTGCAGCAACATGACAATCAGCTTGCGGGTGCGCACGGACGGATCGGTTTCGCGTTCGGCGATCTGATTGACCAGCGTGAACACGGTCTGTTCGATGAATTCGATCAAGCCCTCGAACATCTGTGCCTTGCTGGCGAAGTGGCGGTAAAGGGCCGCTTCGCTGACATCGAGCCGCGAGGCCAGCGCCGAGGTCGTGATGCGCTCCGCGCCGGGCTGCTCCAGCATGGTCGCCAAGGCCTGCAGGATCTGCACGCGGCGCTCGCCCGGCTTGGGCCGCTTGCGCGGCGCCGCTACTGCGGGGAGGTCAGGACTCACTTCAGATTCGAACTCAGACATAGGCGGCGTTGTAAGAGATGTTTCAAAAGCTAAATGGCTGACCGGATTCTCGCACAGCTAAACGCTCTTTCTGCCAGAGACCCGCCCCCTGTCAAACCGTCAAATTCATCACCATCCGCACCCGCAAGCCGTTATGTTGCGCAGCCAGGGCCGGCTCCAGCAAGAGCTGAGCCTCGTGCAAGCGCGCAATTTCGTCGGCGATCGCCAGCCCCAGGCCGTTGCCTTCGCCGGCCGCTCCCTGCACCCGGTAAAACCGCTCCAACACGCGGGCACGTTCAGCCGCCGGGATGCCTGGGCCATCGTCTTCAACCTCGAGAAACACCTGGGCTTGCCCCCCCGCCGGACTGTGCTGCTGCCCGCAGCGCAGGGTGACGGTGCCGCCGGCCGGCGTGTATTTAACGGCGTTGTCTACCAGATTTCCCAGCAATTCACGCAGCAGCCATTCATAACCCGAGACCTGGGCGAAAGTCACCTCCAGCCCCAGATCGATGCGCTTGGCGGCCGCCGCATCCAGGTGCAGGGCCAGCACCGACTCGCACAAGTCCTTCAGGTCCACCCGCTGGCGGGGCTGGCTCGCCATGCCCGACGCATCGACGCGCGACAGGGCCAGTAACTGATTGGCCAGTTGCGAGGTGCGCCGGGTGGCGCTGCGCAGGGCGGTGATTTTTTCTGCCGACAGCGTCAGTTGCCCACCCGCCGCCGGTGCGCCCGCCGCCTGGGCCCAGGCCTCCACCTGGGCCTGCAGCCCGGCCAGCGGGGTGCGAAGCTGGTGCGCGGCGTCGGCGACGAAGCGGCGCTGGCCTTCGGCCTGATCGTTGACCAGCGCAAACAGCCGGTTCAGCGAATCCACCAGAGGCTGGACCTCGGCCGGTGTGGTGCGCGGGTCAATCGCGCTGAGATCGCGCGGCGAGCGCCGCTCGACCGCGTCCTTCAGGTCCAGCAGCGGCCTGAGCGCGCGGGTGACCGCCCAGTTGACGGCCAGGCCGGCGGCCAGCACCAGCATCAAGTTGGGCAGCAGCACCTTGAAAAGCACCGAACGCACCCACTGTTGGCGCGCGTCGGAGCCATCGGCCAGTTGCAAAATCAGTTCGCCAGCGACGGTTCGGATACGCTGCACCGCGATGCGGTAAGTCACCCCGTTTTCTTCCATGCTGTGAAACTCCGGCTCACGGCTGGTGGGCACCACCGCGCTGATCCAGGTTTCACCAACCAGAAAATTTCCATCGGAGTCGGACACGCGAAAGCCCGAAAAGCCGGCGTTGCCCTTGATGAACTCTTCAATCTGTGGCGCCAGCATCATCACCGGGCCCGCTCCCGGCTCACCCGGTGCCAGCACCGAGTCCGCCAGCAGCGGGATCAAACGCCGCAATTGCTGGTCTTGCTGCAAAGCCGCGTTGCCCGCTGCCTGGTAGTCAAAGTAAACGCTGATCAAGGCAAACAGACTCAGCGGCAGCAGCAGCAGCAGCAGCAGCCGACGCTGCAGGCCGGATCGCATGGCCGCCGGCAAGGCAAGCGGCTGACCCTCTCCCGGAACGAGCTGGGAAGCAGCGCTGTCTGCGGGCGCGGCGCCGGGAGGTTGGCTCATGCGAAGGTCTTTTGAAGACTCTTGCGCTGCTATTCGTCGGCAGCGGCAGCGCTGATCGGCGCCGTGCTGACCAGCTCCAGCCGGTAGCCAAACCCGCGAATGGAGCGCAAGGCGATGCCATGCGGCTCCAGCTTGCCGCGAAGGCGCGAAATATAGACCTCGATGGCGTTCGGCGTAATTTCCTTGTCCCAGCCGGTCAGTGCTGCCAGCAGTTTTTCCTTGCTGGCAGGCTTGGGGGCGTGAATCAGTAAATACTCCATCACCGTCCATTCGCGCGGTCCCAGTTCGATCAACTGGCCATGGGCGCGGGCCTGGCGGTTGGCGGAATCCAGCTCAAGGTCGCCGAAACTCAGGATCGCGCTGGTCGCCGCCTGGGACCGGCGCAGCAGCGCGCGCAGACGCGCCAGCAACTCGGGCAATTCAAAGGGTTTGACCATGTAATCGTCGGCGCCCAGATCCAGCCCCTGCACCCGGTCTTTCAGCGCGTCACGCGCAGTCAGAATCAGCACCGGCATCGCCAGTCCGCGGCTGCGCAAGCGGCGCGTGAGCTCCAGGCCGTCTGTGCGGGGCAGGCCGATGTCGATGATCGCGGCATCAAAACTCTCAGCCAGCAGCACCTCCTCGGCCCGCTCGGCGCTGCCGACCCAGTCCACCGCGTAACCGGCGTCACTGAGCCCCAGCTTGATGCCGCTGGCCAGCATGACGTCGTCTTCAACCAACAGCAGTCTCATAAGCCTCGACCAAAGTTAAAAACGCGTCCATAAAGCTTAGCGAGCGGCTGTCAGGCTAGGTGTACGGAGCGCTAGCCGCCGGAATGTGCTTGACGCACATGAGGATTGCGAGCACCGCGCAACAACGCATGGCAGACCCGCAGTAGCTTCATGGGCGCGTTTTCAATGGGATCGGATCATGGTGCCGTACGCCTGATCGGTCAGGATTTCCAGCAGCATGGCGTGCGGCACCCGGCCGTCGATGATGTGCACCGAGTTCACGCCGCTTTTGGCCGCATCCAGTGCGCCCTCAATCTTGGGCAACATGCCGCCAGAAATCGTGCCATCAGCAAACAGCTCGTCGATCTCACGCGCGCTCAGGTCGGTCAGCAACTCTCCGGCCTTGTTGAGCACGCCGGGCGTGTTGGTCAGCAGCACCAGCTTTTCGGCCTTGAGCACAATGGCCAGCTTGCCGGCAACAACGTCTGCATTGATGTTGTAACTCTCGTTGTGCTCACCGAAGCCGATCGGGCTGATCACAGGAATGAAAGCATCGTCCTGCAGCGCCTTGACCACGCTGGGGTCGATGCTGACAATGTCGCCGACATAACCGATGTCATGCTCTTTCGCGGGGTCGTCCTTGTCGAGCATCGTGAGCTTCTTCGCACGGATCAGCCCGCCGTCGCGCCCGGTCAGGCCCACGGCCTTGCCGCCGGCCTGGTTGATCAGGCCGACGATGTCCTGCTGCACCTGGCCCGCCAGCACCCACTCAACGACCTCCATGGTTTCCTCGTCGGTGACACGCATGCCCTGGATGAAATGGCCCTTCTTGCCGAGCCGGTTCAGCGCCGTCTCAATCTGCGGCCCGCCGCCATGCACCACCACCGGATTCATGCCGACCAACTTGAGCAGCACCACGTCCTCGGCAAAGTCCGCCTGCAGCGCCGGGTCGGTCATGGCATTGCCGCCGTACTTGATGACCAGAGTCTTGCCGTGGAACTTGCGGATGTAGGGCAGCGCCTGCGCCAAAATCTCGGCCTTGTCGCGCGGGCCCACGTGGGAGAGGTCGGGATCGGTGGGGGAGGAGGTATTGGTCATTGGCGAATTAAATAAGGTCAAAGGGCAATCATCAAATTGTGGCGCATCCCGGCAGTCAGGACCTCAGGCATCGCCGGGGGCCTGCGGCAAATAGCCATGCACACAGGTCCGCAGTACCGCCTTGATGGCGTCCACATCACCGCTTTCAGAAGCGCGGCGCAGGGTGCCCAGATGCACTTCCAGTTCGGGCCAGCTCAGGTAGTCCTCATGCGCCTTCATGATTCGTGGGTGCGCCGTGGGCGAGGGATTGTCACCAATCAGCAGCTCTTCGTACAACTTTTCGCCCGGACGCAGGCCGGTGATCGAGATTTCAATGTCGCCGCCCGGATGGGCTTCGTTCCTTACAGTCAGGCCGGACAGCTCGACCATACGGTGCGCCAGGTCCATGATCTTGACCGGTTCGCCCATGTCCAGTACGAACACATCCCCTCCCGTCGCCATGGCCCCGGCCTGCAGCACCAGCTGGGCCGCTTCCGGAATGGTCATGAAGTACCGCGTGACGCCCGGGTGGGTGACCGTGAGCGGGCCGCCGCTGGCAAGCTGGCTGCGGAACAAGGGCACAACGCTGCCGCTGGAGCCCAACACGTTGCCGAAACGAACCATGCCAAAACAAGTCTGCTTGTTCTGACCCTGCCCAGCCAGGGCCTGGAGGACCAGCTCGGCCATGCGCTTGCTGGCGCCCATGACGTTGGTGGGACGAACGGCTTTGTCCGTCGACACCAAAATGAACTGGCCGACGCCGCTGGCCATGGCGGCCCGCGCGATATTCAGCGTGCCAAAAACGTTGTTGACAATCCCCTCGGCCGGGTTGGACTCCACCAGGGGCACGTGCTTGTAGGCGGCCGCATGGTAAACCGTCGCGGGCCGGTAGGTTTCGCAGACTTCCTGCAGGCGCTGCGGGTTGGCCACACTGCCGAGCAAGGGAATCAGCTCTACGCCATAACCCCCGGCCACACAGAGGCCACGCAATTCCTGATGGATGCTGTAGAGACCAAACTCATTGTGATCCAGAAGCAGCAGATGGCGCGGTCGTTCTGCCAGAATCTGGCGGCAAAGCTCGCTGCCGATACTGCCTCCGGCACCTGTGACAAGCACCACTTTGCCGGTCAGGTTGCGCGCCAGCAAGTCGGTGTGGGGCGGCACCGGGTCCCGACCCAGTAAATCCTCGATGTCAAGTTCCTTGAAATCCTGGACGGTCACGCGGCCGGTTGCCAGGTCCGCCAGCCCGGGCAAGGTCCGAATATGGACCGGCACGGAGCGCAGCGCGGCAATGATCCTGGTTCGCCGTTCCCGGGAAGAACTGGGCAGAGCCAACAGAATATCCGTCACGCCAAGGGTGGCCACCAAATCAGGAACTTCTCGAGGGGAAAATACAGGTATGCCGTTGATGCTGCGGCCCACCTTGGCCGCGTCATCATCGACAAAGCCCAACAGCAAAAATTGCCGCGACATGCTCATTGCTGAGGCCGTTTGCACACCCGCCGTGCCTGCGCCGTAAATCAAAAGACGCCCTTTAGCCTGCCTCCGTACACCGCCTAAACCCGCCAGCCAGAATCGGGCCACCGCCCGGCTGGCTCCTACCATAAGCAAAAATACCAACGGCTGCAACATCCCCAGGCTACGCGGCACACCCGGCCACTCCCGCCACAACAGGACAGCCATGAACGCAATCCCGAAAACAACGACGGCTTGCCCCGTGGCCTTCAAAGCGGCCTGCCCTGTGTACCTGAAAATGGCCCGGTAAAGACCAAACTTGACGAATATGGGAATGGCCAGCAACGGTGCGAGTCCATACACCCACCATTGCGCATCGATGGGCACATGCAGTTCGTCCAGTCTGAGCGTGAAGGCTACCCAGGTGGAAAGCAACGCCAGCACAATATCTACCGCGATAACCACCGCCAGTTTGACCGCCCGAGGCCACCCCAAAATTCTGCTCCGCATTTAACTTCCCTAACTTATTTTATTGAAACTTACCAAATCATCATCGCCGACTTGTTGCCGCTCGCCAGCTAGATGAAAAGTAGAACAGTTTTAACTGTCAATGCCACAAAGCCATCGTCAAGCGTCAAAATAACCGCTCAGCTATATTGTCATTTAATCCGGTTCCCAAACCGGGACCGGTCCTTCACTTCAGCCCTGGGGTCCGGGACCCCAAATGCTGATGGATTAGCAAAGGTGAAAACCAGCTGGATGGCTGACTAAACGCCACAGGTGCGCTACCGGAGCCGTTCCTAACACCGCGCACGTGCACTGACCTGACATGGACAGAAGGACCGAGACCGACAACCATTGGAGGCGAAGGCACCTCCCAGCGCAGCGACGCGGAACAGGTTGAAAAGTGGCCCACTTAACCTGACAGACGCCTTCCGGCGACCTGTGGAAGCTCCCGATGGGGAAGATTGCCGCGAACGCAGTCCACGGGCACCGGAAGCCAGAAAGCACCATCGACCGTCAAGTCGGTGTTGGCGATTCCTGTCGGGCGCGCATGGCGCCACCATGGACACCGTAGGCGAGCAGAATACCCAGCGTCAGGCAAAAGAAATCACCGATATAGGCATCGTATAGGGATGAATTGAACAAACAAGACACCGCCAGGGCCGCCACCACTGACAGACCCGCCCTGGCAATCGGAGATGACATTTTCAGCAAGTCAACCGCGCCGGCACCCAGAAAAACCAGCAGTAGAGCGATTCCTCCCACGCCCAGCTGTACCCCCCACAACAAATATTCCTGGTGAGGATTACCGGCGTTTCCCTCTTTCCTGCTTCCCAAATCTTTGAAAGCAGAACTTTTGGCGCCTTGAATTCTGTTGTATTCGGTGATCCAGCTACCAGCACCAGTGCCCCGGAAAGGATGCGCCGCAATGGCCCCCAGAGATCCCGCCCAAAAGTCCAGCCGGTTGTCTGCCGAAGTTGCAGCGCCGACACCCGCTGTGTAGGCAGATATCTCGGCGGTGGTGGCTGCAAATCTCTGCGCCACTTTGTCAAAACTGAAGAAAACCAGCAGACAGATCAATGGTGTTGCGAAAAGCGCCGCAAAACGATATCGCCGAGGCAATGCCCAAAAAATGGCCAGCGACATCATGACAATGCCCGCCAGATGACCGGTTCGTCCGGTGAACACGATAAACACGTTGCCCAATGCCAACACTGACATCCCAATACAGGCATAAAACAAAGACCGGACAGGTGCCAGCCCCTTCAAGTGCCAGAACACAGCGGCGGCCACAGCGCTCATGATGCCCTGATCCAGATAACTGGAAAAAACGGCATAAGAGGTCAGCGCATCCCGGGAAGTCGCCCACGGCACGGGCAAATGAAAATAGAGCAGCAAGGAACTGATCAGCAAAAATGCCTGCGCCCCAAGAAAGGCGGTCAGGGCCCAAGTGGCCTCTCGAGGCGTACGGATCAGCACCAGCAGCGCCGGAATCACAAGTAACTTTCCATACTTGCCCATCGCTACCAAGGCCTCGGACGTGGGCGCCGACGTCCATAACAAGCTGGCGGCAAATGCTGAAATAATGAGCAGGACCAGTTTTGGTGTCCACAGTTCATGCAATGCTGCGTCACGGCCGGACGCCCGATTGCCCCGCAGCAGCAGCAGCAGCGCCGCGATCAACAACACCACCTTGGCAAGGCTCATGATGGCAACCGACAAGCCGGTGGCTACGGCAGCCATGCCTGCGGCGGCGATACGGGTATTGATGCGGCGTGTCGTCATTTGCAACGCATGAAAGTCATACAGCTTGCCGGGCTTGCCCCTGCAACCAGATCAGGTGGGGACGGGCGACCCGCACGCGGCGCGACCATGCCTGGGCCGCAGGACAATTGCTGATTCACCAGAGCCGGCACACGTTTTAGCCCACTCTCGAGTCGCATGCAGCCCACAAGCGCCAGGACGCGAGGTCGGATGGCTTCTTCAGCACGCCTTGTCCATGAGTTGCCCGGCTTGAGACACCACCATCGCGGCAGTGGGGTAATAAGCCTCTTCCAGCACCCGTGAAGTCGGCGCAGGCGCGAAGGGCAAGGTAATACGCACAGGCGATTTTTTCCAGACGGCAGGAGTGACACGTTCTACCACGCTAGCGATAACCTCACCAGCCATCCCGCACGGGCTCCAGCCTCCGTCGAGCACCATCAAGCGACCGGTTTTTGTCACAGAAGCAATGATGTTATCCGGCAAAAACGGATTGAGTACTCGCAGATCAATGACCTCCGCAGACACGCCCTGCTGCTGGAGCAGTGCTGCGGCATCCAGTGCGAGTCTGGTTGAGTAGCCAGAGCCCACGATCGTGATGTCATGGCCTTCCCTCAAACACTGCGGCCGCTCCGAGGCCAGTGAACGCTCGACCACCGGTGGCAAGTCATCTTCAAGATCGTAGAGCCAACGATCATCAATAAAAATCACAGGATCGGGACACAATACCGAAGCAATCAATAAATCGCGCGCGTCAGCCACCGTGGCTGGCATGACAACACGCAGACCCGGAACATGCGCAAACCAGGCGTGCAAGGCTTGCGAGTGCTGGGCACCCTGCTCTCCTCCCCGATTGATGATGGTTCGGATGGTCAGGCCGGGGCCTGCCTGGCCACCAACCATATGAGACCACTTCGCTGCCTGGTTGACCACGGCATCCATCGCGTACAGCATGAAATCCATGCGCGGATGGACCACGATGGGTTTCATGCCCGCCAGTGCTGCTCCTACGGCGGCGCCTGTACACGCCGATTCGGACACGGGTGTATCTATCACCCTGTGTGCACCGAATTTTTTGTCGAGGTCAGTCATTGAATTGCCGACATACCACGGACTCCACAGTCCTTGACCAATCACAAACACTTCAGGGTAGTTCTCCAGAAGATACTCGAATGCCGACAGCATGGCCGTGCCGTAGTTGTATCGCGTGCCGCTCATTGTGTAACTCCCGTGCCAGCAAACACCCGTGAAATCAATGCGGAAAGGGGAGGAAAGGCATCAGACTGCGCCCGTTTCCAGGCATCGGTGACTTCCTCAGCGATTTGGGTTTCCGTGTTCGCCAGTTGATCTGCATCGATCAGATTGAGAGCCCGCAGACCGGCCACCAGACGAGCGATCGGGTCACGCTTGCGCCAGGCGCTGACTTCCTGCGCACTGCGGTTAACTCCCACGTCAATATCTTCACGCCAGTCAACATGGCCGTACCACCGGTATGTAACGGCTTCCAGAAATCCCGGGCCATCCCCCGCGCGTGCCTGCCCGATCAGCTTCGCAGCGGCCGCCCGGACTTGAATCACGTCATTGCCATCCACGATTTCGTAAGGAATGTCGTTGGCGGCGGCAAAGCGTGCGGTTGCTTCTTTGGGTTGTCGCAACGAGATATGCATATGACTTGCAAACAGGTTGTTTTCGACTATGAAAATGGCTGGCGCTTTGAGCATTCTGGCCAGATTGAGCGACTCGTGAACAACGCCCTCTTCCACCGCCCCATCGCCGAGATACGCCACGCCCACATCACCGCCGCCCTGCATTTTTGCGGCTAATGCCGCTCCCACGGCCAGCGGGACGGTTCCGGAGACAATAGGCACAGACCCATAAAACCCGTTAGGCTGATCCCAAAGATGCATGGAGCCTCCCATACCCCGGGAAAGTCCTGTGTCCTTGCCCAGAATTTCGGCAAACAGGCGATGCAGGCTGGATCCCATGGACAGCACATGCGAATGCGACCGGTGTGCGCCGAAGACACGATCCGACTTGCGTAACTCCGCAGCAACACCCACCGCCACGGCCTCCTGCCCCACGCCGAGATGAACCGGGCCACCAATGAACCCGTCACGGCGACCTTCAGCCAGACAGCGCTCTGCCAGCCGTATACGGAGCATCATTTGCAGTTGAGCCAGCAAGGTAGCTGGATCCTGCCCAGCAACATCGAGCGGTTGCTGATGTTGGGCAGGGTCGGCCAAGTGGCCCAGGGACCAGTCGTTCATAGTGTGTTTTCCGTAAATTGCGATGACAGTTGGCTGCAGCCAAAGGGCTGCAGCCTTTTGCCCAACCCAAAAAGGGGCCAAACCGTCCGCAGGGCCGTCACACCCTTCAGACGCAAGGCAAACATGATATTCATCAAAGGCTTTGAAACGCCTTCCGGACGCTCAGACACCATAGCCCCATCATCACATAACCCGCTCATGCCCTAGCGCCCGAACAGCCGGGACATTGCAGAATAGTTTTCCTCGATTTGCGCACGATTCTTGACACCAAGAATTGCTGAAACCACATCACCCCGTCGAAGTACCGAGGCGATGGCGTACTGGGCGCATGTGAGATTCTCGGCTTCCGCCCGGGCGGAAATCTCAGTTACCTGAAGCAATGCCCGCAGGTAGGCTTCGCCATGAAACAGAGGTAGGCGGGCGCGCCTGTCATCCTGTGTGAATCGCGAATTGGTGTCGTATTTACCCGTTAAAAGCCCATTGGCCAACACGTTGTAAGCCACCACGCCGATAGCTTTCTCCTTCACCAACTCCGCCATCTCAAGATCCATCTCCTCACCAAGCAAGTTCACGGGCAACTGCACCAACGAGACCTCTGAAACTTCACACGCGGCCCGGACCTGTGCCGCGCTGAAATTCGAGCAACCGATATGCCCGACCTTCCCCTCTTCCTTCAGCCTGGAAAGGAATTCGAAGGTATGTTTGATCTCCGTGCCAGGGTCAGGCCAGTGAATAAAGTAAACGGGCAACCGGTCTAGCCTTAACCTCCGTAAACTCGCTTCCACCGCCGTCCTCAAATAGGCTGGGGAGCTGTCCCTGGAAACGGCAGCACGCCCGCCTGAGGTGGCCTCGCGCCACGACATGCCGCCCTTCGTGGCAATCACCACGTCATGTCTCCTGGCACCCAGAATTTCCGAGAGCCGCGTTTCGGACAAGCCCAACCCGTACACGTCAGCTGTATCGAAGAAGTTAACGCCGAGCTCCAGCGCCCGGGAAATCGCATCGGCGATATCCGGCACACTGATGGGTCCCCAGTCTGCGCCGCCGAGTGGCTCGCACCCAAAGCAGATTCTGGAAATTTCGGGCACGCTAGCCATTGGCCTTGGACTTCCCTGGCGAGACATTAAGGCCAGTGACATTCTCAAAACCGATCAGTTTGAACGCCGTCTCCACCAGAATCCTCATATCCAGCAAATACGACTGCTCCCTGATATATCGCAGGCGCAGCTTGTTCTTGACAGGCTCCACCTCGGCAAGATAACGGGCGTCCACATCGCCGCTTCCCAGCACCGAGTCCATGTCTGCAAAGTAAAGCGACGCCAGATCCGTGATTCCCGGCTTGACGGACAGAATCGATCTCTCTTCCCCCGTGTATTTGTTGGTGTAAAACAGCACCTGCGGCCGTGGCCCGACGAGGGACATATCCCCGACCAGCACATTGAAAAACTGCGGCAATTCGTCCAGCTTGTACTTACGGATAAACCTTCCTGTACCCGTCAGCCTGGGGTCGTCGATAGCCGTTGAAAAGCCACCCTTGCGCTCTGCGTCCACGACCATCGAACGAAATTTGAGTATGCGAAACACCCGACCATTCTTGCCCGCCCGCTCCCCACGGTAGAAGACCGGGCCAGGCGATCCTGCCTTGATCAATAGCGCGATCAACAGCATGGCGGGTGCAAGGACCAAGACCGCCGCGGACGACAACCCCAGATCCGTCAATCGCTTGGCAACGCGATAAATCACTTCTTGGGCTGTCCCAGTTCGACGGTCATGATCCAGCCATACTTGCCGACAGCCTGCGTCGATAACAGAACGCTGTCAATTGCGTTGAAAACTGGCAGCAGGAAACGGAAAAGAAATGTCTTGCGGAGCGGGACCAGCGCAAGCGCGGTCAGATGGAAAAATTTCACGTCGACCTGGCCGAAATACTTGCGCATGATGTCAAGGCTCTCAACCCCCAGAATGTGCTCGACTTCCCATTCGGTGCGCAGATGCGGTGTTCGTTTGCGATACCAATGAATCAACGGGTTGTGGCGCAGCGCCTCAACACACATCATTTTCCCGCCCGGCTTCAACACCCTAGCCAGCTCAGAAAGGGCCTTGTCTAGTTCCACATGGTGCAGGGCGCCATACTCAACAGCCAGATCGAAGGTGTTGTCTTCAAACGTCATGTTCTCACCGTCCATCGCCACGAACCTGCAATGATCCGAGACATTGAACTTCTCGGCATTCTTGGTGGCATTTGCCACCCCTTCCGGCGAAATGTCAATGCCGGTGCAATCAGCCCCCATCGTGGCGGCATAAATGCCGTTCTCTCCATTGCCGCAGGCGAAGTCCAGAATTTTCTTGCCAGGAGCGCAGTGCTGTTCAAGCCACTTGTGCTTGTGCTCCTCGCTCTTGACCACCACGGCGTAGTACTTCATGTTGGAGAAGTGGTAATCAAACTTCTCTTTGTCCTTGACCAGCTCCTCCAGGTTCTCGACCTGCGCCGCAGCATGCGTATCGGCAATGCGCTCAAAGCCCTGAAGAACCTCGCGGCGTTTGCGGGAGTGCTCTATTTCCTTGAGCTTGCGCTCTTCCAATTGCCCTTGTTCCATTGCTTTCTCCTGATCTCGTTAAAACACCTCGCGCCCTGACTCAGGAACGCGCTTTATACTCTTCTATAGCGGAGGCGAGCATGTTTTCCATACGTGCCCCCAGAGCTTCCATGCTCAGCGTGGTTTGTGCATACATCCGTCCGCGCTCACCCATTTCAATCCTCCTGGCAGGCCCCATAGCCGCCAGCTCCTTAAATCCTGCCACCATAGCGGCTGGATCCTCCGCTGCGACACTCACACCCGCACCCGAATCACGCACAGGATCGTTAGGCGGATTGCCAGAGAACAAAACGGGACGCGCCGAGGCGAAATACGCGCACAGCTTGTTCAAATTCAAGCCAAACCGATAGGACCTGGAATCCGTGATGGCTGCCACCAGAATATCCGCGCCTCTTTGGGTTTCCGGAATACGGGACTTCGGTATCGGTTCGCGAAGTTCAAGATTACGCAATTTGTAGGATCGCACTTGCTCCTCAGCCTCGGCCTTGCGAACACCTCCGCCGATCACAATAAAGCGAAAAGTCTTGTCTCCGGCGTCCTGCAACAGTTTTGCAGCACGGATGATGGTGGGCACATCGTGGTCCAGACCGAACCCACCGACGTACATCACAACAAGCTGGCGCCCTTCGCCACCATCGTACGCTGCGTCCCGGGTGTAGGGGGTCAGATCTACTCCGTTTGGAATGCAAACGATCTTCGCTGGATCGTTGCCGCTAGCGGCAACATGTTCCGAGAGGTGAGGCAATGTCGATGAAATGCGCTCCGCCTTTCGATAAAGCATTTTTTCAAGATAACGGAAAACGTGATAAACCGGACTGCGCTTTGACAGCCCACCAATATCCACCAGCGCGTCCGGCCAGACGTCACGCACTTCAAAAATGAACGGCACACGATAGCGCTGGGCAAGCCTCGCGGCGGCCCAACCGGTCAATGTGGGAACCGAGGGGCCGAGTATCACATCCGGCTTGTCCCCGAGTACTTTCGATGCCTGCAAGATGCGCCGAACATTGTCCAGCATGTTGAGCCCGCGTCCAGCTCCGTTTCCGTTGTAGGGACGCGTTTTCAGCCAGACCACACGGATACCATCCACCATCTCGACACGCCAGCGCTCATCAGCGCCAAGCCGCTCCGTGTGCGTGAAGTGACAGAACCCATTGGTAAACATCGTGACCTCGTGGCCACGACGCACCAGCTCTCTCGAGTAATCATGGGTCCGGGTAGACTGGCCTCCTGGCTGGTCATAGGCGGACAGATACCACACCCTCATTCGATTGCGCATCTTGTCGCTTATGCCGAATAAAGCTTGGGTATGGAGTTAATCACGGTGATAACCTCCTTGAAGTCAAGGCCGAGCGCGTCCAGATACCATTTTATATTCGGATATCTCGGAGCATTCTCCTGCTCCACAAGCGCCAGCGCCTCCTCCCTGCTCAAATCTCCTTCCCGAATCTGATTGCTCCGGAATGTGTCATGCTCCGTAAAACCGGCAACCGTGTAATAAATATAATTGTAAAAGGCGGCTGTGCCATCCCCGATTCGCCAAGTGGTTGTCGTATCAGGCGCTCTTTCCCAACCGTACTGGTCCAGAGTTTCGTCAATCTGTCGCTCATCCCAACGCCAGTAATCGAAGATGTGAAAATAATCGCTTTTTTCGGAAAAGCTGCGGTAGTACTCGCCCGACAGGGTATCCCACAGTGATCTGTTGAAGTAACCTGGACTGTCGAGCATTGCACTGAAACGCAACCATTGATATCGAAGCTGCTTCATGGCCCCGTGGGCATAGACCCGATCTTCTTCAAAATCCGGAGGAACGCCAAGAAAGCCTGCTTTGAAGTGGGTGACCTCCAGCGGGTTGACCCCCCATAAATTCAAGCCAATACCTGTCTGTTTCTTGATGGTCTCGATATGCCTGAAAAAGTGCTTGTCGCCAGCGGTCAATATGCTGATCATTCCCAGATGCGGGGATTTGAGCCAAGCCCGCAGATTGATGGCAATGTTTTCCCGCTTTTTGGTGATGTCGTCGGCAACGATAATATTTTCCACGCCCAACTTGGCGCTCATGCGACTGATGTTGCGTCGACCCAGATCCGTCACCATTCCCCAGTCGTAGGTATAAGTTACCGGCTTCATTTTGAGTTCATTGACTATGAGATGAAGACCATAGCAACTATCCCTCCCGCCGGAAAACGGAACAATACAATCATCGCCCTCAGACCTGCGATATGGCTTCACCAAATCAAACAGTTCTTCTCTCGGCTTCGGAACGTTCCTGGGCTTGTAGTTATGGCAATAATTGCATATACCGCCCGCATCAAATCTGATGAAAGGCATGGTGTGAGGAAGAAGACATTTGGTGCAACGCCGCAGATTGACTGGACTGAATGCGAGAAGCTTCTCTTCATCGCCTGAGAACGACAATGCAGGCACCAAGTTGATGTCCCGACTTCCCTTTTCGATGATTTGAGCGGGCTGGTCGCTCACAGGGATATCGATGATGACCACATCTCTTACTTGCCGCACCCCCTCGCAACCAAGCATTGTCAGCGGAAAGCTCTCCGAGGCGAATATGGTACTTCCATCTTTCGTCCCCAGATACAGACTTCCGTTGTTGGAAAAGAGGCAAAGCTTTCCCAATTTAGGCAGGGCGATTGCGCATGCCACAACGCCTTCGCAAAGATTCAGGATTTTTACAGGGAGCGTTTCAAGCAATCCGCCGGATTCAATATGCTCCGCAGCAAGTGCAGCGATCACTTCCGTATCGATTTCCAGTTCTCTCTTTTTTTCGAGAGAAGCCCAGATTGACTCATGATTGACCACAATCCCGTTATGCAGCACAAATACGTCATCCCGCACGACGGGCTGATTGTCTGATAGCCCATTGGTGATCAGCCTGCTATGGCCCAAGGCCAGGTTAATGCCTCGCAAGTCCACCTGCCTGGCCAACTTTGAAACCGCAAAATCAGCGCGGGTGATCTTGTATTGCGAGTCTCTGTGGGTGATCAGCCCTGATGAGTCTTTGCCTCTTTGCTCCGCATGTCTAACCAAAACATTCAGGACATCCTGACTGATCGTGGACTGGGAAATAATTCCAAAAATGCCACACATATATATCTTCAAAAGTATTTATAAGATTCCGCTTGTGCGGGATGAGGTCGAGGATAAACCGGGTGATTCAGACAAGTGACTTACGATCATCTCAGCTGCTCGCCCGTCCCCATACGGAAATATGGATTGACCTCTGCTGCCAAGCGCGTCCTGAATGACGGAGTGGATATCATCGCCGCCCGCGGGAGAAGCCAAACGGTTCCAGCCGGCCGCCACCAGCTCCACCCATTCGGTTTCATCACGCAAGGTAACGCATGGCACGCCAAAAAAGAAGGCCTCTTTTTGCACGCCTCCAGAGTCCGTGGCAATCAAAGCAGCATATTTTTCAAGCTGCACCATGTCCAGGTAACCAACTGGTTCTGTGAGCGTCACGCGCTTGGAAAGTTGCTCAAGCCGACCGCTTTGGCGCAGCACAGCGCGCGTGCGCGGATGCATTGGCCAGATCACACGTATGTTTTTTGCGATTGAATCCAGCGCATCAACGATGGCGGCGAGCCTTTCTGGACTGTCGGTGTTTTCCGCACGATGCACGGTAGCCAGCACATAATTTTCTGGCAATAGGTTTAATTGCCCCAACATCCCCGCTTCTGGGGAGACTCGTGCACCATGGTAAAGGGCAACGTCATACATGACATCTCCCACAAGATAAATCTTTTTCGAATCCGTGCCCTCTTGCATGAGATGCTGCATCGCAGCCGCTGTAGGTGCAAATAGCCACGACGATACCCGGTCCGTTAGGATGCGATTAATTTCCTCGGGCATCCGCATGTTAAAGGAGCGCAGGCCGGCTTCGACATGAGCCACAGGTATGTGCAGCTTGACAGCCGCCAAAGCCCCCGCCAAAGTGGAATTGGTATCGCCGTAAACCAGCACCGCATCGGGTTTCTCATCCATCAAAACACGTTCGATTTCACTGAGCATGCGACCGGTCATGGCTCCATGCGAACCTCCATGGATGTTCAGGAGGTAAGCAGGCTTGGACATGCCCAGTTCCGCAAAAAAAACATCCGACATGTTGGCATCGAAATGTTGGCCGGTATGAATGACCACCTCATCCAGAGAGTCAGCTTTTGCGATTGCAGCGGATACGGCACTTGCCTTGATAAACTGAGGGCGCGCGCCGAGCACTGTAACTATTTTCTTCATATCTTGGACCGCTCAGGCGGAAAGCAATTTTTTGTATAGCCCAACCAGTTGAGTAGCCTCCTTCTCCCAATTGTATATTTTGTGAACAGCCTCTTGCCCATTTCGGCCCATGACCTCTGCCTCAACGGGATGCTCGAGCACCCAGCGGAGAGCTTGAGCAATTGCGCGCGGGTCAAGCGGGTCCACCAACAACCCGCATCTGGCGCCTGCAACGATCTGCCTCCACAGTGGAAAGTCCGAAGCTATAACGGGCAAGCCAGCCGACATATACTCGAACATCTTGTTGGGCTGGGCATCGACGTGATTGGGCATGGGTTGGAACAGCACCAATCCGGCTCTGGCGCTACCCAGCAGACGCGCCACGTCTTGCCTTCCAATGGTTCCGCGGTGATGCACTTTGAACCAGCCAGGCAACTTGGCAAGTTCAGCAGCGAAGCCTTCCGGCGTGATACCTCCCGCCATTTCCAGCCGGACCTCAGGCAGATCATCCATATGTTCAAGTGCCTGCACCATCTCCCGGCCACCACGTATATCGGAAATGCCGCCAACGTACGCAAATTTTTGCGGCCGCTCAGCATAAGGTAAAGGATCGGCCAAAACCAATTCAGACTGAATCGGAAAATTTTGAACCAACACCGTCTTGCCTACGGGGAATCGCGCAGCGATGGTTGGCGTGGCTGGCACGATGCCATTGAAAGTTTTGCCACCAAGCCACTCCATGGCAGCGATCGCCATAGCGACTGGCCACCGGAAAATGACGGGTATCCAGTGTTTGCTCATCGTCTGGCGCGGCACATCCTCATGAACATCGTAGATAACCTGAGAGCCGCGCAGACGAAGCAGCAACCCCAACGGGATCAGCTCCGGGTCATGGAAATGCACCAACTGCGGCCGATTCCTCCAAAAAAACATCAAAGCCCTAAAATTCCCCACCACCGCCCTCTTGAAGCGACTCGCGGGCAATTTCCCCAGATCGAAAATCCCGGGCTGGTTCGGCTGCCGGCTGTCACCCAAGCCATCAGCCACGACCAAGCTCACATTTTCCGCCAGCGCAGCAGACAAGGTGTGCACCTGCTTGATAAAAATACGGGTGTCGTCACGCGGATGAGCGGTGCTCAGGTGCACCATTTGCAAATTGCTCATTACGGCTTCAGGAATAAACCTTGACTTGTCGGCCCAGGCTGCGCTCAATCAGGCGCTGCGCCTTCTTAAGCAACCGGTAACGCCCGTTCCAGGTAGAAAAGTCGGTGTAGTGTTGTGATGGCGCGGCTAGGAAACCATCAAACTGCTGGCGGGTAATGCGGAGTTTTTTGCAGAAATACGCAATATCGATTTCAAGCTCCTGCGGATCGTACAGCGGCTCAGCCAGCTTGGCCAGAGCATGCTCACGTGACATCTGTCCAGACACAATCAGGCTGGATAAATGGGGCTTGCGTTTGTCGTAGCCAAACTTCACCGGCAAATAATGGTTCTGGAAAAGTTTGGTGAACAGGGATTCACCATGCTTGCGGCCATAGGCTCGCCAGCCAATTTTTTGCTCCAGCTCAGACACAGCCTGCTGCTTGTCGTAGGGCATATAGTTCAGCGGACGTACAGTGCGCATTTTTTTGACCAACGGATACCAAAAATAGTAGTCAAAAAAACTGATGGTGCTGTAGGTTTTAAGTGGCCGCTCGCCGTACTTGGAATGAATCGCCTTCAAATTAATCTCATCCATGGCACTGCCATGCCACGTATCTGGAAAAATCCCTTCGGTCGCAAGATTGCCACCACTCAGTATGTAACGAATATTATTTCGCACCGCAAAATGGTACAGACTTGCAAAAAAAACGTGGTCCTGTGGTACGTCCTGGTTGGCGACCCCCGCCTTCAAATACGCAAGATGCAAATCGCGCATCTCTTCCCAATCAACGACATGGGTGTGCAGGTCAAAGTTGCAATGCTTGACAATCTTCTCGACATTGGCGACAGCCAGTTCGCTGTTCCATCCGGCGTCAACATGTACGACCAAGGGGCGCAGCCCCCAGTCTTTGACCTTCATGGCCAGGTAAGAACTGTCGACCCCCCCACTAAGACCTAGTATGCAGTCATACTCTCGACCCTCTCCCGACTTGCGAATTTCACGAGATATGTCATTCCATAGGTTGGCGCCCTCTTCATTTGGAAACCATTCCTTTCGCGTAACCGCGTCGAAGTGACGACAGTGATTGCAAACGCCCTCCGTATCAAACGTAATGGCTTCGTCGCTCTCATCCATCACGCATCGCGAGCACCGCCGATACTTATCTAAAGGCATTTATCTTTCCTTAGTTAACATAACTAGAATTATCGTGCGTCACCGGTTTTTCAAAGAAAACCAGCATAAATAGTAATCCAACACCCGATGACACCATGGCCACGGTATAGGCCTGTTCAATCACCAAAATGCCGTACAAAAATCCAAGAAATAAATACGAGGGATTGCGACTCGATCTCCAAAGCCGGTCAAACACGACCAGAATCGATGAGATGAAAATTGCCGCACCCGCGTAGCCTACCACCCCAGCACTCATGAATGCGGAAAGAAAGGCATTCGTGTTGGAGTTAGTTTTTACACCACCGTCGTAGCGTTCCCCTATGTAGAACGAAGCTTGGAAGTTGGGGTCGGAGGCTCCAGTTAGCCAAGACCAAGAAATCAGTTTTTCGGAAAGTAGGAAGTCGAGATAGTAGCCCTGTTGAAAAGCTTGAACGGGGAAAAGACGCCTAAACAAATAATCAGCCGTGTATGAATACCCCTTCAGCCACCACTCAAGCAACACAATCATCCATAGCACCACGATGGCACTCAAGAATATATGGGCGACTTTATTCAGCATTTTCCAGCGTAGAAGCCAACCAAGAATATGGGCAACAATAAGGTAAGCCAACGGAGCTTTGACCCCTATTAGCCAAAAAAAGAATATCCCCGCAAGGATTGCCAACCCAAGTAGCCATACGTTTTTCTTCAAAGCGGAAAGAAACGCCAAATACGGTATGAATCCATTCATGCTCATTGATAGCACATAGGCCTGAAGACTACCTGCGGCGTATAGCTCACGACCTTCAAACCTTCTGATGTGAGAATTATTCAGACCGAAGCCAGCGTTTTCTGGCGCACTTAAAAAGCCAATCAGAATGGCGAACACTAATGGGAGTGAGACCATCCATTCGATAGCAACAGGATTTGATCGCTTGGGAGAAGTCAGAGGGGGGAAAACGCCATTAAAAATCTCCATAAGAATAAGGGGGGCGATGAGCATCAGGATGCACGCTAGCACGGCTCCGCGAGGCAAGGACTCAGAACCGGAATGCAACAGTATGAATGAGGTCAGTGGAAGAGCACAGAGAAAGAATCTAAAAAAATCAGAAGGCCGACCATCCATTCGAGAAAATGTCCAAATGCAAAAAGCTAAACCAATTGCCATCCCCAGCCAACTTTCTGCCGACATATCTAATGGCCGCCATCCTTTATCCTTGTGCGCTTCTGCTAGTTGCACAATATATGTAGATAGTAATGCGCTCACGTACAGCGCATACAACGAAGCTAAAGCAAAAATGTTGCTCTTTGCCCCCAAGAGAGGTTCTTTTGAGCTCATGAGCACTTAATAAAAATTATCAATTCGCGATGATTCGCATTGTTTAGTCAAATCTTCCCCGGCTAGTACTGCAACGATAAGACTACGAATTCAACGGTGCTCGCTCTCTAGTCGCAAATAAGAGCCCTAAACCGAACCAGAGCAGTCGAGAGCTGATATCCCCGCCCACCATGGACAACAAAAACAAAAATGATGCAAAAGCACATAACACCATGGACCTTGGGCTTCTATGTACGGCCATAACTAGTGACCCGCACAGTCCAATGAAAAGCATGCAGCCAACCAACCCAGTTTCCGCTAAAAGCTCGAGAATAATATTATGCGGGTAAGCATGCTCAGGAAGGAGGTAAGTAAGTGCTCCAAAACCACCGCCAACTAGCGGGGCCTCAGCCCAATGACGGGCCGCGTCAGCAAACAGCCATATTCGATTTGCGCTCGCTTCATCTGTTTTGGCTCTTGGATCGAAACCTTCAGGTAATACTAACGCACGTTCACTGCCAACACGTGCATCCGCGGATCCCAGATCATCCCCTCTAAAAGCACCTATGTCAGGCCACGAGATGTTAGAACTTAGAGCTGAAAACGCAGCTGGAAAAGTTGAACTCAGACCTATCACTTTGCTGACCATAACATCTACGAGTATTGGCACCTCGAATAACACTGCGTAGCCACTAGTCAGTACGATAGTCAAGCTAGCAGAGCTCGCTGCCAATCGGAAATCTCGTCTTAAAACCAATATAGCTAAAGTTACAAATGACGCAAATAGAGCGCTCGACAAATTGCCGCATACCGCCAAACCTAACGCAGCAATAGCGACCACCAAACTGCGACGCTCAATGGCACCACCAATTAGCGCCAGACCAATCAGAACCCCAGTAAGTTGATACCCCCCGGACAAAAACGATTGACGCCCGCTCGTAAGCCCGAGTGCCACACTGAGTACCAAAAAAATACTGATGGCCGTACCGCTCAGCTGTACTACCTTCAGCAACTGTTTCAACGCAAGCTCACTTTGTCCAATAATGAATCCCGAGAAGAATACTGGCATTCCAATAAAGAAGAGATGTGCAAACTTTTCCATTCCGACCAATGAGTATGTCGGGACAAGGCGGACAGCCATGAACAAAAGGAAAATGACGAGAATTACAACGACCTTAGAGTGCGCTACGACCTCTATCCTTCTTGGATGAATCAAAACTGTCGCGACCATTAGGCCAAGTGAAACAAGTGTCATGTCAACCGGCCAGGGCAAGACTTTTTTAATAAATCCAATAAATAGCAGGCCGAGCGTGCTCGCTAGAAGAAGTCCAGTCATTTTTGAATCAATTGCGCTATTCACGTTTCGTACCTCGGTAACCTGCGCACTCTAAAAAGAAAAAGTGCGCCTAAATAAGTGTTACGGCTCAAAATCCAATCGCGGTCGGGTAGTTGATGAGCACTGCACGGTGCTTTCCGTGGAACACAAACATGCTGCCCGCAGCAACGGCGGAAGCACCGCCCTCAATTATCGCCTCTCGCAGATGCTCGACGCTGCCGGCACCGCCACAAGCCACCAAGGGAACATTGACACGACGTGCCACTTTCTGGATTAGGGGTAAATCGAAGCCCTGCATTTGCCCGTCGCAGTCAATGCTGTTTAGAAAAATCTCGCCCACCCCAGCCTGCTCAAGGATGGCGGCATGATCTTCAGGCTTCACTTTCGCATCGATTGTTCCGGACTTCACAAACACGCGGTGCCCGCCCAACAGCGTCTTTTTCGCGTCAATGGCGCCGACCACTGCCTGGCTGCCAAAAACATCTGCAATCTCGCGAATACAAGCAGTCGACTCAACCGATGCCGAGTTGATAACCACTTTTTCTATGCCACAACGAATCAGCTTGCGGGCTTGAGCAAGTGTGCTGATGCCGCCACCATAAGCAACCGGCATAAAGCATTCACCCGCGATTTCTGCGACAAGCTCGTAGTTTGGCTCCCGCCCTTCGCGGGAAGCGTCGATGTCAAGAATTACAAGTTCGTCTACTTCCTTTTCGCTAAATATGCGCACAGCGTTAACAGGGTCACCCACATAGACCGGGTCCTTGAATTTCCGTGTCTTCACCAGTCCATGACCACGTAACAGCAGGCAGGGAATAACGCGTGCACGAATCACGACGGCCTCTCCGCAAACTGGGCGAGCAGCTGCTTGCCGAAACGATGGCTTTTCTCCGGGTGAAATTGCACGCCGACGATATTGTCTTTGCCGACCGCCGCGGCAAATTCCACACCATAGGTCGCCCTCAACAAGACATCCTCCGCATCTGCCGGATCGAGAAAATAGCTGTGGACAAAATAAAACCTTGCATCCTCACTCAACTCTTCGAAAAGCGGATGGGCCGGCGAGGCATTCTTGACATGGCACCAGCCCATGTGAGGAATCCGCAAGTTCGGAAGGGCTGGAAAACGCTTGACTTTCATATCCATCCAACCCAACCCAGCCTCGTTACCCTCCTCGCTACTGTGGCCAAGCATTTGCGCGCCAACACAAATACCGACAAGAGGCGTTTTTTTGTTCAATACTTTGTCGTTAAGTAAAGGAATCAACCCGGTGGCGCGCAGGCTGTGCATGCAGGCATCGAAGGCACCATTGCCAGGCAGAACAAGCTTTTCAGCATTTTCGATTTTTTCAGGGTTCGCCGTAATTTCGCAAGGCGCACCCAGACGGTTGAACATGTTGGCAATCGCCGCCAGGTTTCCGATTTCGTAGTCAACAATGACAATCATGATTGCTTGCCTTTGCTGTAGTGATAAGAAAGAATGGCATAAATAACATAGAGAAGACTGTATCCCGCCGAATAGAACTTGATGGACGTCTCAAAACTGGAAGTTAACATGAAGGATGCCAGCGTCATTGCAAACAGGGCGCACTGCCACACCAAGTCAATCTGCTGTTTACCTGCGATATAAAAAACATAACTGAGGGGGCTTGCCACGAAACGGAACGCAAACATGGGCATCAGCCAGATGGCGATGATGCCCGCCTGGCGCCACGGTTCACCAAATGCGACAACGAATAGTCGCTCGGCAACGACGATGACCCCGAGCGCCAACACACACCCGCCAGCAGCCAGAAGCCAGAAGGTACGTGCGTACTCGTCCCTGCAATGCCCTTTTTCTCGATAACTGCTGGCCGCGCTTCGTTTGAACACATCCAGTACCGCTGCACCCAATAACCCGATGGGGGCACCCAGCACCCGAAGTGTCAAGGCAAACAGGCCGCTCGCTTCCGCCCCAAAACGACTGGCAATCAGGAGGAGCGGCAATTGGCCTGATGCCGCATTGAGGGCATCCGCTGGCAAGGCCAGCATCGGAAAACGCCGTTGGTTCCGCCAAAAGGCTTTAAGTTTTGTCCAGAACTCCGCCCTTCCTCCCAGCAACAAGGGATTCAGCGGCATGAAATACACGGCGAAACCTATGCCCGCTGCAGTACCCAGCACGTGGCCGAGCGTCATTCCAAACGCCGTCGGTGAAATGAGGCCGGCACCTATTTGCGCAGCTGTCACGACAAACGCCTGGGAGATTCGTATCCAGGACAGTCCGCGATAATTCCCTTCCGCTGCCGACCACGCCTGCCAGGTGTGCGTCACCCCTGCAAGCAATGCGGCCGGAACGAACAATCCGACCATAGCGGGCTGGACGTCGTCAAGCAGGCCGCCTGCAAGATAAATACCCCCCGTAATCAGCGCGAAAAAAGAACTTGCAAGCAATATTGTGCCGAGCGTAGCCGCCACAGCGAATCTTCTCGGGGCACCATCGGGCTCCACAGCAAGCGTCATTTCAAAACGCCCAGTGACGACAACTGCCGCCATCATCACCATCCCCAGCCAGGCAGAGAAGAGACCAAACTCTGCTGGCGCATAAATTCGGGCGATAACGAGAGATCCAAGCAACGGTATCGACTGCGCTGCAACCGTCCCGGTCAAGACCACGCCCACACTTCGCCAGAAAGTTCTGACCGTCGAGCGTCCTTCTGCGTCTAATACCATTTAGCGAACCTCGCCCTCAATGGCAGCTTTGATTATTATTGGTGCAACCCTCTTGGAACCTATTACGCTCAAGTGATTGTCGTCAGCATAAAGAAGCTGATTGCCGATAAACCCAGAGCATTTATTCTCAATGCATAACGCCTGCTCGACGTTGATTATGCGCATATAAGGCGCCGTTTGGGCGAGACCTAAAACTTGATCTCTATAAGACTGCATTCGATCCCGGTAAACTTCATATTCGACAGTACACATATTGGTCTGCGGAGTCAGCACCAATGGTCGCCCCAGACAGTTCCGTGCAGGAACTCCCAGCTCTGGCACCTGTAGGAGGTAGGACACGCGAATCCCGCGTTGATGAAGTTGCAAGCTCGTGTTAAGCAGGCCATCTGCAAAGATCTTGCCCGGAGTCAATTGACTCTGCTTAGTGGGAAGCGGTTCTGTAGTAATCGGTGGATAGCTATAGTTGGCTTCAGCGGGGCCAAAACCTGCACCCGTCAAGTACTGAGGACCTCGTGAAGCAATAACAACGGTGACGATTCGTTTGTCACTAAGCACCGCCTTTACTATTGTTTCAATGCTCTGAGCGCACGATTGCCGCTCTGCTGCATTTCGGCCTGTGACCGCGCCCAACAATGGCGGGCAACCAGAATTCGCCAATAGCAATGTTCCATAACCCTGCTTACCGGCCAACTCTGATACACCCGGAAACAAGACATGGGCGTGTGAATCACCAATGAGTCCGATCATCTGCTTGCCGGAATTGTGCAGTCGGCAATAAACTGGTGCGCTTCCTGCAGCGAAAAGGTTCTTGCAGGCCTCGTCAGATGCAGGCTCACGCTTTATTTGCGCTTCAGCGGCTTTCACATAGCCTACGGATGTACGGCCCGGAAGTCCCTCGGAAGCCACCACGCTTAGCGATGCCACGAACAATACAATCATTGTGCTGACAAGGATGGCGAGTGCGGGGCGAGCTCTGCTGGGATGACGCAGCGGTTGTTCAATGAATCTATACGTCAACCCGGCGAGCAAGACCGCAGCACCCGCACCAATCCAAAGGAGCCCTCTAGCTGGCGTACCAGACTCCATAACGCGTATGTATGTAAGCAAAGGCCAATGCCAGAGGTATAGCGGGTAACTGATCAGTCCAATCCAGACAATTGGTTTCAGTGCCAGGAGACGTCCAGCCACCGCGCTGCCTCCACTGGCCATCAAAAAGACCGTGCCCAGCAGCGGAATGAGCGTGAGTCCGCTGGGGTGGGGAGCCCGGCCGTCAAACATAAAAAGCGCGAAAAATATCGCCCCCAACCCTGTGAAAGAAAGAAGATGACGCATCCATGGTTGATCTATTCTGGTCGGGAGTGCGTTAATTCCGAAGCGGTTGTGGCAATAGGCCAAGGCTGCGCCTAGCAAAAGCTCCCAGAATCGAGCGAGGGGGTGAAAATAGAATGCGTCGAGGTGTTTATTCGCGAGGTAAATAGCGAAGCCAAAGGAGCCGACAATTAGTATTCCAATGACCAAGCCAATACGCCAACGAACGCGCCCTAGCACCACGAGCAAGGCTGGCCATACGAGATAGAACTGCTCCTCGACGGATAGGGACCAGAGATGAAGCAATGGCTTGGAATCAGAAGCAACGTCGAAGTAACCGGCCTCCCCCATCAACTGAAAATTAAGCAGGAAAACGATGGCCGATGCAGCGTGGATGCCAAGTCGCCGATATTCATCAGCAAAGAGCGAGAATGCGCCGAACACAACAGTTGCCAGCAGCACCACTGCAAGGGCGGGGAAGATGCGACGAATCCGCCGCGCGTAGAAATCGGCGAAGCTAAACGTGCCAGCCGCCTGCTCACGAAATACGATTAGGGATATGAGATAGCCTGAAATTACAAAAAAAATGTCGACGCCAAGAAAACCTCCGGGTAGGCTTTGAGGGCTGACGTGGTAGATGACTACGCTGAGTACAGCCAGCGCCCGCAGACCATCGATATCGGACCGATACTTGAGGGCGCTCACTGTGGGAATCTGCTGTGCTTACGCCGCTGGTTGCGTGCGCAGAGTCTCTGCAATCAAGACCTGATCTGCCATGGCCAAACCCGGGCTCATGGGCAGGCTCATGACTTCCGCCGCCACCTGATCGCCCACAGGCAGCGTGGCGCCGGGCTCGGCCACAGCCGGTTGCTTGTTCAGCGGGATCGGGTAATGCACCGCTGTTGGAATACCAGCCTGCCGGAGCTTTTCCTGCACCGTATCACGATCCTGCACACGGATGGTGTACTGAGCCCAGGCGCTGATGTTGTGTTGCTCTACATAGGGGGTGGTGTGGATACCCGCCTCGCCAAGCAGCTTTTTGTAGATAGCGGCAACCTGCTGCCGCTGGGCCATTTCCTCATCCAGCACAGCCAGTTTGGGCAGCAAGATGGCTGCCTGAAGTGTGTCAAGACGGCTGTTCACGCCGACGCGGATGTGGTGGTAACGCCGGTCTTGCCCATGGCGAGCAATCTGGCGAATAACCTTGGCCAGTTCGTTGTCATTGGTGAAGATGGCGCCGCCGTCGCCATAGCAACCCAGTGGCTTGCTGGGGAAGAAGCTGGCGCAGGCGATGGTTGAAAGGTTGCAGCTCTTGCGGCCTTTGTAGCTGGCGCCGAAGCTTTGGGCGGCATCTTCGATGACAGGAATCCCATGCTTGGCGGCAATAGCGTTGATGGCGTCAAAGTCTGCACACTGGCCGTACAGGCTGACCGGAACGATGGCTTTGGTACGGGGGGTGATGGAGGCTTCAAGCAGCGCCGGATCCAGGTTGTAAGTGCGTGGGTCAACATCCACATACACCGGCTTGGCGCCCAGCAGTGCCACAGTCTCGGCGGTGGCGATGTAAGTAAAGCCAGGGGTAATGACCTCGTCCCCAACGCCAATATTCAGCGCCATTTGCGCGATTTGCAGCGCGTCAGTGCCGTTGGCCACACTGATGCAATGCTTGGTACCGGTGTAAGCCGCCAGTTTCTCTTCCAGCTCGGCCACTTCAGGGCCAAGAATGTACTGACCGTGATCGAGCACGCGCTGGATGCCGGCATCGATGTCGGCTTTCAGCCGCTGGTATTGGCTTTTGAGGTCACAGAATTCCATTCTTTTCCGATCTTCATTCTTCCAAGATGCAGTGTCCGCCACGAAGCACGTAGCTCAGCCCCGTCTGGCTGCAACGTGTTTGAGCATTACCCTCTAAAGGCAATTCAAGGCGCTCGCCGAACTGGCTCATCCAGCCGATTTGCCTGGCCGGCACCCCGACCATCAGGGCATAAGGCTTCACATCACGGTTGACGACAGCACCGGCGGCTACAAAGGCGTAGTTCCCGATAGTGGTGCCACAGACTACCGTGCAGTTGGCGCCAAGGGTCGCGCCACGCTTGACCACAGTGTTACGGTATTCATCCTTGCGGTTGACGGCAGAGCGGGGGTTGTACACGTTGGTGAAAACCATGCTGGGGCCGCAGAACACATCATCTTCCAGAGTGACGTTGTCGTATACCGAGACGTTGTTTTGAATCTTGCAGTTATTGCCGATGACCACGCGATTGCCGACAAACACGTTTTGGCCAAAGGAGCAATCACTACCGATTTTGGCCGCGCTGCAAATATGAACCCAGTGCCAGATGCGGCTGCCGTCGCCAATTTGCGCGCCTTCGTCAATGATGGCACTGGGATGGGCCGTGTAGCTCATGCCTGCAAGCGCTGGACGTATGGGTGTGCATCGGCACCGGCGGCGGCTATTTTTGCAGTGCGAATGACGTTAACGGTCTCTATGCAATGGCGGGCATCGTCCAGCCCGTAGCCACGACCGGCAAGAATTTCCTTGTAGCTGGTGGTGTGCAGGTCGGTGAAGCCTTCGGAAAATTCGAGTTGCTCGCCACTCACATCAATGTTGCGATAGGTCGACTTTTTGCCTTTCACGTCGGCGGGCAGGTCATTGGCATCGATAGACAAAAACCACCGCACGCGGGCGCGTTCGTATTCAAGATAACCTGCGGCCTTGGCTTCGCCAGTGTGGTGAACCACGTTTTTCTGCAGCTTGCCGAAAATGAAGTGCAGCATGTCATAGAAATGCACGCCGATGTTGGTGGCTATGCCGAAGGACTTGCGGTTATCGCCTTTCCAGCTTTCCGCGTACCACTTGCCTCGAGAAGTGATGTAGGTCAACTCAACATCGAACTTGCTGTCTTTCGGGGCAGCGGCCACCCTATCTCGAAGCTTGAGGATGGCGGCATGGTGGCGAAGTTGCAGAATGTTGTAAACGCGCTGGCCCGTTTCCTTTTCGATCAGCGCCAATTCGTCGAGCAACTGAGGGGTAGGTACCAGCGGTTTTTCGCAAATCACGTCACACCCCAAGCGGAGTCCCGCGGCTATGTGAGCGTGGTGCAAGTAGTTTGGGGTGCAGATGGCCACATAGTCCAGCGCAGTAGCCGGCGCGCGCTTGAGCTGGAAGGCGTATTCCTGGAAGCGTTCGAATTCCGTGAAGAACTCGCTTTGGGGTGAAATGCTGTCGATGATTCCAACCGAGTCGTTGACGTCGTAGGCCATGGCCAATCGGTTGCCCGTGTCTTTGATGGCGTGCATGTGGCGCGGGGCAATATAGCCAGCAGCACCGATAAGAGCAAAGTTTTTCATGTCTTGGATTGACTACAAACGGAAGACGGTAAAGCCGGCTGCGGCGGCTTCGTGGCGATCGATCAAACTCTTCACGTCGGCCAGCACCGGCCTGGGACCTCGGCACAGCGCACGCAGTTCGGCCGGTGTGGCATGACGGTATTGGTTGTGCCCGACCGCCACCACCAACGCATCTACTGGATTGGCTGCGTCAATAGTACCCAACAGCAGGCCGTATTCATGCGCTACCTCCTTGACACTGGCCCAGGGGTCGGCCACCACCACGGTGGCGCCCCACGCTTCGAACTCGCGCACCATATCGGCGACCTTGCTGTTACGAATGTCGGGGCAGTTTTCTTTAAAGGTAATGCCAAGCACACCAATGCGGCACCGCGGCACATCGAGGCCATTTTTGAGCATTAACTTGATGGTGTTGCGCGCCACGTAGCGGGCCATGTTGTCATTGATGCGGCGCCCGGCAAGAATGACCTGAGGGTGATAGCCCACCTCTTCGGCCTTGTGGGTCAAGTAATACGGGTCGACACCGATACAGTGGCCGCCGACCAGGCCGGGACGAAACGGCAGAAAGTTCCATTTGCTGCCTGCGGCTTCAAGCACATCCAGCGTGTCGATGCCCAAGCGCTCAAAAATGACAGAGAGCTCGTTGACCAAAGCAATGTTGAGGTCACGCTGGGTGTTTTCAATCACCTTGGCGGCTTCGGCCACCTTGAGGCTGCTGGCCTTGTGGGTACCGGCGGTGATAATACTGCGATACAGCGCATCGACCGTGTCAGCGATTTCTGGCGTGCTGCCGCTGGTGATTTTCTTAATCTTTGTGAGAGTGTTCACCTTGTCGCCAGGGTTTATCCGCTCGGGGCTGTAGCCGCAAAAAAAATCGACATTGAACTTTTTGCCACTGACCTTTTCCAGCACGGGCACGCACACCTCTTCCGTGGCACCGGGATATACGGTGGATTCGTAAATGACGATGTCACCTTGTTTGAGCGCCTTACCGACCGTTTCGCTCGCCTTGACCAGCGGAGTCAGGTCGGGACGGTTGGCGGTGTTCACGGGTGTGGGCACGGTGACAATGAATATCTGGCAGGCTTTCAGATCATCCGGATCACTGCTGAAGCACAGGTGAGCTGCCGCATTCAAGTCTTCAGAAGTCACTTCGAGGGTACTGTCTTGCCCGACCTTCAGTTCGGCAATCCGGGCCACATTAATATCAAAACCCAACACCGCGCGCTGTTTACCAAACTCAACAGCCAGCGGGAGGCCGACATAGCCCAAGCCGATGAGAGCAATTTTATGAGTGCCTGGATTCATGGCGTTTGGACGGTTGTCAGGAAGCAACTTGAACGAGGCGCGACTAAAGGCCTATCAAGCAGATGAGAGGATTGCCTGGAGAAACGCTTCAGCGATAGCTGCAATAATCTTGTAGCCGGGCCGCTGCAACAAATACCGGCGGTGATTTTTGTGTTTGTCATGAAGTGGGGACGATTTGCTTTGGGTTGCTCTGGTTCATTTCATATTTCAGAGCTTCAATTTCCAGCGCCAGACTCTTAAATTCGGCAATCTTCAGCTTCAGAAAACGTACCGTGAGGCCGACTTTTTCAGTAATGCCGACAGGTGAGAGCACGTAGACATACGCTAGCTTATTCGGGCTTTTGGGAAAGCTCTGCATCTTGATAAAGCCCTTGGTGAGCAAGGCTTTGAGACAGTAGTTGGTTTTACCAAGACTCACGCCCAGCGCGTCTGTCAGATCGCGCTGGCTAAGGTACGGCTGGGCCTTCAAAAGGCGCAGGATTTTGAAGTGATTCTCTTCTTGGAGGGATGGTAAATCGGAGGCGTTCATTGAGTAAACGCGGATGCTAACACGTCTTGACGGCTGTCGACTGCGCTCAGCCGGCCAGCTCGCAACGACGAAACAGGGGTGCATTGTTATCCTTGTCGGAAGGCAGTGGCAACAAGTTGGGCGGCCAGGCAATGGCCAGATCGGGGTCATTCCACCGGATACAGCGCTCATGTTCAGGCGCGTAATAGTCCGTCGTTTTATAGACGAAATCGGCCCACTCGCTGGTCACTATAAAACCATGGGCAAACCCTGGCGGCACCCATTGCTGCTTGCGGTTCTCTTCGATCAGCTCAATGCCGACCCACGCGCCAAACGTCGATGAAGATTTGCGAATATCCACCACCACATCAAACACCGCACCACGCAGCACACTTACCAGCTTGCCCTGCGGTTACTGAATCTGGTAATGCAGACCGCGTAACACGCCTCTGCGACTGCGATTGTCTTGCACAAAATCAAGGTTCAGGCCGGTGGCTTGATTGAAGGCTTTCTGGTTGAAGCTTTCATAGAAAGCCGCGCGCGTCAGCGAACACTTCGGGCTCAATGATGTAGGATTCCCCTGAAATAACGGACACTTTCTTAAACGCTGAAAGAGCGAAGTGACCTTGCCCCTGTTGTCCACTCCTCATAGACTGCCCATTGTGCGGACTTCCTGTCTCGCTGCTGGGCAGCGAGACAGCGTTGCTCAAACGTCATTGGGCTGACATAGCCCAGCGTCGAGTGCAATCTTTTGTGGTTTTACAAATTGAGCCAGTCCATCCCCTCGTCCATGGCCTCGCGCCGGGTGGCAAACCGTCTCCCGTACAGCCTGCCGACCTTCAGGCGGTCCTTTTTGGACAGTCCTTCGCCTGTGCGTCGTGCGACGTATTTGCCGGGTGCGGGCGTCACTTCGCATGCGAACCATTGCAATGGTCCACATCGCGTTGTTGGCCTGGCGATCTCCGCCATGATTGGGCCGGTGGCGATTAACCTTCCCAGAGGATGCCTGAAGTGGGCTGGTTCCGCAAAGCGCCGCCAATGCTGCCTCACTGTGCAATCTTGTGGGATTATCGCCAGCGGTTATCAGCAAGGGGGCGGCCGTTTGCGGACCGATACCGAAACGAGCGAGAAGCCTGGGAGCAGCTTTCTTGGTCAGGCGGGCCAGTTGGGCATCCAGCCCACCACCTGGCGGTGAACAGGTCATTGATCGCCGTCAGGTGCAATATGCCCTCATCGGTGGCGATGTAGGTGATGTCGCTGCTCCACGTCTGGTTCGGCGCCGCCGGGCTGAAGTTGCGTGCCAACAGATTCGGCGCGATGGGCAAGTCGTGTTTGCCGTCGGTGGTGACCACAAACTTTCTCTTGCCCCGGGCCTTGATGCCGTGGCGTTGCATCAGCTTTCTCACCCGCTCCTTGCCCACGCGAATTCCTCGGGCCAGCAGCTCTTTCCACATCTTGGGCCAGCCATACTCCTGCCTGACTTCAGCATGGATGGCCTTGATGTGCACCAGCAAGGCTTCGTCGCTGATGCGCTTGTTGGCACCCAGTTTACTGGGCTTGCCGGCGTCCTTGCGTCGCCAGTGCTCGAAGTAGCCATGGCGCTGACGCCCAGCACCTTGCAGGCCAGCGTGACGGGCCACAGGGCCTTGTGCCTGGCTATCCAGGCGTACTTCACGGGGCTTCCCGCGCGAAGTTCGCCGTCGCTTTTTTTAGAATGTCGCGCTCCATCGTCACGCGCGCCAGCTCCATCTGCTCGACACTCACCGGCTTATCGCCTGCGCCCTTGGGTTGGCCTTTCTCGCTGAGCCTCACCCAGTTGCCCAGCGTCTGCACCGGCACACCCAGGATCCTGGCCGTCACAGGCACGGCTTGCACACCCTCGACCAGGCGCATCGCCTCCAGCTTGAATTCCAGGGTGCACTTGCCCCGGGCCTGTCCGTCTTTTCTCTTGCTCATTTCTCATTCTCCAATTGCTGAATTGGACCATCAGCTATGGAGTACGTTTTTCGGGGGCAAGATCAGACTTCATCCTGCTCGCGGTGGATACCTGAGCTGATGGGGCTATGATTTTCTTCCATGGATTCCGTTGACTCAGTTAGTTGCGAGGCCATGTCGCCACTCGGTTATTCTACGTACCTGCCCACTTGTCAATTAAATCGTATGGCCCATGGAAGAATGACTGCGCCCGAACTCGCCGTTTTGAGCCACTCACTCCGAAGCTGACTACCCTTCAACGAGATGCGTCTGGGCCAAGTCATGCCTCTCGTCCTGCGCTCAAAAAATCTCAGCCAGCATGCGGTTCACCCCGTACTCCCAAGGAGGCAGAGTCAGGCCGAAAGTAGCTTTCAGCTTGGCGGTGTTCAAGCGCGAATTGTGAGGGCGCCGCGCAGGCGTGAGGAAAGCACTGCTGGCCACTGGGACCATCTCCTTTGCTATTGTTTCAGTAGCTTTCGTCCCCTTACCTGCTTGACGAACCACGTGATTTGCGTAGCCATGCCAAGTTGTTTCCCCGCTGGCGGCCAGATGATAGATGCCAGCGCCTGCGGGGCACTGCTGAGCCGGCCGCATGACCTGGCGGATGGCGTGGGCGGTTACGTCGGCCAGCAACTCAGCCCCGGTGGGAGCACCAAACTGGTCGTCAATCACGGTCAAGCGCTCTTGCTCCCGAGCCAGTCGCAAGATGGTTCTGGGGAAGTTACCACCGCGAGAGGCATAGACCCAGCAGGTGCGGAAGATCAGGTGTTTTTGGCAAAGTTCGACGATGTGTTGCTCACCTTCCAGCTTGGTGTGGCCGTAAACGTTAAGCGGGGCAGGGGCGTCGGTCTCCGCCCAGGGCCGGGTTCCGCTGCCGTCAAATACGTAGTCAGTGGAATAGTGCACCAGCCAAGCGCCCAACTTCTGCGCTTCCAGCGCCAGCACGCCGGGGGCGGTGGCGTTGATAACACGAGCCAGCTCGGGCTCGCTTTCGGCCCTGTCCACTGCGGTATAGGCGGCAGCGTTGACAATGAGGGCAGGGCGCAGTAGCCGCACGGTTTGGGCCAAGCCATCAAGGTTCGTCAGGTCGCCACACAAGTCCTGGTTGTTGCGATCGATTGCCATCACCTCACCCAGAGGCGCCAGACTGCGTTGCAGTTCCCATCCAACTTGACCACTTTTTCCAAGGAGGAGAATTTTCATATGTGGATCCGGCATGATATTTATTCGAAGCTAACGCAATGCTGTCAATCCAGGCGGCGGAACCAGATTCCATTGAGCGAGTTTGGAGTTATTCAACCTGCGCTATTTGATGGCGAGTGAGCCGCCATTCTAAATTCACTTAAGTCCGATTCAACAAATGATTTAATGCGACTTACAATCCCAGTTAATTTTGACCAACGCATCTGATTACTCAACGCGTTATTTTAGAGGGCCAATTTTAATGTCCACCGTGAATGAGCTACAACAGCAAATTAATCAAGCCGAAGCCAGAGTCGATGAACTGCGCAAGATATTGGCGCAACAGAAAAGCAATGAACGTGTACAAGCCATCGCGTCAGCCAAAGAGCTGATTAAATTGCATCAGCTTACATTGGCCGACTTGGGCCTCGCAGGGAAGAAAGCGATAACACGCAAAGAGCCCCGGCCAGTGGGCGACAAACGTTCAACCGTTGCGCCGAAATATCAGGACCCGTCCGATGGTAAAACCTGGACCGGACGTGGCAAGACGCCAAGCTGGCTGGCGGCATATCTGTCGGCTGGTTATAGCAAGGAAGATTTTCTAATTAAATAACTTTTTGATGCAGAAGTCATTCTTCCAACAATAGTGCCATGTAAGTCAGTGCTTAGAAATGAATTCCGCGCATCATCTGCTGCAAGGCCACGGCCTCGGGTGACAAAGTTTGCTTGACCGGTTTGTCCCCCGGCTTCGCACCCTTGGCTGCCGATGAATCCGGGAACATGCGGAAGCTGGTATTCATCGCAATCTGTGCCACGCGCGGCAACAACGCGTGCAACACCTGACCGGCGATGCCCAGGCGTGTGGCAATACGCACCGATTTGAAGATGCAGGCCTGGGCCACCAGGTCAGCAGCTTCTTCAGGGCTTAGCGTCGGCACATTGTTGTAGAGGTTGGTCGGCGCAATCATCGGTGTGCGCACCAGCGGCATGTTGATGGTGGTGAAGGTGATGCCCTGGTCGGCAAATTCACTGGATGCGCAGCGTGTCCAGGCGTCCAGCGCGGACTTGGACGCGACATAGGCCGAAAAGCGCGGTGCATTGGTCAACACACCGATCGAGCTGATGTTGACCACATGACCCTTGCGTTTGGCAACCATGCCGGGCAGAAAGCCCATGGTGACGCGCAAGCAGCCAAAATAGTTAAGCTGCATGGTGCGCTCGAAGTCATGGAAGCGGTCGTAGCTGGCCTCGATCGCACGGCGGATCGAGCGGCCCGCATTGTTAATAAGAAAGTCAACACTTCCGTGATTGGCAATCAGCGTTTGCACAAAACGGTCGCAATCGGCCATGTCGGCAATGTCGGCCGGGTAGGCGATGAAGTGATACCCCTTGGCGCTGGCCTCCTTGCAGGCCTCGTCGAGCTTGTCCTGGTCACGGCCGCAGATGATGGTGATAGCGCCGGCTTCGGCAAATTTGTGCGCCGCTGCCAGGCCGATGCCTGAGGAGCCGCCGGTGATCAGCACGACTTTGCCGTTGACTGTGCCTCTGAGCGAGCGGTCAATGTGCAGATCCGGGTCCAGGTGCCGCTCCCAATAGTCCCAGACGCGCCAGGCGTAGTCCTTAAGGTTGGGGCACTCGACGCCAGAACCCTTCAGAGCGGCCAGCGTTTCGCGACAGTCAAAACGGGTCGGGTAGTTGACAAAGGTCAGCATGTCCTCGGGCAAGCCCAGATCGGCCATGATCGCATTGCGCACACGCCGGACTGGCGCCAGGGCCATCAGGCTTTTCTTCACACCTCGCGGGATGAAGCCCAGCAAAGCGGCGTTCACGAAAAGGTTCATCTTGGGCGCGTGGGCCGCGCGGCTGAAGATGTCCAGCACATCGCCGACACGGTAGCCCACCGGGTCCACCAAGTGAAAGCACTTTTTCGCGATGCTGGTCTTGTGGCTGATGACATCCAGCGCATCAACCACAAAATCGACCGGCACAATGTTGATGCGGCCACCCTCCAGGCCCACCGCCGGCATCCAGGGCGGCAACAACTGGCGCATGCGCTGGATCAGCTTGAAAAAATAGTAAGGCCCGTCGATCTTGTCCATCTCGCCGGTCGTGCTGTCGCCCACCACCATCGCGGGCCTGAACACCGTCCAAGGGACCTTGCATTCCTTGCGAACGATTTTTTCACTCTCATGTTTGGTCATGAAGTAGGGATGTTCGTAGTTCTCGGCCTCCTCGAACATATCCTCGCGGAACACACCTTCATACAACCCGGCCGCCGCAATCGAGCTGACGTGGTGAAAGTGTCCGGCGTCAATCGTTTTCGAAAATTCGACGGTATAACGCGTGCCTTCGACATTGACCGCAATCTGGCTTTCCTCGTCGGCACTCAGGTCGTACACGGCGGCGAGGTGATACAAGTGATCAATCTGGCCCTTGAGTTTTTTGATGTCCTCTGCCGATACGCCAAGTTTTTTGGCCGTCAGATCGCCGTGCACGGGAATGGCTCTGGCCGCACTCACACCCCAGTACTCACGCAAGGCCTCCACCTTGCCCGCACTTTCCTTGCGAATCAGGAAGTGCACAACGGCCCCCTTGCGCTCAAGAAGCTTCTTGACCAGGCGCTTGCCGATGAAGCCCGTGGCTCCCGTGACGAAATACTGCATTGTGTTCTCCGCTAGACAACTCTGAACCAAGGCTGATTCTTGCGCAAGCCCCGCTGCGCACCGGTCAGCAGAAACCCGCGCACCCCCGGCTTCTAGGAGCCCCCACCTAAACCTGGTCACCCAACTGGGCTTATATTTTGACCACGTGTCGCTTCACAACGCGGCGTCAATCAACATCCCATCATCAGGAGCCCACCATGGTCAAAAAACTGCAAAAAATGAGCGCTGACAAAAAATCCGGGCCACAACTGTCCGGCGCCGTCAAGGAGTCTGCCCAGCAGATATGGCTCGCTGGCCTGGGCGCCTTCTCCAAGGCCCAGGAAGAAGGCGGAAAAGTGTTTGAAACCCTGGTCAAGGAAGGCCTGTCCATCCAGCGCAAGACCCAGGCCGTCGCCGAAGAAAAAATCTCCACCGCCACCAACAAGATGGCCACCATGGCGACGGACATCACCTCCAAGGCCGGTCACCAGTGGGATAAGCTTGAGACCATTTTTGAAGAACGGGTCGCCAAGGCCCTGAACAAGCTGGGCGTGCCTTCCGCCAAGGATGTGGATGCACTGATCGCGCGCATCGACGAGTTGAATAAAAACGTGCAGAAGATGTCCAGCAAACCGGCCGCCAAAACAGCGCCTCGCCCCACGGCAAAACCCGTTTCCTCCAAGCCTGCTGCCAAAAAACGTGCGCCGGCGCGCAAGTCCGCCTGAGCGTTTTCTCACGATAAAAAGGACGCTTGACGTCCTTTTTTTATGCCTGCCTGCTATGGGCACATTGCTGCAAAGCAGCAAATCTCCCCATGGCTCGCGCCTACACTTCCGATTCATGACTTCTGCCCAGCGTTCAGGAAAAAACCGCCCCAGCAGCGAGGCAAAAAAGGTAAACCGCCCAGAGTCAGGGCCGCGCATCGCACTGGCCTTGGCGGGCGGCGGTCCCTTGGGCGCCATCTACGAAATCGGCGCGCTCTGCGCTTTGGACGAATCGCTACAAGGCCTGTTTTTCACAAAACTGCATCACTACGTCGGCGTCTCGGCCGGCGGGTTTATCGCGGCGGGCCTGGCCAATGGCATGACTCCGCGCGAGTTGTGCGCCGCATTCATCGAAAACGACCACCGCGCCTCTGAAGTCTTCGATCCGGCGTGGCTGCTGATGCCTGCGTATGGCGAATTCCTGCGCCGCGGCATCATGCTGCCGGGCCTCGCCGCTTCAGCCCTGTGGCGCGCGACCTTCGGACGAAAGTCGCTGCTTCATGCGCTGGAAACATTGGGCCCGGCCTTGCCGACGGGAATGTTCTCCAATGAAGAAGTGGACCGGCGCCTGAGCGCGCTGTTCTCCAGAAACGGCCGCACCAACGACTTCCGCGAGCTGGGTACGCGGCTCACGCTGGTCGCGACCAACCTCGACAGTGGCGAGGCCGCGCCCTTCGGCCAGCCCGGCTGGGACCACGTGCCGATCTCGAAAGCGGTGCAGGCCAGTTCGGCGCTGCCGGGGCTGTTTCCACCGGTCGAAATCGACAACAGCTACTACGTTGATGGCGCTCTGAAGAAAACCCTGCACGCCGGCGTGGCGATGGACGGCGGCATCGACCTGATGCTGTGCCTGAACCCACTGGTGCCGTTTGACGCGACCCAGGTGCCGGCGTTGTCGATGGCGCAGCGCGTGATGCGGCGCGGCCTGCCCAGGGAGAGGCAGACCATCCCCCGCATCGTGGACGGCGGCCTTCCTGCGGTGCTGAGCCAGACCTTCCGCTCCATGATCCATTCGCGCCTGGAGCTGGGCATGAAGCATTACGAACACGCCTATCCCGACACCGACATCGTGCTGATTGAGCCCGATCATCGCGACGCGGACATGTTTCTGGCCAACACCTTCAGCTACGGCCAGCGCCGCCAACTCGCCGAACACGCCTATCAGAAGACCCGCGAGATGTTGCGCTCGCGCAAAACCAGCCTTTCTGCCAAACTGGCGCGGCACGGGGTGTCGCTCAACCTGGCGGTACTGGAAGACACCCGCCGCCACCTGATCAGCCCGGCGCCCGCGCCGACCCGTTTGGGCCGGGCCATCCGCTCACTGGAGGAAGTAATGGAAGATGTAAGCCACGCTCTGGGGCCGGCGGCGAGCCACCCGGCATGAGCCGCGGGGCCGTTACCAAGGTGAATACCGACGCCGGTAAGGCGGAGCTTGTCCAATGAGCCGGCCCGCTCGACTTCCCTAGTTCCCGGCCATGCATCCGTGCGTTAGAGTAGAAAAAAATACGAGGTAGACACCATGGCGAAAAAAGCGCCGCGCCGAACCGCTGAACGCATCCTGGAAGTGACGCTTGATCTGTTCAACCGTTTCGGCGAACCCAATGTCTCGACCACGCTGATCTCGGCCGAACTGGGTATCAGCCCCGGCAACCTTTACTACCACTACCCGGCCAAGGACGAGCTGATCAACTCGCTGTTTGATCGCTATGAGCGCGCCCTGAGCGATTTGCTCAACGCCAGCGACAGCGTGCGGGACGTCGAGGATGCCTGGTTCTTCATGCATTCGCTGTTCGAGCTGATCTGGCAGTACCGCTTCCTGTACCGCGACCTCAACGACCTGCTCAGCAAAAATCGCCGGCTTGAAACCCATTTCCAGTGGGTGCTCAAGAACAAGGCCCGCTCCGTCAAGACCATGCTCGACAGCATGAGCCGGGCCAATGCGGTCAGCATCGATTCCCGCGAGGTCGAAGCCACCGCCACCAGCATGGTGGTGGTGCTGACCTACTGGCTGAGTTTTGAATACGTGCGCGACCCGCGCAAGGCGCTGGAGCCTGAAAACGCCCAGTCGGCGCTGCTGCGTGGCGCCCACCATGTGCTCAATTTGCTGATCCCTTACCTCGAACAGGGCCAGCGCATGCACCTTCAAGCCCTGGTCGGCGCCTACACCAACCCCGCCTGATCAATAGTCAGCAATCAATAACATTCAAGGAGACAAACATGGCCAAATGGACCGCATTCCCCCATCCCGGCGATTACGCCTTTGATGCCACCAGTCTCAAAAAGAGCTGGGCCCGCCTGCACCAGGGCGACTGCGAACCGCTGCCCAAGGAAGCAGCCGTGCTGCAGGCCTGGGTACTGTTTCATAACGGTGAGTTCCAGAATGCGGCTGAAGCCGGCCTGAAGGCCGGAGGCACAGGCATCACGGTTGCCAACAAGGCCACCAGCATTTACGCCAACTACCTGGAGACCAGGGAAAAGGCCAAGCTGGACCTGTTCACGGAAGTGGCCGATCGGGCTGAAGCCCAGCAGGCAGCCGAACCCAAAAATGCCAACAGCTACTACTGGCAAGCCTACGCATTGGGCCGCTACGGGCAGGGCATCAGCGTCGCCAAGGCGCTGGCCCAAGGGCTGGGCACCAAAGTCAAGAACGCGCTGGAACACGCCATCAAACTCTCACCCAAACATGCCGACGCCCACATCGCGCTGGCGGCGTTCCACGCCGAAGTGATCGACAAGGTCGGCTCGCTGATAGGCGGCATGACCTATGGCGCCAAAAAAGACCAGGGCCTGTCGCTGTTCAGGGAAGCCCTCAAGCTCAACCCGAGCTCTGCGATTGCCATGATCGAATACGCCAACGGCATGGTCATGCTCGAAGGCGACAAGAAAATGAAGGAAGCGACCAAGCTGTACGAGCAGGCCGCCGCCAGTCAGCCGCAGGACGCGATGGAGCGGCTGGACGTGGAGATGGCGAAAGCCGAACTGGAAGATTAGGCTAAAAAAGCGCTTTCGCTATGATTTTTATAGCTATTGGCGCACATTGAACGGGGGCTAGAGCCCAGAAAGGCTAGGAACCAAGGCCATCCACCGCCTGGAACAGCGACTGCCGCGCCTGCGTGATGACCTGCTGCTTCCAGTCGTCGGTGTTGACGTAAAACGCATCCATCATCTGCTGCCTGATCTGCGCGGCCAGCGCGGCAGGCGCTTCGGGGTGCACATTGAGCCACTGCTCGGCGCGCAGCGCCTGCATCATCTCGAAAGGCGGCAGGGTGCCGTATTCCATCGCAATGCCGGTGTATTCGGCGTCCGGGCACTCTTCGTAAATCGAATTCCACATCAGGCCGGTCAAAAAGGCCGAGCTCGACGAGCCATCGTAGATCGAGGTCACCGGCGTCTTGCCGCCGTTGTCCCACCAGGCGCGGGCGCGGGCCAACGCTTCCTTGTCGTCACGGCAGGCACAGATGCGCTCGCCAATACCACTGGGGCCCAGGCCGGTGTGGATGTCTATCCAGGCCACGCGGCGCGCGAAACGCGCGTGAGTCTGCAGCACTTGGCGCAGGGTCTGGTTGCTCCAGGTCGGCGCAGTGCCGCCGAAAAACAGGCCCTTGTCGAACTCATGTTGGCCGCGTGTGATGGCGGCCTGGTAAGCGTCCATGCCGCGGTCCTGGATATAACGGTCTGTGGCCGCGGCGTTCGCTTCGGTCGGTGGCCACATCTCGGGCAGCAGCAAGGGCTGGATCTCGCGGTAGGCTTCATTGACTGGCAGCGCCTGGGTGAAATCATGGAAGTTGCGGTTCAGGTCCACGTTTTCGTGCGTGGTGCGTCGAATATGCGAAAAACCATAGGGATTGAGCGCATGGATATACAGCACTGCCACGCCTTGCTCACTGGCTTTGGCCCGCCATTCGGGGTCGTGCAGGGCAGCCACCTGCACACCCGAGCCGCAGTAACCCTCGACACCGTGGCAGGCGCTGCTGACAAGTAGCAGCGCGCGCGCATCGGCCGGACCGTCCCGCACCACGTCCATGGCCAGCACTTCGCCATCGCGCCCCGCCTCGGGGTGCAAATGCGTATCCACCGTCAACTCGGCGGCTGCTGCAGCTTCAAGGAATTTGGTGCGGGCTTCGGCGTAGCTTGTCGAAAATGCGTCGCTCACACCCTTCACGCGGCGTCCTTGGTCAGCCAACTCTCGGCCAGCCGCACCCAGAAGGTCGCTCCCAGCGGGATCAGGTCATCGTTGAAGTCGTAACTCGGGTTGTGCAGCATGCAGGGACCGCCGCCGTGGCCGATCTCGCGATGCGCGCCGTCACCGTTGGCAATAAAGGCATAACAGCCGGGCCGGGCCTGCAACATGTAGGAAAAGTCTTCCCCGCCCATGGTCGGCTCCTGGGCAATCACGTTAACCTCACCAACGATCTCGGCCATCACCTTGCGCGCGAACTCGGTTTCCTTCGCGTGGTTGATGGTAGGCGGGTAGTTGCGCACAAACTCGAATTCGCAGTCGGCCTCATGCGCGGCGCAGATGTTCTCGGCCACCTGCTTCATGCGTTTTTCGATCATGTCCAGCACTTCCAACGTGAAGGTGCGCACCGTACCCTGCAACTCGCAGCTGTCAGGGATCACATTGGTAGCTTCGCCCGCATGGATCATGGTGACCGAAATCACGCCTGCATCCACCGGCTTCTTGTTGCGGCTGATGATGGTCTGGAAGGCCTGCACCATCTGGCAAGCCACCGGAACCGGGTCGATGCCGTTGTGCGGCAGCGCCGCATGGCCGCCCTTGCCGCGAATCGTGATTTTGAACTCGTTGGTCGAAGCCATCACCGGACCGGCGCTGGCAGCAAACTTGCCGACCTGGGTGCCCGGCCAGTTGTGCATACCGAACACCGCGTCCATTGGGAATTTGTCGAACAGGCCGTCCTTGATCATCTCGCGCGCGCCGCCACCGCCCTCCTCGGCCGGCTGAAAAATCAGGTAGACCGTGCCGTCGAAGTTGCGGTTTTTTGCAAAGTGCTGGCCGGCCGCCAGCAGCATAGCCGTGTGGCCGTCGTGGCCGCAGGCGTGCATCTTGCCAGCGGTCTTGCTGGCATGGTCAAAGGTGTTGAACTCCTGCATAGGCAGCGCGTCCATGTCGGCGCGCAGGCCGATGGCGCGGCTGGACGTGCCGTTCTTGATGATGCCGACCACGCCGGTCGTGCCCATGCCGCGGTGGATGGGGATGCCCCACTCGCTGAGTTTTTGCGCCACCACGTCGGCGGTGCGTACTTCTTCAAAACACAGCTCGGGGTGGGCGTGGATGTCACGGCGCACAGCGGCAATGCCCGCGGCCTGCGTGACGATGGAATCAATGACTTTCATGCAATCCTCTGTTGGTCAGGCCTGCTGCGCATCCGCGTGTGCGGACGGCTTGCGGACCCAAGGTTGGCCCTGGTAGTGCGCATAGTCTGCCAGATTTAACAGGGGTACGTCGCCACTGGAGTCGCCGTAGGCATGCAGGACAACGGCTTTTTTCAGGCCCCGCTGCGCCAGCCAAGCCTGCAGCCGTCGCACTTTCTCTTCGCCGTGGCAATTCGGTGTGGCCATGCGCCCGGTGAGCGCGCCATCCTGGGTCGCCAGCTCAGTGCAGATGACACCGTTCATACCGAACATACGGCCCACTTCGTGTAAATAAATACCTGGCGATGCACTCACAATGACACAACAATGGCCGAGCTGCTGGTGCTGGCGCAAGCGCGCCAGCATGTCCGGCTGCCACTGTGCAGGCAGGTAGTCGCGCACAAAATCAGCCGTCCATTGCGCAATTTCCACGTCAGTGCGCCCTCCGAAGCTGACCCGCAACAGCCGCGCCTTGGCCCGGTGGTTGCTCATCAAACGCAGCGCAAAGGCGGCCAGCCAGGGGCCACTGAGCAGCAGCCCGACCAAAAAACGCGGCCAGCCGAGTCCGCGCCACAAGTAAGGCAGCAGGGTGTCGCGGCGGGTCAGCGTGCCATCGAAGTCAAAAGCGGCGACTTCCACAAGCGCTACGCTGCAGTCAGGCGACGCGCCTACGGCCGGCATCGCACCTGCCCGCACAGTCGCTCGCAGAACGGGCAACCGGTCATGGGCAGCCATTGCGGAATGTTGTAAAAGCGTTTGTAAATCGTTGCCAGCACACCGTCACGGTAAGCGGCGTAGTTGAAGCCCCGGCCCTCGACCGCATAAAACGGCACACCGTCCTGCACGTAGCTCAACACCTGCACGCTGTCGAAATAGGGCTTGTAATCATCAAGCTGCGGCATATCCATGCGGACGATGCGCACAGTTTTGCCCCGGTACAGCGAAAAATCCACCAGCATGTCGTCCTGCCGCGCATGGAAGTTGCCCGGGCCGAACACCGGCACGTACTGCCTGAGCGCGTGCCCATAAATCGAGGCCGGGGTGTAGGCACTGGCCATCAGCACCACGCCGGGCGCGGCGACCTGCGCCAGCATCTCGCTGGTCTTGTAGCTGCGGATGATCCGAGGGTAAAGGCTGGTTCCTTTCCAGTCGTTCAGCGAAGTCGCGTACAGCCCGACCACAGCAATCACATGCAGGCCGGCAAACAGCGCCATGCCCAGCGCGCAGGCTTTTAGCTTGTCTTTGGGCAGGGCGAAGGCCAGCAAGGCAAAACCGAATGGGTAAAAGGACAGCACCCAGTGCAGACCGACCACCTTCTTGAGGGACAACAGCGCAAAAAACAGCAGCGGCACCAGCACCAGGCAGGCCAGCAGACGCTGCTGGCGCGAGGTGGCGGCCAGCGCGCTGCGTTGCCGCCAGGCCAGCCAGGCAGCAGCCGGCGTGACCAGATACAGCATCATCGCCAGGTAGAGCAGCGGCTTGTTCCAGGCGAAGGCCTCGCCCTGGTTGCGGTTGTAGACGTTGAACATGATGTTCGACCAGCCATGCGACATGTTGTAGGCGATGTTGATGGCCGGCCCCGGCAGCGCGCACAACACCAGCAGTACAAAAGCCGGCCAGCGCTCGCGCCGGTACAGCGAGAAATACACCAGGTAGCTCAGACCCAACACCACCGAGAAATACTTGGACAAAAACGCGCAACCCAGCGCCAGCCCGGCGAGCGCGTACTGCATCCAGGCGCTGCGGTCCATGTGCTCACGCCGCTCAGCGCGTACGACCAGAGCAACCGAAAGCACCGACCAGAAGATCAGCGGCGTGTCGGTGGTGATCAGGGTGTTGAGCCAGTTCAGCGGCGCGAGCCAGAAAAACAGCACGGCCCAGGCGGCGCGGGACCGGTCCAGTGGTGCCAACGCCCAGCCGACCAGGCCGCCGAGCGCCAGCGGCAACAGCACCACCGGAAGGCGGATAGACCAGACCGTGTCGCCCAGGGTGGCGCGCATCAGCGCAATCAGCCAGCCGACCATGGGCGGGTGGTCGTAATAGCCCCAGTCCGGGTACACCCCCCACCAGTAAAAAAAGGCTTCATCGCCGGTGATCGGGAAGGTGGCGGCGATCCAGAGGCGCAGTGCCAGCGACAGCAGGCCGGCGGCGATCAGCCAGCCGGTGACGGAAACAGAAGCGGCCGCAGCCTGGAGGCGTGAAAACATGAAAAAGGTTCTATCGGGCTATCTGAAATTGATGTCTTTGCGAATGGCGGCACTATAGACGAGTGCCAGCGCACCGATGGCGACCGCGAGCCAGAGTGTGACCAGCCGCACCTGCACCGTGATGCCCAGCGCTAGGCCTGCACTGGCGCCGTGGGCCACCAGCAATGCCGTCAAAATCGCCTCCATGCCGCCGAGTCCGGCCGGCAACAGCGACAGCGCCCCGCCCACCATGGCCAGCGCATAAAAACCCGTGGCCTCCAGCGTACTCACCGACAGGCCGGCCTCGCGGCACAGCAGCCAGACCGCCACGCCCTGCGCCATCCAAGCGATCAGGCTCAAGCCCAGCCACAGCAGAGGCCGGGACGCCAGACATGCCCAGGCCTCGTTCAACCAGGCAAAGCGCAGCAAGAGTTTGTGGCGGAACCGGAACAGCAGCGCAAAAACGGTGAAGGCCGCCAGCACAGCCAGGCCCGCCAGACCCAGAACGCGTTGCGGCCCGGCCAGGCCGGTCAGCCACCAGGCCACGGGCAGGCACAGCAGCAACAGGCTCAGCAGGTCAGCCAGCCGTTCCGCACCGAAAATCGCCAGGCTTTGCGTGGCGCTCAGTGGATTGCGCGCCAGCAGCAGGCCCCGCGCCGCCTCGCCGACATTGCCGGGCGTCGGCGTGAACGTGTACCCCGCGAGATAGAACCGGAGCGCCTCGGTGATTTGCAAAGGCCGGCCGTAATGCGCCATCCAGAGACGCCAGCGCAGGCCGCGCAGCAGGTAGTTGAGCAGGCATAGCGCGATGGCCTGCACACCCGCCAGCGAACCCAGGGCTTGCAGCGTAACCAGCGGGCTGTGGTCCGCGAACACGGCCAGAACCGCGGCATACACCGAGGCGGCCGCACCCATCACCAGCAACAAAGGTTTGATCGGCAAGCGGCTGGCTAGCCGACCGGGCAGGCTCAAAAGCGGTGCCCCAGAAACACCATCAGCCAGCCAGCCAGAGCGATCAGAATCCAGCGGTCACGCAGCAGGTCGCGCGAGACATCCTCACCGCGACCGCGGTGCACCTGGAAGGCATAACGCAGCATGGCAAAAACCACAATCGGCACCGTGTAAAGCAGGCGGTCGCCATGCTGGCGCTGGGCCTCGGCACTCGCGGCAAACAGGCCGTAGGTCATCAACGAGGCCGTCATGGTCACCGCCATGAAGACGTCCAGCAGGGCCGGCGGGTAGTGCTCGAGCACGGCGCGCTGGTCGGCCTCGTCATGAAAACTTTCTGCCTTGCGTTTCGAAAAACCGAGGAACAGCGCCACAAAAAGGCCCGCCAGCAGCAACCAGCGCGAAGGCGGGATGCCGACCGCCAGCGTGCCAGCCAGCAGCCTGAGCATGAAGCCCGAGGCGATGATGGTCACGTCGACCACCGGCACATGCTTGAGATGCAGGGAGTAGGCCAGGTTCAGCGCGACATACATGCCCAGCAGCACCAGCAGCTTGATATTGCCAGCCGCCAGCGCCAAGCCCACCCCCAGCAGCACAGCCGCCAGGCCCAGCGCCGCGCCCGGCTGCACCGCGCCGCTGGCCAGCGGACGCAGGCGCTTGACCGGGTGGCGGGCATCGGCGGCACGGTCGTGCCAATCATTGAGGATGTAGACCAGGCTGGAGAAACAGCAGAAGGCCGCAAAGGCGTTCAGTACCGTCAGCGCCAAGGGCCCGTTGTTCCAGGCCTCGCTGAACATCAGCCCGGCGAACACAAAGGTGTTCTTGAGCCATTGGTGGGGGCGCATCAGAGTGACGAGGCTGAGCAGCAGGCGCATGGCAATAGGAGGGGCGGGTGAATGCCGGCGCATGGGGCACGGCCGGTCGGCTTCAAGCATAACTGACACGGTGGCCACGGCGACGCAGCCAGCGGATCATTCCAGAGACAGGCAGCAGAACCATGGATTGCCTTGTTTTCTGAGCAAAAAGGCTTCCAACCCCATATTCGACCTGCATCAACAGCTATTAAAACAATAGCGTTGTTGGCACCACCTCGCGCGCGTGCAGCTCGTTCAGGTGCGCACGCGCCCGTCGCCGGTCAGCATGGACAGCTCGACAAAACTTGACGCCACGTGGTCGGTCGGCGAAAAGCTCACTGCAAAACCACCCAGCGACTGGCTGCCCAAGCCTTCCAGACCAGTGATCAGCGACTCGCGCGTCGGTTTGGCACCGGCGCGCTTGAGGCCGTCAACAAGCAGCCTGGCGGCAATATACCCTTCCATACTGGAGAAGTTGGCTTGGGCGTCCTTGCCGGCGGCCTTGACCGCGTCGACAAATTCGCGCGCGATCGGCCGGGCGGCATTGTAAGGCGAGGGCATGACTTGCGACACCACCACACCGGCACCGTCTTTGCCAAGTTCGTCGGCCAGCGCCTGCGTACCGACAAAAGACACGTTGTAGAAAGTGCCGCCGTAACCGGCCTTGCGCGCCTCGCGGATGAAAGCCGCGCAGGCCTTATACGCACCAATTTGCACGACCGCGTCGGGGCCGGCCGCCACCAGGGTCTTGACGGCCCCGGCCACATCCACCGAATTGCGTTCGACGGTGGCCTGTGCCACCGTCTTGAGGTTCTGCGCGCCCAGCGCCAGCGTCACCCCGTCGAGGCCAGCCTTGCCGTAGGCGTCGTTCTGGTAGAACACCGCGATTTTTTTCAGCCCCAGGCTGGTGAGCTGTTTGACGATCAGCCCGGTCTCGTCGTTGTACGACGCGCGGACGTGGAACGCGTATTTGTTGAAGGGCTCACGCAGCGCCATGGCGCCGGTGAAAGGCGCAATGAACGGAGCCTTGTCCCTGGTGGCCAGCGGAAGGGCCGCCAAACTGGTGGGGGTACCGACATAACCGAACAACGCAAACACATCATCGGCCAGCAGCTTGCGGGTGTTTTCAGCGCAACGGTCCGGCTCGTAGCCGTCATCGAGGTTGCGGATTTCGATCAGCCGCTTGCCGACGCCGCCTTGGGCGTTGACTTGGTCAAAGTAGACTTTGGCGCCCTGATAAAACTGGATGCCAAGCTGCGCGGCAGGGCCGGTAAAGGGCGCTGACTGCCCCAGGACGATCCTGGACTCGCTCTGGGCCTTGGCAATATTGAAACCGGCCAGCATGGCGGCACCGGCGGTGAAAGAAAATTTTCGGCGATTAATTAGCATGCATACATTGTCGCAAGGTGCTCCACCGGTGCGTAAAAGCGACTGTGTCATTTGACGCATTTTTCGCAAAATTATCACTTTTAGATTTGAGAAAACAGGACGGAAAGGTAAAGCCGTTGATTTAAGTTAGATTTTTGTCGCGGCGCCCCAACTATTCCCGCACTCTTCCCTGCGAATCGATCAGGCCCCATTCGACAAGCCGCGAAGCGACCCGGTCTTCAACAAAGTGAACGCGAAATCCGCCAATGTTGAGGTCGTCCAGGCCCTCGATGGCCTTTCTGAGCCTGGCCCGCGTCGGGTCCCTGCTGATGCGGCGCAAAGCCTCGGTGAACAGGCGCGCGGCGATGTAACCTTCCACCATGTAGACATTGGGTTTGTCCAGCTCGGCGGCATCGGCATCGGCCTGAAGTTCACGCACCAGCGCAATCTTGGTGCCGTCACTTTCGGCACCACGCGTGCCACCACCACGCCAGCGCCTGACTTTCCAAGCTGCTCGGCCAGCAGGCTTTCACCGGTGTTGGAGAAACCGTAAATCGGCCCGCGAAACCCCTTGGCCCGCATCTCCCGCACCACCGACGCGGCACTCTGGAAGTCGCCGATCACCAGAATGGACTCGGCTCCAGGCGCCAGCGCCTTGTCCACACCGCCAGCCAGCGCGCCGCTGGAAAAGGCAGCGCTAGCGAGCAGATTGGCCCCCATGCTGGTCATGGTCCGATGGGCCGAGTCCAGCGCAGCCAACGACTCGCCATCATTGGCATGCAGGATGGCCAGCTTGCGGGCGCCCAGGGCAGCAGCGTGTTTGGTGATGGCCGCAGCTTCTTCCGAGTTGCCCGGTCGCAAGGAGTAGACATTGGGATACAACGCACCGCGAAATTCGTCCGCCGCCGCCATGGGCGCAAACAGCAGCACATCGCTGTCCTTGATCAGGGGTAGGCGGCCGTCACTTGCGGTGAACCGTAAAAGCCAAACAGCGATAGCACGCCCTGGTCGAGCAGCTTCCTGGTGTTGGCGACGGTGTTGGCAGGGTTGCCCTGGTCGTCCAGCGTCACCAGTTCGATCTTGCGGCCGCTGATGCCGCCAGCCGCGTTGATATTGTCAAAGTAAAGCTTGGCGCCCTGATGGAAATACCGGACCAGCGAGGAACCTGGGCCGGTCAGGGCAAGGGTTTGACCCAGCACAATGGAGGTCTTGCCGGCCCCGTCCTGGCTGTGCACCGCCTCACCAACAAGCGCCAGGACAGCTACGATGAGGGTTCGCCCCAAAGTGTGGAATGTTTTCATAGTGCGTGCCCTGCACGAAGCGCATGCCGGGCGATCTCCTTGTAAGAAAATCTAGTTCTATTTATGACGACAGCAATCGGAATCACCCCAGACGTCAGTCTGGTGAAAACCTCCAGCCAGGTGCGCGGCGCCTGCCCCCACGACTGCCCGGACACCTGCGCCCTGCTGACCACTTTGGAAAACGGCGTGGCGGTCAAGGTCCAGGGCAACCCGGACCACCCCCAGACCGGCGGCGTGCTTTGCACCAAGGTCTCGCGCTACACCGAGCGCAGCTATCACCCGGAGCGCATCCTGCAACCGCTCAAACGGGTGGGACCCAAAGGCGCGGGGCGCTTCGAGCCTGTGAGCTGGGACAGCGCGCTGGACGAGATCGCGACACACCTGAAAGGCATCGCCGCGCGTAACCCCGAGGCCATCGCGCCCTACAGTTATGCCGGCACTATGGGCCTGGTGCAGGCCGAAGGCATGGCAGCGCGCTTTTTCAACAAGCTGGGTGCCTCACTGCTGGAGCGCACCATCTGCTCGGCGGCAGGCGGCGAAGCCTTGGTGCAGACCCTGGGCGGCAAGGTCGGCATGAAGGTCGAGTTTTTTGCCGGGTCCCAACTCATCATCATCTGGGGCAGCAACTCGATTGGCAGCAACCTGCATTTCTGGCGCCATGTGCAGGAAGCCAAGCGCCAGGGCGCACGTATCGTCTGCATCGACCCGCGCAAGACCGAAACCGCCGACAAATGCCATGAACACATCGCGCTGCGGCCCGGCACCGACGCCGCGCTGGCGTTGGCGCTGATGCATGAATTGATCGTCAACGACTGGCTGGACCACGACTACATCGCACAACACACCGTCGGGTGGGACCAGTTGAAAGCGCGTGCGTTATTGTGGCCGCCAGCGCGCGCCGCTGAAGTCTGCGATGTGCCGGTGGCGCAGATCACCGGCCTGGCGCGCGACTACGGCACGACAAAACCGGCGGCGATACGCCTGAACTACGGGATGCAGCGCGTGCGCGGCGGCGGCAATGCCTCGCGCGCGATTGCCTGCCTGCCGGCGCTGACCGGTGCCTGGCGGCAACGCGCCGGCGGCCTGCTGCTGTCGAGCTCGGGCATGTTCCCGATCAACAAGGCGGCGGTGCAGCGGCCCGACCTGCTGGCCGGGCGCTGGCCGCGCACCCTCAACATGATCACCATCGGCGACGACCTGCTGCGGGACAGTTCGCCGGGCTTCGGGCCGAAGATTGAGGCGCTGATTGTCTACAACAGCAACCCGGTGGCCGTCGCGCCCGAATCCGGCAAGGTGGTGCAGGGTTTTGAGCGCGAGGATTTGTTCACCGTGGTGCTGGAGCATTTCCAGACCGACACGGCCGACTACGCCGACTTCATCCTGCCGGCGACTACCCAGCTCGAACACTGGGACATCCACGCGTCTTACGGCCACACCGACGTGTTGCTGAACCGGCCGGCGATCAAACCAGTCGGCGAGGCGCGGCCCAACAGCGCCATCTTCCGCGCGCTGGCGGCGCGCATGGGTTTCACCGAGCCCTGCTTTCTGGAAGACGACGAAACCCTGTGCCGCGCGGCCTTCAGCCACCCGGACGGTGACAAGGTTGATTTCAGCGAGCTGCTGGACAAGGGTTTTGCCACCCTGCCGATTCCGGATGCCCCGTTTGCCGAGGGGGTGTTTCCCACGCCGTCGGGCAAGTGCGAATTTTTCAGCGCACGGCTGGCTGCGCAAGGCCTGGATGGCCTGCCCGACCAACTGGACAACCACGAGACCGCAGGCAGCTCCGGCGAATTTCCACTGGCCATGATTTCGCCGCCGGCGCGCAATTTTCTCAATTCGACCTTTGTCAATGTCAAAAGCCTGCGCGACATCGAAGGCGAGCCGCTGCTCGAAATCCATGCCGACGACGCCGCCGCGCGCGGCATTCCGGACGGCGCCGTGGTGCGCGTCTTCAACCAGCGCGGAAGTTACCGCTGCAAGGCCGAGGTCTCCAAACGTGCCCGGCCCGGCGTGGTCAACGGCCTGGGCGTCTGGTGGCGCAAGCTCGGGCTGGACGGCACCAACGTCAACCAGCTCACCAGCCAGCGCCTGACCGACCTCGGGCGCGGCCCGGTGTTCTACGACTGCCTGGTCGAAGTGCAACTTGACGAGGCGGCTGCGCTCTAAAGCCTGTGCGCCTCCAAAAACCTGCCATCGCCGTCCTCGCCTTCGCGGTGCTGGGCGTGTCCGGCTGCAGCACCCTGGGCTACTACTGGCAATCGGTCAGCGGCCACTTGGAACTGATGAATGCGGCGCGGCCGCTGCCCGAGTGGCTGGGCGACAGCCAGACGCCTGAAAAACTCAAGGCCAAGCTCGAACTGGCCCAGCGCATACGCAGCTTTGCAGTCAGTGAGTTGCACCTGCCCGACAACGCGAGTTACCAGCGTTATGTTGACCTGCAGCGCAAGGCCGTTGTCTGGAACGTCACCGCCTCGCCGGCGCTGTCGCTGAAACCCGAGACCTGGTGTTTCCCGGTGGCCGGTTGTGTTGGTTACCGCGGTTACTTCGACGAAAAAGAGGCCCGAGCCGAAGCCGCCCGCCTGCAGGCCAGGGGCCTGGACGTGCATGTGTACGGCGTTCCGGCCTATTCAACCCTGGGCTGGATGAACTGGGCCGGCGGCGACCCCTTGCTCAGCACCTTTGTCGTCTACCCCGAGGGCGACCTGGCACGGCTGATTTTTCACGAACTCGCGCACCAGGTGGTTTATGTCCAGGACGACACGCCTTTCAACGAATCTTTCGCCACCGCCGTCGAGCGCCTGGGCGTCGCGCGCTGGCTGGCGGCCTCGGGCTCGGACAAGGCCAGAGCCGACTACGCCGCGCTGGAGCAACAGCGGCTGCAGTTTCGTACGCTGTCCCAGGACACGCGCCGTTCCTTGACCGCCATTTATGAGTCAAAAACGTCTCCCGCCCTTTCCCGACAAGCGCAAATAGCTATGAAAAACATAGCGCTTGAAGACTTCAGGGAAAGGTATGCCGAACTTAGAAAATCATGGGCGGTGCCGGCCGGCAGCATCGGCGGCTACGACCGCTTTGTGGCACAGGCCAACAACGCCTCCTTCGGCGCGCAAGCGGCCTATGACGACCTGGTGCCCGGCTTCGAAACCCTGTTCGCGCGCAGCGGCGGCAACTGGCAGGCGTTTTATGATGAGGTCCGGCAACTGGCAAGCCTGTCCAAAGACGAGCGGCTGAAACAGCTGGCGGCGCGCTAAAAGCAACTCACGGAGACAAATACATGGCAGACATCCACATCGAACGCAAACACAGCCTGGGCCTGCTCGAGGCGCGCAAGGTCGCTTTCAAGTGGGCCGAGATGGCGGAGGAAAAGTTCGACATGGAATGCACCTACGAAGAAGGCCAGACCGAAGACTTGGTGAGTTTTACGCGCTCCGGCGTCAGCGGCGAGCTGCGGGTCACGCCCGACCTGCTGGAGCTCGACGCCAAGCTGGGCTTTCTGCTCGGCGCCTTCAAGGACAAGATCGAGGGCGAGATCGTCAAGAACCTCGACATCTTGCTGGCCAAAAAATCGGCCACTGCCAAAAAAGAGCCTGCGGTCAAAAAGAAACCCGCCGCCAAATGACGGCCGCGGCCCCCACCGGCCCGTTGGCGGGCCTGAAGGTGGTGGAGCTGGGTCAGCTCATCGCCGGTCCCTTTGCCGCCAAGACGCTGGCCGACTTCGGTGCCGACGTCATCAAGATCGAAGCGCCTCGCACGGGCGACCCGCTGCGCAAATGGCGCTTGCTCAAAGACGGCACCTCGGTCTGGTGGCAGGTGCAGTCGCGCAACAAACGCTCCGTGGCGCTGGACCTGCGACAGCTTGAGGCGCAGGAGATCGTGCGCAAGCTCGCGCTGGACGCCGACGTGCTGATTGAAAACTTCCGCCCCGGCGCGATGGAAGGCTGGGGCCTGGGCCCCGACACGCTACAGGCGCTGAACCCGCGGTTGATCATGCTGCGCATCAGCGGCTACGGCCAGACCGGCCCTTACCGCGACCGCCCGGGCTTTGGCGTGGTCGCAGAAGCCATGAGCGGCCTGCGGCACCTGACCGGCGAACCGGGCCGGGTGCCAGTGCGCGTCGGCGTCAGCATCGGCGACACGCTCGCCGCATTACACGGCGTGATCGGCATCCTGATGGCGCTGCAGCACCGCCACGCTTCAGGCAAAGGGCAAGTGATTGACGTGGCGCTGTATGAAGCGGTCTTCAACTGCATGGAAAGCCTGCTGCCTGAGTACAGCGCGTTCAGCGCAGTTCGTGGCCCGGCCGGCAGTGCCATGCCCGGCATTGCACCGACCAACGCCTACCGCTGCAGCGACGGGACGTATGCGCTGATCGCCGGCAACGGCGACAGCATCTTCAAACGGCTCATGCTGTGCATTCACCGGCCCGACCTGGCCGCCGACCCGGCACTGGCCGACAACGCCGGCCGCGTGCTGCGCGTGCAAGAGCTGGACGAAGCGATTGGCCAATGGGCCACCAGCCTGACGGTAGAAGAGGTGCTGTCCGCACTGGAACGTGCCGAGGTGCCCGCGGGGAAAATCTACACCGTCGCCGACATCGCCGCCGACCCGCACTACGCAGCGCGCGGCATGCTAAAGAAAGTAGCGATGGACGACGGCTCAGAACTGGCTGTGCCGGGTTTTGTGCCCAAACTGTCGGCCACCCCCGGCAGCCATCGCCGCAACGCACCGGTGTTGGGGCAGGACACCGATGTCGTTCTGAAAGAACTCGGGCTGAGCTCCGAGCAGATCCGTGGATTACGGAAAAGGGGCATCGTGGCTTGAGGGCGCAAAACCTTTGCGACTTGCCGTTGGCAGTAGTTTCGACTCCCCACTCCCTCCCCTAACCCCTCCCTCGCCCCGCTGGGCGATGGCGGGGGACTTCATTTGGCCGCGTGCGCTGCGCTCGCGTGCAAACATGGCAGTCTGTTGGGATTCCCGTCCTTGAAGCGCTTCGCGCTTCAAGGACTCCGGATTTTGGTCTCTGATATTTGTCTTATCTGCCACCCGTCGGGCTGGGCCGAGGAGCGCAGGCAAAAGCGGATCAGGGCTCGCGATTGTCTGAGGCGAAGCCGAGTTCGAGCGAGACCCCGCTTTTGACGAGCACCACAGGTTGCCTGGAGCGAAGCGGAAGGACCCAGACCATCGGGTCGCCTTCTCTTTGCTTACTTTCTCTTGGCGAAGCAAGAGAAAATGAGTCGCCCGCCGGGGCGAGACCCGGCTTGTTCGAAGCAGTCACACCGCACCGACTTGCAAAGGCTCGGCCCGCGGCGCCACAGAAAAACTTAACTCAACGATTCAATCAAATCCACATACTGCTGCATCGCGTCGTCTTGCGACGTGCCCTTGAGCTTGTTCCAGGCATCCCACTTGGCGCGCGCCACCATGTCGCTGAAGCCGGGCTTTTTGTCGTTGTTGTCGCCGCCGCTGCCTTGCTTGTAGAGCGCGTAAATCTGCAGCAGGGTGGCGTTGTCGGGACGCTCGCTCAGGTTTTTGGAATCGGCCATGGCCTTGTCGAAAGCGGCTTTGAGGTCTGACATGAAGTGCTCCGTGAGGGTTGGGAAGTCCCCATGAATTGGGGTAACTGCCCGGTATCTTAGCCACACCGTTGCCAGCAGAATAGGGCCCTGCTCCCAATACGGTCGTTTTATGCCTTGGCGGCAAGCCGGGCGACAACTTTGGCTTGTCATTGCGGGCCTGACCCGCAATCCATGCTGCGCTGACCTCATCTACCCGCGTTGTGCCCGCATGGATCCCGGATCAGCTCCGGGATGACAGACCAGGGGGCGGGAGATAAACCGCCGCATCGGGGAGACCCGCGATGGCAGACTGGCGCTATTTTTTTGTTTGGAGTTTTCCATGGTCACACGCGTTTCGGCCCAGGCAGTGGGCAAAAAAGTCGCGAAGAATGTACAAAAAAACGTGACGCGTGCGGTCTCGGGCACGCTGGGCCTGACAGGCGAACGCATGAGCAAGGTCGACACCGCCTGGCTGCGCATGGATACCCCGTCCAACCTGATGATGATTGTCGGCGTGTGGCAGCTCACGCCCGGCGTCAGCCACGCGGCGGTGTGCGAACGCATCGAGAGCAGCCTGCTCAAGTACGCGCGATTTCGCCAGCGTGTGATGGAAGACGCCGCCGGCGCGACCTGGGTCGAGGACCGCTACTTCGACCTGAAGAATCATGTCATCGCCGAAAAGCTGCCCAAAGCCGCCAAAGGCAAGGAACAGGAGGTGCTGCAGGGCCGCGTGGCCGAACTCGCGATGCAGCCGCTGGACCGCAAACGCCCGCTCTGGCAAATCCACCTGGTCGAGGACTACACCGGCCCCGATGGCGTCAAGGGCAGCGCCATGATTGTGCGCATCCATCACTGCATCGCCGACGGCATCGCGCTGATCTCAGTGACGATGTCGCTGGTGGATGGCGGCGCAGCGCCGCCCGAGCGGCGCAAAAAAGAGTCCGGCGGCGGCGCCGAGGACTGGATTGCCGACACGCTGCTCAGACCTTTTACCGACCTGACGGTCAAGGCGCTGGGCGCTGCCGGCGAAGGCGCGGCACGTTCGCTGAACCTGCTCAGCGACCCGCAAAAAGGCATGGCCGGCTCGCTGGACATGGCCAAGGTCATGCTGCAGGTGCTGAAAGACGGCGCCGCACTGGCCCTGATGCCCGACGATTCGAAAACACGCCTCAAGGGCAAGCCCGGCAAAACCAAAAAAGTCGCTTGGTGCCAGCCGATTCCGCTGGACGAAGTCAAGGCCGTCGGCAAGGCTCTGAACTGCTCGATCAACGATGTGCTGCTCAGTTGCGTGGCCGGCGCCATCGGCGAGTACCTCAAGTCGCATGGGGACGATGTGAAGGGCCAGGAGATACGCGCCATGGTGCCGGTCAACCTGCGGCCCATGGAACAAGCCTACAAGCTGGGCAACCGCTTCGGTCTGGTGCCGCTGGTGCTGCCCATCGGCGTCGACAACCCGATCGAGCGCGTGTACGAAGTGCGCCGCCGCATGGCTGCGCTCAAGGGCAGCTACCAGCCGCTGCTGGCCTTCAGCCTGCTGGCAATTGCCGGCCTGCTGATCAAGCCGGCGCAGGACGCGATGCTGAACCTGTTCTCCAAAAAAACCACGGCCGTGATGACCAACGTGCCGGGCCCGCGCGAAAAACTCAAATTCTGCGGCGCAACGCTGGAGCAAAGCATGTTCTGGGTGCCGCAGTCGGGTGACGTCGGCCTGGGCGTGTCCATCCTGAGTTACGGCGGCGGCGTGCAGTTCGGCGTGATCACCGACAGCACGCTTTGCCCGGAGCCGCAGCGCATCATCGACGAGTTTGTGCCGGAATTTGCCAAGCTGTCTATCGTTACCTTGATGCTGCCGTGGGGGGATCAGGGGCCGACCTCCTGAGTCTTTCAGGGGCCTGGCCCTTTACGTATGGGCGTGAGAGGCTATTGAATTCATAGCAAATATTGGGGCGCCTTGAACGGAATGGTGCGCCAGCAAGCCGGGTCTCGCGCTGGTGGGCGTGTCTGGAGTCATCGTAAGCGTCACGCTCCGTTCCCGGTTGCCTTGGGCAGTAGGGTCTAACTCCCCACTCCCACCCCTAGCCCCTCCCTCCCCCGCTGGGCGATGGAGGGGGACTTCATTAGGCCGCGTGTGCTGCTCCCCCGTGCATACATGGCGGTCCCGTAGTCCGGCGATGACGCGCTTTGCGCGTCATCGTCTCCCCGAATCCGAATCCGTATCCGTATCCGCATTCATCCCCCAACCCGTCGGGCTGGGCCGAGGAGCGCAGCCGAAAACGGATCAGGGCGAGCGATTGTCTGAGGCGCTAGCCGAGTTCGAGCTTGACCCCGTTTTCGGCGAGCACCGCAGGTTGCCCGTAGCGAAGCGAAAGGACCCAGACCATCGGGTCGCCTTTTTCTTTGCTTACTTTCTTTTTGGCGACGCAAAAAGAAAGTGAGTTGCCGCCGGGCAACCCCCGGCTTGTTGGAAGACTCACTGAAGCACAGGCTTCGACAGGCTCAGCCCGAACGGCGTTGTTAATCGTCCACATGGATCCCGGATCAAGTCCGGGATGACAAGCGGGGGAGCTCTACCGTAACTCAGCCGCCGGATCCCGTCCCATCAACGCCGCCACCGCCTCGGCCGGCTGGATCTGTCCGTCCAGCAAGGCCACGACAGCTTCGGAGATCGGCATCTCCACGCCCAGGCCCTGGGCGCGCTGCACCACGGTGCGGGCGCAATACACACCTTCGGCCACGTGGCCCAGCGAAGCCACCGCCTGCGCCAGCGACTGGCCCTGCGCTAGCAACAGGCCGACCTGGCGGTTGCGGCTGAGATCGCCGGTGGCCGTCAGCACCAGGTCGCCCAGGCCCGACAGTCCGGTGAAGGTCTCGGCGCGCGCACCGAGCGCCAGGCCCAGCCGCGTCATCTCGGTCAGGCCGCGCGTGATCAGCGCGGCGCGGGCGTTGAGGCCCAGGTTCAGGCCGTCGCACAGGCCGGTCGCGATCGCCAGCACGTTCTTGACCGCACCGCCGACCTCGACACCAACGATGTCGTCATTGGCATAGACACGCAGCGTCGGTCCGTGGAAAGCGGCCACCAGCGCGTCGCGCACTTCGGCGTGTTCGCTGGCGGCTACCAGCGCGGTCGGCTGGCCGCGCGCCACTTCCTGCGCAAAACTCGGGCCGCTGAGTGCGCCTGCTCTTAAATTGATAGCTGCGTGCACACGTATTTCATGGGCCAGCAGCCCAAAAGGCTTGGAACTCTGGGGAGTATCGGCGAGCGGTGCTTCAAACCCCTTGCACAGCCAGGCCACCGGCGCACTGAGGCCCTGGAGGCGCTGCAACATGCCGCGCAGCCCGGCAATCGGTGTGGCGATGACGATCAGGTCCTGGTCGGCCAGCAACGCATCGAAGGAGGTCCCTGAGCCGCCTGTCAGCAGCAGGGAAGGGGGCAGCTCCATGCCCGGCAGGTAGCGCGCATTGACGCGCTGCGCTTGCATGTCGGCCAGTTGCGCCGCATCACGCGCCCACAGGCTGACCAAGTGCCGCGGCGCTGCAGCCGGGGAAAGAGAAGCCGTCGCCCGCACGGCGCTAATGGCCAGGGCGGTGCCCCAGGCACCGGCGCCGAGAACGGCAATTTTCATGGCGGGCAGGAAACGGCAGCGGCTGAAATCAGACGATGATTTGCGGTGCTTCCTGCGCGGCCGAAGCGGCGGCAGCCTGTTGCTGCTCAAACATCGCCTGGAAGTTGATTTCAGCCAGAGTGACGGGCGGAAAACCACCGCGCTGGATCACGTCGGCCACATTGCCGCGCAGGTAGGGGTAAACAATTTGCGGGCAGGCGATGCCCAGCACAGCGTTGAGCTGCTCGGGTGGCATGTTGCGGATTTCAAAAATACCGGCCTGCTTGGCCTCGACCAAAAACACGGTTTTGTCCTCGATCTTGGTGTGCACGGTGGCGGTCACGCTGACCTCGTACAGGCCGTCGGTGATCGGCAGGGCGTCCACGCCGAGCTGGATGTCCACTGCGGGTTGCTCCTGGTTCAGCAGAATTTCCGGCGAATTGGGCTGCTCCAGCGAGATGTCCTTCAGGTAAACGCGCTGGATCTGGAACACGGGATCAAGGTTGGCTTCGGCCATGGTGAATCTTTCGGATTGCTTTTGAAAAAATAACGCCTGCTGGGCGGGCAGCAGGCACGGGACATTATCTCAGGTGTCTCCGGGAGGCAAGGCCTAGGGCCCGTTCGCACTTGCATCAATAGTGTGAACAGGCCCTAGCTATTGAGCAGCGGCAGCAGGCCACCCCGGCCATCCAGTGCCACCAGGTCGTCGCAGCCGCCGACATGGGTGTCGCCGATGAAAATCTGCGGCACGGTGCGGCGGCCGGTGATTTCCATCATTTTCTGGCGCTCAGCCGGCTGCATGTCCACGCGGATTTCCTCAATGACCGCCACACCGCGCTGCTTGAGCAGTTGTTTGGCATGATTGCAATATGGACAACTGGCGGTCAGGTATATGGTGACGGTTTGCATCAATCAATCTTTTCCGGTCAGGTTCAAGCGGCGCAGCCCACGAATCAGGCCTTTTCAAGAGGCAGGTTAGCCTCTTTCCAGGATTTCAGCCCGCCGGCCAGGCATTGAGCCTGCTGGTAGCCGAGTTTTTTGGCCGTGGCCAGCGCCCGGTTCGCGCGTGCGCCACTGGGGCACACCAGGATCAGCGGCAACTCCTTGTTTTTCACGGCGGTGGGAAGTTTTTCCTCCAACTGGCTCAGCGGAATGTTTTTGGCACCGACCACGTGGCCTGCGGCAAACTCCTCGACTTCACTGACATCAACGACCACCGCCTTGTCGCGGTTGATCAGTTGCACCGCCCCGCTGGCGCTGAGCGAGCCGGCTGCCATGCCGCTGGAAATCAGGGGCCACACCAGCATGCCGCCGGATGCCAGCGCAATGCTGATTAGCATCCAGTTATCGATGAGAAATTTCACTTTGAGTCCTTCAGGGTTTTGCAGTTAATCAGTGATTTTAGAATGCAGGGGTGAATACGGCTGCACGCGCTCCGCGGCGGCTCTGGTTTTCCATGGTTTCGGCCTCAGCTTTCACCTGTCCAACACACTTTTTCAATTGCATCACTCATGTATAAACTTGTGCTCATCCGCCACGGCGAATCCACCTGGAACCTTGAAAACCGCTTCACCGGCTGGGCCGATGTGGACCTCACGCCCACTGGCGTCACGCAAGCCATCGCCGCGGGCAAGCTGCTCAAAAGCGAAGGTTACGACTTCGACGTGGCCTACACCAGCGTGCTCAAACGCGCGACCCGCACGTTATGGCACACGCTAGACGAGATGGACCGCACCTGGCTGCCAGTGGTGCACAGCTGGCGCCTCAACGAGCGGCATTACGGCGCGTTGCAGGGCCTGAACAAGCTGGAGACCGCCAAAAAATACGGCGACGCGCAGGTGCTGGTCTGGCGCCGCAGTTACGACACGCCACCGCCGGCGCTGGCAGCCAGCGATGAGCGCTGGGAGGGCAAGGACCCGCGTTACGCCAGATTGAAGCCGGGCGAAGCGCCGCTGACCGAGTGTCTGAAAGACACGGTGGACCGCGTGCTGCCGTTCTGGAACGAGGCCATGGCGCCCGCCATCCGCGCCGGCAAGCGCATTGTGGTGGCGGCCCACGGCAACTCCATCCGCGCGCTGGTCAAGTACCTCGACAACATCTCCGACCAGGAGATCGTCGGGCTGAACATTCCCAACGGCATTCCGCTGGTGTATGAGCTCGACGCCGATCTGAAGCCGCTGCGCCACTATTACCTGGGCGACAGCGCAGCCATCGCCAAAGCGGCAGCAGCGGTTGCGGCCCAGGGCAAGTCCTGATCACCGCCCGCGCAATGTGAAGCAGGTGTAAAGCCATGCAGTATTTGACACATTGCCCATCCCACGGAGCCACAGCACGGGAACTGCCGGCCGGGACCCTTCTCCAAGGTGTATATTGGTTTACATTCTGTGGCAACTGCCTTTAATCTAGGCTAACGAAGGCATTTATGGGTCAGAAACTCAAGATAGCAGGCTGGATCTCTATTGGCGCTGTGGCCGGGGCACTGACCACTGTGCAGTTGCAGGCCGTCGCACGCGGCGGACTGAGCCCCCTCCCCCTGGAAGAATTGCAACAACTGGCCGCCGTGTTTGGCATGGTCAAGACAGATTATGTCGAGCCGGTGGATGAGAAAAAGCTGATCTCCGACGCCATCTCCGGCATGGTCGCCAGCCTGGACCCGCATTCGGTCTATTTCGACAAAAAATCCTTCAAGGAATTCCGCGAAGGCACCAGCGGCCGATTTGTAGGCGTCGGCATCGAGATTTCGCAGGAAGATGGCCTGGTCAAGGTGGTGTCGCCGATTGAAGGTTCGCCCGCCGACCGCGCCGGCCTCAAGCCCAACGACCTGATCACCAAAATCGACGACACTGCGGTGAAAGGCCTCAGCCTAAATGAGGCCGTCAAAAAAATGCGCGGCGAGCCGAAAACCAAAGTCATGCTGATGATCTTCCGCAAGGACGAAAATCGCACCTTCCCGGTGACGATCACGCGCGAGGAAATTCGCACCCAGTCGGTACGCAGCAAGGTGCTTGAGCCAGGTTACGCCTGGATTCGCCTGAGCCAGTTCCAGGAACGCACGGTCGAAGACTTCGTCACCAAACTTGAGCAGATCTACAAGCAGGACCCCAACCTGAAAGGGCTGGTGCTGGATCTGCGCAATGATCCGGGGGGCCTGCTGGACGCCGCTGTGGCTGTGTCGGCCGCTTTCCTGCCGGAAAACGTCACGGTGGTGTCCACCAACGGCCAGTTGCCCGAAAGCAAGTTCACCTACAAAGCTTCACCCGAGTTTTACCAGCGCCGCAATGCTGCCGATCCGCTGAAACGCCTGCCTGCGGCCATCAAAACCGTGCCGCTGGTGGTACTGGTCAATGAAGGCTCGGCATCGGCCAGCGAAATCGTGGCCGGCGCGCTGCAGGATTACAAACGCGCCACCATCATGGGCAACCAGACCTTCGGCAAGGGTTCGGTGCAGACAGTGCGTCCGCTCGGTCCCGACACCGGCCTGAAACTCACCACGGCGCGTTATTTCACGCCCAGCGGCAAGTCGATCCAGGCCAAAGGCATCGTTCCGGATGTGATGATTGATGACACCGCTGAAGGCAGCCCGTTTGCAGCCTTGCGCACGCGCGAAGCCGACCTCGAAAAACATCTTGCCAGCGGCCAGGGCGCCGAAGTGAAGGATCCGGGCCGTGAAAAAGCCCGCGAGGAAGCGCTCAAGCGACTGGAAGAAGAATCCAGAAAGAGCCCTGAGCAGCGCCGCCCACCCGAGTTCGGCAGCGACAAGGACTTCCAGCTCACGCAGGCGCTGAACCAGCTCAAGGGCCGCCCGGTGCTGGTCAGCAAAACCATCGTCGAGCGCAAGGAAGAGAAAAAGGAAAACTGACAGAGCGAACCTGGCAGGGCCGCCAGCGGCGCCCTGCCGCTCCGGCAGGTCCGTGCCTGCCGCCTGCCTCCATGAACGACACCCAGCTGCTGCGCTATTCCCGCCATATCCTGCTCGACGAAATCGGGGTGGAGGGTCAAGACCAACTGCTGGCGTCGCACGCGCTGGTCATAGGCGCCGGTGGCCTGGGTTCACCGGTGGCGCTTTATTTGGGCAGCGCCGGAGTAGGCCACATCACCATGGTGGACGACGACCGTGTCGATGCCACTAACCTGCAGCGGCAGGTAGCGCACACACTGGCCAGGGTCGGCGAGTTCAAGGCGCATTCCGTGCAGCAGGCGGTCGCCGCGATCAATCCCGACGCGCAGGTCTCGCCCATCACCCAGCGCGCCGACGCGACCCTACTGGACCACCTGGTGCCCCAGGTCGATGTGGTGCTGGACTGCAGCGACAACTTTGCGACCCGCCAGGCGATCAACAGCGCCTGCGTGAAGCACGGCAAACCCCTGGTTTCCGGCGCCGCGATACGCTTTGACGGGCAGATCACGGTGTACGACCCGCGGCAGGCCGCATCTGCCTGTTATGCCTGTGTGTTCCCCCCCTCCGATACGGTGGAAGAAGCCAACTGCGCGACCATGGGCGTGTTTGCGCCCCTGGTGGGCATCGTCGGCACGCTTCAGGCCGCCGAGGCGCTCAAGTTGCTGTGTCGCATAGGTCAGCCACTGACCGGCCGTTTGCTGATGCTGGACGGCCTCAGCATGGACTGGCAGGAGGTGCGCACCGTGCGCGATCCGGCCTGCCCGGTCTGCAGCCAGCGGCCGCAATGACCTGCACTCAAGCTATTTTTTGCCGGGCGTGGGCGTGGCAGCCGCCGGTTTTTCCGGCGGCTTGACCGGGCTGGCGGTCGCCAGCACACCTTCGCAATCAGCATCCTTGCCGGGCCCGGTTTCCACCGTGGCCGCGAGAGCCAGCAGCGGATTGAGTGCACCCAGCAGCAGCGCAAAACCGCCGCGCTTTACCAGCGCGGCCTTGTCGGGCGTTGCAGAGGGGCGCGCAAACGTGCCCGTGACCCTGAGCGGGGAGCGGAGGCTCAGAATGCTTTTGTCCTTGGGCTCGGGGTAAAGCACCAGGTTCAGGGTTTCATCGACCAGGCTGATCTGGCCATTGCCGTTGATCACGGTGTCTGCCGTGTCCAGCAAAATCGCGCGGCTGCTCATCAGGCCCTGCTTCACATCAAAAGCCGCTGCAGCGCATCGAAGGGTGATGTTTTTGTCTCCGGCCATGAAGAACTGGATGATCTCGCCACCGTCCAGGCCCATGAACTCCATGAGCACGGCGCTAATTTCGCCCTTGCCCATCAGCAATGCCATGGTTCCGGACGACGATCCCAGCACCTTGGAAATCGAATTGCCGCTGCCTGCCAGATCGATGCGTCCATTCAGCCTGCCCAGACTGCCCTTGGTGGCCTCGATACGGGGGAAAAGCCGGGCCAGTTGAAGCGTGCGCGCGTCCAGTCGCGCTTGCATTTTCACTGGCCTGGCATTCGCGTCGATGCGAATCAAGCCAGTCAGCTTGCCGCCCGCGACGCCCAAGTCCAGCGGATCCAGCTGCAGCACACCGTCGTTGAGCTTGATATGGCTATCGATGCGCTCAAGCGGCAGGCCCTTGGCATTCTTGACTTCGGCCGCTTTGAACCAGACGTCGGCATTCATGGTTTTCAGGCGTTCAAAATCCAGCTCGGCCGTAGGCAACACCTTGCCCGCCACCTGAACCTGTTTGGGCGCCGAAGAGCTTGCGCTCGTGGCGACGGTTTTGGTGGTTTTGCCCGAGGCGTCGGTTGGCACGCCCACGAGCGGGCCCAGATCTTCAAAGTCGAGCGATTTGGAGGCTAGCTTGCCCGACAGCAAGGCCACCGGGGCGGATTTGTCATACACCAGTTGGCCCGCCAGGTCGGACTGACCCAGGCGGCCCTGGATGCCTGACACATTCCACACACGCCCCTGCTTGCTGAGGTGTCCACGCACCGCATAGACGCGGGTGTCGGGCAGCACCACGCCCAGAATTTTGTACAGGTCCGCCAGCGTCTGGCCCTTCAGGTCGAAGCTGGCGTCCAGATTGTCCAGTGCGGCGAGGTTGCCGATGCTGCCCTTGGCCTGCAGCGTAGTGCGTCCGGCGCTGGCCTTGACCTCGATCGGAAAAGGCTGGGATTGAGTGTCGCTGAGCTGCAGCACGCTGCCGGTGCGTCCTTCGGCCGCAAATGCTTCTTTCTTCCAGGTACCCCGCGCCTTGTAGTTCAGCGGCATATCGCCCTGTCCGGAAGCAGCATTTGTGCCGGGGTTGGCCCCCGCAATCGCAAATTCGGTCTTGATGTCGGCGCCCTGGGCCTCAGCCAAGTAGTTGAGCGTTCCCCGGTCCACCACCAGGGCGTCTATCACAGGCACCGTGCCGGCATCGGCCGTATCCCTGCCCAAAGCCCAGGTGCGCCGCCCGTCCGGCTGGATTTGCAGCCCAAACACCGGCTGTTGCAGGCTGATCAGCGGTAACGCGACCTGCCCCCGCAACAGCGGCCACAATTTGATCTCGAACTCCGCAGATTCGGCTTTGACAAGATACGGGTCGCGCGCCCAGTCGGGATTGGCAAACTCGATACCATCGGCAAAAACCCGCGTTGTTAGGCCCAGCTTGACATCGAGCTTGCGGGTGATTTCAAACTTTCGCCCGCTTTGTTCGCTGACGTAACGGTTCAAGGGCCCTCGTAGCCAGTCCCACGGAAAAAAAACCGCCAGGAGAACCAGCGCAAACAGCAACACCGCACCCACTACCGCGATTCTGGCCCACAAAGCATGGTGAAGCCGGGGCGCGGCATGGTGAGGGTTGCTCATAAGAGGTACATACGATTCTTGGGGTAAGGTTGCTTACAACCGGCACCGGACCATCCGGTTCGCCTGCAATGGGTCTGCCAAGGGACAGTCATTAGTGGGCAGAGTATCGGCCGCGAGCAGCCCCTCAACCATCGGCTACAGCCATGAACCGCTGTCAGTGATTGCCTACAGTCGAGACTGTAGGCACCATCCTACAGTCGGGGTGCCGCCGCCCTGTCAAAATCTCGTGGCAGGCATAGATACATTAGTTAACATATCTACCAACAGACCGATTGAAGATCCGTGGGACTTAAAACTTATATCGTCGAAGACAACGCCACGATCCGCGACAACCTCATCGCCACGCTTGAAGAACTTGTCGGCATTGATGCCGTAGGCATGGCGGAAACCGAAAACGAGGCCAAGGACTGGCTCAGGAAACAGGACCACTCATGGGACCTGGCGATTGTTGACCTTTTCCTGAAGCAGGGCAGTGGTCTGGGCGTACTGGAGGCCTGCCGCAATCGCGAGCCGCGAAAAAAGGTGATAGTTTTAAGCAATTACGCGACAACGGACATCCGCAAGCGCTGCGCGCAGCTCGGTGTGGATGCCGTGTTCGACAAATCCAACGAGATTGACGCGCTGGTTGACTACTGCCTGGCGCAACTGCCGGCCGCTGCTGGCCCGTGATCAGTCAATCAGCTTATTTTTCAGCGCGTAGTAAGTCAAGTCGCTGTTGGAAGCAAGACTCATTTTTTCCATCACGCGGGTCCGGTAGGTGCTGACCGTCTTCACGCTCAGCGACAGCGCCTTGGCGATGTCACCCGCAGTTTCACCCTTGGCCAGTTTCAGGAACACCTGGAATTCGCGCTCAGAAAGTTGCTCATGGGGCGTAGCGTCATTTTTGCGATTGAGCTGTTGCGCGAGCAACTCTGCCACGGCCGGCGTGATGTAGCGCTTGCCCAGCGAGATCACGCGAATCGCGTTGACGATCTCCATCGGGTCGCACTCCTTGTTCAGGTAGCCGCTGGCACCCTGACGAATCAGGTTCACCGCGTAATGCTCTTCCGGGTAGCCACTGAGGATCAGGATGCCCACATCGGGCGCCTTGGCGCGGATCATGGCCAGCGCGTCAATGCCGCTTTGACCGGGCATGGACAGGTCCATCACCAGGATGTCGAGTTCGACGTTGCGCACCAGGTCAATCGCTTCACGGCCGCTGGCCGCTTCGCCAACCACCCGCAAATCGACCTGGTCGGAAAAGAACTGTTTCAGCCCCGAACGCACGATGGCATGGTCATCAACAATTCCGATTTTGATCATTTCTTTTCCTTTTTTAGGCCGGCGTTTCCACGCGGCACAATGCTTCAACACAGCGTCGCGCAATTACGACGGCTTTTTTGCCTCTAGAGCGATTATTCACGAATTATCGATTGAAATACGGACCGGAGATCACGATGAGATGGTTTGCAATACCCAAAATGGCGATCAGCCTGCCTTTGGCAGTGCTTGCGGCCGCCATTTTGATCTCCATCAACGAAGCCGGTTTTCGCCTGTCTACCCAAGCGGCTACCAGCATTGAGGAGGCCCAGGAAACGCGGGGCTCCGTCAACAAGCTGTTGCAACAGATGCTTGACGCTGAAACCGGGCAACGGGGTTATTTGCTGACGGGTGATCCAAAATACCTCGAGCCTTACGACGCGGCATCCACCGACATTCATCAGACATCGGATACTTTGCGCCGACTCTACGCACCTTACCCTGCAGAGTTGGCCGAATTTGGCATGTTGTCGCACAACGTGTCGCGCAAGCTCGCCGAGATGGACCTGAGCGTGCGCATGCGCAAGCAGGGCAACGAGGAAGCCTGGAAGTTTGTGCTGACCACCGATGTCGGCATGGAACAGATGAACGCCATCCGCAGCCAGATCAACAAACTGGATCAGTCGAGCAATTTAAAAATGCAGGCAGCGCAAACCCAGATTACCCGCTCACTGCAGTTATCGCGCCTGGGCATTGCACTGATGGCGCTGGCCGGCTTGCTGGCGTTTTACATGTATCTGCGCCAGACCCAGGCGCTGCTGAACTCCGGCAGGCGCGAGCAAGAGTCCCTGCAGCGCGAGCGTGATCAGCTCGACAAAGAGGTGCGGGAGCGCACCGCCACGCTGGCGGAACTGGCCACCCACCTGCAGCAGGTGCGCGAAGACGAACGCGGCCACTTGGCGCGGGAGCTGCACGACGAACTGGGGGCTTTGCTGACGGCGGCCAAACTTGATGTGGCCCGCATCAAATCCAGGCTGGGTGTCAACACGCCGGAAGCCACCGAGCGCATTCAGCATTTGATTGAGACGCTTAACAGTGGCATCGCGCTCAAACGCCGCATTGTTGAAGATTTGCGGCCCTCGTCACTTTCCCACCTGGGCCTGGTCGCCTCACTGGAAATCCTGGCGCGCGAGTTCGAAGACCGGTCCGGGCTGGACATCACCACCGACCTGGAAATGGTGGAGATCGGCGGGTCGGCGCAGCTCACGATCTATCGTCTGGTGCAGGAGTCGCTGACCAACATGGGTAAATATGCCGAGGCCAAACACGCAGAGATCAGCCTGCACAGCTTCGACAGCTACCTCACCGTCGAGGTCAAGGACGATGGCAAGGGTTTTGACAGCATGAAGGTCGGCAGCGCCAGCCATGGCCTGGCCGGCATGCGGCACCGGGTGGAAGCTGCGGGTGGCCGACTGACCGTGGCGTCCAGCCCCGGCCAGGGTACGCGCATTTTTGCCGTGTTGCCCAAAATAACGCAGGCCTCCTGAACATTTTCAGCGGCCAGGCGCCGCGAAGCTGCCCGCTGTTGACTGAGGACGAGTCGCTGCAGGACGGCTTTGCTGCTCAAAAGCGGGGGCGGCGCCGTCCTACACAGCGTCATCGCGCTTCCCGACAGGGCCAACCGGCCCTCACCGATGAACGCTTTTGTGCGACCCCGTTAACCTTGCTACAGGTGTTTCAATTGCGAGCGCCGCAACCGATGGGCACCGCCCTGCAAGGAGATCGACATGCTGCACTATTCCGTTGTCTTTCTGGTGATCGCTTTGATTGCAGCCGTGTTTGGCTTCGGCGGTATCGCCGCTGGTGCGGTCGAAATTGCCAAAATTTTGTTTTTCATCTTCGCAATATTCGCGGTAATCAGCTTCGTGGTTGGCCTGATGAAAAGAAACTGACTCTTTTCATTTACCCGACATGAGCGACGGTCCATGGCATCACTGCTGGTTGACCGCAGCGCCCTCGCCGCCCCCTTCTCATTTGCCCCATCCGGACCTGTTTATCGGGCCTTTTTTAACTTCAAGGAACTCAACATGAAAAACCCAAGCGCCAACACCCCGTCCTCCCAGGAAGCGTTGACCGGTGCGCACCATTTGTCCGACCAGATAATCAGCAGCGCTGAGCATGCCGTGGAGAGCAGCCGCAGCCTCGCCAACGAGACGCTGGACAAGGCCGAAAGCAAGGTTCGCCAGTTGCGCGGGAGCATTGACCCCGTGATCGACAAGCTGGCCACTCAGGCCCAAAAACTTGCACGCCAAAGCCTGGACATGGCCGCTGAAGCCAGCGACCGGGCGCAGCGCTCCCTGCACCGCTATGCCAATGTCACGACCCGTTATGTGGCCAATGAGCCGGTCAAGGCCGTGCTGATTGCCGCAGCCGTTGGAGCTGCGGTAGCCTTGCTGGTTGCCTCCGCCCGCCATCGCGACTCACGTTGATCTGCCACCTGCCCTTAACAAAACCGCGTCGTAACCATCCGCCATGCTGCACCCGTTTTTCTCCACCCTGATCCGCCAGCCCCATCTTTTGGTGGACCATTTGGCGGGATATGCAGAGTTGATTCGTGATGAAGCCTCTGAAGCGGGCGCTGATTTTTTTGGACGGGTCATTGCCTGGGTGATGGTTGCTGTCTGCGCGGTTGTGTTTTTGATACTATCTGGCGTAGCCTTGATGCTTGCGATGGTGACCTCCCCGTTTCACTGGGCCTTGGTCGCGGTCCCGTTGACGGTTCTGGTCTTGATGATCGTGGCCTTACTCAGAGCCCGCAAGCCATCGATATCCAGCCATTTTGCCGAAGTCAGGGCCCAGGTCGATCGCGACGCGCAGGCCTTGCGTTCAGCCACATGAGAAGACCCGCATGACAAGTACCGCAATCACCGCTCAGCAACGCTTGGCAGCAAGCCGCCAGGCCATCATGCAAGACATGCATCGCGACGACCCCCAGATGGGTCACCCGTCGGAAGCTAATGACGAATCTGATATCAGTGAAACCGGCGTTGACGCTTCGTCTGGCTCCTGGGAACTGATCAAGCAGGTCGGCCAATCCTGGTGGCGGTCTCATCCTGCGCAACTGGCGCTGGATGTGGCAAAACCCATGATGCAAACCTATGCCAAAGAGCAGCCGCTGAAGCTGCTGGGGATCGCTGCCGGAACCGGCATCGCCTTGGTGGTACTGCGGCCCTGGCGCTTGATTTCATTGACCGGTGTGGCCATTGCGTTGCTCAAGTCGACACAACTGACGGGCGTGGTGCAGTCCTTGATTCTCGGCTCGCATGAACCCGAGCGCCGCCAACGCCGCCCTCGATAAACCTCTTACGCAAACCGACTGGCGTGGTGCCGTCAGTCGGCCAGCTTTTCAACTCACCGCACCAAACAGATCAATAAACCTCAAGGAAAAAACCATGAAATACGCTCGCGCCATTGCTTTCGCCGCCCTCGCCGGCATCACCATCATCAGCACCGGTTGCGCCGTGGGGCGTGGTCAGCAGACAGCCGGCGCCTATGTGGACGACGCGGCCATCACCACCTCTGTCAAAGCCAAATTCGCATCGGACAAAACCGTTTCCGCCACGGCACTCAATGTCGAGACCCTGAACGGCACAGTCCAACTGTCCGGCTTCGCCAAGTCGGCCACTGAAAAGGCCCAGGCTGAAACCATTGCCCGCGACACCAAAAACGTCCGTGCCGTGCGCAACGACATCGTCGTTCGTCCTTAAGTTAGCGACAGATCTGGCGTTCGCGCCAGATCGACATAAGCCCGGCCGTCATTCGCCGGGCTTTTTTCGTGGCGCGTGAACCGTGAGGTCACGACCTTCCCCCCCGACAAGCACAGTGGTCGAAGACGACAAGAAAAAAGCGCCCCTCAAGGCGCTTGGCTGGCAGCTCAGACGAAGGGTCAGCTGGCCTTGATCACCAGCTGGTTGTTCACCGAAGCGACGCCCTTGACTTGCTTGGCAAGGACAGTCGCCTTGTCCTTGGCAACAGCCGTCGGAGCCGGGCCGTTGAGCGTGACGACACCGTCCTTGGTATCCACATTGATCTTGATCGCGCTCAGATCTGCATCCTTGGCAAAGCTGGCATTGACCGAGGTCGTGATGATGGCATCGTCAATTTTCTCTCCCATGGTAGTGCTGGCCTGGCTGCCTGAAGCCTGCGCGTCTTTGGTCGCGTCTTTCATGGCCTTGCCTGCATCCTTGGATGCCTCCCCAATTTTCGCAATGCCCGAGTCAATCGACTGGCCAACCGTTTTCCCGTCGTCGGTTTTCCCGCAAGCGGCCATTGCCAAAAGAACAGCCACCGAGCAAACAACGGCCAAGAGTGGGCGGCGCACTGCGCCAGACGAACTGGAGTGGGTAATCATGGTGTATCTCCTTCAGAAAAAGCCCTGATACACGGCTTAAAGTTTGTTGATGGCTTTCCTGGCTGCATCCTTGGCGCCTTCCTTGGCATCGCCGTAGCCCGACTGGGCTTTGCCCTTGACCTGATCGGCCAGACCTTTGGCTTCCAGGTCTTCGTTGCCGACAACACGCCCGGCCACTTCCTTGACCTTGCCTTTGGCTTCGTCAACCCGGCCTTCAACCTGGTGCTTGTTCATGGTGCTTCCTTTGAGTGAAACCCGCCGGTATGGCAGGAGTTGATTGACTGTAGGTTTGAGGCCGGGCGCATCTCGTCAGCAGCGACGCAATTCCATGTAGGACGCGGCCCCTCACTTTTCAGGGCGCCAGGAGCCTGTCGGATCGCAGGAACCATGACGCTTGCGAAACAGGCGCGGCTCCACGGCCAGGGGGTCAGCAAACAAACCCCGCGCAGCGGCTTGAGCGCGAGCTTGCTGCGCCGTGTACGGGCCGCCATCCCGGCCAAAACGGTATGACCAGGCGTGGCCCTGGTCGACCATCCAGCTGGCAATATCTTCACCCTCCAGATGAATGAGCGCGAGGGTGCGGCCGTAGTCGTCCTTGCGGTGGGGGCTGACCTCAAGCCGCCGTCCCGCCACGCGCTGCGCCAGCGCTAAGCGTGACGCCTGGCCACCGGCCTGGCAGATCTCGGGCGCGTCGATGCCATGAACCCGTATCTTGACCGGCCGCCCACCAAAAGCGGGCCGCACCCACAGGGTATCGCCATCAGCGATACGCGTGGCCGTACCGGTCCACTCGCCGGACGCCTGGGCGTTCGCGCCACCCCACAGCGCCAGCAATGCGGCGCAGACTCGAAGCCCGGTCACTTCGGACGCGTCCGTCGACGCCAGACCACGGCGTAAATCACGCCATTGATCACCAGCAGCAACACGCCCAACGCCCACTGCAACTCGCGCGTCAGCTCGCCGGGGTAGATCACGGGCATCAGATAACGTCCGATGAAGGTCTCGCTGTAGGTGGCCGCACCGGCGGCCCGGCGCAAGGCGTTTTCCAGCGGCGTCAGTGGGCAGATCCAGCCGGTGAACTCCACCGTCGCGCCCCAGGCCAGCGCCGGCAGATGCAGCCAGGGCATCCAGCGCCAGTGCAAGGCCAGCACCCCGCCGCCCACCGCAAACACAATGAACAGGAGGTGAACCAGCAACACCAGGTCAGCCAGCCAGGAGGATGTCATTTGCTATTCATTTTATAGCTGCTTGTACATGCTGGGTATGGGCCAGAGGCCGATTTTTTCATATATTGATGCAGAGGAAACTGGCTGGCGCTCAGGCGGTGACGATCCAGCCCTCGAGCGGATCGATTGGCGCCGGCAAGCCGTAACACGGCGCGCCCTGCGCGTGCTGCGTCTGCGCCCAGGCGGCCTGCATCAGGCAGAGCACGGCATCGAGCCCGTCGCCACTGCCGTCGTCAACCAGCGTGTCGCGCTGGGCGTGGGTCAGCTTCAAGCGCAGGCCAAGGCGTGTCTGACCCATCTCCAGCGCGGTAACCAGGTCCTTGCGGGCAATCAGCCGCTCCGGTGTCTGCTTCAGACGGTCATCGCTTTTGTAGGAGCGGTGGCCAAGCACCTCGCGCGCCAGCAGACCCGGGTAGGCTTCCAGCGCGACCCGGTTTCGGTCACCGTCATGCAGACCGGGCAGATGCACACCGGCCGCCAGCAGCCGCGGCACACCCGCATGCAGCATGTAGGCGACCGGCGGATTGACCCACTTCATTGACGGGCTGGAGCCGGCCAGCCGGTCGGTGGCGCGGTGCGCGAACTTGCCGCCGGCCGGTCGTGCGTTGCAAAAGGCCGCAAAGGTCTGGCGGATGTCGGCGCGGCTCAGGCCGGCGTAATGCGTCATCAGCGCGGGCCAGGCGAGCGGCCAGCCGAGCTGCTCGACCAGCTCGCGCGGCAGCCCGAACGGAAAATCAAACGCGCCCAGCCAGCCAGCGGGTTGCCGCAACGAGGCTTCAAAATCGTCGAGCGAGTTCAGATGAACCAGCCGGGCCAGTTGCACGCGCCCGCCCGCACTGGAACCCAGCGCCAGCACGATGGGTTTGCGGCGCGTGGGCGCGCTGGAAAAATCGCATCCGATCAGCAGATTCATGGATGGATTGTCGGTCAGCCCAGCGCCATCACGCCCAGGGCGATCAACGCGGCGCCCAAGGCTCGCTGCAGACGGTCACCTCGCCCAGCAAGTGCCCGCCAATCAGCGCGGCAAACAGCATGGAGACTTCGCGCGCCGGCGCCACATGCGACAGCGGTGCCACCTGCATCGCGTACAGCACCAGCACATAGGAAACCGGGCTGATGGCTCCGACCAGCAGGGCGTACTTCCACTGCTGGCCCCACAGCAGCCACGCCGCCGGCCGATCCCGCAACACCGCGGGCGCCAGCAACACCAGCCGCACAAAATTGCCGAGGTAGTCCAGCAGGATGGGCGACATCAGCATGAACTTGACCGCATAACCATCGACCACGGTGTAGCTGGCGATGAAGGCACCGGTCAGCAGGCCATAGACCATGCCCTTGTGGACGCGGCGGCGCTGCGCCGGGTCGTGCGCGGCACGCAGCAGGCCAGGCCCGCCGGCGATCAGAAACACACCGCCCACCACACCGGCGATGCCGGCCAGCCCGAGCGCCGAGATCTGTTCGCCCAGCAGCATGATGGCCACCATCGACGACAGCAGCGGCCCGGAGCCGCGGGCCAGCGGGTAGACCACCGTCAGGTCGGCCTTGCGGTAGCCGCGCAGCAGCACCACGTAATACAGCACATGCAACACACCGCTGAGGGCGATCACCGTCCACTCGCGCCAGCCCCAGCCAGGCAACACGCCCCAGGCGGCCCACAGCCCGACCGGCGCCCAAACCCCCATCAGCACCACGCTGGTGAAAAAAGCGAAACGCGCGTCGCCGCCGGCCTTCTTGGCAGCGATATTCCAGCTGGCGTGGATCAGGCCGGCAAGGACAACCAGCGCCCAGGGCGGAAAGCGGCACCGGTCAAGCCGACGAACGAAGAGGCCTCGCGGGAAGGTCGTCTCTCTTTACCAGCCGGGGCCGCGGTCCGGCTCCGCCGGCCGCAAGGCGCAGCGGCCCCCTCGGGGCTGGCGGCTGCGGCTCCAAACCTGCCTGCGCAGGTTTGGACAGACGCCAGAAGCGAAGCCTCCGGCGAGCGGCGGCCTGCAAGGTGCAGCGACCCGCGCAGCGGTGGAGCGTGGGGGCCATATCTTCACGCCCTGCCGCAGATGGCCGCGGTGGCCATCAGATCTTCCAGCAGCGCCAGTGAGACCTTGCCCGACACCGAATACGGATCGAGCTCGGGTTTTTCGGAGTACTTCAGCAGGATGGAGGTGTTGACCTTGGCCACATTGACCTGGCCCATGGTCCAGCCGCCGAAACGGCGCTCGCTGATTTCCTCGTAGTGCAGCAGCACCACGTCGGTGTGGCGCGGGTCTTTCTGGATGTGGCTGTAGAGGTCGCTGACCTGGTCGCGCCCGCCCTCCAGCGCCTGCAGGAAGATGCCGCCGCCATAACACAGGATGCCGGTGATGCCCATGGCCGGGTTGTGGCTGCGCGACTGGGCCAGGATGGACTCGGTGATTTCGCTGGAGCCGGAATCGGCGGAACGGCTGGCGTAAAGAAGGCGTACCAACATATGTAAGGATCCTTAACTACTGCTCTTCTTGGGAATAAGAGACAAAAACTCGCGGCGCAAATTGGGGTCCTTGAGGAAGACGCCACGCATCACGGAATTGATCATTTTGCTGTCCATGTCCTTCACGCCGCGCCAGCCCATGCAGAAATGACTGGCTTCCATGACGATGGCCAGGCCGTCGGGCCGGGTTTTTTGCTGGATCAGGTCGGCCAGTTGCACCACCGCTTCTTCCTGGATTTGCGGCCGGCCCATGATCCACTCGGCCAGACGCGCGTACTTGGAAAGGCCGATCACGTTGGTGTGCTCGTTGGGCATCACGCCTATCCAGAGCTGGCCGATCACCGGGCAGAAGTGGTGCGAGCAGGCGCTGCGCACGGTGATGGGCCCGACAATGATCAGCTCGTTGAGGTGTTCGGCGTTCGGGAACTCGGTGATGCTCGGGCCGGGCACATAACGGCCTTTGAACACCTCGTTGAGGTACATCTTCGCAACCCGGCGCGCGGTGTTCTGGGTGTTGTGATCGCCCACGGTGTCGATCACCAGGCTGTCGAGCACGCCCTGCATCTTGCTTTCGACCTCATCTAGCAGCTTTTCAAGTTCACCCGGTTCGATGAAGGCGGCAATGTTGTCGTTGGCGTTGAAGCGCTTTTTGGCAGCGGTCAGGCGCTCGCGGATCTTGACGGAGACCGGTGTTCCCTCTTCGTCAGGGGCCGCTTGACCTGCAGGCATGTCGGATTTCATAAGCATGACCGATGTTACCAGCCCGCCCAGCACAGGTCATGCCTGTTTTTTGCAAGGGTTTTAGACCTCTAGCCCATGCTGGTCGGCCACAAGCAGCTATAAATTCAGGAGCGCTTTCAGGTCATCGAGGGTGTTGGCCTCGTGTATCGGCTTGTCGTCCCGGATGCGCAGCATGCGCGGGAAACGCACGGCGATGCCGCTTTTGTGGCGCGGGCTGCGATTGATGCCCTCGAAACCGAGTTCAAACACCAGGGTCGGGCGGACACTGCGCACCGGGCCAAATTTTTCCAGTGTGGTCTTGCGGATCACGCTGTCGATGCGCTTGAACTCCTCGTCGGTGAGGCCGGAATAGGCTTTGGCAAAGGCCACCAGTTGCAGACCTTCCGGCTGGGCCGGCTGCCGTTTCGCTATCGCCTGGACCACAGCCGCAGCTTCTTCGGCATCCCGCGGCAGCCGGTTCCACACTGCAAAGGTGTAGTCGGTGTAAAGCGAGGCACGGCGCCCGTGGCCGGCCTGCGCGTAGATCAGCACACAGTCGGCAGTCATGGGCTCAATTTTCCATTTCCACCACAGACCGTCGGCCTTGGTGCGGCCGGTACCGTAGGCTGCGTCCAGCCGCTTGAGCATGAAACCTTCGACGCCGCGCTGGCGCGATTCGCTGCGCAGGGCCGCAAAGGCGTCCCACGACGCCAGTTGCTCGACCGGCGAGATTTTGATCAGTGTGCCGGCCAGCACTTGCGCCAGTTGTTCCCGCCGGACGCGCTGCGGCTGAGCCCGCAGGTCCTCGCCAGTCCGTTCGAGCAGGTCATAGGCCATGAAGGTCACGGGCGCATCGGCCAGGATTTTTTTGCCCAGTGTCTTGCGGCCTATGCGTTGCTGCAGCAGCGCGAAGCTCGCCGGCCGTCCGCTTGAAGTTTCAGCCGTCTCGGCGTCCGCCGCCCAGACCAGAATCTCACCGTCGAGCACCGTGCCATCGGGCAAGGGCTGCGCCAGTGCCACGATCTCGGGGAAACGCTCGGTGACCAGTTCCTCGCCGCGCGACCAGAGCCAGACCTGGCCGGCGCGTTTGACGATCTGGCCGCGGATGCCGTCGTATTTCCACTCGACCTGCCAGTCACCGACCGGACCCAGACGGGCGTCCAGGCCTTCGAGCGGCGTGTCGAGCTGGTGCGCCAGAAAAAACGGATACGGCTGGCCCGCATCCATCACATCAGCGCCAGCCCCCGCCGTGTCCCCCAGCAGCGCTTCATATTTCACCGCGGACGGCATGACCTTCGCGTCCATGTAACCCATCATGCGCTGCGCGATGCGTTTGGCATCAACGCCAGAATGTGCCGCCAGCGCGCGCTGCACCAGCAGCTTGCTGACGCCGACGCGAAAACCCCCGCCAACCAGCTTGACCAGCAGGAAGCGGCCCTGGGCGTCGAGTTCCTGCCAGTAGCCCCGCACACGCTGGGCCACATCGCTTTCGGGCAGGCCGCGCAGCGGAAGCAGCCGGTTTTCCACCCAGTCAGCCAGGCCCAGGTCCGACTCTGTGGCCTGCAGCGGCAGGATGTAGGCAATGGTTTCGGCCAGGTCGCCGACCGCCTGGTAACACTCCTCAAACAGCCAGTCGGCGATGCCGGCCGCTTCGCAGGCGAGTTGGCGCAGCGTCGCGGTCTTGACCACCTGGCGCGGCTTGCCGCCAGCCAGGAAATAAACGGCCCAGGCCGCGTCCTGCGGCGGTGTGCGCGAGAAATAGCGCTGCAGCGCCTCGACCTTGGCCTTGGTCGATGTGGTGCTGTCGAGCTCGGCAAACAGCCGTGCAAAATGTTTCATGCCTCGCTCTGCTTCGCAGGGACCACCGCCGCGTCGGGTGGCTGGGGCGGGACCTGTTCTTCCACCGGGTCGTCGCCGTACTCGGTGTGGAAAGCTTCGGCCTGCAACCCCTGCTCCGTTAGATAACGCACCAGCACCGGCACGCTGCCATGGGTCACGATGACGCGGTTCGCACCGGTCGCGCCTATCGCGCCCATCAGGCCCGGCCAGTCGGCGTGGTCGCTAAGCACAAAACCCTTGTCATAACCGCCGCGCCGGCGCGCGCCGCGCAGTTGCATCCAGCCGCTGGCAAAGGCATCGCTGAAATCACCGAAACGTTTGGCCCAGGGGCTTGAATAGGCCCCCACGCTCGCCACTGCGTGTGCGTCGCTGCCCCCCGAGGGGGCTGTGCTTGCTTGGGGCGGCCCGGCGCGGCGCACGCCGGCCGCACTCGGCGGGCACAACACCAGCGCGCGTTTGAAGTCGGCCGGATCGCTGACCTCATCGACCGTCAGCGTGGCTGGCAACTCGACCCCGGCCGCGCGGTAAGCGGTGTTGAGGGTCTGCACCGCACCGTGGACGATGATGGGCGCAATCGAGGCATCTACCCCGCTCAGGATGCGCTGGGCCTTGCCGAAGCTGTAACACATGAGCACACTGGCACGGCCCAACGCGGCATTGGCCGCCCACCAGTTGTTGATCTCGGCAAACAGCTCTGCATCGGGCCGCCAGCGATAAATCGGCAAGCCGAAGGTGGACTCGGTGATGAATACATCGCAGCGCACCGGCTCGAAGGGTGTGCAGGTCGCATCGGGCGCGACCTTGTAGTCGCCGCTGGCGACCCAGGTCTGGCCGCCCCCTGCCCCGCGATAGTCGAGGCGCACCTGGGCCGAGCCCAGCACATGGCCGGCCGGATGCAGCGACAGCGCGACGCCGTTGTGGACGATCTGCTGGCCGTAGTCCAGACTTTGCAACGTGATGTTTTGCCCCAGGCGCGAACGCAGCACGCCCTCGGCGGGTGTGGCGGCGAGATAGTGGTTGTGGCCCATGCGCGCATGGTCGGCATGCGCATGGGTGATGACGGCGCGTTCCACTGGCCGCCAGGGGTCGATGTAGAAATCACCGGGCGGGCAATACAGGCCTTCGGGCCGTTGGACAATCAGGTCCTGCATGGGATGAGCTGAGCGGAAGAAGAAAGATCAGTAGCGCTGGCCGGTGATAAAAATGGCCAGGCGCATCAGCGCATGGGCGACATGATCCAGAATACGCTGACCCCAGGGCCGCTGGCTGTAGGCGACAGGATCGAGCAGGCGTCCGTGTCCCGCTATCGCGGCGCACAGGCTATCCCGCAGCTCACCGGCAAATACCTTGTCCTCAATCACCACGTTGGCCTCATGCGCCAGCAGCAGGCTCAGCGGGTCGAGGTTGGACGAACCGACCGTGGCCCAATGCCCGTCAATCACCGCGACCTTGGCATGCAGAAAGCTGGCCTCGTATTCGTGGATTTCAACCCCCGCCTCCAGCAAGGCGCCATAGACGGGTCGCGCGGCGTGGTACTGCATGAAATACTCATACCGACCCTGGAGCAGCAGGGTTACCCTGACGCCGCGCCTGGCCGCCTTGACCAGCGCGCGCCTGAGCTTGCCGCCCGGCACGAAATAGGCATTGGCTATCAATATTTCATGATGCGCCTTGCCTATGGCCTGACGGTACACTTTCTCGATGCTGCTGCGGTTGCGAAGGTTGTCACGCAGCACCAGGACCGCCTTGGCGCCGGGCAGCGGTGCAGCGCCCGGCTCTGCTGGCGAGGTTTTGACAGAGAGACCCGCGGCATCGGTGCGCCGGCCATACCCGGCTGCCTTGAATTTTTCCCACGCAGCAGCCAGGTGGTTCTGCCGGGCACTGTAGCCAGCCTGCACACGCCACCACAGCAAGGCCATGGCTTCGGCCGCCTCGGCCGCCAGCGGCCCGGTCACGGCCACCGCAAAGTCAAAACGCGGGGATGTCAACTCGCCGTGGTTGGGGTCGTAGAAGTCGTCCAGCACATTGATGCCCCCGCAAAAAACCGTGCGTTGGTCCACCACGCACAGCTTGCGGTGCAGGCGGCGCCAGCGGTCGGGCACCAGCAGGCCGAGCCCGCCCAGGCCGGAGGCCAGCGGCGAATAGACCAGCCATCCCACGCCGGCGTCTTTCATCTTCTGCTGCCAGGCGGGCGGCAAAGGGTCCGAGCCGATGCCATCGACCAGCACCTCGACGCGCACCCCGCGCAGCGCGGCACGTACCAGCGCCTCGGCCACCTGCCCGCCGGCCAGGTGCAGGTCAAAAATATAGGTTTCCATTTGCACCCAGGCCGCCGCGCCATCAATCGCGCGGATCAGGGCGGGGAAGTACTGCTGCCCGCTCTGGAGCAGTTGCAAAGTTTCAGATCTGTGCAGGTTGTTCATACGCGGCGGTTCAGGGCCTGTTCACACTATTTATACAAGTGTGACCAAGCCCTAGTCCATGAATTGCGGAAGCATCAGAATAGCCTCTGCGTTGGAGGGCGAGAAACACTGGTCAGCCGCTTCCAGCCAGGGCAGCCACTGGCAGGCCGTGTGTTCGCGCGGGCTCAGGGTGACGGCGCTTGCATGGGGCACACACAGGCTGAAGACATGTTCGGTATTGCGCGTGACGCCGGGCGCATATCGTGCGCGCCAGGCCGGATAGATCTCGTAGCTATTGGAGACACCCCAGTCGCGAAAATCCGCCGCACAAGCGGTCATGCCGGTTTCCTCGAAAACCTCCCTCACTGCGGTTTGCACCAGCGCCTCGTCCGGCGTGTCCCGCGAGCCGGTCACGCTTTGCCAGAAGCCTGGATAGTCGGCGCGCTCAAGCAGCAGCACCTCTTGCTCCTGCGTGTAGATCACCACAAGAACGGACTCCGGGATCTTGAATGGCTTCACGTCGCGGTCCTTTGTTGCAGGCCGCCAGCGCCATACACGCCGCCTGGCCCATCACCATTCACGATAAAAATAGCCTCCAGCCCATACCGGGAAAGCGCAAGCAGCTATCAATACCGTAGCAAATCAGCAGCACGCTCGGGCTGCAAGCCGGCTCAAGCCGGCTGCGTAGTCCGCAGACGGATGTGCAATTCCTTGAGCTGCTTCTCGTCGACCGGGCTGGGCGCGTGGGTCAGCAGGCACTGCGCGCGCTGGGTCTTGGGGAAGGCGATCACGTCGCGGATGGACTCGGCACCGGTCATCATGGTGACGATGCGGTCCAGGCCGAACGCCAGGCCGCCGTGCGGTGGCGCGCCGTACTGCAGCGCGTCGAGCAGGAAACCAAACTTTTCCTGCGCCTCTTCCGGCCCGATCTTCAGCGCGTCGAACACCTTGCTTTGCACGTCGGCGCGATGGATACGCACCGAGCCGCCGCCCAGTTCCCAGCCGTTGAGCACCATGTCGTAGGCCTTGGAAATACATTTTCCCGGGTCGGTGTCCATCCAGTCTTCATGGCCGTCCTTGGGTGCCGTGAACGGGTGGTGCACCGCGCTCCAGCGCTGGCCGCCTTCGTCGTATTCGAACATCGGGAAGTCCACCACCCACAGCGGTTTCCAGCCGGCGGTGAACACACCGGACTTCTTGCCGAAGGCGCTCAGACCAACCTTCAGGCGCAGCGCGCCTATGCTGTCGTTGACGATCTTGGCCTTGTCGGCGCCGAAGAAAATGATGTCGCCGTTCTGCGCGCCGGTGCGCTTGAGAATCTCGGCCACGGCGGCGTCGTGGATATTCTTGACGATAGGACTTTGCAGCCCGTCGCGACCCTTGCTGACGTCGTTGACCTTGATCCAGGCCAGGCCCTTGGCGCCGTAGATCTTGACGAACTCGGTGTAGCCGTCAATCTCGCCGCGGCTCATCTCGGAGCCGCCCGGCACTCGAAGCGCGACCACCCGGCCACCCGGCGTGGTGGCCGGTGCGCTGAAGACCTTGAAGTCCACATCGCCCATCACGTCGGTCAGTTCGGTGAACTCAAGGTTCACGCGCAGGTCCGGCTTGTCGGAGCCGAAGCGGTGCATGGCGTCGGCATAAGTCATGACCGGGAACTCGCCGAGGTCTGTGGCCAGCACAGTCTTGAAGATGTTGCTGATCATGCCCTGGAACATGTCGCGGATGTCCTGCTCGCCCATGAAGGACGTCTCGATATCGATCTGCGTGAACTCCGGCTGGCGGTCGGCACGCAGGTCTTCATCACGAAAACATTTGGTGATCTGGTAGTAACGGTCAAAACCGGCCACCATCAGCAACTGCTTGAACAGCTGCGGGCTTTGCGGCAGCGCAAAAAACATGCCTTCGTTGACGCGGCTGGGCACCAGGTAATCTCGCGCGCCTTCGGGCGTGCTTTTGGTCAGCATCGGCGTTTCGATGTCGATGAAGCCGTTGGCGTCAAGGAACTTGCGGGTTTCCATCGCCACGCGGTAACGCAGCATCAGGTTGTTCTGCATGTAGGGACGGCGCAGGTCCAGCACGCGGTGTGTCAGGCGTGTGGTCTCCGACAGGTTGTCGTCGTCCAGCTGGAACGGCGGGGTCACGCTGGGGTTGAGCACAATCAGCTCGTGGCACAACACCTCGATCTTGCCGCTTTTGAGCGCCTCGTTGACAGTCCCCTCCGGGCGTGCCCGCACCAGGCCCTTGATCTGCACACAGAACTCGTTGCGCACACCTTCCGCAGTGGTGAACATGTCGGCGCGGTCGGGGTCGCACACCACCTGCACATAACCCTCGCGGTCGCGCAGGTCGATGAAAATCACGCCGCCGTGGTCACGCCGGCGATTGACCCAGCCACACAGGCTGACGCTTTGCCCCATGAGGCTCTCGGTCACCAGACCGCAATAGTGGGAACGCATTTGGGAAGTCATAGATAAGTCGCTTGTTTCGCTGATACGTCGGAGGTGAGGGCTTGCGCGCTACGGAAGAAAAACTATTTCGGTTTGTAGTTGGCGGCACTGCCGGGCACCACCACTCCCATGGAAATCACATAGGTCAGGGCCTCATCCACACTCATTTTGAGTTCGATGCAGTCCGCCTTGGGGAGCATGACGAAATAACCGCCGGTGGGGTTGGGCGTGGTCGGAACGTAGACGCTGAGGTACTCGCCCTGCAGGTGGTTGACCACATCGCCGCCCGGCATGCCGGTTTGAAACCCTATGGTCCAGACACCCTCGCGCGGCCATTGCACCAGCAGTGCCTTGCGAAACGCATTTCCGTTCTCTGAAAACAGCGTGTCGGATACTTGCTTGACGCTGGAATAAATCGACCGGACGATGGGAATGCGGCTGAGCAGGGCATCCCACCAGCGCACCAGCTTTTTGCCCAGAAAATTGCTGGTAATAGCGCCTATCGACAGCACGATGGCCAGCGCCAGCAACACACCAAAGCCAGGAATATGAACACCGAGCAATTTGTCAGGGTGCCAGTTACCCGGGAGAATTTCCAGCGTCTGGTCCAGCGTGCCGATGATCCAGTTCAGCAGCCAGACGGTAACCGCAAGCGGCACCAGCACCAGCAAGCCCGCCAGCAGCCATCGGCGTATAGCGGCCATCAACTCGCCTTGGGGGTGGGGCTGCCGCTGCTCGCTGGCGCAGCGGCAGGCGCGGCAGCAGGGGCCGCCGCCGCTTTCGCGGCAGGCTCTGCCGACTTGGCATCGGCGCCCGTTGCGGCAGGCGCTTCCGAGCCGCCTGCCGGCGGTACGGCTGCTGCACCGCCACCGCCGCGGAAATCAGTCACATACCAACCCGAACCCTTGAGCTGGAAACCGGCAGCAGTCAGCTGCTTTTTGAACGCGGGGGCGCCGCACTGGGGACAGTCGGTCAGCGGCGCATCAGACATTTTTTGCAAAACGTCTTTGCTATGCCCGCAGGACTCGCATTTATAGGCGTAGATTGGCATGGTTCTGGAAGATTTTGTCGGGGCTGCCTGCTCCTGCGGGGACCACAGGATGCAAAACCTTCAATTATAGGCGCGGGCATCTGCCCGGCGCCCCAAAGTGCATTTGGCTGCTCGCCAACCGCTTGCCCGGGCTGATCAGGCTTCGGTGCTCAGGCGGTGGTGGCTGCCCCGGCTGTTCTCAATGGTTTGCGGCGTCAGCGAACCCACCAGCATGCCCAGCGCGGCCGCAAGCACCCCGGCCAGCTGGGCCGGAAACTGCTCGCCCAGGGCACTGAAGGTAAACAGCAGCCAGGTGCCGATGCCGCACACCACCGAGAACACCGCGCCCTGGGTACTGGCTTTTTTCCAGTACAGACCAAATACCAGCGGCACAAAGGCGCCGACCAGGGGCACCTGGTAAGCGCCGGAGACCATCTCATAAATCGAGGTGCCCTGCATGAAAATGGCATAGGCCAGCACCAGGCTGCTGAATACCAACACGCTGGTGCGCATCAGCTTGAGCTCATGTTGGTCGCTCATGCGCGGCTTGAACTGGCGCCAGATATTCTCGACAAAAGTCACACTGGGCGCCAGCAAGGTGGCCGAGGCAGTCGACTTGATGGCCGACAACAGCGCACCAAAAAACAGCACCTGCATGATGAAGGGCATTTTTTCAAGCACCAGCGTAGGCAGTATCTTTTGCGGGTCTTCCTTGAGCAAAACGGCGGTTTGCTCCGGCATGATGATCAGTGCGCTGACCACCAGAAACATGGGCACAAAGGCAAACAGGATGTAGCAGACGCCACCTATCACCGGCCCTTTGGTGGCTGCGCCCTGGGTGTTGGCCGACATCACACGCTGGAAGACATCCTGCTGCGGGATGGAGCCGAACATCATGGTGATGGCGGCCGCAAAGAAAAACACCATGTCGCGCAAATTGGGCTCCGGCCAGAATTTGAACAGGTCCTGACTGGTGGCCAGGGCAATCACTTTGTCCGCGCCACCGGCCAGGTTGCCGGCAAACACGGCCAGCACCGCCAGACCGACGACCAACACGATCACCTGGATGAAGTCGGTCACCGCCACCGACCACATGCCGCCGAACAGCGTATAGGCCAGCACCGAGGCCGTGCCGATCAGCATGCCCGCGGTGGTGCTGATGGCGCCCCCTGACAGTATGTTGAACACCAGCCCCAGGGCCGTCACCTGGGCCGCGCCCCAGCCGAGATAGCTGATCATGATGACGATGGAGCACACCACCTCGATGGTCCGGCCATAACGCTCCCGGTAGTAGTCGCTGATCGTCAGCAAAGACATCTTGTAGAGCTTGCCGGCGAAAAACAGGCCCACCAGGATCAGGCAGGTGCCCGCGCCAAAAGGGTCTTCCACCACGCCGTTCAGCCCGCTCTGGACAAACTTGGCCGGGATGCCCAGCACCGTCTCCGAGCCAAACCAGGTGGCAAAGGTTGTGGTCACGATCATGATCAGCGGCAGCTTGCGCCCGGCGATCGCATAGTCGGCGGTGTTTTTGACGCGCCTGGCGGCGTACAGACCGATGATGATGGTGATCAGAAGGTAGATGAAAACCAGGGTCAAGAGCACAGCGGCCTCCTCTAGAATGCGTGATTATTACCAGATTTTCCGCCCGGTAATCTGCTGCCTGACCGGGCAAGCGGCCAAGAAGTCCTAGAAAACGCGAATGCGCAGCACCAGCTGCATGGCAAGCAGGCCCAATGCAAAACCCAGGCCACCGTAGATCAGGCTTTGCAACAGCCGGTTGGTGCGCTTTTGCTCCTGCAGCAGTTCCTGGAGCTCCCGGCGGTTGCCGCCGGACTGGTTTTTCAGGTATTGCTGCAGCAGCCGCGGCAGGCCGGGCAGCAGTTTGGCATAGGTCGGGGCCTCGGCCTTGAGCTGCTCCAGCAGCTTTTCAGGGCCGACTTGTTCCAGCATCCAGGTTTCCAGAAATGGCTTGGCCGTGCTCCACAGGTCCAGTTCGGGGTCCAGCTCGCGGCCCAGACCTTCGATGTTGAGGAGGGTTTTCTGCAGCAGCACCAGTTGCGGCTGGATTTCCACATGGAAACGCCGCGAGGTCTGAAACAGCCGCATCAGCACCATGCCCAGCGATATTTCCTTGAGCGGCCGGTCGAAATAGGGCTCGCAACAGGCGCGTATCGCGGCTTCGAGTTCATCGACCCGCGTGTCGGCCGGCACCCAGCCGGACTCGATGTGCAGCTCGGCCACCCGTTTGTAGTCACGCTGGAAAAACGCGCTGAAGTTCTGCGCCAAGTACTCCTTGTCGACCTCGGTCAGCGTGCCGACGATGCCGAAGTCCAGCGAAATGTAGCGGCCGAAGGTGGCCGGCTCCAGGCTGACCTGGATGTTGCCAGGGTGCATATCGGCATGAAAAAACCCGTCGCGAAACACCTGGGTGAAAAAGAGGGTGACGCCGTCGCGCGCCAGCTTTTTCATGTCCACGCCGGCATCGCGCAGGCGCTCGACCTGGCTGATGGGCACACCCTTCATGCGCTGCATCACCATCACGTCGGGCATGCAGAAATCCCAGACTATCTCCGGAATCAGCACCAGGTTCAGGTTTTGCATGTTGCGGCGCAGTTGCGCCGCATTGGCGGCCTCGCGCAGCAGATCCAGTTCATCATGCAGGTACTTGTCGAACTCGCCGATCACCTCGCGCGGCTTTAGCCGCTTGCCGTCGGCCGACAGGCCTTCAACCCAGCCGGCCATCATGTGCATCAGCGCCAGGTCTTTTTCAATCGCCGCAAGCATGTTGGGGCGCAGCACCTTGACCGCGACCTCGCGGCCTCCGGGCAGCGTCGCGAAATGCACCTGGGCAATCGAGGCGCTGGCCACCGGCTGGCGCTCGAAGCTTCCAAAAATCTGGGTGATCGGACGGCCAAAGGCTTTTTCAATGATGGCGATGGCCACGTCCGAGTCAAACGGCGGCACCCGGTCCTGCAGCCGCGCCAGCTCATTGGCAATGTCCAGCGGCAGCAGGTCGCGCCGGGTTGACATGACCTGGCCGAACTTGACAAAAATCGGCCCCAGGCTTTCCAGCGCTTCGCGCAGCCGCGCTCCTCGCGGCGACCTCAGATCGCGCCCGACCGAGACAACACGCGTCAGCGTGCGTATCCAGGGCTTGCTGAAACTCGACAGCACCAGCTCATCGAGCCCGAAGCGCAGCACTGTCCAGACGATAAAAACGCCCCGGAACAGTCTGCTCATGAGGTGGCTTTCGGCGGCTCGGGGACGGGCGGTACCGCCACGGCTCCGGCGGGGGAAGCAGCCGGCACAAGCGCCTGGGCCAAAAACTGGCGCAGGCCGGCCAGCGCCTGGCGGGCGAAACCGGCCAGCGTGTGGGCCGGCACGTCGCCGATGATGCGGGACAGGTCTTCTTCCAAATCCCAGCGCAAGTTGTCGGCCAGCCAGCCGAGTTCAGCAGCAAGCTGCACGTCGCCTTCGATTTTGACCGGGGGCGCCTTGCCTGCCATCACCGACTGCATGACGACCGCCGGTGATTCGGCGGTCACAGCCAGCAGCAGGTCAGGTTTTACGCCCGGCGCGGCACGGTCCAGCAGCCCGGCCGGCGTGATGACAAGGTCCAGCGCAAACACGCCCCAGCGCACATGAACCACGCTGCCTTTTTTGCGCAGCAGGCGGTTTTGCGCCTCCTTTTCCTGCATCAGCACATGGTTGAGAAACAGCACGATTTTCTGCTGCCCCTCATCAACCACCCAGGCGGGCGGCTGAAAACGGGTGGCCAGGGATTGCAAAAAAGAAAAAGGGGACGTGGTGTTGGTGCGCATACGCCCCCGATTTTGCAGCAGATTGAAAAAGCCCCTTCGCCGCGTGAGCGATGAAGGGGCTTTAAAGACCAGCAAGGGCCGCGGATCCGGCTTCGCCGGTCCGCAGGCGCAGCGCCTGCGGGGGGGGGGGGCAGCGACCCGCGCAGCGGCGGAGCGTGGGGGCTTACTGAAGTGCTTGGACGCCGGCAACAAGCCAGCCGCCGCCGTTGCGCGGCTTGGTCATGTTCCAGACCTCGCGGAACGGGCTGGCACCGGCTGAAGCGTCTTCACGAATCATGCCGGAGAACTCCACGCTGGCCATGTAAACATCGCTGAGTTCCTCAATGCCGAGCAGTTTGGCGTCAAGCATCACCACGTCGGTTTTGTTGGTCACGCCGCCGGTGTGCGACTCGCGGTCGGCCAGTTGGGTCTTGATCTGCGCCAGCATTTCGTCGGTCATCATGGCGCGCAAGCTGCCCACATCCGAGCGATCCCAAGCGTCCTGCAGGGTCACGAAGTTGGTCTTGCAGGCGTTTAGGAAACCTTCGGCATCAAAGCCATCGGGCACGCCCCACGTCTGCGAACCAGCCAGGCCGGAGCCAATCATGGAACCGCCGCTTGCCTTGCTGGCATCGAAGGCCATGCTGTTGCGCTCCCAGGGCCGGGCCGAGGCATCGTTGCCAACATTCTCCGGGCTGTAGTTGCGCGGCGTGCTGGCGTTGCCTGCGCCCTGCATGGCGAAAGGCGACGCACCCTGGCCGTTGCCAGCCTTGAGCCTGCGCACCACGAAGCCAACCACCACCATGATCACCAGCGCGAGCAGGGCAAACATGATGATTTGTCCGAAAGCGCCGCCCAGGCCAAGCGAGGAAGCCAGCCAGGCCAAGCCCAGACCCGCAGCGAGGCCGCCGAGCATGGCGCCCCAAGGTTTCTTGGGCGCTGCTGCAGCAGCCGCAGTGTTGGCAGGCGCGGCCGGCGGGGTGGCCTGGCGCTGCGTCACGTTCGACGATTGGCGCCCGACCGAACCGCCACTGCCCATGCGTTTGGCTTCCGCGACAGGCGCATACGCCAGAAGCATGGTGACGGCCAGTACGGCCGAGAGAATTGCAGACCAGAATTTCATGATGTCTCCTCTATTTAAATTGCTTCAACACTTGATTCCAACATGTAATGCCACCACCCCGCCGGTGAGGTTGTGATAGTCCACATGACCAAAACCACCTTTATGCATAAGGGCCTTTAGCTCGTCCTGGCCGGGATGCATGCGAATGGACTCCGCCAGGTAGCGGTAACTCGAGTCGTCATTGGCCACCAGCTTGCCCAGTTTGGGCAGCACATTGAAGGAATACCAGTCGTAGACCTTCGCCAGCGGTTTGGCGATTTTTGAAAATTCCAGCACCAGCAGCTTGCCGCCGGGCTTGAGCACTCGGTTCATCTCGGTCAGCGCCAGGTCCTTGTGGGTCATGTTGCGCAGGCCAAAAGCCACGGACACGAGGTCGAAACTGGCATCGGCAAACGGCAGCTTTTCGGCGTCGCACACCGTGGTCGGCAAGACCTTGCCGGCGTCCAGCATGCGGTTGCGGCCTTCGCGCAGCATGGCTTCGTTGATGTCGGTGTGCACCACGCAGCCGGTGCTGCCCACCTTGGGCGCAAAGGCCAGTGCCAGGTCACCGGTGCCGCCAGCGATATCAAGTACGCTCTGGCCCTCTTTCACATCGGCCACCATCACCGTGTAGGCCTTCCAGACGCGGTGCAGGCCCATGGACATGAGGTCGTTCATCACATCGTACTTGGGCGCGACCGAATCGAACACGCTGCGTACACGGCTGGCCTTGTCATTCTCGTCGACAGACTGGAATCCGAAGTGGGTGCTGCTCATAAGCTAATGCTAGGGGCGAAACCCGACAATTCAAGCGACAACCCTGTCATCGCGTGGGGCATTCGCGGTATTTATGTTGAAAAACAACACTCGCCCTCGTCTGTCGGACGCGAGCAGCTATGAAATTGATAGTGGAAGAGAAACGGCCAGCGTGCATCAATGGCTGCTGCAGCCGTGGCCGCCGGCAGCAAGCATGGGCGCGTCGCGTTGAGCCCCGGCGGCTTCCAGGCGCTGCGTGTACTCGGCCCACAGGCGGGCCTGTTCAGCACCGAGAAAGTACAGGTAATCCCAGGAAAAAATGCCGCTTTCGTGGCCATCGGAAAACACCGGCTTGACGGCGTAGTTGCCGATGGGCTCCAGCTCCAGCACGGCGACCTCGCGCTTGCCGGTCTGCAGCACCTCCTGTCCCGGCCCGTGCCCCTGAACTTCGGCCGACGGCGAATAGACCCGCATCAGTTCGAAGGGAATTTTGAATTCGGTGCCATCCGAAAAAGCAATCTCCAGCACGCGGGACTGCTTGTGCACCGTCAATGCCGTGGGGGTGGGGGTATCTGGTGTCAGGCCTGCCATGATGAATGTTCCTTGCTTGCGTCAGACCAGCACGCGTTCAATGCCGCCGTTGTTGGCGGCAGCTACATAAGCCGGCAGCCATTCCTTGCCCAGAATCTGGTTGGCCATTTCGACCACGATGTAGTCGGCCTCCAGCAAGCCGTTGTTCAGGTCGTTGCCGTAGCGACTCAGGCCCTGCAGGCAGCTCGGGCAGCTCGTGAGGATCTTGACGTTGCCACTTGCAGCGACGGCGCCGCTGGCGCGCAGCGTGGCCTCATCCTTACGCAGTTCTTCTTCCTTGCGGAAGCGGATCTGCGTCGAGATGTCCGGTCGCGTGACGCCCAGCGTGCCGGATTCGCCACAGCAGCGGTCAGACTTGAGCACCTGGTCGCCGAGCAGCGCTTTGACGGTTTTCATCGGCTCCTGCAGCTTCATCGGGCTGTGGCAGGGGTCGTGGTACAGGTAACCCGCGCCGGGCTGGTCGGTGCGCAATGTGATGCCTTTTTCCAGCAGGTATTCATGGATGTCGATGATGCGGCAACCCGGGAAAATTTTCTCGAACTCGTAACCTTGCAGCTGGTCGTAACAGGTACCGCAACTCACCACCACGGTCTTGATGTCCAGGTAGTTCAGCGTGTTGGCCACGCGGTGAAACAGCACCCGGTTGTCGGTAATGATTTTTTCGGCTTTGTCGAACTGGCCGCTGCCGCGCTGCGGGTAGCCGCAGCACAGGTAACCCGGCGGCAGCACGGTTTGCACGCCGGCATGCCAGAGCATGGCTTGCGTTGCTAGGCCCACTTGCGAAAACAGGCGCTCCGAGCCGCAACCAGGGAAATAAAACACCGCTTCGGTCTCAGCGGTGGTGGTTTTCGGGTCGCGGATGATGGGAACGTAGTCCTTGTCCTCGATGTCCAGCAAGGCGCGCGCAGTTTTTTTCGGCAGACCGCCCGGCATCTTCTTGTTGATGAAATGGATCACCTGCTCCTTGACCGGCGCGGCGCCGACCGTGGCCGGCGGCAGGGCGGTCTGCTTGCGGGCCACCCGCCGCAGCAGGTCGTTGGCCAGGCGCTGCGCCTTGAAGCCGACATCCACCATGGCGCCGCGCATGAACTTGATGGTCTGCGGGCTGGTAGCGTTGAGGAAAAACATGGCGGCGGCGTTGCCGGGGCGGAAGGTCTTCTGGCCCATCTTGCGCAGCAGGTTGCGCATGTTCATCGACACCTCACCGAAGTCGATGTCCACCGGGCAGGGAGAGAGGCACTTATGGCAGACCGTGCAGTGATCGGCCACATCCTCGAATTCTTCCCAGTGTTTGATGCTGATGCCGCGGCGCGTCTGCTCTTCATAAAGAAAGGCTTCGACCAGCAGCGAGGTCGCCAGAATCTTGTTGCGCGGGCTGTACAAAAGGTTGGCGCGTGGCACATGGGTGGCGCACACCGGTTTGCACTTGCCGCAGCGCAGGCAGTCCTTGACGCTGTCGGCAATCGCGCCGATGTCGGACTGCTGCATGATCAGCGATTCGTGGCCCATCAGGCCGAAGCTGGGTGTGTAGGCGTTGGTCAAATCGGCGAACAATGCTTCATTCACGCCGTTCGTATAAGCCTTTTTGGCCTCCAGCCCATATCCAGTGGGCGTAGATAGCTCCCGATTTCGTAGCAGTTTGCCTTTGTTGAAGCGCCCTTCCGGGTCCACCCGGAGCTTGTAGTCGGCAAACGGTTGAAGCTCGGCATCGGTCAGGAATTCCAGCTTGGTGATGCCAATGCCGTGTTCACCGGAGATCACGCCGTCGAGCGACCGCGCCAGCACCATGATGCGCGCGACCGCCTCGTGCGCGGTCTGCAGCATCTCGTAGTCATCGCTGTTGACCGGCAGGTTGGTGTGCACATTGCCGTCGCCGGCATGCATGTGCAGCGCGGCCCAGACTCGGCCCTTGAGCACCTGTTTGTGGATGGCGCTGCATTCGGCCAGGATGGGCACAAAGGCGGCGCCCGAAAAAATCGTTTGCAGCGGCGCGCGCAGCTGGGTTTTCCAGCTAGCGCGCAGCGAGTGGTCCTGCAACTGCGGAAACAGCCTGTCCACACCCTGCAGCCAGCCCGACCACAACTCGCGCACATCGCTTATCAGCGCCAGGGCCTGACTGACGCGGTCTTCCAGCAGCTCGGCCGAGGGAATTTCGCCAGCATCGTCCGATTTGCCCAGCGGCAACTTGCCCTTGAGGAAAAAGGCTTCAAGCGCATTGCACAGCTTGACCTTGTTGGCCAGGCTCAGCTCGATGTTGATGCGTTCGATGCCGTCGGTATATTCGGCCATGCGCGGCAACGGGATCACCACGTCCTCGTTGATCTTGAAAGCGTTGGTGTGGCGCGAGATGGCCGCTGTGCGCTTGCGGTCCAGCCAGAATTTTTTGCGCGCATCCGGGCTGATGGCAATAAACCCTTCGCCGCGGCGCGAGTTGGCGATGCGCACCACTTCCGAGGTGGCCCGCGCCACCGCATCAGCATCGTCGCCGGCTATGTCGCCAAACAGAACCATCTTGGGCAGACCGCCGTGGGTCTTGGACTTGGTGGCATAACCGACCGCTTTCAGGTAGCGATCATCCAGATGCTCGAGGCCGGCCAGGATGGCCCCACCGCGCGCCTGTTCGGCGAACATGAAGTCCTTGATCTCGACGATGCTGGGTACCGCGTCCTTGGCATTGCCGAAAAACTCCAGGCAAACCGTGCGGGTGTGCGCCGGCATGCGGTGCACGATCCAGCGCGCGCTGGTGATCAGGCCGTCGCAGCCTTCCTTCTGGATGCCGGGCAAGCCACTGAGGAACTTGTCGGTCACGTCCTTGCCCAGGCCTTCCTTGCGGAAAGTTTTGCCGGCGATGTCCAGGCGTTCGGTGCGCAGATGCGTCTTGCCGTCGGCTTCGAAATACTTAAGCTCAAAACTGGCCATCTCGGCATCGTGGATCTTGCCGAAGTTGTGGTCCAAGCGCGTGACTTCCAGCCACTGTGCCTCCGGCGTCACCATGCGCCAGGACGCCAGGTTGTCCAGCGCTGTGCCCCAGAGCACGGCTTTTTTGCCGCCAGCGTTCATCGCGATATTGCCGCCTATGCAGGACGCTTCCGCCGAAGTCGGGTCCACCGCAAAGACAAACCCGCCGCGTTCGGCCGCATCGGCCACGCGCTGCGTCACTACGCCGGCCTCGGTCCAGACCGTGGCCACCGGCTGGGCGATGCCGGGCAGCGCCACCATCTGGACCTCGGTCATGGCCTCGAGTTTTTCGGTGTTGATGACCACCGACTTCCAGCACAACGGGATCGCGCCGCCGGTGTAGCCGGTACCGCCGCCACGTGGAATGATGGTGAGGCCCAGCTCGATGCAACCCTTGACCAGGCCGGCCATTTCGGCTTCGGTGTCCGGCGTCAGCACAACAAACGGGTATTCAACGCGCCAGTCGGTCGCGTCGGTCACATGCGAAACACGCGACAGGCCGTCGAACTTGATGTTGTCCTTCTGGGTCAGCTTGCCGAGCTTGCGCGCGGTCAGGCGGCGCAGGTCGCACATGTTTTCAAACGAGGTCGCAAACTGTGCCACCGCTCCCCGGGCCGCGTCCAGCAGCTCAACCACGATGGCGTCACGCTGGCTGTCCTGCTCAGGGGTTCGGCGTTTTTCGACCTCGCCGAGACGGTGCTGCAGGGCTTCGACCAGCAGGCGGCGACGTTTCGGGTTGTCCAGCAGATCGTCCTGCAGGTAGGGGTTGCGCTGCACCACCCAGATGTCGCCCAGCACCTCATACAACATGCGGGCCGAGCGGCCGGTGCGGCGTTCGTCGCGCAGCAGGTTCAGCAGGTCCCAGGCGCGAGCGCCCAGCAGGCGGATCACGACCTCGCGGTCTGAAAACGAGGTGTAGTTATAGGGAATCTCGCGGATGCGGGCTGTGCCGGGGCCGGCCTCACCGGCCAGGGCGCTTAATTTTTGAAGGGATTCAGGAGCGTTCATCGTGGGAGGCCGGGTGCGAAAGGACCTGTGAGGCCCGGTCCGGCGCGTTGTTCCTATGTTACCGCAGCGCAACATTTACCGAAGTCCGCCCGCACCTCTTCGTGGAAACCCGCTTGTGGGCGCGGCGGCGACTCGCTTAAATTGAACTGTCATAAATCGTTTTTAGACTAGGTGGTTTATTGTTCGAACCATCGTTCCATCCAGGAGTTGTAATGAAAAAAAGCTTGACCGCTATCACTCTGGCGGCCTGCGCACTTGTTGCGCCCGTCGCCAGCCATGCCCAAACCGAAGTCCAGTGGTGGCACTCCATGGGCGGGGCCCTCGGCGAATGGGTCAATGACCTGGCCAAGGACTTCAACGCCAGCCAGAAGGATTACAAGGTCACGCCGACCTTCAAGGGCAGCTACGCCGAGTCGATGACCGCTGGTGTTGCCGCCTACCGCGCCGGCAACGCGCCGCACATGATCCAGGTGTTCGAGGTGGGCACCGCAACCATGATGGCCGCCAAGGGTGCCACCGTGCCTGTGGCCAAGGTGATGACCGACGCCGGCCTGAAATTCGACCCCAGCGTTTATGTGCCGGCGGTCGCTGGCTACTACACGGCCCCCAATGGCCAGATGCTGAGCTACCCCTTCAACAGCTCCACGCCAGTCTTTCATTACAACAAGGACGCCTTCAAGGCCGCCGGTCTGGACCCCGAGAAACCGCCGACCACCTGGCCCGAAGTTGCGCTGGTGGCCGCCAAGCTCAAGGCTTCCGGCCACAAGTGCCCGTTCACCACCGCCTGGATCAGCTGGACCCAGCTGGAAAGCTTCTCGGCTTGGCACAACGTGCTGTACGCGACCAAGAACAACGGCTTCGGCGGCACAGATACACGCCTGACCTTCAACAGCCCGCTGCACGTGCGCCACATCGAAAATCTGGCCAACATGGCCAAGACCGGTCTGTTCGTCTACAAGGGCCGTGAGAACAAGGCGGATGCCACCTTTGTTTCAGGCGAGTGCGCCATGGCCACCGGCTCGTCGGCCTTGGCTGGCAGTGTCAAGCGCAATGGCAAGTTCGGCTACGGCACCGGCACCCTGCCCTACTACCCCGACGTCGAGGGCGCACCGCAGAACACCGTGATCGGTGGCGCCAGCATCTGGGTGATGTCAGGCAAGAAGCCCGAGGAATACAAGGCTGTGGCCGCGTTCCTGAACCACCTGTCCAAGCCTGAAGTTGCAGCCGCCAGCCACCAGCGCACAGGCTATCTGCCGGTGACCAAGGCCTCGTTCGATCTGACCGAAAAATCCGGCTTCTACAAGCAAAACCCCGGTGCCGATGTATCCGTCAACCAGATGATCCGCAAGACCACCGACAAATCGCGCGGCGTGCGCCTGGGCAACTTCGTGCAAATTCGCACCATCATCGACGAGGAACTCGAAGGCGTGTGGCAAGGCAGCAAGCAGCCGAAGGAAGCGCTGGACAACGCAGTCAAGCGCGGCAACGAGCAACTGGAACGCTTCCAGAAGGCGAATAAGTCGTAAACTTCTGCGATCCTCCAAAAAAGAAACAAGGCCCCTAGCGGGCCTTGTTCGTCAATGAGCCTCCATGGAAAAACGAGTTCTTTTCAAGTCGACCTGGCTGCCGTGGGTGCTTATTGCGCCGCAAATGGCGATCATTCTGGTTTTCTTTTTCTGGCCGGCCGGCCAGGCGCTGTACCAGAGTGTGCTGCAGGAAGACGCCTTCGGATCGACCCGGGAATTCGTCGGCCTGGACAACTTCCGCCGCCTTTTCGCCGACCCCGGCTACCTGGAATCGTTCAAGATCACAGCGGTCTTCTCCGCGCTGGTCGCCGTGGGCGGCCTGGCCATTTCGCTGCTGCTGGCCGTGATGGCCAACCGCGTGGTGCGTGCCGCCGGCATCTATAAAACGCTGCTGATCTGGCCTTATGCGGTGGCCCCGGTGGTTGCCGGTGTGTTGTGGTTGATGATGTTCGCCTCCCCCTACGGCGTGATCCGTTACGCGCTGATCGAGATGGGTTTCAACTGGGACCACGTGCTCAACGGCAACCATGCCATGGCGCTGATCGTCATGGCGGCCATCTGGAAACACATCTCGTACAACTTCCTGTTCTTCCTGGCAGGGCTGCAATCAATTCCGCAATCGCTGATCGAAGCCGCCACCATTGACGGCGCCAGCCCTTGGCGGCGCTTCTGGACCATCGTGTGGCCGCTGCTGTCGCCGACCACCTTCTTCCTACTGGTAATCAACGTCGTATATGCCTTCTTCGAGACCTTTGCCATCGTGGACGCAGCCACCAACGGCGGTCCGGGCAAGGACACATCGATCCTCGTCTACAAGGTCTACTACGACGGCTTCAAGGCCATGGACATCAACGGCTCGGCCGCCCAGTCGGTGGTGCTGATGGTGATCGTGATCGCGCTGACCGTGGTGCAGTTCAAGTTCGTCGAGAAGAAGGTGAACTACTGATGTCCCGAGTCCCGCCATGATCCAGCGCAATCCCATCCTCGATTTCTTCTCGCACCTCATCCTCATCATCGGTGTGATCGTGGTGTTCTTTCCGATCTACGTCACTTTCATCGGTTCGACGCAGACCGCCACGCAGATCATGACCAGCAACCCGATCTCGCTGATGCCGGGCAACAACTTCATCGAGAGCTATCGGCTAGCCCTGTTCGGCGGCAAGACAGAAGCCGGCGCGAGCATAGGCGCGGCCGGGCCGATGATGCTGATCAGCCTGGCCAGCGCACTGATCATCGCCATCGGCAAGATCGCCATTTCGCTGCTGTCGGCCTTTGCGATTGTCTACTTCCGCTTTCCCGCCAAGAACCTGGTGTTCTGGATGGTATTTGTCACGTTGATGCTGCCGGTGGAGGTGCGTATCGGGCCAACCTACGAAGTGGTGGCCAGCCTCGGCATGCTCAACACCATGCAGGGTCTGACGGTTCCGCTGATCGCTTCAGCGACGGCCACCTTCCTGTTCCGCCAGTTTTTCCTCACGGTGCCTGACGAACTCGTCGAGGCTGCGCGCATGGACGGTGCCGGCCCGATGCGATTTTTCAAGGACGTGCTGCTGCCCCTGTCCAAAACTTCGATGGCGGCGCTGTTCGTGATCCAGTTCATTTATGGCTGGAACCAATACCTGTGGCCATTGCTGGTGACCACCGACGAACGCATGTACCCCATCGTGATGGGTATCAAACGCCTGATCTTCGGCGAGGTCTACGTCGAGTGGAACGTCGTCATGGCCACGGCCATCCTGGCCATGCTGCCGCCGGCGATTGTTGTCATCCTGATGCAGAAATGGTTCGTCAAGGGTCTTGTGGATACCGAGAAATGACCCTCCCCCGAAGCGCCTTCGGCGCCTCCTCCCAGGGGGCGCCGCCAGCGGCCCGGCAAAGCCGGTTCCGCGGCGTCCGCTTGAATTAAATCCAACGTAGGTTGTCTCAATGGCTTCAATCCAACTCAACAACGTCGTCAAGAAGTACGGCAAGGGCAAGCAGGAGCTGCAGGTGATCCACGGCGTGAGCGCCGACATCGCCGACCGCGAGTTTGTCGTCATCGTCGGGCCCTCAGGCTGCGGCAAGTCCACCCTGCTGCGGATGGTCGCTGGTCTGGAAGAAATTTCCGGCGGCGAGATCTCCATCGGCGGGCGTGTGGTTAACGAGCTGGAACCGGCCGAACGCGACATCGCGATGGTGTTTCAGAACTATGCGCTGTACCCGCACATGAGCGTGTTTGACAACATGGCCTACGGCCTGAAGATCAGGAAGATGCCGATCGCCGAGATCAAGCAGCGCGTTGACAAGGCCGCCGGGATCCTGGAGCTCGGCCACCTGCTGGACCGCAAGCCGCGCCAGCTCTCTGGCGGCCAGCGCCAGCGCGTCGCTATGGGCCGCGCCATCGTGCGCCAGCCGCAGGTTTTTTTGTTCGACGAGCCGCTGTCCAACCTAGACGCCAAGCTGCGCGTGCAGACCCGCCTCGAAATCCAGAAGCTGCACCGCGAGCTTGGCATCACCTCGCTGTTCGTCACGCACGACCAGGTCGAGGCCATGACGCTGGCGCAGCGCATGATCGTCATGAATGCCGGCCGCATGGAGCAGTTCGGCACGCCGGAAGAGGTGTACAACCGCCCTGCCACGACCTTTGTCGCCAGTTTCATGGGTTCGCCACCGATGAACCTGCTCAACCATGCGCCCAATGCCGACTTCGGCGGAAAGCCCGGCACCATTCTCGGCATCCGCCCCGAACACCTGCAGATCGGCGCCAGCGGCTGGGCCGTTCAGGTGGAAACGCTGGAAATGCTGGGCGCCGAGCGCCTGGTGTATTGCCGTTTCGGCGACGAATTCCTGATTGTCCGAACCGATGAAAGCCAGGCCACACCCGGGATCGGCGCAACCATCCACGTTGCGCCGCGGGCGGACCGCTTGCATTGGTTTGACGCCGAAAGCGGAAGGAGATGTTAGCCCCCACGCTTGTCGCTTCGCGTACTGCGCTGCCCCCCGAGGGGGCTGTGCTTGCTTGGGGCGGCCCTGCGCGGCGCACGGCTCTTTTCAAATGAAGGAATGGCCCTACCCGCGCTGGATCGCCCACCGCGGTGCCGGCAAGCTCGCCCCGGAGAACACGCTGGCGGCTTTTCGCGTGGGCGCCGCCCACGGCTTTTGCATGTTCGAGTGTGATGTGAAGCTCAGCGCAGACGGCGTGCCCTTTTTGATGCACGACGCCACCCTCGACCGGACGACCAGCGGCTATGGCACGGGTGGCGAGCAGCCATGGAGCCTGCTGTCGCAGCTGGATGCCGGAAGCTGGCATTCACGCGGCTATGCCGGTGAACCGCTGGCCAGCCTGGAAAATGTCGCGCGTTACTGCCGGCACAACGGCTATTTCCTGAACATCGAGATCAAACCCACCCCGGGCCTGGAAGCCCAAACCGGCACCGCCGTGGCCGACGCTGCCGCGCGGCTCTGGGAGGCCAACGCTGTGCCCCCGCTGTTGACTTCGTTTCAACCCGAGGCACTGGAAGCTGCCAGGGCGGCGCAGCCGCAGCTACCGCGTGGGCTGCTGCTCGACAGCCTGTGGATGGGTTGGCTGGAAACAGCGCTGACCCTCGATTGCACAGCGCTGGTATGCAATCACGCGCTCTGGGACAGCTCCACTGTGCTGCAGGCCAAAAGCGCGGGGTTTCGGACCTTGAGCTACACGGTCAATGACGACTGGGCGGTCCGGCGCCTGCTGAACCTGGGTACGGACGGCATCATCACAGACCGGATTGACCTTTTTTCGCCGGTTGCCGACTAGGGCCTGTTCACACTATTTATACAAGTGCGAACGTGGTGAAAACAGCGCCAATCAAGGCGCGCGACGACACCCAGACCGGGTGTATGGGTTAGGAGTGCAACGCCGAGTGGCGCTGTTTTCACCCCGTTCCCTTCGGGTTGCGGCCAAAAAGGCCATGCGCAGTGTTGCAGAGCCTTGCCGGGCGCCAGCTCGGCTGCGTTTTGCGCCTCGCGCATGACCTTTTTGACTCGCAACGCATCTTGCATAAATAGTGTGAACAGGCCCTAAGCTGCAAACCGTTGCGGCTTGAAGTCCGGCTAAGACTCCGCCACTTCAAACCGCGACCTCAATTCTCCCAGGTTCAACTCGCCGAGCACCTCCCCCAGCCGCACCTGTGCCTGCCGCGTCTTTGCGGCGCTGGACGTGGCCGGCCGGCTGGCAATGATGAGTTCGTTTTTCATCGAATGCTCCCAGCCCACCAGCTCGGTCACCGTCACCTGGTAGCCGTTGGCTTCGAGCTGCAGGCAGCGCAGCACATTGGTGATCTGGCTGCCGAACTCGCGCGTGTGCAGCGGGTGCCGCCAGAGTTCGGCCAGCGGGGTTTTCGACAGGCTCAGCGCCTTGTTTTTGCGCAGCACGCCCGCCACCTCGGCCTGGCAGCAAGGTACCAGCACCATGTGGCGCGCCTGCTTGGCCAAGCCAAAGCTTATTGCGTCGTCAGTGGCGGTGTCGCAGGCATGCAGCGCGGTGACGATGTCCACCTGCGCCGGCAACTCCGCCGAGGCTGTGGCCTGTTGCACCGACAGATTCAGGAACGCCATGTGGGCAAAGCCCAAGCGCTGCGCCAACTCGCGCGACTTGTCCACAAGCTCGGCACGGGTTTCGATGCCGTAAATAATTCCTGCCGGCTTGTCGCCTGCATGCGCCACGTTGAAAAACAGGTCGTACAGGATGAAGCCGAGGTAAGACTTGCCGGCGCCATGGTCGGCCAGCGTGAAGGTCTTTCCGCCCTCGGAGACTTCCTCCAGCAAGGGCGCGATGAACTGGTACAGATGGTAGACCTGCTTGAGCTTGCGCCGCGTGTCCTGGTTGAGTTTGCCCTCGCGCGTCAGGATGTGCAGCTCCTTGAGCAGGGCTATCGACTGGCCCGGTCGGAGCTCCTCGATCACTTGCGGGGGCTGGCCCGGGGAGAATGTGGGGCGCGCAGGCTGGCCGCCGCGAGGGGTGCTGTTTTTGGGCATGAGCCTGAAGTCTAGCGCCGGCGCCATTCACGCAACGGCGAAGGGCAATTATTTACATTGCACACAATTTAATTGTGTGAGTTACAATTAGGTCATGCCAAATAAAACCGATGCCATGCTGAAGCTGGACAACCAGCTCTGTTTTGCGCTGTACTCCACCTCACTGGCCATGACCAAGCTGTACAAGCCGCTGCTTGACGAACTGGGCCTGACCTATCCGCAGTACCTGGCCATGCTGGTGCTGTGGGAGCAGGACGGCCCAATGGTGTCCGAGATCGGCGAGCGCCTTTACCTCGATTCCGGCACGCTGACGCCGCTGCTCAAACGCCTGGAGGCTTCGGGCCTGATCTCGCGCATACGCGCTGTCGAAGACGAGCGCCGTGTCCACATCACCCTGACCGCCGCCGGCCGCAAGCTCAAGACCAAAGCTGCAAAAATCCCCGATTGCATCCTGACTGCTGCGCAGTGCCCCGTGCCCGAACTGATGGCGCTGACCCAGCAAGTGCAGGCCCTGCGTCAGCGGCTGGTCGCCTGACAATTTTCTCCCCCGCTTTTCAACCCGCTTCATCTCGAAGCACTTCTCAAAGGAAATCACCATGACCACCCAACTCGACAAAGTTCTGTACACCGCCAAAGCCCACACCACTGGCGGCCGCGACGGCAAGTCCAAAAGCGACGATGGCAAGCTGGACGTCACACTGAGCTCGCCCGGCACCGCCGGCACCGGCACCAACCCCGAACAACTGTTTGCCGCCGGTTACTCGGCCTGTTTCATCGGCGCGATTAAAGCCGTTGCCGGCATGAAAAAAATCACCCTGCCTGAAGGCCTGAGCATCGACGCCAGCGTCGACCTCGGCAAGATCCCCGCCGGCTACGGCATCGCTGCCCGCCTCGACGTGTCGCTGCCGGGCATGGACCGCGCGGCTGCGCAGGAACTGGTGGACGCTGCGCACCAGGTCTGCCCTTATTCCAACGCGACCCGCGGCAACATCGACGTGACCATTACGCTGAAGTAAAGCCCCCACGCTTGTCGCTTCGCGTACTGAGCTGCCCCCCGAGGGGGCCGTGCTTGCTCGGGGTGGCCCTTCACGGCGCGCATCGCTCACACGCTTTCACTTCGTGTAAAGCGCCCTTCTTGTGAAAGCTGTCGCCAAAGCGGCCCGCCGGTGTTGAGCCGGCGGGCTTTTTCGCTTATGTTGCAGGCTTGAGCCGCCGGGCCGTTCCCAAGGCAACCACCGCAGCCTGCAAGGCGAAGGTTATTTAATGAGCACCACCACCCTCCTCGTCCGCAAAAACCAGCTTGCCGAAACCCGTCTGCACACCGCCGAAACCACCGGGCTGGCCGACGGCCAGGTTCGTATTCACGTCGATTCCTTCGCGCTGACGTCCAACAACATCACCTACGCCGCCTTTGGCGACACGATGAACTATTGGCAATTTTTCCCCACCGGGGAAGAGGGCTGGGGCAGCATCCCGGTCTGGGGCTTCGGCACGGTGCTGCAGTCGCTGCACCCAGGCGTCGCCACCGGTGAAAAAATCTACGGCTACTTCCCGATGGCGTCCGAAGCCGTGCTGAGCCCGGCGCGCCTGGACAGCAGCGGCTTTTACGACGGCGCAGCGCACCGGCGCGAATTGCACCCGGTGTACAACCAGTACCTGCGCTGCAACACCGATCCCTTCTACACGGCATCGACCGAAGCGATCCAGGCGCTGCTGCGGCCGCTGTTCATCACCTCCTTCCTGATCGACGACTTCCTGGCGGACAACGATTTTTTCGGCGCGTCCGGTGGCGCCATGCTGCTGTCCAGCGCGTCGAGCAAGACCGCGTATGGCACCGCCTTCCAGCTGGCGCAGCGGCCTGGCATAGAAGTCATCGGCCTGACCTCGCCGGGCAATGTGGCCTTCTGCGAAAGCCTGGGTTGCTACAGCCGGGTGCTGACCTACAACCAGCTTGAGAAAATCGCCTTTGAGCGCGCCTGCATCTATATCGACTTCGCCGGCAACGCAAAACTTCGCCACGCCATCCACAGCCGCTTTGCCAACCTGAAATACAGCTGCGCAATTGGCGGAACCCACGTCACAGAACTCGGCGGTGGCAAGGACCTGCCCGGCCCGCGCGCCACCCTGTTTTTTGCGCCTGCTCAAATCAAGAAGCGCAGCACGGACTGGGGCAAAGAGGGGCTGGGCCAGCGTTTGGTGCAGGCCTGGCAGGCCTTCAGTTCGCGCGTCAGCCAAGGGCCAAGGCCCTGGCTGCTTTTGCAGCAACACCAGGGCGAGCCCGCCGTGGCTGCTGCTTACCAGCAGGTGCTAGGCGGCCAGGGCGACCCGCGAACCGGGCACATCCTGGCGTTCTGACAGCAACCGGAGCAGCTATGATTTTTATAGCTGCTTGCGCTTGCCAGATATGGGCAGGAGGCATATTCTTTTTATCAACAAGGCCGTAGGCGGAAACAACGACAATCAGGGCATGATTGACGAGCCTCTGACCGACCTGCCCCCGACCGCCATGCCGCCCCAGGCGCTACACGCCTACGAAAAGCTCACACCTGACGTGGTGCTCGATGCGTTGGCCAGCGTGGGCCTACTCGGCGACGGCCGCCTGATGGCGCTGTCGAGTTATGAAAACCGGGTCTACCAGGTTCACCTCGAAACGCCGGCAGGGGTTGGCGCAACCGCCAGCGACATCGTGGTCGTCAAGTTTTACCGGCCGGGACGCTGGAGCGACCTGCAGATTGTTGAAGAACATCGCTTTGCGGCCGAACTGATGGCCGCCGAAATTCCGGTGGTCGGCGCGCTGGTCATCAACGGTCGCACCTTGCACCACTTTAACGGTTTCAGCTTCAGTGTCTCGCCACGCCGCGGCGGCCGCCGGCCCGAACTCGAGGATTTCAGCGTGCTCGAATGGATAGGCCGCTTTCTCGCGCGCATTCACACCGTCGGTGGCGCACAGCCCTTCCAGCACCGGCCGGCACTTGACCTGCAAACCTTCGGCCACGCCAGCCGGGAACTGCTGCTGGCCGGCAACTATCTCCCACTGGACATGGCGTCGCGCTGGCTCAAGGCTTTCGAGAAAGCCATGGATGTGGCACAAGCGGTGTTTGAAAGCGTCGGCGACATCCGCACCTTGCGCCTGCACGGCGACTGTCATCCGGGCAACATCCTGTGGACCCCGGAAGGCGTCGAAGGTGCGGGTCCGCATTTTGTCGATCTTGACGACGCGCGCAGCGGCCCGGCGGTGCAGGATTTGTGGATGCTGCTGTCGGGCGAACGCGCGCAGTGCCTGCAACAACTGGGCGCGCTGGTGGACGGTTACGAGGAGTTCCGCGAATTCCCCAGAAGCGAGCTGGCCCTGATAGAGCCTCTGCGCACCCTGCGGCTGGTGCATTACAGCGCCTGGCTGGCTCAGCGCTGGCACGACCCGATCTTCCCGATCAACTTTCCGTGGTTCGGTTCCAGCGACTACTGGAAAGGCCAGGTCGACATGCTGGAAGAGCAAACCGAAGCCATGCAGGAAGCGCCGCTGGTCGCCTGAGCTTCGCAAATTTTCCGCCGGGCCGCCTCAAGGAAAATCAGGCACTACGGGAGAGCAAGTTCCGCAGGGTGCACGAACGTGGGAGCAGGCTACTTAACCGGATTTTCCAGCGTGCCGATGCCATCGATCTCGACCCGCACCACATCGCCGGACTTCAGGTATTTGGGCGGCTTGAAGCCGATGCCGACACCAACCGGTGTGCCAGTGGCGATGATGTCGCCGGGGTAAAGGGTGATGCCGGCCGACAGGGTTTCTATCAATTTCGGGATGTCGAAGATCAGGTCGGTGGTGGAGGCGTTCTGGCGCTCTTCGCCGTTGACGTAACAACGCACGCTTGTTTTGGTGCCGTCACATTCGTCGGCGCTGACCAGCCACGGGCCCATCGGACAGAAAGTATCAAAGGACTTGCCCAGCAGCCACTGCTTGTGGCGGCTCTGCCAGTCGCGCGCGGTAACGTCGTTGATGATGGTGTAACCCCAGACATGGGCCATCGCGTCTTTGGCCGCGATGCCTTTGCCGCCGCGTCCGATGATGACCGTCAGCTCGGCTTCGTAGTCGATGGCGTCCGATGCTACGGGCATCTCGATGGCGGCGCCGGGGCCGACCACCGACTCGGGCACCTTGGTGAAATAAATCGGGTCTGCGGGAATGTCTTCACCGGCCTTGGCGCTACTGTCAAAACCGCTGCCGGCGAACTCGCGCGCATGTGCGAAGTAATTCTTGCCGACGCAGAAAATGTTGCGACGTGGTTTGGGAATGGGCGCGATGATTTGCACGTCGCCGAGAGCGACCGTCGCCAGCAGGGCCGGCAAAGCCTCGCCGCGCGCCAGCATCTCGATCACCGGCAAGGCACCCAGTTCGCGCTGCGCTTGGGATAGATCGAAAGGTTGCACACTCTGGAGATCAGGGGACACCAGGCCCACTCCGGGCTGGCTGTTTTGGCGGAAGGCAACAATTTTCATGCGTCGGCTTTCATGTCTCGATGCCCGGCTGGTCGCATGGGCAGCAGTGATGGATTAGGGATTGCGATGACCCCGAAAATTCAAGTCGATGTTAGCATGCAAACCATAGGCAAACACATTGACTTGCCCCCCCCTACACCCCACCAACGACAAGGAGACACAACCATGAAACGCAGATCCGTCCTGCTCGCCAGTTTGCTGCTGTCCAGTGCCACTCTGGTAGCCGCGCAAAACGCCTGGCCGACCCGAGCCATCACCATGATCGTGCCCTTTCCGCCGGGCGGCCTGGCCGACCTGGTGGCGCGCCCGGTGGCCGAGGCCATGTCGCGCGAGCTGGGCCAGCCCGTGGTGATCGAGAACAAGGCTGGCGCCGGCGGCGGTATCGGCATGGGCCTGACCGCCAAGGCCAAGCCCGATGGCTACACCGTGGTGCTGGCGCTTTCCTCACTGACAGTGATTCCCGAGGCTGATGCCGTATTGGGGCGCGCGCCCATGTTTGCGCTGAACGACCTGCGTCCGATTGCGCGTTTCACCGCCGATCCGACCGTGCTGGCCGTGCGCGCCGATTCGCCATGGAAAACCGTGAAGGATTTTGTCGAGGACGCGAAGAAGCGCCCCGGCGCCATCAACTACGGCTCCTCGGGCAACTACGGCACCATGCACGTGCCTATGGAAATCCTGTCGCAAAACGCCGGCATCAAGATGACGCATGTGCCCTTCACCGGCGCAGGTCCGGCCGTGGTGGCGCTGCTGGGCGGGCAGATTGATGCAGTGTCCTCGGGCCCCGCCACCGTGCTGCAGCATGTCAAGGCCGGCAAGATCCGGGTGCTGGGCCATTGGGGCACCACCCAACTCGGCGCCCTGCCCGATGCTCCGAGCCTGAAAGACGCCGGCTACATCGCCGAATACGCCCAGTGGTCGGGTCTGTTCATTCCGCGCGACACGCCCGAGCCGGTGGCGCAACGGCTGCGCGCCGCCGCCAAAGCCGCTGCCCAGGACGCCAAGGTCAGGGAAGTCATCCTCAACGCGGGCAGTCCGGTGCTGTACCAGGACTCGCCTGATTTTGAAAAATACGTGCAGGCCGATTCGCGGCGCATGATAGAGGTCGTCAAACGCATCGGAAAAGTAGAATAAAAAATCGGAGCCTGCGGGCCCGGTTCATTGGAGACAGTCATGGGTTTCAAACATGTGATCGCGCTGGGGCTGGTGATGGCCGCCTCGGCGTTGAGCGTGCCTGCCGTTGCGCAGGTGTATCCGGCCAAGCCGGTCAAAATCATCGTGCCTTTTGCCGCAGGCGGCCCGGCCGACAATTACGCACGTTTCATCGCGCAACGCCTGCAGGATACGCTGGGCCAGTCCTTTGTGGTGGACAACCGGCCGGGGGGCGGTTCCATCATAGGCACCGACATGGCGGCCAAATCGGCGCCCGACGGCTACACCCTTTTGATGATGTCGAACACGCACACCGTCAACGAAACACTGATTCCGACCAAGCCCTTCCAGCTGATGCGCGACTTTGTGGCCGTGGCGCCCGTCAACTATTCAGACCTGGTGCTGGTGGCGCATCCGGGGCTGCCGGCCAACAACCTCAAGGAGCTGCTGCAGCAGGCCAAGGCCAAACCCGGCAAATTCAACTACGCCTCGTCTGGCCCGGGCACGCCCTATCACATGGCCGGCGAGCTGTTCAAGAGCATGGCCGGCGTCTACCTGGTGCACATTCCCTACCGCGGCAGCTCGGGCGCGCGCACCGACGTCATCGGCGGGCAGGTCGATGTGATGTTCGACGCCGTCACTACCATGGCTGAACAGATCAAGGCCGGCAAGGTCAAGGCGCTGGCGACCACGGGCCGCGCCCGCTCCGACGTGCTGCCCGACGTACCCACAGTGAACGAAGCCGGCGTGCCCGGCTACGAAGCGACCATCTGGCTGGGCCTGATGGCACCGCGCGGCACGCCAAAGGCCGTGGTCGACAAGCTCAATGAAGCCGTGTCAAAAATAGCCAGCCAGCCCGAGGTGAAACAACTTTGGTCCAAACAGGGCGCCACGCCGATGGTGATGACGCCTGAAGCCTTTGACAAATACGCACGTGATGACATCGCCAAATGGTCACGCGTCATCAAGACCGCTGGCATCAAGGCCGACTGAAAGTTCCAAAACCCATGACATCTCTTCATTTGCTCAGCGGCGGCGCCGCCAAAGGCCTGGTCACCGCCGTGCAGGACCGTTTTGCTGAACAGACCGGCATGGCCATTGAAGGCCAGTTCGACGCCGTCGGCAAAATGAAGGACCAGTTGCTCGCCGGCGCACCGTGCGACGTCGTCATCCTGACCAGCGCGCTGATCACGCAACTGACTGAAAGCTGCGATGTGGCATCGGGCAGCGCGCGCCCGCTGGGCCTGGTCAAGACCGGCATCGCCCTGAAAGACGGCGCGCCCATCCCGCCGCTGGCAACGGTGGCAGAGCTCAGGCAGGCCCTGCTGGCGGCCGGCGCCATTTATTTTCCCGACCCGGAAAAAGCCACGGCCGGCATTCATTTCATGAAGGTGATGCACCTGCTCGGCGTCGATACCGAAATGGCCGGGCGGCTGCACCCGCACCCCAACGGCGCGGCTGCGATGCATGCGTTGGCGCAATCCAGCGAGCCCAAGGCCATCGGCTGCACCCAGGCCACCGAAATCATCTTTGCACCGGGGGTGCAACTGGCCGCCAGCCTGCCGACGGAGTTTGAGCTGGCGACGGTTTACACCGCTGCGGTCAGCAGCCGCGCAGAGCAGCCGCGTGCCGCTGCCGCACTGATAGCACTGCTCACCAGCGAAGAAGCCGCCGGGCTTCGCAGCGCCGGCGGCTTCGAGCCGCTTCCGGAGTGAGGCTCGGGCCTTACAGCAGCAAGGCGTTGACCCGCTTCACATAAGCAGCCGGGTCGTCCGGCAAACCGCCCTCGGCCAGCAGGGCCTGGTCAAACAGGATGTGGGCCAGGTCGTCGAAATGTTCGCTGCCTTCGAGCTTTTTCACCAACGGGTGCTGGGCATTGATCTCCAGAATCGGCTTGACCTCGGGTGCGGCCTGGCCGGCCTGCTTGAGCATGCGCGCCAGCTGCGTGGACATGTCGCCGTCCTGCACCACCAGACAGGCCGGTGAATCGACCAGACGCGTGGTGGCGCGCACGTCGGTCGCCTTGTCCTTGAGTGTTTCCTTCAGCCGGTCCAACATGGGCTTGAACTGGGTTTGCGCTTCTTCGGCGGCCTTCTTTTCGTCCTCGTCCTGCAGCTTGCCGAGGTCCACAGCGCCCTTGGCCACCGACTGCAGCGGCGTGCCGTCAAACTCGTGCAGGTAGTTCAGCGCCCATTCATCAACCCGGTCGGTCATGAGCAGCACTTCGATGCCCTTTTTGCGGAAGATCTCGAGCTGCGGGCTGTTCTTGCCGGCCGCCTGGGTGTCGGCAGTGATGTAATAAATCGCGTCCTGCCCTTCTTTCATGCGCGCCTTGTAGTCGGCAAAACCCACGCTGGTGGTGTCGGTGGTCGAACTGGCAAAACGCAGCAGTTTGGCTAGACGCTCGCGGTTGGCAAAATCTTCGCCCAGGCCTTCTTTCAGCACCGCGCCGAACTCGGCATAGAAGGCCGAAAATTTTTCCGGCTCGTTGGCGGCCAGGTCCTCGATCATGGACAAGATGCGCTTGGTGCAACCTTCACGAATCGCCTTGACCGCGCGGCTTTCCTGCAGCAACTCGCGCGACACATTGAGCGGCAGGTCCGACGAATCGACCACACCTTTGACAAAACGCAGGTAGGTGGGCAGCAAGGCCTGGGCGTCGTCCATGATGAAAACGCGCTTGACGTAGAGCTTGATACCAGCGGCCTTGTCGCGATTGAACAAGTCCATGGGCGCCTTGGCCGGGATATAGAGCAGCTGCGTGTATTCGGTCGATCCTTCGACACGGTTGTGGGTGCTGGCCAGGGGTGGCTGGCTGTCGTAGCTGATCTGCTTGTAGAACTCATCGTACTGTTCGGGCGTGATGTCCTTCTTGGCGCGTGTCCACAGTGCAGCGGCCTGGTTCACGGTTTCCCACTCGTCGGTGGTGGCCATCTCGCCGGGCTGATCATTCTCACCTTCTTTCCACGCCTCCTTCTTCATCAGGATGGGCAGGGAGATGTGGTCGGAGTATTTGCTGATGATGCTTTTGAGCTTCCAGGTGTTCAGGTACTCGGCGGCATCGTCCTTGAGGTGCAGGATGACGCTGGTGCCGCGCTCGGCGCGCTCCATCGTCTCGACCTCGAAGTCGCCGGTGCCGGCGCTGCTCCAGCGCACGCCTTCGGCAAGCGTCAGCCCCGCGCGGCGGCTTTCGACGGTGATCTTGTCGGCAACAATGAAGCCCGAATAAAAACCGACGCCGAACTGGCCGATCAGCTGCGCATCGTTTTTCTGGTCGCCCGAGAGTTTGGACATGAAGTCACGTGTGCCGCTTTTGGCAATCGTGCCCAGATGCTCCACCGCGTCCTGCTGCGTCAGGCCGATTCCCTTGTCGGTGATGGTGATGGTTTTGGCGGCCTTGTCAAAGCTCACGCGCACATCGAGGTCAGGCGTATCTTCGTACAGTTCCGGACTGTTCAGGCCCTCAAAACGCAGCTTGTCGCAGGCGTCGGAAGCGTTGGAGACCAGTTCGCGCAGGAAGATATCGGGGTTGGAATACAGGGAGTGGGTGACCAGCTTCAATAGCTGGGCGACTTCCGCCTGAAAGGAAAGGGTTTGCTTGCTCATGGTGATTGTTCTTGAAATGAAGAAAGGAAAAAACGGCCGCTTTAGGAACTGAGGGCGGGGGCGGATATTTCAAGCACCGATTATCGCGGGTCAGCGGCGTGGCCCCGACTCCGCCCCGCCATGAAAAAACCCGCCCAGGCTGCCCTGGGCGGGTTTTCGCGTCACGCTGCCGGGCAGCGCAGGCGCTTAAGCCATTTAAGCGCGGCCGGGGGCGAAACTGAAGGCGCTCTGCATACGTGCTTGCACAGCCTCGGCACGCACATCAGCTCGGTTACGCTCGCTGGCTGCGGGTGTGGCAGCCAGGACGCGTCCACCATCGACCTGGGAGCTGGCAGTGACGGGGCCGACACGTGTGGCCAGCGCGTCAGCATGAACAGCGGCACGCGAAGTGGCGCTGACGGTATTGAAGGAGGGCGTGTCAACGCCACCATCGGCGCCGGCTGCAAAGGCACTGACAGAAGCGAAGCTGGCGGCAGCGAACAGGGCGGAGGCGATAAATTTCGTGTTCATGATTGAGAATCCTTTTCTAAAGTTGATAAACATTTCCGGGCAGGGCGGGCATCCCGTCTGTCCAGCCTCGCTGAGTCGTTTATGTGTCGCGGCTCACCGATGACTCAACTTTAAGTGGCTCAAATTAGCCGATCATGAGCGAAGTCTTAGCTGACAATGAGCATGACGCTCACAGCGTTTCGACGCGCGCAATCAGCCCGCTGCGATCGTCGCGGTTGCGCAGCGTGATGCGCATGCCGCAACGCTGCGCCGCCGATTGCGCAATTGCCAGCCCCAGCCCGCTGCCGCGCACATCCGTTCCAGGCACGCGGAAAAAGCGGTCGAAAACGCGGCCGAGCAGCTCCTGGGGGATGCCTGCGCCAGTGTCGGCGACTTCGATGGCGAGTTTGCCCTGGGTGCGCATCACGCGCACATCAACCACCCCACCTTCGGGCGAATAACGCAAGGCGTTTTCAATCATGTTGTCGACCACACTGCGCAAGTCCCCACTGACGCAGGTCAACATTGCGGCATCTATGGGTCCGCCCGATGCTTCCAGGCCCAGATCAATGCCCCGCTGGTCGGCCAGCGTGATCAGTGCATTGATGCTTTCACGCAGAACCTCGTTCACATTGACCGGGCGCGGCGCAGCTTCAGCACCCACCGCCTCTTGGCGCGACAGCCGCAGCAACTGGTCCACCAGCCGCTGGGCGCGCTGAACGCCGGCTTCAAGCTGGGCAAAGCGCTGCGCTGGTGCGCCGGGCGCGAAGTCACCGCGCAGGTTCTCAAGTTGCAGGCTCACCGCCGTGATCGGTGTGCGCAGTTCATGCGCGGCATCCTGAACAAAACGGCGCTGCGTGGCAAAAGCATCGCGCAGCCGCGTCAGCAGGCTGTTAAATGAGATGACCAGCGGCGCAATTTCTTTGGGCACACGGTCCAGCGGCAGCTCGGCAATGCTGTGTTCGTCCTGCGCTGCGGCCTGCCGCGCAATGTCGCCGATGGCGCGTGACATCATGGCGGCCACACACCAGAGGATAAAAACCGACAGCGGCAGCAGGATGATCACGGGGGCGATGGCAAGCCCTGCGCGCTCGGCGGCCAGATGGCGGCGAAAATCCCCGCTTTGCAGCACCTGAACGCGGCGCGCACCCGAGGCCTCGCTGGCTGCGGTGGTGTACACGCGCCAGGGCGTGCCGCCCGCGCTGACATCCTGCAAGCCGCTGCCTTCCTGCAGGCGCGCGGGCAACTCGGCCCATGAATTCGAGCGCGGGCTGCCGTCCGCATCAAAGACCTGCACCACATAGCTGCCCCATTTGTGCACGCCCTCCCGTGTCAGCGGCGCCAGGGCCAGGTCCTGCTTCTGCACAACCATGGACTCGGCGAGCAGTTCCATCTGGTTGTCCATGAAGGTGCTGACCATCCGGTTGTAGCTCCAGTAGGCAAAACCTGCCGATGCTGCGCCTACTCCCAGGAAAACCGGCAGCAGCCACAGCAGCAGCGCGCGGCGCAGCGAGCACAGGCGGCCCGCAGGAAAAACGTGAATCATCATGTGCCGTCTCCGGTGGAAGATGCAGGTGTGCCTACAGGCGCCGTGGCGGTGATGCGCCAACCCAGGCCGCGCACATTGCGGATCACGTCGGCGCCGAGCTTCTTGCGCATGCCGTGGATCAGCACGTCCACGGCATTGCTCATGACTTCTTCGCCCCAGCCGTAAATGCGGTTTTCAAGCTGGTCGCGCGACAGGATGGCGCCCGGCCGCTCAAGCAAAGCGTGAAGCAGCGCATATTCGCGCGCGGACAGCGCCGAAGGCTCGCCGTTGACCAGCACCTCGCGCGTGGTCAGGTCCAGTTTGACCACGTCGTTGCCAATCACCGAATGGGCGCTGCCGTCGCGGCGCCGGATCACCGCGCGCATGCGCGCCAGCAGCTCGCGGAATTCATAGGGCTTGACCAGGTAGTCATCGGCCCCCACGTCCAGTCCGCCGATGCGGTCTTCAACGCCGTCACGCGCGGTGAGCATCAACACCGGCGTGGCGTCACCGCGCGCACGGGCCTGGCGCAACACCTCGACGCCGTCGCGCTTGGGCAAACCCAGATCCAGCAGCATGCAGGCATAGTTGCCGTCGGCCAGTGCGCTCTGGGCCAGCAGGCCGTCGCGCACCCAGTCCACCGACCATCCGTTGGTCTCCAGCGCCTGCTGCAGGCTGCGGCCTATCATGTCGTCGTCTTCCACCAGCAGCACCCGCATCATGTCCCCCTTTGCGGCGCCGACAGACCTTCCCAACGCGCCTGTTGCCTGGCCGAGCGCAGCAGCAAAAATCCGACCAGCAGCAAGGCAGCCAGCCCGGCCAGGTTCAAATACAGGACGGTCGTGGCGCTGAAACCAGGCATGGCCAGCGCACTGGCAACAAAACCCGCTTGGCTGAGCAAACCGACCGCAACCACGGCCGGCCGAATCGGCCGAAACAGCGCCGCACCCAGCAAGGCCACACCCAGCAAGGCAATCAGGACCTGATGGTGAAGCAGCAGCACGCCATCGGCTGACGGAAGCACCTGCAGCACAAACAGCGCGATCACAGCGGCGGCAAAAAGAATGGCTCGTGCCACATGTTCAGAAAAGGTGTCCATGGCTTGACGCAATAAAAGAGTTGAAACGGTATCTTCACCGGCCTGAATTAGCCCCGGATTAGGGTTGACGCAGACTCACCGCCCCAGCACTCAGGCCAGCCAGCGCAACAACTGGGCGCACACCTGTGGGCTGTGCATCAGGGCGATGTGACCGGTTTTCAGCGCGACCCATTGCCGGCCGGGACCGAAGCTCAAGCTACGTACCGGCTCGGCATGCTGGCCCAGCGCGCTGGGCAGCGGCACCAGGCCGTCGCCCAGCCATTCACCCAGCAGCGCACTGTCGCCTGCTTTTGGGGAAACCCCGCCCAGCGTGGCTGCCACCGCAAAACAGGCCACCCCGTCCGGCAGCGGCAAGGGCTGGCGCCGGTCGGGCGCTGCAGTAAACCGGTCCGTATCCTGGGTATCACCGGGCAACACATGGCCGTAACGCAGGTCGGTGATGCCTGCGCTGCGCACTTGACCAATTGCCGCAAAAGGACGTGTGACCGGGTTGCTGGCAAGTGCGGTGTCCACCCAGTTGCCGAGTTTTTCCAGCGGCGCGCCGTGGTGCGGCGTCCCCAGAAACACCAGGTTTTTGAGCCGCGCCCGCCACAACAGGCCCGTGGCAGCCGCGCTGTGGCAAGCCGCGCGCGCCACCAGCCCGCCCATGCTGTGGGTCAGCAAGCTCAGCTCTTCCACCGGCTGCGGCCAGGCCTGCAGCAACTGCTCCAGCAGCGCGGCGAAATGCCCTCCGTTGCCGCTGATATGCAGGCCGGTGTTGTAGTGCAGGTAGACCGGGGTGTAACCCAACGCCCGTGCCAGTTGCTCGCCGTGCTCGTGCGCTGCGGCGGAGTTGTCGGCGCGCCACTGCAGATCGTTCATGCACAGGCCATGAACCAGCACCAAGATCTTGCCAGTCGCGCCCGGCAAGCGCTGTGCCAGCGCGGCCCGGTCCAGCGGCAAGGACAGGCCGTCGTGGCGCAAACTCATGGCGATAGCCAGCGGGTTGGCGGTGTCCCGCAACTGGTCTCCCAACACACCATTGAGCGCCGACAGCATGGCTTCGCGCTGCGGTGACGAGGCCTGCGGCGCGACACGCGACGCCACGCGCGACAACACCGCATCCACCGTACCACCGGCCAGCCGCGTCACGCCCCGGATGCTGCCGTAAACCAGGCCGGTGATACCCGTCGGCCTGACTCCTGAAGCACCGACTGCGCTATCCACAAACTTCTGACCGGCTGCGCCAAAAGGAGCGGCCACCGCCTTGTAGACATTGCCCTGCACTTTTTCGGCCAGCCCGGTGACGCCCAGCGTGCCGCGCGTGGCCAACTGCGTCAGGCCCTGGATGTCGGACAGGTGCAAGTGGTGGCGCAAGTCAGCCAGGGGAGGAAGCCGGAGACGCGGCGGTTCAGAAGTGGGCATACCGCCATTGTCGGGGCAGGCATGCTGGACGTCCAGCGCGCCTCGGAGGCCATTGTTTAAGGTTCAAATCGGGCTCCAGCCCATACGGGACGGGCGCAAGCAGCTCCTGAAACAGGAGCAAATCCGATTCAGAAACGCTCGTGCGGTGCGAGGTAGCGCCACTGGCCCACCGGCAGGTGGCCGAGGTTGACCATGCCGATGCGCACGCGTTTGAGCCCGGTCACGAACAGACCGACCTGTTCGCACATGCGGCGGATCTGGCGCTTTTTGCCTTCTTTCAGCACAAAACGCAGCTGCTCCGAGTTTTGCCACTCGACACGCGCTGGCCGCAGCGGCTCGCCGTCCAGGCTCAGGCCATGGCACAGCAGGGCCAGCTTCTCGGGCGGAAACACGCCCTGCACATTGGCGGCCTCGGCGCCGTAACTGACACGCACCAGGTATTCCTTTTCCACCTCGGAGTCCGCGCCGATCAGGTGGCGCGCCACGCGGCCGTCCTGCGTCAGCACCAGCAGGCCAATCGAGTCGATGTCCAGCCGGCCCGCCGGCGCCAGCCCGCGCAACTGCTCGTGGCCCCAGCGCATGCGGCTGTTGCACTCGCGCCAGCGGTTTTGCGGCTGTACCAGCACCACGGCCGGCTCATGGCCGTCTTCGGCCTGACCGCTGACATAACCGACCGGCTTGTTGATCAGGATGGTGACCTGCTGGCGCTGCTGCTGCTCGGCCTCGCGCGCCACCTCGATGCGCGCATTGAGCGCGACCGGCTGGCCCATCACGGCGGGCTCGCCGTTGACGCGGACCCAGCCGCGCGCAATCCAGTCGTCGGCCTCGCGGCGCGAACACAGGCCAAGTTCGGCCATGCGTTTGTTCAGGCGCACGGTGCTCCCGGTGGACGGTGCGGCGTCTGCCGAATCGGCGGCGCGGATGCGTGTGGCGGCCGGTTTTGGACGGGGATGTGGAGGCTGGTCTGGCATGGATTTACTATCTATTTTATAGCGGCTTTGTAGCGCCAGGCATGGGCTAGACGCTATTTTTACCAACAAATGCGCTGGAGCGCAGCGCCGCCAGGTCCAGCACACGCAAGCCGCCGTATTCAATACGTATCGTGCCCTGCGCCTGCAGGCTGGCCAGCGCTTCGTTCACGCGCTGGCGCGACAGCCCGACCAGATAGGCCATTTCCTGCTGCGTGATACGCAGAATTTCACCCACACCCGGATACAGCACCGGGTTGAACAATGCCGCCAGGCTGCGCGCCACGCGCAGGTCGGGGTTGTTCATGCGGTCGATCTCGCGCGCGGCGATGAACTGGCCCAGGCGTTCATTGAGCTGGTTCATCACAAAGCGGTTGAAACCGATCGAGTGGTCCAGCAGCCAGTGGAAGGTATCGACCGGCAGGCCGGCCACCACACTTTTACGCAGCGCCTGGATGTTGTAGCGGTAGGGCTCGCGTTTGAGCGCCGTGCCCTCGCCGAACCAGCCGCCGGGCGGCACGCCGGTGAAGGTCATGGTCATGCCCTGCGCGTTGTCACTGCTCATCTTGAGCAGGCCTTCGACCACGCCGAACCAGTAGGTCACCGGCTTGCCGACGCGACAGACGTAGTCACCTGGCAACGCGTCACCAACGATCAGCCCGGCGACCGCCTGCGCGCGCTCGGACGGCAGCAGCAAGCCGAGCCAGGGGATACCCGCCTGTTCGGCTGCATCGGGGACGCGACGGCGTTTGTGCAGGGGAAGTTCAGTGCTCATGGCCCATGGCTGAGGAAAAACCGGATGCGGGAAAGTCCGGGGAGGAGAGTCCCCTAAATTGTCGTCCAAATGACAACTCAACGTCAAACCCAGGCATAGGATGCCCTCATCACTCGAAGCAGCTTCCCTCACGGACGCTGCATCACGCTGGAGACAAGTTACCGAATGTTGACCACCTTTCCCCGACTGCTCCTGAAGCACGCTGCCGAGTGCCCCGGCGCACCCGCCATGCGCGAGAAGGAATATGGCATCTGGCAAGCGCACAGCTGGGCGGCCATGGCCACGCTGGTGGAGCACATTGCCTGCGGCCTGCACCAGGCCGGGCTGCAGCGCGGCGAACACATGGTGGTGATAGGCGCCAACCGGCCCCGCCTGTACGCCACCATGCTGGCGGCGCAGTCGCTGGGCGCAATTGCCGTGCCGCTGTATCAGGACGCGGTGGGCGCCGAATGTGTGTTCCCGATCACCAATGCCGAGGTGCGGTTTGCCATGGTCGAGGACCAGGAGCAAGTCGACAAGCTGCTGGAGATCCGAGAGCAGTGCCCGCAGCTTGCAAACATCATTTTTGACGACCCGCGCGGCCTGCGCAATTACCAGGAACCGGGGCTGGTCGCGCTGGATGCGCTGATTGCCGCTGGACAAACCTTCTCAAATGCGCAGACCGGGTTTTTCAAGGCAGAGGTCGAAAAAACCCAGCCTGACGACGTGGCCGCCATGTTTTTTACCTCCGGCACCACCGGCAACCCCAAGGGCGTGGTGCACACGCACAACACGCTGCTCGACCGTGCCCAGGCCGGCGCCGAGTTCGACAAGCTGACCAGCAGCGAGGAAGTGCTGGCTTACCTGCCGCCCGCATGGATTGGCCAAAACATCTTCAGCTACGCCCAGTGGCTTGCCTGCGGCTACGTGGTGAACTGCCCCGAAAACGCCAGCACCGTCACCATCGACCTCAAGGAAGTCGGCCCCACCTATTATTTTGCGCCACCGCGCGTCTTTGAAGGCCTGCTGACGAGCGTGACGATCCGCATGGAGGACGCGGGCTTGCTCAAGCGCAGGATGTTTCATTTCTTCATGAATCTTGCCAAACGCGTGGGCCCCGCCCTGATGGACGGCCAGCCTGTGGGCGCGGGCGACCGGCTGCTGTACGCACTGGGACAGGTCATGGCTTACGGGCCGCTGCGCAACAACCTTGGGTTTTCGCGCGTACGCGTAGCCTACACAGCGGGTGAGGCCATCGGCCCTGACCTGTTCACCTTTTACCGCTCGATTGGCGTCAATCTCAAGCAGCTCTACGGTTCGACCGAGACCGCCGTGTTTGTCTGCCTGCAGCCAGACAACCAGGCGCGCGCCGACACCGTGGGTGTGCCGATCCGCGGGGTCGAGATAAAAGTGGACGCCAACGGAGAAATCCTGGTCAAATCCGCCGGCCTGCTCAAGGCTTATTACAAAAATCCGCAAGCCACCGCCGAAGTGCTGACCGCCGACGGCTGGTACCACACCAGCGACGCGGGTTTTCTGGACGCCAGTGGCCACCTGAAGATCATCGACCGCGTCAAGGATGTCGGCCGCATCAAGGGTGGCGCCAATGACGGCGCCATGTTCGCGCCCAAGTATGTCGAAAACAAACTCAAGTTCTTCCCGCACATCAAGGAAGTGGTGGCCTACGGCGACGGCCGCGAGAAAGTCTGCGTGATGCTCAACATCGACTTCGACGCCGTCGGCAACTGGGCTGAACGGCGCAATCTGCCCTACGCAGGCTACACCGACCTGGCGCAAAAACCCGAGATCTACCAGCTCATCAAGGAGTGCGTGGAGAAAGTCAACGCCGACCTGAGCGTCGATACGCTGCTGGCCGGCTCACAGATCAGCCGCTTTCTGGTGCTGCACAAGGAACTTGACGCCGACGATGGCGAGCTGACCCGGACCAACAAGGTGCGCCGCGGATTTATCGCCGACAAATACCAGCCGCTGGTTGATGCGCTGTACAGCGGCAAGACAGAACAGTTCATTGAGACAGTCGTGAAGTTTGAAGACGGTCGCAGCGGCAGCGTCAGCGCCACGCTGAAGATCAGCGATGCACAGACCTTTGCACCGGTGAAGGCAGCAGCATGAACGCCCCACTGAAAAACATCCCTCCCATGCCAGTTCAAGCCGTGGAACCGGCTTCGCCGGGCCACAGGCGGGCGGCCCCCTCGGGGGGCAGCGAATTACACGAAGTGAAAAGCGTGGGGGTCAAGAATATCGGCGACGTCATCCTCGACGTGCACAACATCAGTCTGAGTTTTGGCGGCGTCAAGGCACTGGCCGACATTTCCTTCAATGTGAAAGAGCATGAAATCCGCGCCATTATCGGCCCCAACGGTGCCGGCAAAAGCTCCATGCTCAACTGCATCAACGGGGTCTACCAGCCGCAGCAGGGCAGCATCACCTTTCGCGGTCAGACCTTCAAACACATGAACAGCCACCAGGTGGCGGTCATGGGTGTGGCCCGCACTTTCCAGAACCTGGCGCTGTTCAAGGGCATGAGCGTTCTCGACAACATCATGTCGGGCCGCAACCTGAAGATCAAAAGCAACCTGCTGCTGCAGGCGCTGCGCATCGGACCAGCGCAAAAAGAAGAATTCCAGCACCGGGAGGCGGTTGAAAAAATCATCGACTTTCTGGAAATCCAGGCCTACCGGAAAACACCGGTCGGGCAATTGCCCTACGGCCTGCAAAAACGTGTGGACCTGGGCCGCGCCCTGGCCATGGAGCCACAAGTGTTGCTGCTCGACGAACCAATGGCTGGCATGAATGTCGAGGAAAAGCAGGACATGTGCCGCTTCGTGCTCGACGTCAACGATGAGTTCGGCACCACCGTGGTTCTGATCGAGCACGACATGGGGGTGGTGATGGACATTTCCGATCGCGTCGTGGTTCTCGACTACGGCAAAAAAATCGGCGATGGCACACCTGACGAAGTGCGCAACAACCCCGAAGTGATCAAAGCCTATCTCGGCGTGGAGCATTAAGCTGATGGCATTTTTTCTGGAAACCCTTTTAGGTGGCCTGATGGCCGGGATGCTGTATTCCCTGGTCGCGCTAGGCTTTGTACTGATCTTCAAGGCCTCGGGCGTGTTCAATTTCGCGCAGGGTGCGATGGTGCTGTTTGCCGCGTTGGCCATGGCGCGCTTTGCCGAGTGGATTCCCCAGTGGCTGGGCTTCCAAAGTCTGTTGCTGGCGAATCTGATCGCTTTTGTGCTGGCGGCTTTTGTCATGTTTGCGGTGGCCTGGCTGATTGAATGGCTGGTGTTGCGGCACCTGGTCAACCAGGAGGGCACTACCTTATTAATGGCTACGCTGGGCATTGGTTACTTTCTCGACGGCCTCGGGCAAACGCTGTTTGGCAGCGCGATCTACAAGATCGACATCGGCATGCCCAAAGAACCCGTTTTTGCCTTTGGTTCGGTGTTTCCAGGCGGCCTGCTGATCAACAAGGAAGACCTTTATGCCGCGCTGATCGCCGCCGTGCTGGTAGCGCTTCTCAGCGTGTTTTTCCAGAAGACCTCCACCGGCCGGGCCTTGCGCGCAGTCGCCGACGACCATCAGGCGGCGCAGAGCATAGGCATACCGCTGAACCGCATCTGGGTCATCGTATGGTGCGTGGCTGGCGTCGTGGCGCTGGTTGCCGGAATGATTTGGGGCAGCAAGCTAGGTGTTCAGTTTTCCCTGACCACCGTCGCGTTACGCGCACTGCCAGTCGTGATTCTTGGAGGCCTCACCTCCGTGCCCGGCGCCATCATCGGCGGACTGATCATCGGAGTGGGCGAAAAGTTGTCTGAAGTTTTCCTCGGTCCTTACGTGGGAGGCGGTATAGAAATTTGGTTCGCCTACGTACTGGCTTTGGTGTTCTTGATGTTTCGTCCGCAGGGACTGTTTGGCGAAAAAATTATTGATCGCGTTTGACTCATTCACTCGTCAAGAAAAATACCATGTTTTACAGAGAAAACGGCCAGTTCAAAACCAGCTACCGGGCAGACAGCCAAATCTTTCCGATCACGCAGGACCGGCTGGGCATACTGGCGTTGTTTGTCATCGCCGTCGTGGGTATCCCGCTGCTCGCCGATGAATACCTGCTGCGGGCGATTTTTATTCCCTTTGTCATCCTGTCGCTGGCGGCACTCGGGGTCAACATCCTGGTCGGCTATTGTGGCCAGATATCCTTGGGTTCAGGCGCCTTCATGGCGGTGGGTGCGTATGCAGCGTACAACTGCTATGTGCGTATTGATGGCATGCCGCTGATTGCCGCGCTGCTACTCGGTGGCTTCTTCGCCACCTTGTTGGGCCTGTTTTTCGGGATACCCAGCTTGCGGGTAAAGGGGTTGTACCTGGCGGTCACCACGCTGGCTGCGCAGTTTTTTTGCGACTGGGCCTTCCTGCGCGTCAGCTGGTTCACCAACAACAGCTCGTCCGGCTCTGTGGCGGTGTCGGACCTCAGCCTGATGGGCTGGCCCATCACCTCCCCCGCAAGCAAGTACCTCTTCTGTCTGGGCTTTCTGATCGTCTTCGGGCTGATGGCCAAGAACCTGGTGCGCGGCGCTGTCGGTCGGGAATGGATGGCCATCCGCGACATGGACGTGGCCGCTGCAGTGATTGGTATTCGGCCGATGTACGCCAAGCTGAGCGCTTTTGCAGTCAGCTCATTCATTGTGGGTGTTGCCGGCGGCCTCTGGGGCTTTGTGCATCTGGGTTCATGGGAACCAGCAGCGTTTTCAATTGACCGCTCGTTTCAGCTTCTGTTCATGGTGATCATTGGCGGCATGGGCTCCATCATGGGTAGCTTTTTTGGAGCGGCTTTTATTGTGATTTTGCCGATTTTTCTGAACCAGTTTTTGCCTGCGCTGGGTAATTTGGTGGGAATCGCTATTTCAACGGCTGCCGTCGCGCATGCCGAAATCATGATTTTCGGCGCGCTCATCGTCTGGTTCCTGATTGTGGAGCCGCATGGTCTGGCCAAGCTGTGGAGCGTGGGCAAACAGAAGATGCGCCTATGGCCTTTTCCGCATTGATCACCGCGCATGGCACTTTGTTTTTTCGTTCGTAACCCATGGCATTTCTGATGCCAAATTCAAGGAGACAGGCATGAAAGTTAGCGTCCTCGTTCTGGCCAGCGTGCTGGCTACCCTCGGCACGGGAGCCTTCGCCCAGGCCAAGGAGCAGTTTTTTCCGGTCTTGTCAGGGCGCACGGGCCCGGTGGCACCCAATGCCACACCCTGGGCCAACGGACACAACGACTACATGAAGCTGGTCAATGCGCGCGGCGGCATCAATGGCGTCAAGACACTGGTGGAAGAATGTGAAACCGCCTACGCCACGGATCGCGGCGTGGAGTGTTATGAGCGGCTCAAGGGCAAACACGGCGGTGCGACCGTCTTCCAGCCTTTGTCCACTGGCATCACTTTTGCGTTGACTGAAAAAGTCCCGGCCGACAAGATTCCCATGATCACCTCCGGTTATGGCCGCAGCGATTCTGCCGACGGTGGCGTTTTCAAATGGAATTTTCCCTTGATCGGTCACTATTGGGTCGCCGGTGACACGGTGCTCCAGCACATCGGCAAGCAGGCCGGCGGCATGGACAAGCTCAAAGGCAAAAAAATCGGTGTGGGCTACCACGACAGTCCATTTGGCAAAGAGCTGCTGCCGATCCTGCAGGAACGCGCAGCGCAGTACGGCTTCACCCTGCAACTGCTGCCGATCGCCGCGCCTGGCGTGGAACAAAAAGCCACCTGGCTGCAGGTCCGAAGGGACCAGCCTGATTACGTGATTCTGCAAACCTGGGGCGTGATGACACCCACCGCCATCAAGGAAGCCCAGGCCGTCGGTTATCCGCGGGAAAAAATGTTCGGTACCTGGTGGTCTGGCGCAGAGCCTGATCTGAAAGACATCGGTCAGGGCGCCAAGGGCTATAGCGCTGTCATGATGCAACACGGCGCCGAGCCCAACTCCGCAGTCGTCAAGGACATTCTTGACAAAGTGCATGCCAAAGGCCAGGGAACCGGCCCCAAGGATGAAGTCGGCAGCGTGCTGTACATGCGCGGCGTACTGGGCGCCCTGCTGGCCACTGAAGGCGTACGTTCAGCCCAGGAGCGTTTTGGCAAGGGCAAGGTCATGACCGGTGAGCAGGCGCGGTGGGGTTATGAAAACCTGAACCTGACACAGGCCAAACTTGACGCGCTCGGGTTCAAGGGTGTGATGCGCCCGGTTTCAACCAACTGCGTGGACCACATGGGCTCTGCATGGGCGCGTGTGCACCAGTGGGACGGTAGCAAGTTTATCTGGACCTCGGACTGGCTGCAGGCTGACGAGCAAGTCATCCGCCCCCTGGTGAAAAATTCTGCCGACAAATACGCCGCCGAGAAGAAGCTGACGCGGCGCTCGGCTGCGGATTGCCAGTCCTGACATTTGAGAACCGCCCTTCCGCCCGGCGGGCGGAAGGCAAGCGGCTCACCCGAGCCGCCAAACGCCAGCGCTTCGAGGCCCTTGCAGCGCTGCCGTTTGGTTCCAATCAAGCAGAAACACCTTATGGAAAAACCCGACATTGCCAACGATATTGTCCTGAACGTCAACGGGATCGAGGTCATCTACAACCACGTCATCCTGGTGCTCAAAGGCGTGTCCCTGCAGGTGCCGCAAGGCCGCATTGTGGCCATCCTGGGCGGCAACGGCGCCGGTAAGACCACCACCTTGCGGGCGGTCTCCAACCTGCTCCAGGGCGAACGCGGCAACGTCACCAAAGGCTCCATTGAGCTGCGCGGCGAACGCATCGAAAACCTCTCGCCGGCGGATCTCGTACAACGCGGCGTGGTGCAGGTGATGGAAGGGCGCCACTGCTTTGCCCACCTGACGATTGAAGAAAACCTGCTGACCGGTGGCTACACGCTCAAAAGCAAAGCCGAGGTCGCGGTCAATCTGGAGAAGGTTTACAACTATTTTCCGCGCCTGAAAACGCGCCGCACTTCCCAGGCCGCGTACACCTCGGGTGGCGAGCAGCAGATGTGCGCCATCGGCCGTGCCTTGATGGCCAGCCCCAGCATGGTGCTGCTAGATGAGCCCTCCATGGGCCTGGCGCCGCAGATCGTCGAGGAAGTCTTCAACATTGTGAAGGACCTCAACCAGAAGGAAAAAGTCACTTTTTTGCTGGCTGAGCAAAACACCAACATGGCCCTGAAATACGCCGACTACGGCTACATCATGGAAAGCGGCCGGGTGGTCATGGACGGCGCAGCCAGGGACCTGGCCAACAACGAGGACGTCAAGGAGTTCTACCTCGGCGTGGGCGGTGGCGAGCGCAAGAGTTTCAAGGATGTGAAAAGTTACAAACGCCGCAAACGCTGGCTGGCTTGAGGGGGCCCTATGACAAAGTTTTTCGACGTTCTGGAGTCCCGGCCCCCGGCGCAGCGCGAGGCCGCCTTGATGACGGCGCTGCCGGGCCAGGTGGCGCACGCGCAAAAGGTCGCAGGGGCCTTCACCACCTTGCTGGCCGGCATCGATGCCGCCGCCGTCTCCAGCCGCACCGCGCTGGCGCGCCTGCCCGTCACGCGCAAGCATGCGTTGTTTGATTTGCAGAATGCGGGCCGGCCCGGTGATCCGTTTGGCGGCTTCTCCACCTTGCTGCGCGGGCCGGGAATGCCGCGCGTGTTTGCTTCGCCCGGGCCCATCTACGAGCCCGAAGGAAGCACCCCGGACTATTGGCGCGCCGGCCGGGCCATGTACGCCGCAGGATTTCGCGCGGGCGACCTGGCACACAACGCTTTCAGCTACCACATGACGCCCGGCGCGTTCATCATGGAGTCGGGCTTGCACGCGATCGGCTGCACAGTGTTTCCGGCGGGCGTCGGCCAAACCGAACAACAACTGCAGGCCATTGCCGAGCTCCGGCCCGACGGCTACACCGGCACGCCCAGCTTCCTGCGCATCCTGGTGGAAAAGGCGCTTGAGACCGGCAGCGACATCTCCAGCATCCGCAAAGGCCTGGTCGGCGGCGAAGCCTTTACGCCGAGCTTGCGCGACTGGTTTTCAGAGCATGGCATGGCCATCTACCAAAGTTATGCGACCGCCGACCTCGGGTTGATTGCCTACGAAACCGAAGCACGCGAAGGCCTGGTTCTGGACGAAGGCGTGATCGTGGAAATCGTCCGCCCCGGCACGGGCGACCCGGTTCCCGAAGGCGAGGTCGGTGAACTGGTGGTCACCACCTTGAACCCCAGCTATCCGCTGATCCGTTTCGGTACCGGCGATCTGTCTGCCGTGCTGGCGGGCACCTGCCCGACCGGGCGCACCAACACGCGCATCAAGGGCTGGATGGGCCGGGCCGACCAGACCACCAAGATCCGCGGCATGTTTGTGCACCCCGGCCAGGTGGCCGACATCGCCAGACGTTTCCCCGAAGTGCTGAAGGCCCGTTTGGTTGTGACCGGGGAAATGGCCAACGACAACATGACCCTGAAAGTGGAAGCCGCCTCGCTTCCCCGCGAGCTCGAAAGCCGGATCAGCGATGCCATCCGGGACGTCACCAAATTGCGCGGCGATGTTGAACTGGTGCCCCCGGGGAACCTCCCTAATGACGGCAAGGTTATTGAAGACGCACGTAGTTACAAGTAGCCTCTACGGTCTCCCGCTGCCTGTAGCTTTCCTGCCCCCCCCCGAGGGGACCGCTGCGCCTGCGGCTCTGGCTGGTAGGCAGGGGAGCCCCGCGCTCATCTGTCTTCCTCCGATCGTCCTGAGCTTGGCCTGTCCTGAGCTTGCCGAAAGGTCGAAGGATGCCCCTGAGGGGACTGAGTGATAGCACTTACGTAGTTCCCGCGCTGGACAATATCTGGTACTTTTGTAGACTGGATATGTAAATAAATCACTGGGAACTACTTCATGAAACGCCTGCTCGTACTCGCCCTGGCCGCGACATCTCTCTTTGCCCATGCGCAAACCTACCCCGGCTCCAAGCCGGTGTCCATCGTTGTTCCGTTTGCCGCTGGCGGTCCGACCGACCGCGTGGCACGCGACCTGGCCGAAGCCATGCGCAAGGCCATGGGCGGTACTGCCAATTTTGTGGTGGAAAACGTCAACGGTGCTGGCGGCACCATTGGCGCGACCAAGGTTGCCAAGGCCAATCCGGACGGGCACACGCTGCTGCTGCACCATATCGGCATGGCGGCTGCGCCGGCTTTGTACCGCAAGCTGCAGTACAAGCCCCTGGAAGATTTCGAATACCTCGGCATGATCAATGAAGTGCCGATGACTCTGATCGGCAAGCCCCAGTTGCCGGCCAACACTTACCGCGACTTCGAAAACTACATCAAGGCCAACTCAGGCAAGCTCAACATTGCGCATGCTGGCCTGGGTTCCGCCTCGCACCTGTGTGGCCTGATGTGGCAATCGGCGATCAACGCCAAGGAAGCCATGACCACCATTCCTTTCGGCGGTACCGGTCCGGCGATGAATGCGCTGGTCGGCGGCCAGGTTGATCTGATGTGCGACCAGACCACCAACACCACCGGCCAGATCGAAGCTGGCCGCGTCAAGGCTTTCGCTGTGACGACTGCCAAGCCCCTGTCCAAACACAAGCTGCTCAAGGACTACCCTACGCTGCAGGAAATGGGTCTCAAGGGCTTTGACCTGACCATCTGGCACGGTCTGTATGCCCCTAAAGGCACGCCGCCTGCTGTTCTGGCCCAGTTGAACACGGCACTCAAGATCGCGTTGAAAGATGCTGACTTCATGAAGAAGCAGGACGGCCTGGGCGCGGTGATTGTGACCGACAAACGCGTGGAGCCCGACGTTCACAAGGCTTTTGTTGCAGCCGAAATTGCCAAACTCAAGCCGGTGATTGACGCCGCCAAGCAGTTCGCTGACTGATCCAATTTTCTGTTTCCCGACAAGCCACCCCGCGCGAGCCGGGTGGCTTTTTTCCGTCCGCTTGACGCTGCCCCCGGCGTGTGGGCGGGATTGCACCGATGGCCAAGCTGGGCACCGAGCGCTAAAGTAGTGCATCTCCACTCCGCCGTCGCAGAGGAATCCACATGCACCCCATTTTCAAGTCAAATCGCCGCCTGGCCCTTACCAGTATTGCGCTAGCAGCTATCGGTTTTATAGCAACCCCAGCCGCCGCCCAAAGCGGCTGGCCGAACAAGCCGGTGCGCATCGTGGTGCCGTTTGCGCCTGGTGGTACCACCGACATTCTGGCCCGCGCCGTGGCGCCAGAGCTGACAAAAGCCTTTGGCCAGCCCTTCGTGGTCGACAACCGTGCCGGCGCCGGTGGCAACGTGGGCGCTGACCTGGTCGCCAAGTCACCGGCCGACGGTTACACCCTGTTGATGGGCACCGTCGGCACCCATGGCATCAACAAGTCGATCTACGCGAAGATGCCGTTTGATCCGCAAAAGGACTTCGCACCTATTACCCTGGTGGCCGGCGTGCCCAACGTGATGGTCATGAACACCGAGAAAGCGGCAAAGCTGGGCATCAACAACGTGGCTGACTTTGTCAAATACGCCAAGGCCAATCCCGGCAAGCTCAGCATGGCCTCCAGCGGCAATGGCACGTCCATCCATCTGGCCGGCGAGCTGTTCAAGTCGCAAAACGGCATCTTCATGACTCACATTCCCTATCGCGGCTCCGGTCCGGCGCTGTTGGACATGATTGGGGGCAACGTGGACGTGATGTTCGACAACCTGCCCTCGGCGATGCCGCAGATCAAGGGCGGCAAGCTCAAGGCCTTTGCCGTGACCAGCGCCGAACGTTCCGGTGCCATGCCTGAATTGCCAACCGTTGCAGAAGCCGGCAAGCTCAAGGGATTTGAAGCCAGCAGCTGGTTTGGCCTGCTGGCACCCGCCGGTACACCACCCGAGATTGTCAGCCGCATCCAGCAGGAAGTGGCCAAAGCACTGGCCACGCCGGCCATCAAGGAAAAAATGCTGGCTCAGGGCGCCATTCCCAGCGGCAACACGCCACAGGAATTTGCCAAATTGATCGACTCGGAAATCACCAAGTGGGCCCAGGTCGTGAAGGTCTCAGGCGCGAAGGTCGATTAAGAGGCCGGGGCCACAGGCGCGGCGAAAGACCTTCTTTTCAAGCAGGGGCCGCGGAACCGGCTTAGCCGGGCCGCAGGCGCAGCGCCCCCTCGGGGGGCAGGGAGCTACACGCAGTGAGCGACCGTGGGGGCCCTATATTCCCCATACCACCTCATGGCCCGCCTTGTGGTTGCGCTCCAGCATGTCGATGAAGGGCACGACGCGCTGGCGCAACCCCAGACCTTCGCCGGGCGGCGGTGCTTCGGCCTGCTGGTCATGCGACTCTTCGAGGGCAACGGCTGCGTGCAGAGCGGCCATCGCGGCCGGCATCTGCTCGGGCAGGATGATGCCTTTGGGGCCAGCGTCCTTTCCGATGATCTCCAGAACACGTCGGCCGTTGGCCTCCAGCATGATCAGGTCACCGGCAGCTTTGGACTTGAATTTGTACAGCATGAGAAAGCTCCTGGGTGTTGTATGGGGCTTTTTGATTATGAGACGGCCATCCAAAGAAGTCTGTAGGCTGCTTTCCCGTCACCCCACGCCGGCTTCGCACTGACGCAAAATACCGGCCTATGCTGAATATTCCGACCGCCCCCAAACCCGCCGCGCAGGCACTGAGTCAGGACGGCCTGCGGCTGTTGTCACCCTCAGACCTGGGCGCGGCTCTGCCGCCGGGCTGGCTGCAAGGCTGGACCGAGCTGACTCCCTCCTGGGACGATTTGCCGCCCGATGCCCATCTGAAAGATGGCGGTCGCTACCGCAAGCGCCGGCATAGCTGCTTTATCCAGAACCTGGCCGACGGCGCGCTGGTTCAGACGCCGCACCGGGCGCACTGGCAGCCCACCGACTACAACGCGCTGCATGGCGGATTCGAACGCTGGTTTGAAGCGGTCGATCCGGCCGTGGCAGGCGCAGTGGCCTGGACCACGCTGCTGTCCAGGCTCGGCCGATTGTTCGCTCAGGTGCGACCGGTGGCGCGCTGGTTCATCGAGGCCCACCAGTTCCGCATCGACACTGCAGGCGGCGTGGGCCGGCCCACGCCGGAAGGCGCGCACCGGGACGGCGTGGACTTTGTGGTGGTGATGCTGGTGGCAAGGCGCGGCGTCAAGGGCGGCGAAACACGGGTTTTCGACGCCAACGGTCCGCACGGCCTGCGCTTTGTGATGCACGAGCCGCTGACCACCCTGCTGCTGGACGACGCCCGCGTGATCCACGAAACCACACCCATCCTGCCGATGCAATCCGGCGCGGTGGACGGTCACCGCGACACTCTGGTCCTGACCTACCGGGCGGGTGACTTTCAGTCCCCCTAGAAATAAGGCCCCCACGTTCGCGCACTGCGTGTCGCTCTCTGCCCCCCGAGAGGGCGCTGCGCCTGCGGGCCGGCAGAGCCGGGCCCGCGGCCCCTGCTTGCAAAGAGAAACTTCTGCGGTCGTTATTGTCTATCCGTTCGTTCTGAGCTTGTCGAAGGATGCCGCCCCCGAGGAGGTTTCCGGGGGCAGCGTTAACCATGAGGCCCGGGTCCACAAAAGCACTTGACGAAAATAATTTAAACCTAAACAATTAAGATTCGATCCATCAAATTGAACAGGTCTTATGCACATCCTTTGCCTGGGCGGCGGGCCCGCCGGCTTGTATTTCGCGCTGCTGATGAAGCTTCAGGACCCGGTCAGCCAGATCACCGTGGTGGAACGCAACCGCCCCTTCGACACCTTTGGCTGGGGCGTGGTGTTGTCGGACCAGACGCTGGGCAACCTGCGCACTGCCGACGCGGTCAGCGCGCAATTGATCGGCGATGCCTTCAATCACTGGGATGACGTTGAGGTGTTCTTCAAGGGCCGCTCGGTGCGCTCGGGTGGTCACGGCTTTTGCGGCATAGGCCGCAAGCGCCTGCTCAACATCCTGCAGGAACGTTGTATCGAACTCGGTGTGGCATTGGTGTTCGAAACCGACGTGCAGGACGACCAGGCGATCGCCGCGAAGTACCAGGCCGACATCGTGATCGCCAGCGACGGCCTGAACAGCCGTATCCGTAACCGCTATGCCGCCACCTACAAACCCGACGTGGACCTGCGCGCCTGCCGCTTTGTCTGGCTGGGCACACACAAGACCTTCGACGCCTTCACCTTTGCCTTCGAGCAGACGCAGCACGGCTGGTTTGCTGCCCATGCCTACAAGTTCGACGACAACACCTCGACCTTCATCGTCGAGACGCCAGAGGCGGTCTGGAAGGCCCACGGACTGGATGCCATGAGCCAAGAAGAAGGCATCGCCTTTTGCGAAAAGCTGTTCGCCAGCTACCTGGATGGCAATGCCCTGATGAACAATGCCACCCATGTGCGCGGTTCGGCGATCTGGATCCGTTTTCCGCGTGTGGTCTGCCAACGCTGGGTGCACCACGAAAACATCGGTGGCAAGGACGTGCCCATCGTGCTGATGGGGGATGCGGCTCACACCGCACATTTCTCGATCGGCAGCGGCACCAAGCTGGCGCTGGAAGACGCCATCGAGTTGACCCAGTGTTTTGCGCAGACACCCGAGCCGGCGAAGGCGCTGGAGACTTATGAAGCGCTGCGCTCTGTGGAAGTGCTGAAGATCCAGAACGCCGCGCGCAACTCTACCGAATGGTTTGAAAACGTGGACCGCTACAGCGGGCTGGATGCAGAACAATTCTTTTATTCGCTGCTGACCCGCTCGCAGCGAATTAGCCATGAAAATCTGCGGGTGCGCGACGCGTCCTGGTTGCAGGGTTACGAGCAGTGGCTGGCCAAAAGCAATGGCAAACCGGCGCCGCCGCCCATGCTGCTGCCGTTAAAGGTCCGTGAGCTGACCCTGAAAAACCGCATTGTGGTTTCGCCCATGGCGACCTACAGCGCGATCGACGGCCTGCCCCAGGACTTTCACCTGGTGCACCTGGGCGCACGCGCGCTGGGCGGCGCGGCCATGGTGTTTGCCGAGATGACGGCGCCCTGCCCCGAAGGCCGGATCACGCCGGGCTGCCCGGGTCTGTGGAATGAAGATCAGATGCTGGCGTGGAAACGCATCGTCGATTTTGCGCACCGCGCGGGCGAGGGTGTGCGCATGGGCATGCAACTCGGCCACAGCGGGCCCAAAGGCTCGACGCAGGTCGGCTGGGACGCCCCCGACGAGCCGCTGGCCCAGGGCAACTGGCCGCTGCTGGCTGCCAGCGCCGTTTCCTACGGCCCGACCAATGCGGTGCCAGCCGCGATGACACGGGGCGACATGAACCGCATCAAGGCGCAGTTTGTGCAATCGGCGCGGTATGCGGCCGAGGCCGGGTTCGACTGGCTGGAACTGCACTGTGCGCACGGCTACCTGCTGTCAAGCTTCATCACGCCGCTGACCAATCTGCGCAGCGATGACTACGGCGGCAGCCTGGAAAACCGCTGCCGCTACCCGCTGGAAGTTTTTGAGGCCCTGCGTTCGGTCTGGCCGGTCCGCCTGCCCATGAGCGTGCGTATCTCGGCGCACGACTGGGCGCCGGGCGGCAACACTGCCGACGATGCGGTGGCGATTGCGCGCCTGTTCAAGGCGGCGGGTTGCGACTTCATCGACGTGTCTTCCGGCCAGACCACACGCGCCGCCAAACCGGTGTACGGCCGCATGTATCAGACGCCATTTTCCGACCGCATACGCAACGAGGTTGGCATCCAGACGATTGCCGTCGGTGCGATTTCAGAAGTGGATCACGTCAACAGCATCATCGCGGCCGGCCGCGCTGACCTGTGCGCGATTGCCCGGCCGCACCTCGCCGACCCGGCCTGGACCCTGCATGAAGCGGCAAAACTGCAGAGCCGGCATGTGGACTGGCCCAAACCTTACCTGAGCGGCCGGGACCAGATATACCGTGAACTTTCCAAGCAAAAACAGGCCTGAGCCCATATCCAGCAAGCGCAAACAGCTATCAACAACATAGCAAACGGGAGAACACCATGGACATGGAAGCACGAGGACACCGCGAACACCCCGAGGCACTGCGCCTGTGGCTGCGCCTGCTGACCTGCACGCAGCTGATCGAGAAACAGGTGCGCGGGCAACTGAGAGAGCAGTTCGAAACCACGCTGCCGCGTTTTGACCTGATGGCCCAGCTTGAACGCAACCCGGACGGGTTGAAGATGAATGAGTTGTCGCGTCGCATGATGGTTACCGGCGGCAACGTCACCGGCATCACCGACCAGCTGGTGACCGAAGGCCTGGTCGAACGCGTGGACGTTGAAGGCGACCGCCGCGCCTACCGCGTGCGCCTGACCACACGCGGCCGCAAGACCTTTGACGACATGGCGCGCCAGCACGAGGACTGGATTGTCCAGGCATTCGGCGGCCTGTCGGCGCGTGAGATCGAGACCCTGCACAAGCTGCTGGGCAAGGTCAAGCAACACCAGACCGACCTGAACCAGGAAATGGAAAACGCATGAAACATTACATTGGCCCCAACAATCCGATGCACGCGCAGTTCAATGCACTGGCGGCGTATCAAGCGTGCCACTTCGCCTACGCTTTCAAGGACGGCGTAGCGACCCTGACCCTGAACCGTCCGGAGCGCAAGAACCCGCTGACCTTCGAGTCCTACGCCGAACTGCGCGACCTGTTCCGCGCACTCAACAGCGCCACCGACGTCAAGGTGATTGTGCTGACCGGCGCCAGCGGCAACTTCTGCTCCGGCGGCGACGTGCATGAAATCATCGGCCCCCTGACAAAGATGAGCATGCCCGAACTGCTGGAGTTCACCCGCATGACCGGCGACCTGATCAAGGCCATGCGCCTTTGTCCGCAGCCCATCGTCGCTGCCATCGACGGCATCTGCGCCGGTGCCGGCGCGATGATGGCACTGGCCGCCGACATGCGCCTGGGCACGGCGCAGGCCAAAACCGCCTTCCTGTTCACGCGTGTGGGTCTGGCAGGCGCCGACATGGGCGCCTGCGCCCTGCTGCCGCGCCTGATCGGCCAGGGCCGCGCGTCCGAGCTGCTGTTCACCGGCCGCGCCATGAGCGCTCAGGAAGGACTGCAGTGGGGATTCTTCAATACGCTGCACGAACCGGCCGAACTGCTGGACAAGGCGCTGGCGCTGGCCGCTGAGCTGGCCGCCGGCCCGACCTTTGCACATGGGATGACCAAAACCATGTTGCACCAGGAATGGGCCATGACGCTGGACCAGGCGATCGAAGCCGAAGCCCAGGCGCAAGCTATCTGCATGCAGACCCAGGACTTCACGCGCGCCTACGAAGCTTTCTCGAGCAAGCAAAAACCGGTGTTCCAGGGAGACTGATGTGAAAGCCTCCATCGACCACCTCGCGCTGCCTTTTTTTGACGACACGCACCGGACACTGGGACGGGAACTGGCCGACTGGGCGCCGCTTCAGCAGGTGGACGAAAGCGATGACAGGCGCGCCTGCCGGCAGTGGGTGCGGCTGCTCGGCGACGGCGGCTGGTTGCGCTACTGCGTGCCCGGCAGCGCCGGCGGTGCGCTCGACAAACTCGATTCGCGCGCGCTGGTGGTCCTGCGCGAAACCCTGGCCTTCCACTCACCGCTGGCCGACTTCGCCTTCGCGATGCAGGGTCTGGGCAGCGGCGCCATCACCTTGGCCGGCTCGCCTACGCAGCAGGCGGCCTATCTGCCGGCGGTGGCGCGAGGCGACAAGATTGCCGCCTTCGCGCTCAGCGAACCGGATGCCGGTTCGGACGCCGGCGCCATGACAACCCGCGCCGACCCATCGGATGGCGGCTGGGCCCTCAATGGCAGCAAGACCTGGATCAGCAACGGCGACATCGCCGACTTCTACGTGACTTTCGCCAAAACCGACACGGATGCCGGCACCCGCGGCATCACCGCCTTCATCGTCGACGCCGGCAACCCCGGTCTGGACAGCAGCGAACACATTGCGGTGATGGCACCGCACCCGCTGGCCACGCTGAAGTTTGCGCATTGCCAACTCGCCGGCGATGCGCAACTGGGCGCACTCAACGGCGGTTTCAAGTTGGCGATGCAGACCCTGGACATCTTCCGCGCCTCTGTCGCGGCCGCTGCGCTGGGCATGGCACGGCGTGCTCTGTTCGAGGCCGTGCGTTTTTCGCGTGAACGCAAGATGTTCGGCCAGACCCTGGCCGACTTCCAGCTCACGCAGGCCAAAATCGGCGAGATGGCGGCACTGATCGACGCCGCCGCCTTGCTCACTTACCGCGCCGCCTGGCTGCGGGACGATAGCGAAGCGCGCGGCGCCGGCAAACGCATCACTGCGGAGGCAGCCATGGCCAAGATGACCGCGACCGAGAACGCCCAGCGCGTGATCGATATGGCGCTACAGATGCACGGCGGCCTCGGCGTCAAGGTCGGCACCAAGGTCGAAAGCCTGTACCGTGACATCCGCTCCTTGCGCATTTACGAAGGGGCAACCGAAGTCCAGCAACTGATCATTGGCAAAGCGATGCTGCGATCATGAACACGCCCGCCCCGTCAGTGCAAACCGACCGTTTTGTGCACGACCGCCTGCCGCCAGCCGCACAGTGGCCGCAGATGCGCTACGACCTGCCCGAACTTGTGGTCAATGCGCAGGCCAACCTGGTCGATGTGCTGTTTGAGCGCATCGAAAAAAACGGTTTGTCAGACAGTCCTTTCCTGCGCTCTGACCAGGCCACACTTACCTATGCCGATGCGCATGAGCGTGTCAAATGCATTGCCCAGGTGCTGACCGAAGACCTGAAGCTGGTGCCCGGCAACCGCGTGTTGCTGCGAGGCGGTAACACCATCGGCATGGCGCTGGCCTGGCTGGGCGTCGTCCAGGCCGGTCTGGTCGCGGTGGCCACCATGCCGCTGCTGCGCGCCAAGGAGCTTGGCGAAGTCATCACCAAGTCGCAGGCCAGCGTGGCGCTGTGCGATGCCGGCCTGCTGGCTGAACTGCAGGCGGCTCAGGACCTGAACCCGGTGCTGGTACACCTCGTGCCCTTCAACACCAACGAAGCTGGATCGCTGGCCATGCTGGTCGCCGCGAAGGACGGGCAATTCACACCGTGCCCGACCTCGGCCGACGACATCGCCATGATGGCCTTCACCTCGGGCACCACAGGCACCCCAAAAGCTCCGGTGCACACCCACCGCGACGTGCTCGCCGCCTGCGAAGCCTGGCCGCGACACGTGCTCAAGGCGACGCCCGGCGACATCGTGATGGGCTCGCCCCCGCTGGCATTTACCTTTGGGCTCGGCGGCATGCTGATTTTCCCGATGTGGGCGGGCGCCTCGGTGTATTACCCCAGCATCGCCTACACGCCTGAAGCCATGATCAAGCTGATCAACGAGGTCGGCGCCACCATCTGCTACACCGCACCGACTTTTTACCGCCAGATGGCGGCTTTTGCCAAACAACACGGTGTGCCCACGCTGCGCACTTGCGTCAGCGCCGGCGAAGGCCTGCCCGACGCGACGCGCCAGCTCTGGAAAGAGGCCACTGGCATCGAGATGACCGATGGCATAGGCGCGACCGAGATGTTCCACATCTTCATCTCGGCCGCGCCGGCCGAGGTACGCCGCGGCGCCATCGGCAAGGTGGTGCCCGGATACACAGCCAAAGTCGTCGACGATGCCGGCCGGGAAGTTCCGCGCGGCACCATCGGCAGGCTGGCGGTGATCGGACCGACCGGTTGCCGCTACCTCGACGACGAACGCCAGGCGAACTACGTCAAGGACGGCTGGAACTATCCGGGCGATGCCTTCCTGCAGGACGAGGACGGTTACTTTTTCTACCAGGCCCGCGCCGACGACATGATCATCACCTCGGGCTACAACGTCGGCGGGCCGGAGGTCGAAGACGCGCTGCTCAAACACCCCGCGGTCGCCGAGTGCGGGGTGGTCGGCGTGCCCGATGACGAACGAGGCATGGTGGTCAAGGCTTTTGTGGTGCTCAAACCCGGCCAGGCCGCTGATCAGGCCATGCGCAAACTGCTGCAGGACCATGTCAAGGCTTACCTGGCGCCGTTCAAATATCCGCGCCAACTCGATTTCGTGGCCAGCCTGCCGCGCACCGAGACCGGCAAACTCCAGCGCTTCAAGCTGCGCCAGCCATGAAGTTCTCGGTCCGCAAGCAAATCCGGTTCCACCACTGCGACCCAGCCGGCATTGTTTTTTATCCGCAGTATTTCTACCTACTGCATGAGACGCAGGAAGACTTTTTGGCGCACATTGGCCATCCGGAATACGAGCTGATTGCCTGCGGTGTGGGTGTGCCCATCGTGGACCTCAAAACCGAATTTCTCGGCATGTGCCGCTACGGCGACGAGATCGATATCAGCCTGGGCCTGAGCCGCATCGGCAACGCCAGCATCGGCATGCACTATGAAATTCATAGCTGTTCAAGTCCACCAGACAAGGGCCAGGTACTGAAATTGATCGCAACCACCGTGGTGGTGTGTTCGGAAATACCGCATGGCAAGGTGCGACCTATTCCGGACGGACTGCGCGCGGCCTTACAGCCATATCTCGATATAACAAAGGAAGACAAACCATGATGAAACTGCTGCAACCTGCCGGCTGGGCCGAGCCCAAAGGTTACGCCAACGGCGTGATGGCGGGCGGGGCGATGATTTTTGTGGGCGGCCAGATCGGCTGGAACGCACAGCAGCAGTTTGAAAGCGATGACTTCATCGCCCAGACGCGGCAGGCGCTGCAGAACATCCTGGCGGTGTTGCAGGCCGGCGGTGCTGGACCCGAACACATGGTCCGCATGACCTGGTATGTTGTGGACCGGGTGGAGTACATTGCACGCCTCAAAGAGCTGGGTGCAGCCTACCGCGAAGTCATGGGCAAAAATTTTCCGGCCATGACCTGTGTGGAAGTTTCTGCCCTGGTCGAAGAGCGGGCACGCATCGAAATTGAAGTCACGGCCGTTGTGCCCGACTGACAAGACTGAAAAAGCTTGAGGGCCGATCGCCCCATCCAGTTCGGCGACGGGGGCGTGTGGCGGCCCGTACACACCCCGCGACAAGCGGCGCTTTTCTGGCATAAGATAGTTTCCGCAACCGGAAAATTCCATAAAATTTCCCTGAGCACTGGCCCCGGCAATCATCCGGAAAGCCATCGGCCCAGACCATCTGGAGATTGCCGTGACCTCATTCCAATCGCCCCTTGCGCCCACCCCCTTCACAGGAAATTTCCATGAGTGAGCCGGTACCTGGCTTCAGACAGATCGCGCCTGAGCCCGAATTCGGGTTTGCAGAAGCCCAGCGCCGGATGCAGCAGCAGCTACTGACCTCCACCGGGGTGGCCCAGTCCGTGTTCAACCTGGCAAAACAGGAGTTGAACTGGAACACCCGTGCATACCAGATGTTTGGCGTCAGTCCCATCGGTGCACCGGTCACTTTGGACTTCGCCATGGGTCTGGTTTATCCGGATGACCTTGGGTTGTTGATCAGGGCGCGGGAGCAACTGCGCATGAGCCCAGGCGCCATAGAGCTCGACTACCGTGTCATCCGTCCCGATGGTGAATTGCTGGAAATTCACTCACTGTTGTTTTCCGAAGTCGACAGCCAGGGACGGCCACTTGTGTTTGTCGAACTGAGCCTGAACGTCACCGAGCGCAAGCGCGTGGAAAACGCGCTGATCCAGTCTGCCCGGCTGTGCCGGGTTCTGGACAAGGTGTCCACAGACGTCTACTGGGAACAATCCAGCGACTTCACCGATACCCACCCCGATTTCCTGGCGCCGGCCACAGTAGCCGCAGACGGTACCCAGCGAAAAATGCGCGTGCTGTACGTTGAGGACAATATGTACAACCTGATGCTGTTCGATGACGTGATGCGAACCCGCGACGATGTCGAGATGCGCATGGCTCAAAACGGCGCCCAGGGCTTTGAGGTCGCCAGCACCTGGCAGCCCGATGTGCTGGTCCTGGACGGTCGCCTGCCGGACACCCACGGCATTGATCTGCTCAAGCGCATGCGTGCGATAGCCGGGCTTGAAGAAACGCCGGCTTTCATGTGTTCGGCCGATACCCTGCCCGAACACAAAATACTTGCCGAGCAAGCCGGTTTTACCGGCTACTGGACCAAACCGGTGGATTTTGACAAGGTGTTTGACGAACTCGACCGGGTGGCCGCCAGCAATACTTTGCGCTGAGCCTGTATCGGGGGTCGGGTCAGCGACCAGATCACGATTTTATGCACCACGCGGTGGTGCCCTTATTCAGACACCAAGGCGTGCCTATTGCCCCGCCGCCAAGGGAGCGGCCGAGCTCTCCCGAACAATCAGCCAGCGCTCACCCAGTTTCATCCATTGCAAAGTTTTAGTGACAATATCCCGGTAATTGGTTGCGCCATACGTCTGCTTGAAAACCATGGTTGCGTTCGTGGCATCCGACAGCGTCACGGTCAAGTCGGCAATCTCCAGGGAAATATCGGCCGCACGGTTCAAAGCCGCTTTGCGTTTTTCTTTCCAGGCTTCCCGGCCATCACCCGTCGAAGGCACGAAGTTGGGCGCATAAAACTCGAGGTAGGTGTCCACATCGCGTTTGATCCATGCGGCACGCCAGTTTTGCAGCGCCTGCCTGATCTCGCTGTAATTGGCGTCGTTCGATGACGAAACTGGAGCGGGCGGGGGCGGGGGCGGTACGGCTCCAAGAGGCGCTGGCGTCACCAGCGGTGCCCCTCTGCCGGCTGGAGCCCTTGGCGTCGCCTGCATTGAAGCCGGAGCAGCGGGTGTCGCCGAGGTAGCAGCGCCAGCAGGCCTTGCACCCGATGCGTCGGGCGGATTGGGGGCCAACACCTCTTGCATGGCACGCTCTCGCGCATTGAGCAAGGCCGTCTGTTTTTGCAGGTCTGCGGCCCGTCCAAGCAGGGCAGCCTTGTCCACCACATAGACGGTCACAGGCTCGGGAGGGCAACTCTGCGCGGCGTCCTCGCCCTGGTCCCACTGCTCCAGTCCAGGAACCGGGCCCGTTTCTATCTTGGACAGCTCCAGAGCACTCAGCAGTGTGCCAAGCCCGGCATGGGTTCTGACGTAAGCAATATTAAGATCCTGCTCGGCACTCGCCTCGGCGCGCCTGGCTTGATACAACTCGTTTTCGGTATCGAGCAAGTCCAGCAAAGTCCGCTGCCCGATGTCAAATTGCTGCCGGTAGGCGTTTCTCGCCTTCTCGACGGACACTTTGTTCTGACTGATGTAAATCAGTTGCTCGGTGAGCTTACGAACATCGTTGTAGGCGATCAACAAGGTCTGCCGGATGTCGCGGCAGGTCTTGTCGCGCAGATCTCTCGCGATATTGAGCTGCTCGGCAAACTGCCGCTCGCGGGCACGGTCGCTAAAGCCATTGAAGAGATTCCAGCTCATCACCACTTCCGCCACGCTGGTCTCCGAAGTTCCTGGAATACCACTGAGGTTGCTACCCCGGTCACGACGCAGTCGCAGGTCAAAGCGCGGCTGATAAACGCCCTGGCGGGAAGCCAGTGCAGCATCCGAGGCGCGCACGTTTTCAATCGACGCGCGCAAAGCGCCGTTGCGCCGTTGCGCCTCCCGCACGGCATTGGTCGCGTCAACCGGAATATTCAGCGTCAACTGCGCAGGTAAAGGCAATTCGGCGGGTGGCACTTGCCCGACGATACGCTGGAAGCGCACCGACGCATCGTGCAAATTGGCGGTTTCGGTCAAAAGATTGGACTCGGCCAGGGCCAGACGCGCACCAATCTGCTCCAGATCGACTGCACGCGCTATCTTGGCCTTGACCCTGCGCTCCGTCTGCTCGAATACGGAGCGATGCTGGACAAAATTTTCCTCCGCCAGCCCCACCAGATCCCGAAAACGCAAGACATCGTAGAAAGCACGCCCTGCCTCCAGCGCCACACTTTCAGAGGTGTCAAAAAACTCGAACAGGCGGACCAGACGGGCATGGTCCAGCCGCTTGAGTTCATTACGCGTGGCAAAACCGTCGTATAACACTTGGGTGATGGTCAGCGACGAAGAGGTCCTGTCGTAGCGCGAACGCACTGTGGAATCAGTCCGCCGCTCAGCACCGGCGCCAGCAAGAAGATCGATTCGGGGCAGCAAGGCACCTGCGCCCACATCGCGCTCATTGTCAGCCGCCTTGAGCGTGTGCCAGCGTGCCAGCACTTCGGGGTTGTTCAAAACTGCTTTTTGCGCCGCCTCCTTGAGCGTCAGCGGTTTTTCGTTCTGCGCGCGTGCAATGCCAGGCCAACCCAGCGCCAATGCACCAGCCGCCATGCCGGCCCATACAAAAGCGGCCACCCCCTTGAAGCGGTCATTGCCAGGACGGCATGCGCGCAACGCGTTGCCCACGACCATGTCAGGTTGAACGATGCACTGGGCCCTGCTCATGCAAGCAACCGCTTCGCCGTTACACTGGCGAAAAAAGAAGATTTCGCCCGGCCAGGAGTAACCGGAATTAGCGACGTAGGGCAATTTACTGGCTTTTCTTGCATTGCTTGCTTTCACTCTTTCCTGCGGTAAGCAACCGCTCCGACCCAAGTCAATGCCTTGTTAACCCGGTAGATCGAAGATCAATAATTATTCGAAATTAGGTTAACAAAACACGGTTAGTTACTGTTTTATATAGATATTTTCATACTAACGCAGGCTTTCTGGAAGTGCAATTAATATCCAGGTGAATTTCGCTGTTGGGGCAAAAACGACACACTTCAAGAATTTCCACAGAGCAGTACTGCTGGTATTGCTGCTCATCATTGGGTCACTCAAGGTCGCTGCCCTTGACTTTGACCGGATGCAACACGTCCTTGTCCAGCGCTTCGGTGCGCCTGCGGCGGGGGCGTTCGTCGATTGGCAAACGCTGTTGAAGCAAGGTGCAGAGCAGCCAGCGCCAGCAAAACTCAAGCTCGTCAACGATTTTTTCAACCGCCGTATCAAGTTTGATGAGGACCTGACGGTATGGAAAAAAAGCGACTACTGGGCAACCCCGATGGAGACCCTGGGTCGCGGGGCTGGCGATTGTGAGGACTTTGCCATCGTCAAGTATTTCACCCTTCTGCTGCTTGGCATTCCAGACGAAAAGTTGCGGCTGGTCTATGTGCAGGCGCGGATTGGCGGTATCAACAGCAGCATTACCCAGGCGCACATGGTTCTGGCCTTTTATCCCGTTCCGGATGCCGAACCCCTGATTCTCGACAACCTGATCAACGATCTACGACCTGCTTCACGTCGACCGGATCTTTTGCCTGTTTTTAGCTTCAACAGCCAGGGACTTTGGCAGGGAGCATCAGGCGCGCGAGGCGCAGGAGGGCCAGGCACGCTGTCGCGATGGCAGGAATTGCTGAATCGGGCGCGTGCCGAAGGTTTTGACTGAGTCCATCCAGAAAACGCTATAAAGAACTGTTCCGAGGGGAATTTTCCATGTCAATGTATCGCCAAATGTGGCTTGCAATCATTCTCAGTACCTTGCTGGCACTGATGGGTGGCTTGCTGGCTTCCACGCTGAATGCGCGGAGTTATCTGTCAGAGCAGCTCAATGCCAAAAATACAGACAATGCAACCGCTTTGGCATTGGCGTTGAGCCAGCAAAATGCCGATTCGGTGATGATCGAGCTGACAGTTTCGGCTTTGTTTGACAGCGGGCACTACGAGCTGATACGGGTTGTTGACCCTCTTGGTCAAACCATCGTGGAAAAGGTGACGCCTGGCCGGGCGCAATCTGTGCCCGACTGGTTCACACAGCTCTTGCCGTTGTATGCCAGTCCAGGCCAGGCCCGCATCAGCAGCGGCTGGAATCAGTTGGGCACGTTGACCCTGATCAGCAACAGCCGGTTTGCTTATGAAGCCTTATGGAAAAGTGTTCTGCAGCTGGTGGCGGCACTGGCCCTCGCCGGGCTGGTAGGCGGAGTGCTGGCGGCCACTGTTCTCGGCCGCTTGCGTGAACCACTACAGCGTGTGATCAATCAGGCCAATGCCATCAGCGACCGTCGGTTTGTACTGATAGACGTGCCCAATGTGCCCGAGCTCCGGCAGCTGGCCATGGCGATGAATGGCACCGTCACGCGACTCAAGAACATGTTTGCAGAAGAAGCCCAGCGCCTGGAAGTTCTGCGTCTGGCTGCCAACTACGACACGCTGACCGGCCTGGCCAACCGCACCTTTTTCCTGGTTCAACTGCTGGACTCGCTCGACAGCGAAGAGGCCGAGGGCGGTACGCTGCTTCTTATGCGTATTGCCAGATTTTCCGCGCTCAGCAAACGACTGGGCTCGAGCGTTGTGGATGGCCTGCTGAAGACAGTTGGGGAAACCCTCCAGCATCAGGCGCTGCAGAGCCAAGCGGTAGCGGCACGTATCGGGGACTCCGACTTCGCGTTGCTTCTTCCGGCGCAGGTCAATGCACGCGAAGTCGCCAAAAAATTGCTGGCCTCGCTGATAGAAATAAGTGCGCCACTGACGGCGGGCGACCCTGCGGCCTACATCGGCTTGGGAAAATTGACGCGCGGGCAGGATATGCCAAGCCTGATGGCTCAAGTCTCCTCTGCCTTGATTGCTGCAGAAGCGCAAGGCGCCAACGCGGTTCGGGAAGCCAGCCCGGAAGCTGCGGCCCAGGGCGGACCGGAAACTGCACCGCTTATCAAACTTGCGCTGGAGCAAAACCGCGCCCGGCTGCTCTCGCTGCCCGTGACAGATATGCAGGGCAAGCTGCTGCATCGCGAGTGCACGATGGAATTGATGCTGGGCAGCGCTACAGACTGGGAGCCGGCCAGGCATCTCATGCAGGCCGCCGAGGCCAGTCAGTTGACGCCATGGATGGATCTGCAAGCCATCCGATTGGCGCAGGAAAAGCTGGCGAGCGAACCCCATCTGCCCGGCTTGTCCATCAGCCTTTCAGCGCTCTCCATCAGCGCTGAACAGCACTACGTCAAACTGCTGGATCAGATCTGCAAAAGCCCAGGCCTGGCCGGTCGCCTGTGGCTGGAAGTAGCTGAATCCGCAGCAGTCAAGCACATCGACAGTTTCCGGGCGTTCGGCGTCAGCGTTCGCCAGGCCGGCAGTCATGCGGGGCTGAAACATTTCGGCCGCCACTTCAACCAGGCGGATGCCGTGCACGATTTAGGGCTGGACTTCCTGAAAGTGGACTCCAGCTTCGTCAGGGGGCTGCAATACAGCGCAGACAACCAGATATTCCTGAAAAGCCTGGCATTGGCGGCTCACAAAATGGGGATGCAGGTACTGGCAGAAGGACTGATTGACCGCGCAGAACTCGCCGCGCTGGACGCTGCCGGGTTTGACGGCGTGGCCGGACCGGCCGTCAAAGATGCGGCTTGATCGGCAGCCAACCACATCGCGCCGCTGATTGAGACGGGCGGTCCACCAAACCGCTGGGCGAAGCTGGCAAACAGCTCACTTCGCTATAAGAAAAATAGCAACTGTCACACAGGCAGAAAAGGCTACAGGCGGAAATAACCACACAATCGTGGTGTCCCGCTTATCGACGACCATCTACGACAAGCCCGCGCAGGCACCAAGCGCCTGCGCGTTCCAGTGTGTTGCCCACAGCCCGATCAATCTGTATTGAGCTTGCCTCTGGTCAGCAAGTCCTGAATCACCTGCTGGTCGGTGGTGAAGGCACCAATCATGTCCACGCCGGAAAGCACAATCCGCTGGTTTTCTGCACCGGTCACCACCCCGGATGGGGTGCCTACGGTGTGCGGGTCTGCCGAGAAGCCGCCCGTGGTACTGATATAGACAATCGTGTCGGCACCCGATTTTTCGAAGTGCAGGAAGTTCGCCAGATTGTCCTGTCCCAACAGGGAGCCGGCTGTCTCACCGACCAGAAGGTCACGCAAGTCCAGAACGTCGCCGCCATTTGCGCGAGTCGCCAGGCTAAAGTCGGTAATCGTGTCGGTAACCGGCACACCCACTGTTCCGCCGTCGTTGAGCTCCCAGGCAAAGATGTCGGCCCCGGTACCGCCGGTCATGTTATCGGCGCCCTGCCCGCCCACAATCAGGTCGCGGCCCGTTCCGCCGCTGAGGATGTCATTGCCAGCGCCTCCGTGAAGCCGGTCGTCTCCCGCCCCGCCGGTCAACGTGTCAATACCGTCATTGCCAAACGCAAAGTCCGAATTGGCGGTCAACGTGGGGGTGTTGGCGCCGGCAGTTCCTTCGTAGGCATTGCTGATGCTCACCAGGCTCAGGAGCTGGTCAACCTGATGAACCCCTTTGGTGGCGGTGATGTCAATCAGGGCTGATTGAGCAGCTGTGACACCGGTCACCGTGAGCGGGTTGTCGAAGTTCCATGTCGAGATATCCACCGATTGTGTGACGCCGGTGGTAATCGTGACGCTTTGGCCGGCCCCGTCACGGATGACCCAGCCGGTCTGCAGGCCGGACACCGACAGCGTATCAAAAGCGCGTGCGGTGACATCAAACTGGAAGGTACTGCCGTCATTGGCTATACCGACATCGTGGTGGTTGATTTCGGTTTCCCAGATGGAACGAACCTGTTCGGTGCTCAGAACATTGCTGTAAATCCGCAAGTCATCAATACCCGCGTTGAGGTATTTGTCATTGGTGATGTTGCGCGAGAAGTCAGTGTTGACGCCGTTGGTAAATCCGATGCCGAACACGTTGGTGATGGTGCCCTGCAAACCCGGCGCAGTCACGACCGTACCGCCGACGCCGTCAACCCACACCTGGGTGGCACCTGTGGCGGAATCACGCGTGATCGCCACAAAGTGCCAGATGCCGTCGGACACAGATGCCGTGCTTTTGGCGCCTGCGGTATCACCGACGTTGATGCCAATACGACCGGTATTGTCCAGCCATCCCCACTGCGCATCGTTGACCGCACCAGCTTGCTCGGATCCGAACACGCTGGGGCGGTTCCACCCGATGTCCCCGCCCCCGAACTGCGCCGCGTCAGTGGTAGCGTTTTGCGTCGTTTTGATCCAGAACGTGACTGTGGCGGAATTGGTGATCGGGTTGAGTTCGACCGGATCGACCGACAGCGACGAACCCTTGCCATCAAATTGCAAAGCAGTTCCAGAGGTGCCGGCGTGACCGGTAATCCACGACGGCGTGGCATTGCCATTGGTGGTGTTGGTATCTGACAAGGTACCCACAATGTTGCGGTACTCGTTGAGCGCTGGAATGCCAAAGCCTTCGTCGAATGTCCATTGACCCACCGGACGCACAAGCAAAATAGGCGCACTGTCGATATCCAGGATGGTGGCGGTTCCGACGGCGACCGAGTTGATCACCGGACCGGAAGACACTGTGGCCGTGAGGGTAAATGTCTCCGAGCCTTCGATGCTGCCGTCCAGCGCCGTTGTGGTACGAACCAGCACACTGGTTTTACCAGACGATACAACCATGCTGCCGGTGTAGTTGGTCCAGGTTGTTCCGCCGTTGATCGAGTACTGCAGGGTCGCACCATAGTCGGCACCGGTAGCTGTTCCGTTGGTGGTTTGCAAGGTAACCGTCACATCATTGGCCGTCTGCGCGCCGAGCCGGATGTCGAACATGGCGTAGTCGCCCTCCACAATGGTGGTGTTATTGACCACAGCCATCAACGGCGGGTCACCGGCCGACATGCCCGGCTGAAAGATGTGGAAAGTCAGCGTCTGCGAACTGGTCGCGGTCGCACTGTTCAGGCTTTCGGTGGACTTTACTGTCACACCCAGATCCACGCGCCCCGAATAGTCTTCGGGGAACATCAGATAGGCATTGGGCCAGTCAATGCCACTGTAGGGAATGGTCACCTGCCCGTTGATGGGGCTGTAGGTGGTTGCGCCAGACACAATCCGCGACCCGCCCGGCATATTGGTGATAACAAGTGTTAACGCTTCGGAGCCATCAGCATCGACCAGGCCTGCCGTGATTTTCCCGTCCAGGGATATACGTGTGACAGTGCCGTAGTTGGCGCTGAGGTAATTGTCCTGCATCGCGCCCTGAGCCTGTACCAGGCGGATGTCGTCAAAATACCCGCCAACGCCCTCGCCACCTTCTGGAGACGTGGTTCGAATCGTGATGGTGTGGTCGCCTATAGTCGCAAAGTTGAAGCCGGTGCGTACAGCCTGCCAGACCAGGGCTGAATTGGCAGCAGACGCCGCGTAAGTGCCGACCACAACCCCGTCCACCAGCACCTGGAAGCCGGTATTGGCAATTGGTGCGGCGTCTGGCGCGTAATTCAGGCTCAACTGGTACACCTGGGTGATGTCGGTCACATTGATGGTGCGTGTGATCGCAGGCGTCTGGTAGTTCGGGTTGATTGCCGACACACCGTTCGCGGCATTGTCCAGATGCAGGAAAACGCGCTGCGAATCTCCACCGGTGGTACTGCCCAGCATGCCCGCTGCCGTGTAGAACGTCGCTGCATTCGAGTCATAAATCTTGTCGCCGTCGGCATTGAAATAGAACTCGCTGACCTGCGTGCCACCTGACCCAGCGACGCTATCAGCCACACCCGGCGTGGTCAACGTCCAGCCCTCGATGGCTGCGCTGCCTTTTGCATGGGTGGCGTTGTTGGTGTCGTTTGCAGTCGCAGTCAGTGCGCCGACAGATTCCCAGGTGGTGTTGAAAACCTGTGCAACCGAATTGCCCACTGACAGCGACGGTGTATCGGCAACCGGCGTCACGGTCAGGGTGGCCACTGCGCCAGGGCTGGCCGCGAGGGAATTGTCGGTGGCAAAGAAGTTGAACGTGGTGATGTTCGAACTCGCCACCGTTGTACCCGCCCAGTTGGCATTGGGCATGAAGTACAACAACAAGCTGCCCGCGGTCGCGGTGTAAGGGGTGTTGATGGCCACCGCCTGCGTCATGCCTGCGTCGGTGTACAGCGTTCCGTTGGCAGGCAGGCTGCTTACCGTGAAGGTGTTGATGGTGCCGTTCGGGTCCACGGCATTAAGCGTCACGGTCATCAAGGTATCTTCGTTACCCGTGGCACTTGCAGCCGATGCAATCGGGTTGGACGAGGTCGCTACAGTGACCGTTGTATTGGCGGTATTGCTGACCAGCGCACCGTCCGTGACAGTGACGGTGAAGGCCCTGGCCGTCGCGTTCGCCCCGCTATTAAGGTTGTTGAACCGGACGGCGCTGAGCGCGGTCTGGTAATCGGCCGCAGATGCAGAGCCCGACAAGGTCACGATATTGCTGTTGACGCCGGAGATCACCGCCGAGATACCGCTGGGCAGGCTGCCCACCGACAACACGTCGCCAGCGTACCAGTTGGTCAATGTCACGGTGGCGCTTGTCATGTTGGCACTGTCCGCGTCGCTGATGACGCGGTCAATGTCGGCTATGGCGATGGCAGTGGACGAAACGCCGTTACTCACAAAGTAGGTCGAGAAACCGGTGCCCGCAGCGCTGCTGTCCAGGTCCAGCACGGGTGCGTCATTCACGGCGGTCACATTAACGGTGGTGGTCGCCACATTGCTGTTGAGCAGACCGTCGTTCACCACCACAGTGATGCTGCGCGGTGTGGTGTTCGGGTTGTCCGAGGTATTGGCGTAGGTGATGGCGCGTAGTGCCACTTTGTAGTCTGCCACTGTAGCCGCACCTGAAAGTGTCAGCACATTGTTGTTCGGTCCAGACAAGCTGTAGCTGATACCTGCGGGAATCGAGCCGATCGCCAGCACATCACCAGCCTGCCAGTTGGTCAGGGTGATGGTGGCGCTGGCCAGATTGGTCGTGTCATCCGTCAACACCTGATCTGAGTCGGTGATCTGGACGCCAACGCCATTTTCAGTGTAGGCGGCCACATAGCCGGTTCCGCCGGCGCTGGCGTCAAGGTCAAGTACCGGTGCGTCGTTGACCGCGGTGATGTTCAATGTCACGGTGTCCACATCGGTCAGGGCGCCACCGGTGCCGGTATTGCCTCCATCACTTGTGGTGACCGTCATGGTGACGGTGCCGTTGGCATTGGCTGCGGTTGTGTAGGTGACCGCACTTGCAGCAATAAAGCTGTTGATGTTGGCTTGCGTTCCAGACAATACAAGACTGCCTGTCCCGGAGCCGGTCACGATAACCCCGCCACCTGTTGTTGCCGTAAACAATCCTGCCGGGACGCTAAGCGTGACACTCACATTGCTACTGGCGGCGTCCAGGTCGGCGATGCTGAAGCCCGTGATGACAGATGCAACATCTTCCGTAACAATAATCGAACTCGGAACGGTATTGACCGGCGCATCGTTGACCGCACTGATGGAGGAGACAGTCACCATAGCGGTTTCTGTCACGCCCCCGCTGGTAACGGTGTAGGTAAAGCTGTCGCTGCCGTTGTAGTTGAGGTTCGGGGTGTAAGTCAGAACACCTGCAGAAGTGAAGCTGACCGTGCCGTTGGCACCCTGGCTGACAGCTGTCACCAACCTTCCGGCATTTTCAAAATTGTCCGCTGTCGCACCGTTGGTACCCATAAGCACGTTAAAGACAACTGCCGTGTCCTCGGTTGTGGTGACCGTGTCGTTGGTAATATCTGCAACCGCGGCAAGGGTGATAGTCACAATATCGACATCGGTCAGAGCGCCCCCGGAGCCGGTGTTGCCGCCGTCATTGGTTGTCATGGTGAGTACCGCAGCGCCATTGAAATCGGCAGTCGGCACATAGGTCAGGGTAGCGCCCAACCGACTGTTAATCTGCGTCACTGTTCCAGTAATAGTCACAGTATTCGTGCCACTTCCGCCGACCGTCCCCCCGGTGCCTCCCGTTAGCGTCAGCGTTCCGTTGGTCACAGCAAGAGTCACCGTGATACTTACGCCGCCAACATCTACGTCGGAAATCGACAGGCCGGTGACAAGCCGGTTTGCATCTTCGGGTCCAGTAAATGTCGCAGTGACAGCGTTGACCGGTGCATCGTTGACTGCATTGACCGTAACGGTAGCGGTGGAATTGGCAACGTTCGCGCTATTGTCCGTTGCCGAGTAGGTGAATATCTGGCCTGAGCCGTTGTAGTTCGGCGCAGGTTTGAAGTAGAGCGTCAGGCTCGCAGTAGCTTGCGGTGTGACGTTGATGTCTTGATTCAAAACGACAGCCTGCGTCATGTCGGCATCGGTGAACAGCGTCCCATTGCTGATGGCCGACGTGACCCTGAAGACTCCAATGGTTCCATCGGGATCGCTGGCGGTCAAGGCTATCGGAATCCCTGCGACGGCGTCCTCGGCTCCGGTTGCTGTGGCTGCAATGGCTACCGGCAGTGTTGTAGAGTTATAAACATTGATGGTAGTCGTCGCCGTCGCGGTTAAATTAGTTGTGTCCGTCAGCACAACATCAAGCGTGCGCTGATTTATGGTGTTGTCGGTGGTTGCAAACCTCACGGAATTGAGGAAGATCTGGTAGTTTGCTGCGGTATCTGTTCCAGTAACCGTTAATACACGCGTCGCCCCCCCGACCCAGCTGCCAGTAATATTTCCATTATTGGTGAACGTCAACACGTCGCCAGCCCGCCCATTGAGAGTCAGCACCGCGCCCTGGATGGAACTGTCGGGATCAACAACAAGGGCGTCGGTGTCTGTGATTCGGACAGCTATGTCCAAAGCCGCATTGTTGTTGTTGAAGTATGAAGTGACATAGCCCGTACCCGTGGCGCTGCCATCGAGATCCAATGTTGGTGCATCGTTCACGGGGTTGACATTGATCGTCGAACCGACAGACAGGGTCGTCGTATTCACCCCGCCGTTGGCAGTTCCTCCGTCATCGGTAATCTGCGTCAGCGTAAACACCCTGTTGCCGTCGGACGGGTTGTCGATGCTGGTGTTCTGGTAAGTAATACCGGTAACCAGCGATTGCGCCGTCGCCGCAGCCAGGGCACCTCCGGTCAAAACAACCGTGGCCGTGCCGGCAACGATGGTCATGCTGTAGCCGAGACCGTTGGACGAGGTCGTCCCTGATGTATTTGCGCCAAGGGTAATGGCAGTTCCATCAATAACGATTCGTTCATTGGCACCGTCAAGCAAACCACTGACTGTGAATGTAAGGCCAGTGATCAACTGACCTACGTCTCTAGCATTGGCCGTAGCAGCACTGAATACCGAAACAGCGTTGGCCTGCGTGGAACCGGCGCCTTCAGCAAAGATGGGATTGGATGCCGTGGCACTCAAGGTCGGCGCATCGTTGACTGCGGTGATGTTCAGGGTGACCGTGTCCACATCGGTCAATGTGCCGCCGGTACCGGTATTACCCAAGTCACTGGTGGTCACCGTCAGGGTGACAGTACCGTTCGCATTGGCCGCTGTGGTGTAAGTGACGCTGCTGGCCGCAATAAAGGCGTTGATGGCCGTTTGTGTGCCGGTCAATACCAGGCTGCCGGATCCGGAGCCTGTAACCCCGACGCCGCCACCTGCGGCGGCCACCAGAGTGCCCGCAGGCACGCTGAGCGTGACGGAAATATTTGTCACCCCGGAATCAACATCTGCGACGCTGATACCGGTCAGTGCGGTGGCGACATCTTCAGTGACTGCGATCGAGACCGGGGCGGCATTCACCGGCGCATCGTTCACTGCGCTTATGCTGATGCTCACGGTATCAACATCGGTCAACGCACCTCCGCCAACGTTTCCGTTGTCGTTGGTGGTCATGGTCAGGGTATCCGTGCCGTTGAAGTTGGCATTCGGAACATAGATAACGCTTGCCGCCAGCGTTGCATTGACCTGAGTGACGGTACCGGACAGGGTCACCGTGTTGGTACCGCTGTTGGTGATGGTTGCGCCCCCACCGCTGACCAGCAGCGTGCCGTTGGCAACAGTCAAAGTTACCGTCATCGTTCCGGTATTGCCGTCTGCAGCGTCAGAGATCGCCAGACCTGTTATAGCCTTGTTGGTGTCCTCGCTGGTCGTCTGCGCAACCGGTACGGTGTTGACAGGTGAGTCGTTCACCGGCGTGATGTTGATAACGATGTTGTCCGTATCGCTGAGGGCACCGCCCGTACCTGTGTTTCCGCCGTCATTGGTGGTCATGGTCAGGACCACAGTGCCGTTGGCGTTGCCTGCTGTGGTGTAAATCACTCCCGAAGCTGCAATGAAACTGTTGATGTTGGCCTGAGTACCCGACAACACCAGCGTCGCGCTACCGGAACCGGAAATCGTTACGCCGACGCCGCTGGCCGCGGTGAAGGAACCAACCGGAACGCTCAAGGTCACCGTGATGGCGCCAGACGCGACGTCTACGTCGCTGACGCTGATGCCCGTGATGGCGGTCGGCACATCTTCAACAACCGCGATGGAACCAAAGACATTGACAGGCGCGTCGTTGACCGCCGTGACGGTTGTACTGACAGTTGCGGTCTCATCGGCTCCGCCAGAAGTCACTGTGTAGGTAAACGAGGCAGCGCCGACGTAATTCAGCGTCGGCGTGAAAATCAGCTGTCCGCCGGCGTTGAGCGCCACTGTTCCAGTGGCCACTGCAATCGAAGCACCGCCCGCCGTGATTGCAACGCCATTGACCGCGGTTATGGCTCGACCAGCGTTTTCAAAGCTGTCATTTGCCAGGACACTGATGGTGACTGGCGTGTCTTCAACCGTCGTCGCTGCATCGTTGGCGATATCAACAACAGGCGAGACTGAAATGGTGACCGTGTCAACATCCGTCAGCGCCCCACCACCGACATTGCCGTTGTCGTTGGTGGTCATGGTGAGCGTGGCATTGCCATGGAAGTCGAGCGTAGGCACGTAGGTCACATTGAATGCAAGGGTCGCGTTGATCTGTGCGACAGTGCCCGTCAGAGTGACGCTGCTGGTTCCGCTGTTGGTAATGGTCGCGCCCCCGCCTGTGACGGTCAGCGTGCCATTGGTCATGGCCAAGGTGACCGTCATGGAGCCACTGTTTCCGTCGGTGGCGTCTGAAATACTCAATCCGGTGATGGCCTTGCTGGCTTCTTCGGTGCTGGTCTGGGCCACCGGAACCGTGTTGATCGGTGCATCATTTACCGCATTGACGGTGATGGCAACCGTATCGGTAGCGCTTGAGAACGCAGTCGTCGTCCCATTAACCGATGTATCGACCTTGCTACCTGCCGTACCGGTGGTTTGATCCCATGCCCGAATGGTGAGACCCGTGGCGACGGACCCGTTGTAATTGGCGTTGGGCTGGAAGTACACACGCGTGCTTGCATTGGACGCCAGCAGAAGACTGCTGGCATTGCTGACAACACCAACTGCAATCCAGTTGGTACCGCCGTTGGTTGAATAAAACCAGGTGCCGTTGGTGGCGTCGGTTGCAGCGATAGCAATGCCGCTTGCAGCGCCGGCATCCGCGTCTGTTGAACCACCGAGCAACGAGGACACCAGCGTGCCCACCGCACCGACTGGAGCGCCTGCATCCTCGTTGACAGCAGCCATGGCCACTGCGGTGTCAGTCAGTACCGGCGCGTCATTGACACCGGTCACAGTGATAGCCAGCGTTGTACTGCTCGTGGCACCCGCTGTGTCGCTTACGGTATAGGTAAAAGTGTCAACAGCGGTCTGCCCTGCTGCCAGCGCTTGCACCGACGGACGATTGGCCACATACGAATAACTGCCATCGGCACTCAGCGTGATGGTGCCGTAGGTCCCATTTACGGCGCTGCCCACTGTGCCGCCGGTGATCGTTGTCACCGTCCTGGTGTCGGTGGCATCCACGTCGGTGTCGTTGGTCAGCACGCCACTAGCGGCGTTCACGGTCAGCGTAACGTCTTCATTCACAGTGCCCGTATCAGCTACAGCCACTGGCCCGTCGTTGCTTCCCTGGATCGTGATCACCAAGTTGGCCGT